>JAJLKZ010000007.1:0-760477 GCA_033838465.1 Chromatiaceae bacterium
CAGTGTTGGATGTCAGCGATGGCTCATGCCTTGTTGCAGCGCGTTATTCTGTTACAATCGGCGGCGAGTTTAAAGGGGAGTGAGTATGCCACAAATTGAACGCAGTGCGTTGGTTTTTTACAGCGCGCAGCAGATGTATGATCTGGTAAACGCCGTACCGGATTATCCGCAATTTCTACCCGGCTGCAGCGCCGCGCGCATTGTTAGTCAGTCAGAGCAAGAGATGGTGGCATCGCTGACAGTTTCCAAGGCGGGCATTAGCCATAGTTTCACCACCCGCAATACGTTAACACCAAATCAGCAAATTGCCATGCAGCTGGTCGACGGCCCTTTTAAGCAATTACGCGGTGGCTGGCAGTTTCAGCCGTTAAATGACAGCGCCTGCAAAGTGATATTAAAACTCGAGTTTGAGTTTTCCAGTAAGTTAATTCAGTTTGCCTTTGGTAAAATTTTTGCTGAGTTAACCGCATCTATGGTGCAGGCGTTTACCACCCGGGCCAAACAGGTATACGGAGAGCACAATGGCTGAAAATATAACCGTTGAAGTGGCCTATGCCTTACCCGAGCGGCAAAGTTTACTTACCGTGTCGGTAAGCAAAAGCGCCACTGTACAGCAAATTATCGAGCAGTCCGGTATTTTACAGCAGTTTGCGGATATTGATTTAATCCAGCAAAAAGTCGGCATTTGGAGCCGGCCGGTAAAACTTACCGATACGGTAAAAGCTGGCGACAGAATAGAAATTTACCGCCCGCTGATTGCTGATCCGAAAGATTTGCGCCGCCGCCGCGCCGAGAAAGCCAAAGAAGAAGGCCGCGCTGATAAAGTCACCGGTGGCCGGCCGCACGAGGTAAAAACCGACGCGGGCAGTTAGCCTGTTTTATCGCTTTAACCGCATGCATAAAAGCAAAAAACCAGCAGTATGCTGGTTTTTTGTTGTTAGCTTTATACGCGGCTTAAATATCCAGCGGCGTATTAAAGTCGTCAGACTTTTTAAAGTCGCCTTTTATGTCCTGCAGCTTGTTGTCTTTAAACTCGACAATTAACTGCTTTTCAAAGTTATCGCCACGGCCGCCTTTTAAGGCGTAAAAATAATGCCAGGTGTCATTATCAAAGGCGTTGCTGGCTACCGGTGTACCCAGTACAAACTTCACCTGCTCTTTGGTCATGGCGACACGCAGTTTGTCGATATCTTTTTGCTCTAAATAATTGCCTTGCGGTATATCAATGCGATACACCCAGCTGCTGCAGGCGCTAAGGCTAAGAAGGCCTGCGGCCAGCACCATCATTTTTACTACTGCTTTCATCTGTTGCTTCTGCTTTACCTAAGTGGGCTCATCATACCCTATGACAAGCCGGCTGAAAAACCTTCTTTCAGACTAAAGGCGCGCATAAAAGTTCACGGGCGTTGGCTAGCGCACTGGCACTGATGTTTTCGCCCGCCAGTAAACGGGCAATTTCGCTGATGCGCTCGTCGGCATTTAGCTCGCGCATGCGGGTTTCCGTGGCCAGGCCGTCGGTGTATTTTTCGACAAACAACTGCTGATGGCCCTGGCTGGCTACCTGCGGCAGATGGGTAACACAGATAATTTGCGTGGTTTCCCCCAGTTGGCGCAGCAAACGGCCGACACCGGCGGCGACCGGGCCGCTGATACCCACATCCACCTCATCGAAGATCAGTGTTGGGGTGGTAATTTTATCGGCCAGGATCACCTGTATGGCCAGGCTGATACGCGACAGCTCACCGCCTGAGGCCACTTTACTCAAAGCCTGCAGCGGCTGGCCGGGGTTGGTAGATACCTGAAAATCGATCTGATCGATACCCTGAGCACTGCCATGGCTGACATCAAGCGGGTTAACTACGATGGCAAAACGGGCATTGGCCATGCTGAGCTCATGCATGCTGCGGCTGATTTTATCACTTAACAGTGCAGCAGCTTGCTGGCGCTGCTGGCTTAGTGCTTCGGCCTGCTTTAAATAATGCTGCTGCGCGCCGTTTATGTCGGCTTCTAACTGCAGCAGGCGTTTATCATCACCGGTCAGCGCCGCCAACTGCTCGGAAAGTTGCTGGTGCAGTGCCGGTAACTCTTCATAACTCACCTGATGTTTGCGCGACAGGTTAAGCCACTGGCTTAAGCGCTCATCAATCTGGGCTAACCGCTCCGGGTCCAACTCTACTTTGTCGGCGTAGCGGCGCAGCTCACGGCTGGCCTCTTCGGTTTGCACCAGCGCGTCCTGTAACATCTGGCTGATATTATTCAGCGCCGGATCCAGGCTGCACAGCTGCTCCAGCTGGCCGGCAGCGATGGACAGCGCCTGATAGATATTTTGCTGTTCGTCATCGTACAGCAGTTGTAAGCATTGTTGGCTTTGGCTTAACAAGGTATTGCCGTGGCTTAACCGGCTGTGCTCGGCTTCCAGCTGCGGGTACTCGTCTTGTAACGGGGCAAACTGATCTAACTCGGCCACCTGATATTCCAACAACTGACGCTGTGCATCACGCTGCTGCTGCGATTGTTGCAGCTGGGCATATTCACGCTGCAATTGCTGCCAGTGCCGCCAACTGCTACGGGTAGCCTCCAGCAGGCTGCTGTTAGCAGCGAAGGCATCCAGCAACTGGCGCTGATAATCGTTTTTCAGTAATTGTTGGTGGGCATGCTGGCCATGAATGCTCAGCAAATGCTGCCCCAGCGCTTTTAACTGCTGCGCCGGCACCTGTACACCGTTAATGTAACCGCGCGAGCGGCCTTCGTTACTGACCACCCGCCGCACGATGCACTCGTGGCCCATGGCCAGATCTTGCTCGGCTAACCACTGCTGGGCGGCGCTTAATTTACTGATATCAAAGCTGGCGACGATATCGGCTTTATCGGCGCCGGGGCGCACTACGCTGGCATCGGCGCGCTCGCCTAAACACAGTGACAGGGCGTCGATAGCGATAGATTTACCAGCACCGGTTTCGCCGGTAATGGTAGACATGCCGCTGTGCCAGTCAATTTCCAGCGCACGGACAATAGCAAAATTACTAATATGCAGATGGCACAGCATGACATTCTCCTGCCAGCTAAGTTAACTGTGAAAAATAACAGTGGTTATTTATACAGTAACTTTATACAGGAAATATCACCTTGGCAAGCCGGGTTTTAATAAAGTTTGCTGCCCCAGCCTAACTTGTTGCGTAGCACGTGAAAATAGCTGTACCCCGGCGGGTGTACCAGCCGAAGCGGCGTCGGGTGCTTACGGATATAAATATCGTCGCCCGGCATTACGGCCAGAATAACATGGCTGTCACAGCTGATTTGCAGATGGGCATCGTTGGTGCTGGCCACTTTTAAGCGGATTTCGCTGCTGCCCGACACCACCAGCGGCCGGCTACTCAGCGTATGTGGGAACATTGGCACTAAGGTCACTGCATCCAGATCCGGCGTCAGTATAGGACCGCCGCCAGATAACGAGTAGGCCGTGGAGCCGGTCGGGGTGCTGATAATCAGACCGTCCGAGCGCTGGCTATAGACAAACTCGTCATTAATATAGGCTTCAAATTCAATCATGTGCGCGACTTTGTCGGCATGCAGTACGGCTTCATTTACCGCACTGTTGCTGCTTTTAATCACGCCACCACGCTGCACACTGATTTCCAGCAGGTTACGTTTTTCGGTGACAAAATTACCGGCCAGTACTTCGGTTAGCGGCTGCTGGAAGTTTTCTGGCGACAGATCGGTTAAAAAGCCCAGGTTACCGCGGTTAACCCCCAGTACCGCCACATTAAAACGTGACAACACCCGTGCGGCACCCAACATATTGCCATCACCACCGACCACGATTGCCAGATCACATTTTTTACCCAGCTCAACCAGATCCAGCACCGCCACGTCGGGCAACTCCAGTGATTGCGCTACCCGTTGCTCGACATAAACCGTCAGCCCTTGCTGGCGCAAAAACTGATACAGGCTGAGCAGCGTATTGTTTGCGCCCTGATGATGCGGCTTACCAATGAGTCCAACGGTGGTGAATGCGTGTGACATAGCCAGTTCCTTTTTACCCTTGTGCAGAGTATAACGACACAGTGGCTGTCGCACTAGCGCTGTCTGTGCGCTTGAATTAGCCGGCCTTGCCCCCATATCCACAAGCAATAAAGAATAGAGTGCGCGGTATGACGTCAACCCTGAGCAGGCCCGAGCTGATTTTAAAGCTGATTGTCGAGCAGTATCTGCTGGATGGTCAACCGGTATCGTCTAAGCTGTTGGCCGACAACGCCCAGCTGGCGGTCAGTTCGGCCACGGTGCGCAACACCATGATGGCGTTGGAGCAGCAAGGTTTAATCCGCTCACCGCATACCTCGGCCGGGCGCATTCCTACTACCGCCGGCATCCGCTTGTTTATCGATAAAATGTTGCAGCTACAGCCACTGAGTAGTTTTTGGCAAACCGAGTTGCAACGTAAGTTAACACAACAGTTGCCGGTGTCCTTGTTGTGTCAGCAAGCTGGCCAGCTGCTGACGAACCTGACCGGCTTTGTGGCTATTGTCAGTGCACCTAAAGCCGATAGCCGTATCGTGCGGCAAATTGATTTAGTCCGCCTGGCCAGTGACCGGCTTTTGCTGGTAGTGATAGATGAAGACGGCGATATTTTGCACCGCTTACTACACTGTGAACAGGCGATAGATAACACTGTGCTAAGCAAGGTGCTTTGCCTGTTAAACGCGGCGTTAGGCGGCGGAGGCCAGTGGCAGGATGGCATAGAGCGCTTAGGCACGCTGGTGCGTGGCGAAAGCGGTATGTGCCAGCAGTTGCTGCAAAAGGTATTGGGCTTATTAAGTTTAGATGAGCTGCAACAGCACCAACCGCTGATTTTTGGTCAGCATCAGCTGCTATTAACGCCGGAGTACCAGCAAAACCCGGCGCTGCAGCAGGTAATGCAGATGCTGGAGCAGCCCGAAGGCTTGCTGCGTTTGCTCGATAGCCTGACGCAGGACGAACAGCCGAAATTACTGCTGGGCAAAGAGTCGGGCTTTATTGAACTGGCCAATGTCAGCGTGATAGTGCAGCGCTATCAGAAACAACCAAAACGCTTTATTGCCCTGTTGGGCCCGCGGCGGATGAACTATGCCCGCTTAATTCCTTTAGTTGAAGCCTGTGCCCGCCAGTTAAATTTGCACTTGAATCGGCGCCAGGTATCCCCATAATACACCTACTTAATTTGGGAGTAGTAACGCATGACTGAGCAACAACAGCCAACGGATCACAGCACTGAGCAGCCGCAGGGCACTAATGAACATGCCGACACCGTCGAGTTATCCGGTGAGCAGGCTATTATTGCCAAGCTGGAAGACGAGCTGGCCAGCACTAAGGCCCAGCTGGCAGAGCAGCAGGATTTAATGCTGCGCATTAAAGCTGAAGCGGAGAATATCCGCCGCCGCGCCAGTATGGACGTGGAAAAAGCACATAAGTTTGCGCTGGAAAAATTTGCCGGCGATTTGTTACCGGTGGTTGATAACCTGGAACGCGCGCTGGGCTTTATTAACCGCGAAGATGAAGCGCTAAAAGGCGTAGTGGAAGGTGTAGAGCTGACGCTGAAAAGCTTTTTAGACACCGTGGCTAAATTTGGTGTAAACCAGATTGACCCACAAGGCCAGCCGTTTAACCCGGAATTGCACCAGGCCATGAGCATTCAGCCTTCAGCCGATGTGGCACCAAACACGGTGACCTTTGTGATGCAAAAAGGCTATGAGCTGAACGGCCGCTTATTGCGCCCGGCCATGGTCGGCGTGTCTAAAGCGCCGGAATAACGGTGTAAGCGAAACGATAAGAGCCGGCCTGATGCCGGCTTTTTTATTGCTGTTGACCTCACTGCCTGATGAATAATTTATACGTATTGTGAGCGTTGGCAATAAAACTTTATGCAAAGTGAGCTGCTATCCTTTATTATCGGTTAATCAGCTTATTACGCTTTGCTGTCAGAGGTTGGCATGCACCCGCAGTTTATTCAGGCCGTTAAACAGCTTATCCCGCCACAGCGGTACTTTGATGATCCGCTGGAAACTTTAGCCTTTGGCACTGATGCCAGCTTTTACCGTTTATTACCCAAGCTGGTACTTCGTGTTGAGAGCGAAGCCGAAGTTATCGCGCTGCTCAAGTTAGCCAACCAATACCAGGTGGCACTGACGTTTCGGGCGGCGGGTACCAGCTTATCGGGGCAGGCGGTCACAGACTCGGTACTGTTAGTGCTGGGCGAAAACTGGCAGCAACGCGAAGTACGCGGTTTGGGTGAGCAAATCCGGCTGCAGCCGGGCGTAATAGGTGCCGCCGCCAACAAAGTGCTAAGCCCGTTTCAGCGTAAAATTGGCCCGGATCCGGCGTCAATAAATAGCTGTAAAATTGGCGGCATAGTCGCCAATAATGCCAGCGGCATGTGCTGTGGTACAGCACATAACAGCTTTAATACGCTGGCGGGAATGCGTTTGGTGTTGTTTGATGGCACTGTGCTGGACACCGAAGACAGCCAGAGCGTAGCGGCGTTTCGCCAATCACATGCGCCATTGCTGGCAGAGCTCGAATTGCTGGGCACGCAAACCCGGGCCAACAGCGAGCTTAGCGCAAAGATCCGCCATAAATACCGCTTAAAAAATACCACTGGCTTTTCGTTAAATGCGCTGACCGAGTTTACTGATCCTATTGATATTCTTAGTCATTTAATGGTGGGCTCGGAAGGTTGCCTCGGCTTTATCAGTGCGGTTACCTATAACACCGTTGCGGAATATCCGCATCGTGCCACCGGGTTGTTTGTGTTCCCATCGGTAGAGAGCTGTTGTCGTGCCGTCACACTATTAAAGCAGCAGCCAGTATCGGCGGTTGAGCTGCTGGACCGGCGTAGTTTGCGCTCGGTAGAGCATAAAGCCGGTATGCCAGAGTGGGTAAAAACGTTATCAGCGAATGCCTGTGCGTTACTGATAGAAAGCAGCGCACAGACAAACAGCTTGTTGCAACAGCAATTAGCGCAGATCTCAAGCAGCCTGGCCGCCTTTCAATTGGAGCAGCAGGTTGCTTTTAGCAGCGACCCGGCGGTGTATAACCAGCTGTGGGCCATTCGCAAAGGCACTTTTCCGGCAGTGGGCGCGGTACGCCAAACCGGTACTACCGTGATTATTGAAGATGTCACCTTTCCGGTAGAGCAACTGGCCGAGGGTGTTAGCCGCTTGCAACAGCTATTTGATAAATACCAGTACAGCGAGGCGATTATTTTCGGCCATGCGCTTGAAGGCAACCTGCATTTTGTCTTTACTCAGGGCTTTGATACGCCGGCTGAAGTCGCCCGCTACGATGCCTTTATGCAGGACGTGGCACAGTTGGTGGCGGTTGAATTTGGTGGCTCATTAAAAGCGGAACATGGCACCGGGCGCAATATGGTGCCCTTTGTTGAGCTGGAATGGGGCAGTGAAGCCTATGCGTTAATGTGGCAAATTAAAAAATTGCTGGATCCAAAGCATATTCTTAACCCTGAGGTAGTGCTAAGCCGCAACCCGCAGCTGCATCTGGAGAACTTAAAGCCGTTACCGGCGACCCATCCACTGGTGGATAAATGCATAGAGTGCGGCTTTTGCGAGCCGGTATGCCCGTCGCGCAAACTCACCTTAACACCTCGCCAACGCATCGTGGCGCAGCGGGAAATCTCGCGCTTAGCGTCAATCGAAAAACAGAATGCCTCAATGCAGGATTCAAAGCGCTTAAAGCAGCTGACATCAGCCTATCAGTATGCCGGTACTGATACCTGCGCTGCCTGTGGTATGTGCAGCAGTGCCTGCCCGGTGGGGATTAACACTGGCAACTTAACCCGGCAGTTGCGTGCAGAAAACAACCAGCGCTGGCAAGGTGTTGCGGCCTTTATCGCGCGGCATTTTCGTGTTGCTGCCGCTATCAGCCGTTTAGGTTTGGGTGTTGGCAATTTGTTTGGCGCTGTGCTGCCACGCTGGCATAAGGCGATGCCAACGGCAAACACAGTTAAAATAACCCGCCTGGATGGTGAAGGCCTGACACCGGTTATCTATCTGGCGTCTTGTTCAGGTCGGGTTATGGGGCCTGCAGCCAATAGCAAAGATAAACGCAGTCTGGCAGAGGTAAGTGCCAACTTACTGGCCAAAGCTGGTTATCATTTAATTATGCCCGAAGGGATTGCGCAGCAATGCTGTGGTATGTCGTTTCAATCTAAAGGCCAGTTTGCTGCGGCTGAAGTTAAGCAGCGCGATCTGGAGCAGTGGCTGCTTAAGGTGAGTAACAACGGCGAGATAGCAATTTTTAGTGATACCAGCCCTTGCAGTTTAGCCTTACGCGGCAAATTAGACCCCAGGCTGAAAATTTATGACAGCGTTGATTTTTTGCATGACAAAGTACTACCAAAATTAACTTTAACAACTGTCGCCGAGCCTGTGGCACTGCATATTACTTGCAGTGCCAGCCAGTTGGGGCAAGCCGATAAGCTACAACGGCTACTCAGCGCCTGTACTAACCGTGTTGTGATCCCTGAAGGCATTAGTTGCTGCGGCTTTGCCGGTGATAAGGGTTTTTTTCTGTCCGAACTTAACGCTTCTGCGTTATCCGAATTAAAGCCGCAGGTAAGTACTTGCTCACAAGGCGTGTCGACCAGCCGCAGCTGTGAAATTGGTTTATCGCGTCACAGCGGTATTGAATATCAACACCTAGTGTATTTATTAGACAAATGTGCAGAGGTTTGTTAACTCAAAATTGCAATAATAGCGTAAGCTTAGTCTGATTAAACAAATTTATTGAGGGTAGCATGCAGGCGCCTGATACACCCCAAAACGAGACTTTGCGATTGCAGGCTCTCGCGGATACCACACTGCTGGATACACCGACAGAGCCAAGATTTGAGCGGTTAACGGCGCTGGTTAAGCAATGCCTGCATACCGATATCGTGCTGATTTCTCTCGTTGACAGTGAGCGACAGTGGTTTAAGTCCCGCCAGGGTCTGGATGCCTGTGAAACCGGGCGGGATATCTCATTTTGTGGTCATGCGATTTTAAGTGACGATATTTTAGAAGTGCCAGACGCATTGCTGGATAGCCGCTTTGCCGATAACCCGCTTGTTACGGGGGCGCCCTTCATTCGCTTTTATGCCGGTGCCCCTTTGAAATTCAGAAATCAGCGTATTGGCACGCTGTGTATTATTGAGCCTGCACCAAGAACCTTATCGACTGACGAGAAGCTGATTTTACGTAAATTTGCCGATGCCATTGAGCAGGAAATTACCGACCGGCTACAAGAGCATGCGGAGCAAGAATTACAAGCCAGTCGTGATCAGTTTCGCGCCTTGGTGGACAATATCCCGGGTATTACCTATCGCTGTAAAGCCGACAAAGACTGGACCATGTTGTACATGAGCAGCAGCATAGATCCGCTGTCGGGTTATCCCGCCAGTGACTTTATCAATAATAAGGTGCGCAGCTATGCCAGCGTTATTCATCCTGATGACCAGGCCAGGCTTGAAGTTGAAGTTGATAAAGCCGTGACATCCCGGCGTAACTGGTTATTGCAGTACCGCGTTGTTCATAAAAGCGGGGCAATTCACTGGGTTGAGGAACGAGGTCAGGCTGAATATGACAAAAACGGTGATGTTGTTTGTCTTGATGGCTTTATTCTGGATATTACCGAAGAGAAAAGCTTAAAACAGCAGTTACTTAAACTCACCTCACAACTGCCTGGTGTCGTGTATCAATACCAGCAATGGCCCGATGGCCGGCTGGCTTTTCCCTATGCCAGTGACAATATTATTAAGATTTATGGCGTGCGTCATGAGCAGGTTAAACAAGATGCCTCTGTGGTATTTAATCGCATAGTGCCGGAAGACTTACCGGGGCTGGCAAAGAGCATTGAAGTATCGGCGGCTAATCTGAGTGTATGGCAGTATCAGTATCGGGTGTTAGATGAGCAGGGCCAAACACGTTGGCTGTCGGGGCAGGCTATGCCAGAGCGCATGCCTGATGGTAGCACGCTATGGCATGGTTACCTGGAGGATATCACCAACGTTAAGCAGTACTATCTGGCGTTGGAGCGGGTAAACAAAGAGCTTAAGCTGAGTCAGGAGCGCCTTGATGAAGCCAGTGAAACGGCGCAGATGGGTTTTTGGCAGGCGAATGTTACCTCTGGTAACTTATGGTGGTCACCGGTGGTTTACACGATTTTTGGCCTTGACGAGCGCTCTGAGCCCAGTGTCGCGATATTTAAAAGCATGGTGCACCCGGAGGATCGTGACTTGGTGGCGCAAAGTGAACAACGGGCTGAGCAGACCGGGTTACACGATGTTGTGCACCGGATCATCAGGCCAGATGGCAGTATTCGCTGGGTGCATGAGTTAGCGAAACTGTTGCCGTCAGAACAGGGAGCAGATCACGTTCTGGTTGGCTCGGTGCAGGACGTAACGGAACGGATCCAGTTACAGCAGTTAAAGGACCAGTTTATTTCAACCGTTAGCCATGAGCTGCGCACGCCACTTACGGCTATTAAAGGGGCGCTGGGGTTAGTGAACTCGGGCAAGCTGGGCGTTGTGCCCGATGCAGTGGCTAAGTTGTTGTTTTTGGCACAAAGCAATACTGAACGTTTGACCCAGTTAATTAACGATTTGCTCGATATGGAAAAATTAGTCGCGGGCAAAATGCCATTTCACATTGAAAAGCTGGCAATCAATAACGAGTTAGAATACGCGGTAGAAAGTATTAAACCCTATGCGTTGCAGCATCATGTCGACATACAAATTATCCCGCAAGACAAGGTGTTAGTGATGGCCGATTCATTACGCTTACAGCAGGTGCTGACGAACTTACTCTCTAATGCCATTAAATTTTCGCATGCAGAGGCTAAAGTGACGCTACAGACCAATATATCCGGCGACAAGGTTAAAATTACGGTAACAGACACCGGCCAAGGTATCGCGCCAGAGTTTCAGCCAAGGGTGTTTGAACGTTTTGCCCAAGCCGATGGGTCTAATTTGCGTAAGGCAACGGGGACCGGACTTGGTTTAGCCATATGTAAGGAACTGATAAGCCAAATGCATGGCGAAATTGGCTTTGTATCAGAATTGGGCAAGGGCACCTCGTTCTTTTTTACCTTACCCTTGTGGTCAGGCAAAGCCAACGAGTCTTCAGATGATAAAGGGTACATGCAGTGACAAAATCAGATGCTAAAGCTGACTTTAGTGCGGCGTTTGAACAGCTGAGACACCGCTTCGCTGCGGGCCTGGCGGAGCGCACAGCACAAATGGTGTCGCTGACGGAGTTTACAGACCGGGACAAGGCACTCAGTGAGATTGTGGCGCAGGCACATAAGCTTGCAGGGGCTTGCGGTACCTTCGGTTATGCCGTGCTGGGGAATCAGGCCCGGGAAATTGAAAATTTGGCCTTGGTGATAAGTTCAAAATCAGCTGCAGAGCAGGAACAAAGCTTACTGTCACTTAAGCATGCGGTGTTAGAACTTGACAGGGCTGCCGCACAGTCGCATCAGAGCGCGAGCCCCCACCTTGACGTGGCCCAAACCAGTTTACAAGACCGTAATGCTATCTGGCTGATTATTGATGATGATAACGTGGTGTCAGAGCTTACTCAGCAATTTATGGCTTATGGCTATCATGTTGAACGAGTTGATAGTTTTGACGCCTGTGTCCGGCGACTACAACAAACCGCGCCGGCGGTGCTACTGAGTGATATTTCACTAAAAGATGGCAGTAGCCTGTTTAAACAAAATTACATGTTAAACCAGTTGTCGAAACACCAAAGCCGGGTAATGGTGTATTCACCGCTTGATCAGTTCAGTTTACGCATCACGGCAGCGCAATATAACGTTGATGCATTTTTTGCCTCACCAATAGACATACCGAATATTATTGCCACCACAACCGAATTACTTGAGGCAATGCACGCTAATAAAGGTAAGGTATTTATTGTTGATGATGACACCTTGCTGGCGCAGCATTACGCATTGATCCTCGGTGCACAGGGCATCGATACCTGCATTGTGAAAGATGTTAGCAACATTATTGAAGAGGTCTTGCGTTACCAACCCGATTTGTTGCTGATGGATATCTACATGCCAGAATATTCTGGCATGGAATTAGCCGGTTTGATCCGCCAATACCCTGCGCTTCGTCGTTTGCCGATTGTTTTTCTCTCTTCTGAAGGAAACAAACAGCTGCAGTTACGCGCCATGGCGCATGGTGCTGATGATTTTATTACCAAGCCGATAGATGACCCGATACTGGTTCAGGCCATTAAAGTGCGGCTTGCCCGCAGCATACAATTGAAAAACCTGATTGAAAAAGACAGCTTAACCTCTCTGATAAAACATAGTGCGATCAAAGAGTTTGCCGTACAGGAATTTGACAGAAGCGCGCGCTCAGGTAGTGCCCTAAGTATTGTGATGGTTGATATCGACCGTTTTAAGTCAGTCAATGACACTTATGGCCATGCCACAGGGGATTTAGTCATTACTGCTTTGGCCACGTTACTGAGAAAACGGTTAAGAAAAACTGACCGGGCAGGGCGCTTTGGGGGGGAGGAGTTTTTGTTGGTGTTACCAGAGTGTAATGAGCAACAAGCAATAATCCTTGTCGAAAGTATTCTTAAGGCCTTTCATCTTGTTCAGTTTACGGCACGTGATAAGCAATTTAGCTGCTCCTTCTCTGCCGGCGTGGTATCTACTGAGGGCAGTGCCTTTGAGACAGTAAGGCAAATGATCATCGCAGCTGATGAAGCCTTGTACAGAGCAAAACATGATGGTCGCGACCGTGTGTGTGGATATTCCGAACTGGACATTGGTGCGAAACAATAAAAAACGGCGCAGTTGCGCCGTTATATTTTTAAATATTACAGTTTGTTTAAGATCTCAGCGGGTAACGCCAGTTCATCATTTTTATTCACGCCAACCCCACGGTTTAGCACATTTTGCGCAATTTGCTTAGCTTCATCCAGCGAGTGCATTTGTGCGGTGCCACATTGGTAAATATTCAGCTCCGGGATATCGCTTTGGCTGGCAACGTGCAGTACGTCATTCATCGCCGCCTGCCAGGCCTTGGCTACGCGCTGCTCGTCCGGCGTGCCGATTAAACTCATATAAAAGCCGGTACGACAACCCATTGGTGAAATATCAATAATTTCAACATCATCACCATTTAAATGATCACGCATAAAACCGGCAAATAAGTGCTCCAGTGTGTGAATGCCTTTTTCAGAGAGGATCTCTTCATTCGGCACACAAAAACGAAGATCAAATACCGTGATGGCATCACCTTTTGGCGTGTTCATTTTTTTTGCTACCCGCACCGCAGGTGCTTTCATAATGGTATGGTCGACGGTAAAGCTGTCCAGTAATGGCATAGTCAGGCCTTATTGATAGAAAATCAGTGTTCGCTATTATAGTCAGGTCAGTGCAGATAAGTTAACCGCTTTTGCCGCGAAAAGCGCTTAACCGCGGTTAACGCCGCAATTTTATCAGTTAAGACAAAAATTTTTACAACAATAACCTTGAATGGATCAGGGCTAATCCCCATTAACCGCTCAACACAATTTTTAATTGTTCAAATATTAAGTGGAGAGCAGTTATGGGCAGAATTATTGGTATTGACTTAGGTACAACCAACTCATGTGTGGCGGTATTAGACGGCGACAAACCTCGCGTATTAGAAAACGCTGAAGGCGCCCGTACCACCCCTTCAATTATTGCTTACGCCGAAGACGGTGAAGTATTAGTGGGTCAGCCAGCTAAACGTCAGGCAGTGACTAACCCGAAAAACACCTTATTCGCCATTAAGCGTTTAATCGGTCGTCGCTTCGAAGACGAAGAAGTCCAGCGTGATATCAAGATCATGCCTTACCAAATTGTTAAGGCTGATAATGGTGATGCCTGGGTTGAAGTTAAAGGTAAAAAATTAGCTGCACCGCAAATTTCAGCGGAAGTGCTGAAAAAAATGAAGAAAACCGCGGAAGACTATTTAGGTGAGGCGGTAACCGCAGCCGTTATTACGGTACCAGCGTATTTCAACGATGCGCAGCGCCAGGCAACCAAAGATGCTGGCCGCATTGCAGGCTTAGACGTCAAACGTATTATCAATGAGCCAACTGCGGCGGCATTGGCGTACGGTATGGATAAAAAGAAAGGTGACACCAAAGTTGCAGTTTATGACTTAGGTGGTGGTACTTTCGATATCTCTATCATCGAAATTGACGATGTTGACGGCGAGCAAACCTTTGAAGTTCTGGCGACTAACGGTGATACGCACTTAGGTGGTGAAGACTTTGACAACCGTTTAATCAACTATCTGGTTGAAGAGTTTAAAAAAGAGCAGGGCATCGACCTGCGTAACGACCCGCTTGCCATGCAGCGTTTAAAAGAGTCTGCAGAAAAAGCCAAGATTGAATTATCTTCAGCGTCGCAGACTGAAGTGAACCTGCCGTACATCACGGCTGATGCGTCAGGCCCGAAACACCTGAACATCAAAGTAACGCGCGCTAAGTTAGAATCGCTGGTTGAAGATTTAATTCAGCGTACTATCGAGCCGCTGAAACAAGCACTGAAAGATGCCGACTTAAGCGTGGGCGAAATTGACGACATCATTCTGGTGGGTGGTCAAACCCGTATGCCGAAAGTGCAGGAGGCCGTTGCTGCCTTCTTCGGCAAAGAAGCGCGTAAAGATGTTAACCCGGACGAAGCGGTTGCTGTAGGCGCGGCTATTCAGGGTGCAGTATTGTCAGGCGATGTTAAAGACGTATTGCTGCTTGACGTCACGCCGCTGTCACTGGGTATCGAAACCATGGGTAGCGTAATGACAGCACTGATTGAGAAGAACACGACGATTCCAACGAAGAAGTCGCAGGTGTTCTCAACAGCAGAAGATAACCAGTCTGCCGTAACTATTCACGTGCTGCAGGGTGAGCGTAAGCGCGCGTCTGACAACAAGTCACTGGGTCAGTTTAACTTAGAAGGTATCCGTCCGGGCCGCCGTGGCGAGCCACAAATTGAAGTAACCTTCGACCTGGACGCCGACGGCATTTTGCATGTATCTGCCAAAGACAAAGATACTGGCAAAGAGCAGAAGATCACCATCAAGGCAAACTCTGGTCTGTCTGATGAAGAAATTCAGGCCATGGTACGTGATGCTGAAGCGCACGCCGAAGAAGACAAGAAGTTTGAAGAGTTGGTGCAAACCCGTAACCAGGCTGACGCCATGGTACACGCTACCCGTAAGCAGCTGGACGAAGTGGGTGATGCCTTAGCGGCCAATGATAAAGAAGCGATTGAAACCGCCATCAAAGATCTGGAAGCGGTGTTAAAAGGCAGTGACAAGGCGGCGATTGACGAGAAGTCGCAAGCGTTGATGCAGGCGTCACAAAAACTGATGGAAGCCGCACAGGCGAAAGCCCAGCAGGGTGGCAGTGATGCTGGCCAGCAAGCGGGTGGCAACGACGATGTGGTTGACGCCGAGTTTGAAGAAGTGAAAGACGACAAGAAGTAATCTGGCTGAGGTATAAGGGCTGGCCAGGTGCCAGCCCTTTGGCATTAAGACTTTTACTGAGCGGGAACTATGTCCAAGCGTGACTATTATGAAGTATTAGGTGTCGCTAAAGGCGCCGACGACAAAGACATCAAAAAGGCTTACAAACGCCTCGCCATGAAATTTCACCCTGACCGTACTCAGGGCGATAAAGCGATGGAAGAGAAGTTTAAGGAAGTGCAGGAAGCCTATGAGGTGTTGTCGGATGAGCAAAAGCGGGCTGCCTACGACCGTTATGGCCATGCCGGGGTAGATCCTAACCGTGGCGCAGGTGGCTTTGGCGGTGGTGCCGGAGGTGCTGATTTCGGCGACATTTTTGGCGATGTGTTCGGCGACATTTTCGGCGGAGGTGGCCGTCGTGGTCAGTCACGCGCGCAGCGCGGCTCTGACTTACGCTACAATCTTGAGCTAAGTCTGGAAGAGGCGGTGCGCGGCAAGTCGGTCGACATCAAAGTGCCGACTATGGTGAGCTGCGATAGCTGTGATGGCTCAGGTGCAAAAAAAGGCACTTCAGCCAAGAGCTGTCCAACCTGTCATGGTGCCGGCCAGGTCACCATGCGTCAGGGCTTTTTTGCCGTCCAGCAAACCTGTCCCACCTGTAATGGCCGTGGCAAAATTATTCCCGACCCATGCGGTAAGTGTCATGGTGAAGGCCGCGTAGAAAAGACCAAAACCTTGTCGGTGAAAATTCCGGCTGGTGTCGATACGGGCGACCGCATCCGCTTAACCGGTGAGGGTGAAGCGGGTATGCACGGTGCACCGGCAGGTGACCTCTACGTACAAGTGCATGTGAAAGAGCACCCGATTTTTGTCCGGGATGGCAATAACCTGTATTGCGATGTGCCGTTAAGTTTCACCACAGCAGCATTGGGTGGTGAAATTGATGTACCAACGTTGGATGGCCGGGTAAAACTGAAGATACCTGCCGAGACGCAGACTGACAAAATGTTCCGCCTGCGTGGCAAGGGCGTGAAATCCGTGCGTGGTGGCGGCGTGGGGGATTTGGTCTGTAAAGTAGTCATTGAAACGCCGGTTAACTTAAGTGAAAAGCAAAAAGACTTATTGCGTCAGTTGGATGACAGCATGGCCGGCGATGGTGAAGCTAAACACCGGCCAAAATCAAAAGGCTTTTTCGATGGTGTGAAAAAGTTTTTCGATGATTTAACCAGCTAAAAGCTAATGAAAAACCACCTGCGGGTGGTTTTTTGTTGCCCAACAGATACAATAAAGAGGCTGTTTTACGCCAGTTACTGCGGATAAGGATATAACAATGTTGAAAAAATTATTGGTTACCACCACCTGTGCTCTGCTTATTGCGGCCTGTGCCCAGTCGCCAACCGGCCGGCGGCAAATTATGCTGTTCAATGATGCCGAACTGGGCAAGATGGGGGCCCAGACCTTTGAGTCGATGAAGGCGGAAACCCCGATCGCCAAGGACGCGAAAACCAATAATTACGTCAAATGTGTGGCCAATAGCCTGCTGGCGGTAACGCCTGAGAATACCCGGGCACAAAACTGGGAAATCGTGGTGTTCGACTCAGATCAGGTTAATGCTTTTGCCTTACCTGGCGGCAAAATTGGCGTTTACACTGGCTTGTTGAAAGTGGCGCAGAATCAGGATCAGCTGGCGGCGGTGGTGGGTCATGAAATTGCCCACGTTATTGCTGGCCACAGTAACGAGCGGTTATCCACCAATCAGGGGATTCAGACCATACTGGCACTGGGTGATGCCGGTATGAAAGCCTATGGGGTGCGTTATCAGCAAGAACTGATGACGGCCTTTGGTTTGGGCGCACAGTTAGGCGTGGCGCTGCCATTTAGCCGGGCACACGAAAGTGAGTCTGATATTATCGGTCTGGAGCTGATGGCAAAAGCCGGTTTTGAACCACGCCAGGCAGTAAACCTGTGGCAAAATATGGCGGCAGCGGGCAGCGGTGGCACACCGGAATTTATGTCGACGCACCCGCTACCGGAAACCCGAATTAAAGATTTACGTGAGAAAATGCCAGAGGCAATGAAGCTGTATAACGAGCGTAAAGCGAATGCACCGTTACCAAGGTGCAGCCAGTAACAGCAGCGTAGCGTCAGTTTATTTTACAGTTTCTCTAGTTTGTCCCGCTGTAATATTTAAAAGCTAAGCTATAACAATTGCTTAGCTTGTTGGATTTGATCTTGCATGGCAGTGCCAGTACACTTTTATGCAGTAAGCTTAATGGAATAGGGTTATGACAGCAGTTAATGACAAGGAAACTTCCACAACGCCAAATGGGCGGCGCAAGTTTTTAGTGCGTGCCGGTTTGGGGTCTTTGCCAGTATTGCTATCGCTAAAAAGCAAAGCAGCCTGGGGCACCAGCACACTGAATTGCTCATTAAGTGAGACGGCTTCGCAGATGCAATCTGTGCAGCCAGACAAGTTTGAGCAGTGTAAATTCAGTTTTGACTCCCATGGCAGCGCCAAGCTGTATTTTGAAGCGAATAAGCTAGGTGCTGCCGATGGCAAAGGCGCTTATTTTTACAAGAAAAAGTACGTCTCGCTAAATAAGTGGCTCAAAGAGTGGCATGGTATTGATATTTACCAGGACACGCCGTTTAACGCGGTGTTTGGCAGTGGCTACAACGGCACCTTAAAGCAGGCAGTGAATCAGGGCGGTGATCATGCGTTAACGCGCAATATTGCCTCTGCTTTTTTACATGCATTGTATTACCAACGAGAGCAAATAAGCACCAATATGCCCTCGCCGGATGAAATTGTGAATGCCTATATCGGTGCAGTGACACCAGCGCAAAAAGCCCAACTTGCGGCGTTACTGTCTTATTATATTGATGGTTACGCTGTCTGACGTGCTAAGCGTTTGCCAAAGCTATCCGCAATGGCTGCAACAACAACATGAGACTGCACTACTGCAAACCCGCTTTAATGATGGCAGTAGTGTGGTATTTTCGTTATTAACCCATGAAACCAGCATTGCCGGGTCTGCTGAAGTGGAATCGGTACAGACAGAAGCTAAGTCGATTTGACTGATTTTGCCATAAATACCGCACCGTTCTCGGTCTTGGTCAGCAGCCGCAGCCCGGCGTTACGTAAGGCGCTGACAGAGCTGTATCCGCCATCGCTGTTATCAGAGGTTGATGACAGCACTATTTATGATTTTACCCTCGATGTGCGCAGGCGCTGGGCTGGTTGGGGCCGGCCTTTTCATGTCTCGTCCGGCCAGCAACACTTTCGTATGACCGATAAAGCGCAGTTGGTACCGGTTTTTGAGTGGGGGCTTAATTGGTGTATCGCCTCTTATCAGCACCAGTATTTGGCGATACATGCTGCTGTGCTGGAGCGAGATGGTAAGGCGCTAATCTTACCGGCGCCGCCCGGTTCAGGTAAAAGCACGCTGTGTGCGGTGCTGATGCAGGAGGGCTGGCGACTGCTTAGTGATGAAATGTGCCTGATTGATCTGAGTAACGGTGTTATCTGGCCTTATGTGCGACCGGTAAGTCTGAAAAATCAGTCTATTGCACTGATCAAACAATGGTACCCCGATGCCAGAGTGCGGCAAGTTACTGTAGGTACTACCAAAGGCACTGTCGGATACTTATTGCCGTCGGAATTGAGCTGGCAAGCTTACCAACAGCCGGCAAAAGCCGCCTGGGTAGTGTTTCCACAATATCAGCCAGAGCAAACTGAGTTGATGTTAACGCCGCTGCCAAAAGCTGATGCCTTTATGCATCTTGCTTATAACTCTTTTAATTACAATGTGTTAGCTGAAGAGGGCTTTACTGCTTTGAGCGCCCTGGTGCAGCAATGTGTGACCTATCGGCTGGAGTATGCTGATATCAATCAGGTTATCCGCGAGCTGAACGCCCTATGTTAGCCAAGCCGTTACTGGACTTTCTGACAAACCCCAGCCGGTTTGTCGAGCAGGCCGACGGTGCCCGCTGGACCGTGTTTTTGCAGCTGGCACGCCAGCACGGCTTAACCGCCCGCTGCCACTATATGCTGCAATCTCAAGGCTTAATGTCACAGGTACCCGAGCAGATAAGGCGGCATGGCTTATCGGCTGCCCGTTACAGTAAAAAGCAGCAGCATTCGTTGTTTTATGAATTACAGCAGCTGGAGGCGGTGTTTGGCCGGGCCGATTTTCCTTGTGTGCTATTAAAAGGCGCGGCTTATCGTGCGCTGGCGCTGCCGATGAGTTATGGCCGCTTATTTGCCGACATCGATATCTTGGTGCCAAAAGCGCAGCTACGCAGCGCCCGGGATAAGTTATTTTTTGCCGGTTTTGCTGAATTGCCGCTCAGTGACTATGACCGGGCGTATTACCTGACCTGGTCGCATCAGAACCCACCACTTCAGCATTATCAGCGTGGCACTGTGATTGACCTGCATCACCATATTTACCCGCCGGCATCGGCGAAACACATTGATATTCAGGTGCTGCTTGAGCATGCCGTGCCGCTGCCCGGTTCGGCATTTTTAGTGCCAACGCTGGCGCATTTGTTTCTACACGCCGCTGTGCATTTGTTTTATCAGGAAGAAACGCACCGGCTGCTAAAAGATATTTTCGATTTGCAGGACTTACTCAACGAAGTACAGCAACAGCAGCAACTGGAGTTTATCTGGCAGCAGGCACAACAGATGCAGGTGCAATCAGCGCTTATTGATGCCTGTCAGGTACTGCTGGCGCTGTTTGATAATCAGGCGGCACGACAGTTGTTAACACAATACAGTGTATTACGCAGGCAACGTTTGGGTGCCCGTCTAGTGCTTGCCATGTTAACAGGATCGGGCATGAACGCCTGGGTGGCGCGTCAGTTATGGTTTTTACGTGGGCACAGTTTTAAAATGCGCTGGCACATTCTGCTGTATCACGCCGTTGCAAAGCCTGCGAATGGCCTGCGCCAGTTATGGCGCAGCAAGCTTAAGCCGCGTTAACCGCCGGCATAGGTTGCGCCGGACGCAGCAGGAGCAGCGCTAGCACCACCAGCAGTAAAATAAGACAGTAATAGCTTTGCGTAACCACCTGCCAGGGCGAGATGCCAAAGCTGGCGCCGAGCAGCAACGCCTGCGCACCATAGGGCACCAGCCCCTGACTGATACAGGCAAAAATGTCCAGCAAGCTGGCACTGCGTTTTGGCGTAATATGGTGTTGCTGCGCCAGCGTTTTACTCACCTCGCCGGTGAGCACTATCGCCACCGTATTATTGGCAATACACAGGTTACTGATAAAGGCCAGAGCACCGATCGCCAGTTGTTGGGCTTTATTACCCGCCAGCTTAAAGCTGTTAGCGATGCGCTGAATGTGAGCGGCTATCCAGCTCAGGCCGCCTTGTTGTTTGATAAATTCGCTTAATGCACTAACTAACATCGCCAGCAGAAAAATTTCCTGCACACTGGCAAAGCCACTGGCGATATCTTTACCTAAATTAGCGATAGCATAATCAGCAAATACTGCGCCCTGTAGCGCGGCCAGCACTATGCCCAGCAGCAATACAACAAATACGTTAAGCCCCAGCACAGCCAGTAACAAAATTGCGGCGTAGGGCACTACGCCTGTCCAGTTAACGTTATCGACTTGCACCGGTGCGCCGTCACTTGCCAGCGTCACATATAACACCAGGGTTAATAGCGCGGCCGGCAGGGCAATTTTAATGTTTTCACGAAATTTATCTGCCATTTGCGCGCCCTGGGTGCGGGTTGCGGCAATAGTGGTGTCGGAGATGATAGATAAGTTGTCACCAAACATTGCACCACTTAACAGTACACCGGCCACCAGTGCCGGCTCCAGCCCAGCTTGCTGCGCTAGGCCAACGGCGATGGGGGCTAATGCACCTATGGTACCCATAGAGGTGCCCATAGCGGTAGACACCAATGCCGCGATAACAAATAGACCCGGCAATAACCAGGGCGCCGGCACCAGACTTAAACCGGCATTGACCGCGGCATCAACGCCGCCTGTAGCGGTGGCCACGCTGGCAAAAGCGCCTGCCAGCAGGTAAATGATACACATGGTAATAATATTGCTGTTGCCGGCGCCTTTTATCATGACATCAATAGAGTGCTGCAGTGGTGCTTTATGCAGCCAGATGGCCAGAATAAGCGCCGGAATAATGGCGACATGGCCCGGTAGCTGATAAAAGGCGTAAGCAACGTCCTGCTGCTGTAAGTACAGGCCTGTGCCTAAAAACAGCAAGACAAAAAACACTAAAGGAAACAGCGAGCGTTTAGCGCCGGGCGCGAATTCAGTCTGTGGTGTCATGGCTATTCCTGTCAGGCCGTGGGTCTGCTACCGCCAAGATTGGCAAATGGACGCGAACTATATAGATGGCTGGACGTCCTGTCAATTTGCTGCAGCGCAATTTTCATACTGGTATAAGCTACCTGAGTTTATTATGCTGGCAATTACTTTTTTGCTGACCCCTTAGTGCACGGAGTGCCGATGTCACCATTCAAACTCATCGTATCGCGTCGATTTTTACCGTTTTTTTTAACTCAGGCCAGTGGTGCCTTTAATGACAATGTGTTTAAAAATGCCTTAATGCTGTTACTGGCATTTACCGCCGCTAACGCCCTGCCATGGGATACCGACTTAACCATGAACCTGGCAGCAGGCTTATTTATTCTGCCCTTTTTATTGTTTTCGGCCACGGCCGGCACGTTGGCGGATGCGGTGTGTAAAACCCGGCTGATCCGTGCGCTGAAATTGCTGGAAATTGCATTAATGGTAGTAGCCGCGCTGGCGTTTTATTTTCAGCAGTATCTGCTATTACTGGGGCTGTTGTTTTTAATGGGCAGCCAGTCAGCTTTTTTTGGCCCGGTGAAGTACGCCATTTTGCCGCAACTGCTCAGTGACAAAGAGCTGCTGGCGGGTAATGCCTGGGTAGAGATGGGCACCTTTGTTGCCATTTTACTGGGTACCATCGTCGGTGGTTTACTGGTGGGCATAGCGGATGCGCCACTGTGGATCGGTGGCGTCGTGGTGCTGTTTGCGCTCTTGGGGTATGCGGTCAGTCGTCAGATCCCGGAGGTTGGCGAAATAACCGGCGCTGGCCGCTTTCGTTTTGCGCTCTGGCAACAAACTAAAGCCACCATCAGTATCAGCTATGCCAACAGAACACTGTATTTGTCGATTATGGCGATCAGCTGGTTCTGGTTTTTGGGTGCCAGCTATTTAACCCAGTTTCCTAACTTCACCAAAACGGTACTCGGTGGCGATAATACCGTGGTGACGGCACTGTTGGTGGCGTTTTCGGTGGGGGTGGGTATCGGCTCTATGCTGTGCGAGCGCCTATCCGGCGATAGGGTTGAGCTTGGTATAGTGCCGATTGGTTCTATTGGTTTAACCGTGTTTGGCATCAGCTTGTATTTTAGTAGCCCGGCACAGCAACCAGAGACCTTGCTTAACTTATCGCAGTTTTTAGCCAGTGCCTTTGGTTGGTGGGTCTTAACCGATCTGACATTAATTGGGGTGTTTGGCGGGCTTTTTATTGTGCCGTTGTATGCACTGCTGCAGCAACGGGCAGAGCCGGCCCAGCGTGCCCGGGTTATTGCGGCTAATAATATTTTTAATGCACTATTTATGGTAGTTAGCGCGCTTGCCGGTATCGTGTTTCTCACCCTGCTCGATTTAGCGATACCAGAATATTTTCTTATTCTGGCGATTATGAATGCCGTGGTGGCGCTTTATGTCTACAGCCAGTTACCCGAGTTCGTACTGCGCTTTGTTATCTATGTGCTAAGCCATACGATGTACCGGGTACAAAGCCGTGGCCTTGAGCATATTCCGGCAGAGGGCGCGGCTGTTCTGGTGGCGAACCACGTTAGCTACGTTGATGCTTTGCTGATTGGTGGCGCGGTGCGCCGGCCGGTGCGCTTTGTGATGGAAAAAGCCATTTATGATTTGCCGGTTACCAACTGGCTGTTTAAAGCGGCGCGTACTATTCCAATATGCAGCAAGCAAAAAGACGAAGCGGTGTACGAGGCGGCGTTTGCCAGCATTAAGCGTGAACTGGAAGCGGGCAATCTGGTGTGTATCTTCCCGGAAGGGCGCTTAACCAAAAGCGGTGAGATTGACAGCTTTCGTCCAGGCATTGAACGTATTTTAGCTGAGACACCTGTGCCGGTCGTGCCCATGGCGCTGCAGGGCTTGTGGGGCTCATTTTTTAGCCATCATGGCAAAGGTGCGTTTAAATTTAAAGGACGTTTTTGGTCCAGGGTGATGTTAGTGGCCGAAGAGGCTGTGCCCGCAAAATATGCCAGTGCAATCGCGCTTGAGCAGCGTGTGCGCCTGTTACGTGGCGACAAGCCCTGATACCCGCAGCGCGGCACTCGTTATGTATATGTTATAGCAATAAAGATGGCTATTTTACTTTCCCCTGCTGGCGGCTTTTGCTCTAATAGCCGCCATTGTTATTTTTACTCAGAGCTTTTGTATGCCATCTATCGGAATTTTTGGCGCTAACGGCCGCATGGGCAGGGCGTTAATTACTGTCGCTAAAGAACAACAACTCAATCTGACTGCTGCAACAGTGCGGGCAAATTCTGATCTTATCGGCGTTGATGCCGGTGAACTGGCAGGTGTAGGTAAATTGGCGTTACCGTTAACCGCAACGGGACCTGATAGCATTATGCAGGCCGAGATCTGGGTCGATTTTACCATGCCAGAGGCCATGCTGGCGCATCTGGAATTGGCGGTATCTGCCAACAAAGCCATGGTGATCGGCGTGACAGGCCTGACGGATGCACAATACGCTAAGGTGCAACAGGCCGCGAAGCATATTCCTATTGTCTGGGCACCAAATATGAGTGTCGGGGTAAACCTGCTGCTGCATTTAGTGCAAACCGCCGCCAAAGTGATGGGGCAAAGCGCCGATATTGAGATTATTGAAGCGCACCACAGGTTTAAAAAAGATGCGCCTTCAGGCACGGCTATGGCGATTGGCGCCAGTATTGCCAAGGCGCTGGATCGCGATTTGGCTAAAGTGGCGGTGTATGGCCGAGAGGGCATTACCGGCGAGCGTGAGCAGCAAACCATAGGTTTTGCCACTGTGCGTGGTGGTGACATTATTGGCGATCATACCGCCTTATTTGCTGATTTAGGCGAAAGGCTGGAAATTACGCATAAAGCGTCCAGTCGTAATACCTTTGCTCAAGGTGCGTTGCGCGCTGCTTTGTGGCTGCAAAATAAACAGCCCGGACTTTATTCTATGCAACAAGTGTTAGGTTTAACTGAGTTAAGCTAACTTTTTGCATCATTTAAGCAAAAAAACGTGCAAACACAGCATTTATAATAAAATTCAAAAAAGGCATAGCTAAATAACCTTATATCGCCTAAAATAGTCAGGTTTGCCTAGGGCAAATCCGGGTATCACATTTTGGGTCAAAACGGGTAGTAAAACAGCTTTGGTTTTCGCCCGTTTTTTGCTGTTTGGAGGTTATCTTGACTAAGTCCGCCCTGCTCGTACTGGAAGACGGCACCGTATTTCGCGGTACAGCCATTGGCGCTGAAGGAGTTTCTGTAGGTGAAGTGGTGTTTAACACTTCAATGACCGGGTATCAGGAAATATTGACTGATCCCTCTTATGCAGAACAAATCGTTACGCTTACTTATCCACATATCGGTAATACCGGTACTAACCTCGAAGACGAGGAGTCCGGACAAATTTGGGCCCGCGGCCTGATTATCCGTGACCTGCCGTTGTTAGCCAGCAATTTCCGTAACCAACTCTCACTTAGTCAGTATTTAACACAACACAATATTCTCGGCATCGCCGACATTGATACCCGCAAATTAACCCGGATTTTACGTGAAAAAGGTGCGCAGAACGGCTGCTTAATGGCCGGCGACAACCTGGATGAAGCCAAAGCACTTCAGTTGGCCAAAGGCTTCCCGGGTTTATCAGGTATGGATTTAGCCAAAGAAGTCACCGTTAAAGCGCCATACCAATGGACAGAAGGTAGCTGGCAGCTGGGTGAAGGCCACCGCACACCAGATAACACTAAGTTTCATGTGGTCGCCTACGATTACGGCGTAAAGCGCAATATTCTGCGCATGTTGGTAGACCGCGGCTGTAAGTTAACGGTCGTGCCGGCGCAAACGCCTGCCAGTGACGTGCTGGCAATGAAACCGGATGGTATCTTCTTATCAAACGGCCCGGGCGACCCGGCGCCTTGTACTTATGCCATTGACGCCATTAAAACCTTTTTAGACACCGATATTCCTATCTTCGGCATTTGTTTAGGCCACCAGTTGCTGGCACTGGCCAGCGGTGCGCAAACGGTGAAAATGACCGTAGGCCACCATGGCGGTAACCACCCGGTGCAAAATCTGGATACCAAGCGCGTATTAATTACCGCGCAGAACCATGGTTTCGCGGTAGATGAAGCCAGTTTGCCCGCCAATTTGCGCGCGACGCATAAATCGTTGTTCGACGGCACCCTGCAGGGTATTCACCGTACTGATAAACCGGCATTTAGTTTCCAGGGCCACCCGGAAGCCAGCCCAGGCCCGCATGAAGCGTCAGAGCTGTTTGACCACTTTATCGCGCTGATGCAACAAGCCAAAGCCTAAGCCAACAGAATTACGGAGATTTACTGCAATGCCAAAACGTACCGACCTTAAAAGTATTCTGATTTTAGGCGCTGGCCCTATCGTCATTGGTCAGGCCTGCGAGTTCGATTACTCAGGCGCTCAGGCCTGTAAAGCGTTAAAAGAAGAAGGCTACCGCGTTATTCTGGTGAACTCTAACCCGGCCACCATTATGACTGACCCGGAAATGGCCGATGCTACCTACATCGAGCCTATTCATTGGCAAGTGGTGGAGAAAATTATTGCTAAAGAGCGCCCCTGTGCGGTGCTGCCTACCATGGGTGGCCAGACGGCACTGAACTGTGCGCTGGACTTAGAGCGCCATGGTGTACTGGCAAAATACAATGTCGAAATGATTGGTGCCACTGCTGATGCTATCGATAAAGCCGAAGATCGCAGCCGCTTTGATAAAGCCATGCGCTCTATCGGTCTGGCTTGTCCGCGCGCCGGCCTGGCTCACTCGATGGAAGAAGCCTATCAGGTATTAGAGACCATCGGTTTCCCGTGTATTATCCGTCCGTCGTTCACTATGGGCGGCTCTGGTGGCGGTATTGCCTACAACCGTGAAGAGTTTGAAGAAATCTGTACCCGTGGTCTGGATTTATCACCAACTAAAGAGCTACTGATTGACGAGTCGCTAATCGGCTGGAAAGAGTACGAGATGGAAGTGGTGCGCGATAAAAACGATAACTGCATTATCGTTTGTGCCATCGAAAACTTCGACCCTATGGGCGTTCATACCGGCGACTCCATTACCGTCGCACCGGCGCAAACGCTAACCGATAAAGAATACCAGATTATGCGTAACGCCTCGTTGGCGGTTCTGCGTGAAATCGGTGTCGAAACCGGCGGTTCAAACGTTCAGTTTGGTATTAACCCGGTAGATGGTCGTATGGTGATCATTGAGATGAATCCGCGGGTATCGCGCTCATCCGCTCTGGCTTCTAAAGCCACCGGTTTCCCTATTGCCAAGGTGGCCGCCAAGCTGGCGATTGGTTACACCCTAGATGAGCTGGCCAACGACATTACCGGTGGTAAAACGCCGGCTTCGTTTGAGCCGAGTATCGATTATGTGGTTACTAAAGTACCACGTTTTAACTTTGAAAAGTTTGCCGGCGCTAACGACCGTTTGACCACCCAGATGAAATCAGTGGGTGAAGTGATGGCGATCGGCCGTAACCAGCAGGAATCGCTGCAAAAAGCGCTGCGCGGTTTGGAAATCGGTGTTTGTGGCTTAGACCCTATCATCGATATCACGCTACCCGAAGCCAAAGATAAAATTATCCGTGAATTAAAAGAGCCGGGCTCGCACCGTATTTGGTACATTGCCGATGCGATGCGTCTGGGCATGAGCATGGATGAAATCTTCAGCCTGACCAATATCGACCGCTGGTTCCTGGTACAAATTGAAGACTTAGTTAAAGAAGAGCAGGCGCTTAGCAAAGATGGTTTTGCAGCGTTAGATGCCGCGCGTATTGCGCGGTTAAAACGCAAAGGCTTTGCCGATAAGCGTATTGCCGATGTACTGGGCGTCAGTGAAAACGAAGTGCGCAAAAAGCGTTACAGCTTTAATATTCACCCGGTGTATAAACGGGTGGATACCTGTGCAGCCGAGTTTGCCTCTAACACGGCCTATATGTACTCAAGCTACGATGAAGAGTGTGAAGCAGCACCGACTAACCGCGATAAAATTATGATTATCGGTGGCGGGCCAAACCGTATCGGCCAGGGCATCGAGTTTGACTACTGCTGTGTGCATGCCGCACTGGCGCTGCGTGAAGACGGTTATGAGACCATTATGGTGAACTGTAACCCGGAAACCGTCTCTACCGACTACGACACCTCAGATCGCTTGTACTTCGAGCCGATTACGCTGGAAGACGTACTGGAAATTGTGCGTAAAGAGCAGCCAAAAGGCGTGATTGTGCAATACGGCGGTCAGACACCATTAAAACTGGCCCGCGCTTTAGAAGCTAACGGCGTGCCAATTATCGGCACTTCACCGGATGCAATAGACCGCGCTGAAGACCGTGAGCGCTTCCAGCAAGCAGTAGAGCGTTTAGGCTTAAAGCAGCCAAAGAATGCTACCGTCACCAGCCTGGAAGAAGCTATTACCAAGTCAGCTGATATCGGGTTTCCGATGGTAGTGCGTCCATCATACGTGCTGGGTGGCCGGGCAATGGAAATTGTTTACGATGAGCAGGACCTGCGCCGTTATATGAATGAAGCGGTTAGCGTATCGAATGACTCACCCGTACTGCTGGATAACTTCCTGGATGATGCCATTGAGGTAGACATCGATGCCATTTGTGATGGCAAAGAGGTGGTGATTGGCGGCATTATGGAGCACATTGAACAAGCCGGTGTACACTCAGGTGACTCGGCCTGTACTTTGCCACCTCACAGCCTGAGCAAAGAAATTCAGGATGTGATGCGCGAGCAGGTACGTAAGCTGGCGCTGGAGCTGGGCGTTGTCGGCCTGATGAACACCCAGTTTGCGGTTAAAGATGGCCAAGTGTACTTAATTGAAGTGAACCCTCGTGCAGCCCGCACTGTACCCTTCGTGTCTAAAGCAACCGGTATCGCGGTGGCAAAGGTAGGTGCACGCTGCATGGCTGGCCGTTCATTGGCAGATCAGGGCGTTACCAAAGAAATTATCCCGCCGTTTTTCTCGGTAAAAGAAGTGGTGATCCCGTTTAACAAGTTCCCGGGTGTTGACCCTATTCTTGGCCCAGAGATGCGCTCTACCGGCGAAGTCATGGGCGTGGGTGATACCTTCGAGCAAGCTTTTGCCAAAGGCCAGTTAGGTGCCAGCACGCTGATCCCAACCGGTGGTCGTGCCTTGCTTTCGGTGCGCGACAGCGATAAAGTGCGCGTCATTGAACTGGCCAAGCGTATGGTGGCCAAAGGCTTTGAGCTGGACGCCACAGGCGGTACTGCAATGGCGTTACAAGCAGCAGGTATTGATTGCCGTCGCGTCAACAAAGTATCAGAAGGCCGGCCACATATACTGGACCGCATTAAGAACGGTGAGTACAGCTATATTGTTAACACTACGGACGGTCGTCAGGCTATTGAAGACTCTAAAGTTATCCGCCGTGGCGCGCTGCAGTACAAAGCCAACTACACCACGACATTAAATGCCGCCTTTGCCACGGTAATGTCCAATGCCGCCAGTGCGTTTGACGATGTGGCCTCGGTGCAGGAATTACATAAGAGAGTAAACGGATGAGCCAAATTCCGATGACAGTGCAGGGCGCAGAACAACTGCGCGCTGAGCTGAACGAATTAAAATCAGTAAAACGGCCTGCGGTGATCCAGGCCATTGCTGAAGCGCGAGAGCACGGTGACTTAAAAGAAAACGCCGAGTATCACGCTGCGCGTGAGCAGCAAGGCTTTATTGAAGGCCGTATTCAGGACATTGAAGCTAAGCTGTCCAATGCGCAGATCATTGATGTGACCAAGCTGCCAAACAGCGGCAAAGTGATCTTTGGTTGTACAGTGACTATTCTGAACCTGGATACTGATGAAGAAGTGACCTACCGCATAGTGGGCGATGATGAAGCGGATATCAAAAACAACCTGATATCAGTCAATTCACCCATTGCGCGCGGTTTAATTGGTAAGTCTGCTGATGATGTGGCCAACATCACTACACCCAAAGGTGTGGTGGAGTTTGAAATTACCAAGGTACAGTATTTGTAATTGGCGTTGGCAAACTACCAATAAAGCGAAAAAAGCGCCCAAGGGCGCTTTTTTTAACGGTAAGCCGGCTTAACCGCGCGGTAGGCTGATTTTTTTGTCTTTACTTGGGCGGAACAACACCAGCACTTTACCAATCACCTGTACTTGCTCGGCTTGGGTTTCGCGCACTATGGCGTCCATGATCAGCACTTTTTGCTCTCTGTCTTCGGTTGGCACCTTAACTTTAATTAATTCATGAAAGTTAAGGGCGTTGTCAATTTCGGCTACCACGCCTTCTGTCAAGCCGTTGCTGCCGAGCAGGATCACCGGCTTTAAATCATGGGCTTTGGCTTTTAAAAATTGTTTCTGTTTGTTGGTTAAACTCATAAAATGCTTATTTCCGCTGCGAACGCTTGAATTTGCGTTATTGTAGCGCCATCTAACCGATAACACTAATTAAGAGTGTCAGCATGACCAAGAAAAAACGCTCGGCCAGTTCGACCCGATGGCTGAAAGAGCATTTTGACGATCACTTTGTGCAAAAAGCACAGAAGCTCGGCTTACGTTCGCGTGCCGCCTTTAAACTGGAAGAAATTAACCAGAAAGACAAACTGATTAGAAGTGGCATGACAGTAGTGGATTTAGGTTCTGCGCCGGGCAGCTGGTCGCAGTTTTGCGTGGGTCAGGTAGGTAGCGGCGGTACGGTGATTGCCTGTGATATTTTGCCGATGGACCCAATTAACGGTGTCAGCTTTTTACAGGGCGATTTTCGTGAAGAGGCGGTTTTAGAGGCACTACTGAGCCGGATCGGTGGTCAGAACGTAGATGTAGTGCTGTCAGATATGGCGCCGAATATGAGCGGTAATGACACCACCGATCAGGCCCGCTCTATGTACCTGGTCGAACTGGCCTTAGATATGTGTCACAAAGTGTTGAAGCAAAATGGCAGTTTTGTGGTCAAAGTGTTCCAGGGCGAAGGCTTTGAACACTATGTAAAGGCAGTGCGCGAGGCCTTTACCGTGGTAAAAATTCGTAAGCCTGAGTCGTCCCGTGCCCGTTCCAGTGAGACATATATCGTGGCGACGGGCTTTAAAGTCTAGTAAAGTAGATGGGTAGTTATCTTATTATCGGTATAAAGAGGTTATAACCTTGAGTGACATGGCAAAGAATCTGATTGTCTGGTTAGTGATCGCCGTTGTATTAATGTCGGTGTTCAATAGCTTTGGCCCCGGCGACAATGTCGATCGGCAAACCAGTTACACTCAGTTTATCAATGAGGTAAATCAGGGGCAGATCCGCGAAGTAAAGGTTGACCGCACCGGTGTCATTACCGGCGTGAAACGCAGCGGCGAGCGCTTCGAAACCGTGATCCCAACAGGTTATGACGAGAAACTGCTGGATGACCTGATCAAAAACAACGTTAACTCTTTTGGCAGCAAGCCGGAAGAGAGCAGCTGGCTGGCGACCATTTTCATCTCCTGGTTCCCAATGCTATTGCTTATCGGCGTGTGGATTTTCTTTATGCGCCAGATGCAGGGCGGCGGTGGCAAAGGTGCGATGTCCTTTGGTAAAAGCAAAGCCCGTTTAATGGGCGAAGATCAGATTAAAACCACGTTTGCTGACGTGGCCGGCTGTGATGAAGCCAAAGAAGAAGTGTCTGAACTGGTCGATTACCTGCGCGACCCGTCACGCTTTCAAAAGCTGGGCGGTAAAATTCCGAAAGGCATTTTGATGGTAGGCCCACCGGGTACTGGTAAAACCTTGCTGGCAAAAGCCATCGCTGGCGAAGCCAAAGTGCCGTTTTTCACCATTTCAGGTTCAGATTTCGTCGAAATGTTTGTCGGTGTCGGTGCCTCGCGTGTGCGGGACATGTTCGATCAGGCGAAAAAAGCGGCGCCTTGTATCATCTTTATTGACGAAATTGACGCCGTGGGCCGCCAGCGCGGCGCCGGTTTAGGCGGTGGTCATGACGAGCGAGAGCAAACCTTAAACCAGATGCTGGTAGAGATGGACGGCTTTGACGGTAACGAAGGCATTATTGTGATTGCTGCCACTAACCGACCAGATGTATTGGATCCGGCATTATTGCGCCCGGGCCGTTTCGACCGTCAGGTGGTAGTGGGTTTACCGGACGTGAAAGGCCGGGAACAAATTTTAAAAGTACATATGCGCAAAGTGCCGCTGGCCGAAGGTGTTGAGCCTTCAGTGATTGCCCGTGGTACGCCAGGCTTCTCTGGTGCCGATTTGGCGAACTTGGTCAACGAAGCGGCACTGTTTGCTGCCCGTGGTAACCGTCGTGTGGTGTCGATGGATGAGTTTGAAAAAGCCAAAGACAAAATCATGATGGGCGCAGAGCGCCGCTCTATGGTGATGACCGAGAAAGAAAAGGAAATGACGGCTTATCACGAAGCTGGCCATGCCATTGTTGGCCGCTTAGTGCCAGAGCACGACCCGGTATACAAAGTGAGTATTATCCCGCGTGGTCGTGCGCTGGGTGTTACTATGTATTTGCCGGAGCGTGACAGGGTATCGCACAGCAAACGTCATTTAGAAAGCATGATTAGCTCGCTGTTTGGTGGTCGTATCGCAGAAGAGGTGATTTACGGTTTTGAACAGGTCACCACAGGCGCGTCGAACGACATTGAGCGTGCTACCGACCTGGCGCGTAAAATGGTCACGCAGTGGGGCTTCTCAGAAAAGCTGGGACCATTGCTGTACGCTGATGAAGAAGGCGAAGTATTTTTAGGCCGCTCGGTCAGTAAAAACAAGCATATGTCGGAAGATACGGTTAAAGCGATTGATGCTGAGATCCGTGACTTTATTGATCGCAACTACGACAGAGCGAAGAAAATTATCGAAGAGAATATGGACATATTGCATGCGATGAAAGACGCGCTAATGAAGTATGAAACCATAGATGCCAAGCAAATCGATGATTTAATGGCACGGCGCGAAGTGCGCCAGCCCGAAAATTGGGAGCCGCGTGACAAAGGTTCTGACGACAAGCCTGACAGCAAAGCGACCAAAGATGACACTGTGGTGTCGACCAAACCCTCTGAAGGTAACCTGCACTAGGCTTACCTGAAAAATGAGTATCCCAGCCCCGGTTTTCCGGGGCTTGTTTTTACTGCTAGCCTTCTATAGCAGGAGTTTTTATGCAATTAACCTTACCCCGCCACCGTTACCTGAACCTTAGTCGTCCGGTAGTGATGGGCATTTTAAATGTAACACCTGATTCATTCTCCGACGGCGGCCGTTACAACCAGCTGGATGCTGCCCTATATCAGGCTGAGCAAATGCTAGCTGATGGCGCGGCTATTCTGGATATTGGCGGTGAGTCAACCCGCCCCGGAGCACAGGATGTCAGCGAAGCGCAAGAGCTGGAGCGTGTTGTGCCGGTGATAGACGCCATTCGCCAGCGTTTTGATTGTGTGATCTCAATTGACACCAGCAAAGCTGCCGTGATGTCAGCGGCTGTTCAGGCAGGTGCGGATATTATCAATGATGTCAGAGCATTGCTGGAGCCGGGTGCACTGGCGGTAGCGGTACAGGCGGCAGTGCCGGTCTGTCTGATGCATATGCAGGGCGCGCCGCGCAGCATGCAGCAGGCACCAGACTATCAGGACGTCGTGAGCGAGGTGCTGCAGTATTTGCTCAACCGGGCGCAGCAGTGTGAGCAGGCTGGTATCGACAAAGCGCAGATAATTCTTGATCCTGGCTTTGGCTTTGGCAAAAACCTCAGCCACAATTATGCCTTGTTAAAAGAGTTAGAGCGGTTTTGCAGCCAGGGCTACGCCGTGCTTGCTGGTATGTCGCGTAAGTCGATGATTGGCCAGTTATTAAACGCGCCTGTAGAACAGCGTTTGGCAGGTAGCTTGGCCTGCGCTACTATAGCGGTACTTAAAGGCGCCCAGATTATTCGTGTGCATGATGTTAAAGAAACCGTGCAGGCAGTCAGGATTGTTACTGCTATGCAGTATGGAGTGTAAGGATGAGTAGAAAGTATTTTGGCACCGATGGCGTGAGAGGCCGGGTGGGTGATTTTCCGATTACGCCAGAATTTGCTATGAAGTTGGGCTGGGCTGCAGGTCGCGTATTGTCGCAGCGCGGTACCCGTAAAGTACTGATTGGTAAAGATACCCGTATTTCCGGTTATTTACTGGAAACTGCGCTGGAAGCCGGTTTAATTGCCGCAGGCATCGACGTGCGATTATTAGGCCCTATGCCAACTCCAGCTGTGGCGTATTTAACCCGAACCTTCCGCGCCGAGGCTGGCATAGTCATCAGCGCGTCGCATAATCCTTACTACGACAACGGTATTAAGTTTTTCTCAGCCGATGGCACCAAGTTGCCGGATGAGGTAGAGCTGGCTATTGAACACGAACTGGAGCAGCCCATGGTGTGCGAGAGCTCGGAAAAGCTGGGTAAAGCTCAGCGCATTGATGATGCTGCCGGCCGCTATATCGAATTTTGCAAAAGCCACCTGCCAAATCACTTATCTCTGAGTGGCATGAAAGTCGTGATCGATTGTGCGCACGGTGCTACCTATCATATCGCGCCTGCGGTATTTAAAGAGCTGGGTGCGGAAGTGGTGGTGATTGGTGCCAGCCCCAATGGCTTGAATATTAACGACCACTGCGGCGCAACTCATACTGAGCTGCTGCAAAAAACCGTGGTAGAGCACAAGGCCGATTTGGGTATTGCCTATGATGGTGATGGCGACCGCGTGATGATGGCAGACCATACCGGCCGCATTATCGACGGTGACGAGATAGTGTATATCATCGCCCGTGCAGCTAAGGCGCAAAACAAGTTACAGGGCGGTGTCGTCGGTACATTAATGAGCAACCTGGGGTTAGAGCTGGCGCTAAAGCAACTGGATATTCCGTTTGAGCGCAGTAAGGTCGGCGATCGCTACGTGATGGAGCTGCTGCGGGAGAAAAACTGGCGAATCGGCGGAGAGAACTCTGGTCATGTACTGAATTTAGACCACACCTGTACCGGCGATGGCATTATTGCTTCATTACAGGTATTAACCGCAATGATAGAAGCCAACATGACGCTGGCAGAGTTTAGCCAGGGTATGCATAAGCTGCCGCAGGTGCTGGTTAACGTGAAATTTGAAAAAGGCACGGCACCGCTGGAAAAGCAACATGTCAAGCAAGTGATTGCTGAAGTGGAAGCTGAGCTTAACGGCAGTGGCCGGGTATTGATCCGTAAAAGTGGTACTGAACCGTTAATTCGCGTAATGGTTGAAGGAGAGCAGGAAGAACTGGTTCGTCAATATGCCGAGCGTATTGCCGCTGCGGTAAAAATCGCCAGTTGATTGTTCAAATGCGCCATTTTTACTTGTTTGCTCCGGCGTGGTTGGTTACTATCGCGCCGGACTTACAACAGGATACTACTTCATGTCACGCAAAGCCCTGATCGCCGCGAACTGGAAAATGAACGGTTCTGCCGCTCTGGTCAAGGAAATGACAACGACGCTGCAATCGCTGCCTCTTAGCGCTATAGACGTGTTGCTTTGTCCACCGGCGACGCTGCTAACCCGCTTTACTCCAGCACATCAGTTTGCGCTGGGTGCGCAAACCCTCAGTCATGAAACCAGTGGCGCATTCACCGGCGAACTGAGCGCGCAACTGTTGTTAGAAGCGGGCGCCCGCTTTGTTATTGTTGGCCACTCTGAGCGGCGTAGCCTGAATTTTGAAACTGATAGTCTAGTAGCGGCAAAACTTGCTACCGCAGTGGCTGCAGGCCTTACGCCGGTATTGTGTGTCGGCGAGAGTTTAGCTGAGCGCCAGCAAGAAAAAACGCAGCAGGTTATTGCGCGTCAACTTGATGCGGTGTATGCTTCGCAGCCCGAATTACTGGTGAAATCAGTAATTGCGTATGAACCCATTTGGGCTATCGGTACCGGCGAATCTGCTTCGCCACAGCAAGCGCAACAGACGCATGCTTTTATCCGTGCTCATCTGGCACAGTACGATGGAGCAGCCGCAGCAGCGGTAAGAATATTGTACGGTGGCAGTGTTAACGCAGAGAATTGCGCTGCATTGTTTGCCCAGGCCGATATTGACGGTGCCCTGGTTGGCGGCGCCAGCCTGAAACCGGCAGAGTTTGCCCAAATTTGTCTTGCAGCCACACAAGGCGCAAAGGATTAAACATGTACGAAATTTTAATGGTAGTGTATTTGTTAGTCGCAATGGCGTTAATCGGCCTGGTGTTAATTCAGCATGGCAAAGGCGCTGATATGGGCGCAGCCTTTGGTGCAGGGGCATCGGCCACGGTGTTTGGTTCTTCGGGTACCGGTAATTTTTTAACTAAAACCACCACTGTGTTAGCAACCATTTTCTTCGTGCTGAGCATAGTGCTGGGTAACTACAGTGCCGGCCAAAGCAAGAAAGTTGACGAGTGGCAGGACTTATCAGTGCCGGTAACTGAACAAGTTGAGCAGAAGAAAGACGACACCAGCGACATCCCCGTAGGTAACTAAGTCACAATATTTTTAGCCGAGATGGTGAAATTGGTAGACACGCTATCTTGAGGGGGTAGTGTCTTCGGACGTGCGGGTTCAAGTCCCGCTCTCGGCACCAAATTAATCAATACTTTGCCACGGCAAAGCTTGCGGTAAGCCAGTCAGCGCTATATAATAAGCGCCAATTACGGACGCGGGATGGAGCAGCCTGGTAGCTCGTCGGGCTCATAACCCGAAGGTCGTCGGTTCAAATCCGGCTCCCGCAACCAACTTTGCAGTACAACATAGAGTGTGAATGTTCAAGTACTGAAGGTTGTCGGTTCGCTCTTAAATCTTGGGGCTCCCGCAACCAACTTCTTATGAAGTGATTAGCGTTTCAATTAACATTGGCGATATGTTAGTTGATCAGATGCCGATTCGCCCCGCTAGTTCGGGGCGTTTTCGTATCTGCAGACCAAGTTTTACGCAGTAATGGGCTACAGGCCCTTTTTTTATTGGCTGTTGTTGCCCTAAGAGGCTTAAACAACAGTGTTCCGGAGGTCACGTTGACGAAACAAGAACAGAAACTGACTGAGTTGTTGCAGCCCACTGTAGAAGCAACTGGCTTTGAATTGCTGGGGCTGGAGCTGGTGCAGGCTGGCCGGCATTCAACGTTGCGGTTGTACATAGACCATGCCAACGGCGTAACGGTAGATGACTGCGCCGTCGTCAGTCGCGAAGTCAGTGCCATTTTAGATGTTGAAGATCCGATAGCGAATGAATATTTGCTGGAAGTGTCTTCACCTGGCTTGGACCGGCCGCTGTTTACTCCAGCGCATTTTGCTGCTGTGGTCGGACAAAAGATTGAAGTAAAACTGGCTATCCCACAGGATGGCCGGCGGAAGTTTAAAGGCGTACTAACAGCTATTGAAGACGATATGTTGATAGTGGAAGTAGATGGCAAACCCTATCGTTTGCTGATGGATAACGTAGATAAGGCAAACGTGGTACCTGTGTTTTAAGGTATCGGGGCTAAGCGAGGCAACACACAATGGCAAAAGAAATATTATTAGTTGTTGATGCAGTTTCAAACGAAAAGTCAGTACCACGGGAGAAGATCTTCCAGGCGCTTGAGTTTGCATTGGCTGCAGCCACTAAAAAGAAAAATGAAGGCGATATCGAAGTTCGCGTAAGCATCGATCGCAAAACCGGCGCCTATGAAACCTTCCGTCGCTGGTTGGTGATCCCGGACGACCAGGTACAAGAGCATCCGTACCGCGAAATGACACTGTCGGCAGCGCAATATGATGATCCTTCAGTACAGGTAGGCGATTACTACGAAGAGCAAATTGATTCGATCGAATTTGACCGTATTACTACGCAAATGGCCAAGCAGGTTATCGTACAAAAAGTTCGAGAGGCTGAGCGTTCACAAGTGGTTGAAGCCTATATCGATCAGGTTGGCGAGTTAGTTACTGGCGTGGTGAAAAAAGTAAACCGCGACAGCATCATCGTTGATTTAGGTAACAACGCTGAAGCCATGTTGGGTAAAGATGAAATGTTACCGCGTGAAACCTACCGCCCGGGTGACCGTATTCGTGCCCTGTTGTTTGAAGTAAAACCTGAAGCCCGTGGTGCCCAGCTGTTTTTAAGCCGTTCACGGCCAGAAATGCTGCTGGAACTGTTCCGCATTGAAGTGCCGGAAATTGGCGAAGAAATGATTGAACTGCGTGGCGCCGCGCGTGACCCTGGTGCCCGTGCCAAGATTGCGGTGAAGAGTAACGACCGTCGTATCGATCCGGTTGGTGCTTGTGTGGGTATGCGTGGTTCACGCGTGCAGGCTGTGTCAAATGAGTTAGCCGGTGAGCGCGTAGACATCGTGTTGTACGACGATAACGATGCCCAGTTTGTTATCAATGCGATGGCGCCGGCCGAAGTGGCTTCGATCATCGTCGATGAAGACGCCCACTCAATGGACATCGCGGTAGAAGATTCCAACCTGGCCATGGCGATTGGCCGTAACGGCCAGAACGTGCGTTTAGCCAGCCAGCTGACAGGCTGGGAGCTGAACGTGATGTCAGTTTCTGCCATGAAGCAAAAACACCAGGAAGAGACTGCCAAAGTTCGTCAGGTGTTTGTTGATGCGCTTGAGATTGACGAAGAGTTTGCCGACGTGCTGGTTGACGAAGGCTTCTCAACCCTGGAAGAAATTGCCTATGTGCCAATCAGCGAGCTGTTAAGCATCGATGGTTTGGACGAAGAGATTGTTGAAGAGCTGCGTGGCCGTGCCAAAGCGGTGTTAACCACCCGCGCCCTGGCCAGTGAAGAATCGCTGGAAGATGCGCAGCCAAGCGAAGCGCTGTTAGCGCTGGAAGGATTAGATACCCATACGGCCTATGTTCTGGCCAGCAAAGGGGTAACCACGTTAGACGACCTGGCTGAGCTGGGTGTCGATGATTTACTGGAGATTGCCACCATGTCGGAACAACAAGCCGCCGACCTGATTATGGCTGCCCGTAACATCGTTTGGTTTAGCGAAGAAAATAAGTAGTCAACGGAGGTAACAACACAAATGGCAGAAGTCACTATAGAAAAGCTAGCCAGTGATGTCGGTACTACTGTTGAACGGTTAGTGCAGCAATTCGCTGATGCCGGTATCAGTAAAGCCGCCGGTCAGGTAGTCAGCGAAGATGAGAAAAAAGCCTTGCTGGATCACTTAAGTGCGCAGCATGGTGGTAAAAGCGCCGAGCCTTCACGCTTAACCTTAAAGCGTAAAGAAAAAACCACTCTGAGTGTGTCAGGTGGTGCCGGTCGCAACCGTGAAATTCAGGTTGAAGTGCGTAAGCAAAAAACCTACGTGAAAAAGCCGATGCTGGATGAAGCTGCGTTAAAAGCGCAGGAGGAAGCTCGCCTGGCCGAAGAAAAAGCCCGGGCTGAAGCCGAAGCTGCCCGCGTTGAAGCAGAGCGCAAAGCGAAAGAAATCGCCGCAGCGAAAGCAAAAGAAGAAGCCGAACGTAAAGCGGCTGAAGCGAAGCGCCGTGAAGAGGCAAAACAGGCGCAGCTGTTAAAAGACGATCCGGAAGAAGCCGCCCGTCGTGCTGCTAAAGAGGAAGCTCGCAAAGAAGCCGAGCGTATTCGTCAGCAGCAGGAAGCAGAAGCGCTGCGCAAGCTGGAAGAAGAAGCGGCTAAGCAAGCTGCAGCAGCGCGTAAGCTGGCTGAAGAAAACAGCGAGCGCTGGGCACAGGAAGAAAAAGCCAAACCAGCGGATAACGACGATTATCACTTGACCAGCAACGAGTTTGCCAAACAGGCAGAAGATGAGGTTGACGCCAAAGAAGAGCGTGCCGGTCGTCGTGGCGCGGGTAAGAAAACACCTGTAGTCAAAGGCAAAAAGAAAGACGATGCCAATGATAAAGAAGCGTTTAACCGTGCTAACCGTCATGTAAAGAAAAAGAAGACGCCAAGCAGTATGCAGCATGGCTTTAATAAGCCAGCGCAACCGGTTGAGCGCGAAGTGAAAATTGGTGAAACCATCACTGTCGCGGAGCTGGCTGCCAAAATGGCCGTTAAAGCCTCAGAAGTGATCAAAGTGATGATGAAGATGGGCGCTATGGCGACCATCAACCAGGTGATTGACCAGGAAACTGCCGCCATTGTCTGTGAAGAAATGGGCCACAAGTTTACCCTGACCAAAGAAAACGAACTGGAAGAAGCGGTAATGTCAGACCGCGAAGGTCAGGGCGAGTTAGAGCCACGCGCACCAGTGGTAACGGTAATGGGCCACGTTGACCACGGTAAAACGTCGTTACTGGATTATATCCGTAAAGCTAAAGTCGCTGCAGGTGAAGCCGGTGGTATTACTCAGCATATCGGTGCCTACCATGTAGAAACTGAGCGTGGCATGGTGACATTCCTGGATACCCCTGGTCACGCAGCGTTTACCTCAATGCGTGCCCGTGGTGCCAAAGCCACTGACATCGTTATTCTGGTAGTCGCCGCTGACGATGGTGTGATGCCACAAACCAAAGAAGCGATACAGCATGCTAAAGCTGCTGGTGTGCCGCTGGTGGTTGCCGTAAACAAGATGGATAAGCCAGAAGCAGATCCAGAGCGCGTGCGTAACGAGCTATCTCAGTACGATGTTATCTCGGAAGAGTGGGGCGGTGACGTACAGTTTGTGCCGGTATCGGCTAAATCGGGTATGGGCATTGATGATTTACTCGAAGCTATTCTGAACCAAGCTGAACTGCTGGAATTAAAAGCGGTGAAAGATGGTCTGGCACGTGGTGTTGTGATTGAATCTCGCTTAGACAAAGGCCGTGGCCCGGTAGCGTCTATCCTGGTACAGGAAGGTACGCTGAAGCAGGGTGAAATCGTGCTGTGTGGCTTTGAATACGGCCGTGTAAGGGCAATGCGCGATGAAAACGGTAAAGAAATTAAAGCCGCAGGCCCATCTATTCCGGTAGAAATCTTAGGGTTGTCTGGTGTACCGCAAGCTGGTGATGAAGTTACTGTGGTAAAAGACGAGCGTAAAGCACGTGAAGTCGCACTGTACCGTCAGGGTAAATTCCGTGATGTTAAACTGGCGCGTCAGCAGAAGTCTAAGTTGGAAAACATGTTTGCTAACATGACTGAAGGCGATGTGTCTGAACTGAACATCGTACTGAAAGCCGACGTACAAGGCTCGGTAGAAGCTATTACGGAATCACTGATGAAACTGTCAACCGATGAAGTAAAAGTGAAGATCGTCGGTTCAGGCGTAGGTGGTATTACCGAAACCGATGTGACCCTAGCGGCTGCATCGTCGGCTATCATTATCGGCTTTAACGTCCGTGCTGATGGTTCAGCCCGTAAGATGGTAGAAGACGAAGGCCTAGACTTACGTTACTACGGCATCATTTATGAGCTGCTAGACGAAGTGCGTGCGGCAATGACCGGTATGTTAGCGCCTGAATTTAAACAACAGATCATCGGTTTAGCTCAGGTACGTGACGTGTTCCGCTCACCGAAGTTTGGTGCGGTAGCCGGCTGTATGGTAACTGAGGGTGTGATCAAGCGTAATGCACCTATCCGCGTACTGCGTGACAACGTGGTGATCTTCGAAGGCGAGCTCGAATCACTGCGTCGCTTTAAAGATGACGTTAGCGAAGTTCGTAATGGCTTCGAATGTGGTATCGGTGTTAAGAACTACAACGATGTGCGCGAAGGCGACCAGATCGAAGTATTTGAAGTGGTTCAGGTAGAGCGCACCCTGTAACTCATCGTGTAACAGTACAACAGGGGCCAAAGGCCCCTGTTTTGTCTTAAACAGACAGTGGAAATACAGTTATGAAAGAATTCTCGCGGGTCGACAGACTGTCGCAACAAATGAAAAAAGAAATGGCGGTGATCTTACAGCGCGAAATTAAAGATCCGCGTCTGCACAGTATGATTACCGTATCTGACGTGGAAGTATCGCGTGATTTATCTCATGCCAAGGTATTCGTCACCTTTTTAGGGCTGGCCGATGACAAAGTAGCGGATAATCTGAAGATCCTTAATGATGCTTCAGGTTTTGTCCGCAGCCTTATTGGTAAACGCATTCAGGCACGTATTGTGCCGCACATCCGCTTTGTGTTTGATGAGTCGTTAAACGAAGGTATTCGTATGGCCAATCTGGTCAGTAATGCCCGTGCTGAAGATGACCGCCGCCGGCTGCAATCAGGCCAGACACTGGACGATGCTGCCGATACTGATGGTGCAGACAGCACAGATAACAGCGAAGAGTCGGCCAACTAATGGCACGAAAGAATGCCCGCCCGGTGAATGGCATTTTATTGCTGGATAAGCCGCTGGAAGTGAGCAGTAACGGCATTTTACAGCGGGTTCGCTGGCTGTATCAGGCACAAAAGGCTGGTCATACCGGTGCACTGGATCCAATGGCATCGGGCCTGTTACCGATCTGTTTTGGCGAGGCGACCAAATTCAGCCAGTTTTTGCTCGATACCGACAAAACCTATCTGGTCACGGCCCGTTTTGGTGTGCGCACCAGCACCAGTGACGCTGAGGGTGAGGTGATAAGCGAAAAGCCGGTCAGCCACAATGAAGCTCAGCTGCTGCAGGCGATGCAGGCTTTTCAGGGCGATATCCTGCAGGTGCCTACGATGTTTTCGGCGCTGAAATATCAGGGGCAGCCGTTATACCGTTATGCCCGCCAAGGCATAGAAGTACCACGGGAAGCTAGGCCCATCAGCATATTTCGCTTTGACCTGCTGGCAAACCGCGGCGATAGCGCGGATTTTATTGTGCACTGCTCTAAGGGCACGTATATTCGCACCCTGATTGACGACTTAGGCGAAGCCTTAGGCTGTGGTGCCCACGTTGCCCGTTTGCACCGCACTCAGGTAGGCCCTTTCGTTGCAGCGCAGATGGTAACGCCAGCGCAATTGGACGTCTTGACTGAAAAATGTCATCAGAGCGGTGATTTCTCGCCAATGGATGCGTTATTGCTGCCGATGGACGCCGGAATCGTGGATATGGTGCGTATTAACCTGACACAAGCCGAGCAGCACCGCTTGCAGCATGGCCAGAGCTGTCAGGTTGAACATAGTGATATTGAAGCGGTTAAATTGCATGGCGCAGATGGTCGTTTTTTTGGTATTGGTCAGGTGATAGGCGGTGTACTGAGCTCGCGCCGATTGCTAAACACAGCTGGCAGCTAAGCCGTTTGCTGAGCAAGGCAGTTGTAAATAAATAGCGAAATGCTATAATCGCGCGGATTTTTGGGCTTGCTGGATGAGTGATCGGCAATTCCCTGACTTTAGTTCACTCACATTTGGAGTTAAATATGTCTTTAAGCGCTGCTGAAAAAGCAAAAATTGTTGCTGACTTCGCTGTTAAGCAAGGCGATACCGGTTCACCAGAAGTACAAGTTGCTCTGTTAACTGCGTCTATCAATCACCTGCAAGGTCACTTTGCCCAGCACAAGCATGACTTCCACTCACGCCGCGGTCTGCTGCGTATGGTAAGTCAGCGTCGTAAGCTGCTGGATTACTTAAAAGGTAAAGACCAGAGCCGTTACGCAACTCTGATTGAGCGTTTAGGCTTACGCCGTTAATTCGCATTCAGTTAAAAAGGGGCTTTAAGCCCCTTTTTTTATACATAAGACTATTTTTTCGCCAAAGTTAACGTATTACTGAACTATCTTTGTGCTCTGGTTACAGAGTATACTAGCACCGTATTAAACGACAAAAATGACATCGCAATTAGGCGATTAAGTAAAGGAAACAAACACGTGACTCCCATCGTAAAATCATTCCCATTCGGCCAGCATACTTTCACTTTAGAAACCGGCGTAATCGCCCGTCAGGCAGATGCCGCAGTATTGGCTAGTCTGGGTGACACGTCAGTCTTAGTAACGGTAGTGGGTAAGAAAGAAGCCAAACCAGGCCAGGATTTCTTCCCGTTAACGGTAAATTATCAGGAAAAAATGTACGCTGCTGGCCGTATTCCGGGTGGCTTCTTCAAACGTGAAGGTCGTCCATCTGAAGGCGAAACACTGATCGCCCGTCTGATTGACCGTCCAATCCGGCCATTATTCCCGGAAGGTTTCACTAACGAAGTGCAGGTTGTCGCGACAGTTGTGTCAGTACAGCCTGAAATTCAGCCGGATATCGTTGCCCTAATTGGTACCTCAGCGGCCCTAGCCATTTCAGGTATCCCGTTTGCTGGCCCTATCGGTGCTGCTCGTGTTGGCTACATCAATGGCCAGTACGTACTGAACCCATCAGAAGACGAGCTGAAAACCTCTAAGCTGGACTTAGTGGTCGCCGGTACTGCCGGTGCGGTACTGATGGTTGAATCAGAAGCTGGCATTCTGTCCGAAGACGTAATGTTAGGTGCCGTAGTTTATGGCCATGAGCAGATGCAGTCTGCCATTAACGCTATCAACGAATTTGCTGCTGACGCTGCCAAACCAGCCTGGAACTGGCAAGCGCCAGCGAAGAACGTTGCACTGATTGAGAAAATTGAAGCACTGGCTAAAGCCGATTTGGGCGATGCTTACCGCATTACCGAAAAAGCCAAACGCTATGAGCGCATTGGCGAGATCAAAGCCGCGTTAATTGAAAAGTTAACCGCTGAGCTTGGCGAAGACGATAAGCTGGACCTGTTGGAAGTCGGCGAGATTTTCCATAACCTGGAATCAAAAGTGGTGCGTGGCCGCATCACCAAGGGCGAGCCGCGTATTGATGGCCGTGACCCGGAAATGATCCGCGGCTTAAGCGTCATGACCGGTGTACTGCCACGTACACACGGTTCAGCACTGTTTACACGTGGTGAAACCCAGGCGTTAGTTACCGCAACGTTAGGTACTGCCCGTGATGCGCAAACCGTTGATGACTTATTAAGCGCCAAGACCGATACCTTTATGCTGCACTATAACTTCCCCCCGTACTCAGTGGGTGAGACCGGTATGATTGGTTCACCTAAGCGCCGTGAAATCGGCCATGGTCGTTTGGCCAAACGTGGTGTACAGGCCGTTATGCCAGATTTCAATGACTTCCCGTACACGGTACGCGTAGTATCTGAAATTACTGAATCAAACGGTTCAAGTTCAATGGCGTCGGTATGTGGTTCATCGTTAGCACTGATGGACGCGGGTGTACCCATTAAAGCCTCTGTCGCCGGTATCGCTATGGGTCTGGTAAAAGAAGGCGACGATTTCGTTGTATTATCAGACATCCTAGGTGATGAAGACCACTTAGGCGACATGGATTTTAAAGTGGCGGGTACTGCCGAAGGTATCACTGCGCTGCAGATGGATATCAAAATCGACGGTATCACCAAAGAAATTATGCAAATTGCACTTAAGCAAGCTAAAGCTGCCCGTTTGCACATTCTGAACGTGATGGATCAGGCGATCAGCGGTCACCGTGAAGAAATGTCTGAATACGCACCGCGCATTTACACCATGAAAATTAACCCGGAGAAAATCCGTGAAGTTATCGGTAAAGGTGGTGCCGTTATCCGTCAGATCACCGAAGAGTCAGGCACGACTATCGAGCTGGAAGACGATGGCAGCATCAAAATTGCCGCGACTACCGCCAAGGCCGCACAAATTGCTATCGATAAGATCAATGCCATCACGGCTGAAATCGAAGTGGGTGCGGTTTACGACGGTGAAGTTGTGCGTATCGTTGACTTTGGTGCCTTTGTAAACGTACTGCCTGGTAAAGATGGTCTGGTACACATTTCGCAAATTTCTGACGAGCGGGTTAACAATGTGTCTGAGCATTTAGCCGTTGGCCAGAAAGTGAAAGTCAAAGTACTGGAAGTAGACAAGCAAGGCCGTGTGCGTTTAAGTATCAAGGAAGCAAATGCTAAACCTGCTACTGAGTCGGCCAATGCTGAAGCTAATGCCTAATAAACTGTTACGTCGTGCAGCGCCAGTGGTGCTGCTGGCAACAGTGCTTGCTGGGTGCGCGGCGCAGCCACCTGCTGCCAGCTGGCTTATTCCTGAGCCGCTGGCGGTGTCCTACCGCACTGAACTGGCTATTGCCCGTTTAAGTGAGATTTTGTACCGCGCTGAGTTATCCGAAGAGCAGTCAGCACAGTTGTACTATGACCGTGGTGTGATGTACGACAGTGTTGGTTTGCGCTCGCTGGCCCGACTCGATTTTATGCGGGCATTACGCTTAAAACCTGATATGGCCGATGCTTACAATTTCGTTGGCATTCACCATACGGTTAATGGCGAATTTGATGCCGCGTACGAGGCATTCGATTCAGCCCTAGAGTTAGCGCCAGAGCACGAGTTCGCTTATTTAAATCGTGGTATAGCTCTGTATTATGCCGGCAAGACAGAACTGGCTATCCCAGATTTTGAACGCTTTTTAGCACTAAAGCCGGCTGACGCCTACCGTGTTATTTGGCTGTATCTGGCGCAAAGCGAGTTGTCAGCAGAACAGGCTACTGCGCAGTTAACAGCCCAGCTGCAAAATCTGGACGGCAACGAATGGTCTACTAAACTGGTAAGGTTTTTTGCCGGCGAGCTAAGTGAGCAGGCGCTGTTGGCCAGTGTGGTGCAGGATGTGGCGAGCAATCAGTTGTTAGCTGAGCGCTTATGTGAAGTATATTTTTATCTGGCGAAATGGCATGACAGCCAGGGCAGGCCAGAGCAAGCACTGAACTATTACAAGCAAGTGCTGGCGACCAATGTGTTTGAGTTTGTTGAACACCGATATGCCCGGCTTGAAATGGCCCGATTACGCGGTGAAAGCACCAGCGATAACGGTTATGAAGAGCCTTAGTTCGTGTAACTTACCCTGTTTAAAAAGCCGGCTTACCGGCTTTTTTGCATTTGTACTGCTGGCAGCGTGTCAGCCGCCAGAGGACGAGAGCAATGCGTTAATGCAGCGCGCGCAGACCGAGCCTGCTGCGGCTATGCGTTTGGCAACACAGCGGCTGGCTAATGCTGAATTAGACGCCGCCCTACATTGGTTCCGTCAGGGCGCACGTTTAGGCGATACTAAAGCCCTGGCACATGCGCTACAACTGCAGCAGCGCCAGCAGGGCCGTCTGGCTACAGCGCAGTGGCTGCAAAATGCCCTAAACGAGGGGAGTGTCAGCAATGATCAGTTAACGTCAGCACAGCGGGCTGAGCTGGGGCTTTGGCAGTCTGGCCCAGCCGGTGTGGCAGGTTTTACTCATCCGGCAGATTGCCAGTTAACGCTGCAGCCGGTGGTAAGCCAGCAGGTTGGGCTTACTACCTGGCAGCGGTTGTTAACTCAGTGGCAGCAAGATACCCAGTTACAGCAATTGGCTGTCTGCTTTGCGCCTGCCATTAAGCTAAGCGCTACCGAGCTTAGCTGCACCGAGCAGACAGACAGCCGTATTCAGTGCAACTATTTGGCCTTGTCATCTACTGTGGCGGCCGGCGGTTTTAGCCAGCTGCTGGTTATTGCAGGGCGCGGTGCCGCCAGTTATAACAATGGCATTTTACAGCTGCAAGATAATGCCAGCCTGGCGCTATTGCGGCATGAGTTTATGCATATCCTGGGCTTTATTGATGAGTACCGGCTAGCGGCTGATACCGCTGCACAGATCTGCCATGACACGAAAATTTATCCCAATATTCTCTTTGCAGAGCAAAAGGCAACGTATTTACAGCACTGGCAGTTAGACGCTGATCAGATTGCGCTAACGCCGGTAGAAAGTTGTGCTGATAGCGGTAAGCAGATGTATCGGGTGGTTGAGGCAGCTAATGTTATGCGCTCGTTCGAGCTGGAGTTGCCGGCACTTTATTTAACGCTGGCGCAGCGTATTCTCAGCACGCCTGAGGCCGTTATGCCTGTGCAGTATTACTTCGCCTATCTGGCGCGTCAGCGGCAGGATTGGCCAGCATGGCAGCAGTTTATGCAGCAGGCTGCAGCTCAGGGGTATCAGGATGCAATACAGGCGTTGGCACCTTAACGATAGTTAATGCTCGCTCAGCTCTGTCAGCTCCCGGCTCAGTAGGTCAGCATCGCCTAAATTCAGTTCCAGCAAGCGGCGTAGATGCGACACACTTTCGATGTCAATTTTTTCACAGTGCATACCAATTACATCACCGGAGTTGTGCGCTACACTCACCTGCATACTAAGTTCTAATGGCAGATCGTTTAAATGAATGCGCAGTGTCATCAGTTTGGGCAATGACGGTGGCCAGTGCTCGGTTTTGCGGATCAGGGCGCCTTGCAGCGACAAATCCAGTACTTCAGTGGTTAGACTGTGGCTACCAAAATCAAGGTGTGCAATGCCTTTAAAAGATACCCGGCTAAAACGTCTATTTTCCATAGCATTCCTCGTCTCATTGTACGAAGCATAGCGGCTTTATGTAAAAAGAAAAGCCGCAGGCTACACCTTTGTATTACACCTTAACCGAGACATCCTCACCGGCAGCCTGGCGATCGGCATGATAGCTGGAGCGGACAAAAGGCCCGCTGGCAACGTGTTTAAAGCCCAGCTCGTAGGCAATGCGTTTAATCTCGTCAAACTCGGCCGGCGGCATATAGCGTTTTACCGGTAAATGGTGCTTACTCGGTTGCAGGTACTGGCCAACAGTGAGCATATCAACATCGTGCTCACGCAGATCTTTTAATACCTCAATCAGCTCTTCAGTGGTTTCACCCAAGCCAACCATTAAACCTGATTTGGTTGCTACGTTAGGATGCGCCGCTTTATAGCGCTTTAACAGCTGCAGCGACCATTTATAGTCGGCACCGGGCCGGGCCAATTTATACAGACGCGGTGCGGTTTCCAGGTTGTGGTTAAACACATCCGGGGGTGTTTGCGTCAGAATATCCAGCGCGGTGTCCATGCGACCACGGAAATCCGGCACCAGCACTTCAATTTTAATCTCTGGGTTGTGTTTGCGAATTTCGGTAATACAGTCGGCAAAATGCTGGGCGCCACCATCGCGCAGATCGTCGCGGTCAACGGAGGTGATTACCACATATTTTAATTTCATGTCACGGATGGTCAGCGCTAGCTTTTCCGGCTCTTCAGCGCTGGGAGGTAACGGCCGGCCATGGGCAACATCACAAAATGGGCAACGGCGGGTACAAATGGCGCCCAAAATCATAAAGGTGGCGGTACCGTGATTAAAACACTCGGTCAGGTTCGGGCAAGCCGCCTCTTCGCATACCGAATGTAAGCCGTGTTTGCGCAGTGCACCTTTTATCTGGTCAATCCGCTCTGAGCTCTTCGGCAGCTTAATTTTCAGCCAGTCGGGTTTGCGTAACATCTGCTCGGGTTCTGTTGGCAGTACCTTTACCGGGATTAACGCCATTTTCTCGGCGTCGCGCAGTTTAACGCCGGGCTCCATACGTGCAGTTTTAGTCATTTTGCCAGTCTAACCCTGTTTTAGTATGCAGTGTGGTAATACTCAGCGCCTGCTGAAAACACTGCACTATTCGTTGTTTGGCCTCGGCAATACTTTGCGGACCACCAATATCTTTACATTGGATCATTTGCATACCGGCGTATCCGCAAGGGTTAATACGCGAGAATGGTGTTAAATCCATAGCTACATTCAGTGCCAGGCCATGAAAGGTACAGCCTTTACGTACCCTTAGCCCCAAAGAAGCGATTTTCGCTTCATCTACATAAACGCCCGGTGCATCTGCTTTAGCGTAGGCGTTTATGCCGTAAGGCTGAAGCAGCTGCACCAGTACCTGTTCAATCAGCGTAACCAGCGCGCGCACTCCCAGGTTGCGTCGTTTTAAATCCAGTAGCACGTATACCACCAGCTGCCCCGGGCCATGATAAGTGACCTGACCACCACGGTCGACTTTTACCACTGGGATATCACCGGGAAACAGCAGATGCTCTTCTTTACCAGCCTGGCCCTGGGTAAAAACGCTGTGGTGCTCCAGCAGCCAGAGCTCGTCTGTTGTTGTGCCAGTGCGTGTATCGGTAAACTGCTGCATCGCCTGCCACACCGTGGTGTAGTCTTGCACGCCCAGATCCCTTATTACCAGCTGGTCGCACAGCGCTGTTGACTGTTGTGCATCTGCCTGTTGTAAATCGCTGTGCATTATACCGCCTTAAACACGCAATACGAGTAGCGTCCCGGGAGGTATTACCTCAGAGGACATAACGAACCAGTTCAATTTTGCCAAGCTCTGTGTACAGTAGCTCAATATGCTGCTTGCTGGTCACGGTAACGCTGACAGAGACTGAGTGATAGTTGCCTTTGGTGCTGGGGCGTACGGTTGGGCTGTAGTCACCGGCGTCGGTATGTTGGCGCACCACGGCCATCACCTGATCTACCAAAGCTTCGTCGGCCAGGCCCAGTACTTTAAAGCTGAACTGGCAGGGAAACTCCAGATATTCGTCAAACTTGGTGTTTTTTACTTCATGCGCCATCTTAATCTCACTCTTACCTCGCAGGCCGGGCCTGCAAAACTGGGCTAATTGTAACAAAAAGTCCCGGACAATGCCGGGACCTGATGCACAAAAATGCGGCCTGTTAGTTAAACTGCATTTTTATGTAGTCAATCATCCGGCTGAAAAAGCCGCCCTCGGCCACATCTTCCAGTGCTACCAAGGGGTAGGTAGCAATATCTTCGCCCTGTAACTTCAGGTATACGGTGCCGACTGTCTGGCCTTTCGATATGGGGGCAATTAACTGCTGATCCAAGGTAAAGTCGGCTTGTAAATCTTTGCGCTGGCCACGCGGAATGGTGATTTGTACCGGTTGCAAAATACCCAGCTTGATGTTTTCTTTATCGCCCTGCCAAATACGCTGCTCGGCAAATTGCTCGCCGGCCTGATAAGGGCTGAAGGTTTCAAAAAAGCGAAAGCCGTAAGTGAGCAGCTTCTTGTTTTCTGCCGCCCGTGCTTGTTCGCTGTTAGTCCCCATCACCACTGAGATAAGCCGCATGCCGTCACGCGCCGCTGAAGTAATTAAACTGAAACCGGCTTCACTGGTGTGGCCGGTTTTAATGCCGTCTACTTCCAGGCTGCGGTCCCACAGCAGTGAGTTGCGGTTGTACTGTTTAATATTGTTGTAGGTGAATTCTTTTTCAGCATACAGCGCGTATTCTTCCGGCACATCACGGATTAGCGCGGCCGATAAAATCGCCATATCGCGTGGCGTAGAGTAGTTTTCTGCACTGGGTAAGCCGTGGCTGTTACCGAAACGGCTGTTGGTCATTCCCAGGCGCTGGGCGTGGGCGTTCATTAAGTCAACAAAAGCACTCTCACTGCCGGCTATATGCTCAGCCAGGGCAACACAGGCATCGTTGCCTGATTGAATAATGACACCTTTATTTAAGTCGGCTACTGACACCTGAGTGCCCACCTCAATAAACATCAGCGACGAGCCTGGGAAGTTTTTCGCCCAGGCGTTCTTACTGATGGTGACCATATCTTCGTTGCGGATATTGCCGTTTTTCAGCTCGGTACCAATAACGTAGCTGGTCATCATTTTGGTTAAACTGGCAGGGGCTAATGACATATCGGCATTGTTCTCGGCCAACACCTTACCGGTATCAAAATCAATCAGGATGTGACCTTTGGCAGCGACTTCCGGCGGCTGGGGGATAACAGTTTGCGCCTGCGCAGTCAGGCTGGCGCTGGCCACAGAAACGGCGGCGACGGCAAATATCTGGTAATAACTATTCATGAGACCTGTTCTTATTCATCGTTATAATGATGTCAGCTGCACTGACGGCTATCAAAAAAATATGCATCCGGGAAAGGCCCGGCTTTTAACTGTTGCAGCCACTGTTGAGCCTGCTGCTTACTGGCGGTAGGACCAACAAGTAAGCGAAAAATTCCACTGCCGGGCTGTATTTCGCTGGGTAATGCTTGCTCCTGAGCTAAGCGCTGCTGCAATTGGCTTAGCCGGTTACTGTCACTGCTGGCTAATACCTGAATAAAGCAGCTGTTGTTGGCAGGTAGCGTATTACCGGCATACATAGCGGGCGATTGTAACAGTTCGAGCTGAACTCTGGCTGTACCTTGCTTTAACATGCCAATTTTATGTGCGGCCGAGTAGGATAAATCAATAATGCGGTCTGGGTGAAATGGGCCACGATCATTCACCCGTACAATGGCCGACAGATTATTATCCAGGTTAGTAACACGCACATATGAGGGAAGCGGCAGCGTTTTATGCGCGGCCGTCATGGCAAACATGTTGTAAGTCTCGCCATTAGACGTGAGATGGCCATGAAATTTATTGCCATACCAGGACGCTATACCAATCTCTGTATGGCTGGTGCTGTCAACCAGTGGTGAATAGTGTTGGCCAAACAGGGTATAGGGCTTGTTACCGCCGCGGCTTAATGGCTCGGCTTTGGGCTGTGGGTCAACCATCTCCAGCATAGTAGGCAGTCGGCTTGGAATACTGTCTTTATCCTGCTGATAGCGGCCAGCATTAGGCACGGGTTCTGCAACCCGGTTATACGTGGACGAACTGCTACAGCCGGTAACAACAACACTAAGCAATGCAATAATAAATGCGTATTTCATCAGGGCGTTGCCAACATACGTTTATGAGTGCCAATTGACATAATAATACCAAAGGCCGCCATCAGTGTGACCATAGAAGTACCACCATAGCTAATAAGCGGTAGTGGTACGCCAACAACGGGTAATAAGCCAGATACCATGCCGATATTAACAAACACATAGACAAAAAAGGTCAGCGTGAGGCTACCGGCGACCAGCTTGCTGTAGTTGTCCTGAGCGCGGCTAGCGATGATCATACAACGGCCAATAATAAACAGATAGAGGCCGAGCAGAATCAATACACCGGTTAAACCCAGCTCTTCGCTTATTACCGAGAAGATAAAGTCGGTATGGCGCTCGGGCAAAAACTCCAGCTGTGACTGAGTGCCTTGTAAATAGCCCTTACCGTCAAAACCACCGGAGCCGATGGCAATTTTTGATTGGATAATGTGATAGCCCGAGCCCAGCGGATCGCTTTCCGGGTTTAAGAAGGTTAGCACCCGCTGGCGTTGATAATCCCGCATTAAAAACAGCCATAATACTGGTAAAAAGGCACCAATTAAGGTGGCAACCAAGGCAATAATACGCCAACTCATACCGGATAAAAACAGCACAAACACACCGGCAGTAGCAATCAGAATAGAGGTGCCCAAATCGGGCTGTTTTGCAATCAGCAAGGTGGGTATGGCACACATTAAAAAGCCTAACAACAAATGCCAAAGCCTGGGCGGCAAACTATGTGAGGCAATAAACCAGGCCACGGCCATCGGCACTGCCAGTTTCATAATTTCTGACGGTTGAAATTTCATAAAGCCTAAATCCAGCCAGCGCTGCGCACCTTTACCAACATGACCCACCAGTAGCACCGCGACCAGCAGGCCTAAACCGAACAAAAACAGCGGTAACGACCAGCGGCGAATGGTTTGTGGTTTAATTTGAGCCAATGCGACTAATACTGCCAGGGCCACACCTAAGCGGATAACCTGTGCTTTCATCATCAGCATATTTTGGCCAGACGCGCTGTACATAATAAACAGGCCAAAACCGATCAGTGCCAGTAAACCCAGCAGCAGTGGCCCATCCAGATGAAAAGCAGCCAGTTTGCTTTGTCGTGCCGTGGCGCGAAATGGCTCATTCATGCTGATTTACCCCGGCGGAGAAATAGTAGTCCATCATCTGGCGAGCGATAGGGGCCGCATTAGCGCCACCGCCGCCGGCATTTTCCAAGGCTACCACTATCAGTATGGTGGGCTTTTTATAAGGGGCGTAGCCAATATACATGGCGTTATCGCGCAGCCGCTCATCAATGGCATCGGCGTCATATTTGGCATCCTGGGCAATGGCTGCCAGTTGTGCGGTACCGGTTTTACCGGCCGAATCATAGGCCGCACCCAAAAATGCCCTATGCGCTGTGCCGCCGATATCGGTTACGGTTTTGTGCATGGTGTCCATCACCACCTGCCAGTTACGCGGGTTCACAACGTCAATCACTTGTTTTAGTGGTGGCGCCAGCACGCTGCTTTGGCTATCGTCGCTAAAGGCTGTCACCATATGAGGGGTGGCAAGTTTGCCTTCATTTAACAGCACAGAAGTCGCCACGGCCAGCTGGATGGGTGTGGTGGTCCAGTAACTTTGGCCAATACTCAGCGGTACGGTATCACCCGGGTACCAGGGTTGGTTGTGCCGGGCCCGCTTCCAGCCGCGTGATGGCATCACGGCGCTGCTTTCTTCATGGATATCGATACCGGTTTTTTCGCCAAAACCCATCTTCGTCATATAGTCGGAGATACGATCGATGCCCAACTTAATACCCATCTCGTAAAAGTAGGTATCACAGCTTTTAATCATCGCCGTGTAAACATCTACCCAACCATGGCCCCAGCGCAAGTGATCACGAAAGCGGTGATCGCTGTTGGGCAGCATAAAATAACCCGGATCCCAGATTTTGGTTTGTGGAGTTACGGTGTTGGTCTCCAGCCCCAGTAACGCCAGATGCGGTTTGATGGTGGAGGCAGGCGGATAAGCCCCCTGGGTAACCCGGTTTATCAGCGGCCGGTCGCGCGAGTTAAGCAGCGCATTGTAGTTAGCCGAGCTGATGCCATGCACAAATAAATTGGGGTCGTAACTGGGGTTACTGTAAAATGCCAGCACAGCGCCGTCGCGCGGATCTATGGCAACAATGGCGCCACGCTGTTGCTGCAGCACCTGCTGTGCCGTCAGCTGCAAGCCGACATCGAGGCCTAAATGAATATTTTGGCCCGATATGGCCGGCACCGAGCGCAACACGCGAATGGTGCGGCCCCGGTTATTCACCTCAACTTCCTGATAGCCCATGGTGCCGTGCAGCTCACGCTGATAGTACCGCTCGAGGCCTATTTTGCCGATATCGCGGCTGGCAGCATAATTTGCGGCTTCGCCATCTTGTTCGAGCTGTTGCAGTTCTCGGCTGTTAATTTTGCCAATGTAACCAATAGCATGAGTAAATAAATCACCAAAAGGGTAGTGACGGCTTAAGCGTGCTTCCACTGTTACACCGGGAAAACGGTGTTGGTTAGCGGCAATAATGGCCACTTCAGTGTCGGTCAGCTGCTCTTTCAACGCTATGCTGTTAAAACGGCGCTGGGCGCGCACTTGCTTTAAAAAATTGTCGGTTTGTTCCGGGGTTAGCTCAATCAATTCTGCCAAGGCGTTTAGTGTGGCTTTCATGTCGCTAACTTGCTCGGGCACCAGCTCAAGTGAAAACACCGGCCGGTTCTCTGCCAGCAAAATACCGCTTCTGTCGTAGATTAAGCCGCGGTTTGGTGCCATCGGCACCACTTTGATGCGGTTACCTTCAGAGCGGGTCTGATAATCCTGATATTTCACCACCTGCAATTGGTACATATTGAAGATGATGACAGAAAACAGCAGCACAACCACCAGCATAGCCACCACCGCCCTTTGGTTAAACAGGCGGGATTCGGCAGCAAAATCCTGAATGGCAACGCGCTTTTTTAACATCTTTACTCGCGATGATACGGATGGTTAGTACAGATACTCCAGGCCCGGTATAAACTTTCAGCCAATACCACCCGCACTAAAGGATGGGGCAGTGTCAGGGCGGATAATGACCATTTTGCCTCACTGGCAGCAATGCAGGCTGGAGCTAGCCCTTCTGGCCCACCTACCAGTAAGCAGACATCGCGGCCATCGCGCTGCCAGTCAGTCAGTTTGGCGGCTAACTGCGGGCTGCTCCAGTTTTCGCCAGTCACTTCAAGGGTAACAATTTTGCTGCCACGCGGCACCGCCGCAAGCATTTTCTCGCCTTCCTGCTCTAAAATGCGTTTAATATCGGCATTTTTACCGCGCTTGCCGGCAGCAATTTCAATCAGCTCCAGCGGCATATCACGTGGAAAGCGCCGGGCATATTCTTCATAGCCGCTTTGCACCCAGGCGGGCATCTTACTGCCGACGGCAATCAGTGTTAACTTCATCGCAGCTTAGGCGCTCCAGAGTTTTTCCAACTGATAAAAACTGCGGCTATCTTCTAACATCACGTGCACGACAACATCGCCTAAATCCAGCAGCACCCACTCACCTGAGCTCTGGCCTTCAATTCCCAGGGCAGCAATACCGGCTTTTTTCACTTCAGCTGCAACGTAGTCTGCAATAGATTTGGTATGACGGTTGGACGTACCGGAGCAGATAATCATAAATTCGGTTACGCTGGATTTGCCGCGTACATCTAAGGTCACGATATCGCGGCCTTTCATGTCATCAATTTTGTCCTGAATAAAACTTACCAGCTCGGTTGTTTGCACCCTGAATCCTCTGCGCTTGAAAAAGCGGTATTTTACCACAGTTTACCGGCAGCGATAGCCGCTACCGATAGAGTTGTCGACTTTGAATATAGTTCAATACCGCCGGATCTAAAGCGGCAGGCAAAGCCCCCTGCTGCAGCTGCTGACGGATCTGGCTGGCGCTGATGTCATTAAGCGGATTGGGCAGTAACAAAATAGCGCCGGTCGCTTGCTGTTTCATTGCACTTAGGCTATCGACACCATAGTGCTCAAGCAAATAAGGGGCGTCGCCTTCGCTAACCTGGTAACCGGGGCGTTGACATACCAGCAGATGACAATGCTGCAAAATACCCTGCCAGTTTTTCCATTGCCGAAAATAGCATAAGGAGTCCATGCCGATAATAAAGTAAAAGCGGCTGTCGGGTTCGCGCTCAGAGAGCAGCTTCAGACTATCGACAGTGTAAGACGGCGTGTCTTTATTCAGTTCAAGCAGTTCCAGTGCCAAGGCTTGGTGGTGTTGTATTGCCAGTTTCACCATTTCGGCGCGCGAGGGGCCATCAACACCGGGGCTTATGCGATGCGCCGGTAAATGGCAAGGCATCAGGCGTACTTCGTCTAACTGACAATAGCGGCGGACAAAATCGGCACAGGCAATATGCCCCTGATGTACCGGGTCGAAGGTGCCGCCCAGTATGCCCACTTCTTTAGCTATCCCTGGCTTAGTGACTACGGCTTTAGTCATCACAGGCCTGTTGCAGCGAAAAGGTTTTGGCGACAGGCTTAATCATAAAACTCACCAGATGTGCCAGCGCAACATCGGTGTCGGGTAACAAACCCGCTTTATAAAGCCGATCAAAAGCCGCCAGCTCTTGCAGTAAATAATCCAGATAGGGTAGCGAAAATCGCGCCAGCGCTTGCTGGTACAGGCTTTGGCGCTTGGGCCAGATAGTCAGTTGTTTAAACTGTTCGCTAAGATTGCCGCCTTGCTGTTGGGCTTGCAGCAGCTGACGTAGCTGGGTCACTTCTTTATGCAGCTGCCAGGCGATGATCACCGGCTCGGTGTCCTGCTGACATAACCGCTGCAGCCGGTGTAGTGCCTCATCCAGTTGGCCTTGTAATATCGCATCGACCAACTGAAACACGGTAAAGCTGGAGTGATCAGCTAAAAACTGGCTTAACGCTGTGGCATCTAAAGGGGCAGGCAACTGGCTTAAGGCCAGTTTTTCCAGCTCTTGACGGGCGGCCAACAGGTTACCGGCACAATGTTGTTGCAACAGGCTTAGCGCATCGCTGCTAAGCGGCAGCTGCAGCATACGGGCACGGTCACGCAGCCATTGTAGGCTTTGTCGCTCATCCAGTGGGTAAATCGGCACCTGCACGGCCTGCGGTGCCAGTTGTTTAAACCAGGCCAGTTTACTGACATCGCTAAAACTGCGCTCGCCATGAATAAGCAGAATAATATCGCTGTGTAGCTGCTGTGGCAGGGCTTTTAATTGCTCATTGGCTTCGCTGCTGAGCTTTTGCTGCACCAGCTCGAGCTCTATTAGACGCCGCTCAGCAAACAGCGACATCGCATTTAGCTCACTGGCCAGCTGCTGCCAGTCAAATTGCGCATCAGCGGTTAAGCTAATGCGCTCGGCAAAGCCCTGCGCTTTGGCGCCGGCACGAATGGCATCTAAGGCTTCGAGTTTTTGCAAAGGCTCTTCGCCAAACAGCAGATAACAGCCCGCCAGCGTACCCTGAACATGTTGTGGCAGTTGGTTAGCGTAGAGTTTTTGCATTAGCCGCTGCCAACGCCCATTACTGTAACCTGGACAGCTGGCGGAGGATGCGGTTTGCCGCCTGTTGGCGCAGCTCGTCCAGCAGCAGCTCCAGCTCTTTGGCTTTGGCCAGTGCCTGGTTAGGGTCATCCTGATAATCGCGATACAGCTCAAACTGATAGGGCTGCGCTTCAGCGTTTGGCATGGTTAGGCGGTACTGTACTTTGTAAATCAGCTCGTATTCGGCTACCTGACCGTTGGGGAACAACGACAGGGTGCGCCGCTCTAGTGAGTCTTTTACCAGTTCCAGCATCGGAGCGTCCTGCTGGTAGCTGTCCAGTAAAGTCACTTTGTTGTAGCTAAAGCGCGCTTTAACCAGAGCTGCAAGCTCTGAGTGGCGCTCACTTTGCACATAAATGGCCGGAAAGTGGCTAAGCGGCAGATCGCCGCGCAGCTTAAAGCCGCAGCTACTAAGTAGCAGCGCAGCCAACACCATTAACAGTGTGGTGAGGCGGGCCATATCAGCCCACCACCAGGTTCAGCAACTTGCCCGGCACGTAAATGACTTTACGAATGCTGACGGCCTCAAGATGACGGCTGACATTTTCGTCGGCTTTTGCCGCTGCCAATACGCTGTCTTGTGTCGCATCAGCCGCAACAGTGACTTTGCCGCGTACTTTACCGTTAACCTGCACCACCACCAGTTTTTCATCTTCTACCATGGCGGCCGCATCAGCCTGTGGCCAAGGCGTTTGCTCTATGCTGTTGCTCTGGCCCAATTGCGCCCACAGGTATTGCGCTACGTGTGGTGTAATCGGGTTTAACATTTGCAGCAATGCCAGTATGGCTTCCTGCATTACCGCGCGGTCGAGTTCAGTGGCCAGGCTGGCTTTTTGCAGCTTGTTACTCAGTTCCATAATGGCGGCAATCGCGGTGTTAAAGGTGTAACGCCGGCCAATATCATCTGAAACCTTGGCAATGGTTTTATGCAGTTCACGGCGCAGGGTTTTCTGCTCGTTATTCAGCGCTGACAGGTCCAGTTGACCCACCGGGCCTGCGCCAGCGAAGTCGCTCACCAGGGTATAAATACGTTTAATAAAGCGGTGCGCACCTTCTACCGCCGAGTCTGACCACTCCAGCGTTTGCTCTGGCGGTGCGGTAAACATCATAAATAACCGCACCGTATCCGCGCCGTACTGGTCGATTACTTTTTGTGGATCGATGCCGTTGTTTTTTGACTTAGACATCTTGCTCATACCGGCTGATTGCACCGGCTGGCCATCACTGTTCAGCACGGCACTGATAATTCGGCCTTTGTCATCACGCTGTACGGTGACATCCGCTGGTGAAAACCAGACTTTACCGCCATTGTCGGTGTCGCGATAAAAGGTTTCAGCCAGCACCATACCCTGACATAACAGGCGCTTAAACGGCTCGTCAGATTGCACCAAACCGACATCGCGCAGCAGTTTGTGGAAAAAACGGCTGTACAGCAGATGCAAAATGGCGTGTTCAATACCGCCTATGTACTGATCAACCGGCAGCCAGTAGTTAGCTTTGGCCGGGTCCAGCATGGCTTTGTCGTAATCAGGGCTGCAGTAGCGGGCGTAATACCAGCTCGACTCCATAAAGGTGTCGAAGGTGTCGGTTTCGTGAAATGCTTCGCTGCCGTTATAGGTAGTTTTGGCCCAGTTCGGGTCGGCTTTAATGGGTGATATTACACCGTCCATCACCACATCTTCCGGTAAGCGAACCGGCAGTTGATCTTCCGGTACCGGCACCTGGCTACCATCGGCCAGGTTCAGCATAGGAATAGGCGCGCCCCAGTAACGCTGACGTGATACACCCCAGTCGCGCAGGCGGTAATTTACTTTTACCTCGCCGCGGCCCATGCCAGCCAGTTTTTCGGCAATGGCGTTAAAGGCGGCGTCAAAGTTAAGGCCATCAAACTCGGCCGAGTTAATTAGCACGCCTTTTTCAGTATAGGCGGCGTGTTCTAATGTCACGGCGCTGCCATCGGCTGCAGTAACCACTTGCTTTATCGGCAGTTGATATTTAGTCGCAAATTCATAATCGCGTTGGTCATGGCCAGGTACGGCCATAACGGCACCAGAGCCATAGTCCATCAACACAAAGTTGGCGACCCAAACCGGCACTTGCTCACCGGTTAACGGGTGTACAGCATACAAGCCTGTTGCGCAGCCTTTTTTCTCCATGGTTGCAAGCTCGGCCTCGGCCATCTTGCCGCCTTTGCAGTCTTCAATGAAAGCCGCTAGTTCGGCATTGTTGGCTGCCGCTTGTTGTGCCAGCGGGTGCTGGGCGGCAACCGCCACATAGGTCACACCGTATAGGGTATCCGGCCGGGTGGTGTAAACGGTCAGGCTTTGTTCACTGTTGGCCACATCAAAGCGGATCTCAACGCCTTCAGAGCGGCCAATCCAGTTCTTCTGCATGGTTTTTACTTGCTCTGGCCAGCCATCTAACTGATCTAAATCGGCCAGCAGCTCTTCGGCGTAAGCAGTAATTTTAATAAACCACTGGGCTAATTCGCGCTGTTCAACCAGGGCACCCGAGCGCCAGCCGCGACCGTCAATAACCTGCTCGTTGGCCAGTACACACTGATCTACCGGGTCCCAATTTACCGTGGCCATTTTTTTGTATACCAAGCCTTTTTCGTACAGCTTGGTGAAAAACCATTGCTCCCAGCGATAATATTCTGGCTTACAGGTTGCCACTTCGCGGCTCCAGTCGTAGCCAAAGCCTAAGCGCTTTAACTGGTTTTTCATGTAATCAATGTTTTCGTAAGTCCACTTAGCCGGGGCCGTTTTATGGTTAATGGCGGCGTTTTCTGCCGGTAAACCAAAAGCATCCCAACCCATAGGCTGCAGTACATTTTTACCCTGCATGCGCTGAAAGCGGCTAACCACGTCACCTATGGTGTAGTTACGCACGTGGCCCATATGCAAACGCCCGCTGGGGTAGGGAAACATCGACAGACAGTAGAACTTTTCTTTACTGTTATCCTCAGTCACTTTAAAGGCGTTGCTCTGTTCCCATTGCTGCTGCAGTGCCGTTTCAATCTGCTGCGGGTTGTATTGTTCTTGCATTCAGGTCTTCCGAAAAAGGGGGGTTAGTACAGCTGCCGTCTAGGTGGCAAAAAAGTGGCTATAGCATACCGCAGAGCCGTTGTTACAACAACCAGCAGCGCATTGTCTATACTGGTTTTAAACCCAAGGAGACGTTATGGCTGATTTTGTAAAGAAGTACCAACACTGGCTGGCCGAGTTTAGCCATAGCCTAAAGCAAACTGAGCAGCAACAGCTGACTAATCTGGTCGATGTTATTGAGCAGCTCAAAGCCTATGTGAGGGCCGGTAAAGACTTAAGCGCCTATGAAACTACGTTGTTTATTGAAACCCTTAAACGCCAGTGGCAGGAGCACAGTGAAGATGAAGCAGCTGAGCCAGACAGCCTGCCGTCGCTGTGGCCAGAAGCGCTGTGGCAGGAGCTTAGTAGCATAACCGATAAAAGCCAGTTGGAGTGGCAGGAGCTGGCGCAGGATTTTAGCCACCAGGGCGTGTATTACCAAGGCGAAATGGTGGGCATGGGCCGCTATCGCTGCAGCCACTGTATGAGCCATATCGATTATACCCACCCGACTGAATTGCTGGCTTGCAGCCAGTGTGGCGGCGTGCAGTTTTTCCGTGAAGGATTGCCGGTGTAGGCTGCCCCCGGCACCATGCTGTTAAAGCCCGTGTTTTTTTGTTAGCATGCCGGCCCGTCAAGTGCGACTGTCGCAGTTTCTATGTCGCCTGTCTTACCCTAAGCGCAGGGTAAATTACCACTAAGGTTGAATATCGATAACGCCAGTTTTGTTTATGCTGCATGGGCGGCAGGCAAAACGCGGTGTTGCCGTATTTTTTATCGCTATGTTAATAACAATAACCAGGAACTGTTTGCACTACCATGCACAAGCTTACATTATCTCACCTTTTTTTACTGTTACTGGCGGTTTTTGCCCCGGGCGTGCTGGCGGCTGTAGGGCCGGTTAGTCTTACCCATAGTCTTACCGGCTTTGTTGCCATCGGTATTTTTGTGTTGGCTTATGCGCTGGTCATGATGGAAGAAAAAATTCATCTGCGTAAATCCAAGCCGGTATTGGTCGCTGCCGGTATTATTTGGGGCATGATCGGCTGGCAGTATGTACAAGCCGGTATGCCGGCAGCGTCAGAAGCAGCGTTTCGTCACACCCTGCTTGAGTTTGCCGAGCTGATGTTATTTTTGCTGGTCGCCATGACCTACATTAACGCGCTGGAAGAGCGCCGGCTGTTTGACGTGCTGCGCAGCTGGATGGTGCGTAAAGGCTTTAGTTACCGCCAGTTATTCTGGCTAACCGGCGTACTGGCGTTTTTTATCTCTCCGATAGCCGACAACTTGACCACCGCTTTACTGATGTGCGCCGTGGTAATGAAAGTCGCCGAAGGCGACAAAAAATTTATTAACCTGTGCTGCATTAATATTGTCGTTGCCGCCAATGCCGGTGGCGCTTTTAGTCCCTTTGGCGACATTACCACGCTAATGGTATGGCAGGCCGGCTTATTAAACTTTACCGAGTTTCTGGTGTTGTTTGTGCCGTCACTGGTGAACTATCTGGTACCTGCTGTGGTGATGAGCTTTTTCGTTGAAAACCGTATGCCACAAGCGGCGGAAGATGATATCGAGCTAAAACGCGGTGCGCTGCGCATTTTAACGCTGTTTTTATTAACCATCGCCACGGCGGTGGCGTTTCATACTGTACTGCACCTGCCGCCGGTGTTGGGCATGATGACCGGCTTAGGTTACCTGCAATTTTTTGGCTACTTTTTGCGGGTTACGCTGCCGGGCTCGCTGGCACGTAAGCGGGCGCTGGCCGAGCGCGAGGGCGACATGGAACGTATTCGTGCTTTGGGTCAGGTGGTGCCATTTGACGTGTTTAGCCGGGTATCGCGCGCCGAGTGGGACACCTTACTGTTTTTCTACGGTGTGGTGATGTGCGTGGGTGGGCTTGGCTTTATGGGTTATTTGGCCATGATGTCAGACTTATTGTATACCCAGTGGGATGCCACCTGGGCCAACGTGGCGCTGGGGTTGATTTCCGCCGTTATTGACAATATTCCAGTGATGTTTGCCGTGCTCACCATGCAGCCAGACATGTCACATGGCCAATGGCTGCTTATTACCCTGACTGCCGGTGTCGGTGGCAGCTTGTTATCTATCGGCTCAGCCGCCGGTGTAGCACTGATGGGCCAGGCGCGGGGTTACTACACCTTTGCCGGCCATTTAAAATGGGCGCCGGTGATATTGCTGGGTTATATTGCCAGTGTATTGACGCATTTATATTTAAACGCCGGTTTATTTGACGTTTTTGGTAAAGCTGCCGGGCATTAAGCCCGGCTAACTTCAAAGGACTTTTATGTCGAAAAAAGTGTATTGTATTGCTCAGTTTCTGCCTAAACCCGGCAAAGCCGACGAGCTGTTTAAGGTACTGCAAGGTTTAGAGCCCAATAGCCAACGCGAAGATGGCTGCCTGCAGTATATTGTTACCCGGCAAATTGCCAGCCCCTTTGCCGAAGGCAAAAGCTTCCCGATTGCCTTCAACGAAATCTGGGCCGATTTAGCCAGCTTTGAAGCACACTGTCAGCGCGCCGAAATAAAGCACTTCTTTGAAACCTACTGCTTAGCCGAAACCGGCCTGGCCGCCGACTGGAATGTCTGCATATACAGCGACGAGCCAGCTAACTTCGACGCGCCAAAACTGGTATAACCGCTACAGCGAAAAACCTGCAACAGCAGGTTTTTTTCTGCCTGCTGCACGGCGAATCGGAGCAGCATCTCGTTGTGTTTTTTACAATTGGCCGGTAATGTAACGCACATTAAATTTACAAGTACGGATTGACTGGTGTTCAACTACAGGGTTACCCGTCGAATAAGCGTTAGGCTGCAAGGAGCGTTTGGTGTTTAAACAGGCAATTATTATTACTTCGTTGTTGTTTCTGAATTCATGCGCAGCAGCAACTTCTCCCACATTGAATTCAAGCACGCCTGTGAGTATTTATGGTGTTACATCGTTATCGCCAAAAAATGGCAGTTGGTTTGTGATTACTTCAACTGGCTATCAAGTTGCCCTTGGAACTAAGGTGACTGATAACGGTAGCGGCGTTATAAATATGTCTCTCTATCAAATCCCTCAATTCCTTTCAGATGAAGAATTTCTTTCACATGTAATTAAACAAAGAGCATCATCACCCGATATTGGCAGGTTCGAACTTAAAGAAAACACCGAAGAGTTAGCAAACCTAAACGGAGCAACGTGTGTAAAGCACAGAACAATTTCTCAAGATAATAATGCCAAAATCGATGGCAATAAGTCAGCGGTAATGCAGATACAGTACATCGGGTATAACTGCATACACCCTTTTAAAAAGTCTGTTGGTGTGCATACAGAATATTCTCTTCGTCATTTTCAAGGCAAAGAGTACCCAGAACTAAATAAAAACGCAGAAGAATTTTTTAGTAACATAAAGTTTAAAGAGCTTTAGTAGCCTAACGAGTCGTCAACAACGCTGAGGATTTAGGGGCAGTGCGGAGTATTTAAGCTGTCGTTATAACAGTGACTGAGCAACAGTAACTGAGCGACCGTAACCCCGCTACTTTGCAAACATTGTTGGCGCTGCGCTGCTAAACCAAGGTATAAAACCCATGCCTGAGCCGATAATACTTATTTACGACAAAGACTGCCCGGCGTGTAACGCCTATTGCCAGTTGGTACGCATTCGCCAGAGTGTTGGTGACCTCACGCTTATTAATGCCCGCGAAGGCAGCGCCATACTGCGTGAGTTAACGGCGCAGGGTCTGGATATTGACCAGGGTATGGTGCTGAAAATGGGCGATAAGCTGTATTACGGCAGTGATGCCATTTATATGCTGTCACTGCTCAGTAGCCGCAGCGGGCTGTTTAACAGGTTAAATTACCACCTGTTTAAGTCACGCAAGGTAGCCAACTGGCTGTACCCTGTACTGCGTGCTTGTCGTAATATGTTGTTAAAGCTACTGCGCAAACGCAAAATTAATAACCTTGGCATTAGCGGCAATGAGCGTTTTTAACTGCAGGACAACTGCATGAACCTACTTTACCTGGAATATGCCGCCAACGGCTTTTACTTGTTGGCGGTGTTTTTAGCGGCGCGTAACAGTATTCACACCTGGTGGCTGGGTATTATTGGCTGCGCCTTATTTTCCCTGCTGTTTTATCAGGTAAAACTGTATGCCGAAGTAATGCTGATGCTGTTTTTTATCGCTACTAACGCCATTGGTTGGTACCAGTGGGGCAGGGTGAGCGGAGTAAAGCAGATAACCGATACTGCTTTAGTGCGCTTGCTGGGCTATGCCTCCCTGGCGCTGGTGGTAACCGTGTTGTACGGCTTTATGCTGCACCGGTTAACCGATGCTTATGCGCCCTTTGTTGACTCGGCTATTTTAATGTTCAGTGTAATTGCGCAGTTTTTACTGATGAACCGCAAACTGGAAACCTGGTGGTTCTGGCTTATTGTGAACAGTCTGGCGGTGCCGCTGTACTTGTCGCGTGAGCTGCAGTTAACCGCGCTGGTGTATGCCGGCTTTTGGTTTAACGCCTGGTATGGCTGGTATCAGTGGCGGCTTTTACAAAAAACAGCGGCGATATAACCGCCGCTGTCTCAGTTACCAGGTTGTGCTGTTAACGCTTAGTTTTGCGGCGCATAGCAGCAAACAAGCCCAGACCCAGCAGCGCCAGCGTGCCAGGCGCTGACACCGGGTTAGACGGGTTATTTACGCCGCCGGTATTAGCAACGACACCGCGCATATTTGATAACCACACGCCACTGTCATAAATGCTGTCTGACGTATCAGCAATAGCAATTTTAATGGTGTGGGTGGTTAACGATGTATCCAGCAAGCCGACCAGGTTTAGCAGGTTGCTAAAGCCATCGTACTCCAGATCATAATCGCCTTGTGAGTTGTCATTAAAGTTGCCGGCATTCACGCCTGTTACAAAAGACACCAGGCTGCTGTCCGGGAAAAACGCATAGTTAATACCGTCAACAAAAATACCCAGTACGTCAGTTACCGCTTGATCAGGAAACTCTTCAGAGCCAAAGATAAAATCCAGGCTAATGGCATTAAAACCAGCGGCTACCGAGAACTGAAATTCCAAAAAGTTAACATCGTTGGTCGTGGTACTGGGCGCGCCATTGGCGGCTAATAAGGCTGACAAGTCTGCATCGCTGCCGGTGCCTGTGCTAAAACCCAGGCTGGATGATGTGTTGCTGTTTGACAAATTTGCAGTACCGGTGCTTAAGAAGATACCACCATCGATACCAACCGAATGTACACCGTTACTAAACAGCGCGCTTTGATAGATAGCGGATTGCGCACTGGCGGCATCGCTTAACACGCCCTGAAACACCTGGCTGCCATCAAATACCGAAATGCCTGCACCCACCAGTGCATTGGTCATTTCGCTGGCAGCATTGTTGGCTGATGTCATGACATCCAGACCAATTACTGCAGCTTGTGCCGGCAGCATGGCAGCAAAGCTCAGTGCCGCCGCTAAATTCCGAAGTTTCATTAATTATCTCCATATTATTGCTGATTGTTATAAAAGGCATTAAAGCCTGCAGCTGCTAGCAAATAATATGCCTTAAGATTTCTCCTTGTAACACAATGAAAAATATAGAAATATTTTCACTTAATTTACTGTGCTGATGGGTAATGTAAAAAATGATGACGTAATTTAATTGATTTGTTTAATTTTTAATCAATGTTGTGGTTGCTGTCAGCTTTTTTTGCATCAACAGACGTTATCTGCAACGACTCTAGTTTATATTATTGATTATTATAGGTATTTTTTTGGGCGTGGTTCTTGCTTAAGCCTCTCTGCCAGAAAAGATGGTAACCAGTTGATTTTTCACGGAGTGAAGTATGAAGTTGTTGAAGTCGTTGTTTTGTGCCGCCGGCTTGATGTGTTCAGCTGCGGCGACTGCCGGTCCTATTTTAATTATTAACGGCGCTGATCAAACCACAGAAGTGGGTACCACCAGTGCATTAACCGCCAATCTGCAAGCGCTACATGAAGCAGTGGGCAACACCGTTACTATCAGCAATAATTTGCTGGCTGATCTCTCAGGTTACGCTCAGGTATGGGATGTACGCTTTTTTAACGCGGCAGCGCTAGACGCCGCGGCGCAAAATATCTATCTGGATTATTTAGGTAACGGTGGCGGCCTGTTTTTAATGGGTGAAAACGATAATTTTATGAGTCGTAATAACTCGATTTTATCGTTGATTAATCTGCTGGGCGGTGGCGCCTTGGGCTATTCAGGTTGTTACGACGGTGTGCAAATGGTGCATGAACCCTTTACCGGTCCTAATACGGTAAGTCAGGTAAATTATGCGGCCTCGGGTTGTTACACCAATCATGGTACAGGTGAGTGGATCACGTCTCGTGCCGATGGCTCTATGGGCGCCGGTGTGGCGTTTGGTGTTGGTAGTTTAACCAATGCTATGGCAGGTGCGCTGACCACCATCCTGGACGTGAATTTTATGATGAATCAATTTGACGTGCCAAATTCACAACAACTGACGAAAAATCTGATCAGTTATGTCGGTGCTCAGGTTGATCCAAGTGATGTGCCTGCACCGGCCAGTGTGCTGTTGTTTGCTGCGGGTTTAGCTGCGTTGCGTCTGCGTAAAAGCCGCGCCTTATAAATAGTGTAGTTTTACGATAAAACGGCCCGGCAGGGCCGTTTTTTTTACGCTGAAAACACCAGCTTACGGTGTAACTTGGCCGGCAGCTGTTGCAGATCAGCCGGGTTATCACTCACTACCACCACATTGGCATTGAGCATTGCCAGTGTGAGTCCCTGATAGTGTTGATCGGTAAAGTGTGGTGTCGTTTTAAGATCAGTGTCTTTGGGTATGACAAAAATGGTGGCATAACCGCTTGCTGTTTTTACTGCCAAATGCAGCGAGCGCACACCCTGAAAGGTGCAATAGCGGGCGTAAATGATCTCGTCCTGCCACTCTTGTAAGTTGGCACCAAAGTCAGCCAGTTTCAGATTGACCTCTTCAAGCGGCTGCGCCCTGGCATGAGACAGTAAATAATCGTGCTCATGGTAAACATGTGCTAATGCATGGCTGCCGATATCGTTGGCGTAACTATGCTGGTAACCAAAAAATCCCAGCAGTGACACTATGGCGACACTCGCCGCTAAGGCCAGTGGTGTTAACCAGTGCCAACGGCGTTTTTGCAGCTTTGGGATCTGCAATAGCTGCTCTGCCAGCATGGGCGGTACGGGTATTTGCAGCGCATCTTCCAAAGCGTGTTGTTGCTGCTGCAGTTGGTGGGCAAACTGGCGTAAATCAGCATCTTGCGCAAGCGCCTGTTGTAGCGCCGGGTGCTGACTGTAAGGGTCGGTGAGTAATAAACGGCGTAATTCGGTATTAGTCATGGTGGCGCTCTCCTGATACATCCAGGCTGGCCCGCAATAATTTACGGGCGCGAAATAAACGGGTGTTCACGGTATTGACATTCAGTTGTAGCAGGCTGGCGATTTCGTCACTGCTAAAGCCACCTAATGCTTGCAGCACCAGGGGTTCTCGGTACTCTTCGGGTAACGCCGCCAGATGCTTGCGCACAACCTGGTTGTCGTATTGCTGCTCGGCACTGCTTTGTTGGGTATCGGCCAGACTATCTTGCTCGGTGTCATCATCAAAAGCAAATTGCTTGCGTTCAAAGCGGCGGGCGTTTTCCCGGCGTAATATCGTAATAAGCCAGGCTTTAGCGGCATGGGGATCCAGCAGACTGTCCAGGCTTTTCCAGGCGCGTAAAAAGGTCTCCTGCACCAAATCCTGGGCAATCTCAGCATCTTTGCATAACCAGTAGCCGTAGCGATACAGATCGGCATGGTAGTGCTTAACCAGCAATTCGTAGCGTTTGGCTTTACTGTCACCAAGTGTAAACACGGCTGCGCTGTGCTGGTTATGATTGGTATGCTCGGGCATTGGCGCCGTTTTACTCTGTACGTTAGTGGTGTTCAGACTAGCTTTATTTGCCCGACCTGGCAAAAAATGCAGGCTACCCATCATGATGCTCCTGCATAGACGCGCTGCTTAACATAATAATCCAGACTGGTGTAGCGGCCACCACCGGTAAAAAACAGGCTAACCAACATCACAAAATAGGTAGCAGCAAACTCAATACCGTTGTTTAAAATCACAAAATTACCATTTCGGGTGAGCCAGCTGTAATTGCCATGTTGCTGCAACAGGTGTTTCGCTGCCTGAAGCTGCTCAGTGGATTGTATTACCCGCTCGTTTGCCAGCCAACTGCTGCTGTCGGCAATCGCTAGCCAGCCGTTAGGCCAATGTACAGCAAAAATGGCCACCAGCATGGTCACCATAAGGGGTATGCTAGCCAGCCGGGTGAATAAACCCAGTAACAACAACACTGCACCCAGCGTTTCAGCGGCGATTGCCAGTATGGTTAACAGCATCGGCAGGGGTAACCCCAACCCCCATTCGGTATTACCAAACCAGGCTACCGTATCGTCAAAGTGGTTAAGTTTGTTAAAGCCCGCTTGCAACAAAACAGGTGCCAGATAAAGGCGCAGTAGCAGAGGGGCTAACCCGGCCAAAGCCTGGCTGCGACTAACTATCGTTTGATAAAAAGAAAAAACCGCCGGCATCTTAAAGCTCCGTTAAAACAACAGAACATAAGAACGGCGGTATAGTAGTTCGCTTTCAACACTGCACGAAAATAGTTGCAGTTAATGAACGCGATAAAGCCGGCAGAAAAAGTCGATGACGGCATCCGCGTCCAGGCTGGAGAAGCGTACTTTGCGTTTAGCGATAATGGCTTCACCCAGCGTTTTTAACGTGTGTTCCAGTGGCAAGCCGCTTGGGCGTTCCAGCTCATGATCGGCAAACAGAAAGTTTAGCGCAGCGCTGGTATAAGATTTGCCGGGGGCCAATGACACCAATTCCAGCTCTTGTAGCCGTACGCCCAGGTTGCGAATTTTCTGTAAGCGGTATGTCTCGTTCATGATTGGCCCCGTGTACTGTTTGCCTTAATGCTTACTGTATCGACGGGGAGCGGGAATTCTTTAATCAAACCGCGAAATTGACCAGCACAGCCGCGCTGCTTTTTGCTAGTATAGCGGCAATAATTGCAGGTTTTACTAGGTAATGCATGACTCATCACCCACATCCGCTGGCACTTACGCTGCCTCAACTCGGGCCGCAGCTGGACGCTAAACTGATTAAACAAGCGCTGGACGCTAACACACTGGTGCCGGCCTTTATCGGCCAGGACAGAGCCAAGGCGGCGCTGGCGTTTGCTATCGGTATGGATATGCCCGGTTACAACCTGTATGTAATGGGGGAGCCGGCGCTGGGCCGTTTTACGCTGGTGCAGGATATATTGCAGCAAGCCGCCAGTGAAAAAGCCACGCCTGATGAATGGTGCTATTTAAACAACTTTGATGACGAGCGTGTACCCAACACGCTGCGGCTGTTGCCGGGTGAAGGCAAGGTACTGGTTAAGAAAATTGAAGCCTTAATTGATGAGCTTTTGGACACCTTCCCGGCAGCCTTTGATAACCCGGGTTATCAGCGCAAGAAAAAAGCCATTGCCCGTGCCTTTGATGATAAATACGAACTGGCGCTGGAATTAGTAGAGAAAAAAGCGCTGGAAAAAAACGTCGTGTTGTATGAAGAAAACGGCGCGGTCAGCTTTTCACCGATCATTGACGGCAAACCGCTGGATGATCAGGAGTTTAGTAAGTTAACCGAAGAGCAGCGGCAGTACTTTTACAGCCTGGTGGGCGAGCTTGAGACCATTTTAAATGAACAGCTACTGGAGCTGCCGCAATGGAAGCGTGAGTTATCGGAAAATCTGCGCGCGCTGCGTAAAGACACCATAGAGCAGGCGATTAAACCGCTGCTAAAACAGTTGGAACACGATTACGCCGCTGAGCTGGGTGTGTTGCGTTACGTGCGCGAGATGCGAAGCCATCTGGTAAAAGCCGTGCTGGAACTGATGCCGGATGAGTCGGAAAGCGAAAAACAGGAAGAGAGCGACAACCGCGAAATTTTTGTTGAGGAGTTTGTGCCTAACGTGTTGGTGCACCATGAAAGTATGTCGGGTGCGCCCATTATTTTTGAGCCCAGCCCCAGTTATGGCAACCTGTTTGGCCGCGTTGAGTACAATTCCAGCAGTGGTTCGCTGTATACCAATTACCGCATGATCCGCCCCGGTGCGCTGCACCGTGCTAACGGCGGTTATTTGATTTTAGATGCCGACCGCCTGCTTACCCAGCCACAATTGTGGGACGCGTTAAAGCTGGCGCTAAAATCCGGTGAGTTACTCATTGATACCCTGTCTGACCATGCGGTGACCAACTCCACCATTATTACGCCCAAGGCGATACCGCTTAATGTAAAAGTGGTGCTGCTTGGCTCGCGCGACTTGTATTACCTTATTCAGGACGTGGACGATGAATTTAACGAACTGTTTCGTGTGTTGGCCGACTTTGAGCATTATCTGCCGAATAACGCTCAAACGTTAAGCTATATGGCGATGCAGATTCGTGAACAAATGCAGCTGTTGAATATCGACGAGCTGACCGCCAGCGGGTTTCGCCAGCTACTCAGCTTCAGCTTTCGCCAGGCTGAGCATCAGCGCAAATTATCGGCCCGCTTTGCCGATGTATTAGAGTTGGTGCGCGAGGCCTGTTATTACGCCGGCCAGCAGCACAGCAGCAGCTTAACTGCGGAGCACGTGCAGCAGGCGCTAAAAGGCAAACAGTACCGTACCGGTCGCATTAGTGAAGCCTTTTTAGAAGATATTCAGGAAGGGCAGATTTTAATTGATACCGACGGTTTGGCGGTGGGTAAAGTTAACGGCTTAACCGTGCTGGAAATAGGCGATACCGCCTTTGGTACACCTGCACGCATTAGTGCCACCGTATTTGCCGGCTCCAGCGGTGTGGTAGATATAGAGCGCGAGGTTGAGCTGGGTAAAGCCATCCACTCTAAAGGGGTATTGCTGCTTACCGGTTATCTGGGCGCTAAATACGCGCGGAATTTCCCGCTCACCTTATCGGCTAATATTGCCATGGAACAAAGCTATGGCCATATCGACGGGGACAGCGCGTCACTTGCGGAGGTGTGCGCGCTCATATCTGCCATTACCGATATCCCGATTAAACAAAGCCTGGCGGTTACCGGCTCGATTAACCAGCATGGTCAGGTGCAGTCGATTGGCGGGGTGAACGAAAAAATCGAGGGCTATTTCCGCTTATGCCAAAGCCGGGGCTTAAGCGGCGAGCAGGGCGTGATTATTCCAGCCAGTAATCAGTTAAATCTGGTATTGAATGATGAAGTGATCGCGGCAGTGAAGCAGCATAAGTTCCATATTTATGTGGTGAAAACGGTTGATGAGGCGTTAAATCTGCTGACAGGTGTTGAGGCTGGCGAAAAAAACAGCCGTGGTCAATATCCAAAGAAATCCGTCAACGGCCGCGCCTTAGTGCGGCTGGCCGAAATTGCTGAGCTGGTCAATGGCGCTATGGATGATGATTAGCCGGCACTTGGCAAAAGTTCGGTAAAAGCCCGGTGATATACCACCTGGCCGCTCTTGCCTTTGAGTAAAGCGGGTTTCAACGCGAGTAGCATAAAGGCGTCATCCGGTACCTGCCACGGGCAGCTTATGCTAAAGCGGCTGGCCGGAGCAAAGCCAAAGCGCGGGTAATAACCGGGGTGTCCCAGCACCACAACTGCAGCTGCACCGCGCGCTCGGCACAATTCTAAGCCGGCGCGTACCAGCGCCGATCCTATTCCCTGATGCTGCAATACATTGGTAACCGCCATCGGGGCCAGTGCCATTAAGGTGATATTTGCCTGGTCTGCTAAATGGGCGACTGAGAACAGTATATGGCCGACAAGCTTGCCATGTTGCTCCGCTACTAAACTAATGCTGCCCGGCTGCTGGTGCAGCGCTTTGATAAGCGTAACTTCAGCGTCATGGTTAAAAGCGTCATGAGTCAGTTGCTCTACCGCAGCATAGTCTGCTGGTGTTTCCGGACGCACCTGAGTGTCGTAGCCCAGCGCATGCCAGGTGGCATTACGCCGGCGCTGCAACGTGCGGCTGATATTATGCAGTAAGGTCATGGCCGTTCTGTGTGAAGCAAAAAACACGTTTTAGTGTAACGCACATCGCTTGTGACTCAAGTCGTTTTGTTAACATTTGCTGCTTCAGCAAGAAAAAAGCCGGCGTTACGCCGGCTTTGAGTAGTTAATCAATTAACCGCATTTTCTTGGGCCGCCTTTACAGCTGCCACCTGTGTCACCACCACCGGTATCGCCGCCACCGCTGCCACCACCGCCGGCACAGCCGTTGACGCTCAGGTAGTCATATGCCGCCTTGGCTTTGACAATGCCGTAACCGAAATACACATCTTTACCGGCTGCGCCCGCGTCTTGTGCCGTAGCCTTTAACGCGTTACGAATTTCAGTACCGGTACAGCTTGGGAAGTTAGACCACACCAGCGCTGCGACACCGGCTACTGCAGGTGTTGCCATTGAGGTGCCGCTCATATAGCCGTAGTCACTGCTCTCAATGGCCACAGTCATACTGCTGGCCGCTAACAGTGCTGAACGGTCTTCCAGCGCTGCGCCTACCGCCGGAATAGACGTGGTATTGGCAGTGCCTTCGCCTAAGGTGCCATACAACATACCTGCTTCGTTATTGATGATCACGGCGCCAATACCGCCTGAGTTTTCACAGTTTTTCACTTTGTCATGGAACGAGATAGTGCCGCGGTCAATTACGCACACTTTACCGGCTGCGCCACTGTCTGTTGCAGTTGCTAAGCCCATAAAGTAGGTGCTACCAGTTGCAGTACCGGCATTTTCCATTGCTGATGAAGCATAAGCGGTGTTGCCAGCATACAGTGATGATGAGGTTGCACCATCGGCCGGATAGGTCGATAACGTATCTACACCACCGGCGGTCACTTCAACACAGATCTTTTCGTCTGTGGTGGCGCGCTTACCAGATCCTGACGTACAGCTTGGGAACTGTGAGAAATCAGCGATGTTGTTATTGGCATCGTTGGCGCCGATCATCATGACTGACGGATAACCCGCCGGGTAAGAGCGCACGCTGTTACCATCGTTACCGGCTGCAGCCAGCACTAGGCCGCCGTTGTTAGTAAAGGTAGCAAAAGCGTTTGACTCGGTGCTGTTAGCACCGCCACCACCTAAGCTCATCGTGATAATGTTTGCACCAGCTGCAGTACATTTTTGCGCCGCGTAAGCTAAATCGGATGAGTAGCCCCAGCCTTCAGCATTAAATACTTTAATAATGTGCATGGCAACGCCTGGTGCCATACCGACCACACCTACGCCGTTATCGGCGGCACCCACGGTGCCCGCTACGTGTGTGCCGTGCGGTCCGCCGGCAACATCCCAGCTACCAGTACCGGAGTCGTTATCACCGGTGATGTTGCCCCAGTCAAAGTCAATGTTTGAACGGTCTAGACCTGAGTCAATCACACACACTTTCATGCCAGCGCCGGCATTAAAATTCACCAGATTCGCTTGCGACTGATAGACTGCATAAGGGGTTAGCTGTTCTGTCATTGGGTTACCCAAGTCATCACTATAGATGGCCATGGGTTTACGGATTTCGTCCGCCTCTACCAGTTTAATGTGAGGGTTGTTTAGCAGGCCTTTAATTTCGCTTAACGTCTTACCCGTGAATTGCGCTGCGATAAAGCCGTCAGCGTCTACTTTTACGTCGCCACCCAACTGTTTAGCCAGCGCTTTTACTACGCCTTTTTTGCTGTTATCAACCTGAATAATGACCCGATCAGACGCCGCTGCGGTAGCGCTAAAGCCCATCGCCAGTAAAGTGGCGGTCGCAATGGTGGACAATTTATTATATTTCATTAACTTACTTCCTCTGGATGTTGCTTAATCAGTTATATTTGCTGATTTTACTTGTTATTTATCGCGCTCTGTCGGCGCTTTATCGCTTTGCTGTTTCCTTTAGCAATCGCTTTATTTCTGCCAGAGAAAACCTGCATTAGCAACCTTAATTTGAAAGTTCCCGATAATGGTCGTTTTATGTAATTTTTGTGAAATGTGTTGAATAAATATCTGTTATTGAGTGTAACTGAAAAGCTATAACAGTTATTTGTGGATGGCTGGGTGGCCAAGGTGCGTTCGAGTTGGGCTTGGGTTAGGCGTTACAGCTTAGCGTTATACCAAGGCCGTATCATGCAAAACAGCAGTATCAGCGTGCAGGCAAAAAAAAGCGGGTAATTACCAAGGGTGGTATAGGGGGTTTGGCCCGAAGTGAGTTGCACGGTATCCTGCAATACGGTTTGGCTAAACTGGGGGGCCCGGGCGGTAATTTCACCCCTGGCATTAATGGTTGCGGTAATGCCATTGTTTGTGGCCCGAAGCACCGGCCGGCCGAACTCGCGGGCGCGCATTTGGGCAATTTGTAAGTGCTGGTGTGGCCCTATGCTGTCGCCGAACCAGGCATCATTACTTACTGTGAGTAGCAGTTGGGTATCAGGTGTCATATTAGCGGCGATTTGCTCAGGAAAGGCAATTTCAAAACAAATCGCCGGCAGCAGGTGGTAACCATTGGCAACCAGGTTAGGTTGCACAAAGCTGCCGCGGCTGAATGAGCTCATCGGTAAATCGAAAATCGGTGCCAGCTTGCGCAGCAGGCTTTCAAAAGGCACAAATTCGCCAATTGGCAGCAGGTGATGTTTGCTGTAACGGTTACCGTGGCCATAAAAATAATCGCCATCGGTGGAATCAGGGTAACGTTTACCCAGCACAATCAGGTTGTTCCAGGCTTGCTGGGTTTTAAAGTTGTAATCAAGGATACCGCTGATTACGGCGGTGTCGGCGTAAAGCGCCGCCCGGTTTAGGTTATCGAGATAATCTTCCGCCAGTGGTTCAAGCCTTGGAATGGCCGCTTCGGGCCAGATCACTAAATCGGTTTGAAAATGCGGCCGGGTTAAATCCATGTACTTGAGCATGGTTGGCTGTTCTTGCTCGGGTACCCAGCGCAGCTCCTGTTTGATATTGCCTTGTACCAACAATACTGACAGCTGTTGTTCGTTGTAGTGCCAGCCTTGCCAGCGGCTAAGCTCGGGGCTAACGGTAAATAGCGCGAGTACCCCAAGCGCCAGCACAAAACGTGGCCAGCGCGGGCCGTGAATCAATAATTGCGCCAGTGCTGCCGCACTTAATACTAACAAAAAGCTGATACCGGTCTCGCCAATTAACGGCGCTAAGTGGCTAAGACCGTAACTGGTTTGGCTGTAACCTAATGACAGCCAGGGAAAACCGGTAAGTAGCACGCTACGCAGCCATTCCGCCAGTGTCCAGCAGGCGGCAAATAACAACGGCTTTAGCCAGCCTGACAGCGAATGGGTGCTAAGTTTGGCGTACAGCCAACAGGCCAGTGCCGGAAATAAGGCAAGATAACCTACCAGCAAGGCCATCAGGGCCAGACTGCCAGCCAGCGGCAACCCACCAAACTGGTCAATGCTGACGTGCACCCAGCTTATGCCCACGCCAAACCAGCCTAAGCCAAAGCTAAAACCTGCAAGAGCGGCGCGGCGTGCTGAAACCTGGCTGGTAGAGGTGCTGTTAGCGGTCGTGTTTGCGCTGGCTAGCCGGTGTAGCATGCCGACCAGTAAGGCCACGGTGCAAAGCGGCAGCCACCATAGGGTGTAAGGCGCAAAGGCGAGGGTGTTGAGCGCGCCACCGCCTACCAGTAGCACCAGCGGCAACAGCCGCCTCAATAAGCGTAGTAAGCTTATGGCCAAAGGTTAACCGTCTTCTGCTTCAACGTTTTCTTTGGCACGAATAACCTGCAACTGCACCAGGCGGCGACTATTGGCTTTACTCACTTTAAAAGTCAGGCCGTTAAGTTCAATGCTCTCACCCCGTGCCGGCATATGGCCAAAGGCATGCAACACTATGCCACCTATGGTATCGGCGTCTTCCTCATCGAAGCGGGTGCCAAAGGTTTCGTTAAATTCATCCAGCGGGGTTAAAGCGCTAACCTGGAACACGCGTGAGGCCATTTTCTTGATATCGTGCTCTTCTTCATCGTCATGCTCGTCTTCAATTTCGCCGACGATTTGCTCGAGAATATCTTCAATGGTGACCAGGCCAGACACACCGCCGTATTCATCGACCACTATCGCCATGTGGTAGCGTTTCTGGCGGAATTCCTTTAACAGCGCATCGACTCTTTTGCTTTCCGGAATAATCACAGCAGGGCGCAGTAAGTCGCGCAGGTGCCAGTCGGTGTTATCGGGGGTTAATGCATAATGCAGTAAATCTTTTACCAGCAAAATGCCTTCAATATGATCTTTGTCTTCGTTTACCACCGGGTAACGGCTGTGATTGTTTTCCAGCAGGATCGGCAGCATAGCTGCGACATCATCGTCAATGTCGATGGTGGCCATTTGCGAGCGGGGGATCATAATGTCGCGGGCACGCATGCTGGAAACGTCCAGTACGCCTTGCAGCATACTTTTGGTGTCAGTATCAATCAGGTTGCGCATTTGCGCCTCGCTGATGATGTCCTGTAGATCTGAAATATCCTGTGGCTCTGCGGTGAACATGCTGGCTATTCGCTCCAGCCAGGATTTACCGGCAGAACCGCGACTAGAGTGGGGATTGTCGTCACTCATGGGTGAACTGTTACTCCAAAAGACAAAAAAATCCTATTCGTCATCCAACAAATAGGGGTTAGTAAAGCCAAGTTGCTGCAATATGGTCACTTCTTCGGCTTCCATTTGCTCGGCATCGTCGTCATTTATATGGTCAAAGCCGAGTAAATGCAAGCTGCCATGCACCACCATATGCGCCCAATGCGCCTGTAAGCTCTTTTGTTGTTCAGCGGCTTCCGCAGCGACGACCGGTGCGCAAATGACTAAATCGCCCAGTAGCGGCAATTCAATACCGGGCGGGCATTGAAACGGAAAACTCAGCACATTGGTCGGTTTGTCTTTACCGCGGTAGTCGTGATTAAGCTGCTGGCTTTCCTCATTGTCAACAATACGTACTGTCACTTCTGCATCGGCCTGGAAGGGGAGAATTGCCGCTTCCAGCCACTGCTGTATCTGCTCTGCGGTGGGTAAATTGCCGGAGCCTGAGGCCAGCTGTAAATCCAGCGTAATAGCCATTAGTCACCCTTAGCCGCGGCAGAGGCCGCCAGTTTAGCCGCTTCGTGTGCTTCGTAGGCCATAACAATACGTTGTACTATCGGGTGGCGCACCACGTCTTTGGCGGTAAAGTGGTTGAAGCTGATTTCGCTCACCTCGCTTAATACATCAATGGCGTGTTTTAAGCCGGAGTACTGACCACGCGGTAAATCAACCTGAGTTACATCGCCGGTGATAACCGCTTTGGAGCTAAAACCAATTCGGGTTAAGAACATTTTCATCTGCTCAACCGTGGTATTTTGGCTTTCATCCAGAATGATAAAGGCATCATTTAGCGTACGGCCGCGCATATAAGCCAGCGGTGCAATTTCAATAATGCCGCGCTCCAGGTACTTTTCTACCTTTTCAAAACCGAGCATTTCAAACAGGGCGTCGTACAGTGGGCGTAAATAAGGGTCTACCTTTTGCGCTAAATCGCCGGGTAAGAAGCCCAGTTTTTCTCCAGCCTCAACTGCTGGCCGGGTCAGAATAATTCGCCGCACTAAATTGCGCTCTAGCGCATCCACCGCGCAGGCCACGGCCAGATAGGTTTTACCGGTACCGGCTGGGCCGATGCCGAAGCAGACGTCGTGTTTCAACACATTACTGACATACACCGCCTGGTTAGGATTACGTGGTTTAATTAAGCCTTTTTTGGTTTTAAGACTAAAATCCTGCGCACTACCATCAGTTTGCTGGTACTGAATATCGTAGTTTTCGCTAATCACTAAATGTACCTGCTCTGGCGTTAATTCAGCATCCGCTGCGGCGGTGATGTCAAACAATCGCTGTAATACGTCAAGCGCGGCGGCGACATTGTCTGGCTCGCCACTGACTTTAAACTGGTTATCGCGGTGGCTGATCTCAACCTGCAGCCGGCGCTCAACATGTTTTAAGTTATCGTCAAACGGGCCGCACAACAGCGTTAGCCGTCGGCTATCGACGCCGTTTAGGGTTAATTCTGCAGTATGTAACGCTGTGCTCAAAAGCGGCCTCAATGCAAAAGGGGGCGTAAGGCCCCCGTGTGGTGTTAAGGTGTGTAAGTGGTTACGCCCAGTGCGTCAGCTACTGGCTCGGTTTTTTGCCGCGCCAGGATATGCTGAGGTGCGGTGTCACGGCGCAGGCCCATGTCGCGCTCAGTACGAATAACCTCGCCGCGTAGTGAGTTACTAAACACGTCAGTAATTTTCACATCAACAAACTGGCCGATCATATCGGGCGTACCAACAAAGTTTACCACCCGGTTATTTTCCGTGCGGCCGGTTAGCTCCATAATGTCTTTTTTCGACGGGCCTTCTACCAGGATACGCTGCTCGGTGCCTAACATGCCGCGGGCAATTTTTAGCGCCTGCTGGTTAATGCGGTCTTGTAAAATATACAGCCGCTGCTTTTTCGTCTCTTCGCTAACATCATCTGGCAGATCGGCCGCCGGCGTACCCGGGCGGGCGCTGTAAATAAAGCTAAAGCTCATATCAAAGTTGACGGCGGCGATTAAATCCATGGTAGCCTGAAAATCAGCATCGTCTTCACCCGGGAAGCCGATGATAAAGTCTGACGACATGCTTAAATCGGGGCGGATTTTTTTCAGCTTACGAATTTGCGCTTTGTATTCCAGCGCTGTATGGCCACGTTTCATCAGGTTTAAAATACGATCTGAGCCGCTTTGTACCGGCAGATGCAGGTGATTCACCAACTCGGGCACATCACGGTATACCTCGATAATGTCGTCGGTAAACTCAACCGGGTGCGAGGTGGTATAGCGAATACGGTCAATGCCATCAATCGCCGCCACTAAACGCAGCAATTCAGAAAAATGACAGATGCTGCCATCATATTTCTCACCACGGTAAGCGTTCACGTTTTGCCCCAGCAGGTTTACTTCACGCACACCTTGCTCGGCTAATTGGGCAATTTCAAACAGCACGTCATCCAGCGGGCGGCTAACTTCTTCGCCACGGGTATAAGGCACTACGCAGAAGGTACAGTATTTCGAGCAGCCTTCCATAATGGATACAAAGGCTGTTGGGCCTTCGGCCTTGGGCTCAGGCAAACGGTCAAATTTTTCAATTTCCGGGAAGGAGACATCGACAACCGGTGATTTGTTGCCATGAACTGAGTTAATCATCTCAGGCAGACGGTGCAGCGTTTGCGGCCCAAACACGATATCGACAAAGGGCGCGCGCTCACGAATGGCGGCACCTTCCTGTGAGGCAACACAGCCACCGACACCGATAACTAAATTAGGATTTTTTTCCTTCAGCGGACGCCAGCGCCCCAACTGATGGAATACCTTCTCCTGGGCTTTTTCCCGGATCGAGCAGGTATTTAGCAGGATCACGTCTGCTTCTTCTGCTTCTTCAGTCAGGGTGTAGCCATGAGTGGCATCCAGCAGGTCGGCCATTTTAGATGAATCGTATTCGTTCATCTGGCAGCCCCAGGTTTTAATGTGCAGCTTTTTGCCCATTGCGTGTTATTACCTGTATTGTCACTTGGAAAAAAGGGAGCGTATTTTAGCCTGTTCACGCCGGCGTTGCCAGCATTGGCTGAAAATGACTTAGGGCAAAAATTGGACCAAGCATGATTAGGTTTGCTCTAAGTCAACCGTTGAAGGCATGGATGCTGACAAATTCGCTAGGAGCGAATTTGAACAGCTGGGCTGGTCCGCAGGATAAACTTCATGGATGAAGTTTATAATCGAGCCCCCAGGGAAGGGTTTACGGCGTGTTGACGTGGGCAAACCGGTTCATGCGGAATCCGCATCTGATGTCTGTAGACTACAACAGTCTTTGCCGGGTGGTAATATAACCGGCATAAAAAATCACCAACACGCCGCCAAGCCAGGCCAGCGTGACCGGCTCTTGCCAGAACAGGTAACCAAATAGCCCGGCAAATACCACGCTGCTGTACGTCCACATGCCAATATCACTGGCCGGTGCTATGGCATAGGCGCGGGTCATGGCCAACTGGCCAATCGCCGCCAGCACACCCATAGCCACAAAGGCCAGCCAAACTTCGTTGTTCAGTGGTTGCCAGTAAAATGGCAGCGGTATTGCCGACAATATCGCCGTTAAAAGTGAAAAATAAAACACAATGCGTACTGCCGGCTCAGTGTCTGACATATAGCGGATAGTGGTTTTGGTTACTGCAACCAACACAGCGGATAACAGCCCCACCAGCATAATGCTGTCCAGACCACCACTACTGCCGGGCAGCGCCAGCAGCACGCCGACAAAACCGAGCAAAATGGCAAACAGGGTAAGTGTGCTGGGCCGCTCTTTTAACCAAAAGCGGGCGATAATCGGTACAATAAAGGGCGACAACAACAGCACCAGCATGCCTTGGGCAAGCGGCAGGCGGGCCAGTACATAGAAAAAACAATACATGGAAATAATACCGGTTAGCGCGCGGCTGACATGTAAATACCAACGAGTGGTTTTTAGCAGGCTAAACCCGTGGCGGTACAAAAATGGCAGCATTAACAGCAGGGCAAAGAAATTACGGAAAAACACCACCTGCGCCTCTGAAGCGGTTGCGCTGGTGAATTTCACCACAGCACCAATACCAGCAAAGCAGGCTTCTGCCAACAATAATAGCAAGGCACCTTTAAGCAGGGGCGTAAACATACAGATCCGGTGGCAAGGTTTTGGCGGGCAAGTATACCAGAGCTGTGCACCGCTTCGCAGCGGTGATTAACGCACTGACCGTAAGTTAACCGCTACCTGACGCAGCGGCTTTACTGATTAAAGTTCGCGTTGTAAAAAAGCTGGCATATCGTCAGCCGGCATGGGTTTGGCAAACAGATAGCCCTGGATCAGATAGCAGTGGCGGCGGTTAAAAAACGCCAGCTGTTGCTCAGTTTCTACCCCCTCGGCCACGCAATACATCCCCAGGCTGTTGGCCATACTTAACATCGCTTCGATAATGGTTTCATCACTGCTGTCAATACCGATGTCTTGCACAAAACTGCGGTCAATTTTAATGCCATCAATCGGCAGCTCTTTTAAGTATTTTAAGGACGAGTAGCCGGTGCCAAAGTCATCCAGCGCCAGCTGCACCCCCAGTTCGCTCAGTGCAAGCATGGTTTCGATAGCGCTCTGATGGTCACGCATCAGCGCGCTTTCCGTGACCTCAAAACGCAAGTAACCGGCGGGCAAGTTGTACTTTTGCAACAGGCCGCGCACGTAGTCGGCCAGCGCGGGCTGCTCCAGATGACGGGTGGACAGGTTTACTGACAGATACAGCAAATAACCGTCATCATGCCACCTGGCTAAATCGGTCAGTGCACGCTCCAGCAAATCTTGCGTCATGTTGATGATCAGCCGCAGCTCTTCTGCTAACGCAATAAACTCGGCGGGCGAGACAAGACCTTCGCTGCTTTGCCAGCGCAGTAGTACCTCAGCACCGACCACATGACGGGTTTGGCTATTAACGATAGGCTGGTAAAAATTGACAAACTCATCGTTGTGCAAGGCTTTACGTAAGCGGGTTTCACGCGCCAGCCGCATGTGGGCTTTTTCATTCATCTCGGCGGTGAAAAACTGAAAGTTGTTCCGGCCAGCTTCTTTAGCATGATACATGGCGACGTCAGCATGCTTTAACAGCTCGCCGGCGCTTAACGCATCTTCAGGATACACAGCGATGCCAATACTGGGTGAGACGCCCACCGTATGGGTACCCAGCAACATGGGTTCGCTTACCACACTTAACATTTTACGTGCCACGTGGCTAATGTTGTCCTCAGCTTTATAGCCTTCGAGCAGCACGACAAACTCATCGCCACCCAGGCGGGCGACGGTATCGCTCTCGCGCAAGGTGAGGGTGAGTCTGCGCGCCACTTCTTTTAACAACATATCGCCGATGTCATGGCCCAGCGAGTCATTAATTTGTTTAAATTTATCCAAATCGATAAAGCACAGTGCCAGCGAGCGTTTATCTCGCTTAGCTTGATCGATGCCATGATAAATTCTGTCCATCAGCAGAGCACGGTTTGGCAGGCCGGTTAGGGCATCATAATTGGCCAGATAACGCAGCTCATCTTCAGCTTGTTTTTGTGCGGTAATGTCGGTAAACACCAACACAAAGAAAGTTTGTTGTTGCTGCTCGCCAATGGCGCTGATGTTTATAAGGGTGGGGCGTTCGCGGCCATCAGGTGTAATCACTAATTCTTCGCCCTGCCAGTGCTCACCAGGTTGTAGCTCTTTTAACAGCTTGGTGTAAAAACGCCGCCTTACCAGGCTAATACCCAGATGGTGGGTGCGTGGTTGTTCCAGATAGTGCTCGATATTACCAAAGGCTGTTGCAAACGACTGGTTGGCAGCAAGCACCCGCTGGCGATGATCGAGGATGACCACCCAATCCCGGGTTTGCTGAAAGGCCTCGCCGAATAAACGGGCTTTTTCCTGGTTTGCACGGGTTTCAGTAATATTACTGAAAGTACCTACTACTTTTTGCAGCTTACCGTGGGGATCTATGTCGGTTGCTTTGCCTTGATCGCGAAACCACAGCCACTGGCCTTGTTGATGTTGCATGCGATAGGTGCAATCAAAACCGCCGCTTGGGTCATGCAAAAACCGCTGCCACTGGCTGGCGAAGCTGTTGCGGTCATCCGGGTGGATCAGCGTCATGTGCTGCTGCAGGGTAAGTGGATTGATATTTTCTGGATAGCCCAGCATGGTATGAACGCGGGCTGCATAAAGCTGATTAGTATTGGCGCTCCACTCCCAGGCACCACTGTTAACTGATTGCAGTGCCTGTTTCAGGCGTTGCTCGCTAAGTTGCACTTTTTGATGCGCCTGTTGTACCTCGGCATGCTGCCGACGGCGAAAACGAAATAACTTGTAGCCAGCCAGCACCAGTAGGATTACATAAAGCAGTTTTGCCCAGCCGGATTGCCATGGCGCGGCTTTTACTGTCAGCGTCAGGGTAGCTGGGTCACTTTCAATACCTGAGTCAGGCGATAAAGCAACAACATGAAAACGATAATTACCGGGTTTTAGCTGCGGGAACACCACAGAGTTGTCGCTTTGCTGTGGGAAGTTAATATTGCTGGCACCGGTCAGCCAATAGCGATAGCGCATTTTATGATTAAAGCTAAAACTCATGGCGCTGAAGTCCAGCGTAATACCCAAATCCTGATGCGACAGGGTAAAGTGGCGGTTATTCAGATTGCTGTAAAGTGGCTTAAGTTCGCCACTTAATACCCGGATACCGGTAATAATGACATCGGGGGTTACCGGCGGCTGTTGCAATAAAGCGGGTTGCACCAAGGTCACCCCTCGCATTGAACCAAAAGCCAGCTGACCATCTTCCAGTACAGCCGCCGCGCCGGCGTTGTATTCATGAGTGTCAACGCCATCATCTCGATTGAACAGCTCAATTTGCAGCAAGTCCGGGTTAAGCCGGGCCAGACCTTTGTGTGATGAAAACCAAATATGGTCAAACTGATCTTTCTGTAAACTGTAGACTGCGTCTGAAACCAGGCTCTCGCGAATATTAAAACGGTGTTTAAGCGTTAATGTCTTCGCATCAAAACCCAGTAAGCCGATACCCGAAACACCAATCCATAACTGATTGTTTTTATCAATCAACGCGGTATCGGCAATACGTTGCGACTGCGGCAGATAGTTGTCATGCCGGTACAGCAAGCGTTGTTGGCCGCTATCGGGTTGTAAAAGCCAAATCTCATCCGGTCGGCTAACTAGCAGGCTGGTTTGCCTAGTCGGCAGAGCGAAGAAAATCAGGCTGTTGTTGCTTGCAACAGTGCCAGAAAAGTTGCTGCTGAGATCTTCAACTCCGCCAGTTTGAGGGCTGTAACGCAAAAGTTTCCCCTGGCGGAAAAAGTACAGATGATACTGATGGAGAAAATAGCTGTAACTCAGGTGGTCAAAGAGTTGTTCATCATCAGAATTAACAAGTTTTAGTGGCTCGATAGCGGCAGTTTGTGGGTTAAACAGTTTAAGACCAACACCTGTGAGTAAGAAAAAACGGCCATTAGGTGCGGGTAATATCTGGAACACTGAGCCGATGTGATAATGCGCCTTGGGGTCAGTTGATACAAAATACTGATCGATAGTGTTATTGGTTAAATCGATTTTATTCAAGCCATTAGGCGTGCCAACCCACAACATACCCTGATGGTTTAACATGCCGTATACACGGTTATCACTAAGCGGCTGTGCTGAACCTACCTGATGGCTGAGATTTTCAAATGCCTCGCTGCGAGGTTGCCAGTAATAGGCACCATCATCACGCGAGGCCAACCAGAAACCGCCGTCTTTATCTGCAACAATATCTAACATACTGCCTTCTGACAGGCCCAGGTTAGCATCATTGAACGACACCAGTTTGATAAGTTCGCCGGTTTGCGGATTAAAACGCAGTAATCCCAGCTCGGTGGGTACCAGCGCTTCATCACCCTGCCACAGCAGTTGCCAAATATTGCGCTGGGTAATTTCCGTTTTAACCTGATAGGGCGCTTGCTGGCTAAGATAAGTGTCAAGCTCTGGTAGCGAGATGCTATACAAACCATCTACTGTGCCAATCCACAGTTTATTCTGTGCCACGCTTAACACTTTGACATGCTGTTGGTCTGCAGAGCTATTGCCAAGGTCAACATGGGCGATAAAGTGTTGTTGGCCGTTGCTAAGGTTGTAAGCTATTACACCGTTATACGCGGCAAGTAAGGCATATTCCTGATATAAAAATACCCGGCGAAGCCAGCCGTCAGCCTGCCCTGCTTCCTGTAGATCGAAAAGCTTACGGGCAGAGCCATCCTGTCGTGAGATTTGTAACAAGGCGAAATCCGTGATGGCCAGCAGGTGGTCGCTATCCTGCTCGACCAGGTCAACGAAGTGATAACTGGATAATACTTCAAACTGCTGCTGCAATTGTGTTAGCAGGGTCATTAAACCGCTTTGGCTGTCGTAATAGTACAACTGACCACTCTCGGTAGCAGCATAAATTTGCTTATTGCTGCTCAGTAACAGGCGGCTGAACGACACTTCGCGTAGGCCATAATCGGCAGCACTTAACTGAACAACTTGGTTACTGTCGTAGCGGTTTAAACCTCCGGCAGTGGCCAACCACAAAAAACCATCGTGATCGAGCATTAAGTCGTTAATGCTGCCCTGAGAGAGGCCCTGATCCGGCGTGAGCGGCCGTAACAGCGGTGCCGCAGTCAGGCTAAAAGCATTAAATAGCACCAGCACTAGGGCATATCGCAAAAACTGCGGCAGAAAATTCACAGTATCTCCCGTTTGGTAGCTTTATACATATTATGGGTGCTACACCTGTGTAAGGTGTGAAAACATATAACGATACCCTACCTATTGTCCAGTAAAGCCAACGGGTGATAGTCAGCAAAGCACTCGCGGGTTATCGCAGCGTTAATGTCCATTGCAGCACAGTAAAGGCTATCAGTATCAAATAAAGCAGACTCTGCATAAAAGCCAACATCTTTGCTGCACTGGCAATATCTGTCGCTGCCGGCTCATGTTGCTGGTTCAACCTGCTGCGGCTAATTTTTTCCTGTTGATAATACACTGGCCCACCCAGGCTGCGGTTAAGTGCTACGCTGGCACAGCCCAGTAAACAGAATGACAACAAATTGATATTGAGCCGGGGTTGGCGCAGCTGGCGGTAACACCGATTAACCCCATGTTGCAGCATTAGCACCAGGGTGCATAGCAGCTTTACAGGGGCGTTAGCCAGGCTGGCAAGCAGCGCGGCAGGGCGACCAAAATAGCGGTAGGTGGGCAGTTTGCTGTTCCATTGTTGCTGCGCCAGCAGTAACAGCCGGTAACTTAAGGCTGCCAGGCCGCCTCCGAGCAAAAAATAGCACAGTACACCGAGCAGGCTGGTGCTGGCGCGCAGTACCAGGCTTTCAATCACTGCTTTGCTTAAGCCCATGGCCGACAGCGATTGGCATTGGCGCAGTAGCAAGGGTTTTGCCAATTGGCGCGCCAGGCTTAACTGGCCTGCTTGCAGTTGCTGCTGCACCAGCATGGCCTGGCTACGCTGGTTTTGCCAATCCAGGCTGAGGTAAAGCAATAGGGCATCAAGCGCATAAGGTAGCTCAGAGACGGTATAAAACACATAACCTAAAGCCATAAAAGGCAGGCAAAACACCAACAGCGCGAGCGTACCGGAAATATAAAGTTGCTCTGGCGAGCGGTTGGGATCGGGGTTTACTTTCTTACCCAGTTGACTGGCAAGGTAGCGCAACGCTGTTAGCGGGTGATAAGCATCGGGCAGAGGTAACAGGCGGTGCAATAACAGCACCGCCAGCAGCAGGGCAGGATAGACGCTTAGCCCCTGTGGCCACATACTACAGCGTCACGTGTTGTAGCCGTTGCAACAGCTCCAGCACCATGGCTGAGCTGTGTTTTGAGGCCACTTCCAGATAGGCTTCAAATGACTGCGGCGATTCTTTGCCGGCGATGTCACTTAAACTTCTGATCACCACAAAAGGCGTGTTCAGCATATGGCATACCTGCGCAATCGCTGCGCCTTCCATTTCCACCGCCAGCATGGTAGGGAATTGTTGACGGATAGTGGCAATGCGCACGGGGTCGCAGATAAAGCTGTCACCGGTGGCAATAAGGCCTTTTTTAGTGTGGCAATACCCCAGCTTGGCAATGCTCTGCTCGGCAGCGTCAATCAGTTTGGGGTGAGCAACGAAAGCCGCCGGCATTTGTGGTACCTGGCCCATTTCGTAGCCAAAGGCGGTTACGTCTACATCGTGATGGCGCACTTCAGTGCTGATGACGACATCACCCACGTTCAGCTCGGGGTCAAAGCCGCCGGCTGAGCCGGTGTTTATCACCGCTGCGGGCGTAAATTGCTGGATCAAGAGCGCCGTCGCCAATGCCGAGGCCACCTTGCCAATACCTGATTGCACTAACACCACTGGCATGCCCGCCAATGTACCCTGATAAAAAGTGTAACCACCAAGCTGATGTGTGGCCACATCACTGATTTGCTCGCGCAGTAGCGCCACTTCCGGCTCCATGGCGCCAATAATACCAATAACTTGCATAAGGGATCTCTGAACAAACAACAAGGCCCTTAGTATAAAGGGCCTGTCGGTTAAAATCCCGTCTTTCTTCTGTGTAATTGCCAGACGCTTTAGTGCGACAGCGCTATGCTACCCGCCGCTTTATTGTCTGTTAGGGTACCGTTTTGATAATCACGGATGGCTTGCTCTATCTCTGCCACGCTGTTCATCACAAAGGGACCATATTGCACGACCGGCTCGTTAATGGCGGCACCGGCCAATACCAGCAGGCGGCAGGGCGCTGTGCTGTGTAGTGTTAAGCTCTCGCCCTGGCTTAACACACCGGCATGATGCTCGGGTACCCGGCGCGGTTCGCTGCTGGCAACAACCTGTACATCGCCCTGATACGGATAGACAAAGGCAGTATGGCCTGCTGGCAGGGCTAAGGTCAGGTTTTGGTTGGCCTGAAGCAAAATGTCGTAATACTGCGGCGCTGTACTCAGCCCCTGAATGGGGCCGTTTTGGCTAGCCTCTGCTGTTTGCGCGGTACCGGCAATCACCTTAATACTGCCTTGTGGCAGCTCAAGCGTGGGGATTTGCTCTGGCGCAATGTCAACATAAGCGGCCGGTTTCATTTTTTCGGCCGCTGGCAAGTTTAGCCACAACTGAAAGCCTTGCATTAAGCCGTGTTCCTGCTGCGGCATTTCAGAATGAATAATGCCGCGTCCGGCGGTCATCCACTGCACACCACCACTTTTTAAATGGCCCTGATTGCCCAGGTGATCTTCGTGCAGCATATGGCCTTCGAGCATATAGGTCACAGTTTCAAAGCCGCGGTGCGGGTGGGGTGGAAAGCCCTTGATATAATCACCGGCTTTGTCTGAGCCGAAAAAGTCCAGCATGAGAAAAGGATCCAGCCGGCTGTGCTGGTTTTGTCCCAGGCTGCGTTTAATTTTGACACCGGCACCATCAGAGGTGGCGACCGATGGGATCAGGCGTTGTAGGCTACGTATTGTCATAATGACCTCCTGGCATTTTTCGCCATTAAATACCAAGAAAAATAAAAAGAAAATGGCATATTTGTGCGCTTTTTATCCGAAAAAATAGCATGATTGCCAGCGAAACCAGTTCAGCCAGTGTTAATTCAGCGCCGTTAAGCTGACGGCAATTTGGTTTAAGCATTAACCGCCGGTGGCTTGGGCGGACACACAAGGAGTATCACCATGAAAAAGACCCTGTTAGTTGCAACTTTGGTAGCGGCCGCTTTTGCCGGCACGGCGCAAGCTAATGTGAAATGGGATTATGTTGGCGCCGGTTACACTGACGCCGGTGGCGATGGCCCTTATGTTGAGGGCTCATACCGGCTGGATGGTAACTGGGTAGTCGATGGTACCTTTTCACGCTTATCCAGCGGGCCTTTTGATGTCAACCTGTTGCAAGCCGGTGTTAACTATCTGACCGGCTTTAAACTGGACTTTTCACCGACCACGCAAACCTACTTGTTAGCCGGTATTGAACATGCGTCTGGCGATGCAGATGATACTGGCGGTTACGCAGGTGTTGGCCTGCGCCATCCGTTAACGCCGCAGGTAGAGCTGTATTCAGAAGCGACTTATCATTCTATTGGCGATGATCACGGTAGCCTGGCGGGTGGTATTGCGTTTTACTTAAGCCCGGACTGGGCGATTCGCAGCAATATCGCGCTTAACAGTGGCGATACCAAAAACGAGTTTCGTTTTGGCGTCAGCTACCAGTTCTAAGCCCAAGGCTTAGTGCTTTATCACAGCAGCGCCTTATGGCGCTGTTCGTGTTTTAACAGCCAGGCTTTTTTTTCCAGCCCGCCGGCATAGCCGGTTAGGGAGCCATTGGCGCCAATCACCCGATGGCAAGGCACAATGATAGCGATAGGGTTACGGCCATTGGCCGCGCCAACTGCCCGCACCGCCTTGGGGTTAGCAAGATGCCGGGCAATATCGGCATAGCTGCAGGTGCTGGCAAAGGGCACTTTGACTAACGCCTGCCATACCTGCTGCTGAAATGCTGTGCCACTGGCAGCCAGCGGCAGTGAAAACTGTGTTAAGTGCCCGGAAAAATAGGCGGTTAGCTGCGCTGCTGCCTGCTCGGTCAGCGCTGAGGGCGCTGCGTTGCCACTTTGGCTGACAAAAGCCACTTCAGTAATGCCTGTTGGGTTTGCGCTTATTTTAACTGTGCCCAGCGGGCTGTCGATAAATTGGTAATACATGCTGATGTCCTGCATTAACTGGCTAAACTAAACCATAACTGTAAGGTGGCGTAGCTACGCCAGGGCGCGAGGCTCTGATGATCAAACGCTTGCGTATCCTGATCGGCCTTTTTCAGCGCCTTTTTTATGCCTAAGTCACCGGCTAGCCAGATATCGCTGTCACCCAAACCACGCAGCTTAGCGTAACTGACCGTCCAGCGACCTATGCCTTTAATCGTTAACCACTGCTCAGGGTCGGCATCTGGTGTGCTTAATACCCGCTGCGCCAGCGCTTTTAACGTGTCGCGTCGGGCCTGGGGTACTTTAATCATGTTAAGATCGCTGCCGAATACCGCCTGCGGCGTGGGAAACAAGCGGTGCTGGTTATCCAAGGGTTCGCCCAGCGCCAACACCAGCCGGTTAAGCTGAGTGCGGGCGCCGGCAACGCTAACCTGCTGGCCCAGCACAGCACGCACACCGGCTTCCCAGCTGTCCCATACGCCGGGTATGCGCAAACCGCTATGCAAGCCGCTGTCAAACAGTGGCGAGGCGCTGAGTGACTGTTCAATCTGCAATATGTTGGCGTCCAGATCCAGCAGTTGCCTTATTTTTTTAACCAGATTTAATAAGCCCTGAGTACCCGGCCAGCACAAGCTAAGCAGCAGGTTGTCGCCAGTGCCGGGTGTCACTTCAAACCAGCCACGCTGGCCATTAAAGCAAAAACTGCGACCATAACCATTGCCGTGCACCCAGTCGACGCCATCTAGTGTGCGGGCGCGCCAAAATGTCAGTAATTGCTGCCAGGCCAGCGGCGGGCGATAACTGAGAGTCAGCTGCAGAGTGTCGCTGTTGGTGCTGTGTCTGCGGCGGATCGCAGTCGGGCACAGTTTTACTTGCTGTAAAAACGCATCATTAAAACGTCTTACGCTATTAAAGCCGGCCTGATAAGCAACGGCTGTGATTGGCAACTGGGTTTCATGCAGTAGTTTTTTGGCAAAGAGTATTTGCTGGCATAGTGCGTATTGTTTTGGCGCTATACCCAGATGCTGCTGAAACAATTTACGCAAGTAACGCTCGCTTACGCCCAACCGTTCGGCCAGTTGCTGTTGTGTCTGTTGTTGTAATCCACCTTCATCAATTAAGCGTATTGCCCGCTGTAAGGTTGTGTGTTTGCCAAGCCAAGCCGGCGAGCCCGGCGCACTGTCGGGCCGGCAGCGCAGGCAGGGCCTAAAGCCAGCAGCACTGGCGGCAGCGGCTGAAGCAAAGTAACTGACATGCCGTTCAGCAGGTGCACGGGCCGGACAAATTGGCCGACAGTAAATACCGGTACTGTGCACAGCAGTAAAAAACACGCCATCATAACGGGCATCACGTGCCAAACGGGCCTGATGGCAAAGGTCTGCGGCTAACATCAACATACCTTGTGGTAACGGGGTTAGGCCGAAGTATAACAGCCTCGCGAAATGACAATAGCCGGATCCGGTACTGAATGCAGGATTGATGCAGCGGTTATATGCTTGCTTCATCTAATTGCGGCTTTTGTCGTATTGCGAAGTGGTCACTTAGCGCTTAGGATCAATAAGCCAGTGAGGCAGCGGGTACAAAAGGAATCAGCATGTTAGAAGCATTTTTTATTCAATTAAGTACTGAGCCACAAAGCATCAGTTTCGAGCAGAGCATAGCCTTAATCGATACGTTATATCAGTTTACCCCCACAGCCTTCACTAACGGAGAGCTGCATAACACTGCTGGTGAGAACAATGGCTCCTGTAGAATTCTGGCCTTTGGTTTATTGCACCAGTTATCGGCCGCGCAAACGCTGTTTTTGTTTGGTGACTACTATCGTCACGTGCTAGACACGCCTAAAGGCACTGACCATCAGAATATCCGCAATTTTATCCGTACCGGTTGGGACGGGGTGGCGTTTAGCCAACAGCCGCTGAGTGCTAAAGCCGTACCCTAAGCCAACGCACTATACGGTTAGCCCAGCCTGGCTGGCTTTGCTCTGTTGCTGTGCTGTGGTATTTTGCTATGCGATAACATCATAACAATAACCACAGTTTAAGGTTTCCTATGCAGCACAGCAGTGTACTTATCACCAATGATGCGGTGGTACTGGGCTTAATGGCCGTGATTTTGGGCGCGGTATTTTATACCAGTCACAGTGACAACCCGTTTTTCAAAAAATTTTATACCTATGTGCCAGCCTTGTTGCTGTGTTACTTCATCCCGTCGTTATTCAACACCTTTGGCATTATCGATGGTGAAGGTTCGTCGCTGTATAAAATGGCATCGCGTTATTTGTTGCCAGCCAGTTTAGTGCTTTTAACACTTAGCGTTGATTTTAAAGCCATTATGGGCCTTGGCCCTAAAGCACTTATCATGTTTTTAACCGGTACCGCCGGTATTGTGATTGGCGGCCCAATAGCGCTTGTCAGCATGGGCTATTTTTTCCCCGAACAATTAGGTGGTGACGTCTGGCGCGGCATGACCACCATAGCCGGCAGTTGGATTGGCGGTGGCGCCAACCAGGCCGCGATGAAAGAAGTGTTTGAAGTTGACGGCAGTATTTTCTCGGTGATGATCACGGTGGACGTGCTGGTAGCGAATGTGTGGATGGCGGTGTTGCTGTTTATTGCCAGTCGGGCGGAGTTTTTTGACCGTAAAAACGGTGCTGACACCAGCGGTATTGTTAACCTACGGCAAAAGATAGAAAAATACGAAGCGGAAAATGCCCGCATTCCCAAGTTAAACGACATTATGCTCATCGTAGCAGTGGCCTTTGGTGTCACCGGTTTCTCGCACCTGGTGGCAGATATAGTTGCACCCTGGATTGAGCAGGTAGCTCCTCAGCTTGCGATGTACAGCTTAACCAGCACCTTTTTCTGGCTGGTGGTTACCGCCACCACGCTGGGTTTGTTTTTATCGACGACCAGAGTACGTCAGCTTGAGGCGGTAGGCGCCTCTAAAGTCGGTTCGGCGTTTTTGTATATTCTGGTAGCGACCATTGGTATGCATATGGATGTTACCGCCATCTTAGATTACCCGCTGATGTTCTTAGTCGGTATTGTCTGGATGCTGGTGCATGCCGCACTGCTGTTAATTGTCGCCAAACTGATTAAAGCACCGATGTTTTATATGGCGGTAGGCAGTCAGGCCAATGTGGGCGGCGCGGCGTCAGCGCCTGTGGTGGCTGCGGCGTTTCACCCGTCACTGGCGCCGGTTGGTGTGTTGCTGGCGGTGTTAGGCTATGGTTTGGGTACTTATGGCGCCTACATTTGCGGGTTGATTTTACAGCAGGTCGCGCCTTAAGCAGGCTAACAAGGAGTGAAGAAGATGCAGGGATTTAAAACCGAATCACGCCATTATGTGTTAATTGCGGCGTTGTTGTTGGCGCTGTATGCCAGTTACTTGCTGGTAGCACCTTATGTTGGTGCTATCGTGCTGGCCTTCGTACTGTCGCTGCTGTGCTTTCCGGTGCATCAGTATATTGAACAAAAACTGCCCGGCCGGCCTAATCTGGTGGCGACCATCTCCTGCTTATTGTTGGTGGTGGTGATATTAGTACCGGCCTCCCTGGTGTTTATGGCGATAGTGCAGCAGGGTATTGCCTTTACCAAGCAAAGCTACAGCTGGCTGAATGATGGCGGTGCTGCACAGTTGTTGCAGCATCCTTTGCTGCAAAGCGCACTGGATAAAGTAAACCGTATTTTGCCTACCGAGCAAATCAGCGGCGAGAGTATCGTAAAACAGCTCACTGAATTTGCCTCGGGTTTTGGCAAAGAATTGCTAAACCTCAGTACCAAGCTGGTGGGAGATGTTACCGGCTTGCTATTTAGCTTCCTGCTGATGCTGTTTATTTTGTTTTTCTTGCTACGCGATCACGACAAAGTGGTCAATACCCTGCACTGGATATTGCCGCTGTCGCGCTCACAGGAAGAAGCCTTGTTAGATGAGGCGAAAAAAGTGGCGCGCTCGGCGGTGATGGGGTCGTTTTTAACGGCGATTGCCCAGGGTATTGTTGGGGGTATCGCTATGGCAATTGTCGGGTTACCTGGCCTGTTCTGGGGCACCATGATGGCGTTTGCGTCTTTTATTCCGGTGATTGGCACGGCGCTGATATGGGTGCCCGCCAGTTTATACCTGCTGCTAACCGGAGACTGGCCCTGGGCAGTGTTTATGGCACTGTGGGGCGCAATAGTGGTGGGCTCTATTGATAACTTTTTACGGCCTTTTTTGATGCAGGGAAGCGCCGGCATGAACACCTTGCTGATTTTTCTGTCATTAATTGGCGGTATTCAGTTATTTGGCTTAATCGGTGTTATTTACGGTCCAATTATTTTTGCGCTGACACTGGTGCTATTAAAGCTCTACACCATTGAGTTTCAGGAGTTTCTGGAAAAACAGGATAAAAGTTAATCTGATGCTGGTTTTAAGCTCTAAGTAAGAACCGGCTTACCCTAAGCCAACCGTTGAAGGCATGGATGCCTGAATCGAGCCTACACGGACGTATTCACGGCGTGTTGGCGTGGGTAAGGCGGTTCTTGCGTCTCTCTAGGTCAACTACACCACCAAATCAATCTGTTGCACTAACACCAGCTTGGCGTCATCTGTAAAGGCCAGACCGCTGCGCTGAATTTCACCCGTTTTTTGCTGCTGTTTATCCAGCAGCGGCATTGGCGTCGCAGCTGAGCTTATCGAAAACGCCCCTAATTTAGCGTCATTCATGCTTAGCAGCTGTTCATTCGGCCGCCATAAATACAGGTATTGCCAGATGTCGTCGCCCGGATCGATAAAACCATTGCCGTTATCATCAAACTTAGCCAGCTCAGCAAAGCCCTGGCCAGTTTGTGGGCCAAACAGTTCTGCGCCGTTGTTAATTTTCCGGTCTTGGTTGCGATCTGCTGCCAGATAATATTGCTGCGCTGCCAGTTGCGGAAGTTTTACCTTGTCACCGTTACTGTTCAGCTCGAACAGCATATTTTGTTCGGTTAACTGCACCGGGCTGCCGGTCAGACTTACCACCAAGGGGTCTTGCAGCGGCTGCTCGGTGTAGCTGTAACGGGCCCAGCTTACGGCCATGCTAAATTCAAAAGCAAAGCTAAGACTGCTGCCATCGTTAAGTTGCAACTCGCCACTAAAGCTGGCTTGCACCGCCTGGTAGCCAAACTCCCACACTTCAGTTGCCAGGCGTTGCGGCTGCTGCACATTTTGCTGTGCTGTGGTGGTACTAAGCCAAATAGACTGCTGCGACATTGAGGCAGAAAAACTGGCGCTTTTAACATCATTGGCCGAAAACTCAGCAACCAGAGGCTTGTCCAGCCAGTCGCCGGTATGGCTGCTTAGCTGTGCCAAAATACGCTTAACCATGCCGACGGTTTGATAGGCATTAAAGATCTGATCGTCATCGTTTGGCTGCTCGCTTTGCTCGTCTGTAGCAGGTTGTGCCGCAGGTAGAACAGCTGGCGGCGCAGCGGTTAATAGCGGGCTCACTGCTCTGCCTGCTGCTGCGGTTGTCTGGGGCGCAGCAGTCAAGGCAGGCTTTAGCAAAGCGGGTTCATTAGGGGTGTTGCTTAGTAACTGCTGTTTGCGACGATAAGCAAGCTGTTTTTGTTCGGCAACCGCAAACTGTTGCGAAGCAGATGTAATATCCATCTTCGGCTCCACAAAGGTATTTCAGTTTAACGGTTATCGGCTTTACTGGTTAAAACTTGAGCAGCTTTGTTAAGGCGTGCGTTAATTAAGCTTTGCCGCCAGGCAGCGCTCGACAATATTTTTAATTTTTTGGGGTGAAAACGGCTTGGCAATAAAGCCGCTGGCACCGGCGGCGATACTTTTTTGCACATTGTCCACAGAGTTATGTGCAGTCACCATGACAACGTGCGTTCTGTCTGATTCAGTTTTGATTTTTTTCAGCAACTGCTGACCATTAATGTCGGGTAACTCGATATCGAGAAAGACTAAATCGTGCTGATGCTGGTTAAACACCGACAAGCCACGGCCACCATCTGCCGCCTCATGCACTGTTGAAATCCCCAGATGCATCAGTGTTTGGCGCAGGTATTCTCGCACTGTGTAGGCATCATCAATTATCAGGATTGAACATTGTTGTTGGGTCATTGCAGCTCCGTTGCGCATAGTGGCTTTATTCAGTGTAGTGCAGATTCAAATCTCTACCGCCCACTGTGTTCCGAATTTTAGGTTTCCTGACTGAATTTCACCTGAACAAATAAAAAGGCCAGCATGTGCTGGCCTTTGCTTTGCGTGCATTAATATCAGCTATACGGTGATATTAATGTTTTGTCCCAGGTTGCTAACAGGGGATGAAGCCTGTACCTGCTCAACCGACTGCATAGCACTTTGTACCAGCATGGTTGCCATTTTCGCTTCCTGGTTTTGCTGCTTTTGGGACATTACTGCACCCAACACCTCATAGCCGTAGCCTGAACCTGCAGCGCCAACGGATTGACTCATAGTTACCTCCTATGCCAATTCCTCAAGACTGTAACGGCGGCTAAAGGATTAACTTTAGGGGGATTGCAAAAATTTTTTCAGGCAATAAAAAATGCCGCCTGTTGCAGCAGGCGGCATTCCAACTTAGCGCGGAGTGACTCATTTCTCCATATGCGTTAAGAAGCCCGTATTAGCGCGGTTTGCTGCGCTTTAATCTGTGAGTGTGACAACGCCGGTACTGGCAAGGTATTGCCGCTGGCAGTTGCCGGTTTTAGTGAACGTAGCGGCCGGGTTGGCCCCTTTTTCACTAAACCTTTAAATTGAGGTTCGGCTTTGGTAACCGGCTTGCCCAAGCGGGCAGCGAGTGCCGCCTGAATATCGGCCGCAGTATAACCGGCTTTTATTTTCATGCGAAGATAGGGCACGCCAGCAGCGTCCAGTGCGCCGTTAACAAACCAATCAGGTACCGCTTTGTGTCCGTCCTTACTGCTGTTATTCACCAAATCAAGCACAGCAACAACGCTGAAATCGTTGGGGTCGCACAATACAAAATCCAGGTACTTGGCGTTAAGTTTGACTAAGGTGCTGGCGCGGGTTTTTTCACTAATGCCGCTTTTAAGCTCCATCAGATCAGCCAGCTTTACCCGGTTTAAAATTTTGTAGTCATTGCCAACGGCTTTTTCTAACAGTTGCATAAAAGAGCGTTCCACTGGGCTGAATAAGCTGGCCTTTTTCTGTAATGGAAAAGGATTACCACTGTCAATAAAGCGACTGGCTACCAGCGCTACCACAACGACTAACAGTAAAATTAACAGCAGGACAAATTCCATGCTTACCTCCGACAGAAAATTGACAAGCTGTCTGACACAGCCTCACACTGAGTAGCTTAAAGCATAAGTTGTGCCAATGTTTATCGGTTTTATTTTGGCGCTATATTTATGTAAGAAATGGCAGGTATTGGCTGCATTGATATATTTTATAGTTGAGAAGCGCTTATAGTTAGGCATTCCCGCTTCCGTCAAGAACGACGCTGCTGTTATGTGTCTTGATGGAGCGCTAAGCATGATAAGGACACTATTATGACTGCAAGCATCAGCCGTGCCGGCTTAACCATCAACGCACCGTTAAACAGCGACTACGACAGCATTTTGACCGAGCAAGCCTGCGCTTTGCTGGTAGAGCTGACACGTGAGTTCAGGCCCAGATTACAGCAATTGCTGGCCGAGCGTCAGGCCACGCAGCAGCGTTACGACAGTGGTGCTTTGCCCGATTTTCTGCCACAAACCGCTAATGTCCGCCAGTCGGATTGGCGGGTTGCGCCAATCCCGGCGGACTTACAAGACCGGCGGGTAGAAATTACCGGTCCGGTAGACCGCAAGATGATTATTAACGCACTAAATGCCGACGTAAAAGTATTCATGGCTGACTTTGAAGACTCGCAGGCACCCAGTTGGGCCGGCGTCATTGAAGGCCAGCTTAATTTGCGCGATGCTAACCTTGGCAGCATTAGTTACACCGATGCGCAAAGCGGCAAGCACTATGCGTTAAAGGATAACCCGGCGCTGTTGATTGCCCGGGTACGTGGCCTGCATTTGTGGGAAAAGCACCTGCTGGTAGACGGCGAGCAAATTCCCGGTGGTCTGATGGATTTTGCGTTGTATTTTCTGCACAACTACCAAACCCGCTTAGCAAAAGGGACCGGTGTGTATTACTACGTACCTAAGCTGCAAAGTCATTTAGAGGCCAAATGGTGGGACGATGTGTTTCGCTATACTGAGGAGAAATTTTCTCAGCCAATCGGCACTGTACGCGCCACGGTACTGATTGAAACCCTGCCTGCTGTATTTGAAATGGACGAAATCCTCTACATGTTACGCGATCATATCGTCGCGCTTAACTGTGGTCGATGGGATTACATTTTTAGCTATATCAAGACGTTAAATAACCACCCGGACAGAGTGCTGCCAGACCGGCAAGTGGTCACGATGAAACAACCGTTTTTAAATGCCTATTCGCGTTTGTTGATAAAAACCTGCCATAAACGCGGTGCGCTGGCGATGGGCGGTATGGCGGCCTTTATTCCGGCCAAAGACCCTGAGCAAAATGCCGCAATTCTGGCCAAAGTAACGGCGGATAAAGAACTTGAAGCCAGTAATGGCCATGATGGTACCTGGGTGGCGCACCCGGGGCTGGCAGCAACCGCCAATGCGGTGTTTGATAAATACCTGGCGGGCGGTAAGAAAAACCAGTTGAATGTCAGCCGTAGCGAAGATGCCGAGATTACTGCAGCCCAGCTGCTTGAGCCTTGTGATGGCGAGCGCACTGAAGAGGGGATGCGCACCAACATCCGGGTAGCACTGCAATACATTGCTGCCTGGATCAGCGGTAAAGGCTGTGTGCCAATTTATGGTCTGATGGAGGATGCGGCCACTGCCGAGATATCCCGCACATCAATTTGGCAATGGATTAAACATGGTAAAAGCTTGTCTAACGGCAAGCTGATTACCAAAGCGTTATTTGCTTCTATGTTAGAGGAAGAGGCAAAAGTGGTGCGAGCAGAGGTAGGTGAAACGCTGTGGGCAGAGCAAAATTTTGCCAGGGCGCAAACGTTACTGCTTGATATCACGACTTCTGATCAGTTGGTAGATTTCCTAACCCTGCCAGCCTATCAGTTACTTGATTAACCTGAGTAAACCAAGCCAAAGGCGCTGACTTGCTGACAGCGCCTTTTTTATGGCTTCAAAGTTGATACGTCCTAAGTCAGCAGAAAGGCTTCGGCTGCAACTCCCCCTTTGGCTCGCCACAGCAACTATTTCAGGCTTCCTGCCTTACACTAGCCAGCTAAAGCTGTTCAAATTCGTTCCTGACGAATTTGTCGCTCGCGCTTACGCGCTCACTCAGACACTCTGTGTCGACCAAATCGGGATTCCAGCCTTCGTTGGAGGGGTCAGTTCAACTCATCTGCAGTTTCAACAATCAGCCGGCGAAACCAGATATGGCTGGCGTCCTGGTGCAGCAGCGGGCTCCAGATCATTTTCAGTTCAATGGATGGTATGGCAAAGGGCGGATCCATAATGGCCATGCTGCTATCATTTTCGTACAACTTAGCGGCGCGGCTGGGCAGGGTGGCAATTAAGTCTATGCCTACGGCTAAATGCATCGCCACGTGATAGTTACGGGTAAACACAGAAATATTGCGCTGTTTGCCCAGTTTGGCCAGGGCTTCGTCTACCCAGCCCAGTTTCTGCACATCTTTTGGATCCATGCCGACGCCGACACCAAAACCGGTTTTACTGACCCAGATATGCTGTGCCTTTAAGTAACTGTCCAGGTTGAAGTTTTTAAGTACCGGGTTTTGCGCATTAATCAGGCAGGAAAAGCTGTCGCGCCAGACGGTTTTTTGGTGAAACGATTGCGGCAGCTGATCAAAACGGTTTATCGCCATATCAACTTTGCCGTTCTCCACGTCGTGAAAGGTCACATCGGACGGTGTCATAATGTCCAGACTGGTATGCGGCGCCAGTACACGCATTTTTTTCAGCAGCGCCGGTATCAGGGTAGAGGCAGCGTAGTCACTGGCCATAATACGAAACACACGCTGACTGTTTAGCGGCTCAAAATCTTTATTCGGTTGCAGTGTTTCTTCCAGGGTTAGTAATACGCCGCGCACTACCGGCGCCAGCTCCCGGGCGCGCTCAGTTGGTACCATGCCATCAGACGTGCGCACTAAAATCGGGTCATTCAGTAAATCGCGCAACCGCTTTAAACCGTTACTCATCGCGGGCTGGGTAATATTTAACTGGTTTGCGGCGCGGGTGACGTTTTTTTCCCGCAGCAGTACGTCCAGGTACACCAGCAGGTTTAAATCCATCTTATTAATATTCATTGTTTAAATAACCCAAGCCTTAGTCATCACTGAACTGAATCATAGCATTAGCGCAGTGGCCAGCGTCAAGCCAACTTTAGTATTAATGGCGTGAATGGCCGGCATCACAAAAATCACCTTTATGAATTATAAAAATGAAACCTATAGTGTAAGGCAACAGGTCACCATTCAACCTGGGAACAGTCAGCGTCCGGCAAGCCGGGCAATAAGCAACAAGAGGATACTGCTATGTCAGCTTACCAAGATGCCATTCAACACCTTACCCAGTTACGTCAGCAACAGGGCGACGCCTGGGCGGCAATAAACCCTGAGTCTGCAGCACGAATGAAGCTGCAAAACCGTTTCAATACCGGGCTGGATATCGCCAAATACACGGCCAAGATAATGCGCGCTGATATGGCCGCTTATGACGCTGACAGCAGCCAGTACACGCAATCATTAGGTTGCTGGCACGGCTTTGTTGGCCAACAAAAGCTTATCGCTATCAAGAAGCATTTTGGTACCACTAAACGCAAGTACCTATATTTGTCCGGCTGGATGATAGCAGCGCTACGCTCTGAGTTTGGCCCGCTGCCGGATCAGTCAATGCATGAAAAAACGGCTGTGCCGGCGTTAATCGAAGAGCTATACACCTTTTTAAAGCAAGCCGATGCCCGTGAATTAGGTGGCTTGTTCCGCGAGTTGGATGCTGCCAATGCAGCGGGTGATAAAGTTAAAGCTGCCGCTATCCAGAGTAAGATTGATAATTTCGAAACCCATGTGGTGCCTATTATCGCTGATATTGATGCCGGCTTTGGTAATGAAGAAGCCACGTATTTATTGGCAAAGAAAATGATTGAAGCCGGTGCCTGCGCTATCCAGATTGAAAACCAGGTATCAGATGAGAAACAGTGCGGTCACCAGGATGGCAAAGTGACAGTACCGCATGCCGACTTCCTGGCGAAAATTAATGCTGTGCGTTATGCCTTTTTAGAGCTGGGCGTGGATGATGGCATTATCGTGGCGCGGACCGACTCATTAGGTGCCGGTTTAACCAAGCAAATTGCGGTTACTAAAACACCAGGCGATTTAGGTGACAAATACAACAGTTTCCTAGATGGCGACTACATCAGCAGTGCTGACGATATTGCCAACGGTGATGTAGTAGTTAAAGCTAATGGTAAACTGTTGAAGCCTAAACGTTTAGCCAGCGGTTTATTCCAGTTTAAGCAAGGCAGCGGCGTAGACCGTGTCGTGCTGGATTGTATTACCTCACTGCAACACGGGGCCGACTTGCTGTGGATTGAAACCGAAAAGCCGCATATTGGTCAGATCAAAGAAATGGTTGATCGTATTCGTGAAGTGGTACCGAATGCGAAACTTGTCTACAACAACAGCCCAAGCTTTAACTGGACACTGAATTTCCGCCAGCAAGTATTCGACGCATGGAAAGCAGCTGGTAAAGACGTATCAGCTTATGATCGTGCTCAGTTGATGAGTGCCGACTATGATGCAACCGAGCTGGCAAAAGAGGCCGATAACCGTATACGTACCTTCCAGGCTGATGCGGCGCGTGAAGCCGGTATCTTCCATCATCTGATTACGTTGCCAACTTACCATACGGCAGCGCTGTCTACTGACAATCTGGCCAAAGAGTACTTTGGTACCGCCGGTATGCTGGGCTATGTTGAAGGTGTGCAACGCAAAGAAATTCGCCAGGGCATTGCCTGTGTTAAACACCAGAACATGTCTGGCTCCGACATCGGTGATGATCACAAAGAATATTTCTCTGGTGAAGCGGCACTAAAAGCTGGTGGCGCGCACAACACCATGAACCAGTTCTAACCCCTTACGTTACGTGGTCAGGTAACTGACAGTTGGGCAGCCTCGGCTGCCCTTTTTTGTTGCCGACTGTTGCAGTATAAAATTTGTGCTATACCAATAGAGCGTTAACTTTGCGATAAAGACCAGATGCGGTACTGCTTTGAGAGCCTGGAAATTGATAGTGATGCACTATTGCTGCGTGTCGATGGTATTGAGTTAAAGGTAGATGTGCGCTGCGTTGAGCTACTGGTACTGCTGATAGAGGCCTGGCCCGGTTATTGTGAGTCAACCGAACTGTTGCAACAATTATGGCCCAGAACCATAGTGACGCATTGGTCTTTATCGCGTCTGGTATCTGATTGTCGTAAGACGTTAAAAAAAGCCGGTTATACAAGACCTTGTATTCAGACGATACATGGTAAAGGTTATCGCTTAGCGCCTGAACTCGCTCTTGGTCGTTTTTCTTCTACCCCAGAAGCATCTTTACCTCAGCCTGAACCGATATTAAGCCAACAACGCCAGCAGCGTTGGTTATTGCCGGTTGTTCCTTTGAGTGTTGCTCTGATTAGTGCCTTTTGGTGGTTCCCGCTAGAGTATCAAGCCGATGATGTTACCACTTTGCAGATCAGTGAAGCTGCAGACAGCCGTGCTCGCATTCTTTGGGTAGATGATAACCCACAGAACAACCAACGCGAGTTAGCTTACCTGAAACAACATCAGATTGCGGTATACAGCGTAACCAATAGTAATGATGCATTGATACTGCTGTCTCTGTATCACTATGACGCGGTGATTTCTGATATGGGCAGAGCAGATGACCCGCTGGCCGGTTTACGTTTGTTGCAAATGATGCGAGATCAGGGGAATAATACGGCGTTTTATCTATACACTGTTATACCATCAGCTGCCAAGGTTGAGCTGTTGAGACAATATGGGGCCCAAGGTGTTGCCACGCAGCCAGAACAGCTATATCAATATATCTTGACCAATCCACCCTAAGTAAGCGCATCAATCTTTTCTAAGTGATTGTTTTTAAATGATTCACAAAATTTCAAATAGTTTAATGGGCACAATTATACCGTTCCTCAATGGCTAGCCTATATTTTGGATGGCCGTTTCAATGTTTTGCTGCGGTTGTATGCAACTGAAGTTAATGTCATAAGGAATCCAGTTATGAGTAAGAGAAGTCAAAGGCTGATAGTTGTGATGCTCTCTGCGGTTATGCTGTCTGGCTGTTGGTCAGACGATGATGATGCATTAGCGGATGCGGGTAGCGCCCTGAATTTAAAAGAACGTCGCAGTGTGACTTTATCGGGCGCATCAGGAAGTGGTGAAGGGGCCGTTACGGTGGCGTGGAGCCAAATTTCCGGCCCAGAAATGACCATAAGTGGTGCTGATACGCTGACGCCAGAGATTACTGCACCGTCTGTCGATGCCGATGCAACAGCGGTGTTGCGGCTTACTGTGACAGACAGTAAAGGGCAGGTGGCGACGGATGATTTAACGGTAAGTATCGTTAACAACACACTACCAGTATTAACGGCTCAACCTGATCCCGTAGCTGAGAAAACAGAAGTTGAATTAGCTGCAGCGCTGAGTGATGACGGTGACATTACGACGATCGGCTGGCTGCAAACAGCGGGGCCTGAAGTAGCGCTGAGTGGGGATGATACGGATACGGTAGTATTTACCTCTCCAGAGGTGACTGAAGCGACCACGCTCACCTTTATGCTAACGGTTACCGACGATGATGATGAAACAGCGGAGCTGGAGTTGAGTGTTGAGGTAGAACCAACTCTGGTGGCCTTTACGCTGGCCGGTGCGGTAAGTGGAGCAGATTTTAGCGGTGGCACGGCGGTGCTCAGTGGTGCCTATGAAGAGGTCAGTACTGAGGTAGGTGATAACGGTGCGTTTAGCTTCGATTTACAGCTTGATGATGATCTAATTGACAGTGTGGTCGCGGTGACGGTCAACAGCCCGACGAGTAGCCGGTTAGCCTACAGTGCCGTTTATTCAGGGTTTACAGCGCCAGAAGTTGTTGCCGTTGCGTCAGTAAAATCGCAACCAAAAGATACTAAGGTCAGTGCCGCATCAGATGGCAGCAATACAGTATCGGTAAATGCCGTATCTACCGCACTGTATTCATTACTGTTAACCGCGAATAATGGTGAGGTACCGGCAAATATCGCAGACCTAACATTTGTGGAAAAGTCCATTGATGCTGATGAACTGGCCGAGGCTGCCGCCATTGTAAAAATTTTGACTGAAAACCCGGATATTACGCTACCTGAAGGGGTAACTGATATTACTTCCTTGCTCACTAACGTAGCGGCTTACAATACCATAGTTGAGCAAATTGAAGCTGACGAGCCCGGTTTGATTGAGAGTACCATAGTCGCTATCGTGGAAGACCCTGCGCTGACTCCGCCAGTCACAGTTGATGCAGTTGCTCCGGTGTATTTTCGAACTTACGCGGCAGCTCCCGGGTTTTTATCCCGTGGAGGCGAGCGCTGGCAATTCAACGATGATGGAACAGGTTCTCACGCTCTAAGTGGAGGTGAATCTACTTTTGTTTGGGAAGTGTCAAATGGCAAAATCAGTATTGATTATGTTGAGCAGGCTGCAATTTTTACCAGCTTTTTAGGTGTGACAGTCGGCGCTGCAGGTCTGACGCAACAGCAGGTTGATTGGTTAACTGCTGACAATATATTTCAAGTTGCTGTTAAGGTTTATTTGGATGATGTCGAGCTATCCAGAGTGACACAAGGGCAGCTTATTGATACATATCGCCAATCAGGTACCCAACGACGTGAACTTGTACCCGTACAAACAACGCAGGGGTTGGTTGAGGCGTTTGATACGACTGCATTTAGCAGTAATTTATTGATGCGGAAGCAAATAGGAACAGAACAGATATTCGTTGCTGCCGACATGCCGGGAACCTGGGCAATGAATACCTACTACACGCAAAATTTACCCTTTCAGGGCGGAGAAGTGACAGACTTCTATCTGGACCTCTTGTTGTTTAATGCTGATGGAACCGGTTTGGGAACAGCCACTGATAGAACCTTCGATTGGCAGGTTACGGATGGTCAATTGTTGTTAACCTTGTCAGATGGTACCGCTGCTAAGTTTGAAATTATTGACCAGTCAGGCACTGATTTGCAGGTGTTTACTACGGTATATGATGCAGAAGATAACTTAATTGCTGCAGAGGCGGAGTACGCTTTTAAAACAGATCCAGGAGTCAATGTCAGCGAGTTAGTCAATGCTGAAGAGCAATATTGGCAGACTATGATTAATTCATGGACTAAGGATAGTTGGAATAATGGTAGGTTGTTATTTTGTCCGGCGGATCCTGACTGCAGTGACACAGAAAACGTGTTTTCCCCGTTTTTTGGTTGGCAAATTAACGCCGGTAACAGCGGTAACCGTGTGCTCTCACCGTTCCCTTTAACGGATTTTCCACCCGAGTTTGATCCTAAAACCAACATACCAGCATTAACCTGGCAGCTAGAGGGTGATAACGGCATAACATTATTCTATGAACCTTTACAGCAGCAACGTGAATGGACAGTGTTGAAAATTGAAGATGGCTTGCTCGGAAGACGTTTGTATGTTCGGGAGGAGTCGTTCCGTGAGGGCGCTTTGGTAATTGCCGGTCGCATTGGCATGTATGAAGAAATCGACTACGAGTACTGGAACAATACTGCACCGCAAAATGCAGTTACGAGCCAGGCATTCAGTGTAAAAGAAGTAGCACGTAAAGTACTTAAAGTAAGTAAATCAGGTTATTCAAATTTCTAATTTTCACAAGTTTAACCGGAGTTTTGGGCTCCGGTTAAACGCCATAACGACTCAATAACGCTGCTTTACGTAACCAACCACATCCTGATACTTTTCCTGCATCAGGCGAATATGTTCGTTAATTACTGGCCAATCGCTTTCTTCAGCGGCTTTCTCCAGCTTTAGCGCTTGCTCAGCTAAGCTCAACGCGCCGATGCTCTTGGCGACCGCTTTAAACTGATGTGCTACCGAGCGTACACCGCTGCGCTCTTGTGCATTAACATGCTGAGCAAGGGTTTGCAGCAAGTCGGCAGCATGGTTGACGAAGTAATTCAGATGCTCCTCATGCTTGGCCGGTTCATTGCCAAGGAAGTTGGCGATGGTAGTAAAGCAAATCGGCGAATTGTGCTGACCGTTGTCGCTGGCGGCTGATAGCAGCTGCTTTTGCTTAGTAGGGTGAGGTAGCCAGCGCGACAGCATGCTTTGTAATGTGGCAAGCTCAATAGGTTTCGTGATATAGCCATCCATGCCAATACTTAAACATTTTTGCTCTTCGCCTTTAAGTGCATTCGCCGTCACGGCAATAATGCGAGTGAATTCGGCGCCTTCGCTAATATGTAAACTTTCTTTACGAATGGCGCTGGCCAAATCGTAGCCGCTCATATTCGGCATATGCAAATCGGTTAACAGCAGTGGATAGTGGTAGCGACGCCATTTCTCCAGCGCGATGGCGCCATCATCAGCGACTTCCACGGCATAGCCCAGTGCATTCAGCTGGTCGACTATTACGCGTTGGTTCATCAGGTTATCTTCTGCCAACAGCACCAGACGCCGCTCTTTACGGGCTTGCTCTATCGACGGAGCTGCGGCTACCGCCACTTTTTCACCCGCGTAGACGGGTTTAGCTTTGCGTTTGGCGGCAATAAGCACGGCATCATACAAGTGGCTACGGCAAATCGGCGAGCTATGCAGGTAATACACCCTGTCATTACTGCGCTCTGCAAGCTCTACCTGATTAGTGATCACGACAAACTGTACCTGGCTCATGCTGTCCAGTTGCTGCAACTGATCAATCTGATTAGCTGAAATTTGCTCGTACGTCGCGTCTAGTACCCAAACTGCTGCTTGTTTAGGCGGTAATGGCTGCATCTGTTTGGCGCGTTGCAGCAAATTATCAAATTGGCTTTCGGTCTCAAGCTCAGCACCTGCATGGTTGAAATATGCTTGCAGGTGCACTTGATTATGCTCATCGTTGCTAAACAGACACAGATGAATATCCCGTAGCAGTTCTTTGTCCAGATAATGAATTTCATCTGAGCGACGCATCGGGATGCGCACGGTAAACTCCGTGCCTTTGTCTACCTGGCTGCTGACATTGATATCACCATACATCAAGGTGGTTAAGCGCTGACAGATCGATAGCCCCAGACCTGTACCGCCAAACTTACGTGTAATAGAGCCCTCAGCCTGGTTAAACGGCTGAAACACATAGCTTATCTGGCGCTGAGTCATGCCTTTACCGTTGTCGATAATACTGAACTGGATTTGGCTGAAATCCATATTCTCTTCCAGAAGCTCGGCTTTAATGATCACCAAACCGGTTTTTTCCGGTGTCGTTTGGGTGAACTTGATCGCATTTCCGGCCAGGTTATACAGTATTTGCCGCAGCCTTACCGGGTCGCCTACCAAGCCGTCGGGAATGCGCGGGTCGATAAACAGTTTAAGGTCAATTTGCCGCTGATGGGCGACCGAGACCAAAATACGGCCTACCGCCTCAATGATCTCAACCAGCGACAGCGGTATGGTTTCCAGCTCTAACTTGCCGGCTTCTATTTTGGAAAAATCGAGAATATCGTCCAAAATGCGCAGTAACGAAAAAGAGGACTCGCGCACGGTGTCGGTCATTCTAAATTGCGAGGTGGATAGCTGGGTTTTTCGCAGTAAATCGATAGTGCCGATTATACCGTTCATCGGCGTACGAATTTCATGGCTCATGGTCGCCAGAAAGGTCGATTTGGCTTCGTTGGCTTTTTCGGCGGTGAGCTTGGCAGTTTCCAGTGCATCAGTACGCTCTTTAATGCGGGCTTCTACTTCCTGCTTTAGCGTTTTAATGTTTTGCTCAGACTCTGCCAGCCCCTGCTGTGCTTCATCGATACGACGAAATAACTGGTTTATACAGCTTGCCAGTTCACCGTAGCTGTCTCTGGCGTGGCTGTCCAGACTGGCGTTAAATTGCGCTTTTTCCAATGCTTGGCGGGTGCCCTGCAATAAGGGCTTAATGCGACGGCTAAAAAAGCCGGCAATGCCCACGGCAAATAGGCCGCTTAGTACCAGAGCCAATAGCAAACTGATGCCAAAGGCCGCAGCATAAGGCCACCAGGGGTCAACCGATAGCTGCTGTACGTAAACCAGCAGTGCTGCTGGCTCGCCTTGCACGTTAATAAGCTGATGCACAACCAGATGCCTGTCTTGCTGCGTACCCTGCGCCTGCCACAAAGGTTGAGGCACAAAACCCTGCACATTGTTGGTATTAGCAATCAGTTCAGTATTGCCATCGCCGGTTCGCCGGTACAGATATAACGCACGGCTGGCATCGCCATTACGGGTTTGCAACAATACCTGTTCGGCTGCGCTAATATCTTTGCTCTGCAATAAAGGTGTGAGCACCCGAGCCACCAGTCGGCTGTCAGCTGTTAACCTGTCCAGTTGCGCAGCGCTCAAGCCGGGCTCCGGCTGGTTAAGTAAGGTAAACATAGCGGCCTGTGCTACCAGCGCAATCACTGATAACAGCGTCAGGGGTTTAAAAATGGCTCTACTGAAAGAAGTTTTTTCCATGCGCTATCCAATTCGTGGCTGCTTTTCACTGCAGTCGCTGAGTTTTGTCGGCTATTTTAACAACTTTTCGCAATTAACATAGCGGCGTATTTTCGGCTTACTGTTGACGGTTATTTGGCCGTTTATCAAGTTAAATGCTACTTTTGCTCAACTAATAAGCTAACGCACCGGCGTTACTAAAATATCTATTGACTTAATAAGCCAAAATCCGTTTAATACGACCCGCGTTGCCCAGATAGCTCAGTCGGTAGAGCAGCGGATTGAAAATCCGCGTGTCGGTGGTTCGATTCCGCCTCTGGGCACCATAGTTTCGGTGCTAAGTTGTTGTAACTTATCAGACTTCAACAACTTTTTCCACGTTGTCGCAGCCGCTTTAGCTCAGTTGGTAGAGCAACTGACTTGTAATCAGTAGGTCATCCGTTCGACTCGGATAAGCGGCACCATTTTGCGTCACCCAGTTTTGCCCAGATAGCTCAGTCGGTAGAGCAGCGGATTGAAAATCCGCGTGTCGGTGGTTCGATTCCGCCTCTGGGCACCATAGTAGCAGGGCCCGTCTAATGACGGGCCTTTTGCTTTTTGGCTAACAGGTTTCAGACCAACAGCCAAGAAAACCTGCCAGGCAGAAATAGGCAAATCCTTGCTTCTTTGTTAAGCTCAGACCCGCTATAACAACAAGAATCCGAGGTCCTCTGCGATGAAACATCTGTTAAGTATTGTTGCTGTGTCTTTGCTGGCCGCTTGTGGCGGTGCACCAGAAACAGACAGTAACCCCCAGGCGAATAACACCACCACTATGACACAAGAAAAGAAAGCCGCTATTAGCTATCCACAAACGGCAAAGGGTGAGGTAGTGGATAGCTACTTCGGCCAACAGGTTGCCGATCCTTACCGCTGGCTGGAAGATGACCGCAGCAGTGAAACTGAAGCCTGGGTAAAGGCGCAAAACCAGGTGACCTTTGATTATCTGGCACAAATTCCTTACCGCGGTGCTATTCGCGATAAGCTGCAACAGTCGTGGAATTTTGAGCGGGTAGGGGCGCCTTTTAAAGAAGGTAAATATCAGTATTTCTACCGTAACGACGGCTTGCAAAACCAGTTTGTGCTGTACCGGTTAAAAGACGATGGCAGCAGTGAAGTGTTTTTAGACCCGAATACTTTCAGCCCGGATGGTACCACTTCTATGGCTGACATTAGTTTTTCCCGCGATGGCAGCCTGGCCGCGTATGCCATATCTGAAGGTGGCAGTGACTGGCGTAAAGTGATTGTTATTGATGTCGAAACCAAGCAGCAAATTGGTGATACACTGGTCGATATCAAATTCAGTGGTATTAGCTGGGTGGGTAATGACGGTTTCTTCTACTCTAGCTACGACAAGCCTGATGGCAGTGAGCTTTCTGCCATGACCGATCAGCATAAACTGTATTACCACAAGCTGGGCACACCACAATCGGCCGATCAAGTGGTGTTTGGTGCCGCTGAAGCTGAAAAACACCGCTATGTTGGCGCAACGGTAACTGATGATGATCGCTATTTAGTCGTCTCGGCTGCGGTGTCTACGTCAGGCAACAAACTGTTTGTTAAAGACTTAACTAAAGCCGACAGCAGTTTTGTTACTGTGGTAGACGATACCAGTTCTGATGTTGATTTACTCGATGCCGTGGGTGATAAATTGCTGTTTATTACCAACCGCGATGCGCCTAACCGTAAAGTGGTGGTGGCTGATGCGGCCAAACCACAGCCAGAGCACTGGCAAACCCTGATTGGCGAAACTGAACATGTGCTGCGTGCCAGCACAGCAGCCGGTGCTATTTTCGCTAACTATATTGTTGATGCGGTAGCTAAGGTAAAGCAGTTTGATTATGACGGCAAACTGGTACGTGACATAAGCTTACCAGGCGTGGGCAGTGTTGGTGGCTTTAACGGCAAGAAAGATGACAGCGAAGTGTATTACAGCTTTGCTAATTACACTACGCCAAGCAGTATCTACAAATTTGCTCCGCAAACCGGTGAGTCAAGCCTGTTTAATCAGCCGAAAACCCAGTTTGATCCGGCTAATTACACCTCTGAGCAGGTGTTTTACACCTCAAAAGACGGTACCCGGGTGCCGATGATCATCAGCTACCGCAAAGATGTAAAACGTAATAGCGCAAACCCAACCATCTTGTATGGTTATGGCGGCTTTAATATCAGCCTGACCCCGTCTTTCAGTGTCGCCAATGCCGTGTGGATGGACTTAGGTGGTGTCTACGCGGTGGCCAATATTCGTGGTGGTGGCGAATACGGTAAAGCCTGGCATGCTGCCGGTACCCAGCTGAATAAGCAAAATGTGTTTGACGACTTTATTGCTGCTGCTGAGTATCTGCAAAAAGAAGGTTACACTAGCAAAGACAAGTTGGCGCTGCGTGGCGGCTCTAACGGTGGCTTGTTGGTGGGCGCAGTCATGACACAGCGGCCAGACCTGTTCAAAGTCGCTATTCCGGCGGTGGGTGTACTGGATATGCTGCGTTACCACACCTTCACGGCGGGCGCAGGCTGGGCCTATGACTATGGTACCAGCGAGCAAAGCCCGGAAATGTTTAATTACTTATTGGGCTATTCACCCGTGCATAACGTGAAGCAGGGCGTCACTTATCCGGCCACCATGATTACCACTGCCGATCATGATGACAGGGTAGTACCGGCGCACTCGTTTAAGTTTGCTGCTGAGCTGCAAGCTAAAGACAGCGGCGTGAACCCGCAGCTTATCCGTATTGATGTTAAAGCCGGCCACGGGGCAGGTATGCCGGTATCGATGCAAATTGATCAGGCTGCCGATGTGTTTAGCTTTGCGTTATACAACATGGGTTACACGCAGCTGCCTTAAGCGCTGTTTTGAACAATACGTGTAACGCTGCTAATACACCCGCCATCTGGCGGGTGTATTGTTTCTGCCAAGGTTGTTGTAAAGTCATCGCCTTCGTTTTACACTGCGTGCCCTTTTTTAAAATGTTACCGCCGGTTGCGGTGGTGGTGTACCAGTCGTTATGCTGGTTACAGACAACGAATTCCAGTGCAGGAGCAGGGCTATGGCCAAAAAAGCGGTGATCCTGGTATTAGATAGTTTTGGTATTGGTTATGCACCTGATGCCGCCAGGTTTGGTGATGTTGGCGCTAACACCTTTGGCAGTATTGCCAAAGCCTTTAAAGCGGCCAAAGGCCGTCAGTTAGCGCTCCCTAACCTGGCGCGTTTGGGCTTGGTGAAAGCGGCTAAAGCTGCAGCACAAGGTGTTGCTGCAGATGTACAGGATGCCGAGCAGGTTGTTGGCGCCTATGGTTATGCCCGTGAGCTCAGCAGCGGCAAAGATACGCCTAGCGGCCATTGGGAAATTGCCGGTGTGCCGGTGTTGTTTGACTGGGGCTACTTTCACAACAAAACCGACAGCTTTCCGCCTGCACTGATTGACGAGCTGTGCCGTCGCACCGGTGTGCCGGGGATTTTAGGCAATTGCCACGCCTCGGGAACCGATATTCTGGTAAAGCTGGGCGATGAGCACATTAGCAGCGGTAAACCGATTTGCTATACCTCGGCCGACAGCGTGTTTCAGGTGGCAGCGCATGAGCAGCACTTTGGCCTGGAGAAACTGCTACAGTTTTGTCAGGTGGCACGAGAGCTGTTAGACGATTACAACATCGGCCGTGTTATCGCCCGGCCTTTTATTGGTGATAGCGCTCAAACCTATGCCCGTACCGGCAACCGCCGTGATTACTCGGTATTGCCGCCAGCCCCTACCTTGCTGGACAAGCTGACAGCAGCAGGAGGTAGTGTCATCAGCATCGGCAAAATTGCCGATATTTATGCACATCAGGGTATTAGCGAAAGCCTTAAAGCCACTGGCCTTACCGCCCTTGTCGATACCACACTGGCCCAAATGGCGAAGCAGAGCGACAACAGCCTGATCTTTACTAACCTGGTGGATTTTGATCAGAACTTTGGCCACCGCCGTGACCCGATAGGCTATGGTGAGGCGCTGGAATACTTTGACAGCCGCTTAGCTGAGCTGATGGCGGCTTGCGACCGGGATACCTTGTTATTGCTCACGGCCGACCATGGCTGTGACCCCACCTGGCAAGGTACCGAGCACACGCGGGAATATATTCCGGTGCTGGCATACAAACCGGGTATGGTTGCCGTCGATTTGGGCGAGCGAATGAGTTTTGCCGATATTGGCCAGACCTTAGCCGACTATTTTGCGCTGGATGCGATGGCATACGGCGATTCGTTTATGGCGCAGCTTAACTAACCGTATATTTATTAACTAAAAGCATATTTAAGAGAATTTTATGGCAACTCCGCATATCAATGCGCCTGAAGGCGCTTTTGCTCCCACTGTTCTGATGCCAGGCGATCCGCTGCGCGCCAAGCATATTGCTGAAACCTTTTTAACCGATGCGGTTTGTGTAAACACGGTACGTAATATGTTTGGCTATACCGGCACCTACAAAGGTAAACCGGTGAGCGTATTGGGCTCGGGCATGGGCGTGCCGTCTATGTCTATTTATGCCACTGAGCTGGTGAAGTTTTATGGCGTGAAAAACATTATCCGTATTGGCTCCTGCGGCGCCTTACCGCTGGATGTCAAAGTGCGTGATGTGGTGATAGGCATGGGCGCCAGCACCGACTCCAGTGTCAACCGTAACCGCTTAGGCGGGCTGGATTTTGCTGCTATTGCCAGTTTTGAGTTACTGGAAAAAGCGGTTGCGGCTGCGCGGGCGAAAAACATTAATGTCAAAGTGGGTAATGTGTTTACCTCAGATTTGTTTTATAACCCCAGCGAAACTTTGTTTGACACCTTGCAAAAATACGGTGTACTGGCGGTAGAAATGGAAGCGGCGGGTTTATACGGTGTCGCTGCAGAGTACGGTATTAATGCGCTGGCGATTTTCACGGTTAGCGACCATATCCGTACCGGTGAAGCGTTAAGTGCTGAGCTGCGCCAGACCAGTTTTAACGAAATGGTTGAAGTGGCGCTTGGCTGTTTATAACCAGCGCTGTTTATAACCGGGGCTGTCTGTAACCGCTGTTAATTATTTTGCAGGACAACATTATGTCATTATCAACCAATAAAATGTTTTATGTGTCGTGGGAGGCCTTTCACCGCGCCACTAAAGAGCTGGCACACCAGCTGCTGGGGAAAAACTACACGGCTATTGTTGCGGTAAGTCGCGGTGGTCTGGTGCCGGCGGCAATTTTAGCCCGTGAGCTGAATATTCGTGTGGTAGACAGCATCTGTGTTGCCAGCTATGAGCATGACAAGCAAGGCAGCTTACGTATTTTAAAAGATGCCAGTATTGAGGATTCTGCGCAGCTGCTGGTGGTAGACGATCTGGTCGACACCGGCGAAACGGCTAAAGCCCTGCGCGAGCATTTCCCTAAAGCCTGCTTTGTTACCGTATATGCCAAGCCGCAAGGTAAACCCTTGGTTGATCATTATATTACCGATATTGAACAGGATACCTGGATCCAGCTGCCATGGGATATGGAACTGGCTTACAGTAAGCCGCTGGCCGACAAATAATAGTGTACCGGGCCCGCAGCTGCGGGCCTTGTTTTTTTAAGGATTATCAATGACAAAGCATCAGCTGACACTGCACTTGCCAGATTGGGTTGACGAGGTGGTAGATTGGGATAAAACCTATCGCAGTGATGAAGAGAAAATGGCCCTGGCGGTAGAGTTGTCCAGGCAAAATGTACTACGTGGCAGTGGGGGCCCCTTTGGCAGTGCTATTTTTGCCATCGACAGCGGCAAGCTGCTCAGTGTTGGGGTAAACCGGGTCGTACCACTGCATAACTCAACCGCGCATGGTGAAATGATGGCTATTATGCTGGCCGAGCACAAGCTGCAAAGCTTTAGTTTGGCAGCCGATGGCATTAAACGCGAGTTGTTTACCTCGTGTGAGCCTTGCGCGATGTGTTTGGGCGGCACCCTCTGGAGTGGCGTAAAGCGCCTGGTATGCGCCGCTACAGCTGATGATGCACGGGCGATTGGCTTTGATGAAGGCCCGGTATACGACAGCAGCTATGCTTATTTGCAACAGGCTGGTGTTGAAGTGGTGCGGATGGTACAGCGCGATGAAGCCAAAGCCGTGCTGGACAGTTACCTTAGCCGCGGCGGTGCGATTTATAACGGATAAACTGTAAGGGTTGAACAACCTATAACGGTTAACCAGTAGGGGGCGGCGAGCGGGCAAAAGCTGTATCAGTATTACTGGTACAGCTTTTTGGCGATATACAACTGCTCGACTTTTTCTCTTGCCCAAGGGGTTTTGCGTAAAAATTTCAGACTACTTTTTACCGACGGGTCTACTTTAAAGCAGTTAATATCAATCTGTTTTGCCAGCGCCGGCCAGCCGAAATGGTCTACCAATTTAGTGACAATTTGCTCCAGCGTGACACCGTGTAATGGATTATTTGGTTGTGACATCGTCGTTTCCTCAATTAGGCTTTCATGCCGCAGGGCAAAAAAATAGCCACCCCAGGGTGGCTATCTTAGCAAAACTAAAGCTTATAAACGCTCTAATACCGCAGCAGTAAAGTCAGTGGTGCCAAAACTGCCACCCAAATCACGGGTAGTGCGATCGCCTGAGGCAATCACATCAGATAACGCATTACGAATTTTCTCCGCTTTGTCCTGCATACCCAGGTATTCCAGCATTTGAATAGAGGCCAGAATCACTGAACTTGGGTTCGCCAGGTTTTTACCGGCGATATCAGGGGCACTGCCGTGCACGGCTTCAAAAATGGCACAGTCGGCACCAATGTTGGCGCCAGGCGCCATGCCCAAACCGCCGACTAAGCCAGCACATAAGTCTGATAAAATATCACCAAACAGGTTAGTGGTGACAATAACGTCAAACTGTTGCGGGTTCATCACCAGCTGCATACAGGTGTTATCGACAATCATTTCCTGCGCTTCAATATCCGGATATTTCGCCGCCACTTCACGCGCTGTTTTTAAAAATAAACCTGAAGTCGATTTTAAAATATTGGCTTTGTGTACTATGGTCACTTTCTTACGCTTCTCTCGCCGGGCGGTTTCAAACGCAAACTCGGCAATACGTCGTGCGCCTTCTTTGGTGACGATACTGGTGGCTTCTGCCACTAAACCGTCGGCTGATACCACCTGACCATGGCCAGAATACATACCTTCGGTATTTTCGCGGATAGTTATAATGTCGATATTATCGTAACGCGCCTTGGTACCTTTAAACGAAATAACCGGCCGCACGTTGGCGTACAGGTTAAATTTCTTGCGCAGCGTTACGTTAATCGAAGTAAAGCCCTCACCTACTGGTGTAGTCAGTGGGCCTTTCAAGGTGATTTTATTGCGTGCAATAGCGTCCAGTGTGGCCTGAGGCAGTAATTCGCCGGTTTTTTCCAGTGCGGTTAAGCCGGCATCAACATATTCATAGTCAAATTCACATCCTGCCTTTTCCAGTACCTGGATGGCTGCTTCAACAATGCTTGGGCCTATGCCGTCGCCTTTAATGACAGTAATCGTTTGCTTGCTCATGGGGATCCTTAGCTGTCGTAATTATGCAAAAAAATGGGCCTCTGGCGGGCCGGAAAACGGCGTGGAATATAGCATTTTTCGGCACATTTCGCCACTTAAGCCCAGATTAAGCGCTGTTTTCGCTGTTATACCCTGTATAAGTTTGCTGAATGTGGTAATAAAACTACAGTGTTAATAAGAATGTGGTTTTGGTGAGCGCTGATTATTGCCTGGCACTTACTGCTTGATACCTTGCGGTCGCGTCATTGCCAACAGCGACTAAAAGGCGATTTTTAAACAGTAATGCAGTGCATTCGTCAGCGGTGGTAATACCGTCGGGGGCGCTGCGATGCGTGCGGTAGTACAGTAACTGATAAATCTGGTTATCGACTTTAACCGCTGCGGTAATGTCGGGGCTGCCCAAACGCTCTATAACCTGTTGTTGGCTAAGATTATCAGACAGTTGATAGCTACTGATCACTTTATGGTTAAACACCTCGCGATCTACCCAGCTCATCTGTTCGACATCATCCGGATAATACAGCAATACGAGCAGCGTCAGAAAAGCGTACAGTACAAGGGCGCCAATAAATACCGCAACTTTATTGTGTCTAAGCCAGCTTATGATGGGGTGCGGCTGTATGGTCTTATCAGACAATGGCATGGTTAAGTCGCATCTGTTGTAGGTTCAGCCCCAGCTGAACATCGGTTTTAACCGTTAAAATATGCATAAAGATTTTAATCTGCTCTTTGTGCTGCAGTATCTTTTCTTTCAGTTTTTTCGGGCAATCCGGGTGCTCCAGTGCATCGGTTAGGGTCGCGCCCAATGCCATTAAATCGTGAGCGCCTTTGGGGCCAATGCCCGCCACGCCAGGCACATTATTGGTGCTATCGCCTACCAAACTCCAGTACCGCACCAATTGATGGCTGGGTACACCAAATTTTTGCAGTACCATTTGCTCAGTAACGTATTGACGGGCAAAAGTATCGTAAATCTGTACTCCGTCGGGCAGTAATGGCAAAAACCCTTTGTCGGTGGATACTATGGTCACGGTTTGGCCGTGCTGCGCGGCCCGGCTGGCGGCGGAGGCAATGATATCATCGGCTTCAAATTCATCCCGTTGTATGCTGCTGATGCCAAGCTCCAGGGCTTCCTGTTGCAGCTTGGGCAGGGCGTCGGCCAAAATCGCTGGCATCGGTTTGCGGTTGGCTTTATACGGTGGGTATAGCCGTTTGCGCCAGGCACTGTCGCGGCCATCAAACACCAGCAAAGCATGGCTGGGGCTTAGCTCCTGTACCAGACGCTGTAGCGCCTGGCGCAGCATGGCGGCGGTGTTAATAATGATTTGCTGTTTGGTGCTCTCAGCCACTTCATCTGGTAGCGGCAGGTAAGGCCGCTCCTGCACCGCGTATAAGCGGCGGATAAGGTTAAGGGCATCAATTAACAGCAAATGTGCCATCAGCGTACCACTCGGTAGCAGGGCTCGTACTTGCTGCCTGGCAGCTTCATCCGCCCCTGATCGACGAAGGCTTGTAACAGTGTATCCATCATTTGCATCAGTTTTGGCTCACCACTTAGCTGGAATGGACCATGTTGACGGATGGCTTTAATACCTTCGTCTTTAACATTGCCCGCCACGATACCGGAAAATGCCCGGCGTAAATTAACTGCCAGTGTTGCGCTGTCCTGATTTAGGTGCAAGTCCAGTGCGGCCATATTCTGATGATTCGGGACAAAAGGCTGCTGAAACCCCGGCTCAATTTGCAGTGTCCAGTTAAAGTGGTAGGCGTCACCCACTGATTTGCGGTAATGGCGCACCTCGGCTGCGCCAAGTTTCAATTTACGCGCCACAGCCGGCGCATCATCAATAATGATATCGAACAGCTTTAGCGCCTGCTGCCCGAGTGTAGCTTCGATAAAGCTAGCGATTTCGCGGAAATAGGCCTCGCTTTGTTTTGGGCCGGTCAGGATTATCGGCAAGCTTTGTTGCTGATTGTCTTTGTGCAACATAATGCCCAGAAGATACAGCAGCTCTTCTGCAGTACCGGCGCCGCCAGGAAACACGATAATACCATGTGCAACACGTACAAAGGCCTCAAGCCGTTTTTCGATATCAGGCAGGATCACCAGTTCATTTACTATCGGATTTGGCGGCTCGGCAGCGATAATTCCGGGCTCTGTCAGGCCTAAATATCGACCGGTGGCACGGCGCTGTTTGTTGTGACCAATGGTGGCACCCTTCATTGGGCCTTTCATGGCACCCGGGCCGCAACCGGTACAAATGTCCATCCCGCGCAGGCCAAGCTCATAGCCTACTTCTTTGGTGTACTTATATTCCACTTCGTTAATCGAATGACCACCCCAACAGACAATCATGTTCGGCTCATTGCTGGCATCAATGACGCGGGCGTTGCGCAAGATATCAAACACCGTATGGGTAATGTGGGCGCTATTTTGCAGGTCTAGCCAGCTTTTGTTGCTTTGCAACCTGCTGTGGTAAAACAGAATATCCCTCAGCACGGCAAACAAGTGCTCATGAATTCCTTTAATAATTTGACCGTCGACAAAGGCGCTTTGCGGTGGGTTGAACAATTCGATTTTGATACCACGCTCGCGACTTAGCAGATTAACGGCAAAATCCTGATACTGCTCATAGATCTCTGCAGAGCTGTCGGTGTGACTGCCCACGTTTAACACCGCAAGACAGCAATTACGAAACAGGCGGAAGGCCTCTTGTTGGGTATTTTGTTTTAGATGATCGACTTCCAGTTGCGATAATAAATCCATCGACCCGAGTGGGTTTAGCTGCACATGCATGTGCACTCCTTAATTAGTCTTAGTGAGGAACATCAGTTGCCTTTTTTCAGCACAACCTTGTCGCGCCCGGCTTTTTTCGCCTCATATAAGGCTTCGTCAGCCCGATCAAATGCGGCGCGACCAGAGTCTGACGCTTGCAGTTGTGTGGCACCAAATGAAATAGAAATAGGCACACTGACGTTTTTAAATTTAAACGGAATTTTCTTTATTTTCTCACGCAGCGCATTTAACGGTGCTTCCAGTGCGGCTAATTCGGTTTCCGGAAACAACAACACGAACTCCTCTCCGCCGTAACGGGCGATAAAGTCAGTTTCGCGCAGGTTCAATTTCAACGTTTTAGCAATCACTTTCAGTGTTTTATCGCCAGCGCTATGGCCGTAGTTGTCATTAATACTTTTAAAATGATCAACGTCGCCTAATACCACACATAATGGCTTTTTGTAGCGTTGCCAGCGTTGCATTTCAAGTGCATAGCGCTCATCAAATGCAGCGCGGTTGGGTATCTCAGTTAGTGCATCTTGCAAGCTACGGAAATTTTGATCGGAAATGCGCTTCTTAAAGGTTTTTGCATCCTTTTCCAACTCATCTAAGCGACGTTCCATATTACCGAGAGTGAGCAATAATTGGTGACGCTCTTGCTGTTCAAGTTGCTCTTTTTCCCGTAATGAGCCGGTAATAGCAGATAGGCGCTCGCTCACCAGGGTTTTTAGTTGCTCTAGCGATGTCGCTTTTTCACTGGCCTGGCCTAAATGAGAGATTTGCTGCTCTATCTGCTGGTTGAGTTGCTGCATTTTTTGCTTTAACTCAGCCGAGTCACTTAAGGATGACACCACAGCTTGTTGTACGCTGGATAAGGCATCATTAAGTTTCAGCAGGAAGTTTTCTGCCGATTGCCGCTCGCGGTTAATGCTGTTGATAATAATGCTGATGGTTTTCAGGCAGGCTTCCAGCAGCGCATCTATTGGCAATTTATCCAGCAGGCTTAAACGGATTTTATCCATCTCGGCGGCGCTGTCTTCAGCGAATGCTAACTCGCTGAGTAAATTCGTTAATTCGACACTAATTTGCCGGCAGACATGGTCGTAACGGTCTTCGTCGCTGTTATCACCTTGTACAAGTTGCTGCTTGGCTTGCAGGGCATGTTGGTATAGCTTGGTCAAATCGGTAAGGTGCGGTAAAAACGCATGTACAGTGGCTGAAGGTTGCTCGACTTTACCCAACAGCTCGCGCAATTCGCGACGCAGTTTATCCGGCAAACCTTTTTGCTGTTGCAGTAATTTGCCAGCTTCTGTCAGGCCTTGTTGGACTTTATGTACATCAGTTTGCTGCTTAGCTTCTAACTGCTTTAAGTTTTCACTGGTGCCCTCAATAAAGGGCAACAATTTTTCCAAATCAGTACCACGGCTTAACTCGGTGCGCAGTTTAGCCAGGCGGTTATCCAAGTCTACATCAACCCCTTTGCAGGCTAATGATAGCCGCGACACAAACAGCGCCAGAATTTTAAACTGCGCTTCATAAGTGTCTTCCAGCGCTTTACGCGCTTTTAGGGCATTGCTCAGTTGCTGTTTAGTGTCGTCCTGCAAGGTGATCACCTTAGAGCTTGTGTTAAATCCATGTTTAGACTTAAGTATATCGACAATCGTGCTAAATGCGATCACTCATTAAGCATAATAGTGGCTTTTACAAAAAACAGCGGACCAAAAGGTCCGCTGGGGGTAGGGAATATTGTTATAACTGGTTGCTGTTACAGGCTGTTATTTCTTACACAGATAGTAAGGTAACCAGGATGCTTCTTCAGCAGAGGTCAGATATTGCATAATCGGCAGTCCTTGTTGGCACTTCAGTCTGACAGTCCATCTGGCAGACGCTGCATATTTAACCAAAAAATGCCATACTTTGAAAGTGTGTTGGTAAGTTTTCTTTATATGTTTCAGTATTTACCCAGTTTGATCTTGTGCTGGCTACAGCGTGTTATCTTTAATTTATTGATTTAATGAGCTTTTAATTTTTGGCGGTTTGCATTGCGCTGAAACCGCCTTGGAAAGTTTGTGTGAAGGCTAACGAAGTTGTTACTGTCTGCTTAAGCGGATAGCCGGTGGGCTGCAAGGCTCGCTGGCGCGCCAGGGGTTTATATCCAGACCGCCGCGGCGGGTGTAGCGGGCGTACACGGCTAAAAATTCTGGTTGGCAGCGCTGCCATATATCGGTGTAAATTCGTTCAACGCATTGCTCGTGAAACTCATTATGGCTGCGAAAGCTAATCAGGTAGCGCAGCAGGCTGGCATGGTCTATCGCCGCGCCGCGATAATGAATATACACGCTGGCCCAGTCTGGTTGCGAGGTAATAAGACAATTTGATTTGAGCAAATGCGAATGCAGTTTTTCTTCAACCTTGTCGCCGCTTGTCTGCAAGTGCAGTAAAGACGCGTCGTATTGATACTGTGTAATCTCAATATCCAAATCGTCAATACAGCGGCCCGGGATCCAGGTAGGCTGAAACGCCATAATTTCGTTGACGTTATGCAAACTGACCTTTACCGGCTTGCCTGCGCAAGCTGACAAATCGCGTTGCAGATGCTGATACACCTGGCCTAAGTCGGCAAAACGGCTTTGGTTAAAGCTGTTTAAATACAGCTTAAATGACTTAGATTCAATCAGGTTAGCCGAATCAAACGGCACCACAAAAGTCGCCAGTGCCACCATCGGCTTGCCTTTGGCATTAAGCCAGGATAATTCGTAACCGTGCCAGATATCCTGGCCGCAAAACGGCAGGGCAGCGGCATCCAGGCCAATATCGTCACGGCCTAAACTGCGTGGTACTGCCTGCAATAAGCTGGCATCGTATTGGTCGGCATAGGCGGTTACTTTACCCAAGCTTAGCCCGGCGAGCGCATCTGCATGGCCTTTCATCATCTCTATTGCTGTCATCCCAACTGGTTAGCGTTACAATGGCGCAAGTTTATCATAAAGTTTACAGGAAGGTCGCGTGAGCCTGACCGAGATTTACCACGATTTTGTAAGCCAATGGCTAAGCTGGCAAACTAACCAGCAACACCCTTTAGTGACCTGGGCTGATCCTGATAGTCCCTCGCCGTGTCAGCGGGGTGATATTCAGCATAATCAGGTCCAGTGGCAGCCAGTTAAGCAGGTACAGCCAGCTGATTTTGCTAATGTTGAACAAGCGCTTGAGCTTGAGCTGCACGCGGATATAAAAACCTTTTATCAGCTGTATTTCGGTGCGGGGATAGCTGCGCAGCATCCCCGCGGCAAGTTGATGCTGTTAATGGTATGGAATGATGATGATGTGAAACGGCTGCAGGAAAATATCATTGGTCATATCATCATGAAGCGTCGTCTAAAGCAGCGTGAAACACTGTTTTTTGCCACTACCGAAGACGATGATATTTTGCTATCGGTATTAAATAGCACAGGCGAAGTGTACTTAGAGCATGTTGGGCAAGAGGTGAAGGAGAAACTGGCTGACAACCTGGCACAGTTCCTCAGTCAGTTAACACCCTGTTCGTCAGACGGGCTCTGACAGTCCCAGGCGATATTACTTAGTAAATGGCAGCGGCCACATTTAAAGTCAAACAGCTGGTGCAGTGGTTCAGCCAATCGCCAGGCTCCACCGCAGCCGGGGCAGGGTTTGCTGGCTTCAAGGGCACAATTATTACTGCTACCACTATATAGCGTGTAATACACTGGCTTTTGACTCAGGCGTGCCAAGTTGTTAGCTAATTGTCGTCCCTGCCGATTAAGCTGGCTGTGCAGCTGCTGCAGGCTGCGTTCGGCGCTGCGATTCAATACCCTGTTCTGTTGCATCTGAATTTCATCTAATGCCTGATATTGTAACTGCCAGCGGATCAGCGCTTCGTGATCTCCCTTGGTTGCAGGTAGCAGATACAGTGGTACCGGGGCAAAGTGTTCGCCACAGCGTAGCGGCGAGCAGGTATCGTTAAAGCGACTGTACAAAATGTAATAAGGCGCAGACGCGCAGGGATCATTATGGTTTGACATTAAGTCCATACCAAGTACGTTAAGTTGCGGGTAGCCAAGGCCGGCCGTGGCTAACTGCTGCAGTGCTGCCAGGCCACGCTGACTGTGGTACTGCTGTTTTAACGACTCCGTTGCGGGCAGAACTATCCGGCTGACAAAGCCGTCCTGCTGCCAGGCAGTGGGAAACTCCCGACCCAGCGCCTGGCCGTTAAATATCAGCGCTTCCATATAGCAGCGTATCGCCGCTTCCGCCTGGTCAAAGTCGGTATCGGCAATGACTTTAAACGTTAGCTCTGCCAGATACATGGCTAGCGCTCAAGCTTGCTGAGCAGCAGATCCAGTTTGGCTTCTATACGAGCCAGACGGTCGTTAATGTCGTCAGTCTCTGTCTGCCGGGCTGGTAAGCTATCAGGTACTGCATTGCTCGGTGTAAGGCTGGTGTAGACCGGGTTGCTGCGCCAGTGCTGATAAGCAGCGAACAGCTGCTGGGGAGCTACCCTGCCAGCTAAGCGGGCACGAAACAGCGCCAGACTGGGTGTTTTACCCTCCTGCTGTAACTCGCTGGCCACATGCTGCAACAGCTGCTGAATATCGTTCATCGTGTTTGCCTTATTGACTAACTAGTAGCGAAATTTACCACCCTTTGGTCGCTAGTTATAGTGGCTTATTTTTAAGTGTATGTTTTTATTGAACTTAATGGGTGGCATGCTGCTTGCTGCAACCTCGCAGGCTGTAACAGCCCTAGTGTATTACAACAACAAAGGAAATTAACTATGATTGCAAAGATGGTTATGGCTGCTGCGCTGGCAGTGAGTTTGTCTGGCTGTGTGGTGGCAGTGGGGGGTAATCATGAGTTTGATGATGACAGCAGCTGGAAGAAAACACAGCGGCAAAATCAGGAAAAAATTAATAACCTGACGCTGGATATGACCGCAGAGCAGATCCGTACTTTGCTTGGCACACCGGATTTTACCGAGTCGTTTAGCAAAGACGGTGACAGTGTGCAGGTACTGTTTTACCGCACCCATCATGAAAAAAGTGATGGTAAAACCACCAAGGATGAATGCACTCCGCTTATCTTTAAACAAAACCGTTTGACCGGCTGGGGCGACAAAGCTTATCAGTATCTGTAATTCAGGTTTGGCCCCGGCAAACTGATGCTGGGGCTTGCTGTTAATGCAGTAGAGCGTTCAATTCATCAATCACTTCACACCAGTCAGCATCCTGTTTTAACGATTCGCGTAAAAAGCTGGCCTGAGCGCTATTCCAAAAGGGCGCATCCTGAATAGCCATCCCCGAGGCCAATTTGTGTTGGCGAATAAAGTGATTAATAGCCTGGTCACTGTCGTCTAATCCAAGTTGGGCAAATAAGCTGTTAAGTGTTGGCGCTGAGCTGTGCATAGTGTCCTCCTATTAGCCAGTGCTGAGTAAAGCTTAGCCTTGTTTTACTATTTTGCTTATGCGGGCTGCTTGGCAAGTTATGACCTTGCTGCTATTGTGGATAAAAAAACAACAATAGCGCGCTTAACAGGGAGTCAACATGCTGGCAGATATCAACACCTTGGAGCTGGAACGCTTAAAGGCCGTTTTACTCAGTGAAGATGAGTTAAAATTGGCTGCATCATTGTTATACCAATCGTACTTCGATGATCCGCTGTTTATGGAAATCTTCCGTGCCGATAAACCAGAGTATGAGCAGCGATTGCGCGCAGCCATTCGGGAGGAGCTTACCACCTTCTGGCAAGCTGGCCAGCCGATGATAGGCCTGTTTAACGGTGAGCAATTACTTGGGGTGGCGTGTGTGATTAATCCTGACTCTGGCATTGGTGCCAGCCGGCTGTGGCACTGGCGGCTAAAAATGTTGCTGACCGCGGGGTATGTGTCTACCCGTCAGTTGTTGGATAAGGAGCAAAAAATTCACGCTGCTATGCCGGCTGATGTTTATCATATGTTAGCCTTTATTGCCGTAGCCCCCCGATATCAGCATTTAGGCTTGGGGCATTATCTTATTCATGCGGTTGATTCATTAGTCGATAAAGACGCCCGTTCAGCCGGGATTGGGGTGTTTGTTACGCTGGAGAAATATAAAGCCTTTTTTGCTGGTGATCATTATCAACCGGTCACCGATTTGGCCTTTAATACCGTAAGTGGCACCCTGATGTTCCGGCCGCGGCAAACTGCGTGATAACCGTTTTTATTAACACAACACAATTTAGACAGAGGGTGCGAATGAGTAAATTCAGTAGTTTCGCCGAGTTTTACCCCTACTATTTGGCTGAGCACCGCCATCCGCTGTGCCGGGCACTGCATTATTGCGGTAGCCTGCTGGTGATAGCGGTGCTGTGTTATGCTCTGCTAACACAGCAGTGGCAGCTGTTATGGTTGTTACCGGTACTGGGTTATGGCTTTGCTTGGATAGGGCACTTCGGCTTTGAGCACAACAAACCGGCGACGTTCAAATATCCTTTGTATAGTCTTGCTGCTGACTGGGTGATGTTAAAAGATTTTTTAACCGGTCAATTAAAACACAAGTTACCGGCTAATTGATGCGATAAGCAGGCAGTTGAAAGCCCGCCAGACGCATGCCGCTGAGTAACAACTCGGCCTGATAGCGGCTTTCGCCATCACCGCTAAAATCGACCTGATATTGGGTAATAAACCTGCGCCGGCCGTTGATTTTGCGAAAACTGTGGCCGGTGCGGCCACAGTCTAATAACTGTAATTGCTGCTGCTGGCATAGCTGGCGCGCCACCACGATAGCCCGCTCATCCTGTTTACGCTGCAGCCAAAACAAATAGCACACTGTGCCCAGCATCATCAGTAATAAAATTGAACCCATAATTTTCTCCTATCACGATGAAGCGATAATGCTGATTAGCAGCCGGTTTTACAAGGGCTGGTTGGGATTTCCGCTTGTGTTACACTAGCAGCTGCCTTTAAGAGATGTGATATGACCGAACAGATCCAGTCATTGTTAAATGCGCTTGAGCATGAGCTGAAGCAGCTTGAACTCTGGTCGCTTGTGCAGCCGGATGAGCAGGCACTTCAAAGCCGCTTACCCTTTTGTGTTGACACGCTGCGATTTGAGCAGTGGCTGCAATTTATTTTCATCCCCAAAATGCAGTTGCTGTTAGACACCGCTTCGCCGCTTCCCACTAAGATTGCATTATTGCCGCTGGCAGAGCAGGTTTTTAACGAAGGCGATAAGCGCTTTAACCGCTTACTCGGCATTATTTCGGCGTTGGATAGCCGCTTATCGGAGGCGCAGTGAGCTCCGCGACACCGTTCCAATTAGACGCGCCGCTTAAGATCCTATATCAGGACGAGCATCTGGTGGCGATAGATAAGCCCAGTGGTATGCTGGTGCACCGCTCTTTTCTGGATAAACACGAAACGGTATTTGTCATGCAAACGCTGCGCGATCAGTTAGGCCAGCATGTATTTCCGGTGCACCGGCTGGATCGGCCAACCTCCGGCGTGCTCTTGTTTGCCTTGTCCAGCGATGTGGCGCGCATACTCAGTCAGCAGCAGGAGCTTAAGCTTTGGCGCAAATACTATCTGGCGGTGGTGCGCGGGTTTATGGCGCAGGGCGGTGAGCTGGATTATGCGCTTAAAGAGCAACTGGATGATATCGCCGACAAGTTCGCCCGTACTGATAAGGCGCCACAACAGGCGGTGACCCGTTATCAGCCATTGGCGCGCATCGAACTGCCAATACCGGTAAGTAAATACCCGGCCGCGCGTTACAGCTTAGTAGCGCTGCAGCCACTCACCGGGCGTAAACACCAGTTACGGCGCCATCTGGCTCATTTACGCCAACCCATCGTGGGTGACACCAGCCACGGCGATGGTAAGCACAATGCGTTATTTAAGCAGCATTTTAATTGCCGGCGCTTGCTGCTGTTGGCGAAGCAGCTGCAGCTGCCCCATCCGGTAACTGGCGAAACTTTGTTGATCGGTGCCGGTCTTAACGAACTTGAAAGTCTGTTTAGCCAGTTTGGCTGGCCGACAGATGAAGCTTATTATCAGCAGCAATTTGCTGAACTTTTTGCGGAGGGGAAATGGCAAAAATCGCAGTAATGGTGGGCAGTGTGTACGGTGCAGCGCAATATGTTGCCGAGGAAGCAGCCTTACTACTTGGTACTATGGGGCATGACATCAGGCTGTTTGCAGAGCCGAAGCTGGATGATGTGCTTGGCTTTAATGCCGATGTCTGGCTGGTAATAAGCTCTACCACCGGACAGGGGGACATTCCGGATAACTTGTTGCCGTTTTACCTCGATGTGCAAAGCCGCTTTCCGCTGTTAACCGGCAAACATTTTGCAGTGATCGCACTGGGTGACAGTAGCTACGATACCTTTTGTGGCGCCGGCGAGCAGTTACGAGCCCTGCTGTTGGAAATTCAGGGCACAGAACTGTCACCTATGCTGCGCATTGACGCCGGCGAAACCCTGGAGCCTGAGACGATTGCTTTGCCCTGGCTGAAGCAGCAGTTTAGTGCACTGAGCTAACAGTATTTGTCCAGCTTGTTGTAGGCTTTAGCGCCCGGCATCTTAAGTGCTGGGTCATTTAACACTGCCAACTTGTCCACCCACATGGCGGTGGCACCACATACCGCTATAGGCATGACAAACAGGTTAAATAGCGGAATCATACAGGCGATATTTACCGTTATGCCAAAGGCAAAGCTATTAGCGGGCTGGCCACGTAATTGCTGGCGCATGGTGCGAAAGTCTATTTTGTGGTTGTCGTAAGGGTAATCGGCATACTGTATGGCCAGCAGCCAGCTGGTAAACAAAAACCACAGTATCGGGCCGACCAGTGGTAAAAATAGAAATAACACAAATAAAATAATGGCGCGAGGTAGCGCATAAAGCAGTTTTTGCCATTCACGTGCCAGCATGCGAGGCACGTCCCTGATAAAGCCGGCCATACCTGTGTCGGGAAGCTTTTTGCCGGTTAAATGTGCTTCGACTTTTTCACTAAGCAGGCCATTAAAGGGCGCCGCGATAAAGTTGGCCACCATAGTAAAGCTATACGCCAGGCCAATAACCAGTGTCATCACACCCAGTGGGATCAATAAATACTCGAGCCAATGCAGCCAGGCAGGTAAGTACTGCTGTACGGCGGAGACCATGGCGTTTACTTGTTGGAGTAGCAGGTAAAATGCAAATGAAAACAGCACCAGATTAATGCTAAGGGGAACCAGCACAAAACGTTTTAAACCTTTGGTGTGGATCAAAGTTAAGCCACGAAAAAAATAGTACATTACACCCTCGCTGACCGCGTGCGCTGAACAATAGTCGCAGTATAAAGCCTTCTGCTGCCTGGCCATCACGTTGTTAGCCGGTTTTTCGTAACAGAATATAACGCTGTTACACAGTGCTGGCATAAGGCCGGGCATTTTATGCTAGAATAGCGGCAGTTTTTACCGCAGCGCGGTGCAACCGTTTAACGTTAAGTAAGGGTGAGATATGGCGATGTTAGCTTCGGCGCTGGTATTTGGATTAACCACGTTATGTTTGTTGGCGGGATTAACCTGTTTGTTTTCGGCATTGCTGGTGCCGGCAGACGTTGGCCCTGAGACACGTTTTGAAAAACGGCTAGAGTACAGCATGTTTGCCGCTGTAGGCTTAGTAAGCTTTGCGGTATTAATGTATATCAGCTGAGTGCTTATTGGCTTTATAACGACAAACGGCAGCTCAGGCTGCCGTTTGTCGTTTTGGTAACGGGGTTATTCCACACTGCGCAGTAAGGCGTTAATACCTATTTTGGCACGGGTTTGCGCATCGACTTTTTTCACGATAATAGCGGCATATAAATTGTGGCTGCCATCTTTACTGGGGATTGAACCCGGCACAACAACGGCACCTGCGGGGACACGGCCATAGCTGATTTCACCGGTTTCGCGATCATAAATGCGCGTGCTCTGGCTAATGTATACGCCCATAGATAACACGGCACCTTCTTCCACGATTACGCCTTCAACGACTTCCGAGCGGGCGCCGATAAAGCAGTTATCTTCAATAATGGTTGGGTTGGCTTGCAGTGGCTCTAATACGCCGCCGATACCGACACCGCCGGACAAATGCACGTTTTTACCAATTTGCGCGCAGCTGCCCACGGTGGCCCAGGTGTCTACCATAGTGCCTTCACCCACATAAGCGCCGATATTAACGTAAGAGGGCATCAGTACCACGTTTTTGGCGACATAGCTGCCGCGGCGCACTGCTGCAGGTGGTACCACGCGCACACCATCGCTACGGAACTGCGCATCGGTGTAGTTGGCATATTTCATCGGCACTTTATCAAAGAAGCGGTTTTCTGCACCGTCCATCACCTGGTTGTCATTAATGCGAAACGACAACAACACGGCTTTTTTCAGCCACTGGTGTACCACCCATTCACCGGCGATTTTTTCTGCCACCCGAGCGCTGCCGTTATCAAGCATGCTGATAACGCTTTCTACTGCTTGTTTTACCTCTGCTGACACTGTGCTGGGGGTAATGTCGGTACGCTGTTCAAATGCCTGCTCGATAATGCTTTTTAACTCTGACATTGGGAATGTTAGCCTTCTGTTTGCTGTGAAAGTTGCTCGATCAGTGCGCGTTTCAATGCGCTTTGCTGCTCACTGGACAGCGCCTGATCGTCGCTATTTGAAATCATAAAAAAGTCTTCTGCCCGCTCGCCGATGGTGGTGATTTTCGCGGCATGGATGTTGACGTCGCAGCGCTGAAACACCTCGCCGATATTGGCTAGCAGGCCGGGCGTATCCAGCGCTGCCAATTCTATCATGGTACGTTTGCTGGTATTGCCCGGTAAAAACACCACCTTGGGTGGTACGTTAAACTGGCGCATCTGGCGCGATAATTTGGTTTTTTGCCGCGATAAATCTGGCTTACCGGCAATATACAGCTCCAGTGCGCGCTTAATGCTTTGCTGGCGTGATGGCGAGTTCACCGGATCGCCGTTTTGCTCAAGAATAACAAAGGTATCCATAGCATAACCATCTTTATTGGTCATGATCTGGGCATCAAAAATATTCACCTTTTTGCTGTCCAGTGCCGCCACTAAACGGGCGAACAGTTTCGGCTGATCTTTGGTGTAAATGAATACCTGGGTGCCGCCACGAATCGGTGCCTTGCTAATTAACACCAATGGTTCGTCCGGGTTTTTATGCCGCAGTATATGCTCACAATGCCAGACAATTTGCTTGGCGCTGTAACGGGCAAAGTAATCGGCTTTAATCCGGCTCCACAACTGCAGTATTTCGCTCTCGCTAAAGGTTTGCTTTAGCAGCAGCGGCATGGCTTCGCTTTGGTTTTCGCGAATAAGGTCCCGTAAGTCCATCGGCTTTTCCAGGCCGCGACGAAAGGCTTTTTGCGTGGCTAAAAATAGCTCACGCAGCAGTGAGCCTTTCCAGTCGTTCCATAAGTTGTCATTGGTGGCGCGAATATCCGCCAGCGTTAGACAATACAGGTAATTCAGTCGGGTTTCGTCACGTACCTTTTCGGCAAATTCCGCCACCACAGCCGGATCATGAATGTCACGGCGTTGTGCAGTGACTGACATCAGTAGATGATGCTCTACCAGCCAGGCTACCAACTTACTGTCAAAGTCACTGAGCTTGTGCAGTTTGGCAAATTCACGTACGTCCATGGCACCAAGCTCTGAGTGGTCACCACCACGGCCTTTGGCAATGTCATGAAAAATACCCGCTAAATACAAAAGCTCTGGCTTTTCCATTTTACGCACAATATCGCTGCACAGCGGAAACTCGCTTTCATGTTCACTGAGCGTGTATTTATATAGGTTTTTCAGTAAGCGGTGGGTATGTTCATCTACCGTGTAGGCATGGAATAAATCAAACTGCATTTGACCGACAATATTACGCCACTGCGGTAAATAAGCTGCCAGCACGCCATAACGGTGCATTAGGGTAATGGCTTTATCCATACCACGCGGGTGGCGGACAATGGCTAAAAACAGCTGACGGCAGGCTTCGTAATCTTGTAAGTCACCCATTAAACGCCGGCGTACCTGGCGGATAAGTCGCATGGTGGAGGAGTGTACGCCGGTGATATTGGAGTTATTGGCAATATGCCAAAATAGCCGCAGCAGGTTGTCGCGCCGGGCAAAAACGGCATTGTCACGGGCGCAGATTAAATGGCCTTGTAGCTCAAAGTAATCATCCAGAACAAGGGTTTTGACTTTCTCTTTGTGGTTTAAAATGCTGCCATCAAAATGCTGTAGCAGCATTTCGTTTAGCTCACTTACCCGCTGTACGGTACGGAAGAAGCGCTTCATCATGCGCTCTACCGAGGCTTTACCGTCAGCACCAAAGCCAAGCCGCTCAGCCACGGCCGGCTGATAGTCAAACAGAATACGGTTTTCATTGCGGCCGGCTTCCAAATGCAGCGCAAAACGCATTTGCCACAGATAGGCCTCGCACTCCATCAGTTCCTGATATTCGTCTTCAGTCAGGTACTGATAGGCCACCAGCTCACGCATGGTACGGGTTTGGAAATGCCGTTTGGCCACCCAGCCGATGGTTTGAATATCGCGCAAGCCGCCCGGGTTGGCTTTTAAATTGGGTTCCAAGTTATATGCCGTGCCATGGTACTGGGCATGGCGCTGTTGCTGCTCGTGACGTTTAGCCTGAAAAAACGCCTGGCTTGTCCAGAAGCTGTCTTTACTTACCTCATGTTGCAACTGTTCAAACAGTGGCTTATTGCCGGTCAGCAGGCGCATTTCCAGCAAGTTGGTGGCAATGGTAATGTCGTCTTTGCCCAGTTTTACCGATTCTTTTACTGTGCGAACACTGTGGCCCACTTCCAGGCGCAGATCCCACAGTAAAGTAATAAACTGGCCTATGGCATCTTGTTGTACGGCTGATAAGCGACCTTCAGCCAAAATCAGCAAGTCAATGTCGGAGCAGGGGTGTAGCTCGCCACGGCCATAGCCGCCAACGGCAATTAAACTCAGGTCTTTGCTTTTATGCAGTTCCAGATTGTGCCACAGTTGCACCAGTACTTTGTCTATAAAAACGGCACGGGCTTTTACCAGCGCGTTTACCGGATGCTGGGCAAAGCTTTTGCTTAACCAGTCGTGAAAATCGGCGAAGTGCTTTTTATAGCTGTCCAGGCTGTAACGGTCGGGAAGGGCTTTACTGAAAGTTACCGCCTGGCTCATGCTGGTCTCCGCTGGGGTTATTCTGCAGTTAAAATGCGCTCGATGGTATCATCACTGCGCAGGGTTAAAATTTCACAGCCGGTGTCAGTCACCAGAATAGTGTGCTCAAATTGGGCAGATAAACTGCGGTCTTTGGTGACGACGGTCCAGCCATCAGCCAACAGTTTGCTGTGACGGCCACCGGCATTAATCATCGGCTCTATCGTCAAACACATACCGGTTTTGAGTACTTCGCCGGTGCCGGGTTTGCCGTAATGCAGCACTTGTGGGTCTTCGTGGAACACCGCGCCAATACCATGGCCGCAGTATTCACGCACCACCGAATAGCTGTGTGCTTCAGCATGTTGCTGAATAACATGGCCGATATCGCCCAAACGCACGCCGTTTTTCACTTTTTTCAGTGCCAGGTACATGCACTCCTGGGTAACGCGTATTAGCCGCTCGGCCATAATGCTGGGTTTGCCCACCACGAACATCTTAGAGGTATCGCCATGGTAACCATCTTTAATTACCGTGATATCGATATTGATAATATCGCCGTCTTTAAGCTTTTTATCTGACGGTATGCCGTGGCAAATGACCTGATTCACCGAGGTGCAGATTGATTTAGGAAAGCCGTGGTAATTCAGTGGCGCCGGAATAGCCTGCTGCTCGTTGACAATGTAGTTATGGCAGAGGGTATTGAGCTCGTCGGTGGTGACGCCGGTTTTTACATAAGGCTCAATCATTTCCAGCACCTGCGCGGCAAGACGACCTGCCACACGCATTTTTTCAATTTCGGCTGGAGTTTTGATAGTCGCTGTCATGCTGTTTCTCTATTTAGGGCGGGGCCAACGCCAGGCACCGCTGCTGCAAAAATACACATTTCATTGTGTTTATAGGGTGTCTATGGTATAAAGCGCGCCGCAAATTAGCAAATCGCATTCGCGTATAAGGCAGAACCTTTTGCTCTTTACCGCGTTTTAGCGTGCTTAATTGGCGTAATTAAACAAAACACACATGTATCGACACATATTCCGGGGTGCTTTGCCCTGCACTGAACCACAGTCAGGCCAGAGTCGGCGTATGGGATACATGGAGGCTTAACCCCTTATACAGGAAATTAAATCATGGCAAAAGTTTCTATGCGCGACATGCTCCAGGCGGGCGTGCACTTCGGTCACCAAACCCGTTACTGGAACCCAAAAATGAAGCCGTTCATTTTCGGCGCGCGTAACAAAGTTCATATCATCAACCTGGAACAAACTGTTCCTATGATGAACGACGCTCTGGCATTCATTCAGCAAGTAGCAGCGAAAAAGGGCAAAATCCTGTTCGTTGGTACTAAGCGTGCCGCTTCTGAAGCCATTAAAGAAGCTGCAGTTAAGTCTGATCAGTTCTACGTAAACCACCGCTGGTTAGGTGGTATGCTGACTAACTGGAAAACAGTTCGTCAGTCAATCAAGCGTTTAAAAGATCTGGAAGCGCAAAGCCAGGACGGTACTTTCGACAAGCTGACCAAGAAAGAAGCTTTAGACCGTACCCGTGAAATGGACAAGCTGGAAAAGAGCTTAGGCGGTATTAAAGATATGGGCGGTTTGCCGGACGTATTGTTCGTTATCGACGCTGACCATGAACATATCGCAATCAAAGAAGCGAACAACCTGGGTATTCCAGTTGTGGCTATCGTTGATACTAACTCTGATCCAAAAGGTGTTGACTATGTAGTACCAGGTAACGATGACGCGATCCGCGCTATCCAGTTATACCTGAGTGCTGTTGGTCAGGCCATCCTGGAAGGTCGTGACAAAAACATCGAAGTTCAGGCAGAAGCCGAAGCCTTCGTTGAAGCAGAGTAATTTCATTGTCACAGGTGCCCGCTAAGCTGGCGCTTGTGCAGTGCAAGATTGCGACAGGGGCCAGACGGCCCCTGTTTGTCCAACCAGAATGAATACGAGGAAGCTCCCATGGCTGTAACTGCCGCTTTAGTAAAAGAACTTCGCGAGCGCACTGGCGCTGGCATGATGGATTGTAAAAAAGCACTGGAAGAGACTGCAGGTGATATCGAAGCTGCAATCGACGCCATGCGTAAAAGTGGTTTAGCCAAAGCTGCCAAGAAGGCTGGCCGTATCGCCGCTGAAGGTACTATTATCACTCGCGTAGCAAACGGTTACGGTATTGCTATCGAGTTCAACTGTGAAACAGACTTCGTGGCGCGTGATGCCAGCTTCCTGGCGTTTGCTAACGCGGTAGCTGACTTAGCCCACGCGAACAAACTGTTCACCGCAGAAGCTATTTTAGCGGCTGATTTAAACGGTACTTCTGTAGAAGATACCCGTGCTACTTTGGTTGCTAAAATCGGTGAGAACATCAACGTACGTCGCGCAGCGGTCGTTGAAGGTGCGGTTATCGGTCAGTACGTGCACTCAGGCCGTATCGGCGTATTAGCTGTACTGGAAGGCGGTAATGAAGAGATCGCTAAAGATGTTGCGATGCACGTTGCTGCTAACAACCCAGGTTACGTAAACCCTGAAGACGTATCAGCAGAAGTGGTTGAGCGTGAGCGTCAAATCCAGGTTGAAATCGCGGTTAACTCTGGTAAGCCACAAGAAATCGCTGAGAAGATGGTTGCCGGTCGTATGACCAAGTTCACTGGCGAAGTGAGCTTAACTGGTCAGCCATTCGTGAAAGATCCGTCTATCACTACCGGTGACTTCCTGAAGCAAAATGGTGCTAAAGCCATTTCTTTCATCCGTTTAGAAGTGGGTGAAGGTATCGAGAAGAAAGAAGAAGACTTTGCGGCTGAAGTAGCAGCCCAGATCGCAGCAGCGAAGAAGTAATTTATTCTTCTGCCTAACGGCAAAAACCGCTAGAATAACCGCGGCTTTCGGTTTACCCACCGGGCCGCGGTTTTTTTTACCCGCAACATTGTCAACGTCAGCCAGCACTAAGAGGATCTCATGAGCACAAATCCAAAACCCACCTACCGCAGGATATTATTAAAACTCAGTGGTGAAGCCCTGATGGGTGATGAAGGCTTTGGCATCGACCCCAAAGTGCTGGACCGGATGGCGCAAGAAATTAAAGAGCTGGTAGAGCTGGGTGTACAGGTGGGTATTGTTATTGGGGGTGGGAACATTTTCCGCGGTGAAGGCTTGGCCAAAGCCGGTATGAACCGCGTAGTGGGCGACCATATGGGCATGCTGGCCACCGTAATGAACGGCCTGGCCATGCGTGACGCCTTGCACCGGGCTTATGTTAACGCCCGTATGATGAGCGCCATTCCCCTTAATGGTGTCTGTGATAATTACAGCTGGGCAGAAGCCATAAGCTTGTTAAAGTCTGGCCGGGTAGTCATTTTCTCTGCCGGTACCGGTAACCCGTTTTTCACCACTGACTCGGCGGCCTGTTTACGCGGTATTGAAATTGAAGCCGATGCGGTATTAAAAGCGACCAAAGTTGACGGTGTTTTTTCGGCTGATCCGGTAAAAGACCCAACCGCTACGCTGTATCATCAGTTAACCTATAATGAAGTGTTAGATAAAGAGCTGAAAGTGATGGACCTAGCTGCTTTTACGCTGGCACGTGACCATAACCTGCAAATTCGGGTGTTTAATATGAACACTGCTGGTGCATTAAAGCGCGTGATCATGGGCGAGCAAGAAGGTACAGTGATCGACCACGCTGAGAATTTACAGTAAACTAGCCGGCCTGATTAAGCCCGGCATTAGTGATAAGACGAAGAAAAAAAGGATACCCAAGGTGATTAACGACATTATTAAAGACAGCAAAGTACGGATGGAAAAGAGCGTAGAGGCGCTGAAAGTCCAACTGAGTAAAGTACGTACTGGCCGCGCTCACCCTAGTTTATTAGACGGTATTATGGTGTCTTATTATGGTGCTGACACCCCGCTGCGTCAGGTGGGTAACGTATCTATTGAAGATGCGCGCACGCTGGCGATTACCGTGTTTGATAAAAGTTTAACTGCAGCGGTAGAAAAAGCCATTATGGCCTCTGATTTGGGCTTAAACCCGATGTCTGCCGGTACTATCATTCGCGTGCCGCTGCCTCCACTTACAGAAGAGCGTCGTAAAAGTCTGGTGAAACTGGTACGTGGCGAAGCCGAAAATGGACGCGTAGCGGTACGCAACATTCGTCGTGATGCCAATGCTGATTTAAAAGCATTACAAAAAGACAAGGCTATCAGCGAAGATGATGAACGTCGCGCTACCGATGAAATTCAGAAAATCACTGACAGTTTCGTGAAGAAGATTGACGAAGTGTTGGCTGAGAAAGAAAAGGAACTGATGGAAGTTTAAAACCAACTTCTGTTAACCTTTAGGGCGTCGTGACGCTTAAGCATTACGGCGCCTTTTTCTATGCGAATGATTTGGTTGTGTGATAGCCGCTATCGGCTAAAAACCCTAAGAAGTATAAGGACAGGTTGCACTTTATGACTGCAGATGCGCAGCTTAACGCGCAAACATTGCCACAACATGTGGCAATTATCATGGATGGTAATGGCCGCTGGGCTCAGCGCCAGGGTAAACCCCGGGTGTGGGGGCATAAAAAAGGCGTTGAGGCGGTTCGGCGCAGTGTAAGTTTTTGTCGAGAGCTGGGTATAAAATCACTCACGTTATTTGCTTTTAGCAGTGAGAACTGGCGTCGGCCGGAAGAGGAAGTGTCAACACTGATGCAGCTGTTTTTAATGGTGCTGCAAAGTGAAGTAAAAACCCTGCATAAGCATAATGTCAGGTTAAAGATAGTCGGTGATTTATCAGCCTTTAGTGACAAACTGCGCGACAGCATCAGTAAAGCGGAGCAGCTTACAGCGAATAACACCGCTCTGACGTTGAATATTGCGGCTAACTACGGTGGTCGCTGGGACGTGGTTAATGCCGCCCGTCAGCTTGCTAACCAGGTAGCGCAGGGGCAGTTGAAGCCGGAGCAAATAGATGAGAGCCTGTTTGCTCAACAGGTGCAGATGCACGATCAACCCGAGCTGGATTTGCTGATCCGTACCGGGGGGGATTTGCGCATCAGTAATTTTTTATTATGGCAGGCAGCGTATGCGGAGCTGTGGTTTACCGAGATCTTATGGCCGGATTTTGACCAACAGGTATTTTCCGAGGCGATAGCTGCCTTTATCAACCGTGAGCGTCGTTTTGGTTGCACTGGAGAGCAGGTGCGGCAAATGGCGGCCTCGGCTAAAGGATAACGAGATTGTTTAAACAACGGGTTATTACCGCCTTAGTGCTGGCACCGCTAGCGCTGGCAGCGGTGTTTTATTTGCCGCTGGCCGGCTTTGCGGTGTTTATCTCAGTCGCCTTTTTGTTAGGCGCTTGGGAGTGGAGCGGCTTTTGTGGTTTACCCAACCGGGCTAGCCGGGCAGTTTATGTCATGTTAACTGCGGTAATTTTCGCGCTGCTATACTGGCAGTTGCCGGTGCAGGCCAGCTGGCCTATTGAAACCAATGTATTGTTAAGCAGCCTGTTACTGGCCGGTGTCGCCTGGTGGCTGCTGGCAATAGCGCTGGTGCTCACATACCCTCGCAGCCAACGATTTTGGGCTAACAGTGATTGGCGCAAAGCGTTGATGGGCTGGCTAACGCTTGTTCCGGCCTGGGCTGCGGTGTTGTTTATTCGCTCAACGGACTATGGCGCGTCAAGTTTTACCGGCGCCTGGCTGATCTTCGCGTTGCTGGGTTTGGTATGGGCAGCCGATATTGGTGGTTACATAGTGGGTAAACCCTTTGGTAAACACAAGCTATTGCCCAAAGTCAGCCCAGGTAAAACCATTGAAGGCATGCTGGGCGGCCTGGCGTTAGTAGGGGTGTTAGTGACGGTTGTTGCTATGCTGCAGGATTGGCCGGCGCAAACGCCGGTTTGGTATGTGTCGGCACTGTTACTGACCGTGTTGTCGGTATTTGGTGATTTAACCGAAAGTATGTTTAAACGGGTTGCCGGCAAGAAAGATAGCGGTGCATTTTTACCGGGCCACGGCGGGATTTTAGACCGTATTGACAGCTTAACTGCGACTGCACCGTTGTTCGCTATTATTGTTGCGTTGTACAGCGGGTTTTATTAATGCGTCAGGTAGTGGTATTAGGTTCAACCGGCTCTATCGGCATCAGTACATTGTCGGTGCTTGCTGCACATCCAGATGACTATCAAGTACTTGCATTAACAGCCGCCAGTCAGGTCGACAAATTATTGGCGCAGTGTCTGGCAGTGAAACCCCGTTATGCCGCGTTGCTTGACGTCACTGCGGCTAACACTCTGGCGCAGGCGCTAAAACAGGCTGGCAGTAAAACCGAAGTCTTAAGCGGTATTGATGGGCTCTGTCAGTTAGCCGCGCACCCGGATGCCGATGTTGTTATGGCGGCTATAGTCGGTTCTGCCGGGCTTTTACCAACGCTGGCTGCGGTAGAGCAGGGTAAAACCGTGCTGTTGGCCAACAAAGAAGCCTTGGTGATGAGCGGTGAGCTGTTTATCAGCAAGGTAAAGCAGCATGGTGCAACGCTGCTGCCGATTGACAGTGAGCACAATGCCATTTTTCAGTGTTTACCCCCAGGCTTGCAGCAGCACACGCACGATCAGCAATTGACTGACTTTGGCATTAGCAAAATTTTACTGACTGGCAGCGGCGGCCCTTTTCTCACTAAACCGCTGAGTGAATTTTCCAGCATTACGCCGGCGCAAGCGGTGGCGCATCCTAACTGGAGTATGGGGCAGAAAATCTCCGTTGACAGCGCCACCATGATGAACAAAGGCCTTGAGTTTATTGAAGCGCGCTGGTTGTTTAATTGTCAGCCTGCCGATATTGAGGTCGTGATCCACCCTCAAAGTATTATTCACTCTATGGTCCAATACACGGATGGCTCTGTACTGGCACAGCTGGGCCAACCTGACATGCGCACACCGATTGCCCATGCACTGGCGTTCCCCAAGCGAATATCCAGCCCGGTAGCACCACTGAATTTTAAACAGATGCGTGATTTTACCTTTACAGAGCCAACGCCCGAGCGTTACCCCAACCTTTATTTAGCGATTGCGGCCTGTGAACAGGGGCAAGGTGCCACGACAGCATTAAACGCAGGGAATGAAGTCGCGGTTGAGGCCTTTTTAGCCGGCCAGTTGACTTTTACCGATATCGCCAGATTGAATCAGCGCTGCCTGGAGCAATTTAGCGGTTTCAGGGTGACGACGCTGAATGATATAGTGGCGCTGGATACAGAAGCGCGTCAGTATGCGCGCGCCTTATTAAGGAAAGGCTTGTAATGTCGGGTGCCATCTGGAATTTATTGTCATTTATCGTTGCGCTGGGTGTACTTATCACGGTGCACGAGTTCGGTCATTTTTGGGTCGCACGCAAAAATGGCGTCTTGGTAAAACGTTTCTCTATTGGTTTTGGCAAGGCGCTCGTGCGCTGGCGTGACAAGCAAGGCACCGAATTTGTCATTGCTGCCATTCCGCTGGGTGGCTATGTACGAATGCTGGATGAGCGCGTCGACCCGGTACTGCCGCAATTTAAAGATCTGGCGTTTAACCATAAAACCGTTTGGCAGCGTATGGCAATTATTGCTGCAGGCCCGGCAGCTAATTTTGTGTTTGCGATTTTTGCACTGTGGGTAATGTATATGCTGGGTGTCCAAACAATGCGGCCGGTTATTGCCGATGTAGCACCTGACTCTATTGCCGCAATCGCAGGGGTTAGCCCAAATCAACAAATTATCGGCGTTAACCAGCATAAAGCCAGTGATGCCAGTAGTGTCAATTTGCTACTGGTTGAGCAGATTGGACGTGAAAGTATTACGTTGCAACTGCAGGACAACGACACACAGCAAGTTCGCGAAGTAAGGTTAAATACCACTGAGTGGCAGTTTGACCCTGAGCAACAAACCGTGTTTGATAGCTTGGGGCTGGTGTTGGCCAGGCCTCAGGTGCTAACCGAAATTGCCGCTGTTGCACCAGATTCTGCTGCTGCTCAGGCAGGCCTGCAGGTTAACGACAAGATTGAAGCTGTTGACGGTTATGCGATAACTGACTGGCAGCAGCTACAGCAAGTGATAAGTAATGCTCCCGAGCGTAAGCTGCAACTGGATATACTGCGTAACGGTCAGTTAATCAGCCTCAATGTAACACCACAACGGCAAGTTGCAGAAGACGGTTTCTCTCACGGCGTACTGGGCATAAGCCCTAAAGTAAGCGATTGGCCGCAAGGTGTGCTCTACACCCAGCATTATGGCCTTTTCGATGCCATAGTAGCGGGTGCTGCTCATACCTGGCAATTGACCCGGTTAAGTTTTGCCATGATTGGCAAATTGGTTACCGGCGATGTATCGGTAAAACATTTAAGTGGTCCTATAGCTATTGCACAGGGCGCTGGCACCACAGCCAGTATAGGTTTAGTCGCTTTTTTATCGTTTTTAGCGCTGATAAGTGTTAACTTAGCCGTCATTAATTTACTACCGTTACCGGTACTGGATGGCGGACACTTAATGTATATGCTGCTGGAACTAATACGCGGCAAACCTGTCTCTGAGAAGACGCAGGAAATAGGTTTCCGCTTTGGTGCGTTAGTCCTGCTGATGTTAATGGGAATTGCGCTGCTCAACGATATTTCTCGTTTGTAAATAACTAATCATAAGTAGTTCAAATAATGACAATTAAACGATTAGTAGCTGCGATGTTACTTGCTTCTGCCAGTAGCTCGGTGCTCGCTGAAGAATCTTTTACAGTACAGGATATTCAGGTAGAAGGCCTGCAACGTGTGGCACTGGGTGCGGCGCTTAATAATCTGCCATTTAACGTGGGTGACACGGTAACAGAATATAGCTTGTCACGTAGTATTCGAACGTTATATAGCGCAGGACATTTTGAAGATATCAAGGTGTTCCGTGATGGTAATACTGTCATTTATCGTTTGCGTGAAAGACCGACGATAAATGCGATTGAATTTGACGGTAATAAAGATATTAAAGAAGAGCAGCTCAATGAGAGCCTGGCTGGCAACAAAGTCGAAGTCGGAGAGCCGCTTGACAAAACTATTTTAAAAAGTATTGAAAACGGTTTAACCGAGTTTTACCACGGCGTGGGTAAGTACCAAGCCAAGGTTGATATTGAAGTCACCTACCTGCCACGTAACCGGGTGAATTTGAAAATCAAATTTGAAGAGGGTGATGCTGCTTCCGTTCGGCAAATTAACATCGTTGGTAATAAGCTGTTCTCTGATGAAGAGCTATTGCTCGATATCGAATCTAAGCAGGATTTACCCTGGTGGCGTTTTTTATCTTCTGATAGATACCAAAAGCAAACCCTGCAAGGCGATATTGAGAAAATTACCAGTTATTATCTGGACCGTGGTTACCTGCGCTTTAGTATTGATTCATCACAGGTATCTGTCAGCCCCGATAAAGAGTCCGTTTATGTTACGCTTAACGTAACCGAGGGCGAACAGTATAAAATTAGCGGTGTAAAATTTGTAGGCGATTTAATTGGCCAGGATCAATTCATTACCCAAATTGTGCCGCTGAAAAATGGTGATTTGTATAATGGTGCTTTGGTTACCTATACCGAAGAAACCATCGCCAAGTTGCTTGCTCGTTTTGGTTATGCCAACTCAAAAGTGCGAACTATTCCGCAAATTAACGATGACACGAAAGAAGTAGAGCTCACCATTAGCGTTGACCCGGGCAAACGAGTGTATGTGCGACGTATTAGTATGACAGGCAACGCCAATACGCAGGATGAAGTATTACGCCGTGAACTGCGGCAAATGGAAGGCGCATGGTTATCTAATGATGCCTTGGAGTTGTCTAAGCAACGTATTCAGCGTTTGCCTTATGTTGAGTCTATAGAATTTCAAACCACGCCAGTTGCCGGGGTGGACGATTTGGTCGACGTGAACTTTACCGTAAAAGAGCAGCCGTCTGGCAGCTTTAATGCCGGTATATCTTATGGTAACTACATGGGATTATCGTTTCAAATCGGCGTTCAGCAAGAAAGCTTTTTAGGCAGCGGTAACAGTGCTGGTATTAGCCTTAACACCAATAAGTACCAGAAATCAGTGAGCTTCACCTACACGGATCCGTACTTTACGTTGGATGGTGTCAGTTTGGGTGGGCAGGTGTTCTACTCTGACGTGGACTACAGCAGCGCTTCCTCTAACCTTGAAGCTTATAATCAGCGTCGCTACGGTTTTGGTGCCAATATCGGTTACCCCATTAATGAATATAACCGGCTTAATTTCGGCGCTAACTACGTAGTGAACAAGATCAACTCGATCAACGAATATGATCAACTTCGCCATTTCCGTGCCGTATTATTGGATGAGCAAAATCCGGATGGCGGTTATAACTTTACCAACTATGAGCTTTCTGCCGGTTGGGTGCGCAGTACACTTAACCGGGGGTTGTTCCCCACAGCTGGTCACTATTTAGGCGCCAGTATTAAGGTCACCACACCGAACTCAGATCTGGCGTTCTTTAAAACCGCGTTTGAGGGGCGTAATTATATTCCGCTTAGTGATGATCATGCATGGTCATTCCTAACGAAGTTAGAGTTGGGTTATGGTAATGGCTACGGTAGCAAAAATGGTTATGACTATACGTTACCGTTCACCGAAAATTACTACGCGGGTGGCCAGAATCTGCGTGGCTTTGAAAGCCGCATTGTCGGGCCGCGTGCTATTTTCCGTTATGCACAGCAAGTTCCCGGCTTGCCAGAGCTAGGCGCAGATAGTAGTAACTTCCCGGCCGATCCTGATACGGATAGTTACTCTGTATCGCAGCGTTCTATCGGTGGTAATGCTATGGCAGTGCTAACTATGGAGCTGATTACGCCAACGCCATTTTTAAGCGATGAGTATCGGAACTCAGTGCGCACCAGTTTATTTGTCGATGCAGGTAATGTTTGGGATACTGAGTTTGATATAGACCGCTATGCAGGGTTAACGCAGCGCTTTGTTGGCCAGCGTCAACCTTTGCTGGCGGATTACTCTGACCCCAGTTTAATTCGTGCTACCGCTGGTGTATCTTTACAGTGGATTTCACCAATGGGCCCGTTAACGTTTAGTCTCGCCAAAATCATCAAAAAGTATGAAGGTGATTTGCAAGAGAACTTTAGTTTTAATATTGGTACAACATTCTAAATTCAAAAAATAGGGAAAATAAGATGTTAAATACACGTTTGGTAAAATCTGCACTGGTGTTGTTAGCAGGTTTAATGATGGCAGGTACTGTTGCCGCAAAAGAAATGAAAATTGGTTTTGTTGATGTGCAAGCGGTTGCTGCGAAAATTCCACAATCTGCAGCGATGCAGGAAACCATTCGCAGTGAATTTGCCCAGCGCATTGAAACAGTCGGTAAGCTGGAAAAAGACATCAATTTCAACATAGAAAAGCTGCGCCGTGATGGCCCAACCATGAGTGAAAAACAACAGGAAGAACTAAAAGCCACACTCAACAACCAGCGCCAGCAGTATGAACAGTTAGCTCGTCCGTTAGACGAGGAAATACGTACCCGGCAGGCAGAAGAGCGCAATAAGGTGCTGGCGCTGATTAAAGCTGCGATAGACGTTGTCGCTGAGCGGGAAAAATTTGACGTTGTTCTGAACTCGGGTGCCGCTGTCTATGCTAAGCCTGAGTATGATATTTCAGAAGCTGTTGCAGCTCAGGTTAGCAAAGCAAAATAATGGCCGGTTATTCATTAGCAGCATTGGCTGAGCGCTTGGGCGCTCAGCTTATTGGTGACAACCAATGTCATGTTTCCGCCATTGCCACGTTGGAAAACGCAGAAGCAGGGCAAATCAGTTTTTTATCCAACAGTAAGTACCGCAAATTTTTAGCAGAAACGCGAGCATCTGCCGTACTCATAACGGCAGACGATGAAGCTTTTGTGGCGCCTGGGGTTAATGCTCTCGTGGTGAAAGATCCTTATGTCGCTTTTGCCCGCGTAGCACAGATGTTAGATAGTACGCCAGCAGCCGCTAATGATATTCATCCTTCTGCTGTAATTGATAGCACCGCGGTGTTGGGCGAAAAGGTTTCGATAGGTCCTGGCGCTGTGGTGTCAGCCGGCGCAGTGCTGGGAGACAATGTGCAAATTGGCGCTGGTTGTTTTATTGGTGAGAACGCGCATATCGGAGCTGACAGCAAAATATGGGCTAATGTCACTCTATATCATGCGGTGCGCATTGGTCAACGTTGTATTGTGCATAGTGGCGCAGTCATTGGTGCCGATGGTTTTGGTTTTGCGAATGAGCGTGGCAACTGGATAAAGATACCTCAAACAGGTACTGTTGTGTTGGGCGATGACTGTGAAATAGGCGCCAATACCACCATAGACCGTGGCGCTATTGAAAATACGGTCGTTGGCAAGAATGTCATTATTGATAACCAGTGCCAGATAGCTCATAACGTGCAGATTGGTGACCATACTGCAATCGCGGGCTGTACTGTCGTGGCCGGCAGCACTAAGATCGGTCGTTACTGTATTATTGGTGGCGCGGTGGTGATAAACGGTCACATTGAGATTTGTGATGGTGCTCATATCACTGGTATGGCCATGGTAATGAAGCCTATTACCGAAAAAGGCGTATACTCATCGGGTATTCCGGCGACCAGCAATCAAGAATGGCGTAAAAATACTGCCAAGTTGCGCCAGATAGAACAATTGTATCAGCGGGTGAAGCAGCTGGAGCAGCAGCTTGCCGTACTCGCCACCCCGACCGACATGGACCATAAGACAGAGGACTAGCCTTGGCTAACCAACTTAACAGCCTGCAAATTCAGGAAATTATGGCATTATTGCCACATCGCTACCCATTTTTACTGATTGATAAAGTGGTCGACTTCACGCCAGGTGAGAGTTTGACGGCAATTAAAAATGTAACTATAAACGAGCCTATTTTTACCGGCCATTTTCCGGGTATGCCAATCTTCCCTGGCGTGCTGATTCTTGAAGCGTTAGCGCAGGCCACTGGTATTCTTGGTTTTAAAACGGTAACCGAGCGCGCAGAGAACGAGCTTTATTTGTTTGCTGCTATAGATGAAGCCCGCTTCAAAAAGCCGGTAGTCCCGGGTGATACTATGGTGCTGGAAGTGAAGTTTTTAAAAGAACGCCGCAACATGTGGAAGTTTTACGGCGAAGCAAAGGTAGAAGGCCAAATTGTCTGCTCGGCTGAGCTGATGTGTGCCAGAAGAGAGCTCTAACGTGATCCATCCATCTTCGGTAATCGAGCCCGGCGCTAAGCTGGGCAATAATGTTAAAGTCGGCCCGTTTTGCTATATCGGCAATGACGTAGTGCTGGGCGATGACTGTATTCTGGAATCGCATGTGGCGATTAAAGGCCCCAGTACTATTGGCAAAGGTAATCATTTTTTCCAATTTGCCAGCATAGGCGAAGCTTGTCAGGACAAAAAATACAAAGGCGAGCCAACCCAGCTGATTATTGGCGATTACAACGTGTTTCGTGAAGGTTGCTCCGTGCATCGTGGTACCGTGCAGGACCAAGGCAAAACCATCATCGGTAGCCACAACCTGTTTATGAATACTACCCATATTGCGCACGATGTAGTCGTTGGTAATCATACCATTTTTGCCAGTGGCGCTCAGGCTGCCGGCCATGTGCATGTGGGGGATTGGGCCATTTTAGGCGGCATGACCGGCGTGCATCAGTTTGTCCATATTGGTGCTCACAGCTTCTGCGGTGGTGGCTCTATTGTGCTTAAAGACGTACCACCTTATGTCATGGTGCACGGCGCACCTTGCGTACCGGCGGGTATTAACACTGAGGGCTTAAAGCGCCGTGGTTTTGATGCTGAAGTATTATTGGAAATCCGTCGCGCTTACAAAGAAGTGTATCGTAAAGGCCAAACGGTAGCTGAAGCTTTAGCTGCGCTGGAAGAAAAAGCCGCTACGATGCCACAGCTTAAACTCTTCACTGACTTTATCGCCAACGCCAGCCGGGGCATAGTGCGCTGATGCAGCTTGGCCGCCCACTAAAAATCGCCATTATCGCCGGGGAACACTCCGGCGATATTTTAGGCGCCGATCTGATTACAGCACTTCAAGCCACTCATCCCGATGCGGTGTTTTACGGTATCGGTGGGCCGCGCATGCAAGCGCTGGGGTTTAACGCGCAGTTTGATATGGAAGAGCTGGCGGTGATGGGCATTGTTGAAGTGCTGGGCCGGCTGCCACGGCTACTGCAGGTCAAGCGCGACATTTTGGCGGCATTACTGGCCGATAAACCCGATGTGTTTATTGGCATTGATGCGCCCGACTTTAACCTGCCGGTAGAGCTAAAACTAAAACAAGCAGGTATTAAGACTGTGCATTATGTCAGCCCTTCAGTTTGGGCCTGGCGACACAAACGTATTTTTAAAATTGCTGCTGCCACTAACATGGTGTTATCACTACTGCCGTTTGAAAAAGCGTTTTACGATACATATCAGGTGCCTTGCACCTTTGTTGGCCATACCATGGCCGATACTATGCCGCTGGATGTCGATAAGGCAGCCGCTAAAGCTGAACTGGGGTTAGATCCAAGCCGGCCGGTGTTGGCCATTATGCCCGGTAGTCGCACGAATGAGATTAAACTGTTGGCGCCAGATTTTTTGCAGGCTGCGCGCTTGTTACAGCAACAGCTGCCCGAGCTGCAACTGGTCACCAATATGGTTACAGAACAAAAAGCTGTACAGTTTAACGCCATTAGGCAGCAACTGGCGCCAGAGCTTGCTATTACTGAATTTACCGGTCAGGCCAGACAGGTGCTGTTAGCGGCTGATGCCACTTTTATCACTTCAGGTACCGCCACCTTAGAAGCTATGTTGGCCAAGTGCTTAATGGTCGTGGCGTACCGCGCCAACTGGTTAACCTATCAAATTGGCAAACGGCTGGTAAAACTAGCGCATTTTAGCCTGCCGAATTTACTGGCTGGGCGTGGTATGGTGCCAGAACTGCTGCAGCATCAGGTAACACCGCAAGCCCTGGTCGATGCCATGCTACCGCAGCTCTCTGCCAACCGGCAGGCATTGCTTGAAGAGTACCGCGCTATCCACCAACAAATTAAATGCAATGCCAGCGAAAAAGCAGCGGCGGCTATTTTACAGGTAATTAGTGATGACGCTGTACCCAAGGCCTGACGTTGCGCTGATTTGCGGCGTCGATGAAGTTGGCCGCGGGCCATTGGTCGGCGCTGTCGTCACCGCTGCTGTGATCATGGACCCAAGCCGACCCATTGCCGGGTTAACTGACTCAAAAAAGTTATCAGAAAAGCGCCGCGTCGAACTGGCAGAGCACATTAAACAACAGGCGCTATGTTGGGCGCTGGGCCGCGCTGAACCGCATGAAATAGACCAATTAAATATCCTGCACGCGACTATGCTGGCGATGCGCCGGGCGGTAGCTGCATTAAGCATCAGGCCTGAATGGGTGCTGGTAGACGGTAACCGTACGACAGACTTTGGTATACCCGCCAGTGCCGTGGTAAAAGGCGATTTGTTGGTGCCGGAAATCAGCGCCGCCTCTATTCTAGCTAAAGTGGCACGCGACAGTGAAATGCAGGCGCTGCATCAGGCGCATCCCCAGTTTGGTTTTGACAGCCACAAAGGTTACCCGACCGCCGCGCATTTAGCGGCCATTGCTGAGCATGGTGTGCTGCCACAACACCGGCGCAGTTTTAAACCGGTACGGCAGGTGCTGGAGCAACACGGGCTATGAGTTCACCGGCTTTTATTCACCTTAGGGTACACAGCGACTTTTCTATGGTCGATGGCCTGGCTAAAGTAAAACCTATTGTAAAAGCGGCACAAAAGCTCGGCATGCCTGCGCTTGCGTTGACGGACCAAATGAACTTCTGTGGCCTGGTGCGCTTTTACAGTACAGCGCATGACGCCGGCATTAAGCCGATTGTTGGTGTTGACTGTTATGTACGCCACTCGCTGTTTGGCAATGAAACCAGCCGTATGTTACTGCTTGCCGCCGACAATACCGGTTATCAGAACCTGAGCCAGCTGATATCCAAAGCCTATTTACGTGGTCATGTTGATGGTAAACCGCAAATTGAGCATGAATGGCTTTCTGACTACAGCCAGGGGGTTATTGTGCTCTCAGGCGGTAAAGATGGTTTGCTAGGTAAGGCGTTATTAAAAGAAAATAATAATACTACCAATGAGTTGCTGGCGTTTTATCAGCAGCATTTTGCCGATCGCTTTTACCTTGAGCTTATTCGTACCGGCCGGCCGGATGAAGAGCTGTATATTCAAAAAGCGGTTAGCTTGGCCGAGCAATATCAGCTGCCGCTGGTTGCGACCAATGAAGTGGTATTTTTACAGCCAGACGATTTTGCTGCCCACGAAATTCGTGTCGCCATTCATGATGGTTTTACCCTGGATGACAAGCGCCGACCACAAAATTACAGCCAGCAGCAATACCTTAAATCAGAACAGGATATGCAGCAGCTGTTTGCCGATTTGCCCGAAGCGTTGGAAAACTCGGTCGAAATTGCTAAACGCTGTAACGTGACCATTCGCCTTGGCGAGTACTTTTTACCTGCCTTTCCTACCGGTGGCATGACTGACGCCGATTTTCTGGTGATGAAATCGCGCGAAGGCCTTGAAGACCGTTTAGTTCAGCTGTTTCCCGATGAGCAGGAAAGACAGCAAAAACGCAGCGAGTATGACGAACGGCTGCAGATAGAGCTGGACGTGATAAACCAGATGGGGTTTCCAGGCTACTTCTTGGTCGTGATGGAATTTATCCAGTGGAGCAAAGATAACGACATTCCGGTTGGGCCGGGTAGGGGCTCGGGCGCTGGCTCTCTGGTAGCCTATGCGCTGAAAATTACTGATCTGGATCCGTTAGAATTTGATCTGCTGTTCGAGCGTTTTCTAAACCCGGAGCGGGTATCCATGCCCGACTTTGATGTCGACTTTTGCATGGATCGGCGCGACGAGGTCATTGAGCACGTCGCCGATATGTATGGCCGCGAAGCGGTATCGCAAATTATCACTTTCGGTACTATGGCGGCAAAAGCGGTTATTCGTGACGTTGGCCGGGTGCTTGGCCACCCTTATGGTTTTGTTGATCGTATCTCAAAACTGATCCCACCTACGCCGGGTATGACGTTGGAGCAGGCATTTAAAGAAGAGCCGCGTTTGCCCGAGCTATACGAGCAAGATCAGGAAGTAAAAGATCTGATTGATATGGCGCGACAGCTCGAGGGCGTAACCCGCAACGCCGGCAAGCACGCAGGGGGCGTGGTAATAGCACCGACCAAGATTACCGACTTCTCGCCGCTGTATTGCGATGATGAAGGCAATAACCCGGTTACCCAGTTTGATAAAAACGATGTTGAATATGCCGGTCTGGTGAAATTCGACTTCCTTGGCCTGCGTACCCTGACCATTTTGCAGTGGGCAGTAAATATGGCTAACGCCCGGCTAACCCGCGAAGGTAAGCCGCTGGTGGACATCAACAAAATACCGCTGACTGACAAGAAAAGTTACGACGTGCTGATGAAAGCCGATACCACAGCGGTATTTCAGCTTGAATCTCGCGGCATGAAAGATCTGATCCGCCGCCTACAGCCTGACTGTTTTGAAGATATGATCGCTCTGGTGGCGCTATTTCGCCCAGGTCCGCTGCAATCAGGCATGGTAGATAACTTTATCGATCGTAAACGTGGCCGCGAAGAGATTTCTTATCCTGATGCCACCTGGCAGCATGAGTCGCTCAAGCCTATCTTAGAGCCAACCTATGGCATCATCCTGTATCAGGAACAGGTCATGCAGATTGCGCAGGTGCTGTCGGGGTATTCTCTGGGTGGTGCAGACTTACTTCGTCGTGCTATGGGTAAGAAAAAGCCTGAAGAAATGGCGAAACAGCGCGACACCTTCCAGCAGGGCGCGGCTAATAATGGTATTGACCCTGAGCTGGCGATGAAGATTTTCGACCTGGTCGAAAAGTTCGCTGGCTATGGTTTTAACAAATCGCACTCTGCAGCCTATGCCCTGGTGTCGTACCAGACACTGTGGATGAAAGCCCATTACCCGGCCGAGTTTATGGCGGCGGTAATGTCGGCTGATATGGACAATACCGACAAAATTGTGACACTGGTGGATGAGTGCGAGCGCATGAAGCTGAAGCTGATCCCGCCAGATGTTAACACAGGGGTATACAAATTTACTGTTAACGAGCAGGGCCATATTGTGTATGGCATTGGCGCAATAAAAGGGGTTGGTGAAGGTCCGATAGAGGCTATTTTGCAAGCCCGCCAGCAACACGGTAGCTTTACTGATTTGTTTGATTTTTGCGCCAAGGTTGATTTAAAGAAGCTTAACCGGCGGGTGATTGAAAAGCTGATTTTATCCGGCGCCATGGACCGCCTCGGCCCGCATCGGGCAGCGTTGATGGCCAGTTTAGAAGAAGCAATGAAAGCCGCTGAACAACATGCTAAAGCCCAGGCGGTGGGGCAGGATGATTTGTTCGGTTTATTAAGCCCTGAGCCAGAGCATGCCGCTACAGCCTTTAAGCAGGTGGCGCCATGGCCGGATGAAGTCTGGCTGGAAGGCGAGCGCGAAACGTTAGGCCTGTATTTAACCGGCCACCCGATCAACCGCTATCTGGATGAGATACCACGTTATATTAACTGCCGTCTGTCAGAGCTACAGCCCACACGCAAAGACCAAAGCGTTACCGTCGCCGGCTTAGTGGTGTCGGTGAGGGTGATGATTAACAAAAAAGGCCGACGCTGGGCTATCGTCACGTTAGATGATAAATCGGCGCGGCTGGATGTGCGGTTTTTCCCGGATCTGTTGGAAAGTTTCGAGCAACAGCTGCAAAAAGACCGCATTTTGGTGATTACCGGACAGGTCAGCTTTGATGATTTTAACGGTGGCCTTACAATGACCGGCCGCGATGTCAGCGAGATCACGGCAGTAAGGGAAAAATCTCTGAGATCGCTTAATATCACTGTACAATCGCCGCAAATAGACCACAATTACCTGCAAAGATTACAGCAGGTATTAGGTGAGTATAAAGCAGGTACTGTGCCAGTAAAATTGCGCTATCAACGCCAGGAAGGCGAGGTTATGTTACAGCTGGGAACGCAGTGGTGGGTAACGCCGGCCGACGCTTTGTTGCACCAGTTAAAGCAATTGGCAACAATAGAACTGGAATTTAATTAATTAGGTAGTGACAGTCGATGATGCTGAATTATTTAGAGTTTGAGCAACCTATTGCTGAACTTGAAGCAAAAATAGACGAATTACGTAATGTCAGCCGTAATGGCGATTACGATTTAGGCTTAGAAGAAGAGATCAACAAACTAAAAGAAAAAAGTCTGGGCCTGACCAAAAAGATTTTTGCTGAATTGGGTGCCTGGCAAGTGGCGCAATTAGCCCGCCACCCACTTCGGCCTTACACGTTGGATTATATCCAGCATATGTTTACTGAGTTTGATGATTTAGCCGGTGACCGCGCTTTTGCCAATGATCTAGCAATTGTTGGTGGTACGGCGCGCTTGGGTGACACACCCGTGATGGTGATTGGCCATCAGAAGGGCCGTGACACCCGCGAGAAAATTAAACGTAATTTTGGTATGCCACGGCCGGAAGGTTACCGTAAAGCGTTACGTTTAATGGAAATGGCCGAGCGCTTTAACATGCCTATCGTCACTTTTATTGATACCCCGGGTGCCTATCCTGGTATCGGTGCGGAAGAGCGTGGTCAGTCTGAAGCGATTGCGCGTAATTTAAAAGTGATGGCCGGCCTTAAAGTGCCTGTGATATGTACCGTTATTGGTGAAGGCGGCTCGGGTGGCGCGCTGGCGATTGGTGTTGGCGATAAAGTGAACATGCTGCAGTACAGCACGTATTCAGTTATTTCTCCCGAAGGCTGTGCCTCTATTTTATGGAAAAGCGCCGAGAAAGCCCCGCTGGCGGCTGATGCTATGGGCATTACTGCTGAGCGTATTAAAGAGCTGAAACTGATTGATGAAGTGATACCAGAGCCGCTGGGTGGTGCTCATCGTTCTCACGAGCAGATGGCGCAAACATTAAAGCAGGCATTACTGCGGGATTTACAGAAGCTGCAAAAAATGAGCAGCAAAGAGCTGTTAAATGTGCGTTATAAACGGTTAATGTCATACGGTTATTGCTAAGTTTTGTTGCTAAGCCCCTTGTAACAAAAGCCAGTGCCGCTGCACTGGCTTTTTGTTTTGTGGTAGTCTGCCGTATTATTTATTAACGTCTTCGCTTATGACACAACCTTGCAGTGGTCCGGCGCCTGAGTTAAGCGTGGCTGGCCTTATCAATACACTTGCCTTAGCACCTGATAGCCAGTTGGTGTTGGCATTCAGTGGTGGCCTGGATTCTATGGTGCTACTGCATGTTTTGGTACAAGTGCAAAAACGGCAGCCTTTTGCTTTATCGGCTGTCTATATTAACCACGGTATCAGTGTGCATGCCGCACAGTGGGGGCAGTTTTGCCAGCAGCAGTGTCAGGCACTTGGCGTCAGCTATTACCAACAGCAGGTCAGGCTTAACGGGACTGATAATTTAGAGCAAAGGGCGAGGCAAGCGCGGTATGAGGCGCTGGCGCAGTATATTTGTACCGACAAACATCTGCTGTTAACCGCTCATCATGGCGATGATCAACTGGAAACCATACTCTTAGCACTAAAGCGTGGTGCTGGCCCCGCGGGCCTGGCCGGTATAGCCGCCAGGCGGCCCTTTGCTAAAGGTATATTGCTTAGACCCTTACTTGCTTTTAGTCGCCAGCAGCTCGAACAGTATGCCCAGACGCATCAGCTTAGCTGGGTGGAAGATGACAGCAACAGCGATACCCGCTTTGAACGCAATTTTATCCGACAGCAGATAGCGCCGCTGCTTAAGGCGCGCTGGCCGCATTTTCATCAGACTGCGCAGCGCAGTATGCAGCATATTGCCCAGCAGCAAGCGCTTTTAGACCACTACACTGCGCAAGCACTTAATGTTTGTGTTAACGAACAAAAGCTAGCTTTAACCAAGCTAGCGGCGTATTTACCGGCGCAGCAGGATTTAGTCATCCGCCAGTGGCTGAAGGGCTTTGGCTTAAACCCTGACACCCAATGGTTAACTACGTTGAAACTGCAAGTGATAGCGGCCCGGCACGACGCTACGCCGCAGTTGGTGCTGAACGATTTTATTGTTTGTCGTTATGACAACACCTTGTATCTGTTGAAGCCTGAACAACTGCAGGCGCCTTTAGACAGCATCAGCTTCGCCGTGAATGAACATATTGCGCAGTTCAGGCTGAGTTTGCCCTCGGGCTGCGGGGAGCTGCAGTTTAGTCGCTGCAAACAACCTGGCAGCTTCCCCTTGCCTTCAAAGGCTGGGGAAGTGGTATTTGGCCGCTTAAGCCTGCGGTTTAAGCCGGCTGGAGCGGCGATGAGTAAGCCCCTTAAACAATGGTTTAAATTGTGGCGCGTGCCGCCGTGGCAGCGCCAACGAGTGCCATTGTTGTTGATAGACGGCGAGTTGGTGACGGTAGCGGGCTTCGCCAGCAGTGTAGCGCCGGCAGAGGCCAAACTTTGGCTACATTGGCAGCCTGAGGTTTCAGCTGAATAGCTTGGTTTAGGCCACCCGAACCGTACTTTTGCCGGCATCTTTGGCGGCATAGAGTGCGCTGTCGGCAGCGCTAAACAGTGCTTTGGCATCTTGCTGCGGTTTCAACAGAGCCAGACCGGCACTGGCACTGACCTGATGTTGCTGGCATAAATGATGCTGGTTAATGGCCTTCACCAGTCGGCGGGCAACCAGCTCTGCGCTGTCGGCGTCAGTGCCAGATAAAATCACGGCAAATTCATCACCGCCAAAGCGAAACAGGCTATCCGTAACTCTCAGGGTGTCACGAAGGCAATCAGCAACCGCCAGCAGAATGTCGTCACCGGCACTGTGGCCAGATAAATCGTTAACCTGTTTAAAGTTATCCAAATCAAGCAGGATCAGCGCACAGCACTCATTATGGCGCTGCGCCAGCAAAACAGCTTTATCGACACTGTCGTCAAAAAAGCGGCGGTTACCCAAACCAGTCAGGGTGTCTTTCAGCGCCATGTGTTGCAGGCGGTTTACCACCAGTGCATTACGCAACGCATACAGCCATTCTCCCTCCAGCAAGCCAAGTTCGCGTTGGTTCATCGGGCTAAACGGATAGTCACTGTGATAAATCAGCTCGGCCAGGCACTGCTGATTTAATACCAGTACGCTGCGATGCTCGCACTGGGCTGTGCGTGAACCGCTGGCACTAAAATCACCCACAGCGGTTTTTAAGCGCAAGCCCGATAGCGGCAATATTTTGCCGGCAGCCATAGAAACAATATTCAGTTGCTGCTGAATATCCAATGTTGTCTGTAACTGACTCACCAGTGTTTGCTCACTACACTCAGGTAGCGCAGGCCATTGCTGCAGTTTAGTCATATTGGCATAGCTGGGGGCATGACTGAGCGCCACTTCATGAACTAACAGGTATTCCATAGACATATCCGACAACTGTATTATTACTGCAATTTAGTAAGCAAAACTTATGCCATTCTAAATATTGCTTTAAATTCAACGGTGTAAGATGTGGTGTCAAGGCGTTGACTGCTGTTTGCTATACTTTGCCGTACAGTCTTTGGTTACTCGGTTAAAAAGGTCATGATGGTGTCCATCTGGGCATTGGCATCGTCAAAACCCAATTGGACAAGGCGGCGGGTATACTCTTGCTCAAATAGCAGATAGCTTGCCAAACTGGAATCCGAGTGTTGGCGAATACCGGTAATTCGCAGCATAGTCCGCACCGCTAGCGGCAGGGACAGAAAGTGTTCACTGGCCAGTTGGCCAAAGTTCTGGCTGGGATTTATCATCAGACTGTTAATCGGTTTCAAATTGGTCGGCACACCATGCTCTGCCATCGTGTTGATGGTGTTGTTTACCCGTTGCATCCGTTCTAAGTCTGAGTTCAGCGTATCGGTAAACACGGTATCGAGCAGATGACCGGCAATAGTTGCCAGATCCGGATGATGCAGCATGCGCTGGTTCAGTTCGTTCTTACGCGGATCAGCCACACCAACAATTAATATTTTATCAGCGCCCAGGTGAATAGGGGCGCTAAGCGGAGCCAGCTGATTCACCGAGCCATCGCCAAAATATTGCTGATGAATACGTACCGAGGGAAACACCACTGGAATCGCCGCCGAAGCCATCAGATGATGCACGCCCAAAAGTGTTCGCTGGCCGCAGCGTTTGGCCCGGCGCCATTCTTGCGCACTGTCCGACTGAAAGAAGGTAATGGAGTCGCCATTGTTGTAACAAGATGCTGTCACTGACACACTGGACAAATAGCCGCCCATAATGTTGCGATCGATACGTTTTAAATCCAGAACTTTAGTCAGTAACTGCTTCAGGGGTTTATTGTCAAACAGGCTTACAGGTTGCTTATTGGCATAATCAGCTTGAAAGGCACTAAAAACGCCCCGTAATAGCTGTCGAAAAACCCGCACATAGTCAGAATAATACACCTGGTTGGTATGGAAGTTACGCCAGATCCATTCCAACTTTTTTACGCCCAAATGAAAACAGGAGGCATAGCAGGCCATTGCCGCGCCATTAATCGCACCGGCAGAGGTGCCGCTAATAATTTGAAACGGTAATTTGCTGCTACGCGGGTACTGCTGGGCAATGGCTTTTAGCACGCCAACCTGATAAGCCGCGCGCGCACCGCCGCCAGTTAACAACAGCGCCGTTTTTCTATTTGCAGTGGGTGTAGGTTCGGTCATATTGGGGTTGAACTTTTTCCAGACAACAGGCTCATTGCTTAGTATATTGCGTTAACGCCAACAGAATGCAACGCTTAATCGCCTAGCAATGTGATTAGTTCAATGAGGTTCGTATGACAGAACAAAAAAGCAACAATCAGCAACAGCTGTATTATGTCGGTATTGCCGCCGTGGTGGTGGTCGTGTTGCTGGCGCTGTGGTTGCTGTTTAGTAAAGAAGACAAACCAGAGCCGTTAACCTTATTACCACCGGAGTTAAGTGAGCCAGCACCAGCAACAGAGCCGGCTGCAGCACCTGTTGCCGACGAGCCAGAGCCAGCTCAAACGCCGGCCGAACCAGAACCAACAGCGACCATTGAGCCCGAACCAGAGTCGGTGACCGCCCCCGAACCACCGTTACCCGCGCTGGATAGCTCGGATGCAGAGGTAAAACAACGCCTATTGGCACTTAATTGGCGTGCGGGTTTAGCCGGCTTGTTTGTTACCGAAGAGATGCTGCGCAATTTCGTTGTGCAAACCGATAATATTGCTCAGGGGCAGTTAGCCGTGGGGCACCCGTTACTACAACCGCTGGAGCAAAAATTTGCTATTAGCGACCCAGATAACATGCAACTGAGTGAACAGCATTTTGCTCGCTACGAGCCCTATATTCAGCTGTTAGAAAGCGTGCCGGCTGCTCAATTATTGCCATTGTTCAATCGCTATGAGCCTTTGTTGCAGCAAGCGTATGCTGAGCTTGGTTATCCTGATGAGTTGTTTAAAAATAAGCTATTAGCGGCAATAGCGGTATTGTTAGAGACTCCAGAAGTACAGTATCCGGTGCAACTGGTGCGTCCGTCTGTTGTGTATCAGTTTGCTGACCCTGTGCTTGAGCAATTACCCGCTGCTCAGAAGCAAATGATCCGACTTGGGCCTGATAATCAACAGCGCATCAAAGCAGTGTTACGTCAATATCAACAGGCATTGCAGCCTGAATAAGCTGTGGTTTTAATGCAGGCAGGCTTGCAACAGCACCTGCTTTTGCGCATAATGCGCGCCTGCTGAGGATTTGGCAGTTCAATGGTAACCCCATTGGTCCTCTCGCAATACTAGTAAGCGAACCTGGTCAGGTCCGGAAGGAAGCAGCCACAGTTTATGACGTATGTGCCGGGATGTGGCTGGTGGGGTTGCCACCCAACATTACTCCCTTTCTTTTGGCTTCTGCTGTGTTTGCTTAGCGAGATAATCTTGTTTTACCAAGGCTAAGGCCTGCAAGACAGTATGTGGCTGTAATTGATGCTGCTCCAGCAGCATAATCAAATCAACCGCCAGTTTTACATGCTCTGGGGCCTGCTCAAGTGATGTTTTAGTACTGCTCAACGGTGCACTGCTGCCTGTTAATGGTTGCTGTCCAAAAACTGCCGGGCCCGGGCTACCGCTTCTTTGACTTTCATTTGCATTTCAAAACGCTCGCTTTGCGGCAGATAAAACGCCATGTCAACTTCATAACGGATATAGCGTGGTGGCAGCAGATTTAATGAAATACAGCAGAGATCGGCCAGATATTCAGCATCTTTTTCTCGGTCTAAGCCCAGCTCAACAATATGGTCTAATGTCAGTTTCTCATAATAGTTATGAATATCGTCGTCTAGCTTCATGGTGGTCTCGCCAGGTTATGTGTGTTTTCAAAGCATAATCAGCTTTACGGCAAAACTCCACCGAAAGATTGAGTTAGTGCCGCCCCCTGCTACAATGCCGGCGTCAACCGCAAGATAAGAACAACCATTATGCAAAAGAACACTACCCCCTGTTATTACGGCGATTATCTCCAGCTGGATAAAATCTTAACGGCGCAGGCACCCGAGAGTGCTAAATATGCTGCTGAGGCACATGACGAGACCTTGTTTATTATTGTGCACCAGGTGTATGAGTTGTGGTTTAAGCAAATTCTGCACGAGTTAAAAGCCGTCATGGCAGTATTTGCCGCTGATGAAGTGAAAGACGAGCAGCTTACCGGCATAGTGCATAAGCTAAAACGTGTCATTAGCATACAGCAGTTGTTAAATCAGCAAATCGCCATTATCGAAACCATGACACCGCAGGATTTTATGGCGTTTCGCGACTATCTGGTGCCAGCATCAGGTTTTCAGAGCATTCAGTTTAAAATGCTGGAAATTGGCCTGGGACTAAAAAGTGATTTTCGTATCGATTTTGATAAGAGCTCCTTTTACAGCCGTCTGAATGAAGCAGACAGGGTGTTCTTGCAGCAGTTAGAGCATCAGCCGAGTTTGTTTGAGCGTATTGAGAAATGGCTGGAGCGGATGCCGTTTTTAGAGCAGGAAAATTTCAGTTTCTGGCAAATGTATCAGCAGGCTACGCAAGCCATGCTGGCCCATGACAAAGCGACGGTTGAGTCTATAGTACAAATTGCCGAGCATGAGCGAGCGCTGCAACTGACTGAAATTAGCCGCACAGCAGAGAAATTTGCCGCTTTACTCGACAAAGATAAGTATCAGCAGTTACAGCAAAGCGGTGCTTTTCGTTTAAGTCAGCGTGCCATGTTATCGGCACTGTTTATCAGCCTGTATCAGGAAGAGCCGGTGTTTAATCTGCCGTTTCAGCTGCTCACCTGCCTGACGGAAATTGATGAACAGCTTACTATTTGGCGTTATAAACATGCCATGATGGTACAGCGTATGCTGGGTAGTAAGATTGGCACCGGCGGTTCGTCCGGTCACGATTACTTAAAGCGTACCACTGAGAAAAATCGTATCTTTACCGATCTGTTCAATATGGCCACCTTCTTATTGCCCAAAAGCGATTTGCCAGCATTGCCGCCAGCAGTGAAAAAGCGTTTAGGTTTTTATTTTGCCGGCGAGATCTGAACCATAAAGCGTAAAAGCGGCTTTAAACAATTGTAAGTGTAATTGCACCAGCGCAGCGACGTTGCGCTGGTAACCACCGCCAATCACGGCGGCTACCGGTATGTTCAGCTGTTGGCAGTGTTGTAATACCAGCAAGTCACGCTGATATAGCGCGGGCGTTGAGATGTTGAGTAGTCCCAGTTCGTCATCGCGATGAACATCCACCCCGGCATCATAAATCACCAAATCCGGCCGGTGCCAGTTCAGCAGGCTTGTCAGGCTTTGCTCTACCGCTGTCAGGTACTCGTCATCAGTGCAGTCTTTGGCCAACGCGATATCCCAGTCTGATTGCTGCTTGCGGTAAGGGAAGTTTTTCTCGCAGTGCACCGAGCAGCTGATAATACGTGGCTCGTCTGCCAATAGCAGTGCACTGCCATCGCCCTGATGTACGTCTAAATCGACAAGTAGAATTTTATCTACGCCCCGGGTTAGCAGTGTTTTAGCCGCCACCACCAGGTCATTAAACAGGCAAAACCCAGAACCCTCGGCATAAAACGCATGGTGATAGCCGCCACTTAAATGCAAAGCAATACCGCCAGTGTCGAGCGCGGCTTGTGCAGTTTGTAGCGTGCCACCGACAGAACACAGTGAACGTTGATACAACTGTGACGACCAGGGAAAGCCAATACGGCGCATAGCTTTCGCGTCTATACTGCCTGTCTTCAGGCTATCGATGTAACCTGAGCAGTGTACCTGGCTTAGCATCGCTTCGCTTACCGGTACTGACAACTGAAAAGCATCGTCAGGTACGCCGATACTTAACAGCTGTTGATGTAATGTCTGGTATTTCAAAATCGGATAGCGGTGCTGTGCAGGTAACTCAAGCGCACTGTAACAAGGGTGATACAGCATGGCGGGTAACTTTAGGCTCATCTGCCGCGCTGCTCCAGCTGCTGAATTTGTAGTTCTAAATCTGACAAGGCTTTACGACAGCGGCCTAAGCGCGCATGCAGTGCCAAAGTACGCGTAACGGCCTCTGCAGAACTGTCCCGGCTGGCCAGCGCTATCATATCTAACAACCGACGCTCAAATTGCTGCACCTCACTAAGCTGCTGATACAGTTGCTGGCTGCTGGCGCTGACGCTTTGCACCAGTGCTTTAACTTTGGCTTTGCTGGTAGGTTTTTGTCTGGTATCCACATTACGAAAAGCGCGGGTCAGTGCCGCAGTTTGCTCGCTTAAGTGCTGCACCAGGCGCTGCTTTGCCGCTATTGTTAAGCGGCCTTGCTGTAAATGGGCCAGATTACGCTGCGCCTCTGCCACATAGTCAGTCAGTTCGGCTGAGCGGCAGCTAAACAAGGCGCTGTCGAACCAGTTTTGCGGCTTGCCACTGAGCTGTTGTCGGTCGATCTGCTGTGCGCGGCGCATAAACTCGGCTAATTGCTGTGTCAGAGTGGCCAGTAAATCCATCAGCTACTCCAGGCTTGCCAGGCTAAGCGAAGTGCTATGGCAATTACGACACAAATAAATACCGGGCGGATAAAGCGGCTGCCAAATTTGATCGCTGAGTTGGCACCGAGCCAGGCGCCCAGCATTAAACACAGCCCCATGGCGAAGCCCAGAGCAAAATTAACATGTCCCAGTGCGATAAACGCCATCAATGAAAAGCCGTTACTGACAAAATTCATGGTACGGGCGACACCACTGGTAAGCAGCAAATTAATACGGTACAGCGCCATGGTTGACACCATCCAGAAGGCGCCGGCGCCGGGGCCTGCGATGCCATCATAAAAACCCAGTGCCAGCCCCTGAACGCGCTGTTGCCAGAACAATTTGCGGTTTTGTGGCGGCAGGCTTAAGGCATCATCCGGTTGCATGCGATTGAATAAAGTATAGATAGCGGCGACTAAAATCAGCAGGGGCAAGACTTTTTCCAGCGTCTCAGTGGTTAAATAGTCAACCACCAGAGTGCCCAGCACAGCACCCAAGGCGGTGTAGCCTAAACTGCGACGCCAATACAGCGGGTTAAACAGCTTTTTACGGTAATAAGTGAGTGAGGCAGTAAAAGATCCGAACGTCGCAGCCAGTTTATTGGTTCCCAGCACCACGTGGGGCGGCAAGCCAGCAGTCAGCAGTGCGGGTACCGTAAGCAGGCCGCCACCGCCGGCAATGGCATCAATAAAGCCCGCGCTAAACGCTACCAGGCACAGGATCAGTAAAACGGATGGCTCAATAGCTAATTCAGCAAACACAGTGCTTCCTGTTAGTAATCAATCTGGCGGCGAAAGGGCGGTAGGGCGTTCAACATCGCGCTGCCATAGGTTTTGGTCACCAGGCGACGGTCCAGGATCACTATCCGGCCCTCGTCTTGCTCCTGGCGCAGCAGTCTACCACAGGCTTGCACCAGTTTCTTCGCTGTTGCCGGAATCGTCAGCTGCGCAAAAGCATTACCGCCTTTTTTGCTAATGGCCTCAGCCAATGCCTCTTCCAGTGGCGAAGTCGGCACGGCAAAAGGCAATTTGGTGATCACCAGATTGGTTAACAGCTTGCCGGGTAAATCCAGCCCTTCAGAAAAGCTCTGGGTGCCAAATAAAATACTGCTGCGGCCATGCTTGCAATTTTCGCTGTGTAATTGCAGCAATGCCTGGCGTGACGCTTCGCCCTGTACCAGCAAGGAGAAACCTTTGGCGCGCAACTGCTCAGCAACCTGCTGCATTTGCCAGTATGACGCAAACAACACCAGGCTGGCCTGATTATCAGGCAAGTATTTTGGCAGCACTTTTACCAGCTCATCGGTAAAACTGGCCTCTGTTGGCTCAGCCTGCATTTTAGGCAAGAGGATCTGGCCTTTTTCGGCATAGGCGAAAGGCGAGGCGACCTGCAGCGTTTGTACTCCATCAAACTGCGTAAGCCCCAAGTCATATTTAATGTAGCTAAACGAATTTAGTGCCGTCAGCGTAGCCGAGCACAGCACCACAGCAAAGGCTTCATCAAATAGCAGTTGGGCTAATTTGCTTGCCACACCCAAGGGTGTAGCATTGGCCGTTATATACTGGCTGGTGCTGTGAAGCGCTACCCAGCGGGCTTGCTGCACGGTTTTGTCCTGCGGCTGGGCATACAGCTGCCACAGGTTTTGTTGTTGCTCCAGCTTCTGATACAGGTAACTGAGCTCTTGTAACAAGGCCAGGCTTTGTTTGCTTGATAGTGACTGCTCACTGCTATGCTCCTGCAGCTGCTGCTGCACTTTTTCCAGTTGCTGCAATGCTTTTTGGCTAATCTGTGCCAGCGGCTCGGCTTGTTGCTGCAGCAGTTTAGGCAGGGCGGCATCGCTGAAGCGATACTCGGTTTTCTCACTAAACCAGCGCGGTTTAAACTCCTCTGCGCAACGCTCCACCGGCTTTAGCAGGCTTTGTAGTTCATTGCAGCTATCCTGCAACCGTATCAGGTCTTTCATCACTGTGGCCGGTAGCAGCTGTATTAATTGTTGCAGCGTTTTGCCGGCCTTTTCCAGCCATTGGCTGTTATGGCTCAGCTGCGCCTGGGCGGCAAAAAACTCTCTGGCGCTGTCGGGTAAATGATGCGCTTCATCTATCACATAAATGCAGTCGGCAGGGCCTGGCAGTACGCTGTTACCACTGGCTAAATCGGCCAGCAATAGCGCGTGATTTACCACCAGCACATCGGCATGCTCAACTTCAGCACGGGCTAAATGAAATGGGCAATTTAAATGACGCCGGTCAGCTTTGTGGCAGTGCAGCGGGTCGGCAACAATCTGTTGCCAACTCTGCTCATCCAAGGTGATATTTAAGCTGTCCTTATCGCCCAGCCAATGGCGGTTAGCCCAGCTGTCTAATAAGCTCTGCCAGTCAGTAGCGGTATTGGTGCTGGCAAACAGCTCAGGGTGGCGTTGCTGCTGGCGCAGCCGCTCTATACAGGCATAACGTGCGCGGCCTTTTACCAGACTAAACTCAAACAATAACTTACTGTGCTGCTGAAAAAACGGCAGATCTTTATTCACCAGCTGCTCTTGCAGTGCCACGGTAGCGGTTGCAATGACTACTTTTTTCTTTTGCGACAGTGCATACGGAATTACGCCCAGCATATAAGCTAACGACTTTCCGGTGCCTGTACCTGCCTCTATCAAGCCAATGCGCTCGTGGCGGTGGTAACTGCCCGAGACGATTTTGGCGATCTCAGCTACCAGCTGATTTTGCCCGGCGCGCGGCTGGTAATTGGGCAAGCTATCTTTAATCCGGCCGTGGATAGTGCGAATCTGGCTTTTAATTTGGTCGCTAAGCATAAGGATATGGATTTTTATACAGTTGCTTTAGTTTACCTGCGGTAGTCAATTTAAACAAACTGGCGTAAGTCGATAGGGCAAACATTTTTTCACGCGTTGCAAATACACAGCTTTAACGGTAAAACATTTGTTCTAGAAGTGCAGATTGCAGAGCGGGAGATTATGAAGTACCAACCAAAATATGAAACTTCAATTGAAGGCAGAAAAATATGGGTTTTTGACAATCTGTGCTCACCGGAAGAGTCCGGTGTGATTGCGATGAATTTGGAAAATAGCCCTTTTATACGCAGTGAAGTCGCCAGACCAGATACAGCAGCGTTTAGACATTTCGTACTTAATCTAAATGCGAATCAACTATCAGCGCTACCTGTTTATCATCGCAGTCTTGAAGCAGTGTTTGCGGTGACAGGGCAACGTTTTAAAGCTTATCGTGCCTATTGTAATTTGGCATCCTACGGCGATATGTTGTTCACGCATACAGATTGCCTGCCTGGAAGCACAGAGTTAACGGTATTAATGTACGCCTGCCACAAGTGGGATGTCGAATGGGGAGGCGAGACCATGTTCTATAACAGCGAAGATGACTGTGTTTATGCCTGCACACCCAAGCCGGGGCGAGTAGTAATTTTCGATGGTGCTATTAAACATGTTGGTAGACCGCCTAATCGGGTGTGTTATGCCTCGCGCTTTACACTAGCGTTTAAACTAGAAATTGATACCAGCAGTTAGCCGGCATAGTCACTATAGATATGCACCCATGGCAGCCGAAATGGATGTTTTGTAACTTAATCTTTACGATAGGGTTTGCTTGCGTTTGGCTGAAGTAGGGTGTTTTCGACGCTAATTGGATAATAAAACGGTACTTTTTGTACTGTTCGCTGTCATTGCAGTGCCAATCTTCCCGAGTTAACAGCATCGGGGCTTGCCAGCGGACAATCTAAATTATCAAATGTTCCGCAAAAGCTGTTGACCCTGCCGAAAAATTGCGTTTATTATCAGCAGGCGACAAATCGGAGGTAATCCGAGATAAACGGAGTGCCAAGCGCCGTAAAAGGTTGGTAACTGTTAAAAATAGAATCACTAGATAGTGGTCCAGGGAGAAATACATGTATACGAATAATAAATTAAGCAAAGCCGTGCGCTTAGCGATTGCTTTCGGTGCTGCATCGGCAACCGCATTCACTGCCCAGGTTACAGCAGCTGAAGAAGAAACAGCCAAAGTTGAACGTATTGAAGTTACCGGTTCTCGTATCAAACGTACTGATATGGAAACGTCAAGCCCGGTGTTAGTGCTTGACCGTGCAGCAATTGATGCTTCTGGTCTGTTAAGTATCGGTGATATCCTACAAGATATTCCGGCTGCAGGTGCGGCGCTGAACACCGCGTTTAATAATGGCGGTAATGGTGCAACTAATATCGACTTACGTAACTTAGGCGCTCAGCGTCTTTTGGTATTGGTTAACGGCCGCCGTTGGATCTCTTCTTTAGGCTCGACAGTTGATTTAAACACTATCCCATCTGCTGCCGTTGAGCGTATTGAAGTTCTGAAAGACGGTGCATCAGCTGTATATGGTTCTGATGCGATTGCAGGTGTAGTCAACATTATTACCCGCAAAGATTTTGAAGGTGTTGAGCTGTCAGTTTATGGCGGTGAGAACGCCAGTGAGGGTGATGGCCGTCAATACTCAGCTGAGTTGACATTTGGTATTACCAGTGCCAAAGGTGGCTTACTGTTTAATATGAGCCATGTAACCCAGCATCCAGTTTGGGCTGGTGACCGTGACATTTCGGCTTTCGGTAATAGTTCTACTACTGAAAAAGGCCGTATTCAGGTGTATAACAACCAGCTAAGTCAGGGGACAATCGATACGTTGCTAGACAATGGTTACACTAACCTGGGTACAACTAATACCAACCCAAATGATGACCGTTTTGATTTGGTTCCTCAAGCTGGTACAGGTGCGAGTGTAGGTTTAGACACTTGGGAAAACCGAAATGCCGCTGTAAACGGTTTGTATAACTACGCTCCAGATAACTACTTAATTACTCCGCAAAATCGTAACTCTTTCTACGTTCAGGGTTACTATGACCTGGCAGATGATTTACGTTTGGTGTCAGATTTCGTAATTACTAACCGTAAATCAGCCCAAGAGCTTGCTCCTATGCCGGTAACATTGGGTTCTGCGTTTGGCGCTGCGGCAAGCCGTGTAGACATCCATGCAAATAACATCTACAACCCATTCGGCACCACCTTGTATGGTGACGTGTCACGTGCAGCCGCTGCAGGTTTTGATCCGCAGGCTTACACGCCATACGCCGCTCAACGTCGTTTCGTAGAAGCAGGCCCGCGCCGTTATGAACAAAACGATACTACTTACCGTGCAATGATCGGTTTAGAAGGTTCACTGGGTGATGCTTGGACGTGGGATGCGCACTACATCTACGGTCAGAACAACCAGGATGAGATGACAACGGGTCTGTTGAACTTAACACGGATTAACCAGGCGCTGGGTGATAACTGTAACGCTACAACAAACTGCGTTCCATTAAACCTGTTTGGTGGTTTTGGTTCAATCACGCAAGAGATGATCGATTACGTGTCATTCGATAGCGTTGCCCGTTCAGGCTTAACACTGAAAGACTACGCGTTCAATGCTGGTGGTGACCTGTTCGAATTACCAGCAGGCATGGTGGGTATGGCCGTTGGTATCGAGCGCCGTGAAGAAACCGGTTATGATACTCCGGATCCATTAACCGTTACGGGCGAATCTTCTGGTAACCAGCGCGACGCAACAGAAGGCGGTTTCCGTTTGGATGAAGCTTATGTTGAATTCTCAATCCCTGTATTGGAAATGTTGACAGTAACTCCAGCCGTGCGCTTCTCTGACCACAGTACTTTCGGTAATGAGTCAACGGCTAAGGTGGGTCTGGAATTACGTCCAATGGATGACTTATTAATCCGTGGCACCTGGGCTCAAGGTTACCGTGCACCTTCGATCTCTGACTTATTTGCTGGTAACGCGGATTCATACCCGACGTTAACTGACCCCTGTAATACTGTTACCGCAACTGGTGCACAAATATTCATCGATGTGAATGGCGTGCCAACTCCAGTTCAACAAGCGTTACCGGGTTGTGCTGGTGTTCCACAAGGCTACCGTCAATCTAACACGCAGATCCGTATTACTCAGGTTTCTTCTCCTGACTTAAGCCCAGAAACCTCTACTTCTAACACTATCGGCTTTGTATATAACCCAAGCTGGGTGGAAGGCTTAGAGATGACTGTGGATTACTACAGCATCGAAGTTGAAGATTCAATCGGCCGTTATGGTGCGCCTCGTCTGTTAACTGAGTACGCGGCTGGCGATGCTTTCGCTGCTCAGTTTATTGACCGTGACCCTAACACTGGTTTTATAACTGATATTCGCAACTTCCTGCAAAACTCCGGTAAATACGAAGTTGAAGGTGTGGATGCTTACTTCGCATACCGCATGCCTGAGACTGAGTTTGGTACTTTCAAGTTCGCAGTTGATATTGCGCACGCCATCACTAACAAGTTTGATGGTGAAGAGCAATTAGGTGTTCAGTACGGTGATGCGGGTTACCCTGAATGGAAAGGTACTTTCTCTATCGACTGGATGATGGGTAACTGGGATGCTCACTGGGATACCCGTTGGGTTGATAAGATGGACAACTACTACACAGTTGCCTTCGGTCTGACTGCAGAAGACGGTGTAACAGAAGTATTACCATCATACTTTGTACATGATGTATCTGTTGGATACACCATGGACGAATACAATACTCGATTCACTTTCGGTATTGAGAACCTGTTCGCCAAGGAGCCAAGAGCTGAGTACTTGAATAACGACTTAGCTGTGTCTACCAACAACTTCTCGGTAACAGAATACGATCCGAACATGGACCGCTATGTGTACTTCCGTGCTACTGTGAAGTTCTAATAGTTGTAGAATGAACAAAGCCCCCTTATGGGGGCTTTTTTATAGGTAAATCTATGACAGAAAAAAAGCCGCTTGAGCCGGTGATTTATCCGGCCTTTTCCACACCTTTTGCTCAGATACTGTATCCTGATTGTGAGCAGTTAAACGCCGAGCTGGAACGTTTTTTTGATGTGTTGACGGCGCAGGGCGATAAGTATCGCAATCCACATTTACATAATTACGCCCAAGAGGCGTTGTTTGAAAGTAACTTCGATTTGTTCAAGTATGACAACCCAGCAGTGCAACGCTTACGTGGTTTTGTGTTGCAGTCGGTAGCATGGGTTATGGCCCGATTAAATGGTTATAGTCACGATGAGTTAAGTCGGCTGCAACTTAACGCGGATGCCTGGTTTCACATTACCGAGTTTGCTGGCTATTTTTATACACACAACCACCCAATGGCGTCATGGTCGGCTGTGTACTGCGTAAACCCGGGAACTTCGCCTGATAATAAACCCGACAGCGGTGTATTGCGTTTTCATGACCCAAGACCCCACGCTAATAGCTACCTGGATGCCGGTAATGTGCGGTTAAATGGTCAATATGGAGTTGGCAATCATAATTTTAAATTACAGGCTGGTCAGTTAGTCATTTTCCCTTCATACCTACAGCATGAAGTTGCGCCCTTTATGGGGCAGGACAGGCGGATTACCGTTGCGGTAAACTGCTGGTCAAACCGTTACGGCGGCTAGGAGTTTAGATGCAACAACATTTTTTTAATTTGCCAACCGATACGCAAGCGCTACGGCAACAGCTTGCAGCAAACGGAGTGGTCCAAGTTAACGATTTTCTTCGTGCTGAAATTGTTGCGCAAATGGAGGCTGAGCTCAGCGTATTACCGTGGGATATGGCTTATATCATTAATGGGAGAGGGGCTAAAAAGCCCATATCCGAAGTGATGGCCTTATCGGCGCAACAGCAGCAACAATTATTTGCTAGTATTACTCGGCAGGCGGCTGAAAACCAATATGCGTTCTGTTATGACAGTTATATGCTTGTTACGCATTACTTGCAGCAAACCAATCCAAGCAGCGTGTTTCACCACTACGTTGAACAAATTTGTCATCCACAAACAGTGGCTTTTATGCGCGCATTAACTGGAAATCAAACAATTGTAAAGGCAGACGGCCAAGTATCCCGATACTTGCCAGGGCATTTTTTAAGATCTCACGATGATAATGGTGCACCTGTTGGGCAGGTGCGTGCAGCAGCATATACTATTGGATTATCACGACATTGGCAGCCAGACTGGGGTGGTTTACTGCACCTGCAGGAGAATGATGGCCGTATCAGGCAATCTTTGTTACCTTCATTTAACACTCTGACCGTTTTTTCGGTGCCGCAACACCATTTTGTCTCTCAGGTAGCAAATTATTGTCCGGCAGCACGTTATAGCATTGTCGGCTGGTTCCGTTCAGATGCGCAGTAGGGGAAACATATGGAACAACCATTAGCACAATTAGAAAATTCAGCTAGGGCTGGCGATGCCCAGGCCATGTACCAACTGGGGTTGTATGCGCTACGCCACGGCGAGGTGAAAACGGCGTTTGACTGGCTACATAAAGCTGGCGAGAAGAAACACACGCGGGCAATTGAATTGTTGGGTGTATTAATCCTACAAGGACATGGAGTCAAAGCTGATCCTGCGTTGGCCTTCGAATATTTCCGCTCTGCGGCTATGACAGGCGATGCCCAAGCACTGATGCGCTGTGCTGAATTAATGTTTAGCGGTAAAGGAGTGAATAAAGATCAGGCGGGCGCACTTAGTTGCGTGGTGGAGTCAGCTAAACAAGGCTATCCAATAGCACTTCGAACACTCGGGTTTATTCTGCTCAGACAAGGTGATAGCTGCCGGGATGCCGCTAAAACAGCATTCAAAATAGCAGCATATGGTGGTGATCCACATTCTCAATATTATATGGCGCGCAACGCTTCGTCTGTAGCTGAGCAAAATGCTTGGATGGCACATGCTGCACAAAGTGGTTTATATCTGGCGAAGCAGCATTTCAAGTCTGAAAGTGCGCAGGCAAACCTTGTCGACCTCAAGGGAGATTTAAGAGCCTGTTTAGACGCACTGGTGCCGGTCTTAGATAGTTTTACAGACTTGGCTGCGGTTTCTGATAGCAAGGTTTTACTATCAGATATAGCCGACATATATGTGATGGATGAGTTGTTGTCGGTCGCAGAGGCTGAGTATCTAATTAATGCTGCTGCACCTATGTTACATCCGGCTAAAGTGGTACACGCTAACGATACAGTGGAAAATGAACAAGTTAGGACGGGTATGACGGCATCATTAGGCAAGGTCCTAGATGTTGTCGTAGATTGGCTGGTACTTCGCATTTCAGCGGTGACAGGCCAATGCCCGTTGCGTGCGGAAGTGCCATCAGTTATTTGCTACCGCCCAGGGCAAATGTATAAGCAGCATGGTGATTATCTGCCCGCTGGATCAGAACTCGCTGCTGAAGGCTATGGTGGTCAGCGAACTCATACTGCGTTGGTCTATCTAAATGATAACTTTATAGGCGGATCTACTACTTTTAATTTGCTTGGACTCAATGTTACCCCTCAGCAGGGTAAGCTGTTGACATTTACCAATGTGACAGATAAAGCTGAGCCATTAGAACTATCTCAGCATACTGGTGAGGCGGTTGAGTCGGGAGAGAAATGGTTATTGTCCATATGGTACAGGCAGATGCCGGCTAAAACACACTAGTGGTTAGAAGAACGCTTAGTGTTGTCTTGAATAGACATCGCATTTTGCTTAATGCGCTGTCGTTAGCTAAGTTAAGTCTGGTATTTTTAATCGGGTAATGAAAGCAAATTATGCTTATCCGGGTCTGTTAATCGGTAACTAACACAACAGGTGAAACCATGAAAACAGTAAAACAATCTAATGTAGCAGTTGCAGTAGGTGCTTTGGTATTAGGCTCTTTAGCCAGTGTTGCTACGACGGCGAATGCTAATCCCTTTACGGCCGTTGAGCTGGCCTCTGGCTATGAAATGGTGGCCAGTGAAGGCAAATGTGGTGAAGGTAAGTGCGGAGAAGATAAAGCGAAAAAAGCCAAGGAAAAGATGAAAGAGGGTAAATGTGGCGAGGGTAAATGCGGCGAAGAGATGATGAAAGACAACGCTGCAAAAATGAAAGAAAAAGCCAAAGAGGGTAAGTGTGGCGAGGGCAAATGCGGCGAAGGCAAATGCGGTAGCGACATGGCCAAAGAAAAAATGAGCGATAAAGCCAAAGACGCTAAAGCCAAAATGCAAGAAAAAGCCAAAGAGGGCAAATGTGGCGAAGGTAAATGCGGTGAAGGTAAATGTGGTGGTAGCCACTAAGCACACTGTTGCCGGGGCCTGCTGCGGCAGGCCTGTTGTCTGGCAGAGTAATGTATGATGACGTCTGGTAACCCCTTAACCGGCTCTGGCCTTGGCCTTAGACGTGAAATGCTGCCACAGTTACTGCAGTCTGTGCCAGCTGATATCGATTTTTTCGAGGTGGCACCGGAGAACTGGATCCCCTTTGGCGGCAAGCTGCAAAAGCAATTTCGTCAGCTCACCGAGCAGCATCGTTTTATTTGTCATGGCTTGTCGTTATCCATCGGCAGCCCGGATCCGCTGGATGTTATTTTTCTTAAGCAGGTGAAGCAGTTTCTGCGCGAGCATAATATCCTGCTGTATAGCGAGCACTTAAGCTATTGCTCCGGTGGTGGCCATTTGTATGATTTAATGCCTATTCCGTTTACCCAGGAGGCAGTGCAGTATGTGGCAAAACGGATCCGCCAGGTGCAGGATATTCTGGAGCAACCGCTGATACTGGAAAATGTGTCTTACTATGCCGCGCCGGGCCAGCAGATGTCAGAGCAGGACTTTACCCTGGCGGTGCTCTCTGAGGCGGATTGTCAACTGCTGCTGGATGTTAACAATATCTATGTGAACTCGGTAAATCATGGTTATAACGCCGAGGCATTTCTGCAGGCGATGCCCTCAGCGCGTATTGCTTATTACCATATTGCCGGCCACTTTAAACAAGCTGAGGATTTGCTGATTGACACTCATGGTGCCAAGGTTATCGATCCGGTATGGCAGCTACTTGCAAAAGCTTATCAGCAGCATGGCGTTAAACCGACATTACTTGAGCGAGATTTTAACATTCCAGATTTAGCTGAGCTCGGTCAGGAATTATCACGGATTAAAGCGCTACAACAGGGCGCGCGGCAGCAAACGCTGCCATTACAGGCTTAAGCGTATGTCGTTTCAGCAAGTACAGCAGGCCTTTGTAGCCCACATTAAAAATCCGGAACTGCCGATGCCTGAAGGCATAGCTGAAGAACGGATGGCGGTATACCGTGAGCTGTTTTTTAATAATGTGCAGGGCTTTGTCAGCAGCGCCTTTCCGGTATTAAAAAGTTTATACCCGCAAGCGCGTTGGCAGGCGCTGGTGCGGCAGTTCTTTATCCGCTTTACCTGCAGCAGTCCCTATTTCTTACATATTGCTGAGCATTTCCTGCATTTTTTACAGCAGGATTATCAGCCCCAGGCTGAGGATCCACCTTTTCTGCTCGATTTAGCCCATTACGAGTGGGCAGAGCTGTATTTATCGACTAAACAGCTGCAGCAGCAAGAGCAGCCAATAGCCGCTGGGCAGTTATCTGAAGCACCCTTGGCGCTGTCAGCGTTAACTATGCTGCTGGCTTATCCGTATCCGGTGCATCAGATCAGTAGTGAGTTTCAGCCACAAGCGGCTGGCGAGGTGCAGTGTTATCTGCTGTATCGTAACCGCGATGATGAGGTGAAGTTTGTGCTGATAAACGCGTTAACGGCAGCGCTGCTGCATCACCTGCAGCAGGCACCCGGCTGCACGCTTAAACAGTTAGTAGAGCTGCTTGTGCCATTCATACCACAGCTGGATAGTGACACCTTGCTTAACGGTGCCAGCACGATATTGCAGGACTTCGCCGCAAAAGGGCTGTTGGTGTCTTTTCAAGCAGGGCAAAATTCATTACCATAAGCGCCCCTAATTCCACTGATGTCAAAAGAGTAGTGCAATGGCTGACGAGAAGTTTAAAGAGTCGTTTAACCTGTGGCAATTTCTGGCCCTGGTAGCAGTGTTTGTGTCATTGCTGTGTTTAGCGCCAATAGTGCGTTGGCTGCAAATTCTGGCGTAAGCTGGCAGTAGTGTCGAAGGCCGCCCAAGGGCGGCTTTTTTGTCCTGTCGGGACTCTAACATAAAAGGTTTGTAACATGGATAAGCAGGCATTATCAGCTGAGTTAAAACAAGTTATTAAAACGGTTGTCGACTACCCCAAGCCGGGCATCGTGTTTCGTGATGTCACCAGCTTAATGCAGGATGGCGCTAGTTTTAAAAAGGTGATTGATGCGTTCAGTCATTTATATGCTGATAAAGGTATAACCAAAATTGTCGGCACCGAGTCGCGCGGTTTTATCTTTGGTGCGCCGCTGGCTTATGCGCTGGGGATCTCTTTTGTGCCGGTGCGCAAACCCGGAAAACTGCCACGTGAGCGTATTTCACAGCGTTACCAGCTGGAGTATGGCGAAGATGCGCTAGAGCTGCATGCCGATGCCATTACGCCGGGCGATAAAGTGTTGCTGGTGGATGATTTGCTGGCTACGGGCGGCACTATCGATGCTACCGCTAAGCTGGTGCGTCAGCTGGGTGGCGTGGTAGAAGATGCCGCCTTTGTTATCGCACTGCCCGAGCTGGGTGGCGTGGCACGTCTTGAACAAGCCGGGTTAAAAATTTTAAGTCTGGTTGAGTATAGCGGCGAATAAGTTTAGTCTGTTAGCCTAAACCAAGTAAAACAGCAGCCGTTATGAGTTATCAGGTTTTAGCCCGCAAGTGGCGCCCGCAGCATTTCTCTCGTCTGGTTGGGCAGGACCATGTTAAAACTGCACTGGGCAATGCGCTGAGTAATAACCGGCTGCATCATGCGTACTTGTTTACCGGCACCCGCGGTGTCGGTAAAACCACCATAGCGCGTATTTTTGCCAAAAGCTTGAACTGCGAGCAGGGCGTTACCGCGACGCCTTGCGGCCAATGCGCGGCTTGCACCGAGATAGACGCCGGTAACTTTGTCGATTTACTGGAAATTGACGCGGCGTCGCGCACTAAAGTGGAAGACACCCGCGATTTACTCGATAACGTACAGTATGCCCCCAGTCGTGGCCGCTTTAAGGTATACCTCATCGACGAAGTGCATATGCTGTCTAAACACAGCTTTAATGCGCTATTAAAAACGCTGGAAGAGCCGCCGCCGCACGTTAAGTTTTTACTGGCCACCACAGATCCGCAAAAGCTGCCGGTCACAGTATTATCGCGTTGCCTGCAGTTTAATTTGCTGGCACTAAGCCCGGCCCAGATAGAGCAACATCTGGCATATGTGCTTAGCGAAGAGCACATCAGTTTTGAGCAGGCTGCACTGGTGCTGTTATCACGCGCCGCTAAAGGCAGTTTACGCGACTCGCTAAGCTTAACCGATCAGGCCATTGCCCAGACCAATGGCAATATTACGCTGGAAGCGGTGCGCACCATGCTGGGCTTATTAGATCAAAGCTGGGCTCAGCAGCTACTGCAAGCGGTGATTGCGCAGGACATCACCCAGCTACAGCAACAATTAGCGACCTTAGTGCAGCAACAAAGTAATTTCGCTCAGGTACTGGACGATATGCTGTCGCTATTACATTTAGCGGCCTTGGCGCAATTTAGTCCGCAGGCAGCCGCGTTTTCGCAACAGCCAGCATTTGTTCAAACGCTGGCTGATAATCTGGCACCGGCACAAATTCAGCTTTACTATCAGCTGCTGATCAGTGGCAAAAAAGAGCTGCCTTATGCACCAGATCCACTCACCGGGCTGGAAATGGCGCTGCTTCGGGCAATGGCGTTTGTGCCAGAAGGTAAAACCGCCGTTGCGGCGCCAACGTCTGGTGTGGTAATGCCGGCCACGTCGTCGCTGACACAGCCTGCGCCGGTAGCACAGCATCAGCCAACGCAGGCTGTACAAGCCTTGGCTGCACAGCATGGCCCAGGCACGGCTGAGTCTGGCGCAGTTACCCAAAGCGAGGTTAGCCAAAGTGTTAACCAGACAAAAGCCGGGCAAAATACTGACACCAGCGCAGCAGAGACAACAGTTAATGATGAATTACAACTGGATGAGGCTACTGCGCGCATTATGGCGCGTCGCGGTGTGCAGTTAACCGCACCAATGAGCGGCAAAGCTGTCGTTGTTAACCCGACTGACCCAAATCCATCGACACCCATCCAGCAAGAGCCAAATGGTGTAACACCAGAAGCGTCCGCGTCAAAAAAGTTTGAGCGCCTCAAGGCGCCTGAGCAACCGGCGTCTGAATACACACTGGCGCCTGAGCAAAGCGACAATGCTTATGACGATAGGCTCGTCGCTGAAGATACGGCCATTGCGGATGATTCGGAGGATGCCGACAGCGCGGCTTATGCTGCAGTAAGCGATGCGTTATGGCAGCAGTATGAGCAGGACGCACCGGCTCAGGTTGATGCTTTGTTGCCTTTTGATGGCAGTATCGATGAGCAGAATTTTTCCGTACGCTTTGCCGCTCAGGTTGATGCCTGGGCCGCCCGGGTGGAGACACTGGACACGGGGGGCTTAAGCCGGCTGTTTTTACTTAATGCGGCAGCTGAACATAACGGCAATCAATTAACGCTCACAGTAGCGCAAAGCCAGCAACATCTGGATAGCCCGGCATTTCGTACTAAGTTACAGCAAGTGCTTGAAGCGAGCTTTAACCAGCCGCTAGAGGTGGTCGTTCAGTATCAACCCGAGGTGGCTCAAAGCCCGCTGGCCATTCAGCAACGTATAGTGCAAGAGCGGCTGGTTTACGTTACCCGTTTGCTCCAGCAGGATGAAAAGGTGCAGCAATTGCAGCAATTGTTTAATGCCCAGTTGCTTACCGACACCATAGTCGTGCACTAGCGAGAGTGCGGCAAAGATGGTGCGCTAAACATCGGATGCCAGCAGAGCAGCTTGTAATTTGATGGCGAAGTTATTATCTTAGCCGCCATTAATACAGGGTGTCGCAGTACACTATTAACTTACTTTTACAGCAGGACACAGCTTATGTTTAAAGGCGGTATGGGCAATATCATGAAGCAGGCGCAAGCCATGCAGGAAAAAATGCAGAAAATGCAGGCTGAAATTGCCGCAATGGAAGTGACCGGTGAGGCTGGTGCCGGCCTGGTTAAGGTGACTATGCTTGGCAACCATAATGTGCGCCGTGTCAGCATTGACGACAGCCTTATGCAGGACGACAAAGATATGTTGGAAGATTTAATCGCTGCGGCCATTAACGATGCGGTACGCCGGGTTGAAGAAACCAGCAAAGAAAAAATGGCAGCGGTAACCGGTGGCTTGCAGTTACCTCCTGGTATGAAAATGCCATTTTGATGAACCGTTTAACGCCGCTGCTGCAGCAGCTGATTGACGCACTGCGTATTTTGCCGGGTGTTGGGCCCAAATCGGCCCAGCGTATGGCGTTTTCTTTACTGGAGCGCAACCGCGAAGGTGGGCTGCAGCTGGGCGCAGCGTTGCAGGCGGCGATGACTAAAGTCGGGCATTGCCAGCAATGCCGTACTTTTTGTGAAACGGAGCTGTGTGCCATTTGCGCTGAACCTGCACGCCGTACTGATGGCTTGCTATGTATTGTGGGCTCCGCGGCTGACCAGCTAGCGATAGAGCAGACGGGTCAGTTTAATGGCCGTTATTTTGTGCTGCAGGGCTATTTGTCACCGTTAGATGGCATAGGCCCACAGGATTTAGGCCTGGATCTGCTGGCAAGCCAGCTGCAAGCTGGTGATATCAACGAAGTGATCCTCGCCACGAATCCGACGGTAGAGGGGGATGCCACCGCTTTTTACATTGCCGAGTTGTGCCACAAGCAGCAGATAAAAGTCTCGCGTATTGCCCAGGGAATTCCGGTGGGGGGCGAGCTGGAATTTGTTGATGGTACCACCTTGTCACATGCCTTTAGTGGCCGAAAGGCATTTTAAGCCTTAAAACCCTGCTTGAAATCCGGTTAATGCTCCCCATATTAGTTGTCATTACGCGGCTGCCGGTGCAGCCCCTTATGTAACTGCAACTTATCATGTGTGAGGATAACCACAATGAGTGACACCACAGCGACTTCCAGCGGCCAGAAGCAAACCCACGGCTTTCAGGCAGAAGTAAAACAGCTGCTGCAGCTGATGATCCATTCACTGTATTCCAACAAAGAAATTTTCCTGCGGGAGCTGGTGTCAAACGCCTCTGACGCCGCCGACAAACTGCGCTTTTTAGCCTTATCTGACGGCAGCTTATATGGTGATGATGGCGAGCTGCGCGTACGCATTAGTTTGGATGAAAAAGCCCGTACCCTGACTGTGAGCGATAACGGCATTGGTATGACGCAGGATGAAGTAATTAGTCACCTGGGCACTATTGCTAAGTCCGGCACCAAAGAGTTTTTCTCGCAGTTGTCGGGCGATCAAAGCAAAGACTCCAAGCTGATTGGTCAGTTTGGTGTGGGCTTTTACTCTGCCTTTATTGTGGCCGATAAAGTGACTGTGCGTACCCGTAAAGCCGGGGCGTCAGCCAGTGAGGCGGTAGAGTGGGAGTCGGCTGGCGAGGGCGATTACAGCATTACGCCTATAAGCAAAGACAGCCGCGGTACCGATATTATCCTGCACCTGCGTGAGGGCGAAGATGAGTTTTTAAGCCGCTGGAAAGTGGAAAGTATTGTGACCAAATACTCAGATCACATTAGTATTCCGGTTGAGCTGTGGCAGGAAGAGCAGCCAGAACGCGACGGTGCTGATGGCGAAAAAATCGCGGCAGTGCCTGGTCACTGGCAAGCCGTTAACAAAGCCACGGCGCTGTGGACCCGCGATAAATCTGATATCAAAGACGAAGAATATCAGGAGTTCTACAAGCATATTTCACATGACTGGAACGAGCCGTTAAGTTGGAGCCATAACAAGGTAGAAGGTAATAACAACTACACCAGTTTGTTGTATGTGCCGAAAAAAGCCCCGTTTGATTTATGGAATCGCGAGGCCCGTCATGGCCTGAAACTCTATGTGCAGCGCGTCTTTATTATGGATGACGCTGAGCAGTTTATGCCAAGCTACCTGCGCTTTATCAAAGGGGTGCTGGATTCAAGTGACTTACCGCTTAACGTGTCACGCGAAATTCTGCAAGACACTAAGGTTACGCAGGCGCTGCGTAAAGGCTGTAGCAGCCGCGCCCTGAAGATGCTGGAAAAACTCAGTAAAGATGCTGAGCAATACCAAGCCTTCTGGAATGAATTTGGTCAGGTGTTAAAAGAGGGCCCGGCGGAAGACTTTGCCAACAAAGAGCAAATTGCGGCCTTATTGCGCTTTGCCTCAACCCATAACGATGACGGCACGCAAAATGTGGCGTTAGCCGATTATGTCAGCCGGATGAAAGAAGGCCAGGACGAGATCTACTATATCGTTGCCGACAGTTATGCTGCGGCGAAACACAGCCCACATCTGGAAGTGCTGCGCAAAAAAGGCCTGGAAGTACTGCTGTTATCAGACCGCATAGACGAATGGCTGGTACAGCATCTGCCTGAGTTTGACGGCAAGAAGCTGCGCTCAGTGGCCAAAGGTAACCTCGATTTGTCTAAGCTGGACGATGAAGAGACTAAGAAAGCGCAGGAAGAAACCGAAAAGGCGTTTGCTGATGTGATTAGCCGGGTAAAAGCGGCGCTGGGTGAGCAGGTTAAGGATGTGAAAGTCAGTCATCGTTTGACTGAAAGCCCTGCCTGTGTGGTGACCGACGAGTTTGATATGAGCACCCAGATGATAAAACTGATGGAGTCGGTAGGGCAAAAAGTACCGGATGTGAAGCCCATTTTTGAGCTGAACCCCGAGCATCCATTAGTGAAACGGGTCGCTGATGAGCAGGATGAAGAACGCTTTAAACAGTGGTCGCAGGTGCTGTTAGATCAGGCGCTGTTATCCGAGCGCGGCAGCTTAAAAGACCCTGCCAGCTTCGTGAGCCGCTTAAACGGCTTACTGTTGTCATTGGCGAAGTAATTCGCCGCCTTTGGCTGTGGTTTAAAACAGAGTTAAACCACAGCCACTTCATTAAACTTTAGTCGTATTTCCTCCAGGTAAAACTGTTGTTTTTAACGCGTTGGCCACCAAAAGCGTGGTGAAACCGCATTTGTACCAGCCTTCGACTAAACGCCAGTAAAATAGCCAGACCAGTTGGTCCTAGCCGACAAATTTCTTGTCTCAGCTGACGCATTATGTAAAGATCCAACCTTTAATATTAACGGATCAATCCCAAAACATGAGGGTATTGCTATGCGCATAATTTTGTTGGGTGCCCCGGGTGCCGGTAAAGGAACCCAGGCTCAGTTTCTGATGAGTAAATATGGCATTCCACAAATTTCTACCGGTGACATGTTGCGTGCCGCCATTAAAGCCGGTACTGAACTTGGCCTGGCAGCGAAGCAGGTAATGGACGCCGGTCAGTTGGTATCTGACGATATCATTATTGGTCTGGTAAAAGAGCGCATTGCAGAGCCGGATTGTGCCAAAGGTTTTTTACTCGATGGCTTCCCGCGTACTATTCCGCAAGCCGATGCGATGAAAGAAAAAGGCATCAGCATTGATCATGTGATTGAGTTTGACGTACCAGACGATGTGATTGTCGAGCGTATGGCGGGCCGCAGGGTGCACCCAGCGTCTGGTCGTGTTTACCATATCAGTTACAACCCGCCCAAAGTGGCAGGCAAAGACGATGTAACAGGTGAAGATTTAGTGATCCGTCCGGATGACGTTGAAGAAACCGTCCGTAAGCGTTTAGCGATTTACCATGAACAAACCAAACCGCTGGTGGGTTATTACCGCACTGAGGCCGATGCCGGCCGGACACAATACCACCATATCGATGGCACCCAAGCTGTAGAAGCGGTCACCGCTAAACTGGTAAGCTTGTTAGGCTAGTATTCTGACTGCTTTATGTATAGCAAAAAGCCCTGAACAATCAGGGCTTTTTTGTCTCAATAGGCTGGCGCTCAGGCGACTTTTTCGCTGTTTAGCAGCTGTGTCGTGGCTTGCGCTGAGCTATTGCCAATACTGATTTTGCGTGGCTTTAATGCTTCCGGCACTTCACGTACCAGTTCAATATGCAGCAAGCCGTTGGCCATGTGGGCGCCGGTGACTTTAATATAGTCAGATAACTGGAATTTACGCTCAAAGTTGCGCTCGGCAATGCCTTGGTGCACAAAGCGGCGGCCTTCCTCTTTGCCGGCTTTTTGGCCTTTTACCAGCAAAGTATTGTGTTCAGTTTCAATACTCAGTTCCTGCTCATCAAAGCCGGCTACGGCCATGGTGATGCGGTACTGATCTTCGCCGGTAATTTCAATATTATACGGCGGGTAAGCCGGCTGCTTTTCGTTGCGTGCGGCGGCATCCATTAAATTAGCCAGATGGTCAAAGCCAATAAATGAGCGGTAGAAAGGTGTTAAGTCGATATTTGTCATAACCAATTCCTCATTAGCAAACAGGTGTTTTGTTGCCCTTCATATGAACGGGCGTTAACGCTGACAGCACATCGGCTGTCGTGGTATTTCAGGTGCCGTATGCGGCCACCTGCTCTGTTTATAAGGTCGTTTATTGAGGTTTCAAGCGGCGGCAGAGAAAAAATTCTCTGCCGCGGTGGATGAGGTGTTAGCTTACTTTTCCGCTAATAGTTGTTGTAGCGCCGTTAGTGCTGCATCGTAGTCCGGCTCTTTGGCCAGCTCGTCTACCAGTTGTTGATACACGAGCTTGCCGTCGGCGTCGATAATCAGCACGGCTCTGGCCAGTAAGCCCATGTCTTTAATTAATAAACCATAGTTACTGCCGAAGTCGCGCCAGACGGCGTCTGATAACACCGGCATTTTATCAATCTGCTCTTGCTGACAGTAGCGCTTTTGCGCAAAGGGCAGGTCGGCACTGATGGTTAGCAAGACAACGTCGCCCGTCAAGTTTGCTACCTCGCTGTTAAAGCGTTTGGTTTGCAGTGAGCAAATACCGGTATCAATGCTTGGCACTACACTTAGCATGACGGTTTTGCCTTTGTAATCTGCTAATCTCACCGGTTTAAAATTACCATCGACCACTTTAAAACCGGGTGCTTTAGCGCCCAGCTCGACTTTATTGCCAAGTAACACTATCTGTTGGTTGCCCGCTTTTACCTTGCTTAAGCGCTCAGGCAACCTGGCCTGTAAATCGATAGCAAAACTGCTGGTGCTAAAGGTAGCAAGCAATAAAGCCAGTGTTGCCCGACGACGTAAACATGATGGTGTTGGCGATTTGGCAAACATGATACAGTTCCTGTTAATATTGAAAATGCTAATACTAATATGCTGCTGCAGCACATTTTTTTATACTTTATGCCCTAAGCGGAGATTTCAGTCTAGACTGAAATGAAGCCCGAGTTGAGTGAGACGCCAATGACCGTAGCGGTATTAATTTGTGACGACTCTAACCTGGCACGCAAACAGCTTGCCCGGATTCTACCACAGGAGTGGCAGAGCAAACTGTTTTTTGCCGGCCATGGCGCAGAGGCCCTGGAAACCCTACTAACACAAGAGATTGACTGGTTGTTTCTGGATTTGAATATGCCAGTGATGGACGGCTACCAGGTGCTGGCTGAGCTGAAGCAGCGGCAAATACAACTTAATGTCGTCGTAGTGTCGGGTGATGTGCAGCCCGAGGCATTTGAGCGGGTAAAAAGCCTGGGCGCACTCGATTTTATCCGCAAACCCGTTGATAGCACCAAACTGGCGCAGCTGATGCAGCAGCATGTAACGGCAGTGCGAAGCCCCGAAAATAGCGCAATACCGGCCAGAGCGGCAGCGACTAGGGTGGAGCTTGGCGCTGAAATGCGGGATGTGCTGCAGGAGCTAACAAACGTGGCCATGGGGCAGGCCGGAGACTTGCTGGCGCGCTTGTTAAACGTTTTTGTGAAACTCCCTATTCCTAACGTGAATTTAATAGAAGTCAGTGAATTGCACATGGCGCTGGCGTCGGTAGAACATGAATCGACAACCTCTGCAGTGTGTCAGGGCTTTATAGGCGGTGGTGTTTCTGGCGAGGCTTTGCTCATTCTGACGGATTCCAGTTTTAAAGATATTGCCAAGCTGATGAACTATCAGGGTGAGCTGACGGTAAAAGTTGAGCTGGAATTGTTGATGGATATCGCCAACATTTTGATTGGTGCGGTGTTAAAAGGGTTAGCCGAGCAAATTGATATGAGTTTTAGTCAGGGCCATCCGGTGGTGCTGGGCCAACATGCTACCGTTAGCGAGCTGATTAAAGCCAATGCCAAGCGCTGGAAGAAAACCCTGGCAATTGAGCTAAGTTATGGCATTGAGAATTACGAGATCAGCTGCGATTTGCTGTTGCTCTTTACCGAAGACAGCCTAAAAACACTTAATTACAAAGTTGCATTCTTGTTGGAGGGCTGAAGATGTCACAACCGCAGGTGGAGGTGTCAGAAGTACACTGGCTGATGGACATGTTTCAGACGGTGGATGTCGGGTTAGTCGTGCTAAATTGTGATTATCGCATTCAGGTGTGGAATGGCTTTATGGAGAACCACAGCGGCTTGACACCACGCCAGGTGCGTGACCGCTATCTGTTTGATCTGTTTAGTGAAATCGACGAGGACTGGTTAAGACGTAAATGCGACCCGGTCATTTTATTGAAAAACCGCGCCTTTACCATTTGGGAGCAGCGGCCCTATATTTTTAAATTCCGTAACTATCGGCCCATTACCGGCAGTGCCGAATACATGTACCAGAACAGTACCATATTCCCGTTAACCGATACGCGCGGCCAGGTTACGCATTTATGTTTTATTATTTACGATGTAACCGACGTGGCGGTAAGCCGGATTGAGTTGGAGTCGATGAACGGCCGGCTAAAACAGCTGACGAAAACCGATTTTCTCACACAGCTGTTTAACCGTGGTCATTGGGAAGAGAACTTAATTCAAGAGTTTAAACGGCTGCAGCGCTATCAGCATAAAAGCACCTTGCTGATGTGTGATATTGACCATTTTAAGCGCGTTAATGACACCTTCGGCCATGCTGCCGGTGATGTTGTGATCCAGGCGATTGCTGATGCGGTGCGTAATACTTTACGCGCTACCGATATTGCCGGGCGTTATGGTGGTGAGGAATATGCGGTATTGTTGGTGGATACGCCATTAGCGCAAGCGGCAGTCCTGGCAGAGCGGCTACGTAAGTCTGTTGAAGCCCTGACCATTCCATATAATGGCCAACAACTCAAAGTGACACTCAGCCTGGGGTTGGCCGAGTACGATAGTGGCATGAAGGAGCACAGGCAATGGATTGAAGCAGCAGACAAAGGCCTGTATCAGTCTAAAGCCAACGGCCGCAACCAGCTGACTTGCTACAGTGCAGAGCCATTATAAAACTCCCTGCTCAGGGCAGCTGGCTAATAGCTCGATACTACCATCTTCGTTTTGTTGCTCCAGATAAACGGTAAAACCCCATAGCCGGTGCAGGTGTTTCAGTACCTGTAGCTTGCTATCTGCCAGCGGTACCCGGTTTTGCGGAATATAGCGCAGGGTCAGTGAGCGATCGCCATTTAAATCAACGTTATATACCTGAATATTGGGTTCTATCTGGCTCAGGTTGTATTGTTGCGACAGCATAGTGCGAATTTTCTGATAGCCCTCAGCGTTGTGAATCGCTGCCACTTCCAGGCTGCTATCCTCGTCATCATCAATAATGGCAAACAGGTGGAAATCGCGGATCACCTTAGGCGATAAATACTGGCTGATAAAACTCTCGTCCTTAAAATTCTGCATAGCAAAGTGCAAAGTATCCAGCCAGTTACTGCCGGCCAAATCAGGAAACCATTCTTTATCCTCGGCGGTGGGCTGCTCGCAGATCCGACGAATATCGCTGAACATGGCAAAGCCCAGCGCATAGGGGTTAATGCCGGAATAATATTTGCTGTTGTACTCCGGCTGCGCGACCACATTGGTGTGGCTGTGCAGCACTTCCAGGATAAAGCGGTCGCTGACTAAACCTTCATCGTATAAATGCTGCAAAATGGTGTAATGCCAAAAAGTGGCCCAGCCTTCGTTCATCACCTGGGTTTGTTTTTGCGGGTAAAAATACTGCGAAATTTTGCGTACTATGCGCACAATTTCACGTTGCCAGGGTTTAAGCAGCGGGGCGTTTTTTTCAATAAAATACAGGATATTCTCCTGTGGCTCGGCCGGGTAACGGCTGCTCTGTTGCTCGGTACTGGCGGCGCGGGTAGGTATAGTGCGCCATAAATCATTTACCTGTGACTGCAAATAACTTTCGCGCTCCTGCTGGCGGCGCTGCTCTTCATCTAACGAGATTTTTTGCGGTCTTTTGTAGCGGTCAACACCATAGTTCATCAGCGCATGACAAGAGTCCAGCGTATCTTCTACTTCACTGATGCCGTATTTTTCCTCGCACTGACTGATGTGGTTTTTTGCAAACATCAGATAATCAATAATAGAGCCGGCATCAGTCCAGGTTTTAAACAGGTAGTTGTTTTTAAAAAATGAGTTATGGCCATAGCATGCATGCGCCATTACCAAAGCCTGCATGGTAATGGTGTTTTCTTCCATCAGATAGGCAATGCAGGGGTTAGAGTTAATGACGATTTCGTAAGCCAGCCCCATATAGCCGCGTTTGTATTGTTGCTCGGTTTGGATAAATTTTTTGCCGTATGACCAATGGTGATAGCCAATAGGCATACCAATGCTGGAATAGGCATCCATCATCTGCTCGGCAGTGATCACCTCAATCTGGTTAGGATAGGTATCTAATTTATAAAAAGCGGCCACGCGGGCAATTTCACGCTGATAGGCTTCGAGCAGGTCAAACGTCCAATCGGGGCCATCCGGCAGACACTGGCTGGTTTTAGCTTTTGCTTTGGCCATAATGCACCTCACGACAAATTAGAATAATCTTGCTTTAGCTAGGCGGCCTGCTTTTTAAATAACTCGCGAAATACCGGGTAGATATCGCTGACGTCTTGAATATGCTGGATAGCAAAATTATCAAAACGCGACAGCAGTTTTTCATACTCCTGCCACAGGCTTTGATGCGCTCTTGGCGTAATTTCAATATAGGCGTAGTAGCGCAGCAGCGGCAGTAGCTTAGTGGCCAGAAACTCGGCGCAGGGTGCACTGTCGTCAGTCCAGTTGTCACCGTCAGACGCCTGAGCCGCATAAATATTCCACTGTGTTGGGTCGTAGCGCTGCTGCACGATGTCGTACATCAGTTTTATCGCACTGGAAACGATAGTACCGCCGGTTTCCTGCGAGTAGAAAAACTCCTGCTCATCCACTTCTTTGGCCTGCGTATGATGGCGGATATACACCACCTCGACATTTTTGTAGCTGCGGCTTAAAAACAAATACAGCAGAATATAAAAGCGTTTTGCCATGTCTTTGGTGGCCTGATCCATAGAGCCAGACACATCCATCAGGCAAAACATGACGGCTTTACTGGTCGGCTCGGGCCGCTTTTGGAAATTGCGAAAACGCAAATCAAAGCTGTCAATAAAAGGCACGGCGGCAATACGCTGCTTTAACGCACTGATATCCTCCTGCAGTTGCCGTAGCTGCTGCTGATCCGGTACCGGCTCTCGCTCCAGCGCCGCTAATTGCTGCTCCAGTTCACGTAGCTGTGTTTTTTTATCTGCTGTCATGGCCACACGACGTGCCAGCGAGCCGCGCAGTGAGCGCACGATATCAATATTGCTGGGCACGCCTTCTGAGCGGTAACCGGCGCGCACGTTTTTGTACTGTACCAGTTTATCCAGCTGATTTTTGCGCAGGTTGGGTAGCTCCAGATCTTCAAACAATAAATCCAGATACTCGTCTTTTGAAATAGAAAACACAAAATCATCAGTGCCTTCGCCATCATTGCTGGCATCGCCCTGGCCGCTACCGCCACCGCCACCTTGGGGGCGCTTAATGCGGTCGCCCGGGCTGAACTGATCGTTACCCGGATGCACTATCTGCCGGCGGCCGCCTTTACCCTGATGAAAAAACGGCTCGGTGATGTCTTTACTGGGAATCGTCACGCTCTCGCCACTGCTGATATCCGTCACACTGCGTTTGCTAATGGCATCAGACACTGCTTTTTTAATTTGCTGCTTGTAGCGGCGAATAAAGCGCTGGCGGTTCACCGCGCTTTTATTCTTACCGTTTAGTCGCCTGTCGATAAAATGCGCCATACTACCTCCGGCTTACGCCGCTTATTGCGATTTACGCACGCGCAGATACCATTCTGACAGCAACCTGACCTGCTTGCGGGTGTAGCCTTTTTCCATCATCCGATTGACAAAATCGTCGTGCTTTTTCTGATCATCGGTCGAGGTTTTGGCATTAAACGAAATCACCGGCAGCAGCTCTTCGGTGCTGGAGAACATCTTTTTCTCAATCACGGTGCGCAGCTTCTCGTAGCTGGTCCAGGTCGGGTTTTTGCCATTATTTTTTGCTTTGGCCCGCAGCACAAAATTGACTATCTCATTACGGAAGTCTTTCGGGTTGCTGATACCGGCCGGCTTTTCAATTTTTTCCAGCTCGGCATTGAGCGCTGCGCGGTCAAATAACTGGCCGGTTTCCGGATCGCGGTACTCCTGATCCTGGATCCAAAAGTCGGCATAGATCACGTAACGGTCAAAAATATTCTGGCCGTATTCTGAGTACGACTCTAAATAGGCGGTTTGAATTTCCTTGCCAATAAACTCGATGTATTTGGGGATCAAATAGCCCTTTAAGTGCTCCAGATAACGCTCCGCCACATCGCTGGGGAACTGCTCACGCTCTATTTGTTGCTCTAACACATAAAACAGATGCACCGGGTTGGCGGCGACTTCAGTGCTGTCGAAGTTAAACACGCGGGAGAGTATTTTAAAGGCAAAGCGGGTTGATAAGCCGGTCATACCTTCATCGACACCGGCGTAGTCACGGTACTCCTGATACGATTTTGCTTTAGGATCAGTATCTTTTAAACTTTCACCGTCATAGACACGCATTTTTGAGTAAATGCTGGAGTTGTCCGGGTTTTTCAGCCGCGACAGCACAGCAAATTGTGCCAGCGATATTAAGGTGCCCGGCGCACAGGGGGCGGTATTCAGCTCACTGTGTTCCAGCAGCTTCTGGTAAATGCGCATCTCTTCGCTCACCCGCAGGCAGTATGGCACTTTAACAATATAAACCCGGTCTAAAAATGCCTCGTTGTTCTTATTATTGCGAAAGGTTTGCCACTCAGACTCGTTGCTGTGTGCCAGAATAATGCCGTCAAACGGCAGTGCCGCTAAGCCTTCGGTGCCGTTGTAGTTGCCTTCCTGGGTTGCCGTTAACAAGGGGTGTAGCACCTTAATCGGCGCTTTAAACATCTCGACAAATTCCATTAACCCCTGATTGGCACGGCATAAGGCACCTGAGTAGCTGTAGGCGTCAGGGTCGTTCTGGGCAAAATGCTCCAGCTTACGGATATCCACTTTACCTACTAACGAGGCAATATCCTGGTTGTTCTCATCGCCCGGCTCCGTTTTCGCAATCGCGAGTTGATCAAGAATAGACGGGTATTTTTTCACCACTTTGAACTGGCTAATATCACCGTTAAATTCATGCAGTCGTTTACTGGCCCAGGGCGACATAATATTGCGCAGGTAGCGCTTTGGAATGCCATATTCATCCTGCAAAATATTGCCATCTTCATTCACATCAAACAGGCACAGCGGGTGGTCGTAAACCGGCGAGCCTTTTAAATAGTAAATTGGCACTTGCTGCATTAAATGCTTCAACTTTTCTGCCAGTGAGGATTTACCGCCGCCCACCGGGCCGAGTAAATACAGAATTTGTTTGCGCTCTTCCAGCCCCTGTGCCGAGTGTTTTAAGTACGACACAATTTGCTCAATGGCATCTTCCATGCCGTAAAATTCGGCAAAGGCCGGGTAGCGGGCGATGACACGATTTGAAAATAACCGGCTGAGTTTCGGATCTTGTGCCGTATCAATAAGCTCCGGCTGGCCTATGGCCATTAACAAACGCTCCGCCGCACTGGCGTAGCAACTTTTGTCCTGTTTGCACAACGCCAGGAATTCATCAATGGTATATTCTTCTTCTTTTGCCGCTTCGTAGCGCGATTTATAGTGCTCGAAAATACTCATATGCACCTCCAGCTTATAAACATCGAAAAAGGGTAGCAGCCAAGCTGTTATGTTTAAGGTTAGACAGTAAAGCGCGTTCCCGCCTGAGTAATTGACAGAAAAATCTACAAATTTCTTTATGCTATACGTGCCAGAGCAGAAATGGTTTGCGAATAAAAGTAGGCAGGGTGTAAAGCTGGACGGACAAAAAACCCGGCCTAAGCCGGGTTTAACAGGGGCAGGCTTAATTAGCCGGCGAAGTTTTTGCTGGCGAATTCCCAGTTAACCAGCGCCCAGAATGCATCCAGGTAAGTTGGACGGGCATTGCGGTAGTCAATGTAGTAGGCGTGTTCCCACAGATCTACTGTCATTACCGGCGTTAAGCTGGTGTCAGTTAATGGTGTGGCGGCGTTGCTGGTATTCACGATATCCAGACTGCCGTCAGCTTTTTTCACTAACCAGGTCCAGCTCGAACCAAAGTTATTTACTGCTTTGTCGTTGAAGGCGGTTTTGAACGCGGCAAAAGAGCCCCACTTGGCATTGATCGCATCAGCTAAAGCGCCTGTTGGCTCACCACCACCATTTGGTGATAAACAATGCCAGTAAAAGGTATGGTTCCATACCTGGGCAGCATTGTTAAAAATGCCGCCTTCAGAGGTACGCACGATTTCTTCTAAGCTCTTGCCGGCAAACGGTGTACCTTCAATCAGGCCGTTTAACTTCACCACATAGGTATTGTGGTGCTTGCCATAATGGTATTCCAGCGTTTCGGCAGAGATATGCGGGGCTAATGCGTCTTTTGCATAAGGTAAGGCGGGTAATTCAAAGGCCATAGTCGTTCTCCGTTGGCGTTGTTAATCATGTCTGCATGGCGTAGACTACAAAACCTGACTAAAATACTCAAGTTTTACAGTGCGGTTATACGCGTGGTGTAGCGTGCTGGTTTTACTACCAGCCTTGTTGTGATCAGCAACAGAGGTGGGGTTTTTTTCGTAAAACTCAAGTGCCAGTAACAAAAGAACTGCGTAAAATAGCCGCCATTATCACGATGCTTGCTCAAAGAGGTAGTAATGGAAACGCTAGATAAAATTAAACAGCAAATTGCTGACAATCCTATTCTGTTGTTTATGAAAGGTTCACCGAAATTCCCCAGCTGTGGTTTTTCGGCGCAGGCCTCACAAGCACTGATTGCCTGTGGCGAGCAGTTTGCTTATGTCGATATTTTGCAAAACCCGGATATTCGCGCGGAATTACCCAAGTACGCTAACTGGCCGACGTTTCCGCAGTTATGGGTAGAGGGCGAATTGATTGGCGGCTGCGACATTATGCTGGAAATGTTTCAGCGTGGTGAGTTACAGCCACTGATTAAGGCAACTGCGGCGAAATACAAAACCGAAGACGCTGGTGAATAAGCCTAAAGGTAACACCTGAGTTGTCAGGCCGCATCTGCGGCCTTTTTTATGCCTGATGTTCCGTAGCGTTTTCAGCGTTTTCGCCACTGTCAGTGTCGACAGCATCCAGCGCTAATGGCCAGCCACCCAGTTGTTGCCAGCGGTTGACAATATAGCAAAACAGCTCTGCTGTGCGCTCGGTGTCGTACAAGGCGCTATGCGCGTCTTTGTTGTTAAAGGCGATGCCAGCGGCCTGACAGGCCTTGGCCAGTACAGTTTGGCCCAGCGCCAACGCTGACAGGCTAGTGGTGTCAAACGAGACAAAGGCATGAAACGGTGAGCGCTTAAAATTTAGCCGCTCCACCGCGGCATTAAAAAAGCCCTGATCAAAGGCGGCATTGTGCGCCACTATCACACTGCGCTGACAGCCGGCGTCTTTTTGTGCTTTTCGTACCGCTTTACAAATTTCAGTAATGGCTTCGCGCTCACTTACTGCACCGCGCAGCGGGTTAAAAGGATCGATACCGTTAAACGCCAGAGAGCTGGCGTCCAGGTTAGCGCCTTCGAATGGCTCCACATGAAAATGCAGCGTTTGTGTGGGTACCAACTGGCCGTTTTCGTCCATGCCCAGCAAGGTCGCGGCTATTTCCAGCAAAGCGTCGGTTTTAGCATTAAAGCCTGCGGTTTCCACGTCGATAACTACAGGGTAGTAGCCGCGAAAACGTTGGGCCAAAGCGGATTTTACATCAGTCATACAGTCGCCATTTGTGTTGTCAGCGGCTATTATGCCAAAGAATGAGCTCAGCGTCTTGTTGCGGCACAGTGTTTGCTTAACATTTAATGTTTTCGTTGTCGAAGGACTTTCAATGTGGTGAAAAGCTCAACCTTGTCTCTAATGCTGGCTACTGGCTGCCTTTGGATTAGCAGCAGCGCTGTTGCTCAGCCACAATTGCGTCAATATTCTGCCGCTATTGAGCAATCGGTATGGCAGCTGAGCAAAAACACGCCGCTGGAGTGTCAATTGCAGCACGAGATCCCGCAGTTTGGTGCGGCGATATTTCGCAGTGTGGCCAGTAAAGCACTGAACCTGGATTTTGAACTGCAGATGCTGCGCCTGCCTGATCACTACGCGCTGGCCGAGGTCATCTCGATGCCGCCAAGCTGGCGACCCGGGGTGCCAGCCAAAGCGGTAGCCAATATGCAGCTGCTGAAACAGTTTAACGGCGAGTTGCCGAAAAAAGCCGCCTGGACCTTACTCACCGAGCTGGAGCAGGGCTTTAGCCCAACCTTTTATTTCAGTGATTGGTACAGCCCTTACGATAAAGTAGTCGCGTCGATGAATCCGGTGCAGTTTCCTGCGCAATATCAGCAGTTTACACAATGTGTATCACGCTTGCTGCCCTACGGTTTTGACGATATTGCTTTTACCGTTTTAAGTTATGAAAGTGGCGGTGATGATTTGACGCGTGAGTCTCAGCGACGCCTGGCGCAGATTGTCGAATACCTTAAATACGATCAGGACATCGATTTCGTCGAGATTCAGGGCTATACAGACAGTTATGGTGGCCGCTGGATAAACGAGCAGTTATCGGTAAAGCGAGCAGAGAAAGTGAAGAACTTTTTTATCGCTGCCGGTTTGTCTGAAGATAAAGTGCAGGTAGAAGGTTTTGGTGAGCGCCGCCATGTGGCGCCCAATGACACCGCGCTGGAGCGTAAACTCAACCGGCGGGTCGTGTTGCAGCTGACTAAGCCCTGAATCGGGCTTAGTTTTGCACCATAATATCAACCTGCCGCCAATCGTTTTGGCTGGAAATTAAAATTCGCACCTGATTATTGTTGACGCGAAAATACAGGTGCAGCCGGCCATACAGGGTTTGCTCATTGTCAGGCTGACCTAATTGCTGAACGTAATAATCGCGCAGGGCGCTGTCAGTTTGCTGGCTGAAATAGCTAAGTACAGCAGGCATTTTGCTGTCCAAACGCGCAAATTCGCGGGCATCAGCGGGAATAGGCACCTGATAAAAATCATCCGCGGCTGCCAGGCCACTGAAGGTTAATGCAATACTGAATAACACTGCTAAGCGCATGATATTTCCTTACTTAAATCCGTTTTAATGCCTCTACCTTAACAAATTTTTTTCTGCATTGCTGCACATTCTTACGCCTGCTTTAAAACCGACCTGCACTGATTTTATGTCTTAGCGTTATCGATAACGGTAGAGGCTCAGCACAAATTTGGCAAGCAATAAGCTCTGCCAGCAAGGGCGACAGCATAATGCCTCTAGCACCTAAGCCGCCAAGCACATAAAGTGAGGGCTGCGCTGGTACAGGTCCGGCGACAGGCAGATGATCGGGCAGGGTAGCGCGAAATGCCGCTGCGGCGCTTTTAACCCGGCTTTGAGCAAACCAGGCTGGTTGCTGCAGCTGAGCGTTTACCAGTGCCAGATTCTCGCTGTTATCAGCCTCGGTTACCACTGCCTGAGTACCTTGCCGGTCAAAGGTTGCGCCCACACTGTGCAGGCCCTGCCACTGAGGGGTAATGTACCCCTTATGGCACAACACGGTTTTTAATGGCGCCATCGCTGCATTTTCCACGTGGCTGACCTGGCCGCGAATTTTATTCAGTGGTAAGCCTGCCGTTTGTGCAAACTGGTTGACTGCGCTGCCACAGGCCAGCAGCAACGTATCGCATACATAAGCCTGATGGTTAGTGCTAAGCTGCCAACGCCCATCCTGCTGGTTAATAGCGCTAACGTTACAGTTGAGCTGCACACTAAAGCCGCTCTGTTTTGTTAAGTAGGCCAGGGCCTGGCGGCAAAACTGTTGCGGGTTTAGCCAGCCGGCAAGCGGAAAATAAATGCCACCTTGTGTCAGCGGTAAGCCAGCCAGATCTTTAGCGGCACTAGCGTTAACCTGCTGTACCAGCTGCTCTGGCCACAAGCCGTTGGCGATAAGTTTTTGCTGGCGCTGCTGCAGCTGGCTATTACTGGCAATGTGCAGCAAACCGCACCAGTCCATGGCAAAGTCGAGGCCCTGTTGTTGCCAGTGTTGATAAAAGCGGCGGGCGAATAAAAATGCCTGTACGTGTAGCTGGCTGTCGTCGGTAAGATTAGCGTGTAAATTAGGATAAACCGCGCCCTGGCGGTTCTGTGAGGCTTGACATGCCACTTCAGCATCTTCACACAGCAGCCTCACCTTTACGCCACGTTGGCTCAGTGCCAGCGCACTGCACAGCGATGCAATCCCGCCACCAATAATCATTACACTGCTATCTTCAGTTTTGTCGTTCTCTGCTGCGGTTGTCACAGCAGAGGCGGCATCGGGTAGGCAAGCCGTTAACATTTCACGCTTGCGGCCAAAGCCTTTTACTTTTGCTACGGTAAAACCGGCCTCTTTAAGGCCGCGTTTTACCAGACCTGCAGAGGTGAAGGTCGATAGACGGGTGCCAGGCCGGCTCAGCCGGTACAGGTCAGTAAACAGGCTTGGCTGCCACATATCAGGGTTTTTACTCGGTGCAAACCCGTCTAAATAAATCGCATCCGCTGGTGTATCCAGTTGTGGCAGTAGCGTGCTGACATCGCCAAACCACAAATCCAGTATGACAGTGCCATTGTCGAAGCTTAACCGGTGGCAGCCACTGACCGCCAGCGGGTAGACGTGTAGCAGCTGCTGGCATAGTTCACGAAGTTCATCGTGTACGGTCAGTGCCTGGCGTAAATCGGCATGACTTAACGGGAACTTCTCAACAGTGCTGAAGTACAAACGTTGGCAACGGGCCTGCGGGTTTTGCTCACGAAATTGGCGAAAGCGCTGCCAACTGAGTAAAAAGTTAGCGCCGGTGCCAAAGCCGGTTTCAATAATATGAAAGGCGCTACGGCTATGTGCTTGCCAGCGCTGTGGTAAACCGTTGTGCTGTAAGAATACGTAGTCCGTTTCGGCCAGGCCGCCGTCGTTAGAGAAATACACATCGTCGAAGTCGGCAGCGACCGGCGTGCCCTGGTCATTAAAGTGTATTTTTGCGTGGCTAAGCTTGGACATACTGCGGTCGTTCCGGCATTAAATTCGGCTTGTAGTTTACCTTAAGCTACCGCAGAATTGAAAATAGAGTACAGCTGTGCGCTGAAAGCTGACCACTTTAACAGCTAAAGTCCGTACAATATCGCGCAGCATTAAGGTTAACCTTGCCGGCAGCAGCCGGTGTTTTGGAGCAAGCATGAAAAGAGCGGTAATTACAGGTATTGGTATCGTTTCCAGTATTGGCAATAATAAAAATGAGGTGCTCTCAGCGTTACAGGCCGGGCGCTCCGGTATTACCCGCGCCGAGGAGTTTGCAGAACTGGGTTTGCGCTCTCAGGTGTGGGGCAATATTAAACTGGACCCAGCTGAGCTGATTGACCGCAAGGCCATGCGTTTTATGGGCGATGCTGCTGCTTATGCCTATCTTGCGATGCAAGAAGCCATGCAGGACGCCGGTTTTACCGAAGAGCAAATTTCGCACCCCCGCATTGGCTTGGTAGCCGGCTCTGGCGGTGCGTCGTCCAAAGTGCAGGTTGAAGCCGCCGACACCCTGCGTGAAAAAGGTGTTAAGCGGGTAGGCCCTTATGCGGTGCCTAAAACCATGTCGAGTACCTGCTCTGCCTGTTTAGCCACTCCGTTTAAAATCAAAGGTGTTAATTACTCGATTAGCTCGGCTTGTGCCACCAGTGCGCATTGTATTGGCCATGCGGTAGAGCTGATTCAGCTGGGTAAGCAAGACGTCGTATTTGCCGGTGGCGGTGAAGAGGTGCACTGGACGTTGGCGATGGAGTTCGATGCCATGGGCGCGCTGTCGACCAAATACAATGACACGCCAGAGTTGGCGTCACGCACCTATGATGCCAACCGTGATGGTTTCGTTATCAGCGGCGGCGGCGGCATGGTCGTGGTAGAAGAGCTGGAACACGCTTTAGCCCGCGGTGCAACTATTTATGCCGAGATCGTCGGTTATGGCGCCACTTCTGATGGTTTTGACATGGTCGCGCCAAGCGGTGAAGGCGCGGTGCGCTGCATGCAAATGGCGATGCAAAACGTAAAAGGCGATGTGGATTATGTTAACACCCACGGCACCAGCACCCCGGTGGGCGATGTAAAAGAGTTAGGCGCTATTCAGCAAGTGTTTGCCGGTAAGTCGCCAGCCATCAGCGCCACTAAAGCCATGACGGGCCACGCACTTGGCGCAGCCGGCGTACATGAAGCTATTTACTCACTGCTGATGATGCAGCACAACTTTATCGCGCCGTCCATTAATATCAGTGAGCTTGATGAAGCCGCTAAAGGGCTGAATATCATTACCAAAACCACTGCTGCTGAACTTAACACTGTGATGTCGAACAGCTTTGGCTTTGGCGGCACTAACGCGACTTTAGTGATGCAGAAATACCGTGGCTAACGACACAGTAAGGCTAATTTAGCAAAAACGGGCGCTACACAGCGCCCGTTTTTTATGCATCATTTACGGCATCATCATCATCTAAGTCCCAGTCATCCAGCAGTTGGCGCAGCCGTTTTTGCTCCAGCAGATCGTCAATGCGCCGGCGTGCTTCTAATTTTTGCTTGGCTTTGCTGTCTTTGGGGGATATCTCTTTGATGATCTCAACGTCGTCAGTAAGGTCATCCAGTTCAAACTCGTTGCTTTCTACCTGTGACATAAGCGCACCTCAGCTATTTTTTTGCCTATTTACCGAGATTTAGTGGTTTTAAACAGTGAATTATTTTGTTTCACACGATAAAAAATTTAAATATTCAGCTCCGCATCGCTTAATAGCTGCCGAAAACCTTGTTTACGGGGCGACAATTGCTGCTTGCTTGTAACCATGTGCTCAATAAAATCAATCACTTTTTCCTGCAGGCGCACACCGTTTAAGCGGTTAATACGCGCGATACCGCCAGGGCTCATCACGTTTACTTCAATCAGCTTGCCGTTAATCACATCAATACCGGCAAAAAACAAACCGTCACGGGCCAGTTTGGGGCCGATATGGGCACACAGCCGTTTTTCCTGTTCGCTCAGTTGATGTTTCATTACCGTGCCGCCTGCATGCACATTAGAGCGTACATCGTCTATCGGCGGTATACGGCGCATTGCACCGATAGGTTTGCCGTTTAGCATCAGGATACGGATATCTCCTTGTTCGGCGCCTTCAACATATTGCTGCAGAATAACGTAATTGCCGCGTTCAGCATCGCCGATGTAAAAATCCAGCAAGGAGCGGGCGCTTTGTGCGGCCGATTTTTCCAGCACGATCACGCCTTTGCCGCCATAGCCGTTCAGGGGTTTTAAGATCATCTTATCGTTGGGCGATTCTGCCAGCACCCTGGCTAAATAATCTTTATTTTTCGACACATGGGTGATGGGAATAAACTCGTTGTCCGGGTCATGCAAAGAGGCGGTATACATCTTATTGTTAGCGATGCGGATACCGTCTAAATCGTTCATGATAAACGTATCTTCCCGTACCGAATCGAGAAAGTTCAGCACTATCGGATCAAGTGGCGGGTTTAAGCGAATAAAAATGGCGTCAAAGGCAGCCAGTGGCAACTTTTGCTGGTTAAAACTGGCGTGACGGTGAAAACTGGCAATATTACTGGAGATTTTCTGGCCTTTGACAAACACTTTGCAAAACGCCTGAGCAATACTGTCACGTACTGTCAGATTAGTGGCATGAGTAATGGCCACGCTGTGACCACGGCTTACCGCTTCGTGGATCATCCGAATAGTGCTGTCGCCATCGGGTTGCACTTTTTCCCACGGATACATTAAAAAGCAAATACGCATAACAATTCCGGCGCAGTAGACTCTGGCTTAGCATACGAGAGCCAGTGAAAAAAGGAAGCGGATGATAGCGGATAGTGGAAAAAACACACGTGAATTTTTATCGCCGGCGCACAATAGATCTTAAGCAGGGTATGATGCGTATTACAGGCGGTTAATAACGCGCTATCAACAGGAGAAAACATGAAAGCATTACTCACTGCGGCCACACTTGTCGCAGCACTTTACACTATGCCGGCGCAGGCGAATCAGTGTGGCGACATTCTTGGCCACTCGATGCAGCAGTTAAATACGCGAGAGAGTGTCGATTTATGTGACAGCTTTAAAGGTAAAACATTGTTGGTGGTCAACACCGCCAGTAAATGTGGTTTTACCAAGCAGTTTGAGGGTTTAGAAGCGCTGTATCAGCAGTATAAAGACAAAGGCTTAGTGGTACTGGGCTTTCCGTCAGACAGCTTTATGCAGGAATATGACGACGCCGAGAAAACGGCTGAAGTGTGTTATTTAACTTATGGTGTTAAATTCCCGATGTTTGCCAGCTCTAAGGTGCGTGGCGATGAGGCCAACCCGGTATTTAAAGCGCTGATTGCCAAAACTGGTGAATCACCAAGCTGGAACTTCAACAAGTATCTGGTAAGTAGCGATGAGCAAACGGTGAAACACTTTGGCAGCCGCACCGCGCCGGATGATAAAGACTTTATTGCAGAGCTGGAGAAAATGCTCTCAGCTAATGCTGCTGCCGCGTCTGAAAGCAAAGCTGGCGAGTAAAATCTGCATCGGAGTAGTCAACTGCGGCTGGAACCTCGAGTTGGTCATCACAGAGTGTCTGAGCGAACGCGCAAGCGGTAGCGAGTTGCTGTGATGAGCCAAGGCGAGTGTTGCAGCGCAAGCAGTTGACGGGTTAGTTAACGCTAATTTCCGGCTTGATGACTTTGTTCAAAGGCAGTATCAACAGTAGTGGGATTGGCTTCTGCAGCGCTGCGGGCTAATATATCGCAGCGCTCATTCTCAGGGTGGCCGGCATGGCCTTTAACCCAGTGCCAGTTTACCTTGTGTTTTGCTGCAGCGGCATCCAGCCGTTGCCATAAGTCCTGGTTCTTCACCGGCTGCTTTTGGCTGGTTTTCCAGTTATTGCGCTTCCAACCAGCCAGCCACTGTGTAATACCTAAACGCACATACTGGCTGTCGGTGGTTAAGTCTACATCACAGCTATCTTTTAAACTTTCCAGCGCCACTATGGCCGCCAATAATTCCATGCGGTTATTGGTAGTGAGTTTAAAGCCGCCGCTTAATTCTTTGCGATGCTGTTTGTAGGTGAGCACCACACCATAACCGCCCGGCCCCGGGTTGCCCAGGCAAGAGCCATCGGTGTAGATCGCAACTGTTTTGCGCATTAAGCCTTTCCTCAAACCAAAACGGCGTATAATCTAACCCAAATGCTGTAGAAAACGAAACCGCGATGGCAAAAAGACAAATTATTCTTGATACCGAAACCACCGGTATAAACCCGAAAGACGGCCACCGTATTATTGAAATTGGCTGTGTCGAGCTTGTTAACCGCCGTTTTACCGGCAATAACTTTCACGTCTATATTAACCCGCAGCGTATTATTGACGCTGAAGCGGTAGCGGTGCACGGTATTACCAACGAGCGACTGAAAGATGAGCCTGTATTCAGCCAGATAGCGAAAAACTTTTTTGATTATATTCAAGGTGCTGAGCTGGTTATTCATAACGCTGCCTTCGACGTTGGCTTTATTAACCATGAATTTTCACTGCTGCGCCCCGCGTTACCGCCGGTAGAGCAGTATTGCACCATTTTAGACACCTTATTACTGGCGCGGGAAATGCATCCGGGCCAGAAGAATAACTTAGATGCGCTGTGTCGACGGTACGACATTAACAACAGCCACCGTACCTTACACGGCGCCTTGCTCGACGCTGAAATTCTGGCAGATGTGTATCTGATGATGACCGGCGGTCAGGTTAGTTTAAACCTGGCTAATGAGCAGGATAATGCCAGCAATAGCAGTGGGCCGGTGGCGATACAACGTAGTGGTCGATTAAAGGTGATCCGCGCCAGCGAAGCAGAGCTTGCTGCCCATGAAAGCCGGCTGGATCTGGTACAGAAAAAAGGAGGCAGTTGCCTGTGGCGAAATTAATCTGTTGTCTGATGCTGTTGCTAGCCTTGCCTGTTTTGGCGCAACAAGCAGAACCTCAGCCACGAGAGACGATTACACCACAGCAGGTCGAGCAGGCGCTGCAAGAACATGGCTTTGCACTGTTAAACGATTTGCCGATCAAAAACCAGATCCCGCTTTTCGATAACCGCTTTCGGGTAGATGACAACGTTGAAGAGATCACCTTACTGCTATTTCGCAGACGAGGCTCAGCATCCGTAGTGTTAGTTAAACCGGATGGCAGCAAAATCCACTTTAATACCGCAGAAGCACAGCAGGTGCGCTGGCACGATGCCAGCAGTTACGACTTAATTCAGATTAAAAACCCTATGCCCGGCCCGTGGCAGGCGATAGGCCGCTTGCTGCCGGAGAGCCGAATTATGTTGCTGACAGAAATCCGGCTACAGGTAGACCCGTTACCGGCTAACCTAATGGTAGGCGAAACGGTAAAAATCAGTGCCAAACTGACCAATGGCGATGAACCTATTACCGCCAAAGACTTTAATGAAGTACTGGCGCTGGAAGTGATCTTTGTCAGCACCAATAACGCTGAATACGATAACTTTGGCCGCGGTGTGGTGCAGGTAGCGCAATTTCGTGACGACGGTAAAGGCTATGATGAAAGAGCACGCGATGGTGTGTTTACCGGCGAGTTTCAGCTACGCTTTGTCGCCGGTGAATGGACGCCTAAATATATTGTCAGAACGCCACTGTATACCCGGGAGGTGCAACAAGCGCCGGTGGTGTTAAAACCTGCACCTATCGTAGCAGACATTACTGCCTCGCCTGCGGTACCGGACGATAAACCAGAGCAGGAAGCGATACCGCACCAGGTTCTGTTTAAAGTGACTGACACCAGTGTGAATGCCGAGAGTGTGTTGCTGCAGGGGCGGGTACGGTACCCTAATGGTGAGGTAGACAGCTTTGCGCTAAACGAAGTGGGCAGCGCTCCGCGTGAACTGAAACTGCATAATCGCGGCCATGGTAGTTACATTTTAGAGGTCTCTGCGTTTGGCACCATGCAAGATGGCCGTGAATTTATGCTGAACTTGCCTGAAGTGAGTTTCGTGGTTAACCGCCCTGTGGTAGAAGCGGTGGTGCTGGAGGAGTTACCCCAACATATAAAAGATGAAATTGCCAAAGAAAACGCCCCACCAGAGCCTGAGTTTCCTTGGGTATTGGTAATTCTGGCTAACCTGCTGATTTTGGGCGGTGGTGGCTTAGCGATTTGGCTGGTGATGACGGATCGTAAACTGGTTGATCTGATGTTCTGGCGTAAAAAGCCAGTAGCAGTACCAACCACAGCAAAACCAGCTGCCACAGCGGCGGCAACCGATAAAAATGCGCCGAATGTGCAAAAAAACAACGATATGGATGACATTCTTGATCTGACCTTGCCGGATGATTAAGGATTAAACAAAAGCGGCAAAAAAGAAGTTGACGGCCTTTTCGCTTATCCGTATCATTCCCGCCGCACTGCAGGATACCCAAATGAAATTTTGCAGCGCAATTGGCGCGGAGCGGTAGTTCAGTCGGTTAGAATACCGGCCTGTCACGCCGGGGGTCGCGGGTTCGAGTCCCGTCCGCTCCGCCACTTTAAGCCAGCATAACGCTGGTTTTTTGCTTTTTATCTGCGGTAATTCAGCCGGACTTGCTCTGTTAAGAACGGGGACTGCCTGTCACGACCAGATAGCCCATCCACTTTGTTCTTGATATATCCATTTTGTTTAATTTATGTGTAATCTAAACTAAAGAATAAGCTGTTGAGATAGAGCGGCTTAAGCATTAGTTTGTAATCAGACTGCAAGCATTAAAATAGCCATGATGCTGGTTTTTCGGTTCAAGGTCCTATGGACAAAATTGTTGTTCGTTTTCAGTTGCGTTCATTACAAAACATCAAAAGGACATCATAATGAGACATTCGGAACGACACAAAACACACCGGGTCGGTTGGCTGCGGGCTGCTGTCCTTGGCGCCAATGACGGTATTGTCTCGACCGCCAGTCTGATCCTGGGTGTTGTTGCTTCTGGCGCCGCCTCTGAGAATATCCTGGTCGCTGGCGTTGCCGGGCTTGTTGCCGGCGCTATGTCTATGGCCGCAGGCGAGTATGTGTCGGTCAGTTCACAGGCGGATACCGAGCGTGCCGATTTGGCGAGGGAGCGTAAGGAGTTGGCCACCGACCCGGAACATGAACATGCAGAACTCACCGCTATTTATGTTAAGCGCGGGCTGGACTCTGCACTTGCCGCCAGCGTAGCTAGCCAATTAATGCAACACGATGCACTGGGCGCACATGCGCGTGATGAGCTGGGTATCTCGGATACTCTCGCGGCTCGTCCAATACAGGCTGCGCTTGCATCTGCCGGCACATTCTCGTTGGGAGCTATTTTGCCTCTGCTTGTGGTTTTTTCGTGTCCGCTGTCTTCGCTTATCTGGGCGATTCCGGCAAGTTCGCTGATATTTCTTGCGCTGTTAGGGGCGCTGTCTGCTGTAGCGGGTGGTTCATCCTTACTTGTTGCGGCCTTGCGCGTAACCTTTTGGGGCGCATTGGCAATGGCTTTGACTGCGGGAGTAGGGGCTATCTTTGGGGTAGCAACGTAACCTAATGTTTTCTCTCTGTTAAAATTAACGTCGGGCAGCGTTGCTGCTTTGAACCAGCTTTATGCTGGTCTTTTGCTTTTTTTAGTTAGCAAAATAGCTTAACTGTTCACGCTTGACATGCTCGGTAAGTTTTTCATTAATATAGCTTTTGTGTGCTGACTGCTCTGAGATCACATAAAACGCATCTATATGCTCCAGCAGCTGGCATTGGTAATGTTTGGCGAAGGGCAAGTTGTTTTGTTGCAGGTAATAGTCAAACGGCGCTTCGTAGGTCAGCAGCGCACTGCTGCGTGCTTTAATAAACATTTCAACCGCGCTGATGCTATCGGGCAGATCGATAAAGGTATAGCCTTTATCGGTTAATACCTGACGCTGGCCGTGGTAGTCAAAACCACGAATGGCGGCGATAGTTGGCGCTTTATCGCGTGCTACGGCCGCACCGTGCGTCAGTAACACTAATGACAGCTGCACATAAGGCGTGGCAATAAAGCTGACATTATCGGGCAAGGCTTTGGTTTGTTTGATATTAATCGTTAAGTCAACCTCGCCGTTTTGTAACATTTTGTAGAGTCTGGCCGGTGTCGCGCAAACGGTAGTCAGTTTAATGCTGTCTGTTTGCAGTAAATTACGGCTAAGTTCCACGGCCTCGCCACCACAGTTTTCGTTATCGGTCATAACAAAATAGGGTGGAAAGTTATGCACCCCCAAGCGGATTTCGGTCGCTTGTAGCGCTGTGTGGCTTAACAACAATATTGTAAAAGCAAAAATGCGCATGAGTTGCCCTGTACACAATTGAGCATACATAGTATCGCAAAGCATGTGTTAAACAAAAAGCTAATACTGAATAACTATCTGGTCAGAGGTTTGTTATTCTTCGTTAGGAGGCTAAACCGGTGTTGCTACAGCCGTTAAGTAAGTTTAAGGTTGTATTGATGTCGACCGATGTCACCGAGAACAGGGATAGTACCGTATGAAACAGGTTATCGTGACTAACATTCTCTTTCATCTGCAGACACTTATTATCTAGCGTTAAGCTGCGATGTAGACTGTTTGACAGCCACAGAAGCATAGGTACTTTAGTCTGGGCTTGCGGTGCTATCCAATACGGTAAGCCATGTAAATAAACGCCATTTTCTCCCAACGATTCACCATGGTCTGATACGTAAAGCAGCCCGGTGTCATATTTTTTAGACAGTCGCTCTAACAAGCTGATGCCGTTATCCAGCAACATATCTGTACTGACAATAGCATTATCATAGGCATTAATAATCTGTTGCTGATCACAATCGCTTAGCAGGTTAGTCCGGCATTCCGGCAAAAACACTTTGTGTTGCTCAAGACTACGTTTGTAGTACTCCGGACCATGGTTACCCTGCTGGTGCAGTACGATAAACAGCGATTGCGCGCTGTTTTGCTGTGCAATCTTTTGCTCCAATCCTGCCAGCAGCGCCAGATCGGGGCATTCACCATCTTTACACTGGTAACTGCTATTGAGTGCAAAGCCGGTATCCTGCTCAACCCTGTCGCACATGCTTTTGCAGCCAGAGTTATTGTTACGCCAAATCACTTTTACACCGGCCCGTTGCAGCACATCTAACAGGTTGTCAGCGTGTTTAGCGGTAGTATCATCATAATTGTTCTGCGTAAGGTAGCTAAACAAACACGGCACAGATACCGCAGTTGCGGTGCCACATGCGCTTATTGCGCCAAAATTAATCAGCTCCCTTTTTGCCAGTCTTGGTGTGGTGTTTCTGCTGTAGCCATTGATACCCAAATGATCGGCCCTGACCGTTTCTCCCAGCACCATAATGACCAGCCTTGGTTTGGCCTCAGGCGGTAATTGCTGCACTGCATCTTCAGCAAAATACTGATGTGTTGTCGCTGTGGCACTTTTTACTCTCAGTAAACTTACTGATGCACTGAGTGCACTTAACGGCAATACCTGATGTTTAAGCTGGCGGTACTCTCGAAACACGCTGGCATAGCTCTGATATTGTGTTGCAACTAACAAGGCAGTAAGTGCTAGCGTTAGGGCAAGCGGCAGGCTGTAGCGCATTATAGCGCGCTTTAATGGCTGCCTGGGTTTTACTGACAGTGGCACAACAGCAACAAGCATGGCAGGCAGCAGCCAATGAAATAACATGTATGGCAGCATTTTATAACTGAGTAGCGCATTTACCTCTGCAACATCAGTTTCCATCGCGTTAACTAACATGTCTTTGTCAATCAGTATGCCGTAGTTGAGCATAAAGTACTGACTCGATGCACTGACCAGAAATAGCAATATCAACCAGGGCTTTTGCCACTTTCCCAAGCCCCCCAGGTGGCACAAAAACAGGTTGATCAAAAAAAGTAGGGCAGTCAGTTTTGCGGTTAGTGGCCTTGTAGCAAAGTCTTGCAAACTGTCAAAAAACGCTTGGTTATACCCCAAAGTAAGCAGTAAAGCGCTGAGCAATGTCAGTAACCAGGGAGATATCGTTTTACTCCTGACGAGCACATTAACCTTTGTTGCCATTGTCTGAGACGCGATCTGCATAGAAAATCCTGATAAATGCTGCTACCCGGACAGTGTGAGACACTAAGCTTAAGCAAAACTTAAGGCTGTTAGTTTTGTCGTTTGTATGATGGATTAAGCCATGCAAAACAGCTTTTAGCGCAAAGCAGGCAAATTAACAGGGTAGTGATATCGTGCGACATAAAATGCGCTCCCCGCAGTTGTTGGTTTAGCCCTAAAATAAGCCCTGCGATAAGGCCGGTTGCCAGGCCAATATAGCGATAATCGGGTTGTGTGTGTTTGAAAAAGTAATACAGCGCAACCCAGGCATAGCCGACACTGGCATGCCCGGCTGGGAAGCACCGGCTATAAGGCAAGTAAGTTGGACGGTGTTGCAACAGATGATAATAAGGTTCTGAGCCACCAAAAAGGGAGAGACTCCAGGGGCAGGCAACATTGGTAATGCTTTTCAGATACGCTACCAAAGCAAAAGATGCCAGCAATGACAGGGTTAATGCCAGATAAGCTGAAGCTCGACGGGGCTGTGACTTATCAATAAACCGGTAATACCCTGTAGTAAGCAGGACTGCCAATGCAAACAGGTAATTTAGCTTGCGTGCCCCTTTGTGCAATACCTGCTCGGTTAACCAATAGTCTTGTAAAGCCCACTGATGCCCTTGCAGGCTGTACCATTTTGACGCCAGCCAAATGTCGATGCCAGCCACATCCAGTAGCAGCATTACAGCAAAATAGCCGAATATAAGCAGATAAAATTTTTTGTCTGACCAGGTTATATTGCTCATGTTAAATTCATGGTTCTACTGTTCATCACAGTAGTATTCCGCTATTAGCTTAAGCAATCCTTAAATACTCATATATGGCCACTATCGAGTACGGCAGTGACGTAATACCGAATGCCTTTATCACCCGGACGGCATGAGCGGCATTCACGTAGCAAGGCAATTACTCTTTGCCGTAGTTCAGTCCCTGCAATTATCTCAAGACGAAACATACGTCGATAACCTACTACCTGCTCTAATTTGTCCAGTTGACTATTGTCACGGCTATGGCCATCTATCGGCACGATAGAAAAGCCACTGAGCTCATCCAGTTCAAGCAGGGCGTCTACCACAGCATCACGAAGATCGAGCGGAAAAAAGACATGTAACATTTCAAGATCTGTCATAACGGCCTCGTAAGCGTGCGTACATCAGTGGGAGTAAGAATAGGGTAGTCAGGGTTGACGTGATCAGGCCTCCAATAACAACAATTGCTAACGGGCGCTGAATTTCTGCCCCGGGGCCACTCGCCAATGCCAGCGGAATTAGCCCTAGCATCGCGGTTGTTGCGGTCATTAAAATTGCGCGTAACCTGTCACCTGCACCCGTAACAACTAAGTCATCGACACTGGCAAAGCGTTGGTCGATATTTTGAAAGTGAGACAGCATTACAACGCCATTTAATACCGCGACACCCAGCAGGGCAATAAAGCCGACAGATGCCGGTACTGAAAGGTATTCGCCAGTAATAAACAGAGCCAGCACACCACCCATTAATGCAAACGGAATATTGGCATAAACCAGGCCTGCCAGTGCCAGCGAGCGAAATGTAGTAAATAAAATTAGCACTATAACCAGTAGTACCACCGGCACTATCATTAGCAGGTTGCTGGTCGCCCGGGCCTGATTTTCAAACTCGCCACCATACTCTATGGTGTAACCGGCAGGAAGTTGAAGTGCACTGTGAACGTGTTGCTTAAGCTCTTCGACAAAACCAACAATGTCACGACCACTCACATTACTGGTTACTACGGCAAAACGACTGCCATTCTCTCTTTCAATTAAACTTGGGCCAAATTGCGTTTCAATAGTGGCAATGTTTGCTAACGCAGCAAAAGAGCCATCAGGCAAACTAATGGGGGTCTGCGCCAGTTGTTCCAGATAGGTGACCTGTGAGGCGTTTTGGCTACTGCTAAACATCAATGGGGTTTTTATTTTTCCGGAGATGACTTCACCTACCTGAAGCCCGTCGACAAATATCCTTAACCGTCGTGATAACTCCTCTGTGGTAAGTTGATATCGGGCTGCAATTTCGGGGCGTAAACGGATGTTAATAAATTCACCACCATCAATAATGGTGGTTTGTACATCAACACTGCCGGTTATCTTTTCTGTGGCAGTAGCAATCTGTTGTGCCAGCGCGCTCAATGCAGCCACATCGTCACCGAACACTTTTACAGCTACGTCACCAGAGGTGCCGGTGAGCATCTCTGATACCCGCATTTGGATTGGTTGCGTGAAATTAAAGTTAATGCCAGGATATTGCTGCAAAACAGTCCGAATATTATTAATTAGTGCTTGTTTGTCCTGAGCTTGCCAGGTTTTAGCCGGGCGCAGCTGAATAAACATATCAGTTTCATTCAACCCCATGGCATCCATACCCAATTCATCTGAACCTATTCGTGCAACAATTTGCGCGATTTCCGGAATATCCTTAAGTAAGCGTTTGCTGATTTGACCATCAATAGCCAGTGATTCGGCTAAATTTACGCCCGGATGTTTTTCCAGTTGCACGATAAGGTCACCCTCGTCCATTACCGGCATAAAGGTTTTACCGATAAATGTTACGGTGTAGCCCGTTGCAATAAGCATGATTAATGCAACGCTAAGCCATGGCGCCGGGCGGCGGATAACCTGTTGTAGGGCACTTTTATAGCGGTGTAATAACCATTGCAGAAATGCCGGTGCAGGTTTGTCTGACAGTTTGATAATGCTAACAGCCAGCACCGGAATTACACACAGTGCGATGATTAATGAGGCTAACATGGCAAAGACAATAGTCATGGCAACAGGTGAGAATAACTTTCCCTCCAGGCCGCTAAGAAACAGCAAGGGTGCAAATACAATAATGACTATTGCTGTGCCGGATACAACAGGCTTAGCCACGGCTAAGGTAGCACGGTAAACGCGATGTGCTACTGGCGAGTGCCGTTGTTGCTGGCCCTGGCTGAGTATGTTTTCTACAACCACAACAGCGGCATCGACCAGCATACCAATAGCAATAACTATCCCACCTAAGGACATTAAGTTAGCGGTTAATCCAACATGTTCCATCGCCAGAAAGGTCAGGGCAACTGCCAGAGGAATGGCTACGGCGACGACCAACGCGGCGCGAACGTCAGCCAGAAAGACAAACAGTACAATTAACACTAAAAGTACGGCGGCAAACAAGGCTTCTAAAATGGTGTTTACTGCGGTTTCAATTAAGTTTGCCCGGTCATAGAACACGTTAAGTGTGCTGCCTGCAGGTAGTGTCATTTCAATTTGTGCCATTTTGGTTTTTATGGCATTAACCACGTCACTGGTATTGGCGCCTTTCAGCGCAATAATCATTGCTTGTGCTGTTTCGGTGCCGTTGTGCGTTACACCGCCAAATCGCGCCAGGTGGCCGGTGGTGACTTCGCCAAGCTGTTCAAGCTTAATTGGTTCGCCATTGGCCGATAATAGTGTTAGCTGACTAAGGTCATAAGCATCATTTAACTTACCCTCGGTACGAATAACCAGCGTGCTGGTGCCGCTGCTAATTCGCCCGACGCTGCCATTGACATGTTGCTGTTGCAGCCAGGAAATCAGTTGTTCAAGGCCAATGCCAGCTTGGTTTAAGCGCTGTAGATCAGGCGAAAACTCATAAGTTTGTACAAAGCCTCCCATGGTGGTGACTTCTGCAACCCCTGGTACGGTGCGTAGTAAAGGTCGAATTTGCCAGTCCAGAACATGGCGGCGCTCAGCCAATGACAGGTTTGGGTTATCGTAGCTGAACATAAATATTTCACTTAGCGGCGTGCTCATAGGCGCAATGCCGCCCTCAACATTGCTTGGCAGGCTACTCCAAACACCGGCAAGACGCTCACTAACTTGTTGGCGCGCCCAATAGATATCGGTACCTTCAATAAAGTCTATGGTAATAGAGGTAATGGCGTATTTGGTTGTTGAACGCAAAATGGTTTGATTAGGTATTCCGAGTAGTTCGGTTTCAATAGGTTGGGTAATTTGCGCTTCGACCTCTGCCGTTGTCATGCCGGGTGCACGAAGAATTAATTTTACCTGGGTCGGCGAAATGTCAGGAAAGGCATCTATCGGCAGACGTTGCCATGCTTGCACTGCAAGTATGGTCACCAGTACGGTGATTGCCAGTACAAACAGCTTTTGTGTAAGAATAAATCGTAACAGTGCAGCCATATCTATTCGCCCCCTAAGCCAAGATAGTGGCCATAAACGGCGCTGACAGATTGTGTAAGCACTTGTGCGTTGTTGGTTAGTGCGTCACTATGCACCCAAAATGAACCGCCGTCTTTTGCAACAATTGTTACCGGCACTAAGTGCAGCATTGCGGTGACCTTCATCCATACGTGTTGCTGGCTGTTATGCCGAACTATGCTGCTTTGAGGGATGCGGTATACGGCCTGATTGTAGATTGGTACAACGCTTAGTTGTTGATGCCATAATACGCTGCAGCCTGCTTCAGTTAGCAGCGGTGTGCTCCACCACATCCGGCTAAAGTTTTGGCTTGTGGTTTCCAGTCGTGCCAGCTTGACCTGGCAATCACCAAAGCGGAACGCGTCTGGCTGAATTTTTTGATCTGTCAAATAGCCACGTAAACGCACCTGTTGCTTATCTATTACCCGAAAAAGCTCAGTATCAGTTTCTGCCGCCAGCAAAATACCTGTGATAGGGCTGGTCACCGTAATCATTAAATGGTCATCGCGCACATGACTGATGCGTTCGTAAAAATGGTCTAAATGTTCAAACTCAAGCAGCGCCGTTTGATACGACAGACTGATGTCCTGCCACAGGCTTGCAGCAATCGCTTTTTTTTCAAACAAGGCTTTATTGTCGTCATAGCGTTTTTTGACTAAGGCAAAGTGGGCTTTACGTGTGGCATACTCGGTTAAAAAGTGATGAACCTCAGAGCCTTCTAACTGCAAAACGGCTTGCCCTGCTTCAACTAAGGTTCCGGGCTGTTGCAGATATAACATCGCCGCATTTTCAACTACCTTGCTGACTGGCAAAGCGCTGTTAGCATAAGCACTGACTTGTGCGCTAAGCTCATGGCCGGTAAACGCGTTTGCGCTGCTCACTTCGGTATAATTCAGAGTGAGTGCTGCCAAGTCATTGACCGCTACTTCAACCGGTTGTGCGGCGACAACGTGATGTAGGCTAAACGCAAGAAAGGCAAATAGCGGGCTTAGCCATTGTGGCACTGAGATAACATTCATAACATAACTCCGGCGTGTTGATTTAACGTGGCAATGGCGTGTTGAACTTGCAGGTCAACTAAGGCGAGTTGAAGGTCGGCTTGTAAAAACTGTTGCAGGCGTTGCTGCGCCAGATCCGGGCTAATTTCCTGGCGTTCAAGTAACATCAGCACACTTGCTTTTGCTGCCTTACGCAGCGCGTCATTATCACTAAGTAATGCACGTTGTTGTTTAAGGCTGTTCAGTGCATTTCTGGCGGTTTGGTATTGCTGCTGGATCTCGCGTTGTGCGTCACCATAGCTGTTTAACCATTCCTGATAAGCAAGTTTATAAGCACTGCTATCTTGTTGATTTGTTTGATTGCCAAAACTTAATGGGATATCAAGCCGTAAGCCAATCTGCTTGTCATTAAAACCGGGGGTATCAACTTGTTTTACATTGGTTGTCAGTTGCCATGAGGTGTTCGCTGAAAAGCTCGCTTCTAATTGCAGTTGTAGTTGTTGCGCTTGAAGTAAAAGTAATTGCAGTCGAGGATGTTGCTGCAGTTCAGTGTGTGGCGCCTCAGTTTCAGTAATGTTGCCTGGCAGCGTGTTTTGCCCGGTTAAATTATGCAGTTGTTGTTGTGCAACGATTTGGCGTTGCTGGCTTGCCAGCACATCAAGCTCAAGCTCTGTTGCGCTTTGTTTATACAGATAGTAGTGATACGCGTCTACTTCATTGCGGCGGCTTGCTTCGAGTTTATTAATAAACCCCTGATACAATTTTACTTGTTCGTTTAACAGGCGTTGTTTAGTTTGTTCCAGTTGAATCGTCCAGATGATATCACGGACTAAACCACTGGCATGCCAGCGTCGGTAGGCAAGCAGGCTTGTTGTTAATCGTTGCTCGTTTTCTTCTAAGCTGGCATCCAGCTTTAAGCGGGAAGGGCTTTTTAATGGCAAGGTTAAGGCAAGTTCAACTTCATCGCTTCCGCCTGTTGTCTGACTTTGTAGTAGGCTTGCTGATAATACTGGTGCATCGGCTAACCAATCAGATATCCACACTGCCGGCTGTTGCACGGCTTGCTTTTGCAAAGTGGTTTCTGCTGCATCGGTAAGCTGAGCCAGGTTTTGCACGACAGCATCCTGGTTATCATGCTGTTGCGCCAGGGTGGCAACAGGTAAACCACATAGCAGCATAAAGTATAAGCAAGATGCTGTCCGGGCTGGATGTGCAAAGAAAAGCATTAAGAACTCCTGGTAGCAATCATTTAATAACAAGACAATAAAGCATGTAAATTAGAGTGTTCTTATCTTAGGTCAAGTTTTTCGGTGTTATTTGTAGATTGAGGTACATCGACGCCGACAGCGTTGTAAAACATGGCATAATGAAGTATACCGGTAATAACTTAAGATTTTCTTAAGCTTAAACACCTAACATGCAATAAACCTGTTTGGGATGATGTGGTATGCGATTAAAAAATCGGCTGGTGTGGCTGTTTGGCCCTTATTTGCCTTATGTGGTGTTGGCACTGTTAATGTTGGTGTTGCTCTCGGCCAGCCGAATTGGGCTCTTTATATGGCAGTATGAGCGTGTTAACGCTGCTGGCCATATCGGTTACATGCTGTTGCAAGGTGTGCGGGCCGATCTGATTTTTGCCGGTTTGTGGTTAATTATTCCTGTTTTACTTGCGCCACTGCTGGCAGGCAAAAGGCAATTTATATTATGGCGCCACTTCAGCCATCTCTGGGTTTTGTTGGGGCTGTGTTTAGTCATTTTTATCGAAGTGTCAACGCCACAGTTTATTTTGCAATACGACATCAGACCCAACCGGTTGTACGTGGAGTACCTTAAGTATCCCAAAGAGGTATTCAGTACACTGTGGCAAGGTTATCGGGCAATGCTAGTTGGTGGCGTCGTAATAACGTCGTTGCTGCTGTGGGGGCTACACAGATTGTTTAGCCGTGTTATGGCCGCTATGCAACCTTATACGACTAAAACGTTGTGGTTGAGCTGGCCTGTGGTGATACTGTTAGTGTTTGCTGCAGTGCGCTCTACCACTGAACATCGTCCGGCCAATCCGGCATTCTTTGCCACCACCAGCGATGCGCTGGTTAATTCTCTGATAATCAGCTCGCCTTACTCGGTGTTTTATGCGCTATACAATATGAAGCATGAAGCGCGCTCCAGTGAGATCTATGGCAAGCTTGCCGATGATGAAATGCTTAAACTGGCGTTGGATTGGCCCTGGTTAAAGCACATGACGTTTACCGATGCCCGTTTGCCCACCTTGCATTACCATCAGGCAAGTATACGGCGCGAGAAACCGCTTAATCTGGTGATTATTTTGCAGGAAAGCCTGGGCGCCACTTTCGTTGAGTCACTCGGTGGCCTGCCGGTAACGCCAGAACTGGAAAAACTTAAACAGGAAGGCTGGTGGTTTGAACACATGTACGCTACCGGCACCCGTTCTGTACGTGGCATTGAAGCGGTAGTTGCCGGTTTTATGCCTACGCCGGCACAAAGCACCGTTAAGCTGAGCTTGTCACAGCAGCATTTCTACACGCTTGGCACAACCTTAAGCCAGCAGGGCTATAACACCAGCTTTATTTACGGTGGTGAGGCGCATTTTGACAATATGCGCAGCTTTTTTACCGGTAATGGCATTAAGCAAGTGATTGATTTGCCGCAGATGCAAAATCCGGTCTTTGTTGGTAGCTGGGGCGCCAGTGATGAAGACTTATTTACGGCTACAGCAAGCCATCTGGCCGATATGCACAAGCAACAAAAGCCGTTTTTTAGTCTGGTGTTTACCTCGTCTAACCATACGCCCTTTGAGTTTCCTGATGGCCGTATTGCGCTTTACGAGCAACCTAAAGCCACGATGAATAACGCAGTAAAATATGCCGACTATGCGCTGGGGCAATTTATTGCCCATGCCCGGCAGCAACCTTACTGGCAAGACACCTTATTTTTGATCGTGGCCGATCATGACAACAGAGTGTATGGCAATAATTTGGTGCCGGTAGAGAAGTTTCATATCCCGGCGTTGATCCTGGGCGCGGATATCATGCCAAAGGAGATCAAACCTATCGCAAGCCAGATTGACCTGGCACCGACACTGTTGTCGTTAATGGGGATTAACAGCACAACGCCGCTGATAGGGCGTGATTTTACCGCTGATGCGACAAGTCCGGGCAGGGCACTCATGCAATTTGATCAATACTTTGCCCTGATGGAGCAACAGCAGGTTACCATACTGCGACCTGGCCAAAGTGCTGTGAGTGCAGAGTTTAACCAACAGATGAAACAGTTAACGTTATCGACTGAACCGGTAGCGCCAGAGCAGGTTAAAAGAGCCCTGGCGCAAGTGTTGTTGCCGTCTTATCTTTATCGTAATCAGCTATATACATTGCCAGAGTAACGCCAGGCGTACTCTGGCAAGCCGCTTATGCCTGCTTTTTTAGCAGCAAAGCCATATCATCGGCGCTTCGCAGCGGCGTTTTGTCAGTGACTATTTTGCGTGGTCGTAACTTTTCACCGAGTACCAGCATGCAAGGTGTTAAGAACAGCGTCAGCACCGTGGCGAAGGTTAGGCCGCCGGCAATGGCGCTGGATAGCTGTGTCCACCACTGGGTAGAGGGCGCACCAAAACCCAGGCTTGGCTCAAGCAGGTTTACGTTTACCGCCAACACCATCGGCATCAGGCCCAACACCGTGGTAATCGAGGTTAGCAGCACCGGGCGCAGGCGTAAGCAACCGGTTTCCAGCGCCGCATCGCGGGCAGACAAGCCGGCATCGCGCAGCTGATTATAGGTGTCGATAAGCACAATATTGTTATTCACCACTATGCCGGCCAGACCAATAATGCCCATGCCCACCATCACTATGCCAAAGCTTTGGCCGTTTACCAGCAGCCCCAGTAACACACCGGCGGTAGAGAAAATAATCGCGGATAAAATCAGCAGGCTTTGATACCAGCTGTTAAATTGCACCAGCAATATCATCAGCATCAAAAATATCGCTGTAGCAAAAGCACCGAGTAAAAAGGTCATCGCCTCTTGTTGGTCGGCACTTTCGCCGGCGGTTTTAACCAATACATTGTCCGGCAGCGTAATATCGCTACCCAGCAGTGCCTGTAAACGCTCACTTACCTGAAAGCCTTCTGCTAAATCGCTTTTTATCGTCACGGCCCGATTGCCATCAATGCGTTTGATGACACTGGTCTTTGGCGCTGGCACCAACTTGATAAAGTTACTCAGTGGCACCTGACCTCGCTGAGTTTGGATGGTTAAACGGCCCAACTGCTCCAGCGAGCGCCAGTTTTGCGGAAAACGCACGCGAATATCGACTTCGTCACTGGCGTATTCCGGACGAAACTTTGCCAGCAGCAAGCCATTACTGATCATCTGCACCGCATTACCCACGGTCAGCACATCGGCACCGAAGCGGGCTGCGGCGGCGCGGTCGACTTCAATACGCCATTCTATACCGGGCAAACTGCGGTCATCTTCTATATCGACAAAGCCTTCCAGTTCACGCATTTTGGCAATAATGTGCTGTACGGCTTGCTCTGTAGCAGCACTTTCCATACTGCTAACCTGCAGCTCTATCGGTTTACCTGCTGCCGGGCCTTCCTGCTGCTGGCGAAACTCCAGAATGACACCGGGAATATCAGCAGTAAGCGCTCGCATATCGTCTAAAATCGCCGCGGCACGGCGTCTGTCGTGCCAGTCGATAAACTGAAACTGCAAGGTGCCGACCACATCGGGTGCCAGCTCACCGCCAGCACTTGCCATTGAGCGCGCGTATAAGGCTTTTACTTCAGCTAAGCCCAGCAAGCGCTGCTCGACCTTTTGCAGCAAGGCGTCTTTTTCGTAGATGGACATATCGCCCCGGGCCCGCACCCATACCTGGGCGGATTCCGGCTCTACCGATGGGAAAAACTCCAGGCCGTGGTTGTACTTACCATAAGCAACAAAAATTAGCAGCATAGTGCTGAGCATACCGGCAAAGGTTAAACCGGGACGGCGCAATAAGCGGCCAAGCAGGTTGCGGTAGGCTTTACCGGCACCACTTTGCTGTACCTCATGCACGGGTGGGCGGGCTTTGCTTAAGCCGCCCATTACCGGCAAGAAGATAAGTGCCATCAATAATGACGCCAGCAAACACAAAATGACGGTAGCGGGCAGGTACTTCATAAACTGACCGACGACACCGGGCCAGACCAATAACGGCATAAATACCACTATGGTGGTGGCAGTTGAGGCAATAATAGGCCAGGCCATCCGGCCGGCAGCATTGGCCCAGGCTTGTTTCGGCGGCTGGCCTTCGGCCAGGTTGCGATCTGCCAGTTCACTCACCACTATGGCGCCGTCTACCAGCATGCCCGCGACTAAAATCAGCGCAAACAGCACGATGATATTCATGGTATAACCCAGCGCCGCTATCATCAGAATGCCGGCAAAAAACGCACCGGGAATGGTAATACCCACCAACACTGCTGAGCGCAAGCCCATAGTGGCAACAATCAGAATAAGCACCAACACCACAGCAGTTAACACGTTGTTCAGTAAGTCTGACAGCATGTTTTTAACTTCTTTGGACTGGTCCATAATGTAGTTAATCTGCATACCGTCCGGAAACTGGCTACTGGCTTGTTCAATCAGTGCTTTGGTTTGCTCTATGGTGGAGATGATATTGGCACCGGCGCGTTTTTTTACCTCTAACACCACGGCAGGTTGGCCGTTGATACGGGCAAAACCGAGTGGATCTTTAAAGCTGCGGCTAATGGTAGCGACATCACCAAAGGTAATGACGGTATCGCCGTCGGTTTTGATCGGCATCGACAGCACATCGTCTAAATCTTCAATGACACCTGGCACTTTTAGTGCCATGCGCCCGGCGCCGGTATCTAAACTGCCCGCGGCGACCAGGCGGTTATTGTTGGATACCAGGCTAAACAGCTGTTGGTAGTCCAGGCCATAACCTTCCAGCACCTGTGGGTCGACGACGATTTCCAGTAAGTCTTCACGATCACCGCCGATGTCTACCTCCAGCACTTCTGGTATAGCCTCGATATTCTCTTGTAGCTGGCGGGCAATAAATACCAGTTGGTTTTCTGATACCGGGCCGGATAACCCCACCGATAACACCGGAAACAGGCCGACATTGATCTCGTTTACCGTAGGCTCGTCGGCTTCGCTTGGCAGCTTGGAGCGGGCAGCATCTACCTTCACCCGCACATCAGCCAGTGCTTTGTCGGCGTCAAAGCCGGCGTCGAATTCCAGCATGACAGAGGCGTGACCTTCGCTGGCGGTGGATGTCATTTTTTTTATGCCTTCGAGTGAGCGCAGCTCGTGCTCCATCGGGCGCACCAAAAGCCGCTCGCCGTCTTCCGGGCTGATGCCATCCAGCGACATTGATACATACATCATCGGAATAGCGACGTCGGGGTTAGCTTCTTTGGGAATGGTTTGATAAGCGCTGATACCGGCAATAAATAAAAAAACCAACAGCATCATGCTGGCGCGGCTACGGCCAATAGCGGCTTGGATAAGCTGGTTCATTTTGCCTCTCCGCCCAGGCGTACTGTATCGCCGCTGGCAACAAAGCCCGCCCCCTGGGTGATAATACGGGCGCGCTGTGGCAGGCCGCTCACCCAGGCACCATTACTATCTGCCATTAATATCGTTACCGGGTATATCGTCACCTGCTGCTCATTCACTGTGGCAACGGTCAGTTGGCCATTATTATTCAGGCTAAGCAGTGCGGGCGAAATGCGATGCGCCTGTACACTATCAAGCTGTATCTCGACGGTGGCGCTGGCGCCGGCGATACGCCATTGCTGTGGGTTATCGACGGTAACTTCTATATAGAAACTGCGTGTTGCAGCATCGGCGGCGTAGCTGATAAAACTCAATTCGCCTTGCAGGCTGCGCCCGTCCAGTAAGCGAATGTTAGCCTGCTGGCCTGTATGCATGGCACTAATATGTTGCTGTGGAATTTGCGCGGTGACTTTAAGTTTATCTATTTGTACCAGCTGCAACAGCTCGCTGCCGCTTTGTACCAGGTCGCCTACTTCAACATGCCTGCGGTCGATTACGCCGGCAAAAGGCGCTTGCGGCACCGTCTGACGCACTGCCAGGCTAGCAGATTTCATTTCGGCCTCGGCTTTGGCTAATTCACTTTCCAGCCGGGTAAGCTCTGTGGCGGATAAAAACTGCGCTTTACCCAAGGTTTTGGCACTCGCCAGTTCAGTTTGGCGCAAAGTTAAATGGGCTTTGGCCTGAGCCAGCATGGCGCTGCGGCCTTCATCGGAAATCCGCAGTAAATCGTCCCCTTGTTGTACAACATCACCTTGTTGTTTTAACAACGCCTCAATGCGGCCGGCCTGTTGCGCTTTTATACTCACACTGCGCCAGGGCAATACCTGGCCCTGAGCAACCTGGGTTGCCTGATAAGGCTGTGCCTCTGACCAACGCGTTTCTACCTGCGGCAGTTGTTTTTCTGGTACTTGCTGTGCGGCCGGCGCGCTTTGCTGCGCACTATAATGGTCGCCGCTTAGCAACCAGAGCACTAAGGCGACAGCGAGAACAACGGCCAGAATAACAGGAGAACGGGGCAGACTTTTCAGCATAAGGCATCCTTGACGGCAAAAAGGGAACTAGTGGTTTCACCACGGTAATAAAATATACCTACAGGCCTGAATGTCAGCAAGCCGCTAACTGTAAGCAAATATACCGGTTTAACAGAGTTTGCACTCTGTTAAACCGGTATAAAGCAATTACGATTGGCTACGGGCAAAGCGACCTAATTGCTGCTGGGTACGGGCGGTGCCGGCCAGCAGATCTTTCGCCGCCTGATCTATCGACGCCATCTGGCTGTAGGCATCGCTGGTGACCTGTTCAATAGCACTCAAATGCTGATGGGTTTGTTGGTAGCGCTGCTCTAACTGCAGCACGGTGTGGTTAATATTCTGAATGCCGCTTTTTGCCTGTTGTAGCTCCTGCTGCAATTGCTGAAACTCGTCACTGGTGTTGGCAATTTGCTGCTGCGCTTGCTGTGCTTGCTGGTTCAGGCTTTGTGACTCGGTGCGGGTTTCGCCGACCAGCTGCTCCATTTCATTTAAAAAGCCAGAAATTTGCTTGGTAGCGTCATTAACCTTGGCGGCCAGGGTGCGTACTTCATCGGCCACGACGGCAAAGCCGCGGCCGGCATCACCGGCACGTGCTGCTTCAATCGCGGCATTTAACGCCAGCAGGTTGGTTTGGTCAGAAAAAGTTTCTACCATCACCAGTATTTGCCGCACGTTTTCTGAGTTTTTATGTAACCCGTTAATGGTGCTGGCAAAGCTGTCCAATAATTTCACGATGCCCGACAGCTGACCGCTTAACTGTAGCATCTGTCCGCTGGCAACGGCGGCTTTGTCTACCGCTATGCCAGAGACCTGATTCACTTCATCACCGTGTTGCACAATGTTGGCCAAATCTTGCAGTACCAGGTCACTTTCGCGGCGAATGTGTCCGCTACGCTGCTCAGTATCCTGCAAATGACTGCGGGTGCGCTTAACCGCACCCGATACTTGCTCGTTTACCTGGTGAGTTTCACGGGCTTGTTGATGAATGTCTCCGAGCAACACCCCCAGCTGGCTGACAAACTGATTGTATTCCTCAGACAGGGTGCGAAACTCATCATAAGTAAAGGCCGGCAACCGGTGATGTAAATCGGTACCCTTTCTGTTGGTATCGTGTAGTGCTGACACCAAGGCTTTTACCGGCCGCACAATCAAATAGTGCATATAACCAATGGTAAAGATAAAAGCACCAAGGCCGAGCAGGGCTAAGGCCCACCAGGCGCTGCTGGCACCGCCTTCAGGGTAGGCTAAATACAGCGCAAGGATAAAAAACAGCGCTAAAAAACTGATATTACCGATAATTTTACGGCTTAAGGTGGCAAAAAAACTACGCTCAATAAATAGGTAAACAGAGGTAAAAGCCGTCATAAGGTCGCTCTTGCTGATAAGCTAAACTGAGTAAAATCAGCATAACATAGCCAATAACAGCTCGCGACCCCGATACTTTATAACGGCTTAATCTTAAGCAAATGCGGGTTAAATCGGTAGCCGACGGCTAATAAACCAGCCGGCGACCATAGCACCAATAAAAGCCAGTGTACCCGCGCTGCCCGAACTTATCGCTGCCAGGGCAGGCCCCGGGCAATAACCAATTAAGCCCCAGCCGGTACCAAACAGCAATGAGCCGATAACAAGCGGTTTATCTAACTCTTTTTTGCTGGGTAAGCTAAAGTGGCTGGCAAATAATGGCTTGTCTTTTTTGGCAAATAACCAAAAACCGGTGCTGTAAACCGCCAAGCCTGCCGCCATTACCAGCATCAGGCTTGGGTCCCAGCTGGCATTGAGCGTTAAAAAGCCGAGTACTTTTTGCGGGTCGATCATCTGCGAATAAGCAATACCGACTGACATCAGTAAACCGGCAACAAAAGCAATAACGATAGGCATGATGACTTCCTTAGCGCAAAAAGGTGGCAACGATAACGCCACTTAACATAAACAGCAGGGTGGCGGTGACGGAGCGGGGCGATAACCGGCTGATGCCGCAAATACCATGGCCCGAGGTACAACCGCTGCCCCAACCGGTGCCAATACCGACCAGTAAGCCGGCAACAATAACCTGCCAGCCAAGTTCTGGTGTGCTGTAGTCAAAGTCAGTAACCAGTAAGCTAAGTAGCAACGGGCCGGCAACCACACCGGCAACAAACGCCAGTCGCCAGCTGCGCCCTTCATGGGTAAACAGTGCCGAGCTGGTTATGCCAGAAATACCGGCGATACGGCCAGAGAAAATAAACAATATAATGGCACCCAGGCCAATCAGGCCGCCGCCGATTAACGCTTCAAACGGGGTGAAGTTCTCCATGCTGTACTCCTGCTACTGTTTAGTTGCCAAACCCGCGTCGAGCCAGGCTTGCATCCCACCGGCCACTGAGTAAACCTTGCCAAAGCCCATACGTTGTAGCGACTCTGCGGCCAGTGCTGAACGTGCACCAGAGCGACAAATCAGGTAAACCGGCTTTGCCGCAAGCTGACTTAAGGCAACTGCAGGCTCACAGCCACTGGCGGCCACTTTGGGGTGATTATGAATATTCATCTCTAATACGCCGCGCGGGTAATTTACCGCGCCTACGATATGCTGCTGGCTAAACTCGGCAGGCTCGCGTACATCTACCAGCACGGTTTCACTGTCTTGTGACAGCGCTTGCTGTAAATCAGCAATGCTGACTTCCTGTATCACAGCTTTTGCTTCAGCGACCAATTGTTGAGCGGTTTTCATATTAGCCTCCCGGCGTACGTTAAATAACAGATTGATAAATGACCACGGCGGCCATGACGACTAAGAAGACAGCAAAGGCACGCTGCAGCAGTTGTTTGGGTAAACGCTTACCCAGCGCTGAGCCGACATAGCTGCCAGCAATACCTGCGGCAATCATTAAGCCGATGGTGGCCCAGTCAAACACCGCGCCCTGAGCTGCCATCACCCAATAGTATTTACCAAAACCAACAAAAGACTTCATGGCAATCACCACCAGGCTGGTCGCCACGCCTACCGGCATGCTTAAACCGCCTAGCAGCACCAGTGCAGGTACGATTAAAAAGCCGCCACCCACACCAACAAAGCCGGTTACGGCACCTACTGCCAAACCGTCGATGACAATTTTAACCGGTTTAAAGGCTTTGCCGTTTCCCAACTCGCTGACTTTGCTGCGCCACATCATCACGGCAGCGACCAGCATCAGTAACGAAAACACCAACAATTGCCAGCGGGCATCCACCAGAGTGCCCAGCCAGGCACCGCCATAGGTACCCAGCATGCCGGGTATGCCAAACCACAATACATGGCGCCAACTGATTAAACCTTGTAAACCATTACGCACTGAGCCAAACAGGCTGATACCGGCCACAATCAGCAGTGACGACGCAATGGCTAATTGGGGTGGCATGTGCAATAAATACAACAGTACCGGTACAGTTAAAATTGAGCCGCCAGAACCAAACAGCCCCAGACTTAACCCGATAACAATGGCACCCAGTAAGGCTAACATAATGACTTTACCTTATATAACTAATAAGAATATGCTTATAACCATATTTGCATTCTAGTTTGACTTTGGTTAAACTGCAATCAAAATTTAGCAAGTACTAATGTAAAAACGCTTTAAATCCGACGAGGTGAGTATGGTCGCAACTAACGCAACAATAAAAATGTTTTTTGATAAAGACAGCTCTACCTTCAGTTATGTGGTAGCCGATTTCAGTAGTGGTATGGCTGCGGTAATTGATCCGGTGCTGGATTATGACGCCGCTGCAGGCCACGTGAGCACCGCAGGGGCGGATAGCATTCTGGCTTATCTAGCCGCGAATAAGTTAACGCTGCAGTGGATTTTAGAAACCCATGCCCATGCTGACCATTTATCGGCGGCGCATTATCTGAAGAACAAAACCGGCGCGCCGGTAGCCATAGGCGAGGGGATTAAAAAGGTACAGCAAACCTTTAAGCTGGTATTTAATATTGGTGATGATGAATTGCTGGCCAAGGGTGATTATTTTGACAAGCTATTTGCTGACAATGAAACCTTTAGCATTGGTGCCCTTGAAGCCAAGGTGATTAACACACCGGGCCACACTAACGACAGTGTGAGTTATCTTATTGCAGGCAATTTGTTTGTCGGCGACTCACTGTTTATGCCCGATGCCGGTACCGCCCGCTGCGATTTCCCCGGTGGCGATGCTCATGTGTTGTACCGCTCTATTCAACGCATTTATCAGCTGCCTGACGACACGCAAATTTTTATGTGTCATGACTATCAGCCAAACGGCCGCGAGCTGAAGTACCAAACCAGCGTACTGGAGCAAAAAACACAGAACATTCATGTTAAAGCCGACACGCCAGAGCAGGAGTTTGTGCAAAAACGCGAAGCGCGTGATAAAACGCTGGCGGTGCCACGGTTAATTTATCCGTCGGTACAGGTAAATATTCGTGGCGGCCAGCTGCCTAAAGCAGAACAGAATGGCGTTAGTTATATCAAGATCCCGTTAAAACAGCGCTAAATCTAGTCTAAGACGATCGGCTGACACTGACAGCCGATCGTTTTTGCACTATACACCGTACACCTGCTCAATAACTCAGCAACGGGAAGTGTACGGATGAAAAATAAAACACAAAAGCCCTCAACTCAGATCCCCGCTAAGGCTTATCAGCTTTACGATAAATATGCCCACGGCATGCTAAGCCGGCGCGACTTTTTTACTGCTATGGCCGGTTTGGCGGTAAATGCGACCCTTGCCACCACCTTTATCAACAGCATGCTGCCCAACTATGCTTTAGCGCAGCAAGTGTCGTTTAATGATGCTGATATTACTGCCAGCTACCATAAATTCGCCTCGCCACGAGGCCATGGTGAGGGGCGCGGCTACCTTGTAAAACCGAAAAATGCCACTGCAGCGCTACCTGCAGTACTGGTGATCCACGAAAACCGCGGTTTGAACCCCTACATTGAAGATGTAGCCCGCCGCTTAGCCAAGGCCGGTTTTATTGCTTTTGCGCCAGACGCGTTATGGCCACTGGGTGGTTATCCCGGCAACGACGATGACGGTCGCGCTATGCAGCGCAGCCTCGATAGTGCAAAGATTGTCGCCGACTTCGAAGCCGCCGCCCGCTGGCTAAAACAATTTCAAGGTGGAAGTGGCAAATTAGGAGTAGTGGGCTTCTGTTTCGGCGGTGCCATGACCGGGCGCCTGGCCGCACAGCTACCTGATATCGTCGATGCCGGTGTGCCGTTTTATGGCTCACCACCACCGGCAGAGTCTATCGGTAACATTCGCGCCCCATTGCTGGTGCAGCTAGGCGAACTTGACGAGCGGGTTAATCAGCAATGGCCGGCCGCCGAAGCACTGTTTAAGCAGCATCAACTTAACTACAAAATTGAAGTGTATCCCGCTTCGCAGCACGGCTTTCATAACGACTCGACACCCAGGTATAACAAAGAGATGGCTGAGCTGGCCTGGCAGCGCACACTGGCGTTCTTCCGTCAGCATTTAAGCTAAAAAAAAGCCGGTCAGGGGTTGGGGCGCTGACCGGCAGAATGCAACAAGAGGTACTAAACGAAATGCAGTGTAACGCGCCAGACAATACACTGATTTGATGTAACGCAAGGTTAAAGGCTTTGCCGGTAAAAGGGGGTAACAAAGTGTAAGCGGTTATGACGGCCCTCGCCGTTATTCTTACAGTTTTATACCACCACCTTAGTGTTTACTCGCTTGCTGCTTTTGCTGCAGCTGCCACATACGGGCGTACTCGCCGTTGGCGGCGAGTAACTCATCATGTTTACCCTGCTCGGCCAGTTGGCCATTTTTTAGCACGATAATATTGTCGGCATCGGTAATGGTTGAAAGCCTGTGAGCGATCACCAAGCTGGTGTGATTGCGACTTACCTCGCGCATAGCCTGTAAAATAGCCTGCTCTGAGGCGGAATCGAGCGCGGAGGTGGCTTCGTCAAACACCAGGATGGCTGAGCCTTTTAATATCGCGCGGGCGATGGCGATACGCTGTTTTTCACCGCCGGATACTTTTAAACCACGTTCACCGACCACAGTGGCATCGCCCTCTGGCAGACTATCGATAAAGCTGCGCAGATGGGCAAGTTCAATGGCCTGATCAATCTCAGCCTCGCTGGCATCGGGGCGGCCATAGCGGATATTGTCGCGAATGCTGTTGTTAAACAGCACCGTATCTTGCGGCACTATGGCTATGACCTGGCGCATGCTCTCCAGTGTCACCTTGCTGATGTCCTGGCCATCAATATAAATGGCGCCGGCGTTTATCGAGTAAAACCGGTACAATAAGCGCGATATAGTGCTTTTACCGGCACCACTGGCACCCACTATGGCCACCTTACTGCCGGCCGCGACATTAAAACTCAGCTGCTGCAAAATAGGCCGCTCGGGTTGGTAAGCAAATGACACCTGCTCAAAGCGGATCGCGCCCTGAGTTAGCTGCAGCGGCACGGCGTCAGGAGTATCGACGATGGCAGGCTTACGGTGTAGTAGCCCCAGCATATTTTCTAAATCTGTTAAAGCGCGGCGAATTTCACGGTAAACAAAACCTAAAAAATTCAGTGGCAAAAATAGCTGGATCATATAGGCATTTACCATGACCAAATCACCCAGCGTCAGCTGTTTATTCACCACTTCATCAGCCGCCAACCACATAAGTGCGGTAATGGCCGCAGCAATAATCAGCGCCTGCCCCGAGTTTAATGCCAGCAAGCTTAAGCGGTTTTTTAATCGGGCCTGCTCCCACTTGGCTAAAAAGCGGTCGTAGGTGTTCGCCTCATATTGCTCGTTGTTAAAGTATTTTACCGTTTCGTAGTTTAGCAGGCTGTCGACGGCGCGGCTGTTGGTGGTGTTATCGGCCTGGTTGGCCTCGCGGGTGTATTTATTGCGCCACTCGGTAATCACAACAGTAAAAAAGATATAGATGCCCACTGCCAGCACGGTAACCAGTGAATACAGCGGTGAGAACAAGGCAGCGAAAATAACGGCGACGGCCAGAATTTCAAACAACGTCGGCGCGATATTGAACATTAAAAAGCGCATCAAAAAGCTTAAGCCATTGGTGCCTCGCTCAATATCACGGCTGATACCGCCGGTTTGCCGGTCTAAGTGAAACGCCAGCTCTAAACTGTGCAAGTGCTTAAATACCCGAAGGCCGAGCTGGCGCATGGCATGTTCTGTCACGCGGCCAAACAAGGCGTCTCTTACTTCGCCTAAAAATACGCCGGCAAAACGCAAGCCGCCGTACAAAAGTAACAATGCAACCGGCAGCACTAACAATACTTGCTGGCCGCTATCCAGTGCATCAACAATGTATTTTAGCGCCACTGGCATAAACAGCACTGCGGCTTTGGCGCCAACCAGTGCCAGCAGCGCAAGCAGCACGCGGTATTTAAATTGCCACAAATATGGCCACAGCATGGCCAGGGTTTGCTTCAGGCTGGTTGCCTCGGGGCGTTTAGTTGGCTCGGGTTGTTTGGCCGCAGAGCGCATACCGCGCATGGTTAATCCTTGTCACAACATCAGGCGTAAGTGCAAAGGTACGCGGTATCAACAGCCACCTGCAACTGAAATTTGCTGTTGGCTGGTACTTCAAATTGCTGGCCGCGGCTAAAGGTTTGCCAGCCTGCGGCGCCGGGTAGCAATACCGTTAAGGCGCCGCTTATTACCGTCATCACTTCATGTTGGCTGGTACCAAATTCATATTCGCCCGGTGCCATTACACCGACGGTGGCAGGGTGTTGCTCACCGGCGAAAGCGATTGAGGCCACTTTGCCGTCAAAATACTGGTTTACTTTAAACATTTGTCGCTCCTTTGTGAATAAGGCTAATAGTAAAGCCCAATTAAGCGCTGAAGGGAATAGCCGTATAACAATTTAGCTGTCTGGGTGGCCATGGAAAGTTGGCTATGTTGTAAAACAATCACTTGGATGGCTGTAAATTTATTTGACAATTTTGTGTCAAAAAAAACCTGACAATATTTAACCAAAGTTAATGAATCTGCCATAAAAGCGTTTTATATTCGACTGCCCCAAACAAAATAACACGATAACAATAACCCTAAAAATAACTCCAAGGAGCAACAATGAAACTCAGGATGCTATCAGCAACCATCGCTATGCTATTGGCCCCGGCGGTATCGTCACAGGTGTTTATCTCTGAATATGTTGAAGGTTCAGGCAATAACAAAGCGCTGGAATTTTATAATGCCGGCAACGAATCGGTGAACCTGGCTGACTACCGCGTTAATGTATTTTTTAATGGTAGCAGCACGGCCGGTTTAAGTGTTGCGCTGGCAGGTGAATTAGTGCCGGGTGGGGTTTACGTATTTGCCTCAGCCAGCGCAGCGCCGGAACTGGTCGCCTTGGCCGATCAGACCACCAGCTCGGGCTTATGGAATGGCGATGATGCCATTACTCTCACCAAAGCAGGTGTTGTAGTCGACAGCATCGGCCAGATAGGCTTTGACCCGGGATCGGCCTGGGGCAGTGGCAGCATTACCACGGCGAATGACACACTGCGTCGCGCAGCCGTGAGTGTGGATACCGAACCCTTTGATACCTTTGAACCAGCCGATCAATGGTTGGGCTTTGCTCAGGACGATTTTAGCGATATCGGCCTGTTTAACGGTGAGGGTGGCGGCCCGACGGATCCTGAGCCAGACCCAGACCCGGTTTTAAGCTGCGGCGCTGTTGCCACACCCATTTCCGCTATTCAGGGTCCTGGTTTTGCCAGCCCGTTACTGGGCCAGACGGTGCAGGTAGAAGCGGTTGTCAGCCAAACCTTACCTGGCCTGCGTGGTTACACCATTCAGGCTGTAGGCACTGAACAGGATGACGACCCCGCCACCTCTGAAGGCGTGTTTGTCTATGTTAACAGTAGTAATTTAACGGTAGCAGAAGGCCAGCGCGTGCGTTTATTGGCCACCGTAGCAGAATTTAATGGCCATACCCAGCTAACTAATATCAGTGCCAGTTTAGATTGTGGCAGCAGTGAATTACCTGCACCAACGCCGTTAACCTTACCGCTAGTCAGTTTAGCTGAGCTCGAAGCCGCTGAAGGCATGCTGGTACGCTTTGAGCAGGAACTGACAGTAAACGATACCTTTACGCTGGGCCGTTTCGGCGAGTTAACCCTGGCTAATGGCCGACGGTATACACCCACACAAGTGGTTGCGCCAGGTGCTGAGGCGATTGCATTGGCAGAGCAGCATGCACTGAACAAAATTTTATTAGATGATGCCAGTACCCAGCAAAACCCTGCAGTGGTGCCTTATCCTGCTGGCGGCTTGTCAGCGGCCAACACGGTGCGCAGCGGCGATACGGTTGTTAATTTAACCGGTACTTTGCATTATGGTTTTAACGAATATCGTATTATGCCGACGCAGGCGCCAAACTTTGTCTCGTCTAACCCGCGTACCGCTGCTCCGCAATTAGCTGCCGACGGCAACGTGAAAGTAGCCAGCTTTAACGTGCTTAACTACTTCAATGGTGATGGGTTAGGCGGCGGCTTCCCAACGTCACGTGGTGCCGACAGTGCTGCTGAGTTTGAGCGTCAGCGGACAAAAATTCTCGCTGCCATGGTGGCGCTGGATGCCAGTGTCATCGGTCTGATGGAGATTGAAAACGACGGCTACGCTGACACCTCAGCCATTGCTGATCTGGTTGCTGGTTTGCGTCAGGCTTCTGGCATTGATGGCTGGCAATACATAAGTGCTGCTGGCCCGGTAGGCACTGATGAGATTGCGGTTGGCTTAATTTACCGCGCCGACCTGATAAGCCCGGTGGGGGCGTTAAAGGTGTTAGACTCAAGCAATTCGGCTGTGGACGAGCAGGGCGTAGCCTTGTTTGACGACAGCCGCAACCGGCCGATGTTTGCCCAGCAGTTCCGCTTGCTGGAAAACGATGCTGAATTTGCCGTGATGGTTAACCACTTAAAATCTAAAGGCTCTGGCTGCGGTGCGGACGATCCTGATACCGGAGATGGTCAGGGCAACTGCAATCTGAATCGTACCCGTGCCGCCCAGGCTATAGGCATTTTTGCTGCAGAGCATTTTGCTGAGGTGCCGGCATTGGTGATTGGTGACTTAAACGCCTACGCTAAAGAAGATCCTATTACCACACTGGCACAAGCCGGTTACCAGAATGTGTTCGAGGTACTGGGTAAGGTGCCAAGCCATGGTTACGTGTTCTCCGGTTTATCGGGTTCACTGGATCATGCACTGCTAAATGATATGGCGGTGGAATATCTTGCTGATGCGGCTAAGTGGAACATTAATGCCGATGAGCCAATAGCACTGGATTACAATGTCGAGTTTAAATCAGTACAGCAGCAGCTGGACTTTTATGCGCCAGATGCATACCGCTCATCAGATCACGATCCTGTGATCGTAGCGCTGAACTTACCTGCTGCGGTTCCGCCGCTGGATGTCAGTCTGCAGCTGTTGCGTACCGTCAGGTCGCGTTTTGGCATGAGCTTGGTGCAACTGCGCTGGAGTGGTGATGCCAGCGGTTTGACGCTGTATCGTAATGATGAGGCGGTGAAAGCATTAAACCCATCAGGACGGGTAAATGATAACTTCCGCTCTATGGCCGACAGTGTGACGTACAAAATCTGTCAGCAGGCGACCGGCAGTTGTTCGCCAGAGTTGGTGGTGCAGTTTAACTAAGCGCTAAACACAGGATAAAAAACGCCGGCATTATCGCCGGCGTTTTTGTCTGTGTTGCTTGATGTCGTTATTGTGCTTAGGCCGCTTTGACCTTTTTGCTACCCACTACTGCACCGGCACCTTGCTGCGGTAAACTTTTGTCCGCTGCCAGATATTCAGGCTCGAAGTCGTCCACGTTTATGGCAAACAAGCGGCCTTTTTCGGCTGTGCGCAGTTGCTCAGCTTCGGCTTCTGTAATGGCTTTTAACTCTAAGCCTAAATCAGCTACTTCATTCAGCCGATAAAACGGTAAACGTTTACCAGCAGCATGCGCCACTTTGTCAAAGATAGGCTCTGCAGCAAGAATGTCAGCTAATGCCTGCTCCATTAAGCCTAACTGATTCAGAGGCTCGTTTTTCAGGTACAGGAAGTGACCCAGGCGGTTACGTGCTTCACCCGGCGTTTGCATGATGCGGGCAACTTTGTGCTCGACCACGTCAGAGGCTTTGCGAAGAGTGCGTCCCCAAGGGAACACGATACGTTTTAGCACCACACCAACTGCACGATTCGGGAAGTTGTCAAACAGCTCATTCAGCGCCAACTGGGCTTTGGCCAGATTGTCTTCACAGGCCCACTGTACCAGCGGTAAATCTTCGGCTTTACGGCCTTCGTCGTTGTAACGCTTCAGTACCGCTGAGGTTAAGTACAACATACTTAAGATATCACCCAGACGTGCCGAAATACGCTCGCGACGTTTCAAGTCACCGCCCAGCGTTCCCATCGCAACGTCTGACATCAGCGCTAAAGCAGCACTGAAACGGTTCATTTGTTTGTAGTACTTTGCAGTCGCATCAGCAAAAGGTGCGCTACTAAAGGCACCACCGGTTAACGATAACCAGAAAGTACGGAAGAAGTTACTAATCGCAAAGCCGATATGGCCAAACAGTGCTTTATCAAAGGCGGTCACTGCCGCGCCCTGATCGTCTAGCTGGGCAGCCTGTAGTTCAGCCAGTACATAAGGATGACAGCGGATAGCGCCCTGACCATAAATAATCATGTTACGGGTCAGAATGTTGGCACCTTCTACCGTAATGGCTACGGGAGCACCCTGATAACCGCGGGCCAGGTAGTTGTTCGGGCCCATACAAATGCCCTTACCACCGTGAACGTCCATCGCATCAATAATGGCCTGGCGCATCCGCTCAGTCATGTGGTACTTCGTAATCGCCGAGATTACCGACGGCTTTTCACCTAAATCGATTGAACCCACCGACATGGTAGTAGAGGCATCGGCCATATAGGCATAACCGCCAATACGGGCCATTGCTTCTTCTACGCCTTCCATTTTACCGATAGGCAGTTTGAACTGGCGGCGAATGCGGGCATAGGCACCCGTAGCCATGGCTACAGCTTTAATACCACCGGTACTGTTTGATGGCAGGGTAATAGCCCGGCCTACTGACAGACATTCAACCAGCATACGCCAGCCCTGGCCGGCCATTTTGGCACCACCGATAATGTAATCCAATGGTACAAAGATATTTTCGCCCTGAGTAGGCCCGTTTTGAAACGGTACATTCAGCGGGAAGTGACGGCGGCCAATTTTAACGCCCGGTGTGGTAACCGGGATAAGCGCACAGGTAATACCCAGCTCTTCTTTATCGCCAAGTAATTTTTCCGGATCGTACAGTTTAAAGGCTAAACCCAGTACAGTCGCAATTGGCGCCAGCGTAATATAACGCTTGTTCCAGGTCAGGCGCATACCAATCACTTCTTTGCCTTCCCACTCGCCTTTACAAATAATACCGGTATCCGGAATAGCGCCGGCATCAGAGCCAGCTTCCGGGCTGGTTAACGCAAAGCACGGCACTTCCAGGCCTTTTGCCAGACGGGGTAGATAATGATTTTTCTGCTCTTCAGTGCCATAGTGTTGTAGCAATTCGCCCGGGCCTAACGAGTTAGGTACGCCGACGATGCTCGATAACACCATACTTTTACTGGTTAATTTTTGCAGTACGCAAGACTGAGCATAAGCGGAAAACTCCAGACCACCGTATTCTTTTTTGATGATCATGGCAAAGAAGCCTTTGTCTTTCAGATACTGATATACCTCTGGTGACAAATCAGCGCGCTCATGCGTGGTATGCCAATCGTCTACCATGGCCAACAGCTCTTCTACCGGGCCATCTAAAAAGGCTTGCTCCTCCGCGCTTAAGCGTGGTGCTGGGAAGTTGTGCATCTTATGCCAGTCGGGGTTGCCACGGAACAAATCGGCTTCCCACCAGGTGGTGCCGGCATCGATAGCTTCTTTTTCGGTGCTGGACATCTCCGGCATAATCTTGCGGTAGACATTAAGCAGCGGCTTGGTCAGATATTGCTGACGGATACCGGCAATGTTTAACGGTAGGGCGATAACTAAAAACACAATCCAGGCAACTGTGCCCACAATATCAAAGGCACTGCCCAGAGCCAGTATTACCGCAATAGCGGCAGTAAACATGGTTAGGCTGGCGCGGTTGTACGCCAGTACACCAATAGCGGCGATAAGCACCGCACAGAGAATTAACACTTCCATCTTTTGCTCCTGATAAGAGGTCTGACCACTATCTGGCTAGAGTAGAACGCTTTAGCGAAAGTTGCAAGCCTTTGCGAGCGATGGCTGGCAAAGTGATTGTCAACTTAAGTTGCAACGTTACAGGTTATACGTCTAAGCATAGCCGGTAGGCTCAGTTTTGGCCGGCAAAATAGCGTACATCGTTGTAAAGCTGAGGAATAGACTGCCAGTAATCCTGGCAGACTGGGCGAGAGCGTGCTAGTTTGCCGGTTGTGGCGGCGGGTCTTGTGTAAAGTCCAGTTTATGCAGTTGTACATCAAACTGCTCGACATTATCTTCGCCGCGCCAGAGCCGTACCAGCATATAATCAAGTTCAGGCGCGACCCAGGCGTAAATTTGTTTATCGCTGTTTTGTTCAATACGGGCGATACGCAGGGTGCTAATGCGGCCATAAGGTAAAGGTAATACTTCTTCTGCCACCACTTTGTAGTGGTACATCTTGGCGTTACCGTTACGATTTAACACATTGTAGTGAAACTCGGTTTTACCGGCCTTGAGATCCAGCGCTATCTGTAGTTGATAACTGAGCTGATCCAGCCAGTCATCCTGCCAGCTAACCTGTTTAAGAGTGCGCTTTTTGCCCTCACTCAGCGTTTTGGCCACCGGGTCCAGGTTAAGCTCATAATAACGGTTTGGACCAGTGCCAGAGCGTTGTAAAACATAACGTAGTGGCTGAATACGGCCATCCTGCAGGATAAAATCTGATGTTTCCTGACGTTTGTCGGTAAAAATCATCCAGCTGATATCGCTGCTATAGCCCAGTTGATAGCCCTGTTCGGTTAGCTTTAGATACCGCTGGGCAGTACCATGTTGCTTACCGGCGCGGTAAACGGCGTAATCGGCTTTGAAACTGGCTAGTGCCGGTGCTTCGGTGTTTATTGTAGTTTCGGCTGTTAAAAGCGGGCTTAGCAAAGCGCCCAACAAGAGTGCGGGCGCCCAGAGGTGGTATTTAGTCTTCGTCTTCATTGGCATAACCGTTGGCAGCTAATATATTGCCATCCAACGATGCCTTATCTGTATGCTGTTGTAAACGGTTTTGACAAAACCAGCGCACCACCAGCGGGTAAACCCGGTGCTCTTGCTCGTGCACACGCTCGGCCAGGCTTTGGGCGTCATCATCACTGAATACCGGCACCTTGGCTTGTAAAATGACCGGGCCGCCATCCAGCTGTTCGGTCACAAAGTGTACGCTGCAGCCATGCTCGGTATCGCCCGCATCAATAGCACGCTGATGGGTGTTTAAGCCCTGGTATTTGGGTAACAACGAAGGGTGAATATTCAACAGGCGGCCCTGATAATGTTGCACAAAAGCCGGTGTTAAAATGCGCATAAAGCCAGCTAGTACTACCAGATCAGGCTGATGCTGGTCGATGGCATCTATCAGCGCATTATCATAGGCCTCGCGGCTGCTATGGTGCTTATGGCTTAAGACCTGAGTGCTGATGCCCGCTTCGCCGGCACGCACCAAACCATAGGCATTGGCTTTATTGGCAATAACCGCACTGATTTTACCCGGAATAAAACCGCTACTGCAGGCATCAATTAATGCCTGCAGGTTAGAGCCACTGCCAGAAATCAGCACAACGATAGATTTCATCAGTAGCCTTATTCGTTAATTACAACCAGCTCGTCGCCAGCGGCAGCAGCCTGAATATCACCTAGGTGCCAGGCCGTTTCACCGGCCGCGGTTAACAAGCTTAGCGCTTGCTGCAGCTTGTCTTGTGGTACTACCACTATCATGCCAACACCGCAGTTAAAGGTGCGGTACATTTCATGCCGGCTGATATTACCCTGCTGCTGTAACCAGTTGAAAATAGCAGGCCACTGCCAGCTGGTACCATCAATAACCGCTTTGGTGTTGTCTGGCAGCACACGTGGAATATTTTCCCAGAAACCACCGCCGGTGATATGGCACAGCGCGTTAACCTGAACTTGTTTGAATAACTGCAGCAGGTTTTTCACATAAATGCGGGTGGGCTCCAGTAAGTGGTCTGCCAGGGTTTTACCTTCAAGCAAGGTATCCGGACTTTGGCCGCTTACCTCCAGTACTTTGCGGATCAGTGAAAAACCATTAGAGTGCGGGCCGGAAGAGGCCAGTGCAATCAGCTGATCGCCCGGTGTTACTTTACTGCCATCAATAATATCGGCCTTTTCTACCACCCCAACGCAAAAGCCGGCGATGTCATAGTCTTCACCGTGATACATGCCTGGCATCTCAGCTGTTTCGCCGCCTACCAGGGCGCAGCCAGACTGATAACAGCCTTCGGCAATACCATTAACTACGGCAGAGGCGGTATCAACGTCCAGTTTACCGGTGGCGTAGTAATCGAGGAAAAACAGTGGCTCAGCACCTTGCACCACTAAGTCGTTTACGCACATGGCAACCAGGTCAATACCTACACCGTCGTGGCGCTTTAAATCCATTGCCAGGCGCAGTTTGGTGCCTACACCATCAGTACCAGAAACCAGAACAGGTTCTTTATAACCTGCAGGGATCTGACATAACGCGCCAAAGCCGCCTAACCCGCCCATTACCTCTGGGCGCCGCGTGCGTTTTACTGCGCCTTTAATCCGTTCGACCAGCGCATTACCTGCGTCTATGTCAACTCCGGCGTCTTTGTAGCTTAATGATGTTTTTGGCTCGCTCACGGCTATCCTCGAATGGCTAAAGTGGAAAGGCTAAAAGTGGCGGTATTTTACCTGCTTAACGCCGCCGACAAAAGCCTTACTGCATAGCATTTGCCATCGCTTGTTTCACGTAGTCGTACAGGCTGATGCTGTTATCACGGGTGATTTTGTGGTAACAGATTGATGCGAAAGGAAATTCTTTATCCTGAAATTGCACATAAACAAAGGGTGCATCACTGTCAGCCTGATTAAGCTGCCAGTTGCCACCGACATTCGCGATAAAGAGTTGGCCAACATAGGCGCCAACGATATTGCACAGGGTAAACACCAGCTCGGCGCTGTGGCGTTGTTGTTGCTCGCGTTGGTGTAGGGTGCTAAGCAAGGTGTCGACCTGATGTAAGCTATCAATACTGTTGTCCAGCTGCAGTTGATGTTCGTCTTGCGCATAGCGAATAGCGTCCGTGGCAGATCCTTGCATCAGGTTAGCCAGCTCTTGGGGTGTCATAGATGGTTGCATATAAGCCTCAGGTTTTTTGATGGGCCGCCAAGATCAGCTGGCGCAGCTGCTTACTGCCGGGGCCCAGAGTTTCTTCTTTTGGTGTAACCAGCGAAATGGCGGCGACACGCTCGCTGCTTTGGGTCAGGTTTATTTGTACCAGGTCTCCGGCGGCTATGGCGTCGTTGACCAAAAAGTCGGGTAACCAGCAAAAGCCCAGCCCCAGATGTAAAATGTCTATTGCTTCAAAGAAGTTATCTACCGTCCAACGCTGTTCAGCGCGCAACCAGCCGGCATTCTCTTGCGGCTTTTGTGCGGTATCGCGGATTACCAGCTGTAAATGCTGGCTTAACTCATTCTGATCAATCTCGCCGGCGTTGGCCAGGTTGTTACGGGTACTGGTTACCGGAATGAAGCGGGTCACACACAAGGGCTCACCTAAATAGCCTTTGGGGATAACTGCAGCGGCAGCGATGACTAAATCGGCCTTTTTCTGCTGGATAATCTCCGCACTACCGGTAATGACGCTATCAATCAACTGAATGCGGCTACCGCGGCTTAGCGGATAAAACGCTGCCAATGCCTGATTGAGAAACTTTCGTGGATAGGCCAATTCCACCGCAATACGAATTTCCGGCTCCCAGCCCTGATTAATATTTGATGCCAAAAGCTCGAGATCTTCAACATGCTGTGTTAGCAAGCGGGAGCGCCGCAGCATGACCTCACCGGCTTCGGTTAGGTACGCTTTGCGCCCGCGCACCTCCAGTAGCTCTACACCGAGTTGCGATTGTAATTTTGCCACCGCATGGTTAAGTGACGATTGGCTCTTATTCAGTACTTCAGCGGCCTGGGCATAGCCGCCGGCGTCTACCACTGCCTGCAAAATGCGCCATTGTTCTAAGGTTGAGCGAGGGCGGTATGGCATAGCAGTGTCAGCACTCCGGCAGCGTTAGTTAGTGGCAATAATCACGGCCCTAAGCGGTGCCGGGTAACCTTCAATGGTTTTACTATGATCAGTTGCATCAAGAAAATCAATTAAACTTTCATTTTCCATCCAGTCGGTTTTGCGCTGTTCGTCTAAGCTGGTGCGGTTTAAATCGGCAAGTCGTACGTTGCGGAATCCTAAGCGCTGCAGCCAGTGAGTGAGCGCAGCAACACTTGGGATAAACCAGACATTACGCATTTTAGCGTAGCGCTCGCCAGGTACCAGCACGGTATGCTCATCGCCTTCCACCACCAGCGTTTCTAAAATCAGCTCACCACCCGGGCGTAGCTGGTGCTTCAGCTGTTGCAAAAAATCCAGCGGGGAGCGGCGGTGATACAGCACGCCCATGGAAAATACCGTGTCGAACTGTTTAAGCGGCGGCATCTCGTCAATACCAATCGGAATAAGGTTTACCGCCGGGTCTGGGTTAAAGTGCTTGATGGCTTGAAATTGCGCATAAAACAGCTGTGACGGATCGATTCCGACAATAAATTCAGCACCTTCGCCGCGCATGCGCCACAGATGATAGCCACTGCCACACCCTACATCCAGTACGGTGCGGCCCTGTAGCGGACTGATGTGCGGTAAAACTCTGTCCCATTTAAAATCAGACCGCCACTCGGTGTCGATATGTATACCGTGAATGTTAAAAGGGCCTTTACGCCAGGGTTTAAGTTGTTGTAGCAAATAACGGATTTGCTGTGCCTGGCCTGTGCTGATGTCCTCTGCCGAGCCAAACTTAACCTGCTGCTTTAACTCAACCTGGCTGGCGCTGGTAGTAGGCAGGTTGCTAATGACTTTTTGCCACTGTTTAAAGTCACCATGCAGCGCCTCTTTACTCCAACTAGCAAGCTGTGCCGGCAGGGTTTCCAACCAGCGGTGTAACTTGTTTTGCGCCAGTTGGGCGTAAAACGCGGAGAAATTGAGCATAGTTGACCTTATTTAATCGCGACCATTGAGCAAAAATTAAAACACTGAAACCACAGTGTCTGGCTGTTAAACCCGGCAGCGGCTAAACGCTGCTGGTGCTCGACCAGGGTATCGGGTTTCATCACATTTTCCAGTGCGCTGCGCTTTTGGCTGATTTCCAGCTCGCTATAGCCATTGGCGCGTTTAAAATCGTGATGTAAGTCGATAAGTAACTCGTTAGCGGTGTTATCGCTGCTGATAAACTTCTCTGACAAAATCAGTATGCCGCCCGGCTTTAGCCCCTGATAGACGCGGTTGATAAGGGCCGCACGATCGGTTTTAGGTAAAAACTGTAAGGTAAAGTTAATCACTACGACGGCGGCTTGGTGAATGCTTTGTTGGCGAATATCGGCCAGTAGCACCTGTACCGGCACATCCGAGCGAAACGCCTGTAAGTGACGCTCGCAGCGCTCCACCATGGCACTGCTGTTGTCTACGGCAATAATGCGGCTATTAGCGGTGCTGATATTGCGCCGCATGGCAAGGGTAGCTGCGCCTAATGAGCAGCCCAAATCATAATAATGGCTGTCCGCTTGCTGAAAGCGGGCAGTAAGTTTGCCAATGGTTTGAATAATGGTCTGATAGCCGGGTACAGAGCGCTGGATCATGTCAGGAAAGACTTCAGCCACCCGATCGTCAAAACAAAAGTCCTGCACCTGTGCCAGCGGTTCGGCAAATATCTGATCTTTTTGCATACAAGCGTTACTACCGTAAAAAGAGGCGCTAAAAATTTGGCGCTTAGTTTAGCCTAAAAGCGCCCAACACTACAGCAGGCTGTATTGCTGTTCACCCGGCCAGGGCGCGAGACAGGGGTGCGGATAGCCGAGATCTGCCGCAAATTGGCGGCACAATTGCGGTGCTAGCGTATTATCTGGTGTGTGAAAAAAGCAAAACGGCGTTTTACCCATCCCAAGCCACTGCGTAATTTTACCAAGCCAGGGCTGATAAAACTGCCGGTTTAATGTCATGTCATCACTGCCGATAAACCGTAGCATGGGTGTGTCGGTTAAGCTTATAGCATGCACCGCAACCCGTGGCTTTTTTGCCTGAGCATCCATCAGGGCTGGCGTGGTTGGCGCCACTGCAAAAAGTGCTCGGCTGTCTATTACCACTCGCTCTGCGCCATAGCGCTGCAGCATTCTATGCAGGACAACTTCATGTTGGCCTTTATCAAAGTAGGCAGGGTGGCGCACCTCAACGGCACAACGATAGTGTTGGCGTATCTGTTGTACCATACTTTCAAGCTGGTTAAAGGTGTCGGGGCCAAAGTGTGCTGGCAACTGCAAATGTACCAGCGCCAGTTTTGGGGTCAGTGGCGACAGTGACGCCAACCAAGCGTTTAATTGTGACAGATCAGCATGCTTTTGATGGCTCAGACGCTGCGGCACCTTCAGCACAAAGCGATAATCTTCAGGGGTGTCTTGTTGCCAGCGTGTCAGCGTTTCAGTCGACGGATCAGCATAGAAACTGGTATTGCCCTCGGCCGAATTAAAAAAGCGAGCGTATTGTGCCAGATATTGCGCTGCGGGCTGATCTTGAGCGTAAAGTGAATGTTTCCAGGCCGGATTTGCCCAGACCGGGCAACCGAGATACAACATGCTGGCTTGACCTTATTAAAGTGGCAGCGTAAAACTAACCAGTAGCATAAAACAAACAACGGCGGCCAAGAATAACATAATGATAATAAAATTATTAATCTGCTTGTTACTGTGCTTGGGTTGGCCAGGGCACGTTATGGCAGCCAGTTTGCCTGATCCGCTGCGGGTGGCGATCAGCGGCGACAGCTTTCCGTATATGTTTACTGACGGCAGTGGCGCGCCGTCGGGTCTGGTTGTCGATTACTGGCGTGAAGTCGCACGCCAACAGGGTGTTACGGTGCACTTTACCATGGCAGATTGGCCACAAACCTTGCAATTGCTGCAAAGTGGTGACGTGCATTTGCATGGAGGTATCGCCTACACTGCAGAGCGGGCAGAACGCTATCAATTGGGTGATACCGGCATTTCTGTGCAAAGTAATATTTTCTTACATCGTGATTTGCCCAAAGCCAATAACGTGGCAGAGCTGACCCCGTACGCGATTGGCGTAATCGATAAGTCAAGCCATGTTGATACCATTAAAAAGCTATTACCCAATGCGATTTTAAAGCCGTACCAGAATGTTAGCGCCATGTACGACGCGGCGCTGGCGGGGGAAGTTCGGGTCATCAGTGCGCTGGACCGCTTGCCACCCCGTTATCCACGTTATGATGAGCTGAATGCGCAGTTTCCGATGTATAAAAAGGTGCCATTGCGTAGCATTAGCCTTAACTATGCGATGAATAAAGACTCATCTTTATCCCCAAGCATAGTGCAGGCAACCGCTGCCGTAGACGATGCTTTTGTTGAGCGTCTGGAGCGGCGTTGGCTGGGCGTTGCTGCTGATGACGACACACTGTTACTTGGTGTACCTATAGACAACCAACCTTACATGCACGTATCGCCACAGGGCGAAGCGCAAGGGCTCTTTGTCGACCTATGGCAGCAGTGGTCAGAGGTCACCGGCGTTAAAATCGCGTTTGTACCCGACACCTCATTCAATAATTTGCAGAGTTTAGCCAAAGGCCGCATCGACGTATTAATTGGGTTTCCTAATAACCAGCAACTACCAGCAGAGGTCACTACCGCATATCAATTATACGGTTTTGACTCGCATTTTTATGTGTTAAAAGACCGGGACGAAATACTGCTCAGTGCTCAAAATGCCATCAAAATTGGCGTATTTGAAAACGCGCCTTATATCGAAGAGCTGGCACAGCGTTATCCCAAAGCTTCCGTTTTTCGTTTTCGCTTGCTTGATCACATGATTGATCGGGTGCTAAGAGGTGAGTTGGATGGCTTTTATGGCGCAACGGCGGTTATAGAACAGCGATTGCCGGCGATGAACTTACAGGATGTGTTCAAACGTCAGGCTGATAGCCAAGTAAATTCGCCGTTATACAGTTTGGTTCGCACTGGCCGGCCGCAATTGGCTGAGCTAATCCGTCAGGGCTTTAATCAAATTCCATTGCAGCAGCTAATTGACACCGAGAAAGTCTGGATAACACAAAGCCATTTGCGCTATTTTCCGCAGTTTTTACAGCAAGTTCCCGTTACTCTGAGCGAACAGCAATGGCTGGAGCAGACTGGCAAGATAAAGGTGGGCATGTTATCAACCTGGCCACCGATGGAGTTCGTTAACGACGCTGGTGAGCCAGCTGGGGTGACTGTTGATATGTTTGACATCTTAAGCCGGCGTTTAAACACCCGCTTTGAAATCGTCACCTTTGCCGATTTTTCCGAGATGTTAGCTGCCTTAAAGCAAAAAAACATTGATTTGGTGGCGAATGTGTCAGAGCGGCCAGAGCGGCATGCCTATGCCAAATTTACCGATGAGTTTTGGTCGACACAATGGGCGGTGATCAGTGCCTTTGACAGTTCGAATATTGTCAGCACTGCTCAGTTAAATGGTAAAACTGTTGCCGTTTATCAGGACTATCAGTTGGCCCGCCATCTTAATGATACTTATCCTGAGATAAAGGTGGTTGCGGTAAGCTCGTTGCGTCGAGGCCTGCAGTTGCTGCAGCAGCAAGATGTGGATTATGTCTTGGACTCGGTAGAAGCAGCCAGTGAGATGCTTCGCCAGATGGGGTATCTATCGCTGCGGATACAGATACTTGATGATTTACCCTCATATCCGTCGCTTATCGCGGTGCGTGATGATTATCAGCCGCTGGTAATCATGCTCAATAAAGGCCTTCGCAGCATTGGCAAGGAAGAGCGGCAGCAGCTGTACCAAAAGTGGTTCAGCTTTCAGATCACGCAAGGCATAAACAAAGTGCAACTGCGTAATTTAATGTGGCAAATTGGCGGTGCTGTGGCGTTGTTGTTGGTGTTTGTGGTGTTCTGGAACCTTTCGCTGCGCCGTGAAGTATCGCTTAGACGCCAGGCCGAGCAAAAAATGCGCTTTATGGCCACCCATGACGACTTAACCCGGCTGCCTAATCGCACTCTGATTAAAGAGCGGATTGAGCAGGCATTACTGCAGCACGCCCGGCACAATGAAATTCTGGCACTGCTATTTATCGATTTAGATGGCTTTAAAGAGGTTAACGATCGTTTTGGCCACGACGCCGGTGACGAGTTACTGATTAAACTTGCTGACACACTCAAAGATACCGTGCGCAAAAGTGACACCGTCGCCCGTTTTGGCGGTGATGAGTTTGTTATTTTACTTACCGGTTTGTTAAGTCGTGACGATGCCGCTATTGTTGCACAAAAAATCCTGTATCAGTTTAGTCAGCCGGTTACCTTGTCTGTTGGACCGGTGCAGGTCGGTGCCAGTATTGGCATTGCTATTTACCCTGAAGACGGTACAGACAGTGCAAAACTACTGAAAGTGGCTGACAGTTTGATGTACCGCATTAAGCAGCAGGGTAAAAACCAGTATTGCTTTTCCCGGGCGGTGTTTTCGTAAGCGGGCAGTGACATTAAGCGCCAATTCTATATAATTAGCCGTCATTTAAGTACCGCTGATTAGCAAGGTAGAAGGAAGGTTTAATGCGTAGCCATTATTGCGGGCTGTTAACCGCACAACACGTTGGGCAACAAGTATCTTTATGCGGCTGGGTAAACCGTCGCCGTGATCTGGGTGGATTAATATTTTTAGACCTGCGCGACCGAGATGGTATGGTACAGGTAGTATGCGACCCGGATTTAAAAGAGCTGTTCGATGTGGCTTACACGCTGCGCAATGAGTTCTGTATTCAGGTTAAAGGCCAGGTTAGAGCGCGACCTGATTCGCAAATCAATAAAGATATGGCTACGGGTGAAGTCGAAGTGTACGCCAGCGAATTGGTCATTTTGAACAAAGCGGCACCGCTGCCACTGGACTCAAACCAGAATAATAGCGAAGAGCAGCGTTTAAAGTACCGTTACCTTGACCTGCGCCGCCCGATGATGACAGAGCGACTTAAGTTTCGCGCTAAGGTAACCAGTTTTGTTCGCAACTTTATGGACAGCCATGGCTTTATGGACGTGGAAACGCCTATTCTGACCAAGGCCACACCAGAGGGCGCACGGGATTACTTAGTGCCAAGCCGCACGCACAAAGGCCAGTTTTTTGCTCTGCCGCAATCGCCACAGCTGTTTAAGCAGCTACTGATGATGTCAGGTTTGGATCGCTACTATCAGATCGTAAAATGCTTCCGCGATGAAGATTTGCGCGCTGACCGTCAGCCTGAATTTACCCAAATCGATATTGAAACCTCGTTTATGACATCTGAGCAGGTTATTGAAGTAACCGAGAAGATGGTACATCAGATGTTTAACGAGTTGCTGGGCGTAGACTTGGGCAAATTCCCGCGTATGCCGTACTGGGAAGCGATGCGCTTATACGGTTCAGATAAGCCGGATTTACGTAACCCAATGCAATTTGTCGATGTCGCCGACTTATTAAAAGACGTTGACTTTAAAGTGTTCTCTGGCCCAGCCAACGATGCTAAAGGCCGAGTGGTCGCACTGAAAGTACCGGGCGCTGCGGAAAAAGTATCGCGTAAAGATATCGACAATTACACCAGCTTTGTTGGTATTTATGGTGCTAAAGGCCTGGCGTGGATGAAGGTTAACGACATTGGTGCAGGCGCAGAGGGTGTGCAATCACCGGTAGCGAAGTTCTTAACGCCAGAGATCATCAGCAGCATTATCAGCCGCACTGAGGCGCAAAACGGCGATTTGATTTTCTTCGGTGCCGACAGCTACAAAGTGGTGTGCGAAGCCATGGGCGCGCTGCGTCTGAAGTTAGGTGAAGATTTAGGCATTACCCAGCCAGGTTGGAAGCCGCTGTGGGTCGTTGACTTCCCGATGTTTGAAGAAAACGATGATGGCAGCTTCTCTGCGGTGCATCACCCGTTTACCTCACCTTTGGATACCGCAGCGTTTTTAGATACGCCTAACGACCAGTTGCAATTAGGCAGCCTGCTGTCTAATGCCTATGATATGGTACTTAACGGCACTGAATTAGGCGGCGGCTCAGTGCGTATTCACACAGCTGAGGTTCAAGCTAAAGTATTTACCTTACTGGGTATTAGCGATGAAGAAGCCGCTGAGAAATTCGGCTTCCTGCTGGAAGCGTTAAAATACGGTGCGCCACCACATGCCGGTCTGGCATTTGGTCTGGACCGTTTAGTGATGCTGATGACAGGGGCGACGTCTATCCGTGATGTGATGGCTTTCCCGAAAACAGCTACTGCTGCCTGTCCGCTGACCGATGCTCCAGGTGCCGCCAATCCGGCGCAGTTAGCCGAGCTTGGCATTGCTGTGGTGGCTAAGCCACAATAACACTGCGTTATACTGTTTTATCTGCAATACCGTGGCAGCAGCTTTGCTGCCACAACAAAGGAGTAACTGATGGCCGGCCATAGTAAATGGGCGAACATGAAGCATCGCAAAGCCCGTCAGGATGCGAAAAAAAATAAGATTTTCACCAAGATTATCCGCGAGCTAACGGTAGCAGCGCGGCTAAACCCAGATATTAGTGCTAACCCCAGGTTACGCCTGGCGGTAGATAAAGCGCTGTCAGAAAATATGACCCGTGACACCATAGACAGAGCGATTAAGCGCGGTGCAGGTGCCAGCGAGGGCGAAAACTACGAAGAGTTGGTATACGAAGGCTATGGCCCCGGTGGCGTGGCGGTGATTGTTGAAACCATGACAGATAACCATAAACGCACTGTGGCAGACGTGCGCCATGCTTTTAGTAAAGCAGGCGGGAGTCTGGGTACTACAGGCTCGGTGTCTTATCTATTCAACCGCCACGGTGTATTGCTGTTCGCGCCGGGTGTTGATGAAGATGCGTTAATGGATGCGGCGCTGGAAGCCGGAGCCGAGGATATCCTTAACCACGATGATGGCAGCATTGAAGTGTTAACTGCTGCTGAGCAATACAATGATGTGAAAGACGCGCTGACCGCGGCTGGCTTTATCGCCGACAACAGTGAGGTAACCTTAGTGCCCTCGACCCGCAGCGAAGTTACAGCAGAGCATGCGGCAGCCTTTTTTAAGCTGCTCGATCAGTTGGAAGATTCTGACGATGTGCAAAACGTTTACCACAATGCCGATATCAGTGACGAGCTGATGGCCGAGCACGGCTGAGCGTGGCAGATTAAGTGAATATCATCCTGGGCATCGACCCTGGCAGCCGGTTAACCGGGTATGGCGTGGTGCGCCAAAGCGGTATGAAGTTTGAGTATGTCGCCAGTGGCTGTATCCGGCTAAACAGCAACGATCTATTAGCCGAGCGGCTGCTGGATATCTTTAATGGCGTCAGCGAAATCATCTGCCAGACCCAACCCACGATCTTTGCCATTGAACAAGTCTTTATGGCGCGCAATGCCGACTCGGCATTAAAGCTGGGGCAGGCCAGAGGCGCGGCTATTGTTGCCGCTAAACATGCCGGGCTTGAGGTATTTGAGTATTCTGCACGTCAAGTGAAACAGTCGGTGGTGGGCACCGGTGCTGCCGATAAAGCCCAGGTACAACATATGGTGCGTACCTTGTTAAAGCTACCGGCAAATCCGCAGGCCGACGCCGCTGATGCGCTTGCAGTTGCGTTGTGTCATGGGCATACTCAGCAAAGTTTGGTTAGCTTGGCCGGCCAGGCCCGTAAAACCGTACGTGGCCGCTTACGTTAAGCGCGCATCACCCTATATTAAGCAGAGACCATGATTGGACGTTTACGCGGTATCTTGCTGGAAAAGCAAGCGCCCGATTTATTAATTGAAGTGGCCGGTGTCGGCTACGAAGTCCAACTGCCGTTAACCAGCTTTTACCAGCTGCCGGCGGTGGGCGCTGAAGCTGTAATTTACACGCACTTTGTGGTCCGCGAGGATGCGCAGTTGCTATACGGTTTTGTTAATCAGGTAGAGCGGGCGCTGTTTCGCCAGCTGATCAAAGCTAACGGTGTCGGGCCAAAGTTGGCACTGACTATTTTGTCGGGCATGACGGCTTCGCAGTTTGTCCGCTGTGTGCAACTGGACGATGTCAGTACGCTGGTCAAATTGCCCGGCGTGGGTAAAAAAACGGCTGAGCGTTTAGTGGTAGAAATGCGCGACAGGCTAAAAGACTGGGGTATTACGCCCGAAACCCCGACGACCGACAACCTTATCCTGCAAGGTGATGACGCACTGTTTATCGGTGTACCTAACGCCGAGCAGGATGCTGCCAGTGCTCTGGTGTCGTTGGGTTACAGCCAGCTGCAGGCCGATAAAGCGGTTAAAGCCGTCAAACAGCCTGATATGAGTAGCGAGCAACTGATTAAAGCGGCGCTTAGGAGCATGATGTAACCATGATTGAAGCCGACAGGTTAATACAAACTACTGCAACGCGCGAAGATGAAGTGATCGACCGGGCGATAAGGCCAAAAACGCTGGCCGATTACACCGGTCAGCAGCATGTTTGTCAGCAAATGGCGATTTTTATTGAAGCGGCGCGTGGCCGTGGTGATCCGCTTGATCATTTACTGATTTTCGGCCCGCCTGGCTTGGGTAAAACCACTCTGGCGATGATTGTTGCTAATGAAATGGGTGTCAACATCAAAACGACGTCTGGGCCTGTACTGGAAAAAGCCGGCGATTTAGCCGCGCTATTAACGAATCTTGAGCCCAATGATGTCTTGTTTATCGATGAAATTCACCGCTTAAGCCCGGTGGTAGAGGAAATTCTCTACCCGGCGATGGAAGATTACCAGCTGGATATTATGATAGGCGAGGGCCCGGCAGCGCGCTCCATTAAACTCGATTTACCGCCTTTTACGCTGGTGGGCGCCACCACCCGCGCCGGTGCACTGACTTCACCACTGCGCGACCGGTTTGGCATAGTACAGCGGCTGGAGTTTTATAACGTTTCAGAGCTGACGCAAATCATTTTGCGCTCGGCACATTTTCTTAATTTAACCCTGGATGAGGCCGGCGCAGCCGAAATTGCCCGCCGCTCGCGCGGTACACCGCGCATTGCTAACCGTTTGCTGCGTCGCGTGCGTGATTATGCCCAGGTTAAACATAACGGTGAAGTAACACCAGACGTCGCCGCTGCAGCTTTACAGATGGTTGACGTTGACGCTGAAGGCTTTGATTATATGGATCGTAAGCTGATCCTGGCCATTATCGAAAAGTTCGACGGTGGACCGGTTGGGTTGGATAATCTTGCAGCGGCAATAGGCGAAGAGAAAGATACAATAGAGGATGTGATAGAGCCGTTTTTAATTCAACAGGGCTTTATTCAGCGTACACCGCGCGGCCGCACCGCCTCGCCACGCGCTTACACCCACTTTGGTTTCGACCTACCCAAATCAGACTAAGCTGAATAAAAGTATCCACTAACTGGATGGTGCTGCAGCTAGGCGACACATTAAAAAGCAAGACGAGCATAGCTGCCTATGTGAGTTTTGCATTTTTAATGCAGGCAACAATGCTGTAGTGCCAGCCAGGACGTGGATAAAAAAAAGCCCGCTCAAAGGAGCGGGCAATGCAACAAGTTGAAGGAGTGCTTCAAAAAATCCAGGGAACATGTTGAAACAGCAACAAAATTTGGCTTAAACACAAATCTCATTACCAAGTGATCCTTACTAAGACAGAGCAGCTCGGCTGCTGTATCTTTGCGCTAGCTCAGAACACGAGCGTATTATGGCGCTCTGGAGTATTTACTTCAAACGAGAAAAACTGCAACAGATGCATAAAAAAAACTAATGCTAGGATGGTTTTGGGTTGCGCAATTATTGAGCATGCATTCTGCTGATTCTGCTTTAGGTCTTTTGTTCATGCAGGGTTAAGATAGAGGCAGCATTATTACCGCATTACTTTTTGTCACAATTTATGTTTTGGGCTACGCGGATACAACGTATGGCGCCCTTAACTTAGCGACAATAAAAGTTAACGAAATACTTGAACTAATTGCAGAAAAAATGTCCAACCAAGCAAATTTAAAAAATCAAGTAGGCGATGCAGAAAAATATAGTTGTGTTTAGCTTGTATCGACGATTGAGTTAGTGCGCGTGCTTACTTATCATATGCAGCAATTAAAGCGATCAGCCATGTCAGAAACTGTCTTTTCATTCCCCGTGCGCGTGTACTATGAAGATACCGATGCCGGAGGAATTGTTTACTATGCCAATTATTTGAAATTTTTTGAGCGAGCGCGCACCGAATGGTTGCGTGCCCTGGGTATTGAGCAGGATTTGTTATTGTCAAAAAATGTCGCCTTTGTTGTTACCCAAGTTTTAATGGATAACAAAAAGCCGGCTAAATTTAATGAATTATTGACGGTTTCCAGTCAAATCAGTACCTTAAAGCAAGCGAGCATAGTTTTTATACAAAAAATTCATAATGTTGCCGGGGATTTAGTGTGCTCGGCAACCGTTAAGGTTGCCTGCGTTGCACCGCAGGAGATGAAGGCCAGGGCCATTCCGGCCGACATTACAGAGGTATTATCAGGTGGCAGGTGAGATTTCTATTTTAGGGTTGTTAATTGAAGCCAGTTTTGTTGTGCAACTGGTGATGCTGATTTTAGTGGCGATGTCAGTGATGTCCTGGACCATGATTTTTCGGCGCCGCAAAGCATTAAGCGATGCGGTAGTGGATGCGAAGAAGTTTGAAGACAGGTTTTGGTCGGGAGTCGATCTGGCTAAGTTGTACAACGAGGTAAGTGCCCGTGCCAGCAATAACGGTTTAGAAGCGCTGTTTAAAGCAGGTTTTAAGGAGTTCGCCCGGTTGCATAAAACGAACAGCCGCCAGCCAGCCGCTGTTATGGAAGGCACGCAGCGTGCTATGCGCGTAGGGTTATCGCGTGAAGTTGAACGTTTAGAGATGCATTTACCCTTTTTAGCGACTGTAGGCTCGATAAGTCCTTACATCGGTCTGTTTGGTACAGTATGGGGCATTATGAATTCGTTTATCGCGCTGGGCGCGGTAGAGCAAGCCACGCTTGCTATGGTAGCACCGGGCATCGCTGAAGCACTTATTGCCACAGCAATTGGTTTATTCGCGGCCATTCCGGCGGTAATTGCTTACAACAAGTTTTCGCACCAGGTAGAAGTGCTGGAAAGCAGTTATGCCAACTTTGTGGAAGAGTTTGCCAATATTTTGCACCGTCAGGCCGTTGCCAATAACGGAGATGCTGTCTGATGTATGTGAGAAAAAAGCGTCGGTTAAAGGCGGAAATTAACGTTGTGCCATATATCGACGTGATGTTGGTGCTGCTGGTGATTTTTATGGTAACCACGCCTTTAATTACGCAAGGTGTGAAGGTAGAGCTGCCAAAATCTGCTGCAGAGCCAATTAAGCAAATGCAAGACGGAAAAACGCCTTTGGTAGCCACCGTTGATCAGGACGGCCTGTATTATTTTGAAAAAGATGGCAAGCAGCAGGGGCCCTTTACCGCCGCTGAACTTACAGTAGAAGTGGCCAGCTGGCTGAAAATAGAGCCAGGTACTCAGGTGATTGTAAAAGGCGATCGCAAAGTGAGTTACGATGCCGTGATCAGGCTGATTAATGTGTTAAAAGGCGCAGGTGCGCCAGCAGTTGGCCTGATGACAGACAACGTGGACGCGGGTTGATATGGCGGTGCAGATAGAACCAGCAGTAGCAAAGTCGCTGGGTTTACACCTTGGCATTATTGTTATGCTGGTGTTTAGCGCTGATTTTTCCAGCAAGCCCGAGATGGTATCGGTCAGCTTGCAAACTGAAGGCACTGCCCCGGTTGAAGCGGTGGCAATTGACGAAGAGCAGCTAAATAAGCGCGTGGCGCAAATTCAGCAAGAACGTGATGCCGCAAAAGCGGCAGAAGAAAAGCGTATTCGTGATTTAGAGCGCCGCGCCGAGCAAGCTGAAAAGAGCCGGGCAGCCGAAGAAGCTCGGTTAAAGCGGGTGGCGGAAGAGAAGCGTAAAGCTGATGCGGAAGCAGCCAAAGCGAAAGCTGCGGCGGCAGAGGCGAAAAAGCGTCAGCAACAGGAAGCGGCTAAGGCAAAAGAGGCCGAGCAAGCGCGCATTGCAAAAGAGCAGGAGCGCAAGAAAGCGGAAGAGGCTGCAAAAGCGGCTGAGCAAAAACGCAAAGCGGAACAGGAAGCTGCAGAGAAAGCGGCAGCAGAGCGGGCACGTCAGGCAGAAGAAGCGCGTCAGCGTGCCGAGCAAGAGCGTGCTATGCAAGAGCAACTGGCAAAAGAAGCTCAGGCCCGCGCAGCGGCGCGCGCGCGTCAGGCAGCCACAGAAGTGCAGCGTTATACCGCGCTGATACGTGATGCCATTCAGCGTAACTTGTTGGTTGATGAGAGCATGCGTGGTAAGTCGTGCCGGATCAATATCCGGCTGGCCAGTAATGGTTTTGTGACAAATGTTGGCGTGTTAAGCGGTGACAAGACGGTGTGTGATGCGACCGTAAGGGCCGTAAATCGGGCCGGAACCCTGCCAGTATCGGCAGATCCGGATGTGTATAACCAGTTAAAAGATATTAACTTAACGGTAAGCCCAGAACTTTAATTATGCTGAAATTTATCCGAACGACAGTTTTGTTCGCTACAGTGCTGCTAACAGCAAAAGCTTATGCGTCACTGGAAATTGTTATCACCGAAGGTATCGACTCGGCACGGCCGGTCGCTATTTTACCTTTTACCTTTAAAGGCGCTACCTTACCAAGCCAACGTTTAGATGAAGTGATTGCTGCCGACCTGATGCGTAGCGGCAAATTTAGCCCTCTGGCCAGCATTAAATTTCCACAGCGCCCACAAAGCGCTGCACAAATTGATTATGCCGCCTGGTCACGCGAAGGCGTAGAGGCCATTGTTATCGGTCAGGTTACCGAAGTAGGTATCGACCGTTACACGGTAAGTTTTGAGCTGATTGACGTATTAAAAGGCAGCAATGTCGCCAGCCGGCAATCACTAAATGCTGGCCGCTTAACTACCGGCGGCCATATTCTCGACAGCCGCGAGACAACCATTAGCGGTAGCCAGTTCCGCCAGTATGGGCATCGCATCAGCGATATTGTGTATGAAAAACTGACCGGCGAGCGCGGTGCCTTTTTGACAAAAATTGCTTATGTGTTGGTTAATCGCCAGCTGGAGTTTCCTTACCAGTTAGTGGTCGCTGACTATGACGGTTTTAACGAGCAGATTTTGCTGCGCTCAAAAGAGCCGTTAATGTCGCCAAGCTGGTCGCCAGATGGCACCAAGCTAGCGTATGTCACCTTCGAGAAGCGCCAGTCACAAATTTATATTCAGGACATTTACAGTGGCCGCCGCACTATGCTTAGCAGCACGCCGGGTATTAACGGTGCGCCGGTGTGGTCACCCGATGGCCGTAAGCTGGCTATGGTTCTGTCGAAAGACGGTAACACTGAAATATACACCATGGATGTGGCCACTAAGTCACTGAAACGGGTAACGAATCACCGGGCAATTGATACAGAGCCTGCGTGGTCGCCAGATGGTAAGGAGCTGTTATTTACTTCTGAGCGAGGTGGAAATCCACAGCTTTATAGCGTAAATTTGTTAACGGATACAACCAGACGTTTAACCTTTGAAGGTGAAATGAATTTGGCTGGATCTTATACGCCAGATGGCAGTTCGGTGGTGATGGTAAATCGCAACCGGGGCCAGTATCACATTGCAAAAATGGATCGTCAGACCCGGTTTTTGCAGGTACTGACCAAAACTAATCTGGATGAATCACCGAGCGTGGCACCTAATGGTTCTATGATTATTTATAGCACTATGCACGGCAATGCTCAGGTGTTAGCACTGGTTTCTATGGACGGGCGTTTTAAAGCACGGCTGCCGGCGGTGGAAGGACAAGTTAAATCGCCGGCCTGGTCGCCTTTTTTATAATAAAGCAAGATCGTAATTACATTTAAATACTAAGGACAACATCATGAAATTAAATAAAGTGTTAAAAGGTTTGTTCGTTGCATTACCAGTGCTGACTCTGGCTGCTTGTAGCTCAACTTCATCTACTGACCAGTCTGGTGCAGACACTTCAGCTGTGCAAGAGACAGTTCAGGTAGAAACAGTAGAGCAGGTTGTTAGCCCGGCAGAGCAAATGCGTCAGAAGCTGGAAGCACTGCGTCAGGAAAACACCATTTACTTCGATTTCGACAAAGCCACTGTACGTCCTGAGTTCGTAGAAACTCTGCAAGCTCACGGTGCTTTCTTATCAGCTAACCCTTCAGTGCGCGTAACAATTGAAGGTCATACTGACGAGCGCGGTACACCAGAGTACAACATCGCGCTGGGCGAGCGTCGTGCAATGTCTGTAGTACAGTACCTGCAAAACTTGGGTGTTTCTGCCGGCCAAATCTCTACCGTAAGTTACGGTGAAGAAAAGCCAGCTGACACTTCACGTACTGAAGCAGGCTTTGCCAAAAACCGTCGCGCAGTGTTAGTCTATTAATCCAGACTACTCACTTACTTGAAGCGAATGACAGTTAACTATACTTTGCTTGCCGCAATAACACTGGTTCATACCAGTGTTATTGCAAACCCGGCGCCGGTTACTGATATTACCCGTAACCGGCCGGCTAATACCTCAGGTCAAGTTCAGATGGGCGGCTCTATTGAGCAGCGTCTTGCTGCGCTTGAACGTATCGTTGAAGCGCGCTCTGAGGCCCAGTTGCGGATGACATCACAACTGCAACAGTTGCTTGACGAAGTCAGCGATTTAAGGGGCGTGACAGAAACACATGCTTACCAGTTGGACGAGATCCTGCAGCGTCAACGCGACCTGTACCAGGAAATAGATCGTCGTGTGAGTGCAATACAATCTCCGACAAACAGCGCCAGCACGCCTGCGCCTGTTACAAGTAATGAACCCGCTGCTGCCGTGTATTCATCAGATGTTTCAGAAAATGATGCCTATGACAGAGCAGTGAATATGGTGCTGAAAGATCGGCGCTATGATGCAGCAATCCCCGAATTTGAAAATTTCATCCATAGCTATCCTAATTCAGGCTATGCGCCAAATGCGCATTACTGGTTAGGGCAGTTGCTATTCAATAACAATGAATTAGCGAAAGCGAAAACCCATTTTGAGCGGGTGGTAAATAACTTTCCGCAATCTACAAAAGTCGCTGACGCGCTGCTGAAGCTTGGCCAGGTAGCCGAGCGTGAAAGCAATAAAGACGCCGCGCTGCGTTACTACCGTCAGGTAGTAAAAGACCATGCTACCGCCACGTCGGCGAAGTTAGCGCAAGACCGCATAACAGCATTACAGTAATTTAGCCCGGCGTTTGCCGGGTTTTTTCAATGCTCAGGTTGTCGTTAACGCTGGCATTTTGACCAATCAGGCAACAACCTTGGCCTTTTTAACACTTTTTGGTTGCACAAAAGCCGTAAATCAGTAAGATATGCGTCCGCAGTGGGGGTCATTAGCTCAGCTGGTAGAGCAGCGGACTTTTAATCCGTTGGTCGATGGTTCGAATCCATCATGACCCACCAAAGCGCACTAAACTAAAGTTATCGAAGTGGGTCATTAGCTCAGCTGGTAGAGCAGCGGACTTTTAATCCGTTGGTCGATGGTTCGAATCCATCATGACCCACCACTTCGACACCACCTGTTTGGGTCATTAGCTCAGCTGGTAGAGCAGCGGACTTTTAATCCGTTGGTCGATGGTTCGAATCCATCATGACCCACCACTTTATTTTGTTTTTCCTGCATGGGTCATTAGCTCAGCTGGTAGAGCAGCGGACTTTTAATCCGTTGGTCGATGGTTCGAATCCATCATGACCCACCATGCCTTGATACTGTATTTTGCTTTCATGCAGCGTTATAATGCCGGCCTTTTACAGCCAGCGGGTAAGCGCTATGGAACAGACGTTGTATTTCACAGAGCAAGACTTTGCTTTTCCTAAAAAGCCGGTGCCGCTTAGTCGCGATGATAAGCAAGCATACAAGGCACGCATTAAGGCATTATTACAGCAAAAAGATGCTGTGCTGGTAGCGCATTACTATACCGATCCGGAGATTCAGGCGCTGGCTGAAGAGACCGGTGGTTGTGTATCAGACTCATTAGAAATGGCCCGTTTTGGTAACGAGCACCCGGCGAAAACGCTGATCGTCGCCGGTGTTAAGTTTATGGGCGAAACGGCTAAAATTTTAACGCCAAACAAAACCGTGTTAATGCCAACGCTGGATGCCACCTGCTCACTCGATTTAGGCTGCCCGGCAGAGCCATTCTCAGCGTTTTGTGACGCCCATCCTGACCGCGTGGTGGTGGTGTATGCCAATACCTCTGCTGCGGTTAAAGCGCGTGCTGATTGGGTGGTTACTTCGTCCATCGCTTTAGACGTGGTGGATTACCTTGATAGCCTGGGCAAAAAGATTATCTGGGGACCTGATAAGCATTTAGGTGCTTATGTGCAAAAGCAAACCGGTGCCGACATGCTATTGTGGAATGCAGCCTGTATCGTTCACGATGAGTTTAAAGCCAAGGCGCTGGTCGAGCTGAAAAAGCAATACCCAGATGCTGCTGTATTGGTACACCCTGAATCACCCGATAGCGTAGTGCAATTAGCCGATGCGGTAGGCTCAACCAGCCAATTGATTAAAGCCAGCCAGACCCTGCCAAACGACACTTTTATCGTCGCTACCGATAAGGGCATCTTTTATAAAATGCAGCAGCAGATGCCGCATAAAACCTTTATCGAAGCGCCAACCGGTGGTAACGGCGCTACCTGTCGCAGCTGCGCGCATTGCCCCTGGATGGCAATGAACGGCTTAAAGGCGATTGAAGCTGCTTTAACCGACACCGGTGGCCATGAAATTTTTGTTGACGCTGCGCTACGCGAAAAGGCCTTAATCCCGCTTAACCGCATGCTAGGCTTTGCTGCGGAGATGAAAAAGCAGGTAAAAGGTAACGCTTAAGTTCGGTGTTGTTGAAACTGGATAAAATTCCGCCAGTAGCAGGTCAGCAGCACAGATAACAGTTGCGCCTGCTGCCGAATTTCCCTAGTATAGCCGCGCTTGCAACGCAAGTTCCGGAGAGATGGCTGAGTGGCTGAAGGCGCACGCCTGGAAAGTGTGTTTAGGTTAACCCCTAACGAGGGTTCGAATCCCTCTCTCTCCGCCAGATTGTGTAAAAGAGACCTTGATTTTAAAGGTCTTTTTTATTTTCAGTATATTACAAACCGTCAATGAAACCGTCATTTTTAGTTGCTGCTTTCACTTTGGTAGAGCTTTGACTCGCTTTATTACTTCAAGCCTATATCAACTTCGTTAAGCACGTTAGGCCATATCAAGAGAGTTTGAATACACTCTTATACAGTTCTAGCTTAAAACCGTGCCATGGCCCATACAAGCGATTTAACACGTGGTGATGAAGCAACCTCATAGCAGTCAGCTTAAGCTTGCCGCTTACTTGAGTTGGCGGGGGTATCACGTAGCTTCACAAAATTTCGAGTTTGGAGGGGGGGGAACCCTTGCTTGAACAATCTCAATACTAAGAGTACTAACGCTATACCCCATTAAGCCAAAATTAAAAAACCTGACATAGCCTATAGGCTTGCTGTACCTAAATATTGCAGATTTTTATCTTTTGGGATATTGTTTTTCAATATTTTGAGTAGTGCAATACGTTTTATCAAGATCTTTGTGTCTTACCATCGCATAGGCTAACACTAGGTAATTGTTTTAATGCAGTCAGCCTATAGGTCAGCTTAATTTATAGGGAAGCCGCCGAATGAAGCACAAGATATCCCTGAGCCTGTGAGCAAAGCGAGCAGGGCAGGGCCAGTGTCTTGTGCTGAATGAGGTGGAATTAAAATTATTAATGATAAAATATGTTTTATATAAGATTAGCCGTAGTTAGCCTCGCTATTTTACTGAGCGCTTGTTCCAGCCATCCCAAAATTAAGGATTTTAAACCATCTGTTTCCAATGATATGGCTGTTGTTTATCACTATCGTAAGTCTCAGTTTGTCGGTGGCGGTAGAAATTTTCATGTTACGAATAACGGAAAATTAGTTTTCATAATGGAAAATGGTAGTTTTTATAAAGAGCTTGTTAAGCCTGGTCAGGCAACATATCACTCCAAGAGTCTGCAAAAGCACATTATCGGTAATATCGGTGTCTCATTGATTATGAACAACTTTGAAGATTTTGAAGAACGGCTAACTTTGAATGCTGAATTAGCAAAAATTTATTACGTAGAGTGGTCTCATGGCAAGGCAGAAATTAAGTCTGAGCAAATCGCGCTTACTGAAATAAATGGACTGAGTAACCTTAATAGTCAATTGTAATTTTTTTAAAAGGAAACTTTTAGTGAAAGGAATCTTTAATTACCCAATTTTTATAGCGACATTTTTGTTTATATTAGCTGGTTGCGGTGGTGGCTCCGAAAATGACGCTGGTAATCAATCTGGCTCAGGCGGTTCTGGTGGCTCAGGTACTCCACTTCCACAAGTTAACGATGGGGGCCAACCATCATCTCCAGCAAATATAAGTTTTAGTTTACCAAATGTTATATCCTCAGATTCATTTAATAATTACTTTAAGGTAACTGTAAACGCTGGCGATAGGTTGGTATTAAACGTAGATCTTGAAAGTGCATTAACAGCAGAAGACACTAGGCGATGCTTCAATTCACCTGAAACTTACGTTCATGGTTCGATTGAATCTGTTATACATTTCTGTGCATATGATTTGGTCCATTCTTTTGCTACCGCAGGTACATATACGGTGCGGTTTCAGTATCCCCGTCAGCAAAAGGGACTTTTTTATGCAGCTTTGTTACGTTCAGGGACAAGTTACAATGCCCTAGCTGCTAATGGTAGTGGTGGTACACCAAACCAACCAAGATTAATGAGTTTTACTTCAGATAATAAGATCAATAAGCTTAGTATTTTTAATAACTATCAATTCACAGGGTTAGCTGGTGACAAACTAGTCTTCCACACTATTCTTAATGCTCCCCTTGCATCCAACGCAATTAGACGTTGTGAGTCAGGTAACTATGACTCCCATCATTCACTTGGAGTTTCTGTAAATTACGGTAATTACAGCTGCTCCGAGACTACTGAGTATGTGTTGCCTAATGATGGTACTTATAACTTTAATTTAAGATTTGTTTCGGTTGATAACTACGGGAAAATTGATGGGGCATTTAGGGTCGATTTGATTAGATAGGTTTAAAATGTCATTTACGTCCTTTTTGTCATTTACAGGTTACTTTGTAAAAAACATAAATGACGTAAATGACAGCAGTTAGTTTTAGCCTTACCTAATTAGGTATTAAGCTGATAAATTTTCTCTTTTCCCTTTCCTCGTTTCGTAATCCAAAGTACAGGCAAGGCCGTTTGCTGGTCACTGTATGAGCAGAGCACAGTTTTTACTGAACGTTCAGGTAAACCAAGATTTAAGCAGTTTGCAATGATAGCCTTTTGGTTTAGGCATTGATTCTTTATAGACTCAAGCCTGGTTGGTGCCTTAGCGGCCTTACTGGCGCTGATTTTTGTATTAAGCCGCTCTGTATTTTATGCAGAGCCTGGTTACGTTTATCACGTGCGTACCATTTTAGGTGCCGAGCATGTGGTAAGTGATGTTGGCTATCAGTTTTTCTTTTTTGGCCGCTGGAATGCATGGAAGCGCTCGCTTACTGTGCAGGCGGTAACCGGTGGGTCTGATGTTATGGATTACGCCGAAGTTGAAAACTCCGAAGACAGTGCGGCTTTACCACCACAAAACATTATGTTTTTAGATCAGGTAGATGCCAATGCGCAGGCCACTGTGCGGTTTTTAATTCCTACCGATGAAGTGGCGTTTACCCGTTTAGCACACGAGTACCGCACGCCGGAAAACTTATTGCGTACTGCACTGATCCCGGCGTTTAAAGAGACATTGCAGGCGAATGCCTCGCTGATGAGTGCCGAAGAATATTACTCTGGCGGCCGTACTGAGTTTAACAATGAATTTGAAAACCAGATGACTAACGGTATTTATGTGGTACGCCGCGAAGAGGAAAATCTGGCGCAGTTACGCCGGCAAAAGGGCACGGCCAATGTAGCGCTGGGGACAGAGCAGGAAGACTTTGGCGATGAAACCCGTGTCAGCTTCGTGGTAAACAAAGTACGTGACAGCGACGGCCAGCCACTGCGCAAGCGGCAAAAGTTTGTTGACTACGGCATTACTGTGGTGGATGCCCGCATTACCCAGATGAACCCGAATCAGCGCTTTGTTGAGCGTATGCAGTTAAAGCAAAAAGCCTCTGCCGACAGAGCGATAGCCCGCGAGCAGCGCATTCAGGAAGAAGAGCAGCGCTTACTGGCAATATCGCGTGGTGAGCGTGAAGTGGCTGAGCGCCAGGCTAAAGCCAAGGTTGAACAAATTCAGGCTACTACTGAAGCGGATACTCAGAAGCAACTGGCAATAACCGAAGCCGAGAAATTGCAAGCGCAGGCCAATATTCAGCGCGAAACGGCAAAAATCAATCTGGAAAAAGCCGAAATTGAAGCGCAAACCTTACGCACGCTGGCTGAGGCCGAAGCCTACCAGAAGAAGGTGATCCTGCAGGCGGATAACGCACTGGCACAAAAGCTGGATGCTGAAATTCAAATTCAGCGCATCTGGGCTGAGTCGTTTGCTAAACGTGCAGTACCGCAATATGTGTTTGGTGCTAATGGCAATACGCCAACCGGCAGCGACAGCGAAGCACGCATGTTTATGCAGATGCTGACCATGGACGCGGCCAAGCGCTTAAGCTATGACCGCGATTTGAAGAAATAGCCCTATTTTGATATTGCTAATGTAGCAACAAGGACACCAGCGGCAGCGTTAATAGCCCGGTTAAAATACCCAGACCAATAATGCCGCTAACCAGGCGGGGCGCCAGCCCCGCCATTATCGCAATAGCGCCGGCCGAGATCATTGGCGGCATCGCCGCTTGAAAAATACTGATATTCACCGCGACGCCGCTGTAACCCAGACTAAGCCACAGTGCGGCTGCTAATGCCGGCATCATTACCAGCTTAATGCCCAGAGCGCTTAACAGCGGTGAAATTTCGGCTTTGCTGAATTTTATGGTCAAGGCAAAGCCCACCGCCACCATCACCACCGGCACTAAGGTTGCGGCCAGATTATCAATTAATTGACTTGCCAGCGGCGGATATTCAACACCGCGCAGCAATAAGCCCAGTGCCAGTGCAATAAAAGACGGAAAGGTGACGATTTTAATGACGATGCCTTTCACTGTGGGTTTAGCCGCAGTGGGGCTATACAGCGCTGCTACTATAGTGACGTAGGTTGCCAGCGCAATAAATGAGCCGACCTGATCGTACACCACCGCATAGGGCATAGCAGCACTGCCAAATAAGGCCTCGGTCATTGGAAATCCTAAAAATGAGGTATTACCCAGTGGCAGCACAATCAGCAAAGCGCCGGTCACCTCACGTGACCAATTTAGTAGCTTGCTCAGCAGCAAAACAGTGCCTACGACGGCTACCAGCAATAGCCACGGCGTTACAGCCGGGATTAACAGCTCTGCCGAGAACTGCAGCTGTGGCACATTTTTTAAAATCAGTGCAGGCAGCGCGACATACAGCACATACATATTTAGCGCTATGCCGCTGTTCTCGGGCATGGTGGGCAAACGACGCAGCAGCACGCCAATTAAAAGATACGCCAGTACCAGTAAAAAATTATCCATTACACTCACTTTGCTTATAAGCAGCAATTAATGCCAGTTTGGCGGCTCTGGGCAGTTGTTTAAGCTGATATTCGGCTTTAGCGGCAGCGCTTTTGTCACTGAGGCTATGGCTATACACCAGTTTTAACGGGCCTTTACCGCGTAGCGCCTTGGCGCCCCCTGCCAGCTCACCACTGTGCTGGCGTAAACGTCGCTGTGGGTCGGTACTGATACCGGTATACAGTTTTCCAGCGGCAGTTTGTACCATATACAGATACCAGTTACTCACTGTGCTAACCCCGCGGCCCGCTGTTCTGCTATACTGCGCCGGTTATCTAGCGTGCTTTGGCAAAACAGGAATTTTAATGTCATTTCAATCTCTCGCGCTGGCGGCGCCAATTTTACGTGTGCTGCAAGAGCAAGGTTATGATGCACCTACTCCGGTGCAACGACAAAGTATACCGGTTGTTTTAGCCGGTAAAGATGTGTTGGCCGGTGCCCAAACCGGTACCGGTAAAACCGCAGCTTTTACTTTACCGCTGCTGCAGCAGATGCTCAATGCGCCTAAGGTCGTAGCGGCTAACCAAGTGCGGGTGCTGGTGCTTACACCAACCCGTGAACTGGCGCAGCAAGTGTATGACAATGTGCGTAAATATAGCCAGTACCTTGAGTGCCGTTCAGCGGTATTTTATGGCGGCGTATCGATACGGCCGCAATATGAAGAGGCAGAGCAGGGGCTGGACATACTGGTCGCCACGCCGGGCCGGTTAATTGACCACCTGCACCAGAAAACCGTCGATTTATCTGCACTGGAGGTATTAGTGCTGGATGAAGCCGATCGCATGCTGGATATGGGTTTTATCGTTGATATTAAACGCATTATGGCCAAGTTACCGGCAAAACGGCAAACCTTGCTGTTCTCGGCCACCTATTCCAACGAGATAAAACAGCTGGCTGATGAGCTATTAAACAGCCCACAGCTTATTGAAGTTGCCGCCACTAACGCCGCCGCTGAACGGGTAGAGCAGCAAGCGTATCTGGTGGATCGGCATCGTAAACGTGAGTTGTTATCGCACGTCATTGGTAAAAATAAATGGCCGCAGGTGCTGGTGTTTGTCCGCACCAAACACGGAGCGGATCGCCTGGCCAAGCAACTGGCAAAAGATGGGTTAAAATGTGCGGCGATCCATGGCGATAAAAGCCAGGGCGCGCGCACTAAAGCGCTGGATGATTTTAAAAGCGGTGCCGTGCGGGTGTTAGTCGCCACCGATATCGCCGCGCGCGGCCTGGATATCAGCGAACTGCCTTATGTGGTTAACTATGATTTACCGCAGGTACCGGAAGATTACGTACATCGCATAGGTCGTACCGGTCGTGCTGGTAACAGTGGTGTGGCACTGACGTTAATTACCCCGGATGAAATTAAAGCGCTGCAGGATATTGAGCGGTTGATCCAGCAGGTGATCACGGCACAGGTGATGCCAGGCTATGAGCATGATCCTGACTATGTCACGCCAGAGCAGGCACAGGCCAGGCATGGAGAAAAGGCAAAAAAGCCGATGAAAAAGGGCACCTTAAAAGCCAAGCTTCGGGCAAAGGCCTTAGGTAAAGCCTGAGTTATCAGGCTTTGGCGATTAACTGCGGTACAGCGTTTTAATCAGGTGAAAGCCAAACTGAGTTTTCACCGGGCCCTGCACTTCCAGTAATGGCCCTTTAAATACGGCATCATCAAAGGGTTTTACCATCTGACCTTTTCGAAACTCACCTAAATCGCCGCCTTTTTTACCCGACGGGCACAAAGAGTGCTGCTTAGCCAGTTTGCCAAAATCAGCGCCCTTAGCTAATTGCTGCTCCAGCTTCTCTGCTTCTTCACGGGTTTTTACCAATATATGTAAGGCGCAGGCTTTCATTGTTTATCTCCCAAACTGCTTCTTGGCTAGTGTAACCGATAACGAACACGCCGTAATCTCTATGTGAATTTGTTTATGTCGGTAACCATTTACAGCTGAAATTTTGCACTAAACTCTTTAAGTTGTTGAAAATAAATGGATGAAGTCATTGTTTGGCTGTTTTGTTATAAATGATTTGTTACATTTGGATACGTAAAAATGTTTTTAAACTGTTAGTATTATCTACAGCAAGGACAATTGAGGATGGAATTATGAAACGCAAAATTATTGCTGTTGCAGTTAGTGCGATGTGTATTTTAGGTGGCTTTACCGCTTCGGCTTCCAGTGTTGCACAGGATAGCCCTTCTGTGAAGGAAATTAAACTACGAGCGGAGTTTTATCAAAACGAACTTGATTTGTTACTGGATAAAGCGCGGCGCGGCAATTTTGCCGACTTTTATCAGGATGTGGTTAAGTTCGCTCACTACGGCGAAAAATACCCGCAATACTTGCTTGGCGTTATGTTGCTAAAAGGTGATGGTGTACAACAAGATATCGGTCAGGGCTTAGTGTGGCTTCGTCTTGCTCTGGAGCAAAAAAATACCGAGTGGCAAAAAGTGTATGACAGCGTGTCAGCGCAACTGACTAAAGAGCAGTTAGCCTCTCTAGAGCCGATGTATGAAGTGTACAAAGCACGCTTTGGCGTCGACGCGCAGAAAATGAGTTGTAGTAATGAACGAATGGAAGCATCAAACATTCGTATTCATCAATGCCGAAAAACGTTGGTGTTAAAAGAATATTATTCAGTGTACGAATACAACTAATTGAAATAAAAAAACCGCTTTTGGCGGGTTTTTTATTGTCGTTATTTTGCTGGTTGCTGCTGGGTAATACAGTGAATATTACCACCGCCTAACAAAATCTCCCGTCCTGGCACGGTAACCACTTTATGCTGTGGATACAGGCTTTGCAGGATCTCTGCCGCAACCTTGTCGTTCGGATCGTCAAAGGTTGGCAGAATTAAGCCGCCGTTGCACAAATAGAAGTTGATATAAGAGCCCGCCAGGCGGGCGTTGGCCTCGCGCGGAATGGCGCTCATGGTCGCATCTACCGTGGCATACTCTTCTGCCTTGGCAATAATCGGTGCTGGTACCGGTAGCTTGTGCACTTTAATTTTGCGGCCTTTAGCATCGGTTGCCGCTTCTAAGTAATCCAGCGCTGCTTTGCTGCGCGCATACTGTGGGTCGGTTTCATCATCCGTCCAGGCTAATACCACTTCACCGGGCTTAACAAAACAGGCCATATTATCGATATGGCCATCGGTTTCGTCGTTAAATATGCCGTCTTTTAACCACAGCACCTTGTCTATGCCAAGATAATCGCGCATCTGCTGCTCGATTTGCTCACGGCTTAAGTGCGGGTTGCGGTTGCTGTTTAATAAACACTCTTCTGTGGTTAACAGCGTGCCTTCACCATCAACATGAATAGCACCGCCTTCCAGCACAAAGCCTTCAGTTCGGTAGCGAGGCAGTTGCTCTATGCCCAGCACTTTGCTGGCGACCTGGTCGTCTTTATCCCACGGGAAATACAAGCCACCGTTTAAGCCGCCCCAGGCGTTAAATGTCCAGTCGATACCGCGTACTTCGCCTTTTGCGTTAGTGACAAAGGTTGGGCCTGTATCACGACACCAGGCGTCATTATTGGAAATCTCCACTACACGGATCGGAAATTTAGTGCCGACATCGGTCAGCTGTGACAACGCATTAGCGTACTGTGCGGCAGACGCGCCAACGGTTACCGGTTCAAAACCAGCAATAGCTTTAATCACGGTAACAAAAGCCTGCTGCGCCGGTTTGGCCCCTAAGCGCCAGCTGTCGGTACGCTCAGGCCATACCATCCAGGTTTGCTTATGCGGTGCCCATTCGGCTGGCATACTAAAGCCATCGGCACGTGGTGTGCTGCGAAGTGTTGTAAAGGCCACTTAGTTACCACCCTGCGTTTTCGGTTGTTTAGTTTCGCCGTCTTTAGTCAGCACTGCACCGTATAAATCGATACGGCGGTCACGGAAAATACCCCAGGCGCGGCGCGTTGCGGCAACAGCGTCTAAATCAAAGGTATGCACCAGTACGGCCTCTTCTGTTTCACCGGCTTCCTGCACTTTGGCACCGGTTTCATCGGCAATAAATGAACTGCCGTAGAAGGTAATATGGTAGTCGCCTTCTGTTTCGGTACCGATACGGTTAGAGGCAATTAGTGGTGTTAAGTTAGCCGCGGCATGGCCTTGCTGCGTACGCTGCCAGTGATCGCGTGAGCTGATGGTTGGGTCGTGCGGTTCGCTTCCGATAGCGGTAGGGTAGAACAGCAGTTCTGCACCCATTAATGCCATGCTGCGGGCACACTCCGGAAACCACTGATCCCAGCAAATACCCACGCCAATTTTGGCGTATTTAGTGGCAAACACTTTAAAGCCGGTATCGCCGGGGGTGAAGTAGTACTTTTCACTGTAGCCCGGGCCGTCAGGAATGTGGCTCTTGCGGTATGTACCCAGGTTTTCACCGTCGGCATCAATAATCACTACGCTGTTATACAGGCAGTTACCCGCACGCTCGTAAATGCTGATTGGCAACACTACATTCAGCTCTTTGGCGATCTTGGTAAAATGCGCTACGGCTTTGTTTTCCGCGACTGTGGTGGCAAATGCCAGATAGTCAGGTTTTTGCTTCTGACAGAAATAATTACGTTCGAACAGTTCCTGCAGCAGAATGATCTGTGCGCCTTTCGCTGCAGCATCACGTACTAAACGCTCACCACGGGCAATGTTTTCATCGACATTCCAGCCGCCAATCATTTGGGTGGCAGCAACAGTTACATTACGCATCAGTTATCTCCGGCAGAGGCTAAAACCAACAGGCTAGCATCGTTACCGACACTTGCCAAACAGGGCGCGAAAAATGCCGTATTTTTATCCTGTCGTCAACGCTTTTTGATAAAAAAACAGTAGCGGAAAGTGTGACAGTGTCCGCTGCTATAAACAGCTTAGTGATGATCGGAAAAGACAGCGGTTTATTGCAGTGCCAACTCGGCGGCTTTTAGCAGTAATTCACTGTGCAGGCGGGTTTTATAGTTAATATGTACATAGCTAAACAGCGCTTCGCCATTGGTATTCAGGATATACACCGCCGGTACCGGCAGTACCACTTTTTCTGTACCGGCTTCGGTGGTGATAAGACTACCGAGTTTGCCTTTGTAAGCCGCAGCGGTTTTATCATCCAAATAATACGCCAGGCCAAAGGCTGAACTGGCAGCAAAGTTAGCATCTGACAACAGGGTATAGTTCAGCTTGTTACCGCCGGTATCCTCAAGGCTTTTGTTTATCGAGGCTACGCTATCTGGCGTGATGGCAATGATCTGGTAACCCAGCTTAGTTAACTGCGGCGTAATGTCGCGCAATGCAGCGAGTTGAGCATTGCAATACGGGCACCAGCCACCACGGTAAAACACCAGTACAGAGGGCTTTTGCTGCACCAGTTCAGTTAAGGCGACAGCCTTGTTATCTGCGGTAGTTAAGCTCACCGCCGGTATAGTTAAACCATTTAGCAGTGGCGTTACCTGTTCAGGCGCTGCGGCAATGCCGTTGGCAGCGAAAAGTTTGACACTAAACAATATGGCGGCCAGTGCAATAAGATAAGTTTTCATTGTGGTTCCCCGGGTTAGTTAAACGAACGACTCACTAAGACAGGGCAAAGCAGGTTTTGCTTTCAGCACAGTATAAAAATGGTGGTTTTCGTTTTTTAACCAGCCTGTCGTACAATGTTGTTCTATTTACATAAGACAAAGCGTTATGAACAGCGACACATCGATTAAACAGTTTGATATCAGTATTGTTGGCGGCGGTATGGTGGGTGCGGCAATAGCATTAGCGCTAAGCCAGGCTGGTTTACAGGTAGCGTTAGTTGAGAAACAGCCAGTGCCGGAGTTTGTGCCGGACAGTGCGCCCGATCTTCGTGTGTCGTCCATCAACCTGGCCAGTGAGGCCTGGCTTACAACGCTGGGGGCCTGGCAAGCGCTTGAGAAGATGCGGCTGTGTCCATACCAGCGGCTGCAGGCGTTTGAGCAGCCACACAGTGTGGTAACCTTTAATGCTGCCGATATTAAACGCAGCCATTTAGGCCATATCGTTGAGAACAACCTACTGCAGCTGGCATTGTGGCAGCAGTTTGGCGCTAATCTGACGCTGTTTTGCCCCAGCTCTGTAACAGTGCTTGAGCAAAGTGCCGACACTGCAGTACTCACCTTGGATACTGGCGAGCAACTTTGCAGTAAGCTGATTATTGCTGCAGACGGTGGTAATTCGCAGTTAAGGCAGTTAGCCGGTATTGGCACCAATGGCTGGCAGTATAGTCAGGCGTGTTTAGTGGCGCTGGTGAACACGCCTTATTCACAGCAGGACGTGACCTGGCAGCAATTTACCCCAACAGGGCCGAAAGCCTTTTTGCCGCTGTGCGGCCAGCAGGGTTCGGTAGTGTGGTACGAAGATGCTACTAAAGTAAGACAGCTGGCAGCACTTGCATCGGCACAGTTAACTCAAGCTTTGATAAAAGCTTTCCCGCCGCAAATCGGCGAGGTGGAAGTAGTCGCCAGCTCTTGGTTCCCGCTGGCGCGGATGGATGCCAACCGTTACTACGCCGGCCGTGTAGTGCTGGCCGGTGATGCGGCGCATACGATAAATCCGTTAGCCGGACAGGGCGTTAACTTAGGCTTTGCTGATGCAAAATTATTAACAGAACTGATTATCGATGCGCGGCGGCATAACCATGATATTGGCAGTGTTCAGCTATTGCAGCGTTATCAGCGTAAACGTAAACCGGCGAACTTGCTGATGATGAGTGCGATGGATGGCTTTTATCAGGTGTTTGGTAATGATATTGCGCCACTTCGCACTGTGCGCCAGTTAGCGTTGAACGTTGCTGCTCGTAGCACACTGCTTAAAAGGCTGGTAGCGCGTTATGCCGTGGGTTCGGAATAATACTTTGAATGTAGGTTAGAACTTTTTTGGCGTAGCCGCAGAAAAGCAAAAACCCAGCCTAAGCTGGGTTTTACTGTTTAATGGCAGGGGCGGCTGGATTCGAACCAACGCATGGCGGGATCAAAACCCGCTGCCTTACCGCTTGGCTACGCCCCTGCAAAAAGGGCGTGTCATGTCGTTTTCAAAACCACACAACCTAAAATTAATGGCAGGGGCGGCTGGATTCGAACCAACGCATGGCGGGATCAAAACCCGCTGCCTTACCGCTTGGCTACGCCCCTGCAAAAACTTGTGTGCATCCACTTTAAAAGTGGTGCGGAGAGAGAGACTCGAACTCTCACACCTTGCGGCGCTGGAACCTAAATCCAGTGCGTCTACCAATTCCGCCATCCCCGCATGCACAGGTAAAGTTAAAGTGGTGGCTACAGCGGGAATCGAACCTGCGACCCCAGCATTATGAGTGCTGTGCTCTAACCAGCTGAGCTATGTAGCCACGCTAACTTGACCTAAGCAAGTGGCGCGTATTATCCAGAACTGCCCCTATAGCGTCAACCGTTTTTTTGCGTTAAAAATTCAATGTTGGTTTGTTTGCCGAATTAATATGCAAAACGCTGGTTTCACAGGCAATAAAAAAGCCGTTGTCGCTAAACAACGGCTTTTTCTCAGCAAAAAATGCTTAAACGTTGAAACGGAAATGCATCACATCGCCATCTTTAACAATATAATCTTTGCCTTCTAAACGCCATTTACCGGCTTCTTTGGCACCGGCTTCGCCGTTGTATTGCACAAAGTCGTCATAGCCAACCACTTCAGCGCGGATAAAGCCTTTTTCAAAGTCGGTGTGAATTACACCTGCTGCCTGTGGGGCTGTGGCGCCAATGGCAACTGTCCAGGCACGTACTTCTTTTACACCCGCAGTAAAATAGGTGTGTAAATTCAAAAGTGAGTAACCGCCGCGGATTACGCGATTTAGCCCCGGCTCTTCAAGGCCCATATCGGCCATAAACTCAGCTTTTTCATCATCATCAAGCTCAGCAATTTCCGATTCAATCGCAGCACATACTGGTACCACGATGGCGTTTTCTTTGTCAGCAATGGCTTTTACGATATCCAGGAACGGGTTATTTTCAAAACCGTCTTCTGTCACGTTGGCAATATACATAGTGGGCTTGATGGTTAAGAAGTTCATATAGGCAATGGCAGCTTTTTCGTCTTTATCTAGTTCCAGCTGACGTAGCGTTAAACCTTGCTCTAAGTGGGCTTTTACTTTTTCCAGTACGGCCATTTCCGCTTTGGCGTCTTTGTCACCACCTTTGGCTTTTTTGCTCACACGTAAAATGGCGCGTTCAGCCGCATCCATATCAGACAGTACCAACTCCATATTGATGGTGTCGATATCATCAGCCGGGTCGATTTTGCCGGCAACGTGAATAATGTTTTCATCGTCAAAACAACGTACTACGTGGCCGATTGCATCTGTTTCACGGATGTTAGCCAGGAACTTATTACCCAAGCCTTCACCTTTAGAGGCGCCTTTCACTAAACCGGCGATATCAACAAATTCCATCGTAGTGGGTAGCACCCGCTGTGGGTTTACAATAGCGGCTAATTTGTCTAAACGCAGATCGGGTACCGGTACGACGCCAGTGTTGGGCTCGATAGTACAGAACGGAAAGTTAGCCGCTTCAATACCTGCCTTGGTTAACGCGTTAAACAGGGTGGATTTGCCTACGTTTGGTAAGCCAACGATGCCACATTTGAAACCCATAGTATCTATCCTTTACGTGCTGTAATAAGTGCTTAAATTAACTAAGCCAGCGTTTAGCTGGCTTTAAAACTGTGCAGGCGGCTTTGCGCCTTAATCAGGCCATCTTTGGCCAGAATGTCAAAGCAGCGCGTTGCTTCGTCAATACTCTGTTCTATCAGGTGCTGCTCACTGGCGGGCGCTTTGCCCAGCACATAGCCGGTAACCTGATCTTTATGGCCAGGGTGACCAATGCCTAAGCGTAGCCGATAAAAATTCTGGTTATTCCCCAGGCGCGAAATAATATCGCGCAGGCCGTTATGGCCTGCATGGCCGCCGCCAAGTTTAAATTTGGCTACGCCGGGTTCCAGCGCCATTTCATCGTGCGCTACCAGGATTTGCTCAGGCGATAACTTGTAAAACTGTGCCATTGCCAGCACGGCTTTACCGCTTAAATTCATGTAGGTAGTGGGAATAAGTAATTTAAATTCTTGTCCGGCACAGAAAAACTTGCCGGTGTAACCGAAAAACTTCGGTTCGTTTTTTAAGCTGGCATTAAAGGCGTGGGCCAGCTGCTGAACAAACCAGACACCGGCATTATGCCGGGTCTGGCTGTATTCCGGGCCCGGATTTCCCAGGCCCACAATCAACTGAATGGCTGATTGAGAACTGTCAGACATTACTCAGCGGCAGTCTCTTCAGCGTCAGCTGCTTTACCAGCTGGTTTGTTAACAGAAACAACAGCTAAGTCCTGACCTTTCGCTAATTGCACGAAAGTAACACCTTTAGGTGCTTTGATGTCAGATAAGTGCAGGTGAGCACCGACTTCAACGTCGCTCATGTCAACTTCGATAAACTCTGGTAAGTCTTTTGGCAGACAAGAGATTTCGATTTCGTTAGCAGCGTGTACCACAACACCACCTTTTTTCACTGCGGCTTCTTCGTTGATGAAGTGAACAGGTACAACAGTGTGTAACTCATGGCCTGCTTCAACGCGCTGGAAGTCAACGTGCATTACTTTTGGCTTGAACGGGTGACGCTGCATCGCTTTAACGATGGCTTTAACTTCTTCACCAGCAACGTTAATTGTCAGGATATGAGAGTAGAAAGCTTCGAAGCTCTGTGCTTTTAACAGCTTAGAGTGCTCTAAAGTGATTGATTGCGCTGGCTTGTTGCCACCGTAAATAATCGCTGGAACTTTGTCTTCGTGACGCAGGCGGCGGCTCGCACCTTTCCCTGAATCAGTACGGACTTCTGCATTTAATGTAAAGATTGCATCAGACATGATGTACTCCAAAAATTTAAGTATCCCAAGACTTGCGACCAGTCTCAGGCTGGATGCCCCGTTTTGTGGGCGCGACATATTACCACCAGAGCAGGGTGGCTGCAAACACTAAGGTTTAGTAAATAAAAAAAGGCGCCGCAGCGCCTTTTAAAGTTATTTAGCCCTAGTCAAACATCGACGAGATAGACTCTTCGTTGCTGATGCGGCGGATACATTCGGCCAGCATTTCACTTAAGGTCAGTTGACGTACTTTGCTAACTGCTTTCATTTCCGCCGTTAGCGGGATAGTGTCAGTAATAATTAGCTCGTCAATCACAGAGTTGGCGATATTTTGTGGTGCACTGCCAGAGAATACCGGGTGGGTAGCGTAAGCAAATACACGCTTGGCGCCTTGCTCTTTTAACGCTTCAGCCGCTTTACATAAGGTGCCGCCGGTGTCGATCATGTCATCAACAATAATACAGTCGCGATCTTTGACATCACCGATGATATGCATAACTTGTGACACGTTCGCTTTCGGACGGCGTTTATCGATAATGGCTAAGTCGGCATCGTTTAACAGCTTAGCAATAGCACGGGCCCGCACTACACCGCCGATGTCAGGTGATACGACGACCGGAGACTGCAGATCTTTTTTACGCATGTCTTCAAGCAATACCGGGCTGGCGAACACGTTATCTACCGGCACATCGAAGAAGCCCTGGATTTGCTCGGCATGCAGGTCAACCGTTAATACCCGGTCAACACCGACACTGGATAAAAAGTCGGCCACCACTTTGGCGGTAATAGGCACCCGGGCAGAGCGAACTCGACGGTCCTGACGGGCATAGCCAAAGTAAGGCATAACGGCGGTGATACGACCGGCTGAGGCGCGGCGCAGGGCGTCGACCATGACGATCAATTCCATCAGGTTATCGTTGGTTGGCGCGCAGGTAGACTGGATAATAAACACATCAGAACCACGCACATTTTCATTAATCTGTACGCTCACTTCGCCGTCACTGAAGCGGCCGACTTCGGCATCTCCCAGTTTAATATACAGGCGGCTGGCGATTTTACTTGCGAGTTCTGGTATGGCGTTACCAGCGAAAACCTTCATGTCAGGCACGGTAGGATCCTCAGGGCAGTGGTGAGTCCGGTTTATCAATATGCCGCGCACTAAACGCGGCCGTTACTTATTCGGTATCTGCCAACGCAGCCCATACAGGCGACTGGTTGACCCCTTTGGCAATAAACCCCTGGCAGTTGGCCGGTAATTGCATAAGGGCATGCTGAGCACTGGTCTGGTCCGGGAATGCGGCGAACACACTGGCGCCAGTACCCGTCATTTGACACGGCGCGTATTCTACCAACCACTGTAAGGTTATTGCAACATTGGGGTAGAGCCGCTCAACCAGCGGTTGGCAGTCGTTACGCCATGGGCTCTGGTGCAGTTTTTCAAGCGAAATGGGTGCTGAATTTCTAATTAAATCAGGGTGCTGGAATATTTCCGCCGTGCTGATATGACAATCCGGTGTCACCACTAAATACACTTTTTCAGCCAGGTTAACCGGCTGTAGTTTTTCACCGACACCTTCAGCAAAAGCGGTTTGGCCGCGGACAAACAGCGGCACATCGGCGCCTAATCTCAGGCCAAGCTCAGCGAGGGTGTCGACTGTTAAATTAAGCTGCCACAGCTTATTTAGCCCCAGCAAGGTGGTGGCCGCATCGGACGAGCCACCGCCTAACCCCCCGCCCATTGGCAAGCGTTTATTCAGATGTATATCACAGCCCTGCGTGCTGTTGCGGTATTGCTGTAATAAACGCGCTGCGCGTAGTACTAAATTTTGCTCGCTAACAAGCTCAGCATTATTACAGCTCAGCAAAATGTTATTATCCTGACGCAGAGTAAAAGTTAGCTCATCGCCCACGTCTAACAGCTGAAACAGCGTTTGCAGGTTATGATAGCCATCGGGACGGCGGCCGGTAATATGCAAAAATAAATTTAGTTTGGCCACGGCGGGCAGGGTTAAGGTGTTCATTGCCAGCTCCGGATCACGATTTTTATTTCGCTGTCACTGCTTTGCAGCAATAAGCGTTGCGGTAGTGCCAGCGCGTCCGGGAAAAAGCGCTGATAACTAAGCTGCCAGACAATGCCAGTGCTGTCGGTGAGTTCAAAGGCGGTGACCCGGTCAAACTCATCGCGCACTATATTGCGACCGCGTTTGCCTGGCAGGCCACGTAAGTAAAGCGGCATATCCTGAAGCGGCATTGACCAGCCTGCCAGTTGCCACAACAAGGTACTGGTGTCGGCCGCCTGATAGGTTTCGCCCTTCACGCTGATGCTGCTGAGGTTACCATCGTCAGTCAACTCAAACAGGCTAATACCCAAAAAATTGCTCAGGCGTGCATGAAAATGCTCGCGGCTATGCTGCTGCCAGCGCAAATTACCGCTAATCGAGTCGGCCTGGCTTTTAATGCCAACGCTAGCCTGTAGCTCAAACTGCTGCATTTCAAGCAGTTGCTGCTCGCGTTCAGTTACACTTAACGGCGCTTGCGCCTGTTTTGTCGGTTGCAGCAGGCTACAACCGGTAACCAGCAGTAATAGCAAACCGCTTAACAGCGGTCGCAAAAAGGCATACACCACACTAAAGTCCTTCACTGTGCTTTTCTTGGGTTGGGCTTTTTCGTACAATTCGCCCCCTGACAATTCTGATGATACAGGTGATGGCCATTTTCGCACTCGGCATTAATCATAAAACGGCACCGGTAGCCCTGCGCGAACAAGTTGCATTTGCGCCTGAGCAGTTGCCTGAAGCCTTGCGCGAGCTGACTACGCTAACCCATATTTCGGATGCGGTTATTTTGTCTACTTGTAATCGCACTGAATTGTATTTTAACGGCAGTGCCAGCCAAGCGGAACAGGTAATTGCCTGGTTAGCGCAATTTCATGCTGTGAATGCCGCCGAGTTGCAGCCGCACCTGTATTTGCATCAGGACAACGCGGCGGCTGAGCATCTGATGCAGGTGGCCTCAGGGCTTGATTCTCTGGTGTTAGGTGAGCCGCAAATTTTAGGCCAGGTTAAACAGGCCTATAATCAGGCGCGTAATGCTGGCACGGTAAACCCCCAGTTTGAACGTTTGTTTCAAAAGACCTTTGCTGTCGCTAAACAAGTGCGTACTGACACCGATATTGGCGCCAATGCGGTATCCGTGGCTTTTGCTGCGGTAAGTTTGGCACGCCAAATCTTTGGTAACCTGAGCAAAGTCAAAGTATTACTGATTGGCGCCGGTGAAACCATAGAGCTGGTGGCTAAGCACTTAAAAGAGCAGGGCGCTTCGCAGCTCACTGTCGCTAACCGCACTTATGAGCGAGCGGTGCTGCTCGCTGAGCAGTTTAGCGCCTCGGCCATTACCCTGGCGCAGGTGCCTACGCAGTTGGCTGATGCTGATGTGGTAATAAGCTCTACCGCCAGTACTTTGCCCATCGTTGGTAAAGGTATGGTCGAGCAAGCCCTGAAGCTACGTAAACACAAGCCGATGTTTTTAGTCGATTTAGCCGTGCCGCGCGATATAGAGGAGCAGGTTGGTGAGCTTGAGGATGCGTATTTATACACTGTTGATGACTTACAGAGCATAGTGGCGCAAAACCTGACTAACCGTCAGCAGGCTGCCGAGCAAGCCCGGCAAATGATCGCCATTGGTGTGGCGGAGTTCAGCCAATGGCTGACCTTGCAAGGCAGTGTTGACTGGGTGCGCGATTACCGTCAGCGCTGTGAGGCGGTGCGTGAGGAGTTGCTGTCAAAAGCTGTCAACCAATTGGCCTCGGGGCAGAATGCAGAGAAAGTGTTGTCCGAACTCTCCGTTAAATTGACAAACCGGCTGATGCACAGCCCAACTAAAGCCATTCGTCAGTTGGTGCAAGACGATGAATTACCTAAACAATCACTGATCAACACCTTGTTAGATCTGTAAACAGGCACATAAAACATCATGAAAGAATCGGTATACCGTAAGCTTGAGGGGCTTGCTGAGCGCTATGAAGAAGTGCAGGCGCTGCTAAGCGACGCCAGTGTGATTAGCGATCAGACCAAGTTTCGCGAGCTGTCCAAAGAATACAGCCAGCTGGAAGATATCAGTAAAGCCTTTGCCGATTACCAGCAGGCGCAGCAGGATTTAGCCTCAGCTGAAGAAATGCAAAAAGACAGCGACCCAGATATGCGTGAAATGGCGCAGGAGGAATACAAAGCCGCCAAAGAGCGCATTGAACAGCTGGACAAAGAGCTGCAGATTTTATTGCTGCCAAAAGATCCTAACGATAACAATAACTGCTTTTTGGAGATTCGCGCCGGTGCCGGTGGTGATGAAGCCGCCATTTTTGCCGGTGATGTGTTTCGGATGTATAGCCGCTTTGCTGAGAAGCAGCGCTGGAAACTGGAAGTGATCAGTGCCAGTGAAGGAGAGCATGGCGGTTTCAAAGAAATTATTGCCAGTGTGCAGGGTGAAGGTGCATACGGCACGTTAAAGTTTGAATCGGGCGGCCACCGCGTGCAGCGTGTACCCGCTACCGAATCACAAGGCCGGGTGCATACCTCGGCCTGCACGGTGGCGATTATGCCAGAAATTCCCGAAAGCGAAGCCATTGAAATTAACCCGGCAGATTTAAAGGTCGACACTTACCGGGCCTCTGGCGCGGGTGGTCAGCACGTTAACCGTACAGATTCAGCTATTCGTATCACCCACTTACCAACCGGTATCGTTGTTGAGTGTCAGGATGAGCGTTCGCAGCACAAAAACCGTGCCCGCGCCATGAGCGTGTTAGCATCACGTATTCAGGCGGCCGAAGATGAAAAACGCCGCTTAGCGGAAGAATCGACCCGTCGCTCACTGGTGGGTAGTGGCGACCGTTCAGAGCGTATCCGCACTTATAACTTCCCGCAGGGGCGTTTAACCGACCATCGTATTAACCTGACTATTTATCGGTTGAATGAGGTGATGGAAGGTGATTTAGATCAGGTACTGGAGCCATTAAAACAAGAGCATCAAGCTGATCTGCTGGCCGCACTGGCAGACGAGAACCGCTAAGTGGCGCCAGGCCAAAGTCTTAGTCAGTGGCAAAGGCAGGCGCAGCAAAAGTTAAGTCTTGTTAGCCCAACAGCGGATATCGAGGCGCGGCTGTGTTTGTGTCATGTACTTAACGTCTCTAATACGTATCTGTACAGCCACAGCCAGCGCGTGCTTAACGACGAAGAGCTGGCAGAGCTTAACCGGCTGTTAAGTGCCCGGCTTGCCGGGCAGCCGCTGGCCTATTTATTTGGTTACTGGCATTTTTATGATTTAAAACTGCAGGTAAACCCCAGTACACTTATCCCGCGTCCAGATACCGAGCTGTTGGTTGAGCAGGCACTAAGTCTGGCATTGCCAACCGATGCCAAAGTGCTGGATTTGGGCACTGGCACCGGTGCTATCGCGCTGGCGCTGGCAGCCAACCGGCCACAGTGGCAGCTCACAGCTGTAGATTACATCGCTGGGGCGGTATCGCTTGCGGAGCAAAACCGCCGCCATCTGAATATCCCTAATGTGTCGGTAGTGCAAAGTAACTGGTTTGACGCTATCAGCGGGCAAAAGTTTGACCTTATTGTCTCTAACCCGCCGTACATCGACCCGACTGACCCACATTTATCGGCACTGCGCTTTGAACCCGTTACGGCGCTAACTGCTGCGCAGCAGGGCCTGGCCGATTTATGCCACATTATTGCGCAGGCCCCGGCGTATTTAACCGCCGGTGGCTGGTTGTATCTGGAGCATGGTTATGATCAGGCAGAGGCCGTGCGCGACTTATTAACGGCTGCCGGATTTAACCAGGTGCAATCACAGCGTGATTATGGCAACAACTGGCGCATTAGCGGTGGCTGTTTAGCATTGTAATCGTTGCTTTTTCTTTGACCACGCTGCGTATCCGGCATATAACTAAGCAAGTCATTTTCATTTTATAAATCAGCTAAGGAATGAGCGGATGTCGGATGATTTTTTATTTGCAGAAGAGCCGGAGCAGGTTGAGTCTACGCATAACGGTAGCTGGAAAATCCTCATTGTTGATGATGAACCAGAAGTGCATGCTGTGACTAAACTGGCACTGAGTGACTTTATTTTTCAGGGCAAAAATCTGGCATTTTTCAGTGCTTATTCCGGCGCAGAGGCGAAGCAGCTGATTGCTGAGCACCCCGATGCCGCTATTATGCTGCTCGATGTGGTGATGGAAACTGACGATGCCGGCTTACGGGTGGCCAGTTACATTCGTGAGCAGCTACATAATGAGCATGTGCGGATCATTTTGCGCACCGGCCAGCCCGGGCAGGCACCCGAGCGTCAAGTTATTATCAATTACGACATTAACGACTATAAATCGAAAACCGAGCTTACGGCACAAAAGCTGTTTACCGTCATTATGTCCAGCTTGCGTTCTTACCGCGATATTCTGTCGCTCGAGCAAAGCCGGATGGGCTTAGAAAAAATTATCAATGCGTCGGCCGATTTATTTTCATCACATTCCATGGAGCAGTTTATCGATGGCGTGCTACAGCAGCTTACCTCTATCATAGGGTGTGATGAAAACGCACTGTTAGTGAGCTCGTCTATGGTAGCGGGCAATATCAGTGGTGACGTGTCGGATCCACATAAACTGGTGGTGTTTGCCGGCCAGGGCGAGTTTGAGCGGCAAGAAGGCAAGCCGGTGCAGGAGGTACTTGCGCCAGAGCTGCTTGATGCGTTTGAAGCGGCGTTAACGTCGCGCGGTATAGTGTATCGTGACAATTATCTGGTGGCCTATTGCACCAGTAAATTTACCCATGGCTCACTGCTGTATATCTCAGGTTTACCCGGTGTCATTACCGCTAACCAGAAAAAGCTGATTGAACTGTTCTCGCAAAATGTACAAATTGCTTATGAAAATGTGCAGTTACAACATGAAATTGAGGACACCCAGCGCGAAATTGTTTATCGCTTAAGTGAGGCAGTAGAGCATCGCTCAATAGAAACCGGTAATCATGTTAAGCGGGTGGCCTTTATCTGCTATGAGCTGGGCAAAGCTTACGGTTTGCCAGACGAAGAAGCTGAGCGCCTGATGTTTGCTGCGCCCTTGCATGATGTTGGAAAAGTGGGCATCCCGGACGGTATTCTAAATAAGCCCAAAAAATTAGAGGGCCAAGAGTGGGAGGTAATGAAAACCCACAGCAGTATCGGCTATGAAATTTTAAAAAATTCCAAACGCAGTATTATTCAGGCCGGTGCCGTTATTGCACAGGACCACCATGAAAAATGGGATGGCACGGGCTACCCTGCCGGTAAAAAAGGCGATGACATTCATATATACGGCCGCATTGCCGCGCTGGCTGATGTTTATGACGCGCTGCGTCACCGCCGCTGTTATAAATCTGCCTGGAGCCTGGAGCAGGTTCTTAGCTATATCGATAGTGAGTCGGGGAAGCAGTTTGACCCTAAACTGGTAGAAATTTTTAAGCAGCGGGTCGACAAACTGGAAGCAATACTGCAAAAATACCCCGATAGCGACGAGTAACCCGCAGCCAGCATCAGCTGGCTGTTTTATTAACCCAAAGGATAAATGCTATGTATATGGCTTATAAGCACATTCACTTGCTAATGGTGGTGCTGAGTGTCAGTTTTTTATTAATTCGATTTGCCATGAGTTTAAAACCGGCAGCCTTGCTGCAGCATAAATTTTTTAAGATAGCCCCGCATGTGATAGACACCCTGCTGTTGTTAAGTGCTGTTATGCTAATGCTGACATTACAGCAATACCCCTTTGTAAACGCCTGGCTGACAGAAAAGTTTATTGCGGTATTGGCCTATATTGCACTGGCTGTAATGGCCTTTCGTGGTCGCACTACCTTTATTCGCTGGTTATGTTTCTTAGGTGCACTTGGCTGGCTCGGGCTGGCACTGCGCGTAGCTATTTCGAAACAGCCAGTGTTTTTACCTTTAGCCTGATAACTGATTTTTGGATAAATCATGAACGCTCAAACTATTTCCGTTGCCGGTATTCCGGTAGCCAATCATTTACCCTTTGTGTTGTTTGGTGGCATGAACGTGCTCGAGTCACGCGACCTGGCAATGCGTATTGCCGAGCACTATGTTGAAGTTACCGGCAAACTGGGTATTCCTTATGTGTTTAAAGCCTCGTTTGATAAAGCTAACCGCTCGTCGGTGCACTCGTACCGTGGCCCAGGTTTAGACGAGGGCTTAAAAATATTTGAAGAGATTAAACGTACCTTCAATGTACCACTGATTACCGACGTGCATGAGCCATATCAGGCTGCACCGGTAGCGGAAGTGGTAGATGTGATCCAGCTGCCGGCATTTTTAGCCCGCCAGACCGATTTAGTGGTGGCCATGGCAAAAACCGGTGCTGTTATTAACGTGAAGAAGCCGCAGTTTCTTGCACCGCATGAAATGCGCCACATTATTACCAAGTTCAAAGAAGCCGGTAACGAACACGTACTGCTATGCGAGCGCGGAAGCTGCTTTGGCTACAACAATTTAGTGGTGGATATGCTGGGCATGGATGAAATGAAGCAGTATGGCCCAGTGATCTTTGATGCGACTCATGCGCTGCAAAAGCCGGGTGGGCGTGAAAGCTCTGCCGATGGCCGTCGTGCCCAAGCGGCGCAGCTGGCGCGTTCGGGTATGGCGCTGGGGTTAGCGGGTTTGTTTATTGAAGCGCACCCGGATCCGAATCAGGCCAAGTGCGATGGCCCCTGTGCCTTACCACTGGCGAAGTTAGAGCCTTATTTACAGCAAATGAAAGCAGTGGACGATTTAGTTAAAAGCTTTGCCACTTTGGATACTGCGGCTAACTGAATACATTGATCGCTGTACAACGCCGCCTACAGGGCGGCGTTTTTACTTTAATCTTCATAAAACTGCCATTTTTATCGCCAGACTATCCGCTAAGCTGTCATGCGAATGTCATTTGATTTTTGCTGAGGTGAGGTTGCAACAGCAGGATGTTTTGCCGGAGCTGGCACAGCTTGAGCAGTTAATTGCTGGCGCACCCGCGGCGCTGCGCGTAGAGGTACTCACGCAGGTACCGCACATGAGCACAAAACTGCCACTGTATGCGTTGGCGCTGGGCAACCCGGACCCAAGGCTACCGGCGATGGTATTAACGGGCGGCGTACATGGGCTGGAGCGTATTGGTACTCAGGTGGTGTTAGCGTACCTGCAAACCCTATTACAGCGCCTGCCGTGGGATATTACGCTGCACCATGCCTTGCAACAAGGCTGTATTTACTTTCTGCCATTAGTGAACCCCGCAGGTATGGCCAATGGCTGGCGGGCAAATGGTAACAGTGTCGATTTGATGCGCAACGCGCCGGTTGAGTGCAGTGAAGGGGCCGCCTGGCTGGTGGGTGGCCAGCGTATCAGCCGCTTACTGCCATGGCATCGGGGCCGACAGGACAGAATGGAGCCGGAAAGTCAGGCGCTGGTCGATTTTATTAAACGTGAGTTATTTGGCCGGCCGTTTTCACTGGCGCTGGATTGTCACTCGGGCTTTGGTCGCATCGACAGGATCTGGTTTCCTTATGCCAAGAGCCGGCAGCAACCCATTGCACACTTAGCTGAAATGGCTCGGCTGCGGCAGTTGTTTTTACAGACCTACCCGCATCAAAACTACCTTTTTGAGCCGCAATCGCAACATTACCTGTGTCATGGCGATCTGTGGGATTATTTGTATGATTTATCGGCACAACAGAATACCATGCTACTGCCGTTGACATTGGAAATGGGCTCGTGGAATTGGGTACGGAAAAACCCATTTCAGCTGCTCTCCAGCCTGGGGATGTTTCATCCGGTCAAGCCGCACCGCGTTAAGCGCGTGCTACGCAGTCACCTGATCCTGATTAACTTTTTAATTAACGCCACGCTGTCGTACCGCAACTGGTTGCCACTTACCCAGTCAGAGGCGTTACTACAAGAGGCGAGGACCCTATGGTATTAAATCCTGCGATATTAAACCAACACACACCCGTGTTACTGCTGCGTGGCTTAAGCCGGGAGCAGCGACATTGGGGGCGGCTGCGGCCTGTGTTGTCATCCGCACTGCCTAATCCACTATTAAGCTTTGACTATGCTGGCTGCGGCGAGCTGTATCAACAGCGTTCCGCGGCGGATATCGCGCTGCTACGCCAGTCTGTACGCCAGCAACTGCAACAGTCGCCAGCTTTTAACGGCAACGTGCATCTGGTGGCTTTGTCGTTAGGCGGCATGCTGGCGTTGGACTGGGCAGTACAGTATCCGCAAGAGGTCGCGTCTGTTGTACTGATCAACAGTAGCACCAGGCCGCTGTCTCCGTTTTATCAGCGTTTGCGTTGGCGCAATTACCCGGCGCTACTGGCATTGCCTTGGCTGAGCTTGCCACTGCGTGAACAGCTGATCTTGCAGCTCACAAGCCGAAAAGCACGGCGGGATCCGCAGTTGGTAAAGTGTTGGATTGGGTATCAGCAGCAACGCCCGGTAAGCCGGGCCAATATGTTACGCCAGCTCTGGGCGGCTGCGCGATTTCGCTTAGCTGCTCCGCCTGTTTGCCCGGCGCTGGTATTAAGCAGTGCGGAAGATAGTTTAGTTAACCCAGACTGTTCGATAACTTTAGCCCGTTATTTAGGTGCTGAGCACCTGCAGCATCAATGGGCCGGGCATGATATTGCCCTGGATGACCCAGATTGGTTGGCAGGGCAAATTGCCGGTTTTATTCGGCATCAAGCTTAAGGTGGGGTTTGCCGGCAACATATGCCTGGCGAAACAGTAAGAAATATTCCGAAAGGGCTTTTGCTGTCGTCGTATCCAGTGCCAGTTTTAGCACCTCGATGGCAACTTCTGCAGTGCACAGCTGATGCAGGTGGGCGGCTTCGCGCAGCAAATAGGTTGAACCTTGCTCGCTTTGAATGCCCAGCACCGGTAGTTTATCGAGGTAAGCACTTTTAAACATTTTTTTCGCTTCGCGCCAGGTACCGTCCAGCATAATAAACAGTGGCGTTTTACCGTTTTGTACCGCACTAAGCTCAAGCGGGCTGTTAATACAGCGTGCAGGCTCGGCGTATTGCGTAGGGAACACCACTATCGGCGCATAATCGGGGTTGGCGAGTAGTGCGAGCAGCGCAGCATTTGGCCGGGTTCTGTCCCAGACAAAGGCGTAATTATCGCTCACTACATCGGCAATGATACGGCCGGTGTTACTGGGCTTGTAGCATTCACCGGTATACATAATAAAGCAAAACGCACAGTGGCTTTTCACCTGTGGTCTGGCGGCACAAATACATTCGACTTTGGGTAACAGGCAAGTGTCGCAGCGCTTTACTTTACTGCCCCTGGCATTAAATACCCGGGTAGCTTTGGCCAGTTCAGTGGCGCGCAGCTGTAACACGGCATTCTGGTGCGAAGGCTTAGACACTGAAGGGGGCAAAGTGCTGTCTGACATAGTGAACATCTGCTGCGGGCGGTCAAAAGTCGGCTATTGTAACGGCTTTTATGCTAAACTGCGCGCGGATTTTTCGTCAGGAATAGCTTGTGTCTATAGCCCGTCAAGCCTCTGAAATTACTTTGCCGGCAGCAGACAAACGTTGGCCGACAGTGTATGCATTTTTGTGTAGTCACTTTGCCCGTATTAACCCGGAAACCTGGCGTGAGCGGATTTTAGCGGATAAAGTACACTGGTTTAATGGCGAAACTATTACGCTGCAAACCCCCTTTCTGCCGGGTAAGCGGTTGTGTTATTACCGCGAGGTCGCCACTGAGCCGGCTATCCCTTTTGCGCATAAGATCCTATATCAAGATCAGCATATCCTGGTGGCGGATAAACCGCATTTTTTGCCGGTGACGCCAGGTGGTGAATATGTTAATGAGTGTCTGCTAGCGCGATTGAAGTGTGACACCGGTATCGACGACATGGTGCCGGTGCACCGGCTGGATCGTGATACCGCCGGTTTGGTATTGTTTTCCATAAATGCCGCAAGTCGCGCCGCCTATTACCAGCTGTTCCAGCAGGCGAAAATTACCAAGCATTATCAGGCAGTTGCCTTGTTAAATGCTAAGGCTCAGCACTGTGCGCTACCGAAACAATGGCATGTAGCCAACCGGATTGAGAAAAGCCAACCACGGTTCATCAATGCTATCGTGCCAGGGCCGGTTAATGCTGTCTCAGATATTAGTCTTGTTGCACGACAAGATAACCTTGGCTTGTTTGCACTGATGCCGCACAGCGGTAAAACCCATCAGCTACGGCTGCATATGTTAAGTCTCGGCATGCCAATTTTACATGATAACTACTACCCAACGCTTAAACCGAAGCAGGCCCCTGATTTTACTAAACCTTTGCAGTTGTTAGCGCAGCAACTGTGTTTTACCGACCCCTTACACCACACCAAACGTGAGTTTAAAAGTCGCTACTGTTTAAGCTTGCCAATAACCTAGCGCCTAATTCACTGTAAAAGCCTGAGCTCAGTACATAAAATCTGAGGATATTGAGTTGACCGGCAAAAACTCAACTATGCTAACTAAGGTGCAGGTTAAGCCTGTGTCATGCCCAAGTTTAGTTATCTTAGGATGAGTAAGTTTATGAACAGCCTGAAGAATTTGTCGGTTAAATTACAAATCGCTTTACCTATAGTGTTGTTATCGCTGTTGATTGCCTTGGTGGGTGTTAAGAGCCTGATCACGGTAAATGGCGTTATTGCACAGACAGATATTGCCATTAATAGCCTTACACCTGCGACTACGGCAGTATTGAACGCCGACAGAGACCTGTATCAGGCTGAGCTGGCCATGCGTGAATATGTGCTATTAAGTGCCGACGACCGGCCTGTGGCTGATGCTAAAAAAGACTTCGATGATAACGTGCAGCAGGCGTTAGACCGGATGAGAAAGGCGGCAGCGCTGGTGCGCGTACATGATGTGAGCACTATGGCTGACAGTGAGTTTAGTAAGGTGTTTGATAATTGGCTCAATCTCGCCAAGCAAGCTATGCAGTATGCGCAGCAGGGCAATACGGCACAAGCCCGAGCGCTAATTGAGGGCAGTGAGGGGGCCGCGTTTTCAACCTTACGTGATGAATATAATGGTCTGGGCGAGCGCATTGATCAGCGCGCTGAGCAGCTGGGTAAAGAGCTTGCTGCCTATGTCGACCAGCAAAAAACACTGACGATATTGCTGATGTTGATTGCAGTCGCTATTGCGATTGTCACCGTCGTATTTAGCCCCAGCCTGATTGTTAAGCCGCTTAACCAGCTAAAAACCATGGTCAGTGAGCTGGCCAGTGTCGGCGGCGATCTGACCCGCCGCTTGCCGGTGAGCGGCAACAATGAAATTGGCGATGTAGCGCTTAAAACCAACGAATTTATTGGTACGTTGCAAAAAATGATGGGTGAAGTGCAGCAGCAGTTAAGCGAGCTGGAACAAGCTGCTGCCAACATCGCGCAAAAGACAGAGCTCACCAGTAACAAAGCAGGCGAGCAAACCTCGCACATTGAGCAGGTGCTCACTGCCATTCATCAGATGCAGCATGCGGTTCAGGAAATTGCCAGTAATGCTTCGCTCACTAATGGTGCTACTGAGGATGCAAACGAGGCCGCTGACAGCTCGGGTAAGGTAATCCGTCAGTCGATGCAGCAGATCAATGTATTGGCAAAAGATATCTCACAAGTGGTGAAAGCCATTAGTGATTTAGAGGTAGAAAGCCGCAATATTGTCTCCGTGCTGGAAGTGATAGGCGGTATTGCTGAGCAAACCAATTTGCTGGCACTGAATGCTGCGATAGAAGCTGCGCGCGCCGGTGATGCCGGCCGGGGGTTTGCTGTGGTAGCCGATGAGGTGCGCACGCTGGCCTCGCGTACCCAGCAATCGACGAAAGATATTCATGACATGATTAATCGTTTACAGCATGGGGTAAGTCAGGCGGTGTCGGCAATGGATAATGCAAAAAATCAGGTGGCAGAAACCGAGCAGCATGCGTCCTCTGCCAGCCGTTATCTGGATAATATTGTCTCAGGTATTGCCAACATTAATGATATGGCGACCCAGATCGCGGCGGCCACCGAGCAGCAATCTACAGTAGCTGAGCATGTAAACCAAACCGTCAATGGTATCAGCCAAAATGCCAATGAGTTATCTAACCTGGCCCGGGATACAGGCCATGACGGTGTGCGGGTACGTAAGTTGGTGCAGCAAGTTACTGCTCAGGTTGGCCGCTTTAAAGTGTGATGTCAGGGGGGGCGTAGCGCTGCAGTAACTTGTCTAATTGGTTGGCAAAGGCCTGTCGGTCGCCTTGGTTAAGGGGGGGCGGCCCACCGGTGTGCATGCCACTGCCGCGTAGCGTATCCATAAAATCGCGCATGGTTAGTTTCTGTTTAATGGTATCAGTACTGTAAAGCTCGCCACGCGGGTTAAGGGCAAAAGCGCCTTTGGCCAGAACATCCGCTGCCAGCGGGATGTCGGCAGTAATCACCAAATCCCCCGCCTGGCAGCGGCGCACAATTTCGTTATCCGCCTCGTCAAAGCCGCTCGATACGGTAATAGCCGAGATAAACTTTGACGGTGGCACTCTAATTAACTGATTAGCTACCAGTAGGGTACTGATCTGTTTGCGCTCGGCGGCGCGAAAAATGATGTCTTTGATCACCCCCGGGCAGGCGTCTGCGTCAACGTAAATTTTCATGGTTTAGCGCCCTCGTCCTGATAGTGGTGATAAAAGCGAATGTTATCCGGGTAAGGAAAGATATCTTCAACTACGCCGTCGCGGATGTTTTGTTGCTTTTGCCGCCAATAAGCGGCATCTAACAACTCTGGATGTTTGCTAAACAGTAGCTGGCGAATGTCACTTTGTGGCGTCACAAAGGTGGCCATTTGCTCGGGGAATACATCGCCTGGCGCGGCACACACAGTGCCCTCGGCAAACATAGCGTCTTCGTAGTTTTCTGTTTTCGGGAAGCTTCTGAAGTTCACATCTAATAAATACTGTACTTCGTCGTAGTCGTAAAACACCACTCTTTTATGGCGTGTAACACCAAAGTTTTTCAACAGCATATCACCGGGGAAAATATTAGCAGCAATCATCTGTTTAATAGCCTGACCATAATCGTCCATGATCTGAGCTTTTTCTTCCAGGGACGCTTGTTCAAGATATAAATTGAGCGGAATCATGCGCCGTTCAATGTACAGATGCTTAATGACCACTAAGTCATCTTCAAAGCTGAGTGAGCCGCCGATAGCATGTTGCAGCTCGTCTAACAGTTCTGTTGAAAAACGGCTTTTGGGCAGAGCAACGTAAGAATATTCCAATGTATCGGCCATGCGGCCAACCCGGTCGTGCTTTTTAACCAGCAAATAGCGCGCTTTTACCGTGTCGCGGCCAAATTCTTTGCTGGGGGCAAATTTATCGCGGATCACTTTAAACACATAAGGAAAGGAAGGCAGAGTAAACACCATCATCACCATACCCCGGGTGCCGGGGGCGGCGACAAACTGGTCGTTACTTTTATCCAGATGGCTTAAAAGCTCGCGGTAAAACTCGGTTTTGCCCTGTTTATGCAAACCAATACTGGCGTAAAGTTCTGCCAGGGTTTTATGCGGCAGCAGCTCACGTAAAAAATGTACCAAGGATGAAGGCACCTGAGTTGCCACCATAAAATAGGCACGGGAAAAGCCAAAAATGATGGTCATCTGCTTGGCATCGGTGACCAGGGTGTCAATAAATAAGCCAGCCCCTTCACGGTGCAAAATCGGAATAATAAACGGCTGTTGGCCATCAGGTGTAACAGCGCGGCCAACAATATAAGCAGCCTTATTGCGATAGAACACTGACTTTAAAATATCAAAGCGAATTTGATACACCGGATGGCGGCCATGACTGGACTGCGTCATAAAGCTTTTTACGATTAAGCGGATATCGCGGTCGAGGTTGATAAAAGGCGTAATAAAGCCAAAGCCGGAAACAATGTTGCGAATCGTTTGTTTTAGACCATCCTGCGCCGGAAAGAAACTGTCATAAACGGATGCAATGGGTGCAGGTAAATGCTGTTTACTTAAGGTCGATTCGACAAAAATATTCTGATTATGGAAATACTTACGCTCAAACAGCTGACAAAACACTGAGTTATAGAACGTCTCGGCCAGTTCAGCTTGTGGGTGAAACGCCAGAAACGCCATGTAATGCTGCTTAACCTGTTGCCACAGGGCTTCATTTAAACACTGGGTGGGCAGCGCGCTGGCCAGATGCGCAATTGCTTCGGTAACGCGTTGATCGTAAAACGAAATACGATCAGAGCTGTCTTGCTGAAAGGCGCGCCAGTCGGCCAGCTCAAAACGTTGCTTGGCTTTGGCCGTTATCGTCTGAAATATACTAAAGTGACGGCGAAACCCTTTTAAAATAATTTCAGCGATTTGTTGTGCTTGCTGCATAGAGACAACGATTAGGTAGAGATAAGTCTATGCTAGCAGCAGAACCTTGGTGACAAAAGCCGGTTTTACTGCCTTTACCGCTTGTAGCCACAAAGTTTGGTATTTTTTTGCGGTTTTTCAGCAAAAATTTTTTACTGAACTATGTTTAGCAAATGGTGTCGCGGAACTTTCTGGCATCAGAACAAGGAGCTTGTATGCGTAAAGCAATATTAGGCAGTTTACCCGGTATGCTGTTGGTGTTACCGTTGACAGTGAGTGCGGATGTCAATATCTCTGGTTTTGCTACTGTTGCAGGTGGCCGGGTGCTAAGTGGTGACGGTGTTGAGGAGTTTGGTTTACCGCCAACCTTTTTAGCAAATTACCCCCAAGTTGGCGTGTATGAGGAGGAATGGTCATTTAAACCCGATAGCCGCATTGGTTTGCAGGTTTCAGCGGATTTAACTGAAGGCTTATCGGTAACCGGGCAGGTAGTCGCCCGCGGTGCAGACGATTTCGATGCCCGTTTTGAATGGGCGTATCTGTCATATCAGCTCAATGATACCTGGACCTTGCAAGCCGGCAAAAAACGCTTACCACTTTATTACTACTCAGACTTTTTTGATGTTGGTTATGCCTATTTATGGATGCGACCGCCGGCTGATAACTACACCTGGCAGATCTTTAATTACACCGGCATAAACGCCCTGTTTAACACTCAACTAGGCAGTTGGGATGTCAGTGGTAATCTGTATACCGGGCGTGAAGATGACAAAGAAAACAAATTGTTGTCGCAATTTTTCGGTACTAACCCCGTGCGGGAGATTTGGAAAGATATTATTGGTGGTGTAATAAGTTTTAACAGAGACTGGCTGGATATCCGTCTGACATATATGACCTATATCAACGAGCGTTATCGCACAATCAATGGCGTTGTCGAGCGGGTAGACTGGGATGGTGAGCTGGAACGGCGCGGCAAATTCGCCGGTATTTCCGTAAATATCGACTATAACAATCTGGTGATATTAACAGAGTTAAACCAGTTAGATCTGGATGGTGGTAAGTTTGATACCTATATGGTGTCACTTGGCTACCGTCTGAATAATATTACACCTTATATTTCGTACGCCGACTTTGACAGTGATGGTGAAATGCACAATACCACCAGCATAGGTCTTAGGTATGACTTTCACAGCTCAGCTGCCTTTAAGCTGCAATATGATGACGTCGAAGACAACGGTGTTGATGGTCTGATGGTCGCGGGTGACAGTAAATCTGTAACCTTTGGCGTAGATTTGGTGTTCTAGGAGTCAGAATGAAAACTGTACTTATTGTTAGTTGTTTATTACTGCCGCTGAGTGTGAGTGCGGCTATTTCCGTAGTGGTGCATCCATCGAATCAAACCAGTCTAACAAAGGAAGATTTAACCCGCTTATACACCGGCAAGCTAAGTTCGTTTGCCGATGGCTCCTCAGCCGTGCCGGTAAACCTGGCTGATTCCGTTCCGCTGCGCTCAGAGTTTGATCAAAAAGCGCTAGGCCGTTCTTCAAGTCAGGTGAAGGCATTTTGGTCTAAGCTGGTGTTTACCGGCAAAGGCACCCCGCCAAAAGAGGTGACATCTGACAGCGAGGTACTGGCACTGGTTGCTAATAACCCGAATATCATTGGTTATGTCAGTGCCGACGCGGTCTCAGATAATGTCAAAGTGGTGCTGACGCTGGAGTAAGCGATGTTATTAATACCAGCCAAAAAGAGCAGGCCGGCTATGCCGGCCTGTTTCTATGCAGCTACCGGCTGTAAGCTTAAGCCGTAGTCAAACACAATTGCCAGCACCAATACTAACGAAGAGGCCAGCATTAGTTTAATCATCAGTGGCATACAAAAACGGAACCAGTGGCCATAAGGAATACCTGCTATGCCAATAATACCCATCAGTACCGCATTGGTCGGCACGATCATATTTGAAAAACCATCACCAAACTGATAAGCCAGCACTGCCACCTGACGTGGGATCTCCAGTAAGTCTGCTAATGGCACCATTAAAGGCATAGTGACGTAGGCCTGGCCGCTGCCCGAGGGGATAAAGAAATTTAGCAGGGTTTGGATCAGCAACATGCCCACTGCAGCGGCTTCTGCGCCGACATAAGACAGTGGCAAGGACAAGCCATGCACCAGGCTGTGCAGAATTTGGCCGTCTTCCATCACCAACGAAATACCGCGCGCAACACCAATTAACATCGCTGTGGTGGTTAGCTCCATCGCGCCATCAATAAATTTTTGCGCAGCAATATCGGCAGAAATTTTACCGATAACTGCGCTAAATAGCCCCCAGCCAATAAAGCAGGCGCTTAGCTCGTATAAGTACCAGTCATGGACTTTAATGCCATAAGCAACTAAACCAATAGTCGCAATGAAACTGGCCAGGATCAGTTTGTGGTTAAGCGCCAGGGCCGGGTAGTTAACCTGTGCTTTATCACCCAGCGGGCAGGGCAGGTCTGCCACCATCGAATTGTTGGGATTGGTATGCACTTTTTTCGCATAGCGCCACACATGATGAAAGCCAATAAGCACAAAGGGCACAAAAATGGCAAAACGCAGCCAGCTGCCAGACATAGGCGGTAAATCAGCAATTTGCTGGGCAATTAATACGGTAAAGGGGTTAAAGGCCGATACGCCATAACCAATACCATAACCCGCCACTGTCATACCTACGGCTGTCATCGCATCCAGCCGCATGGCTTTACACAGTGCCACTAAAATCAGTACAAAAGGAATATATTCGCCGGCAGTACCGATAAAACTGGACGCCATAGCAAAACAGAACACCACCATAAAGATCAGCATTTGTGGTTTGTTGTTGTAGCGCTCCAGTAGGCGACCAATCAGGGCATCAACGGTGCCCGTAGCGCGGGCTATTGATAGCACGCCGCCTAAAATCATGACAAAGAAAATCACGTCCTGCGCACTGGCAAAAGCGCGTGGTATAGCAGTAAGCAGCTGCCAGGGGCTTAAGTACTGGCGGTCGTCTACCAGCGCGAAGGTGCCTGGTATCACAGCACTGCGACCATTGGCTAACGTTTGAGTCTCAAAAAAGCCTTGTGGCACTATCCAGGTGGCGATCATCGCCAGTACCATCATGCTAAAAAGTAACGTCAGGGTGTGAGGCACCCGCAGCCATTTCGTCATAACACTATCATTCCATTTGGTTGTTGTTGCCGGGGACGCCGGTAGTATTGGCGCGACAGTCTACCCCAGCTGTCGCAGCAGAACAAATTAGAGTCGCTGTGGCAGGTGCCCAAAATATCTGTGCCCGGGTAGCTTCCTTGCGGTGTAGCGCTGCTGCTAAAATAACCGCCATTATGGCGCCTTGTCCTGTGGTGCATTATTACCTTGCTGTGGAGTGTTTATGCGTATGCTGATTGCGATCTTCTCTGCCCTCTGGTTATCTGCGCTACAGGCCTCGCAGGTGGTGTTGTCAGATGGCTTCGAGCAGGAGACAGATTACTGGCGTCAGTTGGGAGACTGCAAAGCTTTACTGGGTATACCGCGCTCTGGTGAGCTGTCGCTGCGCTGCCAGGCTGGCAGCAGCGTATTGTTTAGTAAACAGGCGTTCAGTGAAATGGGCGTGTTAGCGCTCTGGGCCAGACCTGACAGTATCTCTACGGCCTATCGTATTCAGGTGTTGGTAGCCGAGCAGCCCTCGTTAAATGCGTTATGGCAGCCGGTTGCACTGATTGAATACAATGGTGGCGATACCAGTTATCAGGCCCACCGCGTATCTATTGATGAACCGGCAAAACGCTACTTGCGGCTTGATATTGAGGCGGTAAACGGTGCGGTAGATATCGACGATCTGCAGGTAGAGCGCATTTTACTGGCCACGGCGCTGCAAAAAAATGAGCAGCGTATTGTCAGTGGTATTTTAGATAAGCTGCGGGCCGATCAGAATATTGCGCTGCAGGCCGAGTCATTTCGTACACTGGGTGCTAACTATGCTGCGCAGTTGGATACACAACGGCAGTACCTTGAGTACGCCAATGCACTACACTCGGGTATTGCGCTGGCGCTGGCTGGCTCCGAACGTAATAAAATGTCTAACCCGATGGCTTATGCCAGCTTTCGCAGCATCATTAATGACACTAAGCGGGTTACCACACCGCTGCAGCAGGCACGGCTAAACTCCATGCTCAAGCCGTTTGGTGATTTGGTGACAGCGACGTTGAATGTGGTCAGCGCCGGCACCTATTCTGCCTTTGCCGAACCCTTTAAATCGTTTCTGGCGTCCAGTTTTGATAAATCTAATTACAGCGATGCCGGTCTTAGCCGTAGCGATCGGAAGTTTGCCGAGCAAAACGGCTTAAAAATTTATCAGGACGCTGAGCGCTTTTTGGCTGAGTTGGAAAAAGAGCTATCTCAGGTTGCCGCGCTGGATAATGATTTACTGCAGATCCAAAAGAGCATTGATGCGTTTCGCCGGGCGCTGGATAAACAGCTACGAGACACCCTGCAGCACGCCAGTCTGGCACGCTCACAAGAAACCATTAGCCGTGCCCTGAGTAAAGATGAGCAGGTGCGAGAGGCATTAAAAGCAGAAGTGGCGGGCAATATCCGCCTTAAAGCCAACAGCTACCTGGATGAGGGCAACAACACTGAACTGGTGCGTTTTGTGCTGAAAACCTCTGAGCAACTGGAGCAAACCCAAAGCTACAAAGATCAATTTAATCAAATAGCCTCTGCCATGCTAACGTACTATGACAAGTTTGAGCGCTCAGTGAATAGCAACCAGAATCCTTTCACAGAGCCTGCGGACAAGCAAATTTGGGAAAATCACGCGCAAAAAGCACGTAACTATCTGCAGCAATCGAAGGAGTCTTTCAATAAGGCTTATCTTTAATCATTGTTGTAGTGTTCAGCTTAGGCTCAGGCTGAGGCTTATACAGTTAGCGGGTACTCTCTATCAAAGGTTATACAGGAGACTGTTATGAGTGCCGTTAAACAAAGCCATCAGCAACAACATTATGTTTACCCGCAGCAAAAAACGGTGGACTTAACCGCGCAGGAGCGTAAGGCTTTAAACCTGGTTTGGGCAGAAGATCACCACAGTCCAAAAAACGTGGTGGCAGAGCGACGTGATGTCGCTCACTGTGCCGTGCTGGGGTACAACTAAGCTGTTAGGTGTGCGGTTCAAATAACGCTGGCTGAATAAATGGGATCATGGCCAAAATAATGGCCTGCTGATACACGCCGGCGCGTGTCAACAAATGGTTGGTTAGCATGGCAATAGCACCGCCTTTTTGTTTCACGTTTTGCTGCGCAAACATGTGGTCCATCACATCGCCGAGCTCTTCGCCTTGCTGTATTGCCCTCAGTGCTGTTGGTGGTAGCGGTACACTGGCGCTGCGGCTTTTACTAAGCTTGCCCTTATGGGTTATAGCTACCCAGGCAAAGCTGCTATCGCCATCTAAGCCGGCTTCCAGTGCAACATAGTAATCGGCACCTGGTGCGGTGGCGGCAACATCTTGTAACCGGTTCAGTGCGCCACGCAAGGTTTCGTCGCTGTCCATCGGCTGCGCAGCGACACCAGACTCGCAGACCAACCCATCATACTCAATCGCCTGACCGGTAAAGATTTGCTCAAAAGCGGCACTGACCGCACGAATTTTAGCCGGGTTGGCTGAAGCAATTATCACCTTCATTATGTTTCCTCTCGCTTTGCAGGCGCTTAGCATAGCGACAATTGCTGACAAGCTAAAGCTCACACTTGCCGGTCATTGGGGGGCTGATTAAAATCGCGGAATTAATTCATCAGTTAGGCAGAGGTAGTAATGCTAAATAAAAATGTTCTGACGAATGCGTTAGCCGCAGTGTTAAGTGTTATCGGTTGGTATTGGCAGCAGCCCGTACTGTTGAGCGTTGGTTTGTTTGCGCTCTCTGGTGCACTGACTAATGCTTTAGCCGTGCATATGTTATTTGAAAAAGTCCCGCTGTTATATGGCTCAGGGGTGATCCCGGCGCGGTTCAAGCAGTTTAAAAGCGGTATTTATCAGCTGGTGATGACGCAATTTTTCAGTAGTGACAATATCGACCGCTTTATTGCCGCTAAACAGCAAGGCCACAGTCAGGCCTTTGATTTTGCTCCGGTTATTGAAAAAGCCAACCTGTCACCAGCATTTGATTCCCTGCTTAAAGTGGTTGAGCAATCGTCTTTTGGCGGCATGTTGTCGATGTTTGGTGGTAGCGCTGCACTGATGCCGTTAAAAGAGCCTTTTATAGCCCGGTTAAAAACGGCGCTGGTGGAGGTGTCGCAGTCTGACGAATTTAACCAGCTACTGCTGGCGCAGCTGGATAAGCCAGAGCAACTGGAAAGCTTGCGTCAACAAGTTGATAGCATAGTGCAGCAGCGACTGGAAGAGCTGACACCGGAACTAGTAAAAGACATTGTTCAGCAAATGATCCGCCAGCATCTGGGATGGCTGGTAGTGTGGGGTGGCGTGTTTGGTGGCCTGATCGGTTTACTGGCCGGTCTGTTGCAATAACATAATGCTGCTGTCTGACCAGTTGGCAAAAGTCAGCAAGTTTTTAGCTAGGTGACTACACTTAGCGCGATAAGCATAGGCTTATCAGGTGGCCGGGCTGAAAAAAGCATTACGGCACCGGCTTAAGCGTGAACTTAAGCAACCGGAGTTTTCGCATGGGCTATAAATACTATGAGGGCAACTGGGGCGAAATGCGCGCCAGAGCCAAGCTGCAATGGGATCGCATCAGCTATGATGAGTTGGAGCAAACCCGGGGTAATTTTGATGAACTGGCCGACATTATTCAGGAGCGGTATGGGCTAGACAGGGAAGACGCATTGGCACAGGTTGAGGATTTTTTCAGCCGCTATTAAGTGTTTCGAACATGCATGTGCGGCCGGCCAGCTTTTGCTGACCGGCCGTTTTTTTAGCCAGATTTTTGTTTGCTGGCATTTTTGCGGTAAAGTAGCGCCCGGTTGTGTTGGGGGATTATATGCGTTTGTTACTGGTGTTAGTTTGCTGTTGGTTTATGCCGTTACAGGCAGCGGTAGATGTTGAAAAAACCATGAAGAACATGGGGTTCGAGTTTAAGCAGGCGATAGATAGTAGCGACAGCGCTACGCTTGTCACACATCTTAACGAGCTGATCAGGTTAACACAGCAGGCACAACAAGGAGCCTTTCCGGCCGACAAGGCCGAACAGTTTCAGCAGGGTTTAACAGAGGTGTTAGCCGAGCTTGAAAAAGCGCAGCAGGCCGCTGTTGAGGGTAATCTGCAGCAGGCGCGGCAGCACTTGCGCCAGGTTGATAGTTTACGTAAAGATTACCACAAGTTGCGTAAAGTAAGTTTCTGGCAATTGTTATTTGGATAGCACAATAAAAAAGCCACCTGCTGGTGGCTTTAGAGATTGTAAGCACCTGTTAGGCTAAACCTACATAGACGTTTTGTACGTCGTCGTCAGCGTCAATGGCATCTAAAAATGCTTCTACTTCTGCGCGTTGCGCATCGTCCAGTGTCACTGGGTTATTGGCACGATAAACCAGCTTGGCGGTTAACACTTTATAGCCAAATTCTGGCAATGCTTTGGCCACGGCGTCCAAGTCTGTGGCTTCGGTTAAAAACACCACTTCATTGTCTTCGCCTTGTTCATAGTCTTGTGCACCCGCCTCAATAGCTGCCAGTTCCATATCGGCATCGGCACTTTCTGGCTCGGCTTCAATTTGCCCCAGATGTTTAAAGTCCCAGGAGACCGCACCAGAGGTAGCTAATTGGCCTTTACGGAACAACTGACGAATACTCATAGCGCTGCGGTTCTTGTTGTCGGTTAAGCATTCAACAATCACCGGTACCTGATGCGGTGCAAAGCCTTCGTAAACCACGCTTTCATAGTTGGCCGGGCCGTCAAGTAAGCCCGCCCCTTTTTTAATCGCACGCTCAAGCGTATCTTTGGGCATAGAGGCTTTTTTCGCCGCTTCAATGGCTGAGCGCAGTTTTGCGTTCATATCCGGATCAGCACCATTACGGGCTGCAACGGCTATTTCTTTTGCTAATTTGGTAAAAATACGGCCTTTAGCGTTGGCTGCATCCATTTTGTGTTTGGCTTTCCACTGTGCGCCCATGCTTGCGCTCCTGTAATCTTGGCTATCAAATCGAACAGGGCGCTAGTCTAGCTAATAGCAGGCTTTTAACGCAATAACAGCCTGGAGAAAACTGTGCTATGAGTTGTTTGCGGTAAATATCATTTTTTTGTCAGCGTAATTTTTCCCGCTGCGCTGGCAATGTCAAAATAGCCGTCCTAGTATGGCTAAGACGGTAAACCAGTTTAAGAGGTGAGAAATGTCTGTAAGCAATATCGGTGGTAATAGCGCTGCACAAGCACAGTTTTACGCACAGGAAAAAGTCAGTACGGTAAATGTCGGGCAGAACGTCGTGAGTGCAGAAGCACCCCAGGCACAGGCTGCTGGGGATTCTGTGCAAATAAGTGATCGAGCCAGAGCCTTATTACAACGTGATAGTGTAGTGTCGACCAGAGGTAATGGCGAGGGGATTGAGCCGCCAAAAACGACCGGAAATGGAGAAGGAATTGAACCACCGAAAACACTGGGTAACGGTGAAGGAATTGAACCTCCAAAAACACTTGGCAATGGCGAAGGGATAGAGCCGCCAAAAGTGTAATCTTAGGTCACTTAAAGAGTAAGTTATGGCTTGGAATACAATTGAAACAGTGCTGTTTGAATTGGGGAAATGGGTTTTTGTTGCCTATTTTTTGATGTTTTTGTTGTCAGTAATGTTAGAGCGTAAAGTATCATCATTAGTGATTACGTTGATGGTGTTGGCTTTAGCTAATGGTGCCATGACAGCAGGCACGCCCATGCTGTATAACATTGCCAGTCAGACGGGCTTATTTTACAAGCTTATCTGGTATATGGCTTTTGTCTGTGTTGATGCCGTAGCAATTTATTTGCTGTATAAGCTCCATCGCTTACTCAAACAAAATGTTGGCAGTGTGGCGCAGTTAGTCGGTTTATGTTTTTTCTTGCTGGCCAGCATTCAAAGCCTAAGATTCTTTGACCGTTACGTTACGAATACCGAGTTACTACAATCGTTATATCAATACGGCATTCCTTTTATTAATGTCACGTTAGTACCCATTATTTTGATGATGTGGGTATTACAGCATCGTAATGAAAACAACAGTGTCCAGGTGGTAACCGAATGACATGGTTATACTTTCTGACCTTGGCTGCGCTCAATCTCGTCGCCTGGTATTTTTTCAAGAAATTATTGTTATTGCGCTCTATCAGCCAGATCCAGGCTGAGGTTGAGTTGGAAATGCACAGCCGCGCACATCAGTTATTGGTGAGGCGTGATCAGCTGGAAGTTGGGTTGGTTAAAGAAACCGCTGAGGCTGATGAGCAGTGGAAAGGCGACTTAGCAGAGTATATGGAAGAGTACGAGCAAGAAGCCCTGCTACGTGCAAAGCGGCGGTTAAATGGGGTTTAACCGCATTAATAGCTAAGCTTAAACAGTAGCTCTGCCAAGTCGGGCTGCCAGAGATCTTGCTGTTGTACCCGATTGTTTTTCAGCAACACACCTTCTGCAAGCAACAGTTGGCGTTGCAAATTGGCGGTATCAGAGCCCGGCGCAAAGGCCAGGCTACGATCACTACGCAGCACCCTAAACCAGGGCACGGCTAACTGCTCTGGTGCATAACCTAAGGCTTTACCCACCAAACGGGCCCGGCCAGGTAGGCCGGCTAAATCGGCAATTTGGCCATAACTGGCTACCTTACCTGCGGGGATCTTCAGTACAGTTTGCCAGATCCGCTGATAATGTTGTTTCGACACGGATTTGCCTGCTCTGTAATGTGCACACTGTTAAATAGCATGACGTGCAACCACCGTTTTGCCAATAGGGGCTATGGATAACAATGCCAGCTTTAAATGCGCTATACCGAACGGAATACCGATAATACTGATAAAACACAGTAGTGCGTGTGCCAGATGCCCCAGCGCCAGCCAAATGCCGAACAGCACAAACCAGATAATGTTCCCTAAGGTGCCCAGTGTGCCGGTACCAATATCGTCATAGCGGTTGATATGCCGGCGGTTTACTGCATCCTGACCGAAAGGCCAGAATGCCATTTCACCAATAACAAAACAGCTGCGGCCAAACGGAATGCCAATAATACTGATAAAACACAGCAGGCCGGCCAACCACCACAGCAAGCCCATGACAAAACCACCCAGTACGAACCAGAGTATATTAAACAACACACGCAGTATGCTCATTATCACTATTCCTTTTTAGCTTAGTTGGTAGGTGATTAGCAGCTGTTATGCCAGTTTTTTTTCTTTTATAAAACAGTGAATTAGCAATACTGCGTGGAACGCATTACGTATTTTTGACTAATAAATGGTAAATTCAGCCAGTTTGAAAGGAGTAGCGACGTTGCACTTAAGCCATATTAACGCTGTGGTATTTGATTTAGATGGCACCTTGGTCGACTCGGCACTAGATTTCGCTGCTATCTGCGATGATATTGGCTGGCCGCGCGGCACACCGCTGTTAGAGCAACTGGCATTGACGCACGATCCAGCAGAGCACAACCGTGCTACTGACATTATCCGCCGGCATGAATTACAGGGCGCTGTTGATGCACGTTGGATGCCTGGTGCCGAGCGCTGTTTACAGCAGTTGGCTAGCTCTGGTTTTAAGCTTGGCCTGCTAACCCGCAATATGCGTGAGGCGACGTTTTTAACCATTGAGCGACTGGGTATTCCGATTAAGCAGGTGCTGACGCGGGAAGACTGTGCTGCCAAACCTGATCCCGAAGGCTTACTGCGTTTTTCCGCCAGTCTGCAGGTGCCGCTGCAGCAAATGATTTATGTCGGCGATTATATTTTCGATTTACAAACTGCGGCAAATGCCGGTGTAGCCTCCTGTTTGTATCTGAACCAGACTAACCAGCATTTTGCCAGCCAGGCAGATTGGTGTTTTGCGCATTTTAATGAATTGGCTCAGGCGCTAAGGCGCTGAAATGATGCCAGCTTTTGCAATTTGTTTAACTAATAAGCTAGGATGCAAACAACCGCATGCATAACGTGAGTTAACAGCAGGGGGCACGCCAGGTGCTACAAAGACTAAAAGACGATTTTTATCTGGCCATGTTGACGCTGGTTGGCGCTTTGATTGTGCTGTGTGTCACGCCTTATGCTCTATATCGGCTGTATAGCGGCAATTACATAGTAGGTATTGCAGACTTAGTGATGGTGCTTTGTGCCGTGCTCGCCAGCCTGCATGCGTGGCGCACCGGCGATACGGTCAAACCCGGTTTGTTTATGGCTATCGTATTTTGTATTGGCGCTTTATTGGTGTGCGTCAATCTCGGTGTCGATGGCCTGTTTTGGGTATATCCGTTTTTGGTGTTTATCTTTTTTCTGGTGTCACCCCTAAGAGCTTTTGCTTTGTTGCTGTTGATGCTGTCAACGCTGTTTATTATTGGAAGTACCCATCCCGGCCTGGTATTTGCCAGCCGGTTCCAGATGATGGCATTTTTTGTCACCACCTCCATTACCAGTTTGTTTTCGTTTATTTTCGCTTACCGGGCACAAATACAGCGGCGGGAATTAAAACGACTGGCAACGACTGACAGCTTAACGGGCGCGTCAAACCGGCGAACATTAAATGAACAGCTGGTATTGGCGATAGATGAGCATGCCAAGCGCGGCCGGCAGTATGGCTTAATCTTGCTCGATCTAGACCATTTCAAGCACATTAACGACAAGTTTGGCCACAAAACCGGCGATAAAATGTTAATGGAGTTGGTGCCGGTACTGCAGTCGATGTTACGCCAGCATGATCCGGTGTTTCGTTTCGGTGGTGAGGAGTTTGTGGTAATCGTCGCCGACATTAACGCAGCGGCACTGGAGAAGTTAGCCGAAAAGTTGCGTCAGGGCGTAGCAGAGAAAATGTTTCTGCCGGATGACAGCCATGTAACCACTTCCGTTGGGATTGCCATGCTAAAAGGTGACGAAGACTGGGAAGCCTGGTTGCACCGCGCTGATATGGCGTTATACCAGGCTAAACATCAGGGGCGCAATCAGGTGGTGGTCGGGTAGTGTTAACGGCATTGCTGCTCACCTTGTAAGTAAGGGATCAGCAGTGGTGCCATGCTATTCATCACCTGCAGCGGCAAAGCCGAAGTAAAGCTAAAGCGTTCGGCATCAGCATCGGGTACATAGGCGGTGAGGACACCAAAATGCTGGTAGCCCAAGTAAAAGGCGAAGGTGGCAGTGCGGTTTAGCGCTTTGGCGCTAATCTGCTGACCACGGGCATTCAGTTGTACCAGACGGTTGTCACCAGTGCCGGTTTTACCACCAATAGCAATCTGTGCTGTGGCATAGGCTGGCTGCAGGCGTCTGGCGGTACCGTCAGTAGCGACTTGTTGCAATACGGTGCGAACCGCAGCGGCCACCTCGGGCTCCAGCACTTGTTGCGCCGGCGGTAGCGGCCGGGCAAAATGTGTCTCATAAGGTGTGTTGGTGGCAAATGCCAGTTTATCGATGCGGATAGTCGGCTGCTTTTTACCGTCATTCAGGATAATACCTATCAGTTCCGCCAAGGCGGCTGGCCTGTCACCAGAGCTACCCAGTGCAGTTGCCAACGATGGCACCAGATAATCAAACGGATACCCGAGTCTCTGCCAGCGCTGATGTAAGTCCCAAAACGCTTCAATCTCTAACATTGTGCGGATACGGTTATCGCGCGCGCTGCGAAAACGGGTTTTAAAGAGCCATTGATACACTTCCTGGCGGATGGCTCGGCTTTCATCAATCGCCTGCGGTAAAGACGCCGCCGTAGCTTGCTGTAAATAGGCTAACAGCCACAGCTCCAAGGGGTGGCTGCGTGATAAATAAGCCCGGTCTGGCAGATTAAATGCTGTACCCTGAAATTTATCGAACAGCTTTTGCCACTCACTTTCCGTTACCGCACCATTGAACTGTTGTTGCAGCACGCTGGCAAACTTTGCGGGGGTGGCGTTAGGTACTATATACAAATAGGCTGCTGCCAGGCGCTCGGGTGTTTGCCGGCTGCTGCTCAAATACAGTTGCAAACGCTGTTCACTGTCTAAATCTTTATATTTTTGCCAGAAGCGACGCAGGAAGCTGGTACCTTCACGGTCCGCGAAGCGGCGCAAGTATTGCTCACGCCGCGGATTATCATCATCTTTTAGTAGTTGATAACTGCTGTTTTCACCGTGATAAATGCTGTAGTTCACCATATCCTGCAACAAACGCACAAAAGGCAGGTTGATTGACTGTTGTAATGCTTCGGCGATGGTAGGGTTTAATTTGTCTTCCTCTTTTCGAAAGTTATTGAAGGTATGCAGGCCGCCGCCGGTGAAAAAGCTCTCCTTGGGGTCAGCGCTGTAGCGCCGCGCTAAAGCCGCTTGTAGCATGGTATCCAGCTTAACGCCCGGCTGCTCGCTAATATAACTTAACGCCCATTGTGTCAGGTTATCCTGCGGTGCTAGCTCAACAAACTGCAGCGCTTGTGGTGTTTCTTCAGCATACAATCTGTGTAGCTCAGCCACGATTTGCAGATAACTCACCAATACCCGCAACTTAGCGGTAGAGCCCAGTTCGAGCTTACTGGCATCATTCATATCAAAAGGCTGTTCAGTGTTATCGGTTTGTACCCGCACTTTATTGCCGTTCTGTGTGCTTTGATACAGCGTAAAACTATATCGTACCTGTGTTTGCTGCCCCGGTGCTAACAACCGCTCAGCAAACAAACCGGCTTGTTCGGCGCTGTCGTACTGGCTGAGCTTATGTAAGTGCTGGCTGATATTACGCTGCAGCGCGGTATTAACCGTGGTGCCGCTAACCAGATCTAACCGGTCCAGCTGATACATATTCTGGCTTAATAACTGACCAAGACGGTTACGCACCATGGTCGTGGCTTTAAAATCCTGGCCCGGTTGTGCTGGCAGTGCGGCTTTGCCATTAAAGCTGAGTTTTTGTGTTAATGCCTTGGCTGCAAGCTGAGGTGGTATTACCCCCTGTTGCTGCATCAGACTGATGTAGCGGTTGCTAAGGTTGTCTAAATCGTTGCGGCCCTGTACCAGATAATATGAGGGCCGGCGCTGCGCCACTATCAGTGCGACGACCTGTTTGAGTGCCAAACCTTGTTCATCTGTATAAGGTGCACTTTGTTTTAATAACCTATTCACCTGCTGTGGTGTCGCACCAAACCAGGCATACAAGCCTTCACCCATGCCATGCACTTCGCCATAACTTGCCGTAGCCGCAAGCGGTACGGTATTCAAATAGTCGAGCACAATACGTTGGCGAGCTTCCCAGGTGTCTACACCCTGCTGATAGGCGCGCACGCTAGCTGACACCAGTTGGCGGAATTTTTCTGTCATATTCGACGTTAAGCCCTGTGGGCTATGGCGGTATTTTTCCAGCTGTGTTGCCAGGGTGCTACCGCCAGCCGCTGCGGCAGGAATGCCAACCGCGCGCTGCAACTGCGACCATACGGCTGCGCCCAGACGCGGGATATTCAGTACCGGGTTAGCATGCGGGTGGTCAGGTGTCAGCAAACTTCTGTCTTCGACAAACAGCAGGCTTTGAATAATTAAGGGTGCAACATCAGTTAACCGGCTAAATTGCATCGCGGGAGCCTGATGTTGGTACAGCAGATCGCCGGCACAGCCCTGAATGACGAGCCCAGCCTGTTGTTTTTCTGTATAGGGCGGATAAAAGCCGTACTGACTATAGCGCATCAGGCTGTCGGAAAACTGACTTTGCGCACGAATGTGAAAACCGGTATCGGCCAATGTTTGCTGCCATTGCGTTAGTTGGTTGTAACCAAAGCGCTGGTCGAACGGACCTTTTTCTGGGTATTGAATTTTGCTGGCTTGACCCTCAATCAATTCATAACGCAGCTTAGTGGCAAACCAGTGCCAAAAATGTGACTGATAAAAGTGGTTACGGCTTTCCTGATAAACCGCAACGGCCAATAAGGCTGCTGCCACTAGCAGCAGCCAGGGGGTTAAACGCAATGGTGGTTGTGGCGGTGGCACATAAGGTGCCTCGCGCACGTTGTCAAACTTCATGCGGTTTAATAACGGTGGCGCATTCAGCGTCGGCTCTTGCCGCGGCTTTTCACCATTGCGGGCACTCATAGGTGCTGTTTAATCTCCGTATTTTTCAGTGTTAAGGCTATTTGCCCGTGTCGCGCGCTGCTCGTCTGCGTTGACATGCCAACCCTGCAGGTTGTCTTTAATTAATTGACACAGCGCGTCTATATGCTGGGGTTCAGCATTTAATGCGCTGATATATTCATAACGTTCTCCGCCGGCATGCATAAAATACTCTTTGTTTTCCTCGCCTATTTCCTCAATCGTTTCCAGACAATCCGCTGAAAACCCGGGGCAAAACACCTGGACGCTTTTAACGCCTTGTGCGGGCAGCGTTTTTAAGGTTTCATCGGTGTAGGGTTTTAACCATTCTTCGCGGCCAAAGCGCGACTGAAAGGTAGTCAGATATTCGTCTTTACTCAGGCCCAGTTGCTCGGCTATCAAGCGTGAGGTTTTATAGCATTCGCAGTGGTAAGGGTCGCCATTGAGTAAATAACGTTTGGGGATGCCGTGATACGATAATATCAGCTTGTCGGTCTTACCATGCTGCTGCCAGTGTTGACGAATTTTATCCGCTGCTGCGGTTATAAATGGCGGGTAATCCGGATAGTGCGACACAAAGCGCAAATCGGGTAACCAGCGGCGGCGCATAAAGTTACGGGCGAGTTCATCAAAACTGGACGCTGAGGTCGACGCCGAATATTGTGGATACAGCGGCAACACTAAAAGCTTGCGCACGCCCTGCGCCAACATCTTATCGAGCACGCTGTCAAAGCTAGGGTTGCCATAGCGCATGGCAAAGTCGACTACCACATCTTTATGCCCATCTTGCTCAAGCTTAGCGGCTATCGCATCGCGCTGTGCCTGAGTATGGAACAATAGTGGCGAGCCTTGTTCGGTAAACACGGTCGCGTAGGCTTTGGCAGAGCGGCGTGGCCGAAACTGCAAAATGACACCATTGAGAATAAGCCACCACAGCAGGCGCGGTACTTCTACCACCCTGGGATCTGACAGAAACTGCTTTAAATAGCGTTTAAGTGCCTTGGGTGTTGGCGCATCTGGCGTGCCAAGGTTAGTGATCAGAATACCGATTTTGTCGGCCTGTTTGTGGTCGTAGTCACGGGTGTTGATATAGCGCATAACAGAAAGGCTGCTCTTTGATTAACGAAACTGTGCTTACGCCCAAAGGGCCTTAACAGTTTACCGGATTAAAAGCCTGCACCGATCTTAGCAGCTTCTGCTACGTAGAAGTAAGCTGATGATAAAATTTATCTTGTTGCTAACATCACCAGGCGCTAGCCTGAAACTCGGATAATAAAAAATGACTAAAAGGAGAGCCAGCATGACATCCATGCGCTGGTACCCACTCGTGTATCTGCTGCTGGCAGTGATGGTGACCACACTGCTAACCAGCCTTGCCCAAAGTGGCTTTAATCTGGTGGCGATAGCAAGCCTTACCGGCGGTATAGCAATTGGCGATATTCTGTTTACGCTAGGGTTTGATTTACGTCATTTTACGCTGACCTATGCGCCTATTGCGCTGGTCAATTTACTCAGTGTGGCGTTGCTGATAAAGCTGGTGCAGGCATTTGCGCGGCTTTGGCTGGCGGCCCTCATTAGCGCTTTAGTGCTGTATTTTATGCTGCAGCTGATTAATAGCCTGGCACCTATGCCCACCTTAATTGCAGCTAACCGCACATTATCAGGCACCGTTGTGATGTTGTTGTGTAGTGCTGCGGGTATGGGCTGTTATCTGTGGTTGCTGAAACGGAGGCAAGCTAATGCGCAGATTTAGTGTGGTGTTATTCTGTTTGATCCTTATGCCAGCGGTAATGGCGCAGCCCTACCAGCTGCAAGTGGTGGCCGACAAACTGCAATATCCTTGGGCGCTGGCGTTTTTGCCGGATGGCGATATGTTGCTGACCGAACGCGGCGGTGTGCTAAAACGGCTGTCTGCGCAGGGTGAAGCGCGCTTTAGTATTCAGCCAGATTTGCCTGAACTGCTTAAGGCATCGCAAGCCGGCCTGCAGGAGGTGACACTAACGCCTGATTTTGCCACCAGTCAGCGCATTGTTCTGAGCTATGCCTGCGGCACCTTGCAGGCCAATAACACCTGTCTGGCCAGTGCTGAACTTACTGACACTGGCCTGAGTGATATCAAGCGCATCTTTCAGGCGCAGCCGTTAAAGGCCGGTGCAGCACACTTCGGCGGCCGCATTGCCTGGCTGGCCGATAACAGCCTGGTGCTCACCCTGGGTGATGGCTTTGACTACCGCGAGCAAGCGCAAAACCCGGCTAACCACTTGGGCAAAATAGTGCGCTTACACGCCGATGGCAGTGTGCCTAGCGATAACCCCTTTGTCGCTAAACAAGGTTACGCGCCAGAATTATATAGCCTGGGGCATCGTAATGTGCAGGGGGTTGTTTATGATGGCGTTAGTCAGACACTTTATAGTCATGAGCACGGCCCGCGTGGCGGTGATGAACTTAACATTATCCGTGGTGGCGCTAATTACGGCTGGCCGGTTGCAACAGAAGGCATAGATTACACTGGCGCGCGTATTTCGCCCTTTACCCGCTATGAGGGCATGCAGCCACCGCTGTGGGGCTGGAGTCCCTCTATTGCGCCTGCGGGTATGACGCTGTATCGCGGCAGTTTATTCCCTGCCTGGCAGGGTAATATTTTTGTTGCAGCATTGGCTGGGAAAAGTGTGCGGCGGCTGGTGTTGGAAAACCAACAAGTGGTGCTGGAGCAAACCCTGTTTAGTGAACTTAATCAGCGTTTTCGCGATGTCAGAACCGGGCCGGATGGCGCTTTATATTTGCTAACGGACAGTCATGATGGTCAACTGATTAAGGTGTTACCGGCAGATTAAGCTGCCGGTTTTGCCTTACTTGTTTTGCTGCAGCTTAGTGGTGGTGATGGCCACCTTCGCCATGGGCATGGCCATGGGCGATTTCTTCTTCAGACGCAGCCCGTACCGCTAATACTTCGATGGCAAATTGCAGTGTTTTGCCGGCTAATGGGTGGTTGGTATCGACTTCGGCTTTAAACATGCCCACTTTAACAATGGTTACCTGCCGCTGGCCGTGCTCGGTTTGCACTACTGCTGTCATGCCGGGTTGCCATTTTTTCGCCCCAAGTAAATGTTTTACCTGAATGCTTTGAATCGCACTTTCATCACGCTCACCATAGGCTTGCTCTGGCGTTAGCGTAATATCCAGTTTATCGCCGGCGCCTTTACCCTCCAGTGCCTGCTCCAGCGCCGGCAGCATCTGCTGGTGGCCATGCAGATACAGCAGCGGATGGCTGCCGTGAGATGATTCAATTTGACTGCCCGTGCTGGCATCGTTAAGGGTGTAATGAAACTGCACAACAGTATTGTTACTAATTTGCATATAAAGGGTTCCGCTGCAATAAAAGCCGTTATTATCCGGCTGTCACAGTGAAAAATCGACTGCTTTTTTATCTTGTTCCCAAAGCGACAGTTGGCGCTGGCGTATTTGCTCACTACACTGCAAACAAGCGGTATTATTTTTAGGCGATATCAATGAAAGCATCTGTGGTGGCATTTGTTTCGCTGCTAGGGTTTTTAGGGCAGCCTACGGCCCTGGCACAAACCCAGTTTGTGGTCGGCACTGAAGATCTAAATTTTTATCCGCACTACGATTTTACCAGTACAGACAGCACGGGTTTTGCCAATCAGGTGTTACGGCTATTTGCCGAACATTATGGCTACAAACTGATCTTCCAGCCGTTACCAGTTAAGCGCTTATATTACGAGCTGGATAATCTGGTTGATTTTATTTATCCAGACAACCCCAACTGGGCAAAATATCAGGGCTCACAAGCCAGTCGTATTTTTAGTGAGCCACTTATTTACAATTTGGGCACTACGCTGGTGCTGCCAGCCAATAAACAGATCACTCTGGAGCAATTTCGCACGCTGGCGGTGATCCACGGCTTTACGCCCACCGCATGGTTGGCACTGCATGGTCAATATCGGTTTAAATTGTATGAGGTGCCTAACGCGGCATCGGCTGTGAGTTTAGTGCTACGCGGCCAACTTGATGGCGCGGATGTCGAATACAATGTGGCACAGCATATTCTGCGGCAGCAACAACAAGAAGATGCTTTGGTCGTGGCACAGAACCTGCCAATGACAAGGGTTGCGTTTCATTTATCCACCATTCGCCATCCAGAAGTGCTGCAGCAATTTAACCACTTTTTACTTAGTCATCAGGCCGAAATAACGGCGTTAAAACAAAAATATCAGCTAACAGACAACCTGCCACACTAGCTGGCTGTCTGTTTCGCGGTCGTCGCTTAGCTGCTTAAGTTGCCGCCTTCATACCACTGATAAACTGCGTTAATTGAGCGAGCAATTCAACGGGCTGCTGATGATATTGCTCAATTAATTTCACAATAGCCGAGCCGGAAATCGCGCCGGCAGCGCCACTTTGAATGGCATCTTTGACATGCGCCGGTGTAGAAATGCCAAAGCCCAGCAGTGGTGGTGCCGGGTTATAACTGCGGATACGGCTTATCAGCTCGCTGGTAGGCATAGCCGCAGCGGTCTCTGTACCGGTAACGCCCGCGCGGCTTAACAGGTAAGTGTAACCGCGGCCATAAGAGGCGATTTCGCGCAGGTCATCATCATCAACATTGGGCGGCACGATGTAAATTGGCGCGATGTCATGCTTAATGGCGCTTTGGCGGAACAGCTTGCTCTCATGCAGCGGCACATCGGCTATCAGCACAGAATCAACACCGGCGGCTGCGGCCTTGGCATAAAAATTATCGATACCGCGCGCCATCACCAAATTGGAGTACAGCAGCAGGCCAATAGGAATAGTGGCGTGGTACTGGCGAATTTTCGCGATAATTTCAAAGCTGATAGCCGGTGTAGCGCCTGCTGCCAGTGCGCGGATATTGGCGCCTTGTATGGTTGGGCCATCGGCTATCGGATCTGAAAACGCAATACCTAACTCCAACGCATCGGCCCCGGCGTCAATCAGCGTTTTAATAATGTCAAACGACAGCTCAGGGTTGGGGTCGCCGATAGTGACAAAAGGCACAAAGGCGCCACGGCCTTCGCGCTCTAAACGGGCAAACATTTGCTGATAGCGCTTCATAACTGGCCTCCTGCTAATACGCTGTGCACATGGGCTAAATCTTTATCACCCCGGCCAGATAAATTAACCAATAGCACTGTAGGTTCTGTGGCTTGCTGTGCCAGTTTTAGGGCATGCGCTAAGGCGTGCGAGCTCTCCAGCGCCGGGATAATGCCTTCGCTTTTTGCCAGTTGCTGAAAGGCTGCTAAGGCTTCATCGTCGTTAATGGCGACATATTCTGCACGGCCACTTTGCTGTAAATGAGTATGCTGCGGGCCAACGGCCGGGTAGTCCAAACCGGCAGAAATCGAATACGACTCTTCAATCTGGCCGTCAGTGGTTTGCATAATAGCGGTATAGGCACCGTGTAAAATGCCATAGCTGCCGGTCGACAATGCTGCTCCATGCTGATGGGTGTTAATGCCTTTGCCGCCGGGTTCTACGCCAATCAGTTTTACGCCCTCTTCAGCAATAAAATCGGCAAACATACCAATGGCATTTGAACCACCACCAACACAGGCAATCACGGCATCAGGTAATTTGCCTTCGGCTTTGAGTATTTGCTGCTTGGCCTCTTCGCCAATCATTTTTTGAAAATCGCGCACTATGGTCGGGAACGGGTGCGGGCCAGCCGCGGTGCCCAGCATATAGTGCGTCGTGTCGTAGGTGGCAGACCAGTCGCGCATCGCTTCGTTTACCGCATCTTTTAAGGTGCCGCTGCCGCTGGTAACCGGAATAACCGTCGCGCCCATCAGCTTCATACGAAACACATTCGGCTGCTGGCGCTCAATATCTTTGGCGCCCATATAAATGCGGCATTTTAAACCGAGCAAAGCACAGGCTAAGGCAGTTGCTACGCCATGCTGGCCGGCACCGGTTTCAGCAATCACTTCTTTTTTGCCCATACGCTTGGTTAGCAGTGCCTGGCCTAATACCTGATTGGTTTTATGCGCACCGCCATGCAGTAAGTCTTCACGTTTCAGGTAGATTTTTACCCGTGGATTAGGCGAAATATTACGGCACAGCGTTAACGGCGTTGGCCGGCCGGCATACTCGGTGAGAAGTTGTTGAAACTCGGCATGAAAGGCCGGATCTTCCAGTGCGTCAACATAGGCTTGCTCCAGCTGTTTAAGCGCTGGCACCAGCAGCTGTGGCACAAACATGCCACCATACTGGCCAAAATAAGGATTAAGTTTTAGCTCACTCATGGTGAAACTCCCGCAATTGTGTGAAAGCTGACCGGATCTTCGCCGCATCTTTAATGCCAGGCGCGCTCTCCAGCCCTGAATTAAAATCGAGCCCGCTAACGGGCAATCTTGCCGCTGCCAGGCAATTATCACTGTTTAGACCGCCTGCCAGCATAATGGGTTTACTGGCGCTATGTTCAGTCAAAAGCTGCCAGTTAAAGCTCAGGCCGCTGCCGCCATGTTGCGTTGGGTGATAGGCATCCAGCAAGATACGTTCGGCCAGAGTTGTAAATGCAGGCAACTTGTCTTTTACCCTATAGGCTTTCCAGATCTGGCAGTCTGCTGGTAGCAGCGGTTTAAGTGCACTGATATAGCCATCATCCTCGTCGCCATGCAGTTGCACTGCACTCAAGTTTAAGTCCTGCGCCAGACGGGCAACCTCAGCTGGCTCTGCATTAACAAAGACGCCGACATAATTAAGCGGCGCACCTTGTTGTAGTTGCTTTGCCTGCTCGGGGGTTACATAACGCGGCGAAGGCGGATAAAAAATTAAGCCACCGTAATAAGCGCCGCCGGCATAGGCTGCAGCGGCATCTTGCGGCCGGGTTAAACCACAGACTTTATGCTCGCCCAGTACCAGTTTGCGCGTGGCGTAAGCTAAGTTAGCTTCGGCCATCAGTGAGCTACCCACCAAAAACGCATCGGCGACTTTGGCTAAGTGCCGCACCTGCTGGTTGGTGTAAATACCTGACTCTGATACCACCGTTCTGCCCTCTGGGATCAGTTTGGCCAGGGCAAAGCTAGTGTCTAAATTGGTACTGAGATCGCGCAAGTTGCGGTTATTAATACCGATAAGCTCAGCATTAAGTGCGACTGCACGCAGGGTTTCTGCTTCGTTACTGACCTCGGTGAGCACTGTCATATTCAGCTCTGCTGCGGTGGAGGCGAGCTCTTGGTACTCCTCATCATTAAGTACCGACAGCATCAGTAACACCGCATCAGCGCCGCAGTGGCGGCCTACGTAAATTTGATAGCGGTCGATAATAAAATCTTTATGCAGTAGTGGCTTATCGACCAGGCTACGCATGGTACGCAGGTAGTCGTATCTACCCTGAAAGAACGTTTCATCGGTAAGCACTGAGATACAATCAGCATATTGGCCGTATACCTGAGCCAGCTCAGGCAAATTAAACTCGGCGCGAATTAAGCCTTTGGACGGCGAAGCTTTTTTACATTCTAAAATAAAGCGCGGCCCGGCTTTTTTCAGCGCAGCGAGAAAATCGCGCTCAGTGGGCTTTACGTTACTGATAAAGCCAGATAAGGGTTGTTGCTGTTTCAGCGCGGCCACTTCTTCGCGCTTATGCGCGACGATTTTCGCCAATACATTCGGCATCGGCTCAGCCATGCGTCACCTCCTGCTGGCTGCGGTGCTTAAAGCGCGTCAGCGTATCAAAGGCTTTGGCACTTCCTAACAGCTCCATTACCGCGCGGGTGTTGAGCTTTAAATCATCGCCTAAGCCGGCAATTTTTAGCATGGCTGCCACGTTTATGGCCACCGCGGCCTTATGCGCCTCTTGCCCTTCGCCTTGTAAAATCGCCAATGTCGCGGCGGCGTTCTCAGCCGGCTCACCACCAGAGAGCGCGCTTAATGGCATTTGCGCTACGCCAAAATCATCCGGTGTCAGGCTGAATTCGTTCAGCTCGCCATCTTTTAACTCACAGACATAGGTATTGCCATGCAGCGCCACTTCATCACAGCCGCTGCCATGTACCACCCAGGCGCGCTTTACGCCCAGTTGCTTTAATGCCTGCGCCATTACGCGGCATAATTTAGGATCGTAAACGCCCAGCAACTGATAATCCGGGGCTGCCGGATTAACCAGCGGGCCTAACAGGTTAAACAGGGTGCGGCTTTTAAGTGCGTTACGTACCGGCATCGCATGTTTAATGCCAGCATGGTACAGCGGCGCAAATAAAAAGCTGCAACCGGTCTGCTCAAGGGCGGCCTTGGCCTGCTCGGGCGACATCTGAATATTAATGCCCAGCTGCTCAAGCAAATCGGCCGAGCCAGAGCGCGAAGACACGCTGCGGTTGCCGTGTTTTACCACCTTTAAGCCCATGGCCGCGCCAACAATGGCGGCGGTGGAAGAGATATTAATGGTATTGCTGCCATCGCCACCGGTGCCGCAGCAGTCAATACTGCCGCTAGGCTGCAGAGGGAATGCTCTGGCGGCAGCGCGCAGTGCACTGGCCGCGCCGGCGATTTCGTCAGCCGTCTCGCCGCGCATTTTCAGCGCGACCAGCAGTGCTGTCAGGTGTACCGGCTCGACGGCGCCTTGCACTACCGCAGTAAAAAACTGTTCCGCCTGGTTAAAACTCAGTGGCTGGCCGGTTAAGCTGTGTTGTACGGTAGCTAAAATCGGATCTGTCATCGTCAGTCTCGCAATAAATAATCAATACTGTTTTTTAGTAGCGGCTTACCCAGGGTGGTCAAAATAGACTCAGGATGAAACTGAAAGCCCAGCATGCGCTTGTCCTCGTTTATTACTGCCATCGGGATATGCCGGTCACTGGCCAGTAACGTTAAGGCATTGGGCATTTCGGTCGCCATCAGTGAGTGATAGCGCGCGACCAAAAACGGGTTAGGTAAACCGGTAAACAATGCATGTGGCTGCAAGTTTATTGCTGCTGTCTTGCCATGTACGGTCTCACCGGCACGGCCGACCACACCGCCAAAATGTTCAACAATGGCCTGATGACCCAGGCAAATGCCTAAAACCGGAAACTTCGCTTCACATAGTTTAAGTAGCTTTGGCATAGAGCCGGCTTCAGACGGGCTGCCCGGGCCGGGTGACAACACCAGCAGTACCGGCGCAGTTTCGCTGCACATTTGCTGGTAGATATAGTCTGCCGGCACGGTATTGCGATACAGCTTGAGCTGATAACCCAATTGGGCAAATTCATCCACCAGGTTGTAAGTAAAAGAGTCGATATTATCGAGTAAATAAATGACGGCCATCAGTTATTCCTTAACCTTGGGTGCGCTGTGTGCTGACACAATAGCGCTGATAACAGCTTGCGCCTTACTGCGGGTTTCATCGGCTTCTGCCTGGGCGTTTGAATCAAACACCACGCCGGCGCCGGCCTGAATATAAGCGGTATTGTTAGCCACATAAGCTGAGCGAATGACGATACAGCTGTCAAAATCACCATTACCTGCCAGATAGCCAACAGCGCCGCCATAACTGCCACGGCGCTTGCCTTCAACGCCACGGATTAGCTCAGCGGCTTTGACTTTGGGCGCACCGACCAAGGTGCCCATATTCATGCAGGCCTGATAGGCATGCAGCGCGTCCAGCTCGGGTTTAAGGGTGCCAACCACGCGCGACACTAAGTGCATCACATAAGAGTAGCGGTCTACTTTTAGCAGCTCTTTGACATAACGGCTGCCCGGCACGCTAATACGCGCCACATCGTTACGGGCTAAATCGACCAGCATTAAATGCTCGGCCTTTTCTTTTTCATCCTGCCTCAGCTCCAGCTCAATACGGCTGTCTAAATCGCGGTCTATGCTGCCATCGCTTTTAAAACCGCGTCGCCGCGTACCGGCAATCGGGTAAATTTCTACCTGACGGCTTTTTGCATCAAACTTCAGCGCCGACTCCGGCGAGGCGCCAAACAAGCTAAAAGAAGCGTCTTTTAAATAGAACATATAAGGGCTGGGATTTTGCTGCTTTAAGCGCTGATAGGCTGCGAGCGGATTGGAGCAGGGCAGCGTAAAGCAGCGCGACGGCACCACCTGGAACACATCACCGGCGACGATATGCTGTTTCAGCTTTTCAACCTGGGCCATAAAATCAGCGTCACTGATATCAACCTGCACTTCAGTGTTACTGGCTGTAACTGACTCGGGTTCGGCGGCCGGTGTTTGCAATAGCTGTTTTAATTGCTCCAGACGTTTACCGATGGCAAAACAATTCGCCGGCGCATGCTCGCCGCAGAATACATTGCCGACAATACGGCTTTGCTGGCGCTGATGGTCAACCACCAGTAGGGTTTCGGCTAAATAGAATACGTAATCCGGACACTGGTTTTCAGCACTGGGTACCTCTGGCAACTGCTCGACACAGGCCACCATGTCATAGCCGATAACACCGCCCAAAAACACCGCAAAAGGTTCATCGCTCTGGCAGCTCAGGCTTTGTTGTAACGTCCGCAGCACACTAAAGGGGTTGGCAGCCTGTAACCTGGCGTTTTCTTCCAGTAACAGTGCTGGCCGCTGATAGCGCACGCGAAGTTGCTGCTGGCTTAACGTTACCTCTGCGTCGACACTCAGCTTTTCTGCCAGATAAGGCAGTAACTGGGCACCATTGCTGCTCACTGCCTGAATTGTCACGCTCTGATCATTACATTCTATGCGCAGCGCGGAATCAATCAGCAGCAGGCTTTTTAAGTTATCTTTGCTGTCGATTTCGGCTGATTCCAGCAATAACGAGTAGGGGCTCTGTGCTGTCAGTGCCTGATAACAGGCCAGTGCATCACTGTGGTAAGGCAGCGGCATGGCAATGCTGGCTACCTCACCCGGCGTCTCGGTGATATGACTAAAAATCATGCTATTCCCTTGTTATTCCATCATTTTCTTTGTATTGCCGGTTCGCACAATTTTGCAGGCGCATAAAAAAAGCCCGCTTCTTGTGGAAACGGGCTTTGGTAAATAAAGCGAATACAACGCCTACACACGCCCGTTGGGAATGTGCCACCACCAGTTAGTCAGGTTAAGGGTTGTGATAAATTGCATTGGCTTTAGTTACCTCGTGTTGTCTGTGCTACATAAAACCGCAAAACAGTACTGGGCGTCAAGTGGTTATTTGTTATAACACAGAATTAAATACGTATAAGCGGCCGGATGGCCGCGGTGATGGCAGTATTTTTAGCCGCTGGTTTTTTCTAATTGTTGAATTTTCTGCCAAATTTCTTCGCTCTCTGCAGTCAAATCGGCATACAGGCGCATATCACCATTACGCTGGGCGTGCATCGCTTGCTCCAGTTTTTGATCGTACGCTTTACGCAGTTTTTTTACCGGATCAGATTTTAACCAGCCAAACATAATGCCCCCTGTGCAATTTAAGATGTTTGCTTTACGAGACGGTAGTGCTAAAGGTTCAGTTTATTTTGTGATAACCCTGTGCTGTGCGACAATAGCGGCCTTAATTTGAGGTGCGAATGAAGATTGATTTACACAGCCATACCTATTGCTCTGACGGTGTGTTATCACCGGCCGCTTTAGTGGCGCGGGCAGTGGAGAAAGGCGTGGATGTACTGGCTATTACCGACCATGACACCGTGGCCGGCTTAGCTGACGCACGACTAGCCATTAGCGAGCAGCAATTGCCGCTTAAGCTGATTAACGGCGTGGAAATATCGACCAGCTGGCAGCAGCTGGAAATTCATATAGTGGGGTTAAATATTAACCCGGATTGCCCTCAATTCTTAGCCAGGCTCGACACGCAGCGTCAGGCGCGTGTGGCAAGGGCTGAAGAGATGGCGCGCCGGTTAGAGAAAAACCAGATCCCCGATGTGTTGCCGGCCGTGCTAAAACTGGCTAATGGCGCTGCACTGACCCGTACCCATTTCGCCCGCCATTTAGTCAGTATCGGTAAAGCCAGCACTATGGATGGCGTATTCAAAAAGTATTTGGGCCGCGGCAAAATTGGTTATGTACCGAACAACTGGGTTGAGATGCGCGAAGCCATTACTTGGATCCACGACGCCGGTGGCGTCGCCGTGCTGGCGCACCCACTTAAATACAAACTGACGACCAAATGGGTAAAGCGCTTAGCTGAGCAATTCGCTGCCGCCGGCGGTGATGCGATGGAAATTATCTCGCCACAGCAAACGCCGGTGCAAAAACGCGAGCTGTGGGCGCTGTGTCAGCTGCACGGCTTAACCGCGTCGGTCGGGTCAGACTTTCATCAGGTAACAACTTGGAATGATATCGGAAAAAACCTATATTTAACCGACGATGTCACCCCAGTTTGGGCTAACTGGCCGCTACACACTAGCGTGTAACGTCAGCCGTTGCCATTACAACTAAAAGAAGCATAACAATGAGCCAATTTTTTCATATTCACCCGGAAACCCCACAGCAGCGCTTATTAAAGCAAGCAGTGCAAATTATTCAGCAAGGTGGCGTAGTGATATTGCCCACCGACAGTGGCTATGCACTGGGTTGCCATGTTGGTGACAAAGGCGCGATGGAGCGGATATTGCAAATCCGTCAGGTCAGTGGCGAGCACCATTTTACGTTGATGTGCCGTGATTTATCTGAGCTGTCAGCCTATGCCAAGGTAGAAAATACCGCCTTTCGTTTAATTAAGAACAATACGCCGGGCGCTTATACCTTTATTTTGCGCGGCACTAAAGAGCTGCCAAAACGGCTGTTAAACGAGAAGAAGAAAACTATCGGCCTGCGGATCCCTGAGCATAAAATTGCGCTGGCGTTATTGGCTGAGCTGGGTGAACCACTGCTGACCACCAGCCTGATTTTACCCGGCGAAGAGTTTGCTGAAAGCGATCCGGAAGAAATGCGCGCCCGCCTGGAGAAACAGGTTGACCTGATTATGCACGGTGGCGTGATTGGTGAGGCGCCGACTACGGTGGTCGACTTATCTGAAGATGAGCCGGTTATCGTTCGTGAAGGCCGTGGCGATACGGCGCCATTTCGCTAATAAGGCCACCAAGCTTGAACGATACCGCGCTTGATAGTCAGCCCGACAGCTTAACCATACAGCAACCGCTGCCGCTGGCCTTTGTGCGTGGCGAGGCGGTGCTGGAGCGGCCGGAAGATTTATATATTCCGCCCGATGCGCTGGAAATTCTGCTGGATGCTTTTGAAGGGCCGCTGGATTTTTTGCTGTATCTCATTCGCAAGCATAAGTTTGATATTGTCGATTTGCCGGTAAACGAAATTACCCTGCAGTATATGGAATATATTGATTTAATGCAGGGGCTGAATTTTGAGCTGGCGGCTGAATATCTGGTAATGGCTGCCATGCTGGCCGAGATTAAATCGCGCTTACTGTTACCTCGGCACAGTCAAAGCGAAGAGGAAGAGGCCGACCCGCGGGCCGAGCTTATCCGCCGCCTGCAGGAATATGAGGTCTTTAAACAGGCCGCGACAGAGCTGGATAGCCTGCCACGTGATGAGCGCGATCATTTTACCGCCAAGGCTACGCTGGCGGAAAACTTTGCCCCGCTGCTGATTTTGCCGGATGTCGAACTCAGTGAGTTAACGCTGGCGCTAAAAGACATTGTTAAACGGGCAAAAGACTTTCAGCACCATCATATTAAGCGTGAGCATTTATCGACCCGTGAGCGCATGAGCCGTATTCTGGATTTACTAAGTGCACATCAGGGTTATCTGGCATTTTCCGCCTGTTTTGATGTCACAGAAGGCCGAGATGGCGTGGTGGTGACCTTTTTAGCCATGCTGGAGCTGACCAAAGAAAAGCTGGTAGAGATAATTCAGGTTGAGGCCTATGGTCAAATTCATGTCAAATTAAAGGACGCTGAGGCATAATGGCGGGCAAAATTAATGACGTGCAGTTAATGCAACTGGTGGAAGCGGCCATTTTCGCTGCGGATAAGCCGCTGAACACTGAAGATTTGCAAAGCACAGTACTGGAGGGCTTAAACGTCAGCAAAAAGCGTTTAAGCGACACCTTAGCACGGCTGATGCAAGATTACGCCGGGCGTGGCATTACTTTAACGGAAACAGCCTCGGGTTATCGCTTTATTACCCGGCCGGAGCTGAGCGATTATTTAGCTCGGCTATGGCCTGAACGCTCGCCGCGCTATTCGCGTGCGGTGCTGGAAACCCTGGCACTGATTGCCTACCGTCAGCCGATAACCCGCGGCGAGATTGAAGATATCCGCGGCGTGTCGGTAAGTAGCCAGATTATGCGCACCTTGTTAGACCGTGGCTGGGTCAAGGTCGTCGGCCATAAAGAAGTACCAGGCCGGCCTGGCTTATATGCTACCACCAAAGAGTTTTTAGATTATTTTGGTTTAAAACATTTAAACCAGTTACCCCCCTTGCCGGAATTTCAGGCTATTAGCCTGGATCTGGCCGACACCGTCGTGACGACAGGAGAATTGCACTAATGAGTGATAAAGCTGGCAGTGAAAAACTGCAAAAAGTATTAGCCCGCGCAGGTTTAGGCTCGCGCCGCGAAATGGAAGACTGGATAAGCTCCGGCCGGGTAACGGTAGATGGCAAACCGGCGACATTGGGTGATCGTGTCAGCTCAACCCAGCAAATACGGGTAGATGGCCACCCGGTGCAAATTGCCAGTGAAGAGCAGCAAATTTGCCGCGTACTGGCCTACCACAAACCGGAAGGCGAAATATGCTCGCGTACAGATCCGGAAGGGCGGCCAACGGTATTTTCCCGCCTGCCCAAAATTAAAGGCGCGCGCTGGATAGCTATTGGCCGGCTGGATATTAACACCTCAGGCTTGCTGCTGTTTACCACCGATGGTGAGCTGGCTAACCGTTTAATGCACCCCAAGTTTGAAGTCGAGCGCGAATACGCCGTACGGGTATTTGGCGAGATTAACGATGCGATGATCCAGCGCCTGCGCACTGGTGTTGAATTGGAAGACGGTAAAGCCAACTTCAAAAAAATTAAAGCGTTGCCGGGTGAGGGGATTAACCGCTGGTTTCATGTGGTGTTAACCGAAGGCCGTAACCGCGAAGTGCGCCGTATGTGGGAGTCACAAGGCGCTGTAGTTAGCCGCCTTATCCGCGTGCGTTATGGTGATTTACTGCTGCCAAAACACTTACCGGCCGGTGGCTATGCGGAATATCCGCTGGATGAAGTAAACTACCTGCGTAAGTTAGTCAGCTTAGCGCCGGAGGTGGCAACCTTAGTAAAACCGGAAGACCGCGACGAGCGCCGCCGCCGTTTAGCCAGCATGAAACGCGCAGTACGTAAGCACGATATTGCTGCTAAAACACCGGTGCGCACACCCAAAGAGCGCAAGCCATTGGAAGATAAGCCGGTTAGGCCAGAAGGCAAAAAGCCGACAAGTCGTAAAGCCCCGGCCGCGCCCAAAGGCCGGCCGCAGCGCCAGCCCACCGGCAAAAAGCCCAGCCGCGAAGGCAGGGGTTAAAAGCATAAACAAAGGCGCATATAGCGCCTTTGTTGTCTCCCACGCTAAAAAGAAGCGCCAATACATCCCACTGAACGCGTTACTTTTTGCAATGCCTTGTGCATAATGTGATGCTATTTTGTTTACAACTCTGCTTCCTTTAGCCAGAGTTGGCTGTTTTGTGTTACTAACAAGGAACGTTTCCCAATTGACATCTCAATATAAGTATTTAATCGCTATAGTCGTAATAGTCTTTGGGATTTTAGCATGGTGGACAATCAAGCCTTTGTCAGCGACTGCTGACCCAAAATGTGCTTCAAATGCTTATTTAATCAAACACTTCCGGTTTACTAAAGGTGTCAAAGACAACGATACGTCACAAGTTAAGTGGGGGCCAGAAGTAGAAGCCGTCTCAATACCAGATGTATTACCTGAGTGGCAGAGAAAATTGTTTGCCAACGCAATGCAGCTACCCATAGATGCTGGAGATCTTCAAATAGAAGCGATATTTCCATCACCTCCGAAAGTTGGTGAGTTCATGGGCACTAAAGGATTTGCGTTAGTTAGTAGGGATAATGCGGAACAACATTTATCACTGGAAATACAAAAATATAAAGGGTGCTTATCACAAATTCGAGTTTTTAATTTTGGATTGCAAACTAACATTTTGGAACTGAAATTTTTGATCCCAACAGGTTTGATTCAATCCAAAAAAAATAGAGCAAATTCTTGTCAGCACAAATTAGATGCTCAAAGATTCGTATATTCTGTTAACAGTGTTGCTGTTGCTACCGGCAAATTTGCAGGAGTTATTCCGAAGCCTATTGAAGAAGCATTTTCAAATTGGGGGGCATTTAACTATAACCGAGAATATTTGTTTGAATTAGTAGGAAGGCCAATGGTGCACGGCTCTCAATACTCGTGGTTATTAAATGATGACAAACTAGGAAAGGTACTAGTCACCGAGGATGTGGTACAAAACTGCAGTAAAGTATTGTCGGTAAGATGGAAACAAGATGGGGAGCAGCATGAATTATTGAAATACAGTCTCTATTCTGAACCGCCAATTATTTCATCTGATGAGTATTATGAAAAAAAGTAATATATTTCGTCCCAATCACAATAGCAGGTTAACTTTTCGCAATGGCTGGCGACGTTTATCAAAAGCCAAAAAAGCAATTTCTTTGCTGTTTTTACTGCTGTGGAGTTTTATGTGTGTAGTTGCCAGCCTGAGTGAGGGTCGCAGTTATTTACTTATTTTAGTAATCTCTGGCGTGTCGTTGTTTATTACCTATGTGACACAAACAGCAAAACCAACATGGCAAAACGATAGCCTGTTGGCGGCGTTAGCGGTGAATAATGGTCAGTTATCTATTGCTGGCGAAACCTTACCGGCTCATGTAACTAAATTGGTGCTGGGTAAAGACCCTGACCAGGGGATCGCGTTTATTCAGTTAGCCTGGAATAACGGCGATGAGTGGCAATTTGCTATTGAGGAATACCAGGCGGTGGCTCAGTATCTGGCACAGAACCTACCGCAGCTAAATGTGGTACATGAATAGCTAACGCACCTTACTTTTACGCACCATTTTATACAAAAGCTCGGGCGATAAGCGCGATACCAGTGCGCCTAAGCGCTCTTTTAATCCACCGATAACAATATAGCTTTTGCCCTTTAGCAGCGCTTTTACTGCCTTTTCGGCAAAGGCATCTGCGCTCATGGCGTTGGCCTGGGCGTCATCCATGCTGCCAAGCGCAGTGCCATCACCGGTTAAGGCATTGCGTGAAACATCGGTTTTTACAAAGCCGGGGAATATCGTCGCTACTGTTAAGCCGTGATCAACGAGTTCAGCACGTAAGCTATTGGCCCATAAATGCAGTGCCGCCTTGGCAGCGGAATAAGCCCCTCGGTATTGGGTGCCAACTAAGCCGGCGACTGACGAGACAAACACCACTTTGCCGCCACCGTCTGACAGCAGCAGTGGCAGAGCGTGCTTGGTCAGATTGACCTGGGCAAAGTAATTGACATCGAATAAACGCCGCTCTGTTTCCAGGCTGGTGTCCTGTATCAATGCGCGTTGGCTGATACCGGCATTATTAATCAGCCAGTCCAGACCACCGATTTGCTGCTTAATGCTGTCAACCGCAGCCACTATTGCGGCATCGTCGGTAATATCCAGTGGCAACAGCAGATGCTGGTGACTATTGGCTAAGCTGGCGCGCACCCGCTCAAGCTCGGTGTGTCGCCTGGCACTTAATACCAGCCGGGCGCCGTCGGCAGCCAGTTCGCGGGCCAAGGCCTCACCAATGCCGCCTGAAGCGCCGGTGATCCAGATAACCTTGTTTTTAACACTTAACATTTGCTGCCAGCTCCAACCTATTTTAATTGGGCTGACATTAAGTAAAAATGCCGCGGCTGTAAAGCATGGGGGTATTACCTGGCGTGATAAATTAGGGTGTTATCGGCGTAAAATGCTCAGGTAACGTTTGCCACAACTGGCTGTCAGAAAGTGGCGTCGCAGCGGGCAATAAGGGGTTTTTTAATATCAGCACTTGCCGTGGCGAGGCCAGGAGGCGCTGCAGACTTTGCCCATACTGCGCCTGGAACAGCTGCTCAAAACTGCCATCGGCCAGCATTTGCCTTAAGCCATATTCGATTGCCTGTGCCAGCTGTTGGTCATCAGGGCTGACAAAGAAATATTGCGCAGTGGGGTAATACAGCATGATATTCGGTGCAATGTGTAATTGCTTTGCCACGGTAGCCAATTCTTGCTCTATCTCTATAACGGCTCTGGGCATAGCATCGGCGCGGCCTTTTTCTACCATGGTAAACATGGCATAGAAATCATCTGCGGCATGCACCCGAAATTCGTTTGCTTTTAGAATTTGCGTATCCGGCCAGTCGTGTCCTTGAACCAATAACAATCTGTTGTTTTTAGCGTCTAACTGCAACGGTTGGGCAGTTTGGGTGAGTAATAGCCGCCAGCCCAGTAAACCCCGGTTTAGCGGAATGCGGATAGGCGTTAAAAACTGCTCACGCTCTATGCTGGTCATGCTCCAGCATATATCAACAACGCCGCTGTCTTGGCTTAATTCACGCAGTGCTCGGCTTTGGCTGATAAATTCTGTGGCTGGCTGTAGCTGAAACTGTTCTGACGAATAGCCCAATGCCTGAGTAAGCAGTTGCACATAGTAGTTTTCGACTGGGTTTTGGTGTGCATTAGGTAGCGCATATACCACAGTACGTATTTGCGCCAGTGCCAGCGTTGGCAAGATAATAATTAAGTAAAGCACAGATCTGAGCAGCGGTATCATAATGCAGTCGCGCTAAAGTAAACCCAGAGTTAACTATAGCGCACAGAATTCGGCCGTCCTGCTATTTTGCCGCTGAACCGACCCGATATTTACGCTTATAAAAGCCAGTAAGCAGTAATAAGGCAGTAGTACCAATGACCGGTGCTGCCAGCCAGCTGACCAATTGCCAGTTACCCGGCAATATCTCAGCTAGCATACGTCGGCCACCGGCGGCGAAAAACGCTGTATAAACGGCAATGCCACTGCCCACCATGGAGCCAAAATGTTCGATAATCCAGGCGCGTGGGCTAACCGCTTTTTTGTATACATACAGGCTAATAGTGGTGGCGGTAACCAGGCTGACCACAGCGAAAATGATCAGTAGCGGCATGCCGATACTGATGCCCTTGTAGGCAACGAAACCGGCTAACGGGAACATTAAAAATACCGGTCCCTGATAGTACCAGCGGCGCAACAGGCTGCGGTCAGCTTTGGCTTTTAATACGCCAATGGCGTGGCGCACGCTGACCCAGGTAAGCAAGCTAAGTAACAGTAAAAACTGTGAGAATGGCACGCGCCAGATCAGCATGCGATTAATCTGATCGGTGCTAAGTTGTTGCCCAGCCGTGTAAATGCCGATGGGGTCAATAAGCCCTAGAGTGCACAATACTATGCCAGAGCCAGCGACTGTCAGCATCAGATAATAAAACAGCTTACCAGCCTGAATATGCAAAGCGCCGCCTTTACGGGCAATAATAGGCAGCCAGTAAACAACAAGGGCAATGGCGCCTAAAACGATGTGTAAATACAGTAAAGCGGTATGTAGCATTAACATGTTGAACCTCCTGGGTTGATAGCCGCAGCTTACGCTTATGGAGGTTGGCGCACAGGTGCCAGAAGTCAGGATTTTACACTATGACTTTTGGCCTATTGCAGTTGGTGTAAAGCTGCGCATAATGCGTGCATGAAGAGAAAATTTGATTTTGCCACCCTGGCCGGTGTACTGACCTGGTTACTGGTATACGGCATCAGTATAGTTATCCTGCAGCGCGTTCAACCCGATGTGGATCAGTGGTGGATACACCTGCTGTTTCTGCTGTACGGTGGTTTATTTATAGCGCTTACGCGTGAGCATAGCGTGCTTGCTCTGACAGGACGTTTTGGCCCTGCGCTGCTGACATTCCAACTGGCTGTTTCGTTTATTTTGTTATGGCTGTTGCCTGAGCGGAATTTTGAATTTTTAGCCATTTTAACGGTGATTTGGGCTGCGATGCTGCCTTTTGTGATGCGCACCGCCTTGGCTATGTTGCTGGTGGTGCTTGTGGTGGCATGCTGGCATTGGTTGGTGGCATGGCAAGCCGGCAATTCTGTTTGGATCACAGCGCTACTGTACGGCAGCTTTCATCTATTTGCAGTATTGGTGCAAAGCACCAGCCGCGATGCTGAAGCGGCCAAAGCTGAGCTGGAGCAAAAGCATCAGCAACTGTTAGCCACCCAGCAATTACTGCAGGCAGCCTCACGCCAGAGTGAACGCACCCGCATTGCGCGTAATTTGCATGATTTAGTGGGGCATCATTTAACCGCGCTGACGATCCAATTGCAGGTGGCCGGCCATTTAAGCAGTGGTGAGGCTAAAACCCAAGTGGATAAATGCCATCAGCTGGCCAAGTTATTGCTGTCTGATGTGCGTGAGGCAGTAAGCACCATGCGGCAGTTCGCCGATGTCAGCCTGTTGGACGCATTGCAGCCTTTAGTGGCACTGATACCTGAGCAGCTTAAGGTGAAGCTGCAGATCCCCGTTGATATTATGCTGCATGATTTAAAACAGGCACAGCATGTGCTCTGTATTGTGCAGGAGGCTATCAGCAACAGCTTAAAACACAGCGGTGCCAGCGAAATGCAGATCAACGCCCATCTCAGCGACGGAAACTTAAAGCTGACGCTAAGTGATAATGGCAACGTAAATCCGCACTGGCTGCCGGGCAATGGCATAACCGGTATGCAGGAGCGTGCAGCAGAATGCGGCGGCAGCTTAACGCTGAGCACAGTGCAGCAGCGGCTTGAGCTTAGCCTGATCCTGCCATACCAGGAGAGTGATAATGCATAAAGTGTTGCTGGTAGATGACCAGAAGCTGATTCGCGATGGCATAAAAAGCTTACTGGGACTGTCTGGCAAAGTCGCGGTGGTGGCGGAATGTGCCGATGGCAGCACCGTAGTAGAAACTTGCCGCCAGCAACAGCCAGAAGTAATTTTGCTGGATTTATCCATGCCGGTAATGAATGGCGTGCAAACTTTAGTCGCCTTGCAACAAGCAGAGATCGCTACGCCGGTGCTTATTCTGACTACTTTCGATGAACATGAGCTGGTGCTAAAAAGCATTTCACTGGGCGCGCGCGGCTTTTTACTCAAAGATGTGTCGCTTGAAACCTTAGTTGAGGCAATAAGCACGCTTGCTGGCGGAGGTAGCTGGTTTGCGCCCAATATTACCGAACGTTTATTGGGCAGCGTGCGCGCTGGCAGCAGCGACTTTACTATGCCAGCGCAGCTTGAGCCGTTAACTGACAAAGAGCTACAGATTTTGCAGTTGATGGCGGCAGGTTACAGCAATAAAGAGATTGCCAATGCGCTGTATAAATCCGAAGGCACGGTAAAAAACCAGTGTTCTGCTATTTTAGCCAAGCTTGGGGTGCGTGACCGCACCCGGGCTGTGCTTCTGGCCTTAGAGCTTGGGCTAATTAGCTAGCGGCTGTAACCATTAGGGTTGGCCTGCTGCCAGCGCCAGCTATCGCGCACCATATCTTCCAGTGTCTTTTCAGCCTGCCAGCCCAGTAGCGCTTTCGCTTTGGCAGGCTCGGCATAACAGCTGGCAATATCACCGGCACGGCGCGGTGCTATGGTATAAGGCACTGCCACGCCATTAACCTGGCTAAAGGCATTGACCATATCCAATACACTGTAACCGGTGCCGGTGCCTAAATTAATTGCCTCTATGCCGCTATGCTGTTGCAAATACTGCAAAGCTTTAACATGGCCGCGAGCTAAATCAACCACATGAATATAGTCGCGCACGCCAGTACCATCGTGGGTGGGATAGTCGTCACCGAATACACTGAGGCTTGAGCGTTTACCCACGGCCACCTGCGAGATAAATGGCATCAGGTTATTCGGGATACCGCTTGGATCTTCGCCAATACGGCCACTGTTATGGGCGCCAACCGGGTTAAAATAGCGTAACAAGGTGATGCCCCAGTCTGGTTCGGCCTGCACCAAATCCTCTAGGATATGCTCTATTATCAACTTACTTTGGCCGTATGGGTTGGTGGCAGAGCGAGGCGCTGTCTCCGGGATAGGCACCTGTTTGGCATCGCCGTAGACGGTTGCAGAGGAGCTAAATACCAGCTTTTTAACAACATAGTCGCGCATGACCCTGCATAGCGTTACCGTACCCGCGACATTATTGTCATAGTAATGCAGCGGTATTTGTGTTGACTCACCAACTGCTTTTAGCCCGGCAAAATGCACTACAGCACTAATCGCATATTGGCTAAACAGACTGCGCAGCGCCGCTTCGTCACGAATATCGCCTTGAATGCTGATAAGTTGTTTGCCGGTTAACTGTTGCACCCGGTTAAGGGCTTCATCAGAGCTGTTACTAAAGTTATCAAAGCTAATCACAGAAAAGCCGGCGTTTAATAGCTCCAGTGCGGTATGGCTACCAATATAACCGGCGCCACCGGTCAGTAAGATATAACTCATGCGACTGTCCTTGTGTCAGTAGTGTTATGGCAGCACTTTTTTAAACGGTTTTACTGTAGAGCGCGCATACACACCAGCGGCCAGATAAGGGTCGGCATCAGCCCAGGCCTGTGCCTCGGCTAAACTGGCAAACTCAGCGACCACTAACGAGCCGGTAAAACCTGCCGCGCCAGGGTCCGGGCTGTCAATCGCCGGCAGCGGGCCGGCCAGCAGCAAACGGCCTTCACTCTTCAGCTGCTCTAAACGTGCCAAATGTGCCGGGCGGGTCGCCAGGCGCTTTTCTAAACTGTTTGCCACATCTTCAGAGTAAATCATATAAAACATAAGTTAATCCTTCACGAGCCTTCGTTATGCGGCGCACGATAGCAGATCCTAAGCGTGCTTCCAACGCTGTTAAACGCATCGGAGCAGTACAGCACTAGGATTTAGCGTAACAGCCTGTTAGCATGCAGGGCGCTTACAAAAAAATGAGCACAGCTCAATTATTCTAATAAGAAAAGATTCAGGGAGTCCGCGTAGTAATGAAACGTGAACAATTTAGCTCCAGCCTGGGCTTTGTACTGGCCGCCGCCGGTTCAGCCGTAGGTATCGGTAATCTGGTCGCCTTTCCGGTGATGGCCAGTAAAAATGGCGGTGCCGCCTTTTTAATTATGTATGCCTTCTTTGTGTTCTTTATCTGCCTGCCGGTCATGCTGGCTGAAATGAGCTTGGGCCGTCATACCCGGCAAAACCCGCTGGGCGCTTACACTGAAATAGGTCAAAACCGCGCCTGGCGCACGGTAGGTTGGCTATCAGTGCTGACGCCTTTTATGATAGGGGTGTTTTATCTGGTGATTACGGTGTGGATTTTTGGTTATCTAGCCAAATCGGTAATGGGGCAATTAACTGAGCTGGCCGCGCCGGACAGCTTTGGCAGCTTTATTAACAGTAACGAGCTGTTTATTTATATGGCCATCGTTATTGGCTTAACCTTCGCTATTTTACAGGGCGGGGTAAAGCAGGGCATTGAAAAAGCGGCGCGGGTGCTCATGCCAATGCTGTTTATTATGCTGATTGCGTTGGTGATTTATGTGTTTACCCTGGATAACGCCATGCTGGGCGTGAAGTTTTTCCTGGTACCCGAGTTTGATAAGTTAACCGGTAAGGTATTGAACGGTGCTTTGGCACAGGCGTTTTTCTCACTGTCGCTGGCGATGGGCATTTTAATTACTTATGGCTCTTATATTCAGAAAAACAATGACATAGTGCATGCTGGTAAAATGGTGGCGGGGTTGTCATTACTGGTAGCGGCCTGCTCAGGCTTGCTGATATTACCGGCCGTGTTTTCGTTTAACCCGGATATTCAGTTAAGTGAGCTGTCTGAGTCCAGCATTGGCATGATTTTTATGTTCTTGCCAAAAATCTTCCTGGCATTGCAGGGTGATATTGGCTATTTCGGCGCCTCTTTTATTGCCAGCTTCTTTTTTCTGTTAGTGTTTTTTGCGGCGTTAACTTCGCTGGTATCTATTATTGAAGTGCCGGTAGCCAGCCTGATGGACGGCAAAGGGGTATCACGACGTAAAGCGCTATACACCCTGGGTGCAGTGATGATAGCCCTGGCGGTAGTATGTGCCTTGTCATTTGGCCGCGTTGAGCTATTTAGCAATTTAACCAGCTATGGCTTAAATGCTGAGGGCCAGCCGATTGTAAAATCGTTTTTTGATTTGGTATACGATATTTTCTACGAAACCATATTGCCGTTAAACGGCTTATTACTGTGTCTGTTTGTCATTTACCGCTGGAAAAAACATAACTTTGATGCGGAAATCAGCCAGGGCAACTCCACCTTTGCCGGCTCGTTACTGCAAAAATACGTTAATTTCTCGTTGGGTACCTTTATTCCACTGATCCTGGCAGTAATTTTTGTAAATACCGTCTCGACCATTTTCTTCGGTAAAAACCTGCTGTTTTAAGCGCGAAGTGACAAATAAAAAAGGGCAGATTTTTCTGCCCTTTTTTACTGTCTCAGTGAGATGCTAACCGGTATTACTTTGCCAGTTTCTGCTGCATGGCAGCTACCACAGACGGAATATCGAGCATCTCTTTTTCGCCGGTGCGGCGGTTTTTGTACTCTACCTGCTGATTATCCAGGTTGCGCTCGCCAATAACGATACTGTGCGGAATACCCATCAGCTCCATATCGGCAAACATCACCCCTGGACGCTCTTTACGGTCGTCAAACAGCACGTCAAAACCGGCTGCAGTCAGCTCGTTGTATAGGCGCACGGTAGCTTCTTCAATGCGCACTGACTTGTGCATATTCATTGGAATAAGCGCAATTTGAAACGGGGCTATGGCATCAGGCCAAATAATACCGAATTCATCATGATTTTGCTCAATGGCCGCCGCGATAATGCGCGATACACCCACACCATAGCAGCCCATGGTCATGATCTGGTGTTTGCCTTCCTCGTTTAGCACACCGGCTTTTAATGCCTGTGAATATTTATCGCCCAGCTGGAAGATGTGGCCTACTTCAATACCGCGTTTAATTACAAGCTTGCCGTTACCGCACGGGCTTGGGTCACCTTCGACGATATTACGCAAATCAGCCACGCTGTAATTTTGGCTGTCGCGATCCCAGTTAACGCCGGTTAAATGGAAGCCATCTTTGTTGGCGCCGCAGCTAAAGTCAGCCATATGCGCAGCGCTACGATCAACAATTACCGGCAGTGGCATGCCCACCGGGCCCAAAGATCCAGGGCCGGCACCAATAGCGGCGCGAATTTCTTCTTCGCTGGCAAACACCAGCGGGCTTTGCACCTGAGGTAGTTTCTCGGCTTTGATTTCGTTTAATTCATGATCGCCACGCAACACTAAGGCCACCAGTGGCTGGGCTTTGTCGTTGTCACCTTTTACGCCATACACAATCAGGGTTTTACTGACTTGTTTGATGTCCTGACCTAACACGGCCGCAACTTCAGCCACAGTTTTGGCATTAGGGGTCGCTACTTCAGTCAGTGTCTGGCTGGCCGCTGGCCGTTCACCGGCTGGGGCAATGGCTTCGGCCATTTCAATGTTGGCGGCATAATCGCTGCTATCAGAGAAGGCGATAGCATCTTCACCTGATGCGGCAAGCACGTGGAACTCGTGTGACATACTGCCGCCGATGGCGCCGGTGTCAGCCAGTACCGGACGAAAATCCAGCCCCAGGCGGGTAAAGATGTTGCAGTAAGCCTGGAACATGGCGTCATAGGTTTGTTGTAAGCTGTCCTGGCTTAGGTGAAACGAGTAAGCATCTTTCATTAAGAATTCACGCGCGCGCATCACGCCAAAACGTGGCCGGCGCTCGTCACGGAACTTGGTTTGAATTTGATATAAATTCAGTGGCAGCTGTTTGTAACTGGTAATTTCACGCCGTACTAAGTCGGTGATCACTTCTTCATGGGTTGGCCCCAGCACGAAGTCGCGCGTGTGGCGGTCTTTAAAACGCAGCAATTCGGCGTCCATTTTTTCCCAACGGCCAGATTCTTGCCAAAGCTCAGCCGGTTGTACCATCGGCATCAGCACTTCAATGGCTCCCGCTTTGTTCATTTCTTCGCGCACGATTTGCTCAACTTTGCGTAGCACCCGCACGCCGGTTGGCAGGTAGGTGTACATGCCAGAGGCAACGCGACGGATCATGCCGGCGCGCAGCATAAGCTTATGGCTGATAACTTCGGCATCGGCTGGGGTTTCTTTTACGGTAGATAGTAAGTACTGACTGCTGCGCATCGTATTCTCGTATGTCGTGCTAAAAAATTGCCGCCATTCTAGCAAGGCGGCAAGGGCAATTCTATTGGAGTTTTATCGGGTGATGGATAAGCTGCGGGCTAACTTGCTGGCCGCTTTGCATGCCACCTACCGAGTAAATCTGGCCGTCTATTTCAATTAATGAGCGTAAATCCATCACCGGCGTAGTATCTAAGGCTTTCAGCCAACGCTGTTCAGCGACAGAAAATACCCACACTTTGCTGTCAGGCTCAGACGGCTGCCCGTTGTAACCTATGCCGTTATAGTTATATGGGTTAGTGCTGCCACCGATAAACACCAACATGTCTTTGCCGTCTATTTGGGTGTTAATAGCGGCCATGCGATAACGTGCAGTGCCGGTGGGGTGTGCGATCAGGCGCCAGTCAATTTTATTGGCGTTATCACCTACTGTGCCTAAGTAGCAGGCTGGTTCGCTCTCGAAGCTGGGCTTTTTATCACTGTAGTAATTAAGCGCCACGCCATCACACAATAGCATGGTATTGCCGGCCATCGCGCCTGCCAAACCAAACACCGGCTTGCCGGGAAATGGCGAGGCCTGCGACCAGCGCTGAGTAAAGTTATCAAACTGCTGTACTAAGTTGACATTACCGTGATCGCTCCAGCCGCTGATTAGATAGATATAGCGGTTTTGGTACGTCAGGGCAACGGCGTCATCCACCGGTACAGGAATATCATTCAGTCGCGTATAGCGGCGGGTAATGGGGTCAAGCCGGTAGCTGTCAGTGGCGGTTTGCTCACTGCCATCCGCATTAACACTGAAACCACCAAACACAAAAAAGTTGTTATTAAGCGCAACGGCACTGGCCGCAATGCGACCATTTACGCGCTGCTGGCTGGGCACTGGCGGCAGATTTTGCCAGCCAAACTCGCCAAGGGTATGCATAAACACCTTGTTGTGAATGTCGCTGTGCTGTTTGCCCGGGCCTATACCCATAAAGCTGACAATATAGGTTTTGCCACGAATGCTGGTACTGGCTACCGCATTATTACTCACCGGCTCGGGTAAATCGGGCAGCGTGCTGGCCGATAGGGCAACACAGGTTGCTGCAGCGGTCAGCTTAAGGTTTAAGCTGATGAATTTCAGTAACATGGTTATGCTCTCCGGTTACGGTCCATTTAATATTGTAGTGGTACAAGCTCATGCCATAGCTTTGCTCGCCATCGCGTTGCTTTTTGTACGAGGGCCTGGGATCTTGTTTTAATACTTTCTCGATAAATACTCGTAAATCGGGGTATTGGTTTTGCTGGCGGCAAAAATCGCTGGCCTGCTCGGAAAAACTTACCGTCATCGCGGTTTCTGGTGCGCTGTCGGCAAAGCCGCCGGCAGCCTCAGGTAACGCATCAGAGTAGGGCAGGTAAGGTTTGATATCAATGACCGGCGTGCCATGTAGCAAATCTATGCCGCTGAGCTTCAAGCACAATTTACCGTTTCTTCGCTCGACGCCTTCCAGCTTAACCACCGACAAGCCGACCGGGTTGGGTCTGAACGTCGCTCGGGTAGCAAATACACCTTTGCGGGCATTACCGCCTAAACGGGGTGGCCGCACCATTGGCGACCAACCCTTGTCAGCCGTTTCATGAAACACAAACAGTAGCCACAGATGACTGAAGCTGTCGATACCGCGCAAAATGGTGTCATCATCATAACCTGGCTCAAGCTGCAGGTAGCCAATGGCTTCCGGAATAAGGCCAGGCTGGCGCGGAATAGCGAATTTTTGTTTGTATGGCGATTGGATGTAGCCGACCACATTGAATTGAAACGACGCCATAGGCTCCTGTAATGCGCTGCTAAGTAACACAGCGGTATTATGCGGTTTTTTGCCAAAACAACAAGTTAAGCCAAAGACGTCTAAATGTCTTTGACGCTGAAGCCAAAGATGCGGTAAAACATCAACCTTGCTCTCAATGACAGATAGCCGCTATGGAACGTAAGATTTTATTAACGGAATGCCCTGATTCTAAAGGTCTGATCGCACAAATTACCAATATTTGCTACAAGCATCAGCTGAATATTATTCGCAATACCGAATATGTTGACCCGGTAAGTGGTCGCTTTTATATGCGCACCGAACTAGAAGGCGTATTTAATGATGCGACCTTACTGTTTGATTTAGACCGGGCCTTGCCTACGGGCTCTGAGCGCAGTTTGGTTAGCCAGCGTGCAAAGCGGGTGGTTATTTTAGTGACCAAAGAAGCGCATTGTTTGGGTGATATTTTAATGAAGGTATTCGACGGCTCGTTGGCGCTGGATATTGCCGCTGTCGTCGGTAATTACCCACAGCTTGAGCAACTGGCCGCCCGTTTTGATTTACCTTATCACTATGTCAGCCATCAGGGCTTAAGCCGCGCCGAGCATGAGGCAGCACTGCTGGAGGTGATTAGGCCCTATAAGCCGGAATATCTTGTACTGGCGAAGTTTATGCGTATTTTAACGCCGGCGTTTGTCGCGCAGTATCCGGAAAAAATTATCAACATCCATCACAGTTTTTTACCCGCGTTTATTGGTGCTAACCCTTACCAGCAAGCGTTTGAACGCGGCGTGAAAATTATTGGTGCTACTGCGCACTTTGTGAATGATGATTTAGACGAAGGCCCAATTATTCAGCAGATGGTGGCACCGGTAGACCACAACTTTAGTGCGGAAGATATGGCACGCGCCGGCCGTGATGTGGAAAAAGCAGCATTAAGCAGAGCGCTGCAGCTGGTGGTGGAAGATCGGGTGTTTGTACACGGCAATAAAACGGTGATCCTGTGATGGTGGCTTTTACTTTGCTGCTGTTATCTTTAATACTTTGCAAAACAGCAAAGTGAGATTACGTCATGAGATTACTTTTGTTAAGCGTGTTACTCCTTAGTGGCTTAGTTGGAGCCAATGAAACCCTGCCACTACATAGTAAACTGGAGCCGTTTCGGCCCTATTTAAATCAGCACTGGCAGGGCGATTTAACCCAGCCGGGTAAAGCAGAGAAAGTTATTGATCGATCACTGTGGAGCCGGGCACTAAACGGCCAGGCCATTAAAACCGTGCACTCGATTAATAACGGCGAATATGGTGGCGAGTCATTTATTTTCTGGGATGAGAAAAAGCAAAGCCTGGCCTATTACTACTTCACAACAGCCGGTTTTTATACCCATGGCACTATGGAGTTTAATGTGCAAACGGGTGAAATTGTGGCGCTGGAAAACGTTGAAAACAACCAAAATGGCATTACGCAAGTGAAGTCATTCAGTCGCATCTTGCCGGATGGCACTTTACAGACAAAATCCAGTTATCTGCAAAATGGCAGCTGGGTTGAGGGACACAGTGCCACCTATCAGCCGGTGGCGGCCCAGCCCATCCGTTTCAAGTAATTATTTTTCAATAAATTCAGCGAGATCGACGGTGTAAATATCGTCGATTTTATCATTACAGGAGTGACTAACGCGCAAGTCCTTCACCCGGCCGTTGCGTAAACTGTAAACCCAACCGTGAACCGTCAGTTCCTGGCCACGCTCCCAGGCTTCTTGCACAAAACTGGTATGACACAAATTGCGAACCTGCTCCATGACATTCAGCTCTATTAGCCGATTTAACCGCGCGTTTTCATCGCTAAGGCTATCCACTTTATCACGGTGCATCACGTAGACATCTTTAACATTTCGCAGCCAGTTATCAACAAAGCCTACTCGCTGCTTGGTCATCGCCGCTTTCACGCCACCACAGCCGTAATGTCCGACCACCAGAATGTGTTTCACCTTCAAGATATCAATGGCGTACTGCAATACTGACAGGCAGTTCATGTCAGAGTGCACGACCAAATTAGCGACATTACGGTGCACGAACAGTTCGCCGGGGAGTAAACCGACAATTTCATTTGCTGGTACGCGGCTGTCAGAGCAGCCAATCCACAGATATTCTGGCGCCTGTTGTTCAGATAACCGCTTAAAGAAACCAGGTTGTTCTTGCTCTATCCGATCAGCCCAGTTTTTGTTGTTAACAAACAACTGTGTAAAATCTGTCATAACTTGACCTTGCGTTTAAAATCGCGACACGATAGCCGATTGTACCTGCTTAGAGAGCACCGACCAGCAAAAAAAAGACTGTATTAGGTTTTCTCAGGAGAGATATGCATCTGCCTACTGACGAGCGAGGCTGTCTGTGGCTATACTGAGCAGCAACAGAGTCAAACGGACAATTATTGAAAGGAGTCAGTATGATACCAGTCATTCTAAGTGGCGGCTCGGGTAGCCGGCTATGGCCACTGTCCAGGGCAAAAAAGCCCAAGCAGTTTCTGTCGCTGCTTAATGATAAAAGTATGCTACAGAACACCTTGCTGCGGGTAAAAGGTTTAGCGGGGCTTGGCGCCCCCCTCATTATCTGTAACGAAGATCACCGTTTTATGGTGGCAGAGCAACTGCGTGAGCTTGCCATCACTAACGCTGCCATAGTGTTAGAGCCAGAAGGGCGCAATACGGCACCTGCCATAGCGGTGGCAGCGCTTAGCGCTATGCAACAAGGCGAGGACCCGTTATTGCTGGTATTGGCGGCTGATCATGCGATTAAAGATGTGCCAGCGTTTCATCAGGCGGTAGAGCTGGCCGTGCCTGCAGCGAATCAAGGCAAGTTAGTGACGTTTGGCATAGTGCCTACCAGCGCTCACACGGGGTACGGTTATATTCGCCGAGATGCGAAGCGTGATCCAACCTTGCCAGCCGGAGTAAGCAGCGTGGCCCGGTTTTATGAAAAGCCTGATGTAACAACTGCGCGCCAGTTTGTCGACAGCGGCGAGTATTACTGGAACAGTGGCATGTTCTTGTTTAAAGCCAGCCGCTTACTGGCTGAATTACACCAGTTTGCACCGGATATTGTCGCAGCCGCTGAACAAGCACTGGCTAAAGCCAGCACTGATCTGGATTTTATCCGGCTGGACAAAGCGGCTTTTAGTGCCAGCCCATCTGATTCTATTGATTATGCGGTAATGGAAAAGTCTGCTAATACCGTGATGGTGCCGCTGGAAGCGGGCTGGAGCGATGTCGGCAGTTGGGATGCGTTGTGGCAAGTGATGGCAAAAGATGAACAGGGCAATGCCTGTCGCGGCGACGTGCTACTGGAGCAATGCCATAACAGCTATGTGTATGCTGAGCAGCGTTTAGTGACGGCAATAGGACTGGAAGATGTGGTGGTGGTGGAAACCAAAGATGCGGTATTAGTGGCGCATAAAAGCCAGTTGCAAGGTGTAAAAAATATTGTCGCCAAGCTACAAAGTTATGGCCGCCCTGAAGTAGACCTACACCGGGAGGTGTTCCGGCCCTGGGGCAAGTATGACTCGGTCGATAGCGGGGAACGTTATCAGGTAAAGCATATTACGGTAAAACCGGGCGCCAAATTGTCGGTGCAAATGCATCATCACAGAGCAGAGCACTGGGTGGTGGTGAGTGGCTCGGCGCTGGTGCGCAACGGTGATAAGGAGTTTCTAGTCACTGAGAATGAATCAACCTTTATCCCGGTTGGCACCATTCATTCACTGGAAAACCCGGGCAAAATTCCGTTAGAGCTGATTGAAGTGCAGTCTGGCAGCTATTTGGGTGAAGACGACATTATTCGCTTTGAGGACAAATATGGCCGCAATTGATAACCTGCTGCGCTGTTTTAAAGCCTATGATATCCGCGGCAAACTCGATGAAGAGCTCACCGAGCAGCTGGCTTGGTGCATTGGCCGAGCTTTTGCCAAAGTGGTCAAGCCGCGCAGTGTGGCACTGGGTGCCGATGTGCGCGCCACCTCTGAGCCATTAAAAAATGCGCTGGCACTGGGGTTGTTAAGCGAAGGGGTTAATGTAATAGATCTTGGCATGACAGGCACTGAAGAGGTGTATTTCGCTGCACAGTATCTGGATATTGACGGCGCTATTGAGGTCACCGCCAGCCATAACCCAATTAATTACAACGGTATGAAGCTGGTGCGTGATAATGCCCGACCTATCAGCGGCGATACCGGTTTGTTGGATATTAAACAGCAAACAGCATTGTTATTAGGCGACCCCTTTCCGGCGCTTCAGTTTAATGATTTTCTCGACCACATCCGAAGTAGCGACCATTTCAGCTGGCAGGGCGCTAGTTGGCAGCGTCAGTCGCTGTTGCCGGCTTACGTTGAGAGGCTGCTAAGCTTTATTGAGCCTGTGAACCTTAAACCATTAACCTTAGTGGTTAATGCGGGTAATGGTGCCGCTGGTCATGTCGTCGATGCTATTGAAGCGCACTTTGAAAAAGCAGGTGTGCCGGTAACATTTATCAAAGTGCATCATCAGCCCGATGCGACATTTCCAAATGGTATTCCTAATCCGCTGTTGCCAGAGAACCGGGCTGCGACTGCTGCGGCGGTTGTGGCACATCAGGCCGATTTTGGAATCGCCTGGGATGGTGATTTTGACCGTTGTTTCTTATTTGACGAAAAAGGCTGTTTCATTGAAGGCTATTATATTGTTGGCCTGTTGTGTGCGGCCTTTTTAACAAAACATCCCGGACAAAAGATTATTCATGACCCGAGATTATATTGGAACACCCAGGCGGTAGCGCAGCAGCACAACGGCATGGCGATCATGAGCAAAACTGGCCACGCCTTTATTAAAGAGCGGATGCGTAGTGAAGATGCGCTGTACGGCGGTGAAATGAGTGCCCATCATTATTTTCGCGACTTTGCTTACTGCGATAGTGGCATGATCCCCTGGCTGTTGGTGGCTGAACTGGTGTCATTGAGTGGGCAGCCACTATCAACATTAGTGGCACAAATGATTAAAGATTTTCCGTCATCCGGCGAGCTGAATTTTCATATCGAAGCCCCACAAACCGTGATAACCAGGGTGCAGCAGTATTATCAAAATACAGTGCTTGAAACTGATTATACAGATGGTCTAAGTATGAGTTTTGCCGACTGGCGGTTTAATTTGCGAAGTTCTAATACAGAAAACGTACTGAGATTAAATGTCGAATCACGTAATAATGTGCAGTTAATGGAACAAAAAACGGCTGAAATTATTTCAATCTTAACCAAAGCTGAATGAATGATATTGTTTTTGCATTTTAGCTATTGTTCTGTACTTTATTTCAGGTGCTAAATTGCTTATCCTTTTATGCACTTAATTAGAGGAGATGGCAATGTCGATTTTATTAGATAAGCGTGAACTGAAAAAAGCCGCCAAAGAATTAACTTTGGTAAAGCTAACCGACGTAATAGACACGTTGAACAGCGTGCTGGCTGAGCGGCAAAAGGAAGTGGAGCTTATCAGCCAGTTAGAGCAATTGGCTAAATCACAAGGGTTTACACTGGAGCAGTTAGGCTACAAGTTAAGTAATGATGTGGCTGTTACGGATATGCCGGTAAGCACAGTAAAATCAGACAAACGCCCAACTAAACCGAAATTTAAAACCATCAACAAAGAAAGCCAGTATTTCTACGTCGAAGCGGGCCAGTTGCAACTTCTGCGTACCCATACCATGAAAAAGGGCTTGCAAGAGCGTGGTATTGAAGTAGTGCCCGTCAGTAAAGTGGATAAAAAGTATGCTAAACAAATCGACAGTTTAATTGCTGAGGCTACTGCGCAAGCAACGGAAAACTTCAATGCAAAAGTGGATGCCTGGAATGAATGGGCCGCAGCGAATGGTGAAGAAATTCTAAGCAAAAAATAATCGTGCTAGTGAAACCTCTTCGATAAAAAGAAAAACCCGGCGCAACGCCGGGTTTTTGCTTATTTGACCTGAGCATCCAGTGACTGGCCATTGACAGCAATACTGTCATCACTCATCAGATACAGATAGAGCCACATTAAGTCAGCTGGTGTTTTTAGCAGGTTAACATCTTCACCCGGATACGCGCGGCTGCGCATTTTGGTGCGGGTAGCGCCGGGGTTAATACAGTTACAACGAATATTGCTATTGTCATATTCATCGGCAATTATCTGCATTAAGCCTTCTGTGGCAAATTTAGACACGGCATAAGGTCCCCAGAAAGCGCGGCCTTTGCGGCCCACACCCGATGAGGTAAACACTACTGACGCATGTGGTGCTTTTTTCAATACTGGCAGTAAGGCCTGTGTCATCAACATGGCTGAGGTCACATTCACCTGCATAATGTCCTGCCAGGTTGGCAGGTCGATATGTTCAAACGGGCTTAACACGCCAAGCATGCCAGCATTATGTAATACGCCGTCTAATTTGCCGAACTCGGTCTGAATGGTTGCTGCCATGTCGCGATAATGTTGGGCGGTAGCGCCTTTTAAATCCAGCGGAATAATGGCCGGCTCTTTACCCCCTGCCGCGATAATTTCATCATACACGGCAGTAAGTTTATTAACCGTTTTGCCAAGCAGGATAACGCTGGCACCATGCCGGGCGAAACTTAATGCGGCTTCTTTACCAATACCATCACCGGCGCCGGTGACCAGTATAACTTTTTCGTTAAGGGCATCCTTAGCTGCTTGATAATTTTGCATAAAATTTTACCTGTTGCTGCAAAAACGGCGCAAGCATACGCCCAAACGACTCAGTTTGCACCTTTCTTCGTGGAATCTGTATTTTTCAGCTAGCGATTTCTTTTGGTTTGAGTTAACTTTAACTGGTCGTAGCTGTTACAGCTATATTGGCAACAGGTTTCTAATAAGCAAGGTAAACAACTGCTTTGCAAATAAAAAATAAAAGTCAGGATAGGGGAGATACTATGAACAAGCTAGCTCTTAGCATAGCTGTCGCACTCGCTTTAGGATTAACCGGCTGCGGTGGCGAGTCTTTAGATGATATTAAACAAGAAGAAGCAGGTAGCGTAACGCCGGTTTCACGTGTTGTGTTCGATCCGGGTGCGTCAACTCCCCGTTTGTCTGTGCCAAACGATTTATTATTCCAAGGTACTACTGATGGTACTTTAACCACTGATAGTGGCGCCGCACCAGATTATAGCAACCCGCAAGTCGCGTTCGGCGCTTTGGATGGCTGGTCAACGCAAAACCCTTTTACTGTGCAGATTGATTTAGCCGCAGGTACGTCACTAAATGCCGATTCAGTAAGGCAGCCTGGCGCAGTTCGGGTGTTTGAGATTATTTCTGCTGGCCCCACTTCTGCAGATGCTGATTGCCGGCCAAGAACACAGGGACATGCTTGTAAAATTGTAACAGAGCTTACCTTTGGTGTTGACTTCGTTTCAGGTGCCAGTGGCAGCAATGTTGCTGTCATACCGCTAAAACCGCTGAAGCAAGCAACTACTTACATGTTGGTGTTAACTGATGTTATCAAAGACAGCTCGGGTACGGCATTAGCGCCTTCAACCAGCTATGAGCTGGTTAAACAGGACGATGAAAGTTTGCCGCTTAGCTCGCCGTCACAGGTCGCGTTGCAAGAATTGATCAATAGTTTTGAAGATGCTGCTGAATCAGAAGGTATTAACCGTAACAGCATTATTTATACTGCGGCGATTACTACTCAGTCTACTGATGTCGTGTTTAACGCAGTAAAACAACTTATCGCCCAAACTGCAGCGCAGCGGCCACTAGTGGTATCTGATCAAGGCTATAATGCTGGACAAGCTTTAGTGCAAGCTGGATTGATTGCAGCGGAAGATGCGGTGTTAACTAACCAGGCTTATGCGGCGGCAACCACTGCAAAAGTGTATGAAGGCACAGTGTCTCTGCCTTATTTCAGTCCAGTGTCTACCGATGAAGACCCTTATGCCGCTCTGACCGGTCGCTGGCTGGCACAATACGACAGCCCTGTAACTCTGCTGGGTGCTATCAGAGCAGGTTTATTAGACCCGGCATTAACCGGCTTAACAGCGGAGCAACTGCAAAATCCGGCTAACTTATTTGGTTTTGATTTTGACCTGGATAAAGCCCGGCATATCACTAAGTTTAACCCGCTGCCGAAAGTGAACGCATTAGACGAAGTGCCAGTATTAATGACTGTTCCCGACTTAGCGCAGATTAACTTATTGCGATCTTTGCAGCAGCAAGACCCAATAACGGCGCCAGTCGGCGGTTGGCCTGTGGTAATTTTCCAGCATGGTATTACCAGCGAAAAAGAAAATATGCTGGCAATTGCCGGTACTATGGCTTTGGCGGGTTATGCCGTAGTGGCAATTGACCACATGTTGCACGGTGAGCGCGGTTTTGCAGTTACAGTGACTAACGAAGATGGTACTGAAGAAGAGTTAGTGATCAATGCGACAGACAACGCCGCAACCGATTACATGAACTTGCAAAGCTTACTGACAACCCGTGATAACGTGCGTCAGAGCATCAGTGATATTCTGGCGTTACGTGCGGCGCTTAATGTAAGTAACCTGACGCAAGCTGGTACCATAAATCCAACTAAGGTTTCTTTTATCGGTCACTCATTAGGTGGCATTGCGGGTACTGCTGCTATTGCTATGGCCAATACGCCAGTGCAGAGTACAACGTTAAATGATGACCAGAAAGCGGCGATAAACAACTTGTTTAAAGTCGACACTGCAACTTTAGCCATGCCAGGCAGTGCTATTGCCAACTTCTTGTTAGATTCAGCAAGTTTCGGCCCGTTGATTAAGGCATCAGTATTGTTTGGTGTGGGTGGCGAGGAAATAAGTACGGCATTCACACAGTTTGCGTCTGCGCAAGAGGGCTGTGGTGATGCACCATTTGCTGCTTGCTACAATGCGTTTGAGCAATTTTTAACATCGCAGGGACAGGATGCAACGTTGGCCGCTCTGTATGCCGGCTACAACCAGTTTGCTTTTGCTGCACAAACCGTTATTGATAGCGGTGACCCATCAAACTATGCACAGCATTTGGTTGTAACAGAAACACCAACTTATGTGATCGCGGTAGTGGGAGATGGTGCTGATAATTTACCAGACCAGGTAATACCAAATGGTTTTAGTAATCCACTGCAGGCAGCGGGTGCTGGTAAAATGCCACTAGCGGGCACTTTAGCGTTAGCAAATATGTTGGGTGCTGAGCAAGTGGGTGATGTTGCTGGTATCTTTATGCCGGAAGAGAGTAAAAATGCTATCTCAGCCTTTACCGCGGGCGATCACAGCTCTATTTTGCGGCCCACGGCTAGTCCGGCTGCTACCGTGGAAATGCAGCGTCAGACCGCGAGCTTTATCGCTTCCGGTGGAGCGCTTATTCAGGTAACTAACCCTGCAGTATTAGCCCCAGCCAACTAATTTAAGCTGAATATTGCAAAGCCCGGTTCGCCGGGCTTTTTCTTTTGTGCTCAAGCAGTACAATCATACACTGGGTACGAGTGTGCGATAACGAGGTAGGGAATCGAATTGGAATTTTTATACGAATACGGCTTATTTCTGGCCAAAGCCGCAACCTTTGTGGTGGCTTTGGCTGTTTTGGTTGGTCTGATTGCCGGCGCAGCTATGAGTGCAAAAGAAAAGACTAAAAAAGGCCAGCTAGAGTTTACCGATTTAAGCAAGCAATACCGGCAGATGCAGACAGGGCTGCAACAGCAATTGCTGGATAAAAAACAGTTTAAACGCTGGCAAAAAGATCAGGCAGACGAAAAATGCCAACATAAAGCCAAGCTTTTTGTGGTCGATTTTGACGGCAGTATGGATGCACGGGAAACAGCATCATTGCGGGAAGAAATAACGGCTATTTTGTCTGTGGCAACCGCGCAAGACGAAGTACTACTGCGATTAGAAAGCGGCGGTGGTGTGGTACATGGCTATGGGTTGGCAGCGTCACAGTTAGACCGTTTGCACCAGCGCGGTATAAAACTGACCGTTGCGGTAGATAAAGTGGCTGCCAGCGGTGGCTATATGATGGCTTGTATTGGCAACCAAATTTTAGCTGCGCCGTTTGCCATCTTGGGCTCTATTGGTGTTATTGCCCAACTGCCGAATTTCTACAAGTTACTGCAAAAAAACGACATCGATTTTGAGCAGTTTACTGCCGGAGAATACAAGCGCACCGTTACTTTGTTTGGTCAGAACAGCGATAAAGGCCGACAAAAGTTTCAGCAAGAGCTGGAGCAAACCCACCAGCTGTTTAAGCAATTTGTGCAGCAGCACAGGCCGCAACTTGACATGGCGCAAGTCGCAACGGGTGAGCATTGGTTTGGCTATCAGGCGTTGGAACTTAAACTTATCGACGCTATCCAGACCAGTGATGATTACTTACTGGCACAGTTGCCTAGTCACCAGTTGTTTCAGGTTAAGTATCATGTGCGTAAAGGCCTGGCTGAAAAGGTCGGTATGGGGTCAGCCGCCATTTTATCGCACTGGTGGCAAAGACTAATGCCGCAAAGTTGGTTGCGTTAGTATGGAAGCTGAATTTTGGTTGGCGCGCTGGCAAAACAATGAGCTGGGTTTCCAGCTGGACGATGTGCATCCGTTATTACAACGGTGTCTGCCGCAGGTACTTGGCCAACATAAGCGGGTATTCGTGCCGCTGTGCGGTAAGTCATTGGATATGTGTTACCTGGCGACCTTTTTGCCGGTAACCGGAGTTGAGTTATCGCAAATTGCCTGTGATGACTTTTTCAGCGCTTATCAACAGCCATCTCAGCAGCTGTCAGTGCCGCCGTTTCACCGCTACAGCAGCGAGCGTATAACGTTGTGGCAGGGTGATTTTTTTGCTTTAAGCCCAGCTCAATTAGAGGGCGCCAGTTTAGTGTACGATAGAGCTGCTTTGATAGCGCTACCTGAGCAAATGCGTCAGCAATACGCCGCTAAATTGCGACGGCTATTACCAGCGGGCAGCACAATTTTGCTGATTAGCCTGGAGTATCCGCAGCACGAAAAGCAAGGGCCGCCTTTTAGCGTAACAGCGGCAGAAATTGGCCGCTTATTTCAAGGTGCCGACATTCAACTAATGGCAGAGCTGGAACAAACCGGCAAAGGCTTTGCCAGACGACGGTTTGCTACCAGTTATTTAGTCGAGCGGGCTTACAGGATAAGGCTGCCTTAAGCAGCCTTATCCTAAGATTTAACGCAGGTGGTGAAAGTCGACGCTTTCTTCTTTACTGCCGGCGTTTACATCATTAAACACGGCTTCATCAAACGCATTTTCGCTTTTACCCACGATACAAGACACCATTGCATCACCAGTGACATTAACCGCTGTGCGGGTCATATCTAACAGCCGGTCTACACCAATAATTAACGCTATACCCTCTACCGGTAAGCCGACTTGTTGTAATACCATCGCCAGCATAATCAAGCCAACACCAGGCACGCCTGCGGTACCAATTGATGCCAGCGTAGCCGTGAGAATGACCATTAGGTAATCGCTTAGTGTTAAATCAACAGCGAACACCTGAGCGATAAACACCGTGGCGACCCCCTGCATAATAGCCGTGCCGTCCATGTTAATTGTCGCACCAAGCGGCACAGTGAAAGAGGCTACGCTGTTCTTGACGCCCATCTTTTTCGTAACGGTTTCCATGGTGACCGGCATAGTAGCGTTACTGCTAGAAGTGCTAAAGCCAAACAGGGCGGCATCACGCATTTTTCTGAAGAAAACAAGTGGGTTAAGGCCCGTTAGCAATTTCAGGATCACACCGTAGCTAACAAGGCCATGTAATACTAATACCGCCATTACCACAACAAAGTATTTTGCCAGGCTGGCAATTGTCTCAAAACCCAGGCTGGTGAACAGCTTCGCCATCAGAAAAAATACGCCATAAGGTGCTAGGTTCATCAACAGCGTCACCAGCTTCATAATTACTTCGCTTAAGTCGTTAAATACTGCACTCAAGCGTTCACCAGCCTTACCACTCATCGCCATTGCAATGCCAAATAACAAGGCAAAAACAATGATTTGTAGCATATTGCCTTTTGCCATCGACTCGATGGGGTTGCTGGGGAAGATGTTAATAAATACTTGGGATAGTGATGGCGCTTCGCTTAGGTTAAAACTCGCATCTGACTGCATTTCAACCCCTATGCCAGGATTGACTAACAAAGCGGTAAAAATCGCCAGGCTAATTGCAATAGCAGTGGTAACGAGATAAAGCGCTATGGTTTTTCCGCCCAGGCGTCCCAATGCCGTGGTGTCAGACAATGAGCAGGTGCCACAGACAAGTGATACAAACACCAACGGCACGACCAGCATTTTTAAACTGGCGATAAAAATCTCTCCGCCAATATGGAAAATCCCATCAACAAACAAGGCTTTAAGGGGGATGTCCAGGCCAAGCAGATAAAGCATCCGCTCATCTTGTCCGGCCAACAACCATTTAAAGAAAAAACCAACAACAATACCGGCCGCCATGCCAATTACAATGCGGGTGGTTAACCCGAGCTTGTTATTTTTTGTCATAAAATAAGATAAGAACTTTAAACACAATGGTGCTTAGCCTAACAGGTTGCTTTGGCTAAAGGCAGATTCAGCGAAATTTTTTTTGAAAATAGCTGTGACGTTTGCCAGATTAATGGTTTAAGATACAGAATTAACAAAAACTATATAATAAAAACAGCTTGGGAGAGTTTTCATGCGAAGCATTAAGCAACTACTCGTTGCGCTAGTTGTAACAACCCTTGCCGCCTGCGGTGGCGGCGGCACCCTGGATAATGACGGTGGTGGTACCGGCGGTGGTACTGGTGGAACAACGCCGACTTATACTCTAACTATCGAGAACAGTGATGGTGAATCTTTTGCTGAGCTCTCTCAGGCAGCACCGCAAGACTTAACGGTAACTTTAACCGTATCAGGTAGCGGTTCTGTTGCTGGGCAGGTTATTACTTTTGAGTTAAGCGATACAGAGTTAGCATCATTAACGCCTGCGACTACAGTGCTAACCAACAGCGATGGCGTTGCCACTGTGCGTCTTTTAGCCGGAGCTAAAGCCGGAGCAGGAACGCTTGCGGCAAGCTTTGGTGATGCCAGTGCAAGCTTTGGCTTTAACTCCGCCGGTGATGGTGGTGCTCAGGTCGACGTGACAGTTGGCAGCGTATCCTTATTTGCTGACACGGTTGTGCTGGGTACCGGCTCATCTTCAAAGGTCGAGCTAACCGCATTGGTGCGAGACGCGAATAATATTGTATTAGCCGATGTGCCAGTGACCTTCAGAACTGACTCAGGTGAATTAGCTGGGGTTGATGCAGCAACAGATGAAAACGGTGTCGCTAAAGCAACCCTAACAAGCCAAACAGATAAAAATATCCGGGAGATTACCGTTACGGCTCAGGTGCAAGGTTTATCATCAGAGCTGTTAATTACCGCGAGTGGCACTACGCTGGATATCACTGCACCGGGCTCAGTGGTGCTGGGTGACACTGCTACCATAGATGTACTGCTGGCAGACTCTAACGATGCTGGTATTGCCAGCCAGGTGGTTGAAGTAACCTCTGCGCTTGGTAATACCCTGAACCCGGCGAGCCCAGTAACTGCTGCCTCAGGTAAAGCGACTTTTACCTATACGGCGACAAATCCTGGTGAGGATACGCTGAGCGTGTCAGCGCTGGGTGCGACGAACTCGATCGTGATAAATGTAAGCCCGGATCAGTTTGCTTTTGTAGCTGCAGCTAATGAACCCGAACTGGTCGAGGTCGAGCTAAGTTCAGCGGAAGAGTTGGAAGTGGAGTGGTTAGTTGATGGCACTGGTAATTCTGGTGAGACCGTTACTTTTAACACCACTCGTGGGGTTATCGCTGCATCAGCAGCCGCAGCAGCCACAGCGACAGATCAGACCGCAACCGATACAACGGATGCAGCAGGTTTAGCACAAACCTTCGTGCGCTCTCAATTTGCGGGCCTTGCCACTATCACTGCCACAGGTGGTGCTAACTCAGTCAGCGCGAAAAAAGTGATCGAGTTTGTTGCCACTGTGCCGGCAAAGATAGAAACACAGGCATTCCCTGCCCAGCTGGGTGTAGGTGAAACCAGCACTGTACGTGCTGTGGTGCGTGATGCTAACAATAACCCGGTGAAAAATGCCACTGTGGTGTTTTCATTGGACAATGCCGCCGGTGGTTCATTAAGTAGCGGTACTGCTGTTACTAACTCCCAAGGCGTGGCGTCTACACTATTTACCGCTGACAGCACTACGGGGAGTGGTGTGGATGGCAATAATCTGGTGGTAAAAGCCAGTGTGCAAGATGACCCGGCAGTGTTTGATGAAACAGATATAGCTGTTGGTAACAGAACGTTATTTTTCCGCTTCGGTACGGGTAATGTTATCACTAAACCAAGTGAAAGCACGTACGCCAAAGAGTTCTCAATTATCGTTACAGACAGCTCAGGCAATGCGGTTCCTGGTCAACAACTTAATGTAGCAATTAGCTCTGTTAGCTATCGCAAAGGCTATTGGGTGAAATCCCCTGAAGAACCTGCAGCCTTTAAAAACTGGACAACATCAGGTACAACGCCAGCGATTAGCGCAGCAGTCAGTTGTGTCTCGGAAGATGCTAATTTCAATGGTATCCTTGATGCTGGTGAAGATATTAATTCTGATGGTATGCTGACGCCCGGTAATATTGCTGTGGTATCTGGCTTAGCGCCTTCCGACGCTAATGGTGTCGCAACCTTTAACGTGGTCTATCCCCAGGATGCCGGTAGCTGGTTGAAAGTGCGTATTCAGGTATCGGGTGTTGCTGCCGGTACTGAGAACGTTAGCGTCCGTGAGTATAATTTAACAACCGCATCAGATGATTTAACCACAGAGACCAATAGTCCTGCAGCAAACCCATTTGGTGTTGCTCAGGATTGTACTGTTGCAGATTAATATTCAGTCATAAGCGACAAGTAAAAAAATCCCCGGCAAGCCGGGGATTTTTATTTAGCGTTTATAAAAGTTGAGTCGTGTACACCGGATGTAGCCTAGGTGATTAACCACGCTGGAATGGATAAACCGAACCTAAGTTTAATATCTGTGTTAACTCATCCAAAGCAGTGCGGGATTCTTGCAATAATTGCGGGTCGGCCAAATCGGCTTCTGAGATTTCATCACGATAATGCTTATCGACCCACTGGTTAAGCGTTGCAAACAACTGGTCATTCATCAGCACATGCTGGTTTACCGCTTGCTTTTCCTGCTCGCTCATGGCGACACGCAGGCGTAAACAGGCAGGGCCGCCGCCATTGCGCATGCTTTGTTTTACATCATAGTAATGGATGTGTTTAATCGGCGTATTGCGCTGTTTCAGCGCATTTAAGTAAGCCGATACGGTGGCGCTTTCCTGGCACTCCGTCGGGGCAATAATCGCCATTTCGCCGTTAGGTAAGCTGATGACTTGTGTATTGAACAAATAGGTTTTAACTGCTTCAGCGACTGACACTTCACTGTCTTTCACTTCAATCAGATAAAGCTCTGTGTCATTACCAAATTTGCGCTTAAGCTCATTCAGTTTAGTCTGGCTATCGACAAAGGCTTGTTGGTGATAAAACAACACGTTCTGATTGCCCACAGCAATAACGTCATTATGAAATACGCCCTGATCTATCACATCGGGGTTTTGCTGCATGTAGACCACATGCTCATCACTTAAACCGTGTAAACGGGCTACCGCTTCACAGGCTTCGAGTGTATGGCGTGCCGGAAAACGCTTAGGCGCTGGCTTGCTGCTGTCAAAGGCGTAGCGGCCAAACACAAAGAGTTCCACACCCCGTTTACCATAAGCGCTGCAAAGTCTGGTATGATTCGCCGCGCCTTCATCACCAAAGTGATCATTGTCAGGTAAATGGGTATGATGCGCAAAATGCTCTGGGTTACGGAACATTGCCTGCAAAATATTGCCGGTGGTGACGGGCTCCAGCGAGCGGTGAAACTTGTTGGTCAGGTTAGCCGGGGTAAAGTGAATTTTACCATCAGCAGTGTCCGCACTGGGCGATATGGTAGCCGCGTTAGCCGTCCACATGCTTGAAGCCGAGCAAACAGCTTTAAACACTGCAGGGGCTTGCTTAGCGGCATTAGTAATCACCTGTGCATCTGAACCGCTAAAGCCAAGCCGACGTAGCGTGTAAACATCAGGTCGCTCTTGCGGTGCTAATACACCCTGTACCATGCCAAGATCATGTAAGGCTTTCATTTTGCTCAAGCCTTGTTTTGCTGCCTGGCGTGGGCTGGAGGTGTTTTTCGCGTTAGATAACGAGGCAACGTTGCCGATAGATAAACCGGCATAGTTATGCGTTGGTCCTACCAGACCATCGAAGTTTGCTTCAAAGAATTTCATTTTTGCTTTATATCCTTTAATTGGGATGGGCACTGTTATTATTATTTTTGCGGCCGCTTAGGATGCTTCATTCGTTCTGGCGAAGCTTTCGCCAGACAGCTCTTAAAATGAGCTGGTTTGCATAATAATGAGTTTATTCACTTGTCACAACTGCGGTTTACGGATATACGTTAAAAAAGCAGCATTACAGACATGCACTAAATGTTAGGGATCCTGGTATTAAGATGGCGAAATCACTGGTTATAGTAGAGTCACCGGCGAAAGCGAAAACGATTAATAAATATTTGGGCAACGATTTTATCGTCAAGTCCAGTGTTGGGCATATCCGCGATTTACCCACCAGTAGCAGTAAAGAAAAGTCCGCCAGTAAAAAAACGCTGAGCAAAGAAGAAAAAGAGTATCAGGCGCTGGTAGACCGCATGGGTATTGACCCGGCGCATGGTTGGAAAGCCCGCTATGAGATATTGCCGGGCAAAGAAAAGGTGGTTAAAGAGTTAAAAGCGCTGGCGGAAAAGGCCGACACCGTCTATCTGGCAACGGACTTAGACCGCGAAGGAGAAGCCATTGCCTGGCATTTGCAGCAGATTATTGGTGGTGACCAGCAGCGTTTTAAACGGGTAGTGTTTAACGAAATTACCAAAAATGCTATTCAGAATGCGTTTAAAGAACCCGGTGACGTTAATGTTGACCGGGTGAATGCCCAGCAGGCGCGTCGCTTTTTAGACCGGGTGGTGGGTTTTATGGTATCGCCGCTGCTGTGGAAAAAGGTAGCGCGTGGCTTGTCTGCCGGCCGGGTACAGTCGGTTGCAGTGCGTTTGGTGGTTGAGCGCGAACGCGAGATAAAAGCCTTTGTGCCGGAAGAATACTGGACTATTGCCGCTGATACCCAGACAGCAGCGGCCAAAGCACTGCAATTGGATGTGATAAAGCAGGGCGGTAAGGCTTTTAAACCGGTAAATAAAAGCCAGGCCGATGCTGCGCTGGCAATGCTGCAGTCTGCCCGTTATCAGGTAACAGAGCGTGAAGATAAGCCCAGTAGCAGTAAGCCACAGGCACCTTTTATCACCTCTACATTGCAGCAGGCTGCCAGCACCCGGCTGGGGTATGGCGTAAAGAAAACCATGATGTTGGCGCAAAGGCTGTATGAAGCTGGTCACATCACTTATATGCGTACCGACTCAACCAATTTAAGTGCGGATGCGGTGGCGGGCTGTCGCGACTATATCAGCAACCACTTCGGCGCTCAGTATTTACCTGAGCAACCGCTAAGCTACGGCAGCAAAGCCAATGCGCAGGAAGCGCACGAAGCGATACGGCCATCAGATGTGAATGTGCTGGCCGGTAGCCTGGCGGACATGGAAGCCGATGCCCGTAAGCTGTATGAGCTGATTTGGCGGCAATTTGTTGCCTGTCAGATGCCGCCAGCCTTGTATGATGTGACCAATATCACTGTGCAGGCTGGTGAGTTTGAACTTAAGGCCAAAGGTCGGGTGTTGCGCTTTGACGGCTGGACCAAGGTGCAGCCGGCGGTTAAGCGTAAAGACGAGGAAGAAAACGAGTTACCGGACGTGAAACCTGGCGAAGCGTTAACACTGGCACAGCTTCACAGCGCACAGCATTTTACCAAACCACCGGCCCGGTTTAGTGAAGCCAGCTTAGTAAAAGAGCTGGAAAAGCGTGGTATTGGCCGGCCATCAACTTACGCGTCCATTATTTCTACCATTCAGGAGCGCGGTTATGTGCGGGTGGAAAACAAGCGCTTCTACGCTGAGAAAATGGGCGAGATAGTCACAGACCGTTTAGTTGAGAACTTTAACGATCTGATGAGCTATGACTTTACCGCCAACATGGAACTGAAGCTGGACGATATTGCCAATGGTCAGGCACAGTGGCGTAAAGAGCTGGACAGCTTTTACAGTGATTTCTCCCAGAAGCTGAAAACCGCAGAAAATGACCCTGACAAAGGCGGCATGCGGGTAAACCAGGTGGTGGTAACCGATATCGCCTGTCCTACCTGTGGTCGCCCTATGGGCATAAGAACGGCGTCAACCGGCGTATTTCTGGGCTGTACCGGTTACAACTTGCCACCCAAAGAGCGCTGCACCACCACAATGAACCTCGTAGCAGGTGATGTGGCTGTGAATGTCAGTGACGAGGATGAACTGGAAACCGAAGCACTGCGGCAGAAAAAACGCTGTAGTAAGTGTGGCACCGCGATGGACAGCTATTTGATTGACGAAAACCGTAAATTACATGTCTGCGGTAATAACCCAGCCTGTGATGGCTTTAGTGTCGAGCAGGGGACTTTTAAAATTAAAGGCTACGATGGCCCGCTGATTGAGTGTGATAAGTGTGGCAGTGACATGCAATTAAAGTCGGGCCGCTTTGGTAAATATTTTGGTTGCACAAACAGTGACTGCAAAAACACACGTAAGTTATTGCGAAGTGGCGAAGCTGCACCGCCAAAAGAGGATCCGGTGCATTTACCTGAGCTGAAGTGCGAAAAGTCAGAGGCTTATTTTGTGTTACGTGACGGTGCCGCCGGCCTGTTTTTAGCGGCGTCAACCTTTCCCAAATCACGTGAAACGCGCGCACCTTTAGTCGCTGAGCTGGCAAAATACCGCAGTCAGTTATCGCCGAAGTTTCATTATCTGGCGGATGCACCGGTAAAAGATCCCGATGGTAACCCTGCGATTGTGCGTTGGAGCCGTAAAACCAAGCAGCAGTATGTGATGTCAGAAAAAGACGGCAAGGCTACTGGTTGGTCTGCCTGGTTTGAAAATGGTAAATGGGTTGTCACGAAAGCCTGAACCAATAAAAAATTAAGGCCGCAGCAGCGGCCTTAATTTTCTGAAATAGGGTTGATTACCACTTACGCTTGGGCGCAAACAATTCGTCCAGATCTTTGTTTTCTTTTTCTTCTTTTTTCTCTCTGTCACGCAGATTGCCTTCTTTTAGCTGTGTCGCTATATCCTGCAATGCTTGCATCACCTCAGACTTACGCGTCAGTGCATAATCGTCTTGGTGCGGCGTGCTAGACAAGGCGGTTAAGGCTTTTTCAAAGTACTGTCGGGCAGAGCCCAGCATATTGTTGCTCCTGGCCTGGTTACCCCGTTTAATTTGGCTTTCAACGTTTATCCGCAGTTGCAGCACTTCCAGCCGCTTATCTTCCTGAATGACCATTTGGGTATCAACATTACCCCGGGCGTGCTCGGCGCGCAGCACGGTACGCAGGCGCTTAATGCCTTTAATCATACCGATAAGTTGCTGGTCGTTATCCGGCAGGGTTACGCCATCGTTAAAGCTGCTGCTATCTGTATTGCCCTCATTCAAGCGTTTTTCGGTTTCTTGCAAGCGCTGCTTGATGTCTCTGGCGCCAGGCTCCAGCTCAACCATTGCCCGCAGCGCGAAGGCGATGCGTTTTAACAGCATCTGGCTTAAGGCTGGTGAAAGCGGCACATTCGCCGAGTTCACAATCAGCTCTTCGGTGTCTTCCAATATGGTTCTGAGTTTACTGAACTCAGCACGTTTTAAGGTGGCAAGCCGTTCTTTATGTTGCTGTATAGCATTGACAATGATGGCGATAACCACCAGTGCTACTACCAGCGTTATTATTAAGGTTAACAGCATTGAAACCTCTTATATGTGACTTACATCTGCATATTAATCATAAAATAGCTTAAATAACAGCTGCCTGTTGCACTCAAGGCAGGCTTAGGCGAAATACACCGCCGCCAAAGCGGCCGCCGTTTACCAGCTCCACACTGCCATGTTTGCCTTTATTTTGATGTGCTGTGGCAATAAGGTTAGCAAAAAATATTCCAAGTCCGGTGTGATTATTCGCTAAGTCCGGCGTATTCATGTTTAAAGGGGCGGCGTTGAGCATAAAATCGGGAAAGCCTTTGCCATCGTCGTGCACTTCGACCACTAATTGCTCCTGTCGTGTTGTGACAACAAGCGCGATGTGTTGCCGGCAATAGCGCAGCGCATTAGCCACGGCATCATTAAGCAGGTTAACAATAAGATCGTAGTCAAAATACCAGTATAGATTATCGGGTTGCTCCAGCGTGATTTGCAGCTTTTGCTGTTCACTGAAAAACTGATTCTTCAGTAGAACTTCTTCAGTAACATCGGCAACAACATGCTGGTCAATTTGTACCGGTAACTGGTTACGTTCCAGCCGGTATAGTGATAATAACTGTAACAGGTTTGAATTCAGCCGGTTTGCTTCATAGTTAAGGCGGGCCAGTTCATCCTGAGCGGCTGTTGATAATTGCAGGCTTTCTTGTTGTATAAGCTCAGTCGCCTGGATCAGCATGCACAGGGAGTTTTTCATATCGTGTACGGTGGAGGCCAGCACCGAGGCAAAGTCTATTGCGGGAAGTTTGGGTCGCATAATTTCTCCGTTCTGTGCACTGGCAGCAGGCTTATTTTTAGCTACGATTAGTTATAGCATTAACCAATTTAAAAATTAGTTGGAATATCCTGCTTAACAGGTATATTGAGCAATGATAAGCCATTACCGGATCTGTGCCCATGAAATTGCAGCAGTTGCGTTACATAGTTGAAGTGCTGAACCATAACCTGAACGTTTCCTCAACGGCCGAAAGTCTTTATACCTCGCAACCGGGGATCAGTAAACAGGTGCGTATGCTGGAAGATGAGCTGGGTATTCAGGTGTTTGGCCGCAGCGGTAAACATTTAACGCATGTTACCCCAGCCGGGCGCGAGGTGATTGAGATTGCCCAGCAAATTTTGGCAAAAGTGGAAAGCATTAAAGCGGTCGCCAAAGAACATACTTTGCCAGATCAGGGCAAGCTTAATATCGCCACCACCCACACACAGGCCCGTTATGCACTGCCGCCGGTTATCAGTGGTTTTATGCAAAAATATCCCAAGGTGTCATTACATATGCATCAGGGTACACCTCAGCAAATTTCTGAAGCGGCGTCGCGCGGTGATGCTGACTTTGCCATCGCCACTGAAGCTTTGCACCTGTATAACGACTTAGTGATGTTGCCCTGTTATCACTGGAACCGCAGCGTTATTGTGCGTCAGGATCATCCATTGTTGCAGCTTGGGCGCAAAATTGCCGTGGAAGATGTCGCTCAACATCCTATTGTCACTTATGTGTTCGGCTTTACTGGCCGTTCAGAATTAGACCGTGCTTTCGCCGCCAAAGGCCTGGAGCCTAAAATCGTCTTTACCGCTACCGATGCCGATGTTATTAAAACTTATGTGCGGCTGGGGTTAGGTGTGGGTGTTATTGCTTCAATGGCGATGGACAAAGAACTGGATAAAGATTTGGTGGCGATTGATGCAAGCCATTTATTTGACGCCTCAACCACCAAAATCGGCTTTCGCAAAGGCGCGTTTTTACGCACCTATATGTATGATTTTATTGAGCGCTTTGCACCGCATCTAACGAAAGACGTAGTAGAAAAAGCCAATATGTTACGCAATCAGGACGAAATCGACCGCATGTTTGCCCGCTTTGAGCTGCCGGTGCGCTAGCAGCCTACCTTATAAGATAATAGCGCTATGAAAATTTATGCTGATGAAAACATGCCGCTGGTACAGGCGTTTTTTCAACATTTGGGTGAAGTGATCCTGTTCGATGGCCGCAAGGTTGCTGCGACAGAGCTTGCCGACGCCGATATCTTGTTAGTGCGCTCTGTTACCGCTGTAAATGCCAGCTTGCTTGACATAAACACCAGGCTGCGTTTTGTCGGCACAGCCACTATTGGCACTGAGCATGTCGATCAGGCTTACCTTGCCGGTCGCAATATTGCTTTTGCCAGTGCGCCAGGCTGCAATGCTCAGTCAGTGGTGGAGTATGTGCTGAGTAGTTTGTGGTTTCTGGCGGAAAAATATCAGTGGCAGTTAAAAGATAAAACCATTGGCGTTGTTGGGGTTGGCAATATTGGCAGCCTCTTAGTGCGCTGCTTAACGGCACTGGGGCTAAAGGTGTTGCAGTGTGATCCGCTGCGTCAAGAGGCCGAGCGCAATTTCTGTCACACCGCTTTTGATAGCCTCTGTCGGCAGGCAGACATTATCAGTTTTCACACGCCGCTGACAAAAGAGGGTAAGTGGCCAAGCCGGCATCTGCTTAATGCAAACACCTTGGCCGGGCTAAAGCCAGATTGCGCCATTATCAATGCCTCTCGCGGTGGCGTCATTGACAACGCTGCATTGCTGAATGATTTAACCGCCAGGACACAACGTCGGCCTGTAGTGTTGGATGTCTGGGAAAATGAGCCCGACATCCTGACGGCACTGCTACCTTACGTTGATATTGCCACCGCACACATAGCTGGCCATAGTGTCGAGGGTAAGGCACGCGGTACACAGATGCTATACCAGCGCTGCTGCGAGCTGCTTGGACGGCCGGTTCAGCGGCAATTGCAGCAGTTACTGGCGCAGCCGGCGATGGAAAAATTACAGATTAGTGCAAATTTTGGGCTTCCAGATGTCCAAAATTTGGCAAGACTGTTATATGATGTGCGCCGTGACGATGCTATTTTTCGCCATGCTTTGTCGGTTAAAGGGTTTGATTGGATCCGTAAAACTTATCCGCCCCGGCGTGAATTCAGCTCGTTGCAACTTAGTGGCAAAGTCGTGCCCGATTATTTGCTGCAATTAGGGTTTAGCCTCGCACAATAACAAGAGGAACTATCATGGCGTCGCAATACAATGTTGCTGTTTTAGGGGCAACAGGTCTGGTTGGCCAACATTTAATAGAAATTTTGGAACAGCGTGACTTCCCGGTCGCGCAATTATTTCCGCTGGCCAGCAGCCGCTCTGCCGGTGGTACTGTGACGTTTAAAGGTAAGAAAGTTAAAGTCATTGATGCCGAAACGTTCGACTGGTCCCAAGCGCAAATCGGTTTGTTTTCGGCCGGTGGCAGCGTGTCAGCTATTTATGCGCCTAAGGCAGCCGATGCCGGCTGTGTGGTGATTGATAACACGTCACATTATCGCTACGAACCCGACATTCCGTTGGTAGTACCAGAGGTGAATGCCCATGCCATTGCTGATTATCGCAACCGCAATATTATTGCCAACCCGAATTGCTCAACCATTCAGATGTTGGTGGCGTTAAAACCTATTTATGACGCTGTCGGCATCAGCCGTATTAATGTCGCGACCTATCAGTCGGTAAGTGGTGCAGGCCAAGAAGCCGTTGAAGCTCTGGCGCATGAAGCCGCGCAGTTGATGAATGGCCGGCCTATTGAAAATAGCGGTAAATTTGCCCGTCAGATCGCCTTTAACGTGATACCACAGATTGATGTGTTTATGGATAACGGCTACACCAAAGAAGAAATGAAAATGCACTGGGAGACGCAGAAAATCTTTGGCGACAGTAGCATAGCCGTTAATGCGACAGCGGTAAGGGTGCCGGTATTTTTTGGTCATGCTGAAGCGGTGCACATTGAAACCCGGATGCCGATTAGCCCAGAGCAGGCTAAAGCGTTACTGGCGAATGCGCCTGGTGTGGTATTGCTGGAAAATAATGCTGATTTTCCGACTCAGGTATGCTCAGCCGCGGGTAAAGACGAAGTCTTTGTTGGCCGTATCCGGCAAGACTTGTCGCATGAAAATGGTCTGAACCTGTGGGTAGTGGCAGATAATATCCGCAAAGGCGCCGCCACCAACAGTATTCAAATTGCAGAGCATCTTATCCGCGATTATCTGTAACAGACAGGCCCCAACGGGGCCTGTTTCTTTTTTGCGGTTTACCTCTGTAATTTCAGCGTGTTGTGTTAATTTCTGGTGATAATTAGCACAGTGCTTTATATTATTACATTCACGGTTACCAGAAAAACTGGAATATAGTTTGCAAAGCAGCTAAAGACAGGCTGCAACGTGGCCGACATCTTGATGTAATAGTACCTGGAGCTGGGTAGGGAACATTAATGCCTTTGTTATTCGTCTTAGTTATCGTAATGCTTGTCAATTTCCCGTCAGCGGTGCTGGCGCAGGAAACCTCTACCCAGATCCGTGGCCCGCGCAGCACAGATGCACCGCCCATGCCTCAAACTATAGGGCCATTAAGCCCGGCCGATACATTATGGCGTGTCGCTGAACGTATCCGCCCGGATGCCAACATCAGTTTGTATCAGGTGATGTATGCGTTGTACCTGAAAAACCCCGATGCTTTTTTAGAAGGTAACTTAAACCACTTGCGTCCGGCTGCAGTGCTTATCTTACCCAGTGCCGAAGAAATGCGTCAGGTCGATCTGGCACTGGCCAGGGCGAAATCAGAGCAGGACGATAAACTATGGGAAGCGCGGCAAAAAGCGGCCAGAACAGCCGCTAAGCCAGCCAAACAGTCCGCTGAAAGCGCGGTTGAAGACAACAAACAACTGCAAGCCGAGTTATCAAAATTATCTGCTCAGCAACGCCAGGACCTGGATATCCTGCGTAGTCAGTTTGCCGACTCTATGCAGTTGGTAGACACCATGGTGGATGAAAACATGCAGCTTAAAACCAGCCTGGCAAAGCTGCAGCAAGAGCTGGAACTTATCAAAGCTCAGCTTAGCGATGACGAGGTGATACAGCAGCAGATTGAATTACTGTTAAAACAGCAGGCTGAATTGTTAGCAGCAAAAGCAGCTGCTGACGCAGAAGCTGCACAAGCCAGCGACTGGCAACAATGGTTAACGCACCCGCTTGCATGGGTGCTGGCGGCCTGTATTCCAGCATTGCTAATTTTGTTTGGTATTTTGCTGTGGGTAAAAAAGCGTAGCCAACACACCGAGCAAGTAGTCAGCGCTGCAACGCAAGAGAGCGCCGCTGCCCCAGGCTATCAATCGCCATTGCCACCGCTGGACACTGCTGATGTAGATGACAGCTTGTTTGAAATAGATGATGCGCTGCTTGAAGATGCCTTCAATGAACCTGAGCCCACCACTAAACCTGTTGTTGATGATGACTTACTGGCCTTTGACGATGACGCGCTTTCGTTTGAAGACGACAGCTTGTTACCGCCTGATACACCAACGGATGACAAACCTATCCCAGGCACTGGCGATGATGCGCTAGATGAATTCGACCCGGACAACATTTTATCTGACGATGACTTAAGTGCATTGTTAGCAGCAGCCGACGACGATGACGCCATAGAATTAGCTGACGACTCCGTCAAGACTGATGACCAGCCAGATACTCCTGATATTGAGGTCTCAACCACACAAAGCGAGACGGCGCTGGCTGAGGAGCCAGAGCTCGATGCGTTTGATATTGATGAGTTAATCGAAGAGGTTGACCTGGATGAGCTGGAGCAGGATGCGCCAATTGAAGCGGACACCGCGGTACTTACCGAGCCGAGTGAGCCTGAGGCCAGCTTGGTTGACGAGACGTTTTCTGATGTGCTTTCGGTAGAGGATACGTTAACAGACCAAGGACAGCTTAATCAGCTAGCTGACGCCGCGTTTGATGAGCAGACGTTAACGCAGGAGCAACAGTTAAGTCGCGCTATGGCTAGTGTAGTGGCCGCAGATGACAATGCGCTGGTGGAAGTAGCTGCCGATGAAGACGCAGTGTTTGACAGCTCTGAGTTAGATGCGTTTGCCGAGAGCCTTGCAGGCGAACAGGAACCGGAACCAGCTCTGACAGATGATGACACAATCTTTGAACATGCCGCGACAGAAACGGACATCGATGCACTCAATGCCGAGTTGACTGAGCTTTTGGACCAGGTAGAGCAGGACAGACCGCAACAGGCTGCTCAACTTGAGCCGATTGAGCAAAGTGTGCCAGCTGACGATAACCTGACATTGCCGGCTGAAGACGATACTGGCGTTATCGACCTAACCGAAGATGACACAGCGCTGTTGGATGACTTTGATCTTGCTGCCGAAGTGCAACCGGTACAAGGCAGTGAGCCGGTAGTGCTTGATTTAACCACCCAGGACGATGAGTCTGTAACAATGCCTACCGATGCGGCGTTGTCGGTAGAAAACCCCAGTAAAATTCTGGAGCAATATCCCAAATTAGAGTTAAGTGATGATGAACCATCAGATGAACTTGACCCAGAGCTACTGCTGTCAGAACTGGAACAGTTAGACGAACACGAAGAGGTTGGCGATACCGATGCTATTGAGCTAGAGCTGGACCCCATGCCAGACGCCCAGTTTGACTCTTTAATGTCAGAACTTGAGGCGATGGCAGATAATTTGGATGCGGCTGAGCAAGAGCTGGAACTCCAGTCCGATGAAAGTAGTGTGCAGCAAACAGCAACCGAAGACGCTGGCAACTTTGATTTTAGCGATGATGACTTTGTCGAGATTGATACACTGTTGGCCAACGCGGGGCAAACTGAGCAGGATAGCGAGCGTTTTAATCAGTTAAATGTCGACGTGGGGCTGGAAGATTACGCCGATATTATTGGTGAGCATCAACAGCTTGACGTTGATGTTGAGGACAATGGCTACTCTGCCAAGTTGGATCTGGTCAGAGCATATATTGAAATGGACGATAATGAAAGCGCCAATCAATTGCTCGATGACATTATGGCCTCTGATGCACCTGAGCATGTTAAAGCCGAGGCGCAAGGCTTGAGGCAATAACCGGCCGGCTAACGCTGTATTCGGGCCGTGCTTAAGCTATAATCGCCGCCGGTTCGACTTAGGGGGTGGCATGCGCATAGCATTAGGTATTGAATACGACGGTTCAGCTTTTTACGGCTGGCAGCGGCAGCGGGAAGTGAACAGCGTTCAGCAGGAGCTGGAGACAGCTCTGTCGGCAATAGCTAATCAGCCCGTTGAGCTATTTTGTGCTGGTCGCACTGATGCTGGCGTGCATGCTACAGGCCAGGTAGTACACTTTGACACCGACGCCATTCGTGATGAAAAAGCCTGGGTTATGGGGACCAACAGCCGCTTACCGGATGCTATAGCTGTGCGCTGGGCTAAAGTGGTAGACGATGATTTTCATGCCCGTTTTAGCGCCACAGCACGTCGTTACCGCTACATTATTTATAATCATAAATACCGCCCGGCCATTTTACGCAGCGGCTTAAGCCATTATCACCAACAGTTAAATATTGAGCTAATGCAGCAGGCTGCACCCTATTTACTGGGCGAGCAAGATTTTAGCTCGTTTCGCGCAGTGCAGTGTCAATCTAAGACACCGTTTCGTAATATACATCATTTACAAATTGAACGACGTGGTGATTACATCGTGCTGGATATCAAAGCCAATGCGTTTTTACACCATATGGTGCGTAACATTACCGGCAGTTTGTTGGAAGTGGGTATGCAAAACCGGCCACCGCAGTGGATTGCCGAATTGTTAGCGGCAAAAGATCGCAATTTGGCGGCTGCCACGGCTAAACCTGGCGGTTTGTATTTGGTTGACGTGGAATACCCGGCGCATTATGCGTTACCCAAAGCGGCGCCCGGCCCGCTGTTTTTACCTGACTACTAAGACCAGTTTTCTGTATTCGTCACCAGACGTTTTGTGCTTTAATAGCGCCGGTTTACTGAATTTCGGCGTTTTTTAACGTTTTTTCGACATGGCGGCGACGCGGTGTCGTTTGTAATAGGATTAATATATGAGTTGGTTAGAAAAGATCTTGCCCAGAACATCCTCCTCTTCCGCGCGTCGAAATATCCCGGAAGGTGTCTGGACCAAATGTACCGCTTGTGATGCGGTGCTGTACAAAGCCGATTTAGATCGTAATCTTGGTGTTTGCCCCAAGTGCGACCATCACATGCGTATTTCTGCCCGCGCCCGTTTAAGCAGTTTCTTAGATACCCAAGGTGTAAAAGAGCTGGCAGCTGAGCTGGAGCCGCAGGACTTACTCAAGTTTAAAGACAGCAAACGCTACAAAGACCGCATCAGCGCGGCGCAAAAAGACACTAATGAAAAAGATGCTATGGTGGTAATGCACGGTACCTTAAAAGGTATGCCGATTGTAGCCGCATCGTTTGAATTTGAGTTTATGGGCGGCTCTATGGCGTCGGTAGTAGGTGCCAAGTTTGTTGCTGGTGTCGAGTACGCGTTAAAGCACAAAGTACCTTTTGTCTGCTTTTCAGCCAGTGGTGGTGCACGCATGCAAGAGGCACTGTTTTCTCTAATGCAAATGGCAAAAACCAGTGCGGCGCTGGCAAAAATGAGCGAAGCCGGTTTACCGTATATTTCGGTACTGACAGACCCAACCATGGGCGGTGTGTCGGCAAGTCTGGCCATGCTTGGGGATATTAATATCGGAGAGCCAAAAGCATTAATTGGCTTTGCCGGCCCGCGGGTTATTGAGCAAACGGTGAGGGAGAAACTGCCGGAAGGCTTCCAGCGCAGCGAATTCCTGCTGGAACACGGCGCTATCGATATGATTGTTGACCGGCGCAAAATGCGCGATACAATTGCGCGTCTTGTTGCTAAGTTTATGCAGCTGCCAGCTCCGGTGTCGGAGCACGACGCCGCTTAAGGGTTTCATGTCTACTGCGATATCTGCCAGCCAATCGTGCCACAGCCTGGCCGATTGGCTTTGTTATATTGAACAAAGCCATCCTATTCATCAGATTGAACTGGGCCTTAAGCGGGTGCAGCAGGTTGCCGCACGCGCCAATTTGCAGTTACTGCCAGGTAAAGTGATTATAATTGGTGGCACCAACGGCAAAGGCACTACCGCCAGAGCCATCGAGCAACTGCTGTTAGCTCAGGGGAAACGCGTCGGCGTTTATAGCTCACCGCATTTGCTGGCATTTAATGAACGGCTTCGTATAGATGGTAGCGATGTCGCCGATGCTGAATGGGTGGCTGCGTTTGCTTTTGTTGAGCAGCTGCGTGAGCAAACAGCGTTAACCTATTTTGAATTTACCACCTTGGTGGCGTTCCGTATTTTACAGCAGCAGCAGCCTGACTATTGCCTGATAGAGGTCGGTCTGGGTGGCCGCTTGGATGCTACCAACATTATTGCGCCGGATATCAGTGTTATTACTACGGTAGATTTAGATCATCAGGAATGGCTGGGTAATGACCGCAACAGCATTGGCTTTGAGAAAGCGGGTATTTTCCGCCCGGGTAAGGTGGCTGTTATTGGCGATTTAGCCGCGCCGCCGTCTGTGCTGCAGCAGGCTGAACAGCTGGGCTGTCGCAAAATACAGGTGTTACAACAGTATCACTATACCGAGCATGACTTGCACTGGCAGTGGCAAGGGCTTACGCAGTGTTACAACGATTTAGTAAAGCCCGCTATTCCTCTTCAGAATGCGGCCTGTGCCTTGGCGGTACTCGAGCAGCTGGATATGCTGCCAAATGAGGCGCAACTGCAGCAGGTGTTAGCGACGCTACGATTAGCCGGACGCATGCAGTGGTTGCAGCACCAGCCCGCCGTTATCGTTGATGTAGCACACAATCCGCAGTCTACTGCCTATTTGGCGCAGCAGCTTAGCCAGCTAAAGCCGCATTATAAAAAGTTGCTGGCACTTTGCGGTATGCTCAAAGACAAGGATATTGCCCAAAGCCTTGAGCCCTTGACGCCGCTGTTTGATCAATGGCATCTTGTCAGCCTGAGCGGACCTCGGGGCGCCACAGCACAGCAGCTTGCTCAGGTGCTGGCAGAGGTGCCTACAGAGCTACAACTGCATGATGACGTGCAACAGGCTTATCAGCAGGTTGTCGCCAGCATGCAGCCTGATGAGCTGTTAGTCGTTTTTGGGTCTTTTTTTACTGTGTCAGCCGTGTTGGCAGGCCTGCAGGAGGCAAAGTGACACCCGCATTTAAACATCGTTTACTCGGCACTGCCATACTGGTGATGGCCGGTATCATTTTTCTACCAGACCTGCTCGATGGTGAAAAACAGGTAGTAAAAGATGATTTTAAAGTGATCCCCAACCGGCCGGAATTCAGTGGGGTGCAGCAGCAACAGGTGCTGGACAGTGCACAGTTTACCCAGCTCGAACAGCAATTGGCACAGCAGGCAGTTGATGAAAACGCTTTGGATGCGGACGATGAATCCGCCGCGGTTGGCGCTGATAGCACCAATGACGCCCAGTTACCTTCGCAGCAATATGCTCAGGTTACCGTAACGCCAGAGCAAAACTCGTTCGTACAAAAGCCGGCTGTGCAAAGTGCTGGTACGACACAACATCACACTGCGCTGGATCAGGCTGCCTGGGTGGTGCGTGTGGGCAGTTTCAGTAAAGAGCAAAATGCTAACGCCCTGATGGCAAAGTTACGCCAGGCAGGCTTTGTTACCTTTACCCGGCAAATTACCAACACGCAGGGGCTGCAACTGACGAGTGTGCTGGTAGGGCCTGAGCTGCGTAAAGACAAGCTGGAGCAGCAGTTGCCGCGTCTGCAGCAGCTTACCGGCATTGAGCGGTTATCGGTAATGAGCTATCAGCCGGCAGAAAATAATTAGCCAAGCCGGCGCTGGGTTTGGTAGAATGCGCGCCGTCATCAAACAACCTTTGGTAGCAAATGGTCTGGGTTGATTTTGCCATTCTGGCAATCATAGCGTTATCGGCTGTTATCAGCCTGATCCGCGGCTTCGTTAAAGAAGCCATTTCGCTGGCGGTATGGATCCTGGCATTTTTTATTGCCAGCACTTACTATCCGCATCTGGCAGGTTTCTTTACTTCTATGCAGGACGATACCCTGCGCAATGCTTCTGCCATCGCTATTTTGTTTATCTTAAGCCTGATCTTAGGCGCGCTGATTAATTATGTTATTGGCAAACTTGTGCAATCTACCGGCTTGTCTGGAACGGATCGTTTACTTGGGCTTATTTTTGGTGCGCTGCGCGGCGTACTTGTGGTGAGTGCCATACTATTTTTTTTGGATGCCTTTACCCCGGCAGCAGACGCCAGCTGGTGGCAAAACTCCGTACTTATCCCCGAATTTGGTTTTATTATTGAATGGTTCTTCGACTATCTGCAGAACCATTCTAGTTTTATGCAAAAGCCCTAACGCTGGCGAGGAAGAAAATCCATGTGTGGTATTGTTGGAATTGTTGGGAAATATCCGGTTAATCAGGCACTGTACGATGGTTTAACTGTGCTACAGCATCGCGGCCAGGACGCCGCCGGTATTGTGACCGTTGATAACAACACCTTGCGTCTACGTAAAGCGAACGGCCTGGTTAAAGACGTGTTTGAAGTCCGCCATATGCAGCGTCTGGCCGGTAACATGGGTATTGGCCATGTGCGTTACCCAACTGCGGGCTCTTCCAGTACCGCCGAAGCACAGCCGTTTTATGTCAACAGCCCGTTCGGCATCGCACTGGCACATAATGGTAACCTGACCAATTCGCATATTTTAAAAGAAGAAATCTTCCGCATTGCCCGCCGGCATGTGAACACTACCTCAGATTCGGAGGTGTTGTTAAACGTACTGGCGCACGAGCTACACAATACCGGTGTGATGGAGTTGCAAGCCGAGCACATTTTCCGTGCTGTGGCCAATGTGCATCGCAAGGTCAAAGGCGGCTATGCGGTTGTTGCTCTTATCATTGGCCATGGTTTGCTGGCATTTCGCGACCCTAACGGTATTCGCCCCTTAGTGATGGGTAAGCGCGAAACTGAGCGTGGCACTGAATATATGGTGGCCTCAGAGAGCGTCGCGTTAGACGCAGATGGGTTTACCGTGCTGCGCGATGTGTCGCCAGGTGAGGCAGTGTATATCACCGAGCAAGGCGAGCTACACAGCTTTCAATGCGCAGAAAACCCAAGCTATACGCCTTGTATCTTTGAATATGTTTATTTCGCCCGGCCAGACTCTACCATCGACAACATTTCGGTGTATGCCTCACGCGTCGCTATGGGCACTATGCTAGGGCAAAAAATTAAGCGCGAATGGGGCCATTTAGATATTGATGTGGTTATTCCTATTCCGGAAACCAGTAACGACGCAGCATTGCAAATTGCCACGGTGTTGGGCTTGCCTTACCGTCAGGGCTATGTAAAAAATCGCTACATTGGCCGCACCTTTATTATGCCTGGACAGGAAGCACGGAAAAAATCAGTTAAACGCAAGCTCAATGCGATCAAGCAAGAGTTTAAAGACAAAAACGTGTTATTGGTCGATGACTCAATAGTGCGCGGTACTACCTCAAAGCAAATTATTGATATGGCCCGCGAAGCCGGTGCTAAAAAGGTATATTTTGCCTCGGCCGCTCCTGAAATTCGTTTTCCTAATGTATACGGTATCGATATGCCCTCAGCAAATGAGCTGATTGCGCACGGCCATGACGTTGATAGCATTTGCGATACCATAGGCGCTGATGGCTTGATTTTTCAATCCTTGCCCGATCTAATTGCCGCGGTGCGCTCAGAAAATCCGGAAATTAAGCGGTTTGAAACCTCAGTATTTGACGGTAATTATGTGACCAATGACATCGATCAGGATTACTTAAACCGTTTGGATCAGCAGCGCAGTGATGATGCCAAAGCCAAAGCCGTAGCGGCGATGGCAACTAACCTGGAAACCTATAACGAGGGTTAACCAGTTGACTGCTTAGTGAATAGAACAAAGGGAGCCTAAGCTCCCTTTGTTGTTTTTAGCAATGGACAGGTGTCAGTGAGTAAAGGTGGGGCCAAAACCCGAACTCCATAAAATGGCGGTAGCGGTTAGTATGCAAACCAGCAGCACCAGGCCGCAAGTCACCACAGAGCTGGCATAAATGAAACCGCGCTCTTCAGGGATATGCATCAAAATAGGCACGCCGACATAGAGCAAATACACCGAATAGGCCAAGCCAACTAAGCCGACGCTCATTACTACCCAAAGTTCAGGGTATAAACCGGCAAAACCGACCATAAATAGTGGGGTAGAGGTGTAAGCCGCCAACTCTAAGGTTTGGGTGTAAGTGGGCTCGGCACCAAAGGTATGTGCCATCCAATGTGCCAACAGCGCCAGCGCAAATACGCCACCGATTAACGCGATGTACATCGCAATAGATAGCATAAGCGCGCTGTCGTGGGTTAGCATAATGCGATCGCCAACGCCTATGCTCCAGCCAATGTGTACTGCCGAGTAATAAGCACATACAGAAGGTATAAGTGCTACCAGCAGTATATGAATTAAGCTGTAACGAAAACTTTCATGTCTTGCATCTATCGTATGCCATTCCTCTTTCGGATGAGCATACAGTCCCCATAAGTGATTCAATATCATAATTATTATCCTTGTCACTACTATGAACTACCGGGTTATAGTTTTATAACCGTTACATCAGTTATGGCCAATAGAATGCACTTCGTCAAGCTTGCTGAATAAAATTTGAACATGGCTGATTATACAGGCCAATACATGCGCGCTGCAGCGCAATTGGTTATAATGGCCGCCTTGTTAGCGTATTGAAGCCCACCGATGTTAAAAGCCGAAATAAGCCAGTTAATTCAGCCGGTAAAGCAATTTTTAGCCTGTGAGACACCCTCGTCATGGCTGCGCAAAGCCGCACAGCCCGACAGTTTACCGGTGCTGCTGCTGGATCACTTAATTTGTGAGTTAAAAGCGGCGCAAAGTGCCATGTATTTGATTAGGCGTTATGCGGTGGACGAGCAAAGCGGCGAGGCCTTGCTGCAATGGTTAAAGCCCTATGAAGATTTTACCTATCGCGAGCAGGGCGACTGGCAGGCATTAGCCGGGCTTAGCCTTAAAAAGTCGATGCTGCCAAAAGCCGCTGATACTTATACCCAGGATCTTATCGATAAAATGGTGCTGCTAATAAAAGAAGAGTTGCACCACTTCTACCAGGTGTTAGAGGTGATGCAGGCCAGTGGTATTCGTTATCAGAAAATCACCTCCAGCCGTTATGCCAAAGGTCTGCTGCGCCATGTGCGGACTTATGAGCCTGCGGCAATGGTCGATAAACTGATTTGTGGCGCCTTTATTGAAGCCCGCTCTTGTGAGCGTTTTGCCGGCCTGGCGCCACTGTTGCAGCCAGCTATTGGTGAATTTTATATCTCGTTGCTGCGCTCTGAAGCCCGTCATTATCAGGATTATTTGACCCTGGCGACACAGGTAACCGGCGAGGATTTAAGCAACCGTATTGCCTTCTTTGCTGCCATCGAGGCTGAACTGATAACCAGCGCCGATACCGACTTTAAATTCCACAGTGGTGCGCCGGTTGCGGTCTGAGCCTGTAGTCGACGTCTTAATGGGATAAAGGGTTAAAAAATAACTGCCAGTTATCCGCACTAACGCGTAAGTAGCTACTCTGGCTATACCAGTCACCCAGCACATAGCGCTGTGCTGGTTGGCCATTTACGGTTAATGCGTGTACTGCTGGTCTGTGGGTATGGCCATGTATTAGCTTTTGCACGCCGGCCTGTGCCATTACGCGCGGTACCTCTTCGGGCGTCACATCCATAATTTGTGGCTGCGCCTGGTTAAGGTACTGCTGTTTATGCCGGGCACTTTTATCGCGTGCTTTGCGCGCTAAACGCTGGCGGTACAACAGCGGCAGACGCAGCATCAGCCATTGCCACCAGGGTTGGTTCCACCATTTGCGGAATTTCTGATAGGCAATATCCAGGGTACACAGGCTGTCGCCGTGCATAATTAAGGTAGGGGTGCCGTACAAATCAATTACTTTGGCCGGCGGTAGCAGTGTCATACCACAGCGGTCGGCATAGGCCTGACGTAAAAAAAAGTCACGATTGCCGTGAATAAAATACAGCGCCACACCACTGTCACTAAGCTGCTTAAGCGCGGTGGCTACCTGCTGCAGTAAGGGCTCGGGGTTATCATCACCAATCCAGACTTCGAATAAATCGCCCAGGATATAAAGCGCATCTGCCTCATTAGCAGTGTGCCGGATAAAGTGCAAAAAAGCAGCGGTGATATCGGGCCGATCGGCAGATAAATGCAGATCGGCGATAAATAGGGTATGAGCTTGAGTCATTAACAGGCTTAAGCGTGCAGCTCAGCTTTTTCGATAATAACCGGTTTTACCGGCACATCACTGTGGCCACCGCTGCGGCCGGTAGCGACTTTCTTAATCTCATCGACCACATCCATGCCTTCTACCACTTCACCAAACACACAGTAACCCCAACCTGAGCTGGTTTCTGAGCTGAAGTTTAAAAAGTCGTTGTCAGCCACATTGATAAAAAACTGGCAAGTGGCTGAATGCGGATCGCTGGTACGCGCCATAGCAATGGTGCCTTTTTTATTGGCCACTTTGTTATTCGCTTCGTTTTTAATCGGCGCCTTGGTGTCTTTTTGCTGCATATCCGGCGTAAAGCCACCGCCCTGGATCATAAAGCCGTTAATCACCCGGTGAAAAATGGTGTTATCAAAAAAGCCATCTTTTACATAGCTAATAAAGTTTTCTACCGTGGCCGGGGCTTTGTCGGCAAACAGGTTTAATTTAATTACGCCATAGTTAGTGTGTAAACTAATCATCATCAGGTGTCCTCAGTTCAAAGTGCTGCCATTCTACCGCACACAGAGCAAATCATAAAGCAAGGATAGCCGCATTGATCAGCCGGTGATACACTAATGCGCTTGTGTTACCGCAGGCCTGACATTCAGTTAACGCCGGCGTTTTCAGTCAAAGGACCCAGAGGAAAACATGCTACAGATCTACAATACCTTAAGCAGAAAAAAAGAACTGTTCACCCCTATAGTGCCTGGCAAAGCGGGGCTCTATGTCTGCGGTATTACTATCTATGATTACTGTCATGTTGGCCATGCCCGTACCTATGTCGCCTTTGACGTGATAAACCGTTACCTGCGTTTTTTGGGTTACGACGTCACCTATGTGCGTAATATCACTGATGTTGATGACAAAATTATCAAACGCGCGGCGGAAAACAACGAGAGCTGTGATGCGCTGACCGCCCGTTTTACCAAGGCTATGCACGCAGATTTTGACGCCCTGGGCCTGATGCCGGCCGATATCGAGCCGCGGGTCACCACCCATATGGCTGAAATTATTCAGATGATTGAGCAGCTCATCGCCAAGGGTTATGCCTATGTGGCTGCCGATGGTGATGTACTGTTTGATGTGAGCAAATACGAAGCCTATGGCGAGCTAAGCCAGCAAAACCTGGATATGCTGCAGGCCGGTGCCCGGGTCAATGTGGCAGAGAACAAAGACGATCCGCTGGACTTTGTGCTGTGGAAAAGTGCCAAGCCCGGCGAGCCATACTGGCAGTCGCCCTGGGGCAATGGCCGGCCAGGTTGGCATATCGAATGCTCGGCGATGAGTGCCAAGCATTTAGGCGAGCATTTTGACATTCACGGTGGCGGCTCGGACTTACAGTTCCCGCATCATGAAAACGAAATTGCCCAGTCGACCTGTGCCCATGGCCATAAGTACGTTAATACCTGGATCCACACCGGTATGGTGCAGGTAGATAAAGAAAAAATGTCTAAATCTTTAGGCAATTTCTTTACGGTAAAAGAGGTACTGGCACAGTATAACGCCGAAGCCGTGCGCTATTTTCTGTTGTCCAGCCATTACCGTAGCCAGCTGAATTACTCAGCCGAAAACCTGGAGCAGGCGCACGCGGCGTTAGGGCGTTTATACACGGCGCTGCGCAATATCACACCGGCTGCTGACGTTGATCTGCAAAGCGACTACATCGCCCGCTTTAAAGCAGCAATGGATGACGATTTCAACACCCCGGAAGCCTTACCGGTGTTGTTTGAACTGGCACGTGAAGTAAACCGCTTTAAAGAAACTGAGCCGGGCAAAGCTGCCGAGCTGGCAGGTCTATTAAAACTGTTAGCTGGTGTGCTTGGCCTGTTACAAGGTGACGCCGAGCAGTTCTTGCAATCGGGCGCCTCTGATGATGAGGTTGCCGAAATAGAGGCCTTAATTGCCAAGCGCAATGCCGCCCGTGCTAACAAAGACTGGGCCGCAGCAGACGCCGCCCGCGATGCCTTAACGGCCAAGGGCATTATCGTCGAAGATAAAAACGGCGTAACCAGCTGGCGCAAAGGCTGAATAAATACCTGAAATTAAAAAACCGCCTGCTTGCGGTTTTTTTACCTCTGCTGGTCGTTAAGATTAATTCGCCGCAACCAAATCTGAGGGGATAAACTGAGATAATATTGGCTGATGCTGCTGTGCCCAAATACTGATAGCCTGGCTGTTGTCAGTGGTGATTTGCTTAAGAAACGCTGTTGATAACGCCTGTGTAGCGGCCTTAATGACCTGTTGCTGTGGCTGAGTATCTTTACGGCCACGCCAACCGGAGAAAATATTGTGACTGCCCGCGTTGAACACAGCCAATACTTTGTAATGGCTGGCCATCGCCTGATAAACGTCAATTCTGTCTTGGGGTGAGGAATAATAACCCGGCACCCGAATTTCATCCTCTGTGGTGGTGATATGCAGTGTAGGGATCCGCACATCAGCCAGCACTTTGTTCAACGACTGCTCGTTATAAAACGGTGGCGCTGAAATTAAAATAGCCGCTTTAATACGCTCGTCTTTAAGGTTAACCGGCTCACCATCTTGCTCAACCTGTGCGCCGCTTAACAACATCGAGGTGTTGGCACCATACGAATGGCCGGCCATCACTATGTTTTGGTTATCAAAATCCGCGGCATGCTCTGACGTTAACAACTGATCCAGGGCGAACTTCACGTCCTGCACCCGGGCTAAAGCTTCTGTGCTATCGGCGGCGTCCATCAGGCGAAAAGGTAACATTAGCCTGCTGCCACGCCAGACTTTACGGTCACTGCCGTCATGCTGCACATGTAAACTGGCATATCCGTGGCTGGCCCAATATTGGCCAAGGTAGGCATAGCGCTCCTTCGAGCCGCCTAAGCCGTGAGAAAACACCACTAAGGCGTTGGCTTTTTGCTGCCGGGCGGGTTTAAACAGTAATGCCGGCACTTGACGGCCGCCGCTTTTATCTAGCCAGTCAAAACTGACTTGTTCGATATTCTGTAGCAGGTTTTGCGTTATTTCAGCTGAATAGGTTACCGATTGCAAGTTGAGTTGCTGCTGCCAGACCGTATTGTCAGTTACTGGTTTTTGCGCGCATCCGGTTAGTCCTGTCAGCAAGGTCAGCAGGAAAGCGGCAAGTCTGGCGCCTGTTGCCCTACGATTTAATAACATAAACACTCCTCTGGGCTGTCACCAAGTTGATTTATACGACAAAAAACGGTTTAGAGTTTACTGTAGGTGTAAAAATAAGCAGCTTTGGTAAAGCCATTGGGCAATAAATCAGAGGGGACAGTTGTGATCTGGGGCTGGCAGCGGCGAATACCGCTGCCAATCGGGTTTAATATTTGTCGTGATACAGCTCACAGGCTTCCAGCGTATTTTCTATTAAACTGGCTACCGTCATCGGTCCTACGCCGCCCGGCACCGGCGTAATATAACGTGCATGTTTTACTGCAGCGCCGTATTCCACATCACCCACCAGTTTGCCGCTATCCAGCCGGTTAATGCCGACATCGATTACCAGTGCGCCTGGTTTTACCCAGTCACCGGGAATAAACTCGGGCCGGCCTACGGCGACGACTAATAAATCGGCGCGGCGTACCTGGGCTTCGAGGTTTTTGGTAAATTTATGACATACGGTGGTAGTGCAGCCGGCTAGTAACAGCTCCAGCGCCATTGGCCGGCCAACAATATTAGAGGCACCGACTACTACCGCATCCATCCCTTTAACATTAACGCCGGTACTTTGCAGCAGCGTCATAATGCCTTTGGGGGTACAAGGGCGGAGTGCCGGCATACGCTGGGCTAAGCGGCCAATATTATAAGGGTGAAAACCATCGACATCTTTGTGCGGGTGAATACGCTCTAAAATGGCAGAAGCATCTAGCCCAGCTGGTAATGGCAGCTGTACCAGTATGCCATCAACACTGTTGTCGTTGTTTAGCTTATCAATTAAATCCAGCAGTTGCTGCTCAGTGGTATCAGAGGGCAAATCATAAGATACTGAGTGAAAGCCCACTTCTTCACAGGCTTTGCGTTTGCTGCCAACGTACACCTGTGATGCTGGGTCCAGCCCGACTAATACCACTGCCAAACCGGGCGCACGTTTGCCGGCGGCTACCCGGGCACGAACCTGGGCGGCGACTTTATCTTTTGTTGCCTGTGCAACGGCTTTGCCATCAATAATTTGCGCTGTCATTTGCTTAGGTCTCTGCCATATTTTTACTGTGGCATATTTTCGCACAGACACCGGCGTAACGCCATCCTGCTATCGCTCAATGACGCGGGGTTCAAATATTAGACAATCAGTTGTTTTGTGCAAAAAAAGGTTTGACGCTATAGCGCCTCAGCTGTAATATTCCGCCCCGTTGCAGCAGTGCAGCAAAGTCGGTGATTGGCGCAGCTTGGTAGCGCACTTGGTTTGGGTCCAAGGGGTCGCAGGTTCAAATCCTGCATCACCGACCATCTTTCTGATGAAGATTAAATCGCCGTCAGAAAACAGCTTGGTAGGGCTTTCGATATTGCGCCCGTAGCTCAGTTGGATAGAGCAACGGCCTTCTAAGCCGTGGGTCATAGGTTCGAATCCTATCGGGCGCGCCATAACAAGCGCAAAATGTTTCAGTGGTGGTTGTAGCTCAGTTGGTAGAGCCCCGGATTGTGATTCCGGTTGTCGTGGGTTCGAGCCCCATCATCCACCCCATCTCTCTTGCTTTACAACAGTCGGTGATTGGCGCAGCTTGGTAGCGCACTTGGTTTGGGTCCAAGGGGTCGCAGGTTCAAATCCTGCATCACCGACCATTCTCCCTACGATGAAATAAACGCACTTGGTTTGGGTTCTCATGATACCAGCGGTCGCAGGTTCAAATCCTGCATCACCGACCATCTCCCTACAGTTAAAGACCTTTCTCCCTAAGATAAAATAAGCGCACTTGGTTTGGGAGCTCTTGATACCCGCGCTCGCAGCTTTACATTCTGCATTACCGACCATTCTCCCATCGTCAACTTCAGTACAGCAAAACACTTTCTTAGTGCGATAAAACTGAGGTAAGCTGCTCTAAACCAATGCTTTAGGGACAATTATCTTGGTTATTGCTGAAACACCAAGGCTGAGGATCCGCCACTTAACCGCTGCCGATGCCGCCTTTACCTGTCAGTTACTCAACGATGCCGATTTTATCCGTAATATTGCCGACCGCGGTGTGCGCAATGAACAACAAGCCTTGCAGTATCTCACAGATGGGCCGATCAAAAGTTATAAGCAACATGGCTATGGCTTGTTTCTGGTGGAGGATAACGCCAGCTCAGAGGCCATGGGCTTTTGCGGCTTACTCTATCGCGACTATTTACGAGAAACCGATATCGGTTTTGCTTTTCTACCCGCCTATCGTGGCAAAGGGTTAGCCTATGAAGCCGCCGCTGCGGTGATGCATTATGGTTACGGCCAGCTGAGGCTAAAGCGCATTGTCGGGCTTACCCTGGCAGGTAATCTGCCGTCAGTGGCGATTTTGCAGCGGCTTGGTTTGCGCTTTGAAAAAATGGTGCAATTGCAGCCGGGTGCTGAGTTTATCCAGCTTTACAGCTAATGCTTTCGGATAAAAATGTAATTTAATTACATTTTTATCCGGTTTTTCGGTATTCTCATGGGTTATGGTAGTTATTTCTCTATAAAATTATCCATTATATTCATCAGCATACATTGATTTTTGCAAGCCTTGCCTATGGCGAAAATGTAACCCAAGTGGAACCGGGTTACAGTTTTTGCTAGTATAGCCGCCGGAACAACCATTGGAGGAGTTATGATTAACCCATCCTGGCGTCGGGTCGTGCTTAAAGTCGGCAGTGCCCTGATCGCGCCAGAAAACCAGGGGTGTAGCGAGTTGTATTTGCGTCCCATCGCCGAATTTATCCGGCAATGCCGACTGCAGGGTCTGGAAGTGATCCTGGTCTCATCAGGTAGTGTGGCCGCTGGCCGTCATCATTTTAATTTTCAGCATCAACGTGTACCTATAGCGCTAAAACGCGCGATGGCTGCTGTGGGCCAAAGCCAGATGATGAATTTCTGGAGCCGGTGCTTTGATTTTCCCTGTGCTCAGGTGCTGTTAACCCACGGCGATTTAAGCGACAGGGTGCGGCATATTAATATCCGCAATACGTTAAGACGACTGCTCGACCACCAGATTTTGCCCATCGTTAACGAAAACGACACCATCGCCACTGACGAGATTAAAGTGGGCGATAATGATAATCTGGCGGCCATGGTGGCGACAGTGGCGAATGCCGATGCGCTGATTATCTGCTCGGATGTTGACGGGCTTTATACTGCCGATCCAAACAAGGATGCTAACGCCAGTCTCATTGCTGAGGTGCGTAAGATAGATCAGCATATCTATGGCCTGGCCGGCGGTGCGTCCTCTAAGGTCGGTACCGGCGGAATGCGCACGAAAATTGAAGCGGCCGAAAAAGCCACTGCGCAGGGCATTGATACCTTAATTATTGACGGCCATAAGGCCGAGGCTTTTCAGTGTATTTTAGCGGGTAAAAATCCGGGCACCATTTTTTATGGCCAGGCCAGGCCGTTACCGGCTAAAAAGCATTGGGTACGTCATACCCTAAGGGCCAAAGGCGAAATTTGGGTTGATGATGGTTGCGTTGAAGCACTTTGCCGGCAGGGCGCGTCTTTACTTTGCAGCGGTATCGTCGATATTCAGGGAGAATTTGATTCAGGTGATGCCGTGCTGGTGCGCTGCGCGTCCGGTAAGCGTAAAATTGCCAAAGGTGTCAGCCGTTTTAGTGCCAGTGAGCTTTTCTCGATTAAAGGCCATCACAGCAGTGACATTGCGTCCTGTTTAGGTTATTGCCCGGCCGGGAGTAATGCGGTGATTCACCGCAGCGAAATGATGTTATTGGAGAGAATATGAGTACCGATGTTGCGGCTACAATAGCCGCCAAAGCTGCTGTAGCGGCTAAAGCAGTAGCAAATTTGACCACAGAGCAGAAAAACCTGGTGCTGCAAAGTATGGCAAACGAAATTAGGCAAGCCAAAGCGACCATACTGGCAGCCAATAAAGATGAAGTTGCTACCGCTCAGGCCAATGGCACCAGCGCGGCTATGCTGGACCGTTTAACGCTTAATGATGAGCGCATAGAAGCTATGGCCAAAGCCATAGAGCAAATTATTGCCCTGCCAGATCCGGTTGGCCAAAGCCGTCATATAGAGCAGCGGCCTAATGGCATTAATATTGAAAAGCGCCGCATTGCCTTGGGTGTTATTTGCATGATTTATGAAGCCCGGCCGAACGTGACTGCCGATGCCGGCGCACTGTGCTTTAAATCAGGCAATGCCGTTATTTTACGTTGCGGCCGTGAGGCTATTCAGACCAGTCTGGCTATTGCTGCGGCGATGGCCAAGGCGCTGCGCGAGCATCAGTTGCCAGATGAAGTGATAAGCATAGTGCCAAACCCGGATCGCGACCTGATGCTCGCCCTGTTAAAGCAAGATGACCATATTGACCTGGTGATCCCGCGCGGCGGGGAGGGCCTTATCCGCTTTGTCACCGAGCATAGCCGTATTCCGGTGATCCAGCATTATAAAGGTGTCTGTCATTTGTATGTTGACCAAAGTGCCGACCTGATTATGGCGCTGGGGCTGCTTTTAAACGGCAAAGTGCAGCGCCCTGGAGTGTGTAACGCGCTCGAGGGCCTGTTGGTGAACAAGCATATCGCTGCCGATTTTCTGCCGCTTGCCGCCGCCGCGCTGTCAGAGCACCATGTTGTAGTGCATGCCTGCAAAGACAGCATTGGCTATTTTAGCCAGGCGCAAGCCATTGCTGATGACGAGTTTGGTCAGGAATATCTGGCGCCTGAAATTGCCATCCGGGTGGTAGAGGATGTTGACGCTGCTATTGCGCATATTGACCAGTTTGGCAGCCAGCATACTGAGGTTATCTGTACTGAAGATGGCGCCAATGCCGAGCGTTTTATCCGCCGGGTAGACTCTGCCGTCGTGATGCACAATGCCTCTTCACGCTTCTCTGACGGTGGTGAGTTAGGCTTAGGTGCAGAGATAGGTATTTCTACCAGCAAACTGCACGCTTACGGCCCTATGGGGCTTGAGGCCTTAACCACAGAAAAATACGTGGTGACCGGGCGCGGCCAAACCCGTAATTAACGGTGAACCGGCCATATTACTGTCGACGCTGCACAGTTAACTAATTGACTATGCAGCGTTTTTTCATTTCTTTTGCGGCGTGTTATAGCAGTTCGGTTAAGGGCTCGACTCCAGACATTTAGCCCGCTATAATGCCGCGTCCTATTTTATAACAGGTCTGGTTCAGGTGGCATTTTGATACCAGATCACACCAGTACGGCGGCGCGTGTCGCCTGTTTATGAATTTGAGGTAGCAAGATGCAAGTTTCTGTGGAAACCACTCAGGGTTTAGAGCGCCAGGTCACCATCACTGTACCGGCTGACAAAATTGATGCTGAAGTAAAAAGCCGTTTACGTGATCTGGCTAAGCGTCAGCGTATCGACGGTTTCCGTCCGGGTAAAGCACCGGTGTCATTAATCCAGAAGCGTTACGGTTTAGCCGTATTACAGGAAGTAGCCGGTGAGCAAATGCAGCGTCATTTTTATGATGCCATTATCTCTAACAAACTGAACCCGGCAGGTGCACCGACGTTTGCACCGGAAAAATTAGAGCAGGGTAAAGATCTGCAATTTAAAGCCACCTTCGAAGTCTATCCGGAAGTTGAAGTTAAAAACCTGGATAAAATTGAAGTGAATAAGCCAGTGGTAGAGATTTCAGACGCTGATCTGGATAAAATGCTGGACACCCTGCGCAAGCAACACGCGAAATGGGAAGAGAAAAAAGGCAAAGCCGCTAAAGCGGATCGCGTTAACATCGACTTTGTTGGCTCAATTGACGGTGAAGAGTTTGAAGGCGGTAAAGCCACTAACTTCACGCTGGAGCTGGGCCAGGGTCGCATGATCCCGGGTTTTGAAGATGACATCATTGGTAAAAAAGCCGGTGAAGAAGTTACCGTTAACGTCACCTTCCCGGAAGAGTACCATGCAGAAAACTTAAAAGGTAAAGCGGCCAGTTTCGCGGTAACCGTGAACAAGGTAGAAAAACAAGTTCTGCCGGAGCTGAACGATGAGTTCGCCGCCTTATTTGGTTTAGAAACGGCCTCTGTTGATGCACTGAAAACTGAAGTGCGCAAAAACATGGAGCGTGAGCTGAACCAGAACATCAAAGCGAAAGTGAAAGAGCAGGTAATCAAAGGCCTGTTAGCCAACAATGACGTTGACGTGCCACAAGCTCTGATCAAAGGCGAAGTAGACGTACTGCGTAAGCAAGCACTGCAGCGTTTTGGCAATAACGTCGATCCGAAGCAATTACCAGAACTGCCAGCGTCATTATTCGAAGCTCAGGCGAAAGATCGCGTTAAAGTAGGCTTATTGTTAGGTGAAGTCATCAAAACTAACGAGCTGAAAGTTGATGATAAAAAGGTACAGGCGTTAATCGAAACGGTTGCGTCTGCCTATGAAGATCCGCAAGAAGTGGTGCAGTACTACAACAGCAACAAAGAGCTGCTGCAAAGCATGCGCAATGTTGCACTGGAAGAGCAGGCCATTGAAGTGATCCTGGCGAGTGCCAAGGTAACTGAACAAAAAGCCGCCTTTAACGAAATTATGAACCCGCAAGCTGCCAACTAACGTTGACTTCTTTTGGCTTGACGGCTTTAATGGCTCGGACAACAGTTCGGGCCATTTTATTTTCTGCAACAGCAAAACCCAGCCATTTAGAGGGAACCCTATAATATGTCTATGCCGCAACATTTAAACGACATAGTTAATGCACTGGTGCCAATCGTTATTGAGCAAACTGCCAAGGGCGAGCGTTCTTTTGATATATACTCGCGGTTATTAAAAGAGCGGGTGATTTTTCTGACCGGTCAGGTCGAAGACCATATGGCCAATCTGATCGTGGCGCAATTATTGTTCTTAGAATCAGAAAACCCCGAAAAAGACATCTATATTTATATCAACTCACCTGGTGGTTCAGTAACGGCTGGTTTGTCAATCTATGACACTATGCGTTATATCAAGCCAGATATTGCCACAGTGTGCGTAGGGCAAGCGGCCAGTATGGGCGCCTTCTTATTATCTGGCGGTACTAAGGGTAAGCGTTACTGTTTACCTAACGCGCGGGTGATGATTCACCAGCCATTAGGCGGCTTTCAGGGCCAGGCGACCGACTTTGAAATACATGCCCGGGAAATACTGAGCATTAAAGAAAAACTAAACCGCCTGATGGCCGAGCACAGTGGCAAGAGCTATGAGCAGGTGTGTAAGGATACTGAGCGTGACAACTTCTTAAGTGCACAGCAAGCCTTGGAATATGGCCTGGTAGATGCCATATTAACGCAACGAGAAGTAAAATAATGATATTGAGCAGCGGCATCTAAAGCCGCTGCGGGTAGTGAAAGAGGTAGATACATGTCTGATCACCGCACTGACGGCGATAAGAGCGGTAAGTTGTTGTACTGTTCTTTTTGTGGCAAATCACAGCATGAAGTGCGTAAGTTGATTGCAGGCCCACAGGTTTATATTTGTGATGAATGCGTTGATTTATGCAATGACATCATCCGCGAGGAAATTAAAGATATTTCCCCCAAACGTGATGCCGATAAATTGCCCGTGCCGCGGGAAATTCGTGCCCACCTGGACGACTATGTTATAGGCCAGGATCATGCCAAAAAAGTGCTGGCGGTGGCGGTGTACAACCATTACAAACGCTTACGCAGTGCCCAGCACAAACAAGATGTCGAGCTTGGCAAAAGTAATATTTTGTTAATTGGCCCCACCGGTAGTGGTAAAACCTTGCTGGCCGAGACCTTAGCACGCTTACTCGATGTGCCTTTTACCATGGCTGATGCGACAACGCTGACTGAGGCGGGTTATGTTGGCGAAGATGTCGAGAATATTATTCAAAAGCTGCTGCAAAAATGCGATTACGACGTTGAAAAAGCCCAGCGTGGTATCGTCTATATCGATGAAATTGACAAAATTTCGCGTAAATCAGATAACCCCTCAATTACCCGTGATGTGTCCGGTGAAGGCGTGCAGCAGGCGCTGTTAAAGCTGATTGAAGGCACTATTGCCTCAGTACCGCCGCAAGGTGGCCGTAAACACCCGCAGCAAGAGTTTTTACAGGTAGATACGTCAAAAATTCTGTTTATCTGTGGTGGTGCTTTTGCTGGTTTAGATAAAGTCATTGAGCAGCGCTGTGCCAAAGGCTCTGGTATCGGCTTTGGTGCTGAGGTGCGCAGTAAAGAAAGCAGCCGTAGCTTGAGTGAGTCTTTCCGCGACGTTGAGCCGGAAGATTTAGTGAAGTATGGCTTAATTCCCGAGTTTATCGGCCGTTTGCCGGTGGTGGCTACACTAACCGAGCTGGACTTAGCGGCGCTGGTGCAAATTCTCAGTGAGCCGAAAAACGCCCTGGTGAAGCAATTCGCGGCGTTATTTGCCATGGAAGATGTTGAGCTGGAGTTTCGTGAAGACGCGCTTAACGCCATTGCACAAAAAGCCATGGAACGTAAAACCGGCGCCCGCGGCTTGCGCTCTATCGTCGAAGGCGTGTTGTTAGACACCATGTACGAACTGCCCTCAATGCAGGACGTGGCCAAAGTGGTGATCGACGAGACCGTGATCCGTGGTGAAAGCGACCCTATTTTAATTTATCAAAGTAGCGAGCCGCTGGCGGCAGAGTCACATTAGGCGAAATACCGCTGAAAAAAGGAGCTGATACAGCTCCTTTTTCGTATATGTAATTGAAGTTTTTAAAATGAACCCCATATACTGAAACATATTTGCGCCTGCAGTAACTAAATTCGAGAGAGAATCAATGACATCAGAACACGCTGAACGTTTGCATATGCCGGTATTGGCACTGCGCGACGTGGTGGTTTATCCGCACATGGTCATCCCGCTGTTTGTCGGCCGGGCAAAATCTATCAAATGCCTTGATGCGGCGATGGAAAATGACAAACAAATATTTCTGGTGGCGCAAAAAGATGCCACCCTGGACGATCCTGCCGCTACCGATTTGTATCAGGTTGGTACTGTAGCTACCATTTTGCAGCTGTTAAAGTTACCGGACGGCACAGTAAAGGTATTGGTAGAAGGTAGCCGTCGCGCTCGTTTGGGAGAGTTTACCGAGACAGACAAAGCCTTTGCTGCCTATGTCGATATTATTGAAACGGCTGAAGTGGACAGCCGCGAGCAGGAAGTGTTTTTACGCTCGGCCATTAACCAGTTTGAAGGCTATATCAAGCTGAATAAAAAGATCCCGCCAGAGGTGCTTACGGCACTGACCGGTATTGACGATCCGGCCCGTTTGGCTGACACCATGGCCGCCCATATGCCGCTTAAAGTTGAAGACAAGCAAAAAGTGCTGGAGATCTTCAATGTGACTGAGCGGCTGGAATACCTGATGGCGATGATGGAGAGTGAAATCGACATCCTGCAGGTAGAGCGGCGTATTCGTAGCCGGGTGAAAAAGCAGATGGAGAAAAGCCAGCGCGAGTATTACCTGAACGAGCAAATGAAAGCGATTCAGCGCGAGCTTGGCGAGCTGGAAGATGCACCGGATGAGTTTGAAACCTTAAGCAAAAAAATTGAGCAGGCGCAGATGCCACAAGAAGTGGCCGATAAAGCGCGCAGCGAATTACAAAAGCTGAAGATGATGTCGCCAATGTCGGCAGAAGCGACCGTAGTGCGTAGCTACATCGACTGGCTGAGCAACGTGCCGTGGAAAAAGCGCAGCAAAGTGAAGAAAAACCTGGCGGCAGCAGAGCAAATTCTGAATGCTGATCATTACGGTTTGGAAAAGGTGAAAGAGCGCATCGTTGAGTATTTAGCCGTGCAACAGCGGGTGAATAAGCTCAAAGGGCCTATTTTGTGTTTGGTCGGGCCGCCAGGTGTGGGTAAAACCTCACTGGGCCAGTCGGTTGCCAAAGCGACCGGTCGTAAGTATGTGCGCATGGCGCTTGGTGGTGTGCGTGATGAAGCAGAAATCCGCGGTCATCGCCGAACCTATATCGGCTCTATGCCAGGCAAAATTATCCAGAAAATGGCCAAAGTGGGCGTGCGTAACCCGCTGTTCCTGCTGGATGAAATTGATAAGATGGCATCCGATTTTCGTGGTGACCCGGCAGCCGCGCTGTTAGAGGTGCTGGATCCGGAGCAAAACACTGCCTTTAGCGATCACTATCTGGAAGTGGATTATGATCTGTCTGACGTGATGTTTTTCGCCACTTCAAACAGTCTGAACATTCCGGCCGCGCTGTTAGACCGGATGGAAGTGATCCGGCTGGCCGGCTACACCGAGGATGAAAAACTTAATATCGCCAAACAGCATCTTATTCCGAAGCAAGTCGGGCGCAATGGCTTAAAAGCCAGTGAGATCCTGATTGAAGATAGCGCCATTATCGGCATTATCCGTTATTACACCCGCGAAGCCGGTGTGCGCAGTTTAGAGCGGGAAATCTCCAAATTGTGTCGCAAGGCCGTGAAGCAGATTTTACTGACGAAAAATTTGAAGCAGGTAGTGATTAACCAGCAAAACCTGGAAGACTTCCTGGGCGTGCAGCGTTATGACTACGGTAAAGCTGAAGACAGCAACCGGATAGGGCAGGTTACCGGTCTGGCCTGGACCGAAGTTGGCGGTGATTTACTCACCATTGAAGCCGCTTCAGTGGTCGGTAAGGGCAAGCTAACCTTCACCGGCTCGCTGGGTGATGTGATGAAAGAGTCGATTCAGGCGGCGATGACCGTAGTGCGTAGCCGTGCTGAGGGGCTTAGGATCAACGAAGACTTTTACGAGAAACGCGATATTCATGTGCATGTCCCTGAAGGTGCTACGCCCAAAGATGGCCCCAGCGCCGGTATTGGTATGGTAACGGCACTGGTGTCGAGCTTAACCGGTAACCCGGTACGGGCTGATGTAGCAATGACTGGTGAAATTACCCTGCGGGGTGAAGTACTGCCAATAGGTGGCTTGAAAGAGAAACTGTTGGCGGCGCATCGTGGTGGTATTAAGCGGGTGCTTATTCCCCATGACAACGTGCGGGACTTAAAAGATATCCCGGACAATGTGAAAGGTGATATCGAAATTTGCCCGGTAAAATGGATTGACGAAGTGCTGGAGCTGGCGCTACAAGAGCCTTTGGCGCGTGTTTCAGTGCTGGATACGGCAAAAAATTCAGCAAAAAGCAAAAAAACGGAAAAAAATCCTGCATAGGGGCTTTTCATTCCCGTTGGCTGTGCTAAGTTATGGACAGTTTCGACCAAGCCCTTGTTATACAAGGGCTGCAGTCAAAGCCAGAATTATTAGTTTTGTCGCTTCTTTTGCTTGCAAGCATGCTGGATGCTTGTTATAACGAGGACGCTCACTTACAAAACTAATAACGTGTAGGTGTTGAAAATAATAACAATTGAAGGGGATGATATTGTGAACAAGTCTCAACTTATCGACAAAATTGCTGCTGGTGCAGACATTTCTAAAGCGGCAGCTGGTCGTGCTTTAGATTCGTTCATTGACGCTGTTACCGAAGCTCTTAAGGAAGGCGACTCTGTAGCATTAGTTGGTTTTGGTACTTACAGCGTACGCGAGCGTGCTGCCCGTACTGGCCGTAACCCACAAACTGGTGCCACTATTCAAATCGCTTCTGCGAAAATTCCTTCTTTCAAGCCTGGTAAAGCGTTAAAAGACGCGTGTAACTAAGCTGTAGCGTTGCCGCTAAGGTAACGCTCAGGTTGGGAGTGCTGTGAGGTTTGCATGCTGGTGCGGCAAACCAAACAAGGTAGCCTAAACCCGCCACCTACGCCTCTCAAGGCTTCTCTAAAAAAAGCGCATCTGTTAAGATGCGTTTTTTTTTACAGCAACATAAAACTGATGTTGCTGCCCTTTGGCGGCGAAAAGTTGAATAAAGAGATTGCGCTAAGATGTTAGAAAGAATCAGAGAAGGCTCACAGGGAATTATCGCTAAGTCTATTTTAGGCTTAGTGATCCTGACATTTGCATTAGCCGGTGTTGGCAGTTACTTATCAACGCCAGCCGAGACTAATGTCGCAGAAGTGAACGGCGAGAAAATCAGCCGCCAGGATTTTGAACAGGCCTTTCAAAATGAACGTGCCCGCATGCAGCAACAGTTCGGGGAAATGTACGCTGCGTTAGCCGCTGATCCTGCTTATATGAGTAATTTCCGCTCAGAAGTATTAGAACGTCTGATCGACGAAAGACTACAGCAACAATATGCTGACAGTTTAGGCCTGCGTGTCAGCGACGAGCAGGTGCGCTCTGCCATCAGAGCTATGACAGAGTTTCAGATTGACGGCCAGTTTAACAATGACCGCTACCTGGCGTTGCTGCGTCAGGCCGGTTATCAGCCTGATCAGTTCCGTGAGCTTATTCGTGAACAAATGTCGCGTAATCAGTTAGTCATGGGTTTACTGGGCAGCGAGTTTGCTACCGCTAAGGAAATGCAGCTGCTGTTAAAACTGCAACAGCAAACGCGTGATATTAGCTTTTTACGTTTTAAAGCAGCGGATTATGCCGATCAGGTCAGCATCACTGATCAAATGCTGCAAGATTACTACACGCTTAATTTAGCGCAGTTTGAAACCGAGCAGAAAGTGGCTGTTGAGTATGTCGAAATTTCTGCGCAAACCTTGGCCGCAGATGAGCAGGTAACGGCAGATGAAATTGCCGCGTATTATGACGCCAACAAGGCCCGCTACACCCGCGAAGAGCGCCGTCAGGTTGCGCATATCATGCTGGAATCTGAAGAAGATAACGCTGACGTGGCAGCCCAGGCTGAGCAATTGCTTAAGCAGTTGAATAACGGTGCTGACTTTGCCGAGTTGGCAAAGGCAAATTCGGCAGATACCTTCTCGGCTGAAAATGGCGGTGTTTTGGATTGGTTAGCCCCCGGTGATATGGACGCCGATTTTGAGCAGGCTGCATTTGCCCTTGAAAGCGAAGGCCAGTTAAGCCAGGTGGTGAAAAGTGCTTATGGCTACCACATCATAAAATTAGTGGCGCTGGAGCCGGCTCAGGTTAAACCTTTAACTGAAGTGTCTGATGAAATTGCCCAAACCTTAAAACAAGACCGCGCCACAGCCGCGTTTTACGAGCTGCAGCAGCGCCTGGCCGAAGTAAGCTTTGAAGTACCTGATACGCTGGAAGACGCTGCTGCCGCAGTAGGGCAGAAAGTCATGTCAACCGGTTTATTTGCCCGTAACGAAGCGACAGCGCCGTTAAATGAGCCTGCAGTACTGACCAAATTGTTTGAAGCGGACTTTATTGAGCAGCGGTTAAACAGTGAAGTGATTGAGCTCGGCAGAGAGCGTGCCATCGTAGTGCGGGTAAAAGATTACCAAAGCGCACGTACACAAAGCCTGGACGAAGTAAAAGCCGTGGTAGAGTCTGCAGTACGCGCCGAGCAAAGTGCGCTGCTGGCCAAACAACAGGCTGAAAAAGTATTGGCTGAGATTGCTAACAGCAGTCTGGCTGAGCAAGCACAAGCCCTTAACATGACACTGGAGCAATCTGCTGACACACCACGTTTTGGCGGTACTTTAGATGGTGAAATTCGTGCTAAAGCCTTTGCCATGGCCCGTCCGGTCGATACTGCATCGATTGAGCTGGCTAGCCTGGCAAATGGTGATGCAGCCTTAGTGTCGGTAACCGCGGTAAAAGACGCTGAAGTGACGCTGGTGCCAGATAATGCCCAGCTTGACCGCTTAGCCGACCAGCAGGCAGAGCAGGCCTATAGAGCGCTGATAGCGTCTTTAAAAGCCAAAGCTGAGATCAGCCGCAATTTACGTGCAGCACAAAGCACAGAGCCGATGTAACCACATCGGTGATATAAAAAAACCGTGGCTTGCCACGGTTTTTTTATGCAATGGCGCTGTTGATCAGTTTACGGCTGTAATCGTGCTCGGCGTGTTCAAACACATAAGCCGTTTCACCATAATCCAACGCTTTGCCCTGATGTAATACCAATAAATCATCGGCAATGTGTTTAACCAGGCGCAGATGGTTGGTAATTAACAAGTACGCCAGCCCGGTGTTTTGCTGCAGTTCCAGCAGCAGGTTGACAATTTGTGCCCGTAGCGACGGATCTAACGCGGTCAGCGCTTCATCGAGGATAAGCAATTTAGGGTCGAGAATCAGCGCCCGGGCCAGTGCCACGCGCTGCAACTGGCCGCCGGAGAACATATGCGGATAATATTCACTGTGCTCGTTTAATAGCCCCAGTTGCTTCAGCGTTTGCTGGATTTTCTGTTTGCGGGCGTCTGCGTCCATGTCAGTGCTAAAGCGCAGTACATCATCCAGCATCTGGCCAATTTTTTGCTGTGGGTTTAGCGATTTCGCCGCATCCTGAAAAATAAACCTTACCTGATGATTGTTCTGCCGGTAATGCCCTAGCTGTACTTCAGTGTTATCCAGCAGGATGCGGCCTTGGTCGGGCTTTTCAATGCCCACTAACAGTTTGGCCAGGGTGCTTTTGCCAGAACCGGTTTCACCCACCACCGCCAGTGTTTTGCCTTGTTGTAAGCTAAAACTGATGTTATCCAGTGCCTGCACAGTGCGATAACGGAATAAGCCACTTTGCTTGCGGTAACTCTTACAAAGCTGCTGTACATCTAACAGGGTAGTCATGGCTCTTTGGCTCCGGTGAGCGGGAAATGGCAACTGTAATAATGATTTTGCAGCCGCTCCAGTGTCGGGGTTTTTACGCATTCTTTGCGGGCATTGGGGCAGCGCGGGCCTAAACGGCAACCTATCGGCAGGTGCTGTAATACCGGGATACTGCCCGGCAGGGCATACAGCGGCGTTTTTGGCTGCAGGTTTGGCTGAAACTCCGGCACGCTTTTAATCAGGGCATGGGTGTAGGGGTGATAGGGCTGTTTTAAAATTGAGGCCGTTTCACCTGCTTCTACCAATTGGCCACAATACAGCACGCTTAAGCTTTGGGTATAACGGGCAATACTTTCCAGCTCATGGCTTATCAGCAGGACTGACATGCCTTTTAGCTGGTTAAAGCTGGCCAGTAAGCGAAACAGCTGCGCCTGTGTGGTGCTCTCAAGCGCCGTGGTGGGCTCATCGGCAATTAATAGCTTAGGGTTTTTTGCAATCGCCATGGCAATCATAATTTTCTGGCAGACCCCTTCAGATAACTGAAACGGATAGCTTTGCAATACGCTTTGATGATCGCGAATACCGACCTTGTGCAGCAAACCGATAGCCTTACGCCGGCGCAGGTAAGCGCGCTTCCACCAGGGGCCGTCCAGCAGGTGGTCGGGTATGGCTTCTTCCAGTTGCTCCAGGATGTGGGCGGTTGGGTCCAGGCTGCGACTGGGCTCCTGATAAATCATGGCGATATCGCGGCCGATAATCTTGCGCTGCTGCTCGTAGGGTAGGCTTAGCATATCCTGGCCACGCCAATTAAAACGATCGGCACTGATTTGCCAGCGCTTATTTAGCACCCCCACAATCGCTTTGGCGACCAGGCTTTTGCCCGAGCCCGACTCACCTACCAGGCCGCGGGTTTCCCCCTCACGCAGGCTCAGGTTTACCCTGTCTACTGCACGCACCAGACCATCGGCGGTATTCAGCTCTATGGTCAGGTTTTTAATATCGAGTAATAACATCAGTTTTCCCGCCGCTTTTTCGCTGCTGTGCGCAAGCCATCGCCCACCAGATTAACGGATAATACCGCTAAAAAAATCAGTAGGCCGGGAACCGCAACACCCGCTGGTGCGATGTAAATCAGATCTAAAGAGTCGGCAATAATGGCGCCCCATTCTGCGCTGGGTGCCTGGGCACCGAGCCCAAGAAAGCCTAATGCCGCAATGTCTAAAATCGCGGTAGATAATGCCATTGTTGCCATTAAGGTAAGCTTTTCCCAGATGTTGGGTATGACAATGCGGCTGAAAATTTGCCAGTTATTGGCGCCATCCAGCCGGTAGGCAATAACGTAATCCTGGCTTAATTGCTCGGCAATGGCATTGCGAATGCCATGCACAAACTGGGGTAATAAGGCCAGCATAATTGCCCAGGTGGTGTTAAGCAGGCCAGGGCCCAAAATAGCGACAATAATAATGGCCAGGAGTAAGGACGGTATGGTCAGCGCCAAATCAAGGATATGGTTAAACACACTGGATTTTACCCCCCGGCTCATGCCCGCCAGGGTGCCGAGCAACAATCCCATGATCAGCGCCCCGATGACTGTTATCACCGCGATACCAAAGGTGTAACGCGCACCTACCAGAATGCGGGAAAACAGGTCCCGGCCCAAATCATCAGTACCCAGCGGATATTGCACTAACCCCAATTCAGACCATGAGGGGGGCAAAAGCAGTAGCGTATCATCTTGCCAATAAGGACCATGCGGAGTAATCAGCGGCGCCAGTATGGCCAAAACAAAAAATGCACTAAACAGAATAAGGCCTGCCACGGCGCTGTGCTGGCGGCTAAATTCACGCCACAGCTGTGATAACGGCGAACGGGCCAGTTGTTCATCGGGAAGCAGACGAAAGCGTGACATCTTATCGTTTCCTTGCCAGCGGGTTAAACAACGTATGCAGAATTTCTGTCAGCATGTTTACCGTGATCACTAAGGTTGATACTACCAACAGACCCGCCTGAATAGCCGGGTAATTACGCTGATAAATACTGTCAATCAGCCAGCGGCCAATGCCCGGCCAGGAGAATATGACTTCAGTAATCATTGCCAGCGTAATCAGGGTGCTAAACTGTAAACCAATTTGGCGAATAACGGGTAGCAGCGCGTTACGCAGGCCATGCCGGTACAATACCTGTGCACGGTTAAGGCCTTTGGCTCTTGCTGTTTTAATGTAGCTTTGTTCCCACACTTCCAGCATCGAATCACGGGTAAAACGTATCATTACCGTAGTAGGAAAGGTTGCCAGCACGAGCGTTGGCAGTAACAAATGCCTAAGCGCATTATACAGCGCAGCCTGTTGGTGTGGGCTGTCGTCTAGCAAGATGTCCAGCAGCATAAAGCCGGTTACCTGATTAATTTCGTACAACACGCCAATGCGGCCGGCGGTTGGCAACCAGCCAAGCCCTAAAGATAGCACCATGATCAGCAATAACGCCCACCAGAACACCGGGATAGAATAGCCAGCTACCGCCAGTGCAGAAATCGTTTTGCTAAGCATGCCATCAGGTTTGATGGCTGCGGCAATGCCAAGCGGAATACCAATAAAAAACGAGATAAACAGGGCATAGGCGGCCAGTTCTATGGTGGCCGGCAGTAGGGGGAACATTTCTTTTAACAAAGGCTGCTGACTGGCAAAAGACAGGCCCCAATCACCGCTGAAAATCCGCCCCAGATACGCCAGATATTGGCTAACATAGCCTTGTTCCAGACGGTAACCTTCTATTACCTGCTGCATTTCAGCTGCGGGTAAATCGCGTAGCCCACTGAAGTTTTGCCAGGCTTCGCCGGGAAATAAATAACCTAAACTAAATGCCAGTATGGTCAGCGCTATAAACACAAAGCCGAGCAAAAATAACCGGCGAAATAAGTACAAAATCATTGTGCTTCCTTGGCGGCACCCGCCAGTGCGATGCCGCCGTAGGGGTTTATCTCTACGCCGCTAATCCTGGTATTCAGTGCCTGAAAACGTTGCGAGTGTGCTATGGGTACCAGCGGCATCTGTTCGCTCAGGTATTGTTGTGCGGCCATATAAAAACTGCGGCGCTGGTTTTGGTCAGCAGTTAACAGCGCCTGGCCTATCAGGCGGTCAAAGGTTTCATTACACCAGTTGGCTCTGTTGGTACCGGTTTGCGCTGCACTGCAACTAAGCAGTGGCCGGAAAAAGTTATCCGGATCGGCGTTATCGGCCGACCAGCCAATTAATACGGAGTCATGCTCATTGGCGCCCAGTTTACGGCGAAAGCTGTTCCATTCATAAGATACAATGCTGGCTCTGACACCTATTTGGGCCAAATCTGCTTGCATCAGCTCAGCCATTTTCAGGGCATTGGGGTTGTATAACCGTTGTACCGGCATGGCCCAGATGTCCATGCTAAAGCCATTGGCAAAACCGGCTTCTGCTAGCAGTGCTTTGGCACGTTTGGGGTCAAAGCTACTTATCGCTATGTCATCATTGTAGGCCCAGGAGGTAGGAGGCAGCACAGAATTGGCTGCCGTAGCATGGCCAAAATACACGGCCTGTAAAATGGCCTCGCGGTTTATCGCCAGCGCCAGTGCCTGACGTACTTTAACATTATCAAAGGGTGGTTTGGCGGTGTTGAATGCCCAGAAGCCGACATTCATGCTGGTGCTTTCCTGCACGTCCACATCTGACCGTTTACTGATAAGGCCAAGTTCGGCCACGCGGGGAAAGGCTACCACGTCGCATTCATGGGTAAATAATTTGGCCATGCGCCTGGCGTTATTGGGCACGATATCAAACACCAGTTGCTCTGGTTTTGCCGGCTCCCGCCAGTAATCCCGGTGGCGATAATATCGGATTAACACATCTTTTTGATATTCTTTAAACCGAAACGGCCCTGTACCAACAGGTTTGCTATCGATTAGCTGTGGCGTGCCGGCAGCCAATAACTGTGCACCATATTCAGCTGACAAAATAGCGGCAAAATCCGTTGCTAAGTTTGATAAAAATGAACTGTCCGGCCTGCTTAGAGTAAATTGCACCTGATACTCGTTTAATGCTGTAACGCTGTTAACCAGATCAGCCCAGTCTACACTTTGGAAAAACGGGTAATTACCGCCGCCTTGCCAGTGAAACGGATGGTCTTTCTGCATGATGCGGTTAAAGGTAAACACCACATCCTCGGCATTTAACGGCCGGCTGGGGCTGAAATACTCGGTGCGATGAAACTGTACCTTGGGGCGCAGGGTAAACACATATTCAAGACCATCACGACTTACCTGCCAGTTCAGTGCCAGACTGGGTAACAGCTCGCCGCTGCCGGGCGCGATTTCCAGTAAGCGGTCATATAATTGCTGACTGATGGCATCAATAGTCGTTCCTGAGGTGACCAGTTGTGGGTTAAATGACTCAGGCGAGCCTTCAGAGCAATACACCAGGCCGCTGCGAAGCGTATCAGGCAGTGGTGGTTGGCAGGCGGCTAACATCAGGCCTGCTGCCATTACCGCTAAACGACGACCCCGTTCAGATGCTTCGGTATTGCGCATCATGCTTGCTGACTTTCCAGTAACTGATATTTTTTCATATAGCCACGTAACTGATGATAGGTCAGGTTAAGCAGCTCCGCTGTCTTTTTCTGATTGAACTGACTGGCCGCTAGGGCCTGTTTGATCAGGTTAACTTCAAAATCTTGTGACAGAGTTTTAAAATCCTGTACCTGACTAAAATCAAATTTCTCCGTCGCTGGCGACACCGGTGCCTGTTGCACTGTACTTACCGGCGTTGATGGTTCTGCAGATATGGCAGGCTGAGCTGCCTGTCGTGCGGCTTTAATACGCTGTTTCGGCCGGTACGGTGACTCAAAGGGGTCTAACTGAATATGATGCACCGGCACATAAGCATTATTGGTGCGGTATACGCTGCGCTCGACCACGTTTTTCAGTTCGCGCACATTGCCGGGCCAATCGTATTCCAGCAAAGTGCGCTTGGCTTTCTCGCTAAAGCCACTGAATAGCTCCAGCCCAAGCTCGCGGGCCATATTAATGGCAAAGTGTTCGGCCAGCACCAGAATATCTTCACGCCGCTCGCGCATCGGTGGCAGCGTAATCACATCAAACGCCAGCCGGTCGAGTAAATCGGCCCTAAATTCGCCGTGTTCGGCCAGTGTGGGTAAGTCTTCGTTGGTGGCACATATCAGCCGCACATCCGTCTTTATTGCCCGGCTACCGCCCACGCGTTCAAACTCACCATACTCAATCACGCGCAGCAACTTTTCCTGCACTAACGCCGGCGTATTGGCTAATTCGTCCAAAAACAACGTACCACCGTGGGCGCGTTCAAAGCGGCCCTCATGGCGTTTACTGGCGCCGGTGAATGCACCTGCTTCATGGCCAAAGAGTTCACTTTCCAGCAAGTTTTCATTTAATGAGGCGCAGTTAAGCGTTAAATACTGCTGGTCCCAGCGCTGTGATAAAAAGTGCAAACGGGCGGCTATCAGCTCTTTACCGGTACCACGTTCACCGATAATTAACACCGGTTTGTCCAGTGGCGCGATTTGTGACACCTGATCCAGCACATTCAGAAAGCTGTTAGACTGGCCCACCAGATTATCTTGTTGGAATTTTCGGTTCATGGCGTGCTATTAATTGGTTAAATTGGCTAATTAGTAGTGTATTTCATAATGTCTGTGAGCAGAAGCTTTTAATAAAAATAAATAAAGTACTATATAAATCAATGTTTTATTTTGGTTTGCGAAGTTGGCAAGAAAACTGAATAAGCAAGCTTGTACTAATACAGTCATTCATAGAGGTAAATATTATGGGTATTTTTTCACGCTTCTCAGACATAGTGAACTCAAATATCAACGCTTTGTTAGATAAAGCCGAAGATCCGGAAAAAATGGTGCGCCTGATCATCCAGGAAATGGAAGACACCCTGGTGGAGGTGCGCTCGTCATCTGCCAAAACGATCGCTGAGAAAAAAGACTTACAACGTGTCGTCACCCGGTTGCAGGAAGAAGTCGTCGACTGGCAAGCCAAAGCTGAGCTGGCGCTGAGTAAAGAACGCGAAGATTTAGCCCGTGCAGCTCTGATTGAGCGGCAAAAAGCAGCCGATCAGGCTGAGAGCGTCGCGGCTGATATTGCCAACCTGGACGAACACATCAGTAAATTACAGGATGAAGTTGCGCAGCTGCAGGAAAAACTGGCTGATGCCAAAGCCCGGCAAAAGTCGATGCTGATGCGCCAGCAAACGGTTGCCTCGCGTCTGGAAGTGAAAAAGACGCTGGACAGTAACCGTATCAATGATGCGATGTATAAGTTTGAGCGTTACGAGCAAAAAATTGATACGTTAGAGGCGCAGGTAGAAGCCTATGATTTAGGTAAGAAAACCCTGAAGGACGAGTTTGCTGAGCTGGCAGCGCAGGACAAAATTGACAATGAACTGGCGGCATTAAAGGCTAAAGTTAATCAAAAAGGTAAAGACGCCTGATCTTCAGGCGTTTAGGAGTTGACATGGATATTACTGAGGTCATTGGCATCCCGTTTATTTTGTTCATGATTTTTGTGGCACCAATCTGGGTCATTATGCATTACCGTAGCAAAAATAAAATGGGGCAGGGGTTGTCGGATCAGGAGCTGACACAGCTGAACGATTTGGCACAGCGGGCAGAGAAAATGGCTGATCGCATTAAAACGCTGGAAGCGATTTTAGATGCAGAAAGCCCGAACTGGAGATCGCAGCATGACTAAGCCAAAACGTGAGTTGTTGCGCGACGACACTAACGGCAAAGTCGCCGGGGTTTGTGCCGGCATCGCTGACTACTTTGGCTGGGAGTTGTGGCTGGTGCGTATCGTTACAGTATCAGCCCTGTTTCTGGGGGCTGGCGGCTTGGTGCTGGTGCTTTATATCGCCGCCTGGGTCGTATTAGAGAAAAAGTCGAAAGCGGCAGTTAAGGCAAAGACAGTAGACAGCAGCACGTTATCAGCTGAAAAGCCGGTGGAAGTCAAAACCCGTCTCTGGCAACGCGGCGAAGCGCCAAAAGAGGCGCTGCAGCATCTAAGTAACCAGTTTAACCATTTAGAGTTGCGGCTGCGCGATATGGAACGCCACGTTACGTCAGCCCGGTATCAGTTAAACCGCGAATTTAATAACCTCTAACAAGGATAAGGCTATTGTCGTTGTCATTTCTCAGTCAACTTCAACATCAGGGGCGCGAGCTGACCGGCCGCGCCTTAGACCGTCACCTTCGCCTTGGCGTGACCGGGCTAAGTGGCGCCGGTAAAACTGCCTTTATTACGTCTTTAGTGCACCAACTCACGCAGGGCGATAGTAGCGATAACCTGCCATTCTTTGCCGTGGTACAACAGCAGCGTTTTCTTGGCGCGCGTTTAAGCCCGCAACCGCTCAGCGTGCCACGCTTTGCACTGGAGCAAAACCTAAGCTATCTGCAGCAAGAGCCACCACAGTGGCCACCTTCTACAGTAGGGTTTAGCCAGCTCAACCTTAACCTGCGATATAAAGCCGCAGAGGGACTGCGCGCACGGTTACAACACCACAGTGAGTTGGCGCTGGAAGTGGTTGACTATCCGGGAGAGTGGTTACTTGACTTACCCTTGTTAGAGCTAAGTTATGCTAAGTGGTGTGAATTTAGCTGGCAGTTATTTTCCAGGCCGCACCGAAAAACAGCCGCAGAGACCTTTAAGCAAGCGATGCTGGCGGCCGATTTGAGCCGCAGCACGCCTGAGGTGCTGCAGCAATTAACCGATGTCTATAAAGCCTTACTGCGACAGTTTCATCAGATCCCGGGCGCGTATTTAAATCAGCCTGGTAGAGTGCTGGTACCCGGCGAGCTGGCTGGGGCTCCCATGCTACAATTATTCCCGCTTTTACCTGAACAGCTTGAAGGCTCACCGGCGCTGGCAAAACAGCTGGAGCAGCATTACCAAAGCTATTGTCAGCATGTGATCAAGCCCTTTTATCAGCAGTATTTTGCCCGGCTCGACCGCCAGGTTATTTTGGTCGACTGTCTGGCGGCGCTTAACGCCGGTGCCGATGCGTTGGCAGAGCTGAGTCAGGCGCTCAAGCTTATTCTGCAGAGCTTTCAATACGGGCCGGCTGGCGTGTTAAGCCGCTTGTTTAAGCCGCGTATCGATAAAGTGTTATTTGCTGCCAGCAAAGCTGATCATGTCACTCCGGAGCAGCACAAAGCGCTGACACTGCTACTGCAGCAGTTGTTGCAACAGCCGTTAAAGCAAAGCCAGTATCAAGCGGCGACGTCTGAGGCTATGTCTATTGCTGCGATCCGCGCCAGCAACAGCGGCTATGTGCAAATTGATGGTTTGGCGCAGCCCTGTTTAAGCGGCACTACTATGACAGGTAAAGCGGTTACCTACTTTCCCGGTGAAGTGCCGGCCGTGCAGCCGGATACGAAGCTGTTTGCGCAGCATAAATTTGAATTTGTAGACCTAAGACCGCAGCCCTGGCGCGACAATACTGCCTTGCCGCATATTCGCATGGATCATGTGCTGCAATTTTTGCTCGGAGATAAACTCAGATGAGCCCGTTAAAACAAGCGCGTTTTTTTGCCGACAAAACGCTGACCGAGCCTGCGCCGCTGCAAGGCCCTATGGCCTTAGACGGTGAGCAAATGCAGCCTGATAGCGTCAATACCGAGGTAGCGGCTAAGCCATCCGCCAATTGGTGGTGGCGGCTGGCGGGTGTTACCTTAATTGGGGTGCTGCTGTTATCAATCTGGCAATGGTGGCAGTGGCTGGCGCAAAGCTGGCAACAGCATTGGCTGTACGGTACGGCGGTGAGCCTTATTTCAATGACGCTTTTGGTGTTACTGGCGGCACTGGGTTGGCGCGAGCTGATGCTGTGGCGGCGCTTGGCACGTAACCGTCACTGGCAACAAAGCGCCGACCGTATTGCTAACAGCGTGCAATATGGTGAAGCCGCAGCCTTGTGTCAGGCGATAGCGCAGAGCCTGGCACCCAGTGCTGAGCTTGATGCCGCACTGCAGCAGTGGCGCAGTGCGGTAAAAGCCGAGCACAGTGACGAAGAGCAGTTACACCTGTTTGAGCAGCTGGTGTTAGGCCCGCTGGATAAACAGGCGCAACAGCTTGTTTACCGCGCGGCGACCGATACCAGCATGGCGGTTGCGGTAAGCCCCTTTGCGCTGGCCGACATGCTGTTGGTGTTGTGGCGCAGCAGCCGTTTACTGCGTGAATTGGCGCAGCTCTATGGCGGTAGTATTGGTCAGCTGCGCAGCCTGGTGCTGCTAAAACAGCTTTTAAGTGCACTGCTGTGGGCCGGTGGCTCTGAATTGGCGCTTGATATGGCCTCTGACGTGTTAAGCGGTGAGTTAACCGCGAAAATTTCTGCCCGCGCCGGCCAGGGCATTATCGCCGGGTTACTGGTCGCGCGACTGGGTAACCTGGCTCAGCAACGGCTGCGCCCACTTCCCGCCAGCCAGACCGCGAAAATCAGCCTTAGCGCACTGAGTAAAGCGCTGCTGCAACGCTTTAAAGCGGCTGTGCAAACTAAAGCTGACAGCCCTTCACAACGTTAAGATGATACCGCCAGACTGCAAGATGTCTGGCGTGCTTCCATTCATAGCGGAATCTGCTATTTGTAATTGCGTCTTCCACTTTCTACAGCAGTATTGCTATGCACGATAATAATAAAAACGCCGAAACCCTTTGCATTCATGCCGGTAAAGAAAAAAACCAACATGGCACCTTAGCCACACCGCTTTATCAAAGCTCGACCTTTGTATTTGACAATGCCGAGCAGGGCGCCGCGCGCTTTGCCGGCGAAGCTGAGGGCTATATTTATACCCGGCTAGGTAACCCCACCACGCGCGAACTGGAGCTTAAAATTGCGGCGCTGGAAGGCATGGCCGATGCTGCGGCAACGGCTACCGGTATGGGCGCAGTCGCCGCCAGTACCATGGCTTTTTTGCAACAGGGTGATCATCTTATTGCCAGCAAAGCGATTTATGGCTGCAGCTTTGCGCTGTTTAACCATATGTTTGCCCGCTATGGCATTGACGTCAGTTTTGTTGATATGACAGACCATGCGGCGGTGGAGCAGGCAGTAAAGCCGAATACCAAAATGCTGTTCGCCGAAACGCCGATAAACCCTAATATGGTGGTGTTGGATCTGGCTTTTTTGGCCGATGTTTGCCGTCGGCACCAGCTTATTTCGGTGATTGATAACACCTTTATGACGCCGCTGCTGCAAAAGCCAGCTGACTATGGCATTGATATTGTTATTCACAGTGCGACCAAGTACCTGAATGGCCATGGTGATGTGGTCGCAGGGCTTATCGTGTCAGACAGTGAAACGATAAAAACCATTAAGCTGACCACGCTCAAAGATATGGGGGCTACCATTAGCCCGCACGACGCCTGGCTGATTATCCGCGGGTTAAAAACGTTGGCGGTAAGGTTAGAGCGCCACTGCAGTAACGCGCAAAAGGTGGCTGAGTTTTTAGCAGCACATCCGGCGGTGCGTGAGGTTTATTACCCGGGCTTACCCAGCCACCCGGGGTACAAATTTATTGGCAGCCAGATGAAAGCTGCCGGTGGTGTACTGGCATTTGAACTGAACGCCAGCCTGGACCACAGCCGCTATTTTATCAACCAATGCCAGCTGTTAAGCCTGGCGGTAAGCCTTGGGGATGCCGAATCGCTTATTCAGCATCCGGCTTCGATGACGCACAGCCCATACACCGCCGAAGAGCGACAAATGGCCGGCATCAGTGATGGCTTGATCAGGGTGTCGGTGGGCCTTGAGCATGTTGATGATATTATTGCCGACCTGGCGCAGGCGCTGAGTAAGATGCAGCAGTTGCAGCGTTGAGCGTTTTATTTGTAAGCCATTCTTTACGCTTTCAGCGTTAACTTTAGCCGGCAACGAGATTAACTCTTGCCGTGCTATCGCTTAGTATCCGCACTAACTAATTATCTGCCTAAAACACAAAACAACTATTTCATGCAGATAAGCGGGATACCCCGTATAACAGCATTAAGCAACAGGTTGTCTATGAGTAAGTCGAGTAAGTACGTTTCCCGTCAGTCTGATGAAAACGGCTTTATTGCCTGGTCAGATGAAGAGAATCAAATTTGGCATGAGCTGATCACCCGTCAGCTTGGCGTTATTAAAGGTAAAGCCTGCGATGAGTATATGGCCGGGCTGGATAAACTGCAGCTGCCAACTGACCGCATTCCGCAACTGGAAGAAGTGAGTAAAGTATTACGCGCCACTACCGGTTGGGAATGTGCTGAAGTGCCAGCGCTGATTAGCTTTGATAAGTTTTTTGAACTGCTGGCCAACAAACGTTTTCCGGTGGCGACCTTTATCCGCTCGCGCGAAGAGTTTGATTACTTGCAAGAGCCGGATATTTTCCATGAAATTTTTGGCCACTGCGCCATGCTGACCAACCCGGCCTTTGCCGAGTTTACCCATATCTACGGCAAACTGGGCCTGGCCGCCAGCAAACAGGATCGTGTTTATCTGGCGCGGTTGTACTGGTTTACCATCGAGTTTGGTTTATTAAACACACCCGCTGGCCTGCGTATTTATGGTGGCGGTATTTTATCTTCACCCGGTGAGACCAAGTATGCGCTGGAATCAACTGTGCCGGAGCGCAAACCGTTTGATGCACTTGATGTGCTCAGAACGCCATACCGCATTGATATTATGCAGCCTATTTATTTTATGATTGAGCGTATCGATCAGTTGTTTGATATTGCCCAGCTGGATCTGATGGCGCTGGTTGAGCAAGCCAAAGCACTGGGGCTACATGCGCCTAAATTTCCGCCAAAAGAAAAACAAGCAAGTTAGGATAAAGTGATGTCTGAATTAAAAGCGATGCAATGTGAAGCCTGCCGTGCTGATGCGCCTAAAGTGTCTGATGCCGAATTGCCCGAGTTAATGCGCCAGATCCCGGACTGGACGCCAGTGGTGCGTGATGGCATTTTGCAGCTGGAGCGTGAGTTTAAATTTAAAAACTTCAAGTTGGCCTGGGCTTTTCATAACAAAGTGGCCGAGCTGGCTGAAGCTGAAGGCCACCACCCGGCACTGTTGCTGGAGTGGGGTAAGCTGACCGTAACCTGGTGGTCGCACTCGATTAAAGGCTTGCATAAGAACGACTTTATTTGTGCCGCCAAAACCGATGCTTTGCTATCGGCATAAAACTTCGACCGCCAACTAAGGTAGCCGCGTGGCGTTAACGCGCCGCGCTGCTAAGTTAAAAAATCACTGCTGTTCCCGTTATCTGCCGCATCGGCCTTGTCAACTGTCTTTTTGTTCACATTTCTTTACAAAAGCGCTGGTCTCTTGTTCTTGTTATGCCGTATTATGCTGCTCATTCGATAGTCGTGAGGCACTTTGCGGTATGCGGTTAGAAATTCAATGTCAGAACCGGCTCGGGCTGGCACAAGAAGTTTTAAATGTTCTGGTAAGTTATCAGCTGGACCTGCGTGGTATCGAGGTCGATCCCAGCTTAAGCCGGATGTACGTCTCGTTTCCTACCGTTAACTTTGAAAAGTTCCAGGAGTTGATGGCAAAAATTCGCCGGATTGCCGGGGTAGAGGATGTAAAAACCACCGCCTTTATGCCGTCGGAGCGTGAACACAACGAGCTGTCGACCCTATTAAAAACCCTGCCGGATGGCCTTATCGCAGTAGACAGCAAAGCCAATGTCACGGTAATTAATGATGCGGCGCTGGACGTGTTAGCCGTCAGTCAGGAAGCGATTGTCGGCCAGTCGCTGCAGGGCATGGTAAAAGGCTTTAACTTTCAGCGCTGGCTGGAAGCTGACGAAGTGCTGGCGCAAACCCGCCGGCTGGAAATTCACGGCAAGCGTTTCGTCGCTGATATTCTGCCGGTTATGGTGCCGGATGAAAGCGGCCATGAAATTCTGGCCGGTGCCGTCATTAACTTAAAATCGGAAAGCCGGCTGGGCCAACATATGGTGGCGTTTAAAAAAGGCGATCAGGAAAGTTTTAATACCTTGCAAGCGCATAGCAATTTAATGCGCAAAGTGGTGCGTGAAGCGAAGAAAATGTCGCAGCTGGATGCACCTATTCTGATTATGGGCGAAACCGGCACTGGCAAAGAGCTGCTGGCACGCGCTTGTCATGCCGCGAGCAGCCGCAGTAGTAAACCGTTTTTAGCGCTTAATTGTGCGTCACTGCCTGACAATGTCGCTGAATCTGAGTTGTTCGGCTATGGTGCTAATGCCTTTCCAGGTACGACTGAAGGTAAAAAAGGCATTTTTGAACAGGCCAATGGTGGCACGGTATTTTTGGATGAAGTAGGTGAGATGTCACACCAGCTGCAAACCAAGCTGATCCGCTTTTTACAAGATGGTAGTTTTCGCCGTGTCGCCGATGAAAATGAAGTTAAAGTGGATGTGCGGGTGATTTGCACTACACAGAAAGACTTACCCGGCATGGTGCAGGAAGGTAAATTCCGCGAAGATTTGTTCTACCGCCTGAATGTGCTGACACTAAGTCTGCCGGCACTACGCGAGCGTAAACAAGACATTGTGCCATTGGCAGAGTTTTTTATTGCCCGCTTTGCCGCCCGTTTAGGCCGTAAAGCACCGAAACTCACCGACAGCTGCGCCACCTTTTTACAAAATTACCCCTGGCCGGGTAATGTGCGGCAACTGGAAAATGCGCTGTACCGCGCTATTACGCTTTTGGAAGGCTTCGAACTGGATAAAGAGCACTTACAACTGCCCAGCTACAACAATGATTTCGGTTATTTAGAGCAGGACTTTGACGGTACTCTGGATGAAGCGGTAAAACGCTTTGAAGCCAACCTGTTACGTAAGCTGTTTCCGGCTTATCCCAGCTCGCGCCAGCTGGCGAAAAAGCTGGGCTTAAGCCACACTGCCGTGGCGAATAAACTGCGTGACTACGGTATAAATCGCAAGAGTGTAAAAATATAATTACGCTTTGTCTGTAAAGTGATACGAAATCAGGGCCGCCAATGCCAGTTGGCGGCCTTTTTTTACCCTTTTATCGGTACTTTGTGTGTTTCGTAGCGCCAACTTTACAAAACCAGCCTTTGGCCCTGTTTGAAGTGTCGACTGTTGGCCTCTTCCTTTTTTTTGCCGCTAGCGCATTATTAGCGCCATCTAAGACGTAGCAGGGAATATATCCATGATTGATAACATTAACCCACTGGGTACCGATGGTTTTGAGTTTGTTGAATACACGGCGGCTGATGCAGAAGGTATTCAAAAATTAAAAGAATTATTTTACTCGCTCGGTTTTACCGAGGTGGCTAAACACCGTTCAAAACAAGCCTGGTTGTACAAGCAGGGCGATATTAATTTTATCGTCAATGCCGAGCCTAACTCACAGGCAGAAGAATTTGCCCGCGCCCATGGGCCAAGCGTTTGTGCCATGGCATTTCGGGTAAAAGACGCCGCTCATGCACTGAAACATGCGGTAGCCAATGGTGCCAAAGAATACAAAAACCAGATTGGCCCAATGGAGCTGAATATTCCTGCAGTGTACGGTATCGGCAGTAGCCTGCTTTATTTTGTTGACCGTTATGGTGCAAGCAGTGTGTACGACATCGACTTTAAGTATTACGACAACTGGCAGGTCGAGATGGCCAAACATGGTGTTGGCCTGGAAGTGCTGGACCATTTAACGCACAACGTGATGCGCGGCAATATGAATGTTTGGGCCGGCTTCTATGAGAATATTGGTAACTTCCGTGAAATTCGTTATTTTGATATCGAAGGCAAGTTAACCGGTCTGGTATCAAAAGCGATGACAGCGCCGTGCGGTAAAATCCGTATTCCGATCAACGAATCGTCTGATGATAAATCACAGATTGAGGAGTTTATCCGCGAATATAAAGGCGAAGGCATTCAGCATATCGCGTTAACTACAGAAAATATCTATGACACAGTACGTACGCTGCGTAGCCGTGGTATGGAGTTTATGCCAACGCCGGACACTTACTACAACAAGGTGAACGAGCGGGTAGAAGGCCATACTGAAGATTTAGATCAGCTGCGCGAGCTGCGTATTCTGATTGACGGCGCGCCAATGAAAGACGGCATCTTGCTGCAAATTTTCACTAAAACCGTAATAGGCCCGGTGTTTTTCGAAATTATCCAGCGTAAAGGCAATGAAGGCTTTGGTGAAGGTAACTTCAAAGCGCTGTTCGAATCGATTGAAGAAGACCAAATTCAGCGCGGAGTGCTAAGCAATGCGTAAATGGGCATCGTTTCCGTTAAAGGAAGGGGATGTATCACGTCAGGCGCACGCTGATTTTCCTGAGCAGGCGATTTACGAGCGCGAAACCGGCCGTAGCGGCTTTTTTGGCCCGGCGACGCACTTTCATCACCGCCATGCGCCGACAGGCTGGAGTGACTGGCAGGGCCCCTTAAGGCCACACCTGTTTAACTTTAACGAGATTGGCAAAGACAATGCTAACTCGCCCTGGGCGGTGCCAAACCTGCTGTTTAATGCGCATTGTAAAATGCGCACCTGGCGCTTGAACGAGCCAATGAACAAGCTGGCGCGTAATGCCGACGGAGATGAGCTACTGTTTATCCATGAAGGCAGTGCTGAGCTTTACTGTGACTATGGCCATATGACAGTGCGCGACGGTGATTACATTGTCATCCCGCGCTCCACCATGTGGCGCTTAGAGCCAAAAGAGCCGATGTTTATCCTGCTGATTGAGGCCACCAACGACAGCTATCAGCTGCCGGAAAAGGGCCTGGTGGGTAACCATGCTATTTTTGACCCGGCCATGCTGGATACGCCAAAAATTAATGATGCCTTTAAAGCGCAATACAGCGAAAAGAGCTGGCAGGTTGAGGTAAAACGCCACGGCCAGGTTTCGGTGATTACTTACCCGTATAACCCGCTGGATGCCATTGGCTGGCACGGTGATTTAGCGGTAATGCGCATTAACTGGCGTGATATCCGCCCACTAATGAGCCACCGCTACCATCTACCGCCATCGGCACATACTACTTTTGTCGCGCAGCGCTTTGTGGTGTGCACCTTTGTGCCGAGGCCGATTGAAAGCGACCCTGGCGCGTTAAAAGTGCCGTTTTATCATAACAATGATGATTATGATGAAGTGCTGTTTTACCATGCCGGTGATTTTTTCAGCCGCGACAATATCGAAAAAGGGATGGTGACCTTTCACCCTGCCGGTTTTACCCATGGCCCGCATCCGAAAGCCTTTCAGGCCGGTTTGGAATACCGTAAAAAGTTTACCGACGAAGTGGCGGTAATGCTGGATACCCGCGATGCGTTGGAAATGGGTGAGGCGGCGCTGGCCACTGAAAACCCGGAATACGTTAACAGCTGGAAAGTAAAACCCTGAGCACGGTTGGTTAAGGATAAAACATGAAGTTAGCAAGTTTAAAAAATGGCAGCCGCGATGGCCTGCTGGTGGTTGTCAGCCGCGATTTAAGTCGCTGCGTGGCAGTGCCTGCAGTGGCGGCGACTATGCAGCAGTTGCTGGATAACTGGGCACAGTTAAGTGTCAAGCTTGAAGAAGTATACCAGGCACTGAACAGCGGCAAAGTAGATGGCGAAATGGCCTTTGATCAGGCGCAATGTGAATCGCCGCTGCCACGTGCTTATCAATGGGCTGATGGCAGTGCTTACGTGAATCACGTAGAGCTGGTGCGTAAAGCACGTAATGCCGAAATGCCACCCAGCTTTTGGACTGACCCATTAATGTATCAGGGCGGCTCAGACGATTTTATCGGCCCACGTGACAATATCGATGTGGTAAGCGAGGACTACGGCATCGATTTTGAAGGCGAAGTGGCAGTCATTACCGATGATGTGGCAATGGCCAGCAGTGCCGATGAGGCGCGCAGCAAAATCCGTTTACTGATGCTGGTAAACGATGTATCACTGCGAGGCCTTATTCCGAATGAGCTGGCCAAAGGCTTTGGTTTCTTCCAGTCAAAACCGGCATCGGCTTTTAGCCCGGTAGCGGTAACGCCGGATGAACTGGGTGATAAATGGCAAGGCGGCCGGGTGCATTTACCGCTGCTGTCGACCTACAACGGCAAGCTGTTTGGTAAACCCAATGCCGGTGTCGATATGACGTTCGACTTTGGCCAGCTGGTGGCCCATGCGGCGAAAACCCGTAACTTAGGCGCTGGTGCTATTATTGGCTCGGGCACGGTATCGAATAAGCAGGGTACTGACCACGGTACTTCGGTAGAAGAAGGTGGCGTAGGTTACAGCTGTATTGCCGAGATCCGCATGATAGAAACCATTCGTGACGGTAAGCCGTCAACGTCATTTATGAAGTTTGGCGATACCATTCGTATGGAAATGCTGGACGAGCAGGGCAATAGCATTTTTGGTGCTATTGACCAGCAAGTGGTGAAGTATAACGCCTGAGTCTGATTCAGGTTCGGTAGCATCACTACGTACATTTTTTCCGCGACACGCCGTAAACCCATCCCTGGGGGCTCGTCTCAGGCCGTCCAGGCCTTCAACGGTCGCGGAAAAAAGTACATCCGCGCTGCTACCAGGTCAATTTCAGAGGACAGATCATGAAACTTTATGGCTACTGGCGTTCATCTGCCGCTTATCGGGTGCGCATCGCACTGAATTTAAAACAGCTGAGCTTTGACAATCTACCGGTGCATCTGGTGAAAAACGGTGGCGAACAGCATAGCGATAGTTACAAAGCGCTAAACCCGGCAGAGCTGGTGCCCACCTTAGTGGATGGCGATGTTAGCCTGAACCAATCGCTGGCGATTATTGAGTACCTGGATGAAATATACCCACAGCCGGCGCTGTTACCAGAGGATGTAGCTGCCAAAGCCAAAGTAAAGGCTCTGGCGCTGGATATAGCCTGCGATATTCACCCGCTGAACAACTTACGGGTGCTACAGTACCTGACAGGTCCGCTAGCTGTAACTGAGCAGCAAAAGCAGGCATGGATAACGCACTGGTTAAACACCGGCTTTACCGCACTGGAGCAGCGCTTAGCACAATGTGCTGGTCAGTACTGTTTTGGTGATAGCGTAACACTGGCCGATATCTGTCTGGTGCCACAGGTTTACAACGCCCAGCGTTTTGCCCTGGATATGACGCCATATCCTTATATCAGCAAGGTTTATCATAACTGTATGCAACTGGCTGCCTTTGCTCTGGCAGCGCCAGAGCAACAACCCGACGCGCAGTAAAGTTACCGGCTGCATTGCAGCCGGTATTATCTTTGTCTTTTTTCCCTTTTCCCTTTTCTCTTTTCTCTTTTCTCTAGACGATTAACCAGAGTCGCCTATGCTTAGTTAAGTTTATACTACGATTTATCAGCAGTTGATTGCGTGAACAGCGGTAACATGTTGTAGTGGATAGCATTAATAATCAAAAACGGCAAAAGTCGGTGGGGTAGGCAAGCATGAGTAAATTGATGGCGGCAGTAAACCAGCGGACCAATCTGGTTGGTAATAACCGGCTGGAACTCTTGTTGTTTCGTTTGCGGGGGCCGCAGCCATTTGGCATTAATGTATTTAAAGTGCGTGAAGTGCTGCAGTGCCCTGAACTCACAGAAATGCCGGGCTCAAGTCCACATGTCAGAGGCATTGCCCATTTACGCGGCGTGCCGGTAATGGTCATTGACTTAAGCCAGGCAACGGGCGGCAAGCCAATAGAAGATTTATCCACTGCCTATGTGCTGGTTACCGAATACAACCGTCATACTCAGGGCTTTTTAGTCAGTAGTGTTGACCGCATTGTGAACACCAATTGGGACCAGATTATGCCGCCGCCTAAAGGCGCTGGTGCCGGACATTATCTGACAGCCGTCACCGAAATCGATGGCAAGCTGGTACAAATTATTGATGTGGAAAAAGTGTTCTCTGAGATCACGCCAGTAAATGAAGACGTGAGTGAGGACGTAAAAACCAAGGCTACTGAGCGCAATTTTGACGATCTGATTGTTCTGGTGGCAGACGACTCCGCCGTGGCACGAAATCAGGTAAAACGGGCGCTGAGCTCAATTGGTATAAAGGTTGAACTGGTTAATGACGGCAAACTGGCACTAGATTGGTTAAACGCGAAAGCTGCTGAACTCGGTGGGGACATTTCTCAAAAAGTGCCGTTGCTGATTTCTGACATCGAAATGCCAGAGATGGATGGTTATACCTTAACAGCTGAAATCAAAGCCGATCCGCAGCTGCGCAATATGCATGTCGTGCTGCACTCTTCGCTGAGCGGTGTGTTTAACGAAGCTATGGTAAAGAAAGTGGGGGCTGATCAGTTTATTGCGAAGTTCCACCCTGATGAGTTAGTCTCAGCAGTACAAAAATGGATGACAGCAGATTAGTGATCGCAGGACCTTGTATGAAGATAGCTTTACCCAAGCGCTGGATAAACCGTACCCTGGTATTATTGGGATTGTTTGGCGTGGTGTTTCAACTGACTGCTGCTGTGTATGCCTGGTGGCATGGTATTACTTTGCAGGCAGGCTGGTTACTTACTTTGGCGGCACCATTGCTCTGTGTGGCGTCCGGCGCTATACCTGCCCTGCAGCTGCAAAAAGAGGCGCAGTAGCTACACCTGCAACGTCGATAAAAGCCAGCTATTTAGCTGGCTTAAACATGCCTTCTACCCATACATCTTTTAAGCCCTGCTCAGTAAAGACGAAGTTTACTTGACCCGGCCCACGGTTAAAGTAATAGCGTTCATCATTTAACTGCAAAACAAAGCCACCTCTGGCGTTTGCTAGGCTGCTGTCCTGATACAGTTTTATCTGGTATTGCTCTAATTCAAAATCAAAACCGGTTAGCGGCTCGTTAATAAAGTCAGCGACCCACACGTGTTTGTCGTCTTGTAAAACCAGCGCCAAAGAGTATTTTCGTGGCACTGAGGGGACCATCACGCTGTGGCGTCCAACAATAAAACGATATTGACCATCCTGGCGGAAGTAGCTAAAGCCAAAGTCGAACGGCTGACTTCGGCCATTGGCCAGCTGGACAGTACCTTCGCCGAAAATGTCAAATTGGGCATAAGTTGAAGGGCTTAGTAGCAGCAAAATAATTAACCACAAGTACTTCATTGGTATGCCCTCATCGTTATCAGCTATACCTGTGTGACATTTAAGATCAACTTAAGTTGTTGGCCAGGTTGCAGATATTGTGAAGTGTTAATGTTATTCCACTTCACAATATCTGCCACACTTATACTAAAGCGCTGCGCAATCCTGGCAAGGGAATCACCTTTACGCACTTTATAATTCACCGTGCGTGATACACCACTTGCCGTGGTATCTGCAGCCTGCGCTTGCCAAATGACCAGTTGTTGACCTGTGCGAAGCGGGGCACGCTGGGCAATACCGTTCCACTTTGCGATCTGTGATACGGTGACTTTGTGTTGACGGCTCAAATCCCATAACGTATCGCCTTGTTGCACAGTATAGGTGAGTTTGTTACCTAATGCTTGTTGCTGGGCTTTCGCTATGCGGTTTGGCACACTTAAGTCATAGCTACTGCCATCCTCTGCCGACATTGGAATGAGCAAATGTTGCCCAAGCCGGATGGTATTACCTTTTAATTTGTTGATGCGCTGAATTGCACTGATACTGGTGTTATGTTGCTTTGCAATTTTTCCAAGCGTATCCCCGGTCGCCACAGTATAGCGTTGCCAACGTAACCATTGCTGGCTTGGTGTTTGAGCCAGCTTCTGGTTAAAGGCCGCAGTGTGTTGTTTTGGCAAAACCAGATAATGCGGGCCATCAGGATCGGTCGCCCATTGGTTAAAGCCAGGATTCAACGCTTGTAGTTCCGCTACCGTCAAGCCCGCCATGTCAGCCGCGATGGCTAAATCGATTTGGTTTCCCACTTCAACAATGTCAATTTTCGGTTCGTTGGCGATAAACTTCCACACGATGTCAAAGTCATCCGGACGTTTAAGAATATCAACCAGTGCCAACAGTTTAGGCACGTAAGCTGTGGTCTCTGCCGGTAAATCGAGCGACCAGAAGTCAGTCGGTAAGCGTTTTTTCTTGTTACGTTTTATTGCAGCTAGGATACGGCCTTCACCAGAATTATAAGCTGCGATAGCATTAAGCCAATCGCCTTCTAAACGGTCGTGCAAGTACTGCAGGTAGTCGAGGGCGGCGCGGGTTGATGCGATAACATCACGACGGCCGTCGTACCAAAAGTTCTGTTTTAACCCAAAGCGCTTACCGGTTGCAGGCATAAACTGCCACATGCCTGCCGCCGCTGCGTGCGAATAGGCAAAGGGATCAAAGGCGCTTTCTACGATGGGGAGTAGCGCCAATTCTAGCGGCATATTACGTTTTTCTATTTCCTGCACAATGTGGTACAGGAAAGGTTGTGCCCTGCTGGCAACGCGGTCTAAATACGCCTGATGGCTGCTGTAGAAATTACGTTGCTCCACAATAGGACGGGTTTGCGGCACGTTAAAGGTCAGCTGCAATTGGATACGTTGCCATAAATCTTCCAATTCGGTAGCGTCTGGCATGAGTTGCTCAGGTGTTGGCGTATTGCCTGCTGACCATAGCCTGCTGGCAATTTGCTCTGCGCTGGCGGCACCGCGATGGAAATCTGCGGTTGAGGTTGAATTTACCACAGTAGCTTGGTCAGTGACATCGTTGGTGGTGTTATTGCTAACGCAACCCGCGAGCATTAGGGCCGTAGCCACAGCAGAAAGTCTTTTCAACATTACTTCATTCCACATAGTAAAAAACGAATGTTACCGCGTCGGCAACCGATTGCAAGTTAAGCGTTAAAACGATCCTTAGCTTCTCTTAGCTGTGTGAACAGCGCTAAAGCGTCGTTTTGTTGCCATTTGGTTTGCAACTGGTTGTTATCACAGCGTAAAAATGGGTTGATTTGCTTTTCAATGCCCACTGTGGTGGGCAGGGTGGGCTTATTCTGTTGCCGTAAAAGCTCACAGTGCCTGGCATAATCGACCGCTAACTGATTATCAGGTTCCACTGATAAGGCAAACTTCAAGTTCGAACAGGTATATTCGTGCGTGCAATATATTCGCGTATCATCGGGAAGCTGACGTAAGCGCTGAAGCGATTGCCACATTTGCGCCGGACTTCCCTCAAATAGCCGGCCACAACCTGCACTGAATAAGGTATCACCACAAAACAAAACCTCCGCTGAATAAAACGCAATATGGCCAAGGGTATGGCCGGGTACAGCGATGACTTCAAATTTCAGATCAAGTTGAGTCAGTTCTACAGTATCGCCATCTTGCACCAGTGTTGTCAGGCCCCTGATGCGATGCTGCTCAGCCGCAGGGCCTATGATCTGAACATCGGGGAACTGCTGTCGCAGTGTCTCTATGCCACCGGTGTGATCATGGTGATGATGAGTGATCAGAATGCTGTGTAATTGTTTGCCCGTTGTGGCTAAATAATTAAGCACTGGCGTAGCGTCGCCGGGGTCAACAACCAGACAATAAGGGGTATCGGGCTGACAGAGAACCCAAATATAGTTATCCTCAAATGCAGGTAAAGCTGAAATCTGAATCATAATGACGTTGTTTAATAATCAATCCGGCCTCAATGTAACATGAAACCGGCACTAAGCGAAAAAGACCGCCAGGCTCCCTCTGACTGGCGTCAGTTTAACCAGGGCGAGGCTTTGGCTCGTGCTATTGCTACTGCACTAGAACCCTGGTGGCAGCGAATATTTGGCTACTACTTACTGAAACTGGGCGATTTAAGTGCTCAGCTTGATACGTCGCAGTGCAAGGTACGGCATCATATTAATGTTGGCCGCCACAGTGAGGCGCTAATGCTGCAAGCCGAGACTGATGCGCTTCCGTTTAGTGAGCATAGTGTCGATGCGGTATTATTAAGCCACTGTCTTGAGTTTACCGGCGATCCACATCATGTGGTGCGTGAGGCGCATCGGGTGCTGCGAGCCGATGGCTACCTGTTGTTAACCGGTATGAATCCGTTTAGTTTGGTCGGTTTAGTAAGATTTTGGCCGGGATTACAACAACGTTACCCCTGGCAGGGCCGGTTTTTTTCCGCGTCACGCATCAAAGACTGGTTACATCTGGTGGGTTTTGAAGTATTAGACGAGCGGCGTTTTTTTTGTTCAGCAATGCTTTCGACCGAGTACCACAATGGTAAAGCCAGGCAGTGGGCAGAGCGCCATCTCAATTATTTTGCCGCCAGTTACCTGATAGTGGCGCGAAAACGCGAACTGCCGCTGACACCAATCCGGCCAAAATGGCAACTTAACCCTGCTTTTTCGCAGCCGGTAAAAGGGGTCAGTGCCCGCCAACAAACCGACTGAGGGCCCACTAATCAGGCCTGTTGCAAGTACTGCTCAGCGCCCTTGATAGCAGCGGCAACAGTTAACGTCATAAAGTACAGCCGGTTGTTTTCAACCTCAGGCGGCGGGCTATTAACGAAGCCTAACTGTTGATAACAGCTGACAGCAACAGTGTTATGCCGGTGTACATACAGCGATATGTTACGCTGTTGCTGGCCCAGCGCCTGAATAATCAGCTCATAGATAAGTATCTTTGCCAGGCCTTGGCCTCGCTGGTCAGGACGTATTATCAGCCGCGCAAGGTGATGACAACCAAAGCGGTCACACAGCTGGCCAAAACCCAGTAGCTCAGTACTGTTATCTGCCGGATCTGAGCTGATAAGCGCATAACTTTGTGTACCCGGACGGCATAGCTGCTGTAAAAAGCGCAGTTCACTGCAAGGGTAGTCAAAATTATCACCGCCCCAGCTATGTTGCTCGTCAGCGCTGTTAAACCAGCTACGCAGCTGACACATTTCTGCGACGCTGGCCAGTGCCAACTGCGGTTTTAATTGTGATTTCATGCTGCGTAGAAACCGGTTACCACATTAAATCATCCGGTATTTTGAAATCGGCGTAAGGGTCGTCTTCATCCGTTTGTTGCTGTTTTACGTTAAGCACGACAATACTGTCGCTTTGGCGTTGTTTAATTTTCTCGGCGACGGCAGCAGGCACCAAATAATATTGCTCATCTTGCTTGGCAATGGCCAGCAAGCCCCGGCTTAGCTCGTCATGTAGCTTGTTGTTAACGTACAGCCGTTTGACTAACTTACCATCGGTAAAGTTATAGGCGACATCGCCCTGCGCTTTTACTGTGTTGTTATTGATCAGCTGTTTTACCTGGGCGGCAATGGCTTTTTGCTGTAGAGCTGCCTGCTTTTGCTGGTTTAACAAGCGGTCACGCTCTATCTGCTGTTGGCGGCTTTGCTCGGCCAGAATACTGGCTTCATTCACCAGCTTCTGGTTTTTGCCGGCTTGCACTTTTTGCTGGTGCTTTTCTTTTTTTACCGCTTTAAGTTTTTTTGCATCGGCCAGGCCGGCTTTTAACAACTGTTCTTTTAACGCATTACTCATGTCTAATCCTGATAGCGCTCGGAAGTAGGAAAAAATTAGCCTAATAGTAGCGCAAAGCCAGGCAGTTTCGAAATCAAACTAACTCAAATTGGCCGCATCGGTTATCATATAGCGGTATTTTGCGGTTTATGAGGTTCATTTTGCCATTTAACGATTTAGCGCTTGACCCGCGCCTGCTGCGCTCGGTGCAGCATCTGGGGTTTGTTAAACCTACCGACATTCAGGCCGAAGCCATACCGGCAGTGATGGTAGGGCGCGATCTTATCGTGTCATCCCAAACCGGTTCAGGTAAAACCCTGGCCTATCTGTTGCCGATGATGCAGCGCTTGTTAAAAAGCCGGCCACTGTCAAAACGCGACGCGAGGGCGCTGATCCTGGCGCCTACCCGTGAGCTGGCCAAACAGGTATATGCCCAGCTGAGGTTATTTGTCGCTAACACGCCTTTGTCGTCAGCCCTTATCGTAGGTGGTGAAAATTTTAATGATCAGGAAAAGCTGCTTAAACGTGAACCGGACATTATCGTGGCGACGCCGGGGCGTTTTGTTGATCATCTGGAGCATAAATCTGTCTTTATTAACGGCCTTGAAGTGCTGATTTTGGATGAAGCCGATCGCATGTTGGATCTGGGTTTTATGCCGCAATTGGCCGTTATTAACAAGGCGGCCGATCACCGCTTGCGCCAGACGCTGATGTTCTCAGCAACATTAGATCACGCTGAAGTGGACGAACTGGCATTGGCACTGCTGAAAAACCCTTACCGGGTGGCGGTGGGCGCCTCTTATCAGCAGCATCAGGATATTAACCAGCAGTTTTACCTGGCGGATAATTTAAGCCACAAAGAGGCGTTGCTGAGCCATTTTTTGCAGCAGGATGACATTAAACAGCTGATTATTTTTACCGCCACGCGCGAAGATGCCGAGCGCTTAGCCACCTTATGTCAAACCTTGGGTAAAACCGCCGTTGGGCTGAGTGGCAAGCTGTCGCAAAGTAGCCGTAATAGCGTAATGCAAAGCTTTGCCAGCGGTAAATATCAGGTGCTGGTGACCACAGATTTAGCCTCACGTGGTCTTGATTTACTGCAGGTATCGCACGTGATTAACTTTGATTTGCCCAAACATGCTGAAGAATACGTGCACCGAATTGGTCGCACCGGAAGGGCAGGTGCTAAAGGTACGGCCATTTCGTTGGTAGGGCCAAAAGATGTACCTGCACTGCAGCGAATTGAAGCCTTTTTGCGTCAGGCGGTCAGTTACACTGTTGTGCCGGGGCTGGAAGCCCGTTTTGATGGCAAGCCGGCCGTATTAGCAAAACCCAAGTCAAAACAGCCGCAAAAGCGCCAAAACAAGGCGAAAACAAAACCTGCTGCTGGTGTTAAAGCCAAAGCGATAGCCAAGCCACAATTTTTCCAGGGTGGCGATGATGGTTCGGCACCGGTTAAGCGTAAGCAAAAATAAATCTGTTGCTGATTATTTTTTCGGCAGCATTGCTGCTACACTCAAAGCGTTGTTGTTGTTTTAATGACAATAACAGGGTGATCAGCAGTGTAAAGTACATTACTGATCCGGCCAAAGCAGAAATATTTGCTGGCTAACCGGTAAGGTTATTGACCCCTCATATGGCTTAACTGATAATGAGGGCGAAAATATATACTAGCTAGCTGAAATGGCCGGTAATATTTAAGTCGCCAGCATGCTGGCAAAATTAGTTAATGTAAGAGAGTGTTATGTCACAGTTAATTTCCGGCTCAGTTAAGTGGTTCAACGAAGAAAAAGGCTACGGTTTCCTGGAGCGTGAAGGCGGTAAAGACGTTTTTGTACATTTCCGCGCGATCAACGGTACCGGCCGTAAAACTTTAGTTGAAGGTCAGAAAGTTACTTTTGAAGTAACTGAAGGCCAAAAAGGCCCACAAGCTGAAAACGTAACTGTTGTCGGATAAGTCCGGCCAGGCTTGCATAAAACCGGCTTTTGCCGGTTTTCTGTTATCTGAGTTCTGCTAAATGGGTTTTCACTTCGGCAAGCGTTGTAAACTCTGCCTTTGCTAAAACGGTAGTGTAAGTTGCTGCAAGGCCACCGTTTTAAAACCTACCTGTAGACCAATTAACCTTACACCTTGTTGTTGCCGACGTTGCCAGGCTTCATCTAACAGCGGCAGCAGGTTATCTAACTCCAGCGGCTGGCCCTGTTTTTCTACTGTGGTTTGGCGAAAATCACTGAACTTCAGTTTAATGCCCACTTTTTGCACCGGTGTCATGCGCCCAGCGTTACTGTTGCGATAATGCTCCAGCCGTCGTTGTAACTGCGGTAACAACTGGCTCAACGTCTCTATACATTCAGAGTAGTTTTGCAAGTCCTGCTCCAGCGTGCGTTCCACCCCCAGCGATTTGCGCTGTTCATTACTGCACACTGGTCGCTCATCTATACCCTGGCTGCGTTTTAGCAGGCTGTCTGCCTGAGCACCGAAATGTTTAACCAGCAACGCCAGTGGTGCATTAGTAATATCACTGCAGCTGTTAAGGCCGAGCTCAGAGAGTCGCTCAGCAGTTTTACTGCCAACACCCGGCAGGCGTCGCAGCGGTAATTTTTTGACAAAATCGTTTACCTGATCTGGCGTAATAACAAACAGGCCGTCGGGTTTGTTTTCATCACTGGCAATTTTGGCTAAAAATTTATTCGGTGCTACACCGGCAGAAGCGGTCAGCCCGGTTTCCAGATAAATACTGCGGCGGATATCTTCGGCAATACGTGTTGCACTGCCTTTAAACAGTTGGCACTCAGTAACATCAAGGTAAGCTTCGTCAAGTGACATCGGCTCTATATGCGGCGTATATCGCGAAAAAATTGCCCGTATTTGCGCACTGGCAGCTTTGTATTTTTCCATATTACCGCTTAGTAGTGTTAACTGTGGGCACAGCTTTAATGCCTGACCTGTAGGCATTGCCGAGCGCACACCATAAGCGCGGGCAGGGTAGTTACAGGTTGAAATAACACCACGACTTTGTCGTGAACCTCCAATAGCAATAGGAATATGGCGCAGCGCTGGGTTATCGCGCATTTCCACCGCAGCAAAAAAGCAGTCCATATCAATGTGAATGATTTTGCGCATAGTCTTGCCACATATGTTTATATATACAGTATATTAGGCAGGCGCTGGCTCGTTGTAAAGCGTAGCGCACAGTTTAAGCAGTGCCTTCGCCTTTCGGCTGTCTAGATGGCTAAATATCGGGTGCATAAAATGCAAATTAGCGGTAGAATAGCGACCAATTTATCTGCCCGTTTTACTGAACTGCATTTTTTTAAGACTAGCCGCGTAAGCCGCACCAGGAGAGAGCATGTTAAAGCGTGATATGAATATTGCCGATTTCGACCCGGAATTATGGCAAGCCATAACCCAGGAAACTGAGCGTCAGGAAGCGCATATTGAGCTGATTGCGTCAGAAAACTACGCCAGCCCGCGCGTATTGCAGGCACAGGGCTCTCAACTGACTAATAAGTATGCCGAAGGCTACCCGCACAAACGTTATTACGGTGGCTGTGAGTTTGTCGATATCGCTGAAGATTTAGCCATTGCCCGCGCCAAAGAACTGTTTGGTGCAGACTATGCTAACGTGCAGCCGCATTCAGGCTCACAGGCCAACTCGGCCGTATTTTTAGCGCTGTTAAACGCCGGTGACACCATTTTGGGCATGAGCCTGGCACATGGTGGCCATTTAACCCACGGGGCACACGTAAGCTCTTCAGGTAAGTTGTACAAAGCTGTTCAATATGGCCTGCACCCTGAAACGGGCGTGATTGATTATGACCAGGCTGAAGCGTTAGCGTTAGAGCATAAACCTAAGCTGATTATTGCTGGTTTCTCGGCGTATTCAGGCATTGTCGACTGGCAACGTTTTCGTGATATCGCCGATAAAGTCGGCGCTTACCTGATGGTGGATATGGCGCATGTGGCCGGTTTGGTCGCCGCTGGCCTTTACCCGAACCCGGTGCCGGTGGCAGATGTGGTTACCACCACAACCCACAAAACGCTGGCCGGCCCACGCGGCGGCTTAATTCTGGCGCGTAAAAACGAAGAAATTGAGAAAAAACTGAACTCAGCGGTATTCCCTGGCGGCCAGGGCGGCCCGTTAATGCATGTGATTGCTGCTAAAGCCGTGGCCTTTAAAGAAGCGCTGCAGCCAGAGTTTAAAACTTACCAGCAACAGGTGTTGAAAAACGCTGTAGCCATGTGTGACGCTATGATGGCGCGCGGTTATAAAATTGTCTCAGGTGGTACACAGAACCATCTGTTCCTGATGGATTTAATCGACAAAGACATCACCGGCAAAGAAGCTGACGCCTGGTTGGGGCAGGCGCACATTACGGTGAACAAAAACTCGGTGCCGAACGATCCTCGCTCGCCTTTTGTGACTTCTGGCCTGCGAATTGGTACTCCGGCTATTACCCGCCGCGGTTTTGCTGAAGCAGAAGCCCGTATTGTGGCTAATTTGATCTGTGATGTACTTGATAGCCGTGGTGATGCGGCAGTTATTGACAAAGTGCGTGGTCAGGTTAGCGAGCTGTGCAGCCGTTTCCCAGTTTATGCCTAAGCACTGATTAAGTGCTATGATGGCCGCTATTGCGGCCATTTGTTTATCTGGCTGGTTAAGATAACACGCTGCCAAGCAGCGTAGCGAGAAGCTGATTATGTACTGTCCGTTTTGTAATGCAGATGACACCAAGGTGATTGACTCGCGGCTGGTGGCTGATGGCCATCAGGTGCGCCGCCGCCGTGAGTGTCTGGCCTGTCATGAGCGCTTTACCACCTTTGAAGCGGCTGAGCTTGTGATGCCGCGCATCATTAAACGTGACGGCTCACGTGAGCCGTTTAATGAAGACAAGTTACGCAGTGGTTTATTGCGCTCATTAGAAAAACGACCGGTATCGACCGAGCAAATTGAGCAGCTTATTAATAAAATTAAATCGCAGCTGCGCGCCACCGGTGAGCGTGAAGTGGGCAGCCAGCTTTTGGGCAACCTGATTATGGACGAGCTGGTTAAGGTAGATAAAGTAGCCTATGTGCGTTTTGCCTCGGTGTACCGCTCATTTAAAGACATTCGTGAATTTGGCGAAGAAATTGCCCGTTTGGGAGAAAAAGCCTGATGTTTAGCGCGGCAGATGCAGCTTTCATGGCGCAGGCGCTACAGTTGGCCGGCCTTGGCCGCTATACCACCAGCCCCAATCCTAATGTTGGTGCAGTGCTGGTAAAAAATGGCCAGGTGATTGGCAAAGGTTATCATCAGCAAGCTGGCGGAGCGCATGCCGAAGTGTTTGCCCTGCGTGAGGCGGGTAGTGAAGCGGCACAGGCCACTTGTTATGTTACGCTGGAGCCGTGCAGCCATCATGGCCGCACCCCGCCCTGCGCTGAGGCCCTGATTGCGGCTGGTGTTAGCCGGGTGGTGGTGGCGATGCAAGATCCTAACCCGCAGGTTGCCGGACGCGGCATAAGCATGCTGCGCGAGGCAGGTATTCAGGTCGATGTTGGCTTGCTTGAAACCGAGGCGCGCTCACTTAACCCGGGCTTTATAAGCCGGATGGAGCGCAATCGGCCCTATGTTCAGTTAAAACTGGCTGCCAGCTTAGATGGCCGCACGGCGCTCGCTAATGGTGACAGCAAATGGCTGACCAGCGAAGCTGCCCGTGCTGATGTACAGCACTACCGCGCACAAAGCTGTGCCATTTTATCTACTGCCGCGACTGTGATGGCCGATAACGCCCGTTTAACCTTAAGGCCAGAGCAATTACTGCGGCCGGTTTCAGCACTGGAAAACGGCCAGCTGCGCCAGCCTAAGCGGGTGATCTTAGACCGAAATGGTTTGCTTGATCACAAATTGGCATTGTTTGCTGACGGCGGTGAGGTGTTACTGTGCGTCAGTAAGCTTGAAAACGAGCGTCAATTGCCCAATATCGCCAGACAAATTCATTGTCCGTTAACGGCGCAGGCGCAATTCGATTTACCGCTGCTGTTGGAGCACTTAGCCCTTAGAGAGCAGGTTAACACGCTGTGGGTAGAGGCCGGTGCTACGTTGGCCGGTACCTTGTTGCAGTTAAAGTTAGTCGATGAATTAATTGTCTATCTGGCGCCAAAACTGTTGGGTAGCAGTGCCCAGCCATTGGCTGTACTGCCCGACTTTAGCGCACTGGCGCAGGTGCCTGAGCTTAGCTGGAGCGATGTACGCATGGTAGGGCAAGATCTTCGCCTCAGCGCCCGTTTACGCTAACCTTTTTGCAAGGAACTGTTATGTTTACCGGAATTATAGAAGCGACGGGCCATCTGAGTGCCATTCGTCCGCAAGGCGGCGATTTAACGGTGACCATCAGCAGCGACAACCTGGATTTTACTGATGTGAAATTAGGGGACAGCATTGCCAGTAACGGTGTCTGCTTAACGGTAACTGCGCTGAATAAGCATAGCTTTAATGCTGATTTATCCTCTGAAACACTGGCGCACACCTTATTTGGCCAATATAAAACCGGCCAACGTATCAACCTGGAAAAGGCGCTGTTGCCCACCACGCGGATGGGGGGGCATTTAGTCAGCGGCCACGTTGATGGTGTTACCCAGGTGGTAAAACTTGAGCAAAGTGGCCGCGCTTGGCATATCTGGCTGGCACTGCCTAAACACCTGGCGCCTTATATTGCCACCAAAGGCTCAGTAACTGTCGATGGTATTAGTCTGACCGTTAATGAGCTTACTGCAGATGCCTTTCGTTTGACCATAGTACCGCACACGGCGCAGCACACCACCATTGCTGGGTTGAAGTCCGGTAGTAAGGTGCACCTGGAAGTGGATTTAATTGCCCGCTATTTAGAGCGGCTTCTGAACAAAGACAGCGCGGCAACAAGCAGCGGTGTCAGTATGGCGCTGCTGGCGCAGCGTGGCTTTGTATAAATAAGGGCTGTTATGCAACTGAATACTCCTGCTGAAATTATTGAAGATATCCGTCAGGGCAAGATGGTCGTGCTGATGGATGATGAAGATCGCGAAAACGAGGGCGACCTGGTGATGGCGGCAGATTATGTTACGCCAGAAGCCATCAACTTTATGGCCACTCATGGCCGGGGGTTAATTTGTTTAACCTTGACGAAAAAACGCTGCAAGCAGCTGGCGCTGCCGCTGATGGTCGATGCCAACAAATCACCCTTTGCCACTAATTTCACGGTGTCAATTGAAGCGGCTGAGGGTGTGACTACCGGTATTTCAGCGGCTGACCGCGCCCGCACGGTTAAAGCTGCCGTGGCGCGTGATGCTAAGCCCAGTGATATTGTGCAGCCAGGGCATATTTTCCCGCTGATGGCGCAAGATGGTGGGGTACTGGTACGTGCCGGCCACACGGAAGCCGGTTGTGATTTAGCCCGCTTAGCCGGCCTTGAACCGGCAGCTGTGATTGTTGAGATTTTAAACGACGATGGCACTATGGCCCGCCGGCCCGATTTAGAGATATTCGCTAAAAAGCATGGCATTAAAATTGGAACCATTGCTGATTTAATAGAATACCGAAATTTAAATGAAACCACTATCGAGCAGGTCGCCAGCTGTCAGTTGCCTACTGAAGTTGGCGATTTTAAGCTGATAACCTTTAAAGACACCATTGATAACCAAATTCACTTTGCGCTGGTAAAAGGCGACATCCACCCTGAAGAGCCGACCTTGGTGCGCGTGCATTTGCACGATACCTTTAGTGATTTACTGATGGCAAATCGCGCCGCTAACCGCAGTTTTCCGCTGCACACGGCGATGGAACGCATTGCCCGCGACGGTGGCGTGCTGGTGCTACTAGGTAAACATGAAAGCACTGAGCAGCTTATTCGCACTGTACAGGGCTTTGAAGCTGAAGATAAAGGCGAAAAGCCGCGCAGCACGCCTTGGAATGGTACCTCGCGCAATGTCGGTGTTGGCTCGCAAATATTGGCCAGTCTGGGCGTGAAAAAAATGCGCCTGCTAAGTCAGCCGAAAAAATATCATGCGCTATCCGGTTTTGGATTAGAGGTAGTCGACTACGTTAGCGAATAAACAGTGGGTTAAAGGGTAAATAAGGCGCAATAGCCGGCAACAAACACTATGCCGCTTTGCGCTCTGTTGTGCTATTATGCACGGCTAATTTTTAGCGGTCAGATTTTAAGGGCAACGTATGCAGGTGATTGAAGCAGGGTTTTCTGCCAACGGTAAAAAGTTTGCGATCGTAGTCGCACGTTTTAATAGCTTTATTGTTGAGAGTTTATTAAGCGGCGCCACCGATACCTTAGCGCGTATTGGCAATGTTGCCGAGCAGGATATTACTGTCATTCGTGTGCCTGGTGCCTTTGAACTGCCATTAGCCGTGCAGCGGGTCGCCGCCAGTAAAAAATACGACGGTATTATTGCGCTGGGCGCGGTGATCCGCGGTGGTACACCGCACTTTGAGTATGTATCGGGTGAGTGTACTAAGGGTATTGCCCAGGTGATGATGCAGCACGATATCCCGGTCGCCTTTGGTGTGCTGACCGTAGACAGCATTGAGCAAGCTATTGAGCGTGCTGGCACTAAAGCCGGCAACAAAGGCAGCGAAGCGGCGATGTCGACGCTGGAAATGGTTAATCTGCTGGCCAAGCTGTAACAGGAAGATATACGAATGAAACCGAATGCCCGTCGTCAGTCACGGTCACTTGCAGTGCAGGGAATATACAGCTGGCATGTCAGCCAAAACCCGATCACTGAAATTGAGCAGCAACTGTTGCTGGAAACCAACGTTAAGCACCTCGATGTGGGGTATTTTCAGGATCTAGTTCGTGGCGTGGTTAAAAACCATGTCACACTGGATGAAGCCTTAAAGCCTTATCTGGACCGCCCGTTTGACGAAATTGATTTTGTTGAAAAGGCCATTTTGCGTGTCTCGGCTTACGAGCTGAAATACCGGTTAGATGTACCGTACAAAGTCATTATTAACGAAGCCATTGAGCTGGCTAAAGCGTTCGCCGCTGACGATAGCCATAAATTCGTTAACGGTATTCTGGATAAAGCCGTGCGCGTGCTGCGCCCGAGCTAACGCGCACTGGAACTATGCTAAAGGAGTGCCGGTGCTTACCGGCTTCTGCATACTATGGGTGAATTCGAACTCATTTCCCGTTTTTTTGCTAATTGTGGTGCCAAACGCAGTGATGCCGCTTTAGGCGTCGGCGACGACGGTGCTGTATTGCAAGTGCGCGACGGCTACGACTTAGTGGTCACCACCGACACTATGGTGGTAGGCACACATTTCTTTCCGGATGATGATCCAAGAGCCCTGGGACATAAACTGGTCGCGGTTAATGTTAGCGATTTGGCTGCTATGGGGGCTGAGCCCGCTTGGTTGTCGTTAGCGCTGACATTACCAGCTGTTGATGAAGCCTGGTTATCAGCCTTTGCTGCAGGCCTGAGTGAGACGGCGGATTATTATCAATGTCAACTGGTTGGCGGTGATACCACCCGAGGCCCGATGAGCCTGACCATGATCGCCAAAGGCACAGTACCACGTGGCAAAGCGCTAACCCGTAGTGGTGCCAAAGTAGGCGATTATATTTATGTTACCGGTACTTTAGGTGATGCAGCACTGGGTTTAAAGCTGTGTCAGGGCCTGTATGAAGTCAGTAAAAAGCATCAAAGCCATATTCTGCAGCGTTTTCATTACCCGTCTGCGCGGGTGGCGCTGGGGCAGGCGCTGCGAAACCTGGCCAGCAGCGCCATGGACTTATCTGATGGATTGTACAGTGATATTCAGCATATTCTCCAACGCTCGAATGTTGGCGCCAGTATTGATGTCAGCCGGCTGCCACTATCGCAAGCGCTAAAAGATAGCTGTGACACCAGCACAGCGTTGCAACTGGCGTTATCTGGTGGTGAAGACTACGAGCTGTTGTTTACCGTGCCGGAAGCAAGACGGGGCTCGCTTGAAGTGTTGCTGTCACCTTACGGTGTACCGGTGACCTGCATTGGCCGGGTTACCGGCGTGGCCGGCAAGCTGGAGTTAAAGCAGGGCGAGCAAGCGTTTGATTATCAGCACCAGGGCTTTGTACATTTCTCATGACTCACACCGTTTTTAACCTGCGCAAATGGTATCAGTTTCTGGCTTTGGGGTTTGGCAGCGGTTTGGTTGCGAAGGCGCCAGGCACCTTTGGTACGCTTACCGCGATACCCTTGGTGGCACTGTTGTTGTGGCTGGGCAATCTGTATTTATTAGCTTTTGTTATAGCCGGTAGCGTGCTGGGCGTGTATCTCTGCGGCCAGACCGCCGCCGATATCGGTGTGCATGACCATAAAGCTATTGTCTGGGATGAGATTGTCGGCTATGCCATCAGTCTGCTTTGGCTACCGCTACACTGGCAAACGTTGCTGCTGGCCTTTGTATTATTCCGCCTGTTTGATATTGTAAAGCCCTGGCCCATCAGCGTGCTGGACAAAAAAGTTCACGGTGGCCTGGGGATTATGCTGGACGATGTTGCTGCAGGTTTGGCGACACTGCTGGTTCTTCATCTGATATTGCCCTACTTAGCATTAGGCTAGGGCAAGGTTAATCTGAGAGCGTATTAATGAAACACATCAGTTTGCTGCTGTTCTTATTAAACGCTGTGATCACTTCCTTTAGCGTCAACAGCTATACCCAGCAATCTGTCTATGACTTTGACATCAAGCACTGGGGCAGCAGTGAGGGGCTGGCCAACAATTCGGTGCGCGCTATTACGCAAGATCCCCAAGGCTACATTTGGTTGGGCACCCAAGCGGGGCTGAATCGCTTTGATGGTATGCAGTTTGAACACTTTAATAAAGAAAACCGCCGCCACTTAGCCAGCAACGCCATAACCCGCTTGCTGACAGACAGCTCAGGCTACATCTGGGTTGGGACTAAAGCAGGTTTGTCAGGGTTTGATCCGTTGACACTTGAGTTTGACCGTTACCAAATATTGTCTGAGGTAACCTCATTGCTTGAAGTACAGCCTGGCGAGATCTGGCTAACGGCTGATTCGTTATTCAGGGTAAAAGATGGCAGGGTAAGTCGTGTAGAGGCGATACGTGGTCAGGTCAGTCAACTTGAACGGGTCGATGATGCCGTATGGGTACTCAGTGCGGAAAAGTTATATCAAGTCGATTTGCTCGGTAATGTAAACAGCTTCGATTTACCGCCAGAGCTTAAGCAAACGCCGGTTTATGACTTGTATCATACCGAAAAGGGCTTACATATTGCCGGTGAGGCAGGTTTCTATCACCTGGATAACGATGGCAAGATTGCTAAATGTCAGTTACCAGACCAAAGTAACACTGCAGTTTACAAGCTATTACGTGACAGCCGTGGCAATAGTTGGATCTCAGCGCACCGTAAACTGTTTCATAAGCACCCTAAACAAGACTGGCAGCATATCACCGGCGACGAGCTGGGCAGCTATCCCTGGTTTAGTGATATTTATGAAGACAAAGAGCAAAATATCTGGCTGGCCAGTTTCAGCGATGGGGTGTATCGGGCGTCTGCCGGGCATATCCGCCGCGTCGTGCCGGCAGATACCGACCCGGTCGTTCGTAGTGTCGGCGTGAGCCCGGACGATACGCTAATTATTGCTAGCCAGTCTAGTGTCGGTGAGATGTTCCCAGATGGTCGTTATCAGCATCTTATTGACAGCTCCGCCCTGGGAGCCAGTACGGTATACGATATGTATTGGCCGGATCCACAACAAATGTGGTTAGCAACCGATGACGGTGTACAACGCTTTTCACGCAGCGATAACGGCTTAGTGTCACGCTTTTCTGCCCTGGCAGGTTTTACCGTCAGAGTATTACAGCCACATGCCGAGCAAGGGGTATGGATTGGCGGTGTCATGGGTTTATACCATTATCAGCATGATGCACTCACCCCGTTTGTACTGAACGATCAGCTGGAATCGCGCAATATTACTGTACTGCAACACAATGCAGAGCAGTTGGTTTTCGGCACCACTCGAGGTTTGTATCAGTATCAGCAGCAAACCCTCAATCGACTCGGTGTGGGTACTGCATTGTATAACAGTTACGTGACAGCACTTAAGGTGCTGCCGGACCAAACGCTGGTGGCAGCAACACTGGATGATGGGGTTTTTGTTTTGCCTGCCGGTAGCCAGCAGTGGTTAAACTGGCATAGTAACAATGGCTTGCCGCATAGCCCGGTCGTAAGTATCGCATTTGATGCCGAGCAGCAATTGCTATGGTTTAGCAGCAACAAGGGTATTTTTCGTGTAGCACCAAAGGAGCTGAGCGCACTGCAACAAAGTGCCGTGGCGGCACAGGAAGTACTGGGGCCCTATGATCGTCAACTGGGTACCGTACCCGGCCGTTGCTGTAATGGCGCTGGCCATGCCAAAGTGGTGTTTTGGCAGCAACAATATTGGTTTCCTACGTTAAAGGGCATGGTAGCCGTACCCCACCAATTAGCACACCGCGTAAACCGCAAAGTGGAACCTGTGATTAAGCTGGTGCAAGGCCAGCAACGTTATCCTATCGCCACACCACAACAACGCCTTGTACTGGAATTGGATGATCGCAATTTGACTATTCAGTATTCGGCGTTGGAATTTGTGAAACCCAATGCACTTCAGTTTCGTTATCAGTTGCAAGGGTTTGATCAAAACTGGCATGAAGTGGGAGAGAGGCGTGAAGCGGTGTACACCAACCTGACTCCGGGACGTTTTGTCTTTGCCGTACAAAGCCGGTTTGACAATGAGCAGTGGCGAGATGCCCGTACAGCCACTTTAGAATTGGTTGTACCCAAACGATTTGATGAAACGCTGGTGTACCGAGGGTTGTGGTTATTATTGGCGTTGTTTGGCATTTATGCCGTGTTGTGGCTGATGCGGCGCAATAGTTTGTATCAGCAACAGCAGCTAGAGCGTCTGGTGAGACAGCGTACACAAGAGCTTGAGAACAGCAATCTTAAACTGAACGAGCTGAATGAGCAGCTAACGCTGTTAACACACAAAGACAGCCTGACAGGCCTTAGAAACCGACGCTTTTTATTCGAGCAGTTACCAAAAGATATCGAACACTTTCAGCGGAACCGTGAGTCTATGCTGGCGCAGGGTAAGTGTGTGGCACTTATTCACCTCGATTTGGATAACTTTAAACAAGTTAATGATCAATATGGAAATAGCGCTGGTGACAGCTGCATCCAACAGGTCGCAGGCCTACTGCTCCGTGAAACCCGGGGGTCAGATTATGTCGTGCGTTTTGCCGGTGAAGAGTTTGTACTGGTACTGCGTGATATTCAAACCGAATTGGTGGCGCAGTTTAGCTATAGGCTGAACGAACTTATTGGCAATACGGTGTTTAGTTTACCTGATGGTCACCGAACCCGGCTGACCTGCTCCGTTGGCTATGCGGTGTACCCGCTTAACTTACTTGGTGGACAGCTGATTAACTGGGAAATTTCATTGCAGCTTGCCGAGATGGCGTTGTATCACGTTAAACATGCCGGTAAAAATAGCGTCGCCTGTATTGAGTTTGATCAGCAGGTAGATGCGTTTGAGTTTGAAGACTCGGCGCACATTGAAGCGCAGGTGGAGCGGTTACTGGCCGCCGGACTGGCGCACTTTGTCCGACCAAGCGGCAATCACTAACCCTGAGTTAACCTTGCACCCCAGCCAGAGCGCTTAACCAAAAAGCGCTGTTAACACAGCGCTTTAATACTGGCAAGGATCCCGGCAGCATCTAATCCCAGCTCTGCGTATATCTGCTCTTGAGTGCCGTGTTTGATAAATTGATCCGGTAGCCCCAGATTAACGCAGCGTACGTTAAGGGCGCTTTTGGCGATAAACTCATTAATGGCCGAGCCTGCCCCACCCATAATAGCGTTGTCTTCTACGCTGACAAACAGCGGGTGTGTTGCCGCAAGCTCAGTGAGTAAGGTTTCGTCCAGCGGTTTAACAAAGCGCATATCCACAAGCGTTGCATCAAGCGCGTCAGCGGCTTGCTGGCAGGCCGCCAGCAATGGACCAAAAGCTAATATGGCAATCTTACTACCACGGCGCACTGTTCTGGCTTTACCCAGGGGCAATAACTGCATGTCGTTGTCTGGTGTAATACCATTACCGCTGCCTCTGGGGTAACGCACCGCGGCTGGGCCCTTATACTGATAGCCGGTGTACAACATCTGACGGCACTCGTTTTCATCAGAAGGAACCATAATCAGCATATTTGGAATGCAGCGCATAAAACTGATATCAAAGGCACCCTGATGGGTTGGGCCGTCTGCACCTACGACACCGGCACGGTCAATGGCAAACAACACATCCAGTTGTTGTAATGCTACATCATGGATAAGCTGATCATAACCACGTTGCAGGAAGCTGGAATAAATGGCAACAACCGGTTTTAAACCTTCTATCGCCATGCCTGCGGCCAGTGTTACGGCATGCTGTTCGGCAATCGCTACATCGAAATAGCGCTTAGGGTAGGTTTTGGAAAACCTTACCAAGTCTGAGCCTTCACGCATGGCAGGCGTAATCGCTTGTAAGCGTTCATCTGTTTGTGCCATGTCGCAAATCCAGTTGCCAAAAATATTGGAGAAGGTCGGTAAGCTGGCTTTCTTTGCCGGTTGTTTCGCCTCATCCGGGTTAAATTTTGACACCGCATGATAACCGATAGGGTCGGCTTCTGCCGGCGCGTAGCCTTTCCCTTTTTTAGTCACAATATGGAGCAGCTGAGGCCCTTTTAAATTGCGCATATTGCGGATGGTATCAACCAGCCCAAGCACATCATGGCCATCTATCGGACCAATGTAGTTAAAGCCCAGCTCTTCAAAGAAAGTACCAGGGGTGACCATACCTTTAAAATGCTCTTCGGCGCGGCTGGCCAGCTGATGCAGCGGTGGCACGCCGCTTAAAATCTTTTTACCTCCCTCACGCAGGCTGGTGTAGAAGCTACCGGAGAGGATACGGGCAAAATAGCGATTTAACGCCCCGACATTTTCCGAAATAGACATCTCGTTGTCGTTTAAAATCACCAGCATATCCGGGCGTACTTCGCCGGCGTGGTTTAAGGCTTCAAACGCCATACCGGCGGTAATGGCACCATCACCTATCACTGCTACCACTTTACGGTTGCTGCGCGCTTGCTGCGCGGCTATGGCCATGCCGAGGGCTGCGCTGATTGAGGTGCTCGAATGACCAACCGACAATACATCGTATTCACTTTCTTCCCGGTACGGGAAAGGGTGTAGGCCATCTTTTTGCCGGATGGTGTGCATACGTTCAGCACGCCCGGTAAGGATTTTATGGGGGTAAGCTTGATGGCCTACATCCCAGATCACACGGTCAAACGGCGTGTTATATACATAATGTAACGCGACTGTCAGCTCGACAGTACCCAGACCCGAGGCAAAATGGCCGCTGCTCTGGCTAACGCTGCGTAATAAGTAGCTACGCAGCTCGTCACTGAGCGCGGGCAGTTGGTCCTGTGACAGCTGTCTTAGCTGCTCGGGTAAATTAGCCTTGGCTAATAACGGGTAATCGTTAAGATCTAACGCCATAATCCTTGCCTGTATTAAAACCTGCGTTCGATAATGTACTGCGCAAAACTGCGTAATTCATCAGTGTTATACGGTAGTTTACTCAGGGCGTTCAATGCATCCTGATATAATTGTTGTGCTTTAGCTTTAGCCTGTTCAAGTCCAAGTAAGGCAGGGTAAGTTGCTTTGTTGGCTTTACTGTCAGAGCCTTGCGGTTTACCCAGCGTTTGGGTGTCACTTTCAATGTCGAGAATGTCATCCTGCACCTGGAACGCCAGCCCCAGTGCACGCGCAAACTGCAGTAAGTGCTCTTTATCGGCAAGTTGCCGCTTGGGGCTGCATAACCAGGCTAACTCAACCGCATTTTCAATAAGAGCACCGGTTTTAAGCCGGTGCATCTGTTCTAGCTGTTCAATGCGGGTTTGTTGATTAGTTTGCGCCAGATCGATAGCCTGACCACCACACATACCGGCATAACCGCCAGCGCGTGCCAGTGTCTGCAGCATCTGTAGCACTTCGGGTGCGCCAACCTGCTGATAGGGATGATGGCTCAGTATATCAAAGGCCAATGCTTGCAGGGCATCACCCGCCAAAATGGCCGTCGCCTCATCAAAGGCTTTATGGCAAGTTGGCTTACCGCGGCGCAAGTCATCATTGTCCATCGCCGGTAAGTCATCATGGATCAGCGAGTAACTGTGTAGGGCTTCAATAGCCGCGGCAGGACCGTCCAGGTCGGCTAAACTGGCACCGAGCAGGGTGCCACAGCTGTAGACTAAAAAGGGCCTTACCCGCTTTCCACCTAATAGCAGGCTGTACGACATCGCTGCCAGCAAGCGTTCATCGGTAGAGGCTAGTTGGTTTATCACGCTTTGCAGGTGCTGTTCTACCCGTTGCTGGTAACGCGGCAAATTGGCTGGTAACACCTTAGTTTTCCTGCTCTGGTTCAAATGGCAGCAAGGTTTCCTGCTGTTGTTGCTGCATCAGGATCTGGACTTTCTGCTCGGCATGTTGCAGCAACTGCTGGCTGTGTCGGGCCACGGTAATACCGCGTTCAAACTGTTGTAAGGATTGATCCAGCGACAGTTCACCTTGCTCTAATTGCTGTACTATCTGCTCAAGCTCAGTCAGGCTTTGCTCAAACTGGCTTAAATCAGCTTTTTTCTTGCTCATACCACCCCCGACAAAAGTGTGCGCAAAGGTACCTTAGCAGGCTATTATGGTCAATCATAAAGCGGATGTGAAAGGCTAAATTGATAATTTCCCGCAATTTATACTTAATCATCTGCCGATTTTGTCGATAAACAGCTATCGTCTAAGATAAACTGGCAAACGTGGTTAACACTGCTGTGTGGTAATTAAGGAGAGTAACGTGGATTTGGCTACCCTGGTCGGTATGTTAGGCGCTATAGGTTTTGTGGTAATGGCCATGATTCTTGGCAGTAATGGCGCACCCGGCATGTTTATGGATACCGTGTCTGTCTTAATTGTATTTGTGGGCTCCATTTTTGTGGTGATCTCAAAATTTACCCTTGGCCAATTTTTTGGCTCAGGTAAAGCCGCCGCTAAAGCTTTTATGTTTAAAATTGAAGCGCCGGAAGAGCTGATTGAAAAAGCGGTACAGCTAGCAGACTCTGCGCGCAAAGGCGGCTTTCTTGCGCTCGAAGAAGCTGAAATTCCCAATGCCTTTATGCAAAAGGGCGTAAACATGCTGGTAGACGGCCACGATGCCGATGTGGTGCGGGCAACCTTGCTAAAAGACATTAGCCTGACGGAGAAACGCCATGAAACGGCTATCGCCATCTTTAAAAGTTTGGGCGATGTTGCACCGGCTATGGGTATGATTGGTACCTTGATTGGTCTAGTCGCCATGCTATCGAACATGGATGACCCCAAGGCGATAGGCCCTGCAATGGCGGTTGCGCTACTGACTACGTTATATGGCGCCTTTATTGCCAACATTGTTGCCATTCCACTGGCCGATAAGCTTGCTATTCGTAACCAGCAGGAAAAAACCAACAACCAACTGATTTTAGACGCGATTTTGGGTATACAGGACGGCCAGAACCCGAAAGTGATTGAAGGCATACTGCGAAATTACTTGGCGCAAGGAAAACGTGAACCGGCAGCAGCGGAGTAAACCATGAGTGATGAAGCTGAAGACTGCAAATGCCCGCCGCCAGGCCTGCCTGCTTATATGGGGACCTTCGCCGATTTAATGGCGCTGTTGATGTGCTTTTTTGTGCTGTTGTTGGCATTTTCTGAGATGGACGTGCTGAAGTTTAAGCAGATTGCCGGCTCAATGAAGTTTGCCTTTGGTGTACAAAATAAAATTGAAGTGGAAGATATTCCCAAAGGTACCAGCGTGATCGCAATGGAGTTTCGCCCGGGTCGGCCAGACCCAACGCCAATCGAGACGCTGCAGCAGCAAACCATTGAAATTACGCAGCAAGTTATCGAGTTTCAGGCGGGTGAAGAAGACTCTGCCGGCGGACGTCAGGAGCAGCGCGAAGATTTAAGCGGTGGTCAGTCGGTAAGTAATGCCGAAGAAATTATGGATGGTGAGTCCGCGTCAGCCGATGCACAATCTGAAGCTCAGCAAGAGCAAACCAATGAAATGGTGAAAAAGCTGGCAGAGCAGTTGGAAAAGCAAATTGTTGACGGTGCCATTGAGCTGGAATCTCTGGGCCAACAAATTATTATCCGCATCCGTGAAAATGGCTCTTTCCCTTCAGGATCATCGTTTTTACAGCCAAGGTTTAAGCCTATTATTCAGCGTATTGGCACCTTGCTTAACGATGTTCCCGGTGAAATCACGGTTACCGGGCATACCGATGATATTCAGGTATCTGATGAGCTGCACAGCAATAATTGGGATTTATCAGCAAAGCGGGCTGTGTCGGTGGCCACTGAAATGATTAAAGCGCCTGGCTTTGACCGTACACGGTTGGTGGTAGTTGGACACGCGGATACTAAACCTTTGGCACCGAATGACTCTGAACTTAACCGCCGGCGCAACCGGCGCGTAGAAATATCCATTATGCAGGGCAAGGCTAAAGAGTCTGAGCCAATTAGCTTAGAGCCTGCAGTACAGCCATAATTTACCCGCCACGCTGGCGCAGATTAAAGCGGTTGCTCAAATTAGGTCTTGGGCTAAAGTTCCGCTATAATCTGCGCCACTTTTTTTCCTGCTATCTTATGCTGCCGTCCGATGATTGAATTTTTGATAAAACTTCACCCCGAAATCGCCATAAAAAGTAAGTCGGTGCGTAAGCGTCAGACGTTGTTGCTTGAGCGTAACCTGAAAACCATTTTGTTGCAGGTGCATGAGCTGATAGAGGTTAATAACAATTTCGATCATTTGACTGTCCGCTGTCACAGCGATGATGCGACGGTACGGCAGACGCTCATCGAGCGCTTAAGTTGTATTCCCGGTATAGTGAATTTCGCTGAAATGCAATCCAGCCCATTTAGCTCGTTGCACGATATTTTTGAGCAGGTGCTTGCCGTTTATGGTCCCAAGCTTGCCAACAAAAGCTTCAGTGTTCGGGTGCGGCGTACCGGTAATCACGATTTTACCTCAATTGAAGCCGAGCGTTATATTGGTGGTGGCTTAAACCAGCATATTGCCACTGCCCGGGTGCAACTGAAGCAGCCCGATACAGTAGTGTCGTTGGAAATAAAAAAAGACTTGCTCATTATGGTGCGTCAGATGCATCAGGGTATGGGCGGCTTTCCACTGCCATCACAGTCCGATGTGTTATCGCTCATTTCCGGCGGCTACGACTCGGCGGTGGCCAGTTACCTGATGATCCGCAAAGGCCTGCGCACACATTATTTGTTTTTTAATTTAGGCGGCGCCGCCCACGAGGCCGGCGTGCGCGAGATGGCGTTTTACCTTTGGCAAAAATACAGTCTGTCACACCGGGTGAAGTTTGTTAGTGTTAACTTTGCACCAGTAGTAGAGCAGATCCTGGAAAACATCGACAGTGGCCTGATGGGCGTAGTGTTAAAGCGTATGATGATGCGCGCCGCCAGTCAGGTCGCCGAGCGTTTAGGCATTAAAGCCTTAGTGACCGGTGAAAGCATTGGTCAGGTATCCAGTCAAACCATTACCAACTTAAATGTGATAGACAGGGTAACTGACACGCTGATTTTGCGGCCGTTGATCTATCAGGATAAGCAGGAAATTATTGATATGGCGCGCAAGATTGGCGCCGATGATATTGCCAAGAGTATGCCGGAATACTGTGGGGTGATCTCGAATAAGCCCACGGTCAACGCTGTATTAACGGCGGTAGAAGCCAGCGAGCAACAGTTTGATTTTACGGTGCTGCAGCAGGTTGTGGAAGACGCTAAAGTGCTGGATATCCGTACTGTGGAGTATCAGGCTGAGCAACAAGCCCATGTGGTCTCCGAGCTTGCAAAGTTGCCCGCCGATGCGGTGGTGCTGGATATTCGCAGCCCGGAAGAAACTGAACTTAAACCGTTAACGGTGGCTGGTCATAGTGTCATTGAGCTACCGTTTTTTCGTCTGGCCTCGCAATTTGGCAACCTTGATCAAAGCAAGCAGTATTACTGCTACTGTGAGCGTGGCGTAATGAGCCGGCTACAGGCCGTAGTGCTTCAAGAGCAGGGTTTTAGTAATGTTGCGGTATACCGACCTTAATGCCAGCGCGTTAACAGTAGCAGCTACTTAAGCGCAGTACTTGAGCCAGCATGGCGTTATTATGCGGCACGTCGATGCCAAAGCGTGCCGCTTGTTGCACTACGTAGCCATTGATCGCTTCTATCTCTGTGCGGCGCTTATTGGTAATGTCTTGTTGCATCGACGAAAAGTTTTCTGCTGTGGCCGCAACAACCTGCAGCACTTTTTGCTGTAGCAGGCTGTTATTCATTATCACACCACAGGCTGCAGCCACTTGCTGCACCTCCGTTATCGCCGCCATTAATAATGGCGTGAACTCTGCTTGCAACAGCTCGCCATTACAACAGTTATAAATGGCCGTTAACGGGTTTATCGCGGCGTTTATCGCCAGTTTTTGCCATAAAAACGGCGTAATATCCTCAACCAGCGTTACTGGTCCCAATGCAGTTTCCATAGCCGGCAGCACCCAGGACGTATATGCTTTAGCAACGTGATTTAACGGCGCTAACACACTCTGGCCCTGACCAGTATGCAACAGGGTGTGTTGCTGTTTTAATGCGCCATGAGTGGTGGTTAAAAACCACAGACCCTGACCGGGAGCTAATAAGGGTAATACCTGTTCCAGCGTGCCCATGCCATTGTGGCTCAGCACCAGCTGGGCGTTAGCCGCTAAATGCGGCAGCAGGCCTTGCACGGCACTGACAACCGCATAACTTTTTACCGGAATAAGCACAGCGTTTAACGGGGGGGTAGCAGCGGGGAAGTGTAACGGGCGACCGGCAAAGTCGATGCTTAGGGCGCGGGGCTGTTTTAAGTGTAAAGCGACGCGATAACCGGCCAGCTGAAGGCGGCAGGCCGCCAGCGAGCCGATGGCGCCGCTGCCGACAACCGTCCAGCTTAACGGACGCTGCGCGGTCGTAGTTGATGCCACAGGGCACGCACCAGATAAAAACTGACCACACCACCGACATCGGCTAGTAAATCCCACCAGTCGCCGTTGCGGCGGGTAAAATAATGCTGCGCCAGCTCAATGGCACCGCCATAGGCACCCAGCAGCATAAAGGCCGTGAGTGCTTTAAGTTTAAAGCCTTTCCACAACAGTGCTGCCAAGACAGCGAAGATGCCAAAATGTGCCACTTTATCTAAATGCGCAATGCCACCGCCAATTTTATGGCCGCTTAGCTCAGCTAAAAACCCCGCCGTTGCCAGTAAAAAACACAACAGACAAACAAAGCGGTAAAAACCTTGTGACACAGTATTCCCCCGAAACAGAAGTCGCTCGGATTGTATCAGCTTTCTGGTTATAATCACCAGCAGACAGAACGGCTTAAGCACAGGAGACTTGTCATGCCTTCATTCGATATTGTGTCAGAAATTGATATGAATCAGGCGAAAAACGCCGTAGAAAACGCCAAACGGGAGCTTGAGACCCGCTTTGATTTTCGTGGTGTTAACGCCAAAATTGAGCTGAACAAAGAGCACATTGAGCTGACCGCTGAAGCTGATCAGCAAGTGATGCAGCTGTTTGATATTTTCGCGACTAAAGCCAGCAAGCTGCAGTTAGATGTCAGCAGTTTTAAAATTGAAAAAGAAGAGCGCCACGGCAAATTGATCACCCGGCATGTCAGTATTAAGCAGGGTATCGACAAAGACATGGCGAAAAAAATCGTTAAATTAGTCAAAGACAGCAATATTAAGGTACAGGTGGCGATTCAGGGGGAAGAGCTTAGGGTAACCGGCAAGAAGCGTGACGATTTGCAAGCCGTTATGCAATTAGTGCGTACCAGTGAGTTGGGCCAGCCGTTTCAGTTTAAAAACTTCCGCGATTAATATTTAGCCATCCAGCCATCTGTTGACATTTTTTAATCATGGCGTACACTGCACGCGGCTTCGACAGGAAGCCGCTTTTTTTGGTGCTGCAAGCCACTGCAGGTAAACGGGAATCTGGTGTAAAACCAGAGCTGCCCCCGCAACGGTAAACAACTGATCTGAACCCAGAGCCACTGTCGCAAGATGGGAAGGCGGGTACAGGCGCAAGCAGGTTGTCAGCCCGGAGACCGGCCAGAAAAATTCCTTAACTTATCCGATGTGCGGTGGGCACATTATTGGAGCTGACATGTTTAAACCTGCTTTAGCGACTGTGCTGGTCGCATCCTGTTATTCGGCTACGGCTGACAATATCGAACATATTAGTATTTACGCCAATCGCACTGCCACGCCTGCGCAAGACGTGCTGGCCAGCGTCACTGTGCTGGGACGCGATGAAATAGTCGCCCGTCAGGCCACCGACTTGCCGGCCTTATTAGCGCAGCTGCCCGGTATTAATTTGTCGCGTGATGGTGGGCGTGGCCAAAGTAGCGGCGTCTATATCCGCGGCGGTAATACCGGCCACACGCTGGTATTGGTAGATGGTGTCCGCACCGGCTCGGCGACTTTGGGTTATAAATCACTGGCGATGTTGCCACTGGAGCTGATTGAGCGCATTGAGGTAATACGTGGGCCGCGTGCGGCCTGGTATGGCTCAGATGCACTGGCTGGTGTCATTGCTATCAGTACCCGTCGTGCTGAGGCAGTTGAGCTAAACGCGAATGTTGGCAGTTATGGCCAGGCCGGCACTGATCTGAGCCTGAATCATCAGAGCGGGCCTTTGCAGCTGCACGCAACTGCCGGTATCAGTCGCGCCGATGGCTTTAATGTGCGTGACGATTTGGACAGCGATAATGACGGTTACCAGCAGAAATTTGTCAAACTGGCCGCCGATTATGACACCAGGTTCGGGCTTTTCAGCGCCCAGGCTGATGTTAATTCGGGCAGGTATCAGTTTGACAATGCCTGGAGCAGTGAGGATGAAGCCGACACCTTAAGCCGTGTCTATTTTATTGGCTGGCAGCAACAGCTGGGTCGGTGGCAGCATCAGAGCCGTTTAAGCCGCAACCTGGATCGCGAAGTGACCTTTGGCCCGGATTCTCGCAGCCCGTTCAACACCGTGCGTGACGAATTTAGCTATCAGGCCACGACTGATCTGACTGAGACATTAAGCTGGCTAGGTGGCGTAAACTGGTATCAGGAGCAGGTGAGTAAAGCCGCGCCGGACTTTGAGCAAACCAGCCGCATTAACCGCGCAGTGTTTACCGCCCTGCAGTATCAGCAGTCTGCCTGGCAGCTTGAGGGCACAGTGCGCCGTGATCTGATTAATCAGTATGGCGCAAACAATACCTGGCAGTTGGCGGCGGCATACCAGTTTAGCGAACGCTGGCAGGCCAGATTAAGCCGTGGTGCCGCTTTTAAAGCGCCAAGCTTCAATGAGTTGTTCTTCCCTGGCTTTGCCAATCCGGATCTGAAGCCACAGAAATCGATATCTGATGAGCTGGCACTGGTGTACCAGGATAGTCATTTTGATGCGCAAATTGCCTGGTTTGATCGCGACATTACCAACCTTATTCAGGGGGTAGAGCAGGCCGAAAACGTGTTGTTGGCCAGTATAAAAGGGCTGGAGCTGAGTATAAAGCAGCGCTGGCAACAGCTTGGCAGCGATTTTAGCTACACCTGGCTCGACAGTAAAAACCACAGCACGGGGTTTAAACTGGAGCGCCGGCCTGAGCACAGCATTAATTGGCGCGGTATTTATCAGCAGGATAGCTGGTCGGTATTTATTACTGCCGACTATCAAAGCAGCACTTACCAGGGCGCTTTTGCCCCTGTCGCTGATCTTGGCGGTTTCACCTTGTGGGGGCTGGGTGGGAGTTATCAGCTGAATGACCAACTGAGTGTCAGGGCTAAACTGGATAATCTGCTTGATAAAGACTATCAGACCAGTGCCGGTTACACGACAGCGGGTATTAACGTCGCGATTAGCTTAAGCTACCGTCCGCGTTAATCAAAGCTATGCAGAAGACGGCGCTTGCGCCGTCAACGCCATATTGTTCAGACGTTATGCGTCAGAGGCTTTCAACCAGCCCTGGTATTGCCGTCTGAATTTTGCCAGCTTGGGCGCGACAATTACCTGACAATAACCTTGTTGTGGGTGTTGCAGAAAATAGCCCTGATGATATTGCTCTGCCACAAAGAACGTGCTGGCAGGGCTTAGCTCGGTAACAATAGCTGCATCAAAGACCTGCTCAGCGCTTAGTTTGGCCATCAGCTGCTGTGCCACCTGCTGCTGGGTCGCATCGTGATAAAAAATGACCGAACGATACTGACTACCCACATCATTGCCCTGACGGTTTAGCTGGGTCGGGTCATGCAAACTAAAAAACACCAGACAAAGCTGTTCAAAGCTGATTATGTTGTCATCAAATTGCAATTGCACCACTTCGGCATGGCCGGTGTCACCATCGCACACCCGCCTGTAGTTGGCGTCTTGCTCGCTGCCGCCCATATAGCCACTTAGAGCCTGGACGACGCCATTCAGTTGGTTCATGGCCGCTTCAATGCACCAAAAACACCCTGCGCCAAAGGTCGCGGTCTGGATTGCCATCTGAGTTCCTCGCTTAACGGGTCAACACTATTACGATAGCGCATGCTAAATCGATCGTTTTGGCTATGATCGTACAAGTTACCGCTGGCGTACAAGCAGCCAGTAAAAAAATAACAGGATAGAATTTTGACTGTAGCCATTATTGGCGCTGGCATTGCCGGCGCTGCCTGCGCCCAGCAACTACAGCAGCAAGGGCGCTCTGTTGTTGTGTTTGACAAAGGCCGCTCTGCCGGTGGGCGAATGAGTAGTAAACGTACTCCAGCTGGCTATCTGGACATGGGGGCGCAATATTTTACTGCCCGTACGCCAGCATTTCGCTGGCAATGCCAACGCTGGTTAGCCCAACAGGTGGTTGAGCATTGGCGCGGTGCTTTGGGCGCCATTGAACAGGGTAAGCTTAGCGCGTCACCCGATGACACTGAGCGTTATATTGGTATCCCCTCCATGCAAAAGCCGGTGCAGCAGTTACTTGCTGAGATCAGTGTGCAACATGCCCAGGTCAGTGCTATTCATTTCGAGCACGGCCGCTGGCAGCTGTATGCCGGTAGCGATTTACTCGGGCAGTTTGAGCAACTGGTGTTGGCCGTGCCACAGCAACAGGCGGCTACACTGCTGCAACATTGGATACCATCACAGCAGCAGTTAAAAAACCTGTTTGATCAGACAGCATTATTACCCTGTTGGGCCGTGAATATTGAACTGGCTGAAGCTAACAGCCTGCCGGTAGCGTTTGATGGCATTTTTGTTAAGCAGGATAACCAAATCAGCTGGCTGGCTCGTCAGGGCAGTAAAACCGGCCGTGCTGGCCCGCAGCACTGGCTTGTTCACTTTAATCCGGCGTGGTCAGCGGCACACCTTGAGATGGCGGCTGAGGATGTCGCGCAACATGGGCTAGCTGCGCTGGAACGTTTGCTTAATAGCAAAGTAAACCCAGGTGCCATATTAAGTCATCGTTGGCGCTATGCTCAGCAGGCAGCAGACTATCCGCTGCTGGGGGCTGTACTATTGCCTGATCTTAAGCTTGGCCTATGTGGCGACTGGTTAAACGGAGGCCGGGTGGAAAATGCCTGGCTAAGCGGTAAACAATTGGCAGAGGAGCAGGCCCTATGACGGCATCGGTATTGATCATTGGTGGCAGCAGCGGTATAGGCAAAGCGCTGGCGCAGCACTATAGCGCAGAGGGAGCTTGCGTGACGGTAATCAGCCGTCAGGCGAAGCCGGCGCAGCTGTCTTATTACTGGTATCAGGACAGCTTAACCTGCGAGGCTGATTCCGAACAGGTCGTTAAGCAGGCTTTAGCGCAGCAGCCAGGCACCATTTTTATTTGTAATGGTGTGTTGCATGATGACAAAGCAATGCCGGAAAAAACCATTCGCCAGCTAGAAAGCACAGTGCTGATGCAGCGCTTGCAGCAAAACGTTGCAGTGCCGGCGTTATATCTTAAATTACTGTTTGCTTATCTGTGTAAATGCCCGAATGTAAAACTGCTGGTGTTAAGTGCCAAAGTAGGCAGCATCACTGATAATGCGCTAGGGGGCTGGTATAGTTATCGCGTCAGTAAAGCTGCGTTGAACATGCTGGTGAAAAACTGCAGTATTGAGGTGGGGCGACTGAACAAAACAGCAACACTCGTGAGCCTCCATCCGGGCACGACAGACACACCCTTGTCAGCCCCCTTTCAAACAAACCTGCCAGCCGGGCAGCTGCAAAGCGCAGCGCAGACCGCAGAGCGGCTGGCGGCAGTCGCTGACGCCTTACAGCCGGCACAAACCGGCGCCTTGCTTAACTGGGATGGCGCTGTACTGCCATTTTAATATCTACATGGCAGGGAAAATTAAAGGCGCCTATGGCGCCTTTAATTTTTAACCCTGCTTATTTTAGCTAGGGTGTACCTCATCAGCTGCATGTTCATCCGGTGCCTCACGCTCTAGCTGATGCAGCTTTTGCTCCAGCCGTTTGGGTGAGCCGGTGTTACGTGCGATGGCCATGTAAGTGACCGGCACCACATAGATCGTCATCAGTGTAGCCAGTGCCACACCAGAGAAAATTACCATACCAATCACCATACGGCTTTCAGAGCCCGGGCCTGAGGCAATAATCAGCGGTATGCTACTCATCGCGGTGGTAAAGGCTGTCATCACAATAGGCCGCAAACGCTGCGTTGCCGCTTGCTTTACGGCGCTGGCAAATTCGACGCCGGCATCACGCAATTGGTTGGCAAACTCAACAATTAAAATACCGTTCTTTGCCACCAGGCCAATCAACATCACCAAGCCTATTTGACTGTAAATATTCAGTGTCATACCGGTAAAGTACAAGCCGGATAGGGCACCGACCAGCCCAAGAGGCACGGTGATCAGGATCACCAGCGGGTGTATAAAGCTTTCAAACTGGGCAGCGAGCACCAGATAGGTAATCACCAGTGCCAGTACAAATACCATAAGCGTTGAACTGCCGCTCTCCTGGAATAGCAGTGATTCGCCCTTGTAATCAATCCCTACCGTGTCCTGTATTTCGGTTTGCACGATATTTTCCAAATACTCCAGCGCTTCACCTAAGCTGTAACCAGGCGCCATGCTTGCTGTCAGCGTAATAGCCCGCATACGATTGTAGCGATTTAAGCTCGATGACGTTGCTTCCTCGCGTAGCGTTACCAGGTTATCCAGTGGGATCAGATCGCCCGAGGTTTCCGAGCGAATATAGACATTAGTAATGGTACCCGGCGCGGCAAAATCCTCGTCAAGGCCTTCTAAAATGACATCGTACTCTTTACCCCGGTCGAGGAAGGTTGTTACGCGCCGGCCACCCAGCATGGCCTCAAGTGCACGGCCAATCGCGCCGACAGAAATACCCAGGTCGCCGGCCCGCTCAGTGTTGATGTCTACCAGCACTTGTGGCACGGTTTCTTTGTAATCGTGATCCAACATCAGAATATTCGGGTTCTCTGAGGCTTTACTGATCACAATATCACGCCAGCGCGCCAGCTCCTCATAGGTATTTCCCTGCAGCACAAACTGAATGGGCCGGCCACCACCGCCGCCACCACCCAGACCACTGCGCATAAAAGTAAAGGCGCGCACATCCGGGATTTGGTTTAGCTTTCGGCCAACCTCAGTCATCAGCTCCTCAGTGCGACGCTTGCCATTGTGCCAGTTTTCACTGCCGACAATAGCTACACCGCCACTGTTGCCCCAGCCGGGCACCCGCACCAGCAAGCGGTTAAACTCACCATCGTGGTAGTAGGGCATTAACACATCTTCAATCAGCCGCATGTTACGGCTATTGCTGGCATAACTGGCGCCTTCAGCCGGGCTCATCATCACAAAGAAGGTGCCTCGGTCTTCGGTTGGTGCCAGCTCAGAGGGCAGTAACTTCACCAGCAGGTAGCTGGCGACAAAGCACAGGGCAACAACAACCATCACCGGCCAGCGGGTAGCGCAAACCACATCTAACTGCCGCCGGTAGGCCGCTTCCAGTTTATGAAAGGCCGCATGCAGCCACAAACCCAGCTTGCTCTCGCGCTTTTGATGAGTCAGTAATTTACTGCATAACATGGGAGACAGCGTAAGCGCCGTAACACTGGAGAAGGCCACAGCGGCAGCAATAGCCAGCGCAAATTCGGTAAACAGCTTGCCTAACTGGCCTTGCATAAACACCAGTGGCACAAACACCGAAATCAGCACTAGCGTGGTGGCAATAACCGCAAAACCAACCTCACGGGCGCCACGATAAGACGCCACCAGCGGGTGCTCACCCAACTCAATACGGCGATAGATATTTTCCAGCACGACGATAGAGTCGTCTACCACCAGGCCGATGGCCAGCACCATAGCCAATAAGGTGAGCAGGTTTACCGAGAAATCCAGCGCAAACAGCACAGTAACCGCAGCAACCAGGGCGACAGGTACAGTAACGGCCGGAATAAAGGTGGCGCGGATATTGCCCAAAAACAAAAAGATCACCACCACCACCAGCGCCATCGCAATTGCCAGCGTGTTGTATACCTCTTTGATCGACTCAGCGATAAACAAGGAAGAGTCATAGCCAGGCTCTATCGTGGTGCCGGCCGGCAGGTTCTGTTTAATACGCTCCATTTCAGCGCGGGCCGCTTTTACCACTTCCAGCGTATTGGCTTTGGACTGTTTGATAATACCGATACCCAACAGGTTCTTGCCATCGCCTCTGAATTCACTCTCTTCGTTTTCCGCAGTAAGAAGCACATCGGCCACTTCTCCCAGCCGTACTAGGTAGTTGTTATTGCCTCGCTTTATTACCAGCTTGCGAAAGTCTTCCTGTGTTTTGTAGCTGCGCTCTACCCGCACTGTAAAATCGCGGTCGTTTGATTTGATATTACCGGCCGGCAGTTCAACGTTTTCTGCCCTGAGCACATTCTCAATATCCTGCACGGTAACACCACGCGATGCCATTGCATCGCGGTCCAGCCAAATTCGCATGGCGTAATCGCGCGAGCCACCCAATTGCAGGCGAGCTACACCGTCAACCACAGAAAAACGCTCAACGATGTAACGGTCGGCGTAGTCGGTCAGCTCGAGCGAGCTCATGGTTTCGCTGTTTAGCACAAACCAGGCAATAACATCCTCATCGTCACTGGCTTTGGACACTTCCGGCGGGTCGGCCTGATCCGGCAGATTGTTCAGTGCCCGCGACACCCGGTCACGAACGTCATTGGCGGCCGCATCGATGTCGCGCTCTACCGCAAATTCAATGGAAATATTAGAGCGGCCATTACGGCTGCTGGAGGTGATATTTTTAATGCCCTCAATACCGCTGATGCGATCTTCCAGCACCTGGGTAATTTTAGACTCCACAATTTCTGCTGACGCGCCAGGGTAGTTAGTCCCAATGCTGACAATAGGTGTGTCTATGTCGGGATATTCGCGCAGCGGCAGCATGCTAAAGCAGACAATACCAAACACCAATAGCAGCAGGTTAACGACGCTGGCAAATACCGGCCGTTTTACCGAGGTATCAGATAACCACATGGTTAACCTCCTACCCGATTAATCTTCAGGCCTGAACGCAGCTTTTGAATGCCTTCAACTACCACCTCATCACCTTCTTGCAGGCCTGAGGTTATTTCAACCCAACCCGGGATACGCTGACCTATGGTCACTTCTACTTGCTGCACAGTGTCATCGGCACCCACTTTGTAAACGAACTGCTTTTGCTGCTGTGGTACCAATGCTTTTTCAGAAATTTGCAGTGCCCGGGTGCTATCAAGTTCAAGTTGCACATTCATTAACATACCAGGGCGTAGGCGCAAATCCTTGTTCGGGATAACGCCATGAATAGTGATAGAGCGGGTTACCGGGTCCAGCCGGGTATCAATAGCGCTGACGGTTCCCTCAAATTTCAACTGGCCGTAGGCGGCATTAGTAATATGAAGCGGCATGCCAACGTTAATTTCAGCTAAGTGACGTTCAGCCACACTAAACGCTACACGTAGGGTGTTTAAGTCATCAAGGGTGGTGATGACGGTGCCGGTGTTAATGTAGGCGCCTTCGCTAACCTGACGCAGACCGAGGTAGCCGTCGAAGGGGGCTTTAATGGTCATCTCAGCCAATTGCGCTCTGGCAATATCAAGCTGAGCTAGCGTCGTATTGACTTTCGTCTGTTGCTCATCCAACAGTGACTGCGCAGTAGCCTGAGTGGTTGCCAGGTTTTTTAGCCGGTCTAGCTGACGGCGCTGCTCATCAAGCACGCCCTCAAGCTCGGTGACGCGGGCGCGCTCCTGCACATCATGCAAGCGGGCGATCACTTCACCCTGTCTCACAGCTTTACCCTCACGCACGTTTAATTCAGTAATAAAATCGCTGGTTGGCGCGACCAGCGTAATCGAATTGTTCGCAATGCCCGTGCCCAGTGAGTTAATGCTGCGGATCATCGGTTTGGTCTGAACTGTCGCAGTGCTAACCGCAACGCTGGCTTGGCCGCGGCGGTTATCGTTCTTCTGGCCTGGCATCCAGTACAAATAAGCCACAAATAGTGCCAGTGCGATCAGGATCACCCAGATCAGTTTTGAATGTAGTTTTGTCACAGTAACCCCGTGTAACAGCTTAAAAACAAGTCAGCCTTATTGTATGGAAGAAACATGCGTTTAGATTTCCTGTTATCGCAGTGCCCGGGGCTTTGGTCGCTTCGCTGCATCGACTTTGCACAACGCTTTAGCAAGGTGTAGATTAGTCGCACTGAACGAATAATGCCCTGTTACAGTCAAAATATTGGTTGTACTGTCAGCGTTAAAGTGAGTATCAATGCAAAACGAACCTAACTCAGCCTTAGCAAGCCATACGCCCAATGTACAAATTGCACAGGCATCCAGCCGGGGTGGGGCTGGTGTAATGTTGCTAAGCGTTGCGGTGCTGCTGTTCTCGTTGCTCAGTATTATCTGGTCGAATCAACTGTCGGCCTGGCAAGCAGTGCTTATTTTAATCGCCGGGCTCGGTATCTATGCAGGCTGGGCAAAGCTGACAGAGCCGCAGTATTTTTTGCACTATGACGCCAATGGCGTGAGCTACCACCACCGTCATGGGGATTGGCATTTACCCTGGGAATCCTTCTTATACAGTGGTGTACCACAACTAAATCAACAGTCGATGGCATATATTGGTTTTCGTTTGACGAACTATGACGTCTTTTTACAACCGCTGCCGCTGCGTTTAGCCGTGCGCTTGATGACTGAGCAGCGGGAGCTGTATTTGGCGGCCGTTAGACAGAGCTGTAGCAGTGGACAATGTGCCAGCGAGCTGCTGGCGGAGAACGGCCATTTCAGCACCGGCAAACAGCAATATAATGGTGTAAAAGCCGCATTTGGCTGGCGTATGCAACAGCTTAACCAGCAAACCGGTTTTGATGTCTTTGTTCCGGTAGCGCTAAGCGAAAGCGATGCGGCAGACTTATGCCGGCAAATTAATCAGGCCAGACTACAATTAATACGAAATACAGTCACCTAGACACTCTGGACGGTCTGTATCATAATATTGGCATTATCACAGGTTAAGTAGGGCAGTAAATGAATAATTACGAAAAACCTTTTCTGGTGAGTGGACGTAACACCCTGATCCATAAAAACAAGAAATTGGATTTGGTGGTAGTAAATGACGATGATGATCCAAATATCATTGTCACGCGTCACGGCGTGAAACTTTTCACCGAGAGTGTTCCTGCTAACAGGGCTGAAGCAAAAGAACGTTATATGGAAGTGGTGGATATCTCCAGTTCAGATGTTTTTGGCGAGGTAAAGACCTTGTTATTTATTCAGGCTATGAATAATAAAGAATACAAAGTGGATTATAGTAAAAAAGATACAGATTTGTTTATTCGTATCCACCAGGAAAATTATATTTAATTTTCCCGGCAAAATAGCCCTGAACCCGCAATCAGGGCTTGCCTTGGCGCCGGTTATTTGTTTCATTAGCTGAGCTTATTTGCAGTACTAAACAATGTGAAGCCTTATGCAATTTACCGAGCACAACAACAGTATAAAAATAACGGTGCCAGTGACGCTTGATGCCCTCAGTGCGCAAGATATTAATACCCAGTTACAGGCTGTGGGTTTCGGCCGCTGCCTGATTATTCAGGACCAAATTACCAATTTGTTGGTCGAATATCAGCAAATCCAACAAAAGATCAAGGAAAAACTGCAACCAGAGGGAGTTCCTCTTACCTATAGAATTGCAGAGAAGCGGGATGCAGAGCTCAACTTTGCTATTGCCGACGACCAGATGTCTGCAGCCGCAGTGATTACCGCCGCCTGGGGTGGGGCACCGGTGTCCGCTAATGCCCTGGTAAAAGGGGCGCAAGAAGCAGGCATTGTATTTGGCTTTAGCAAAGATCACATCATAAAGCTGGTCAGTCATGCTAGCAAAGCCGAGCCTGGGAGCAAAGTTAAGCTTGTTGTTGCTAAAGGCAGGCCCGTTGAGCATGGCCAGAATTCCCGCTTCGAAGCGCTGATCCCTGAGATGGAAAGCCGCCGCAATAAACCCCTGGTTCACTCAGAAGAAAAGGCCGATCTGCGTGATTTTGGTGTTATCCCTGCCGTTAAAACAGGTGATACTTTAATGCGCCGACATCCACCTACCGCAGGTGTTGATGGTATGACCGTAACTGGCTCACCTATACCGGCAATTCCAGGACAGGTGATTGAATGGAATCTGGCTGAAGGTTCAGAGTTATCGGCAAACGATGGTGATTTACTGTTGGCGGCCCGTGATGGTTTACCGCGGGTAATTGAAAACGGTGCAACCGTTGACGAAGTGTTTACCGTAAAAAATGTTGACCTAGCCACTGGGCATATTATTTTTAAAGGCTCAGTGGTGGTAAACGGTGATGTCACCGAGGGCATGAAAGTTATCGCAGGCGGTAATGTTTTTGTTAAAGGTTTTGTTGAAGGTACGCTGATTGAAGCCGGTGGTGACATTACCATCGGTGGCTCTATTATTGGCCATCAAATCCCAACTGCGGAAAAAGACAGTGAATACAGCACTGAGCTCAAAGCCAAAGGCGATATTCAGTGTAATATTGCCCAATACGCCCGTTTAAGTTGTGACGGTAATCTGTATATCAACAAACAAATTATGCATTGTGCCGTGGCTGCGGCGAAAGTGTATGCCGGGCCAGAGGATAACCCTAACGGTAAAGTGATTGGCGGTTATTATTACCTCGATTATGGCATTTACACCGGGAATCTTGGCGCCCCCTCGAGTAGTAATATTCTTATCCATCTCAACCGCCAGGTTGATCCTATTGCCGAAAAGCAGGATGTACTGCGTAGCAGCATCTCTGCAACCAAACAGGACATGCAGGATATTCGTGAGCAGCTGGAAAAGCTGAAAAAGATTGAAGGGAACGCACAAATAGAGCAGCGTAAACAAGAGCTGCAAAAAGAATTTGAAGAGCACCGTGATGTCGCCCTGGCACTGATTGAAGATGTTAAACAGTTAGAACTACAGCGCAGGGAAAAACTTGACGCTACGCTCATTGTGGTGCGCCAACAATTGTTTTCAGCGGTAGAAGTACATTTTGGTAAAGATCAGATCCGTAGCCGCCGTGAGTATGGACCATCAAAAATACTCCTGATAGACGGCAGCCCGGCAATAGAGCCATTCTTATGATGTTTTCGACAAGTCGCTGCTGTCTTGCGGTATCAGGGGCTGCCGGGCAGTGCACTGCACTATACACTTAGCGCTACGGTGTTTGTCGGGTTATTGCTATGAAAGGCGTTATTGTCAGTGTGTTGTTGTTATTCTGCAGTTGGCTGCATGCGGCCGAATGCAATATGGCGTTTACGCACGGTATCTTAATTGCGCCTGATCATATCCGCATTTTGCAAAACAACCGTACCCATGTACAAATTAATGCCGATAAGCAGTTGTTTATCCGTGGCGAATGGGTTGAGCTAAACAGCGAAGACACCGCCTTGGTGTATCAATACAGTCAGGGGCTGCGTAAGTTCGTACCAGAAATTGTCAGCATTGCGGTAGATGGTGTAGAGCTGGGGTTATCCAGCATCGAGGCGATGTTTACCGGCATTGGTAGTAAAGCCCAGCAGGCCGAGTGGCGCGAGCTGGTGCGGGAAACCACCTTTCAGTGGATGTCGCGCTTTGTCCGCACCAACGAGCATTTTTATCTGGCACCGCAAAGCCTGAATGAACTGGACTACTTTTTACACGGTGAGCTAAAACCGCAACTGGATAACCTGACCCGACATACTGTTGGTGCAGTATGGGGGGCTCTGCGTGATGCGCTGCGCCACTCGGACAGCAATTTTGAACGCAGCGATAATCAGGAATGGCAGTCGGTTGGCGACTTGGTTGACAAAATTAACTTGGGGCTGGACGCCAAAGCGGTCGAGCTGGAAGAGAAATCAGCGCTGTTTTGTCAGCGCATGCAAGAGCTAGACGAAATAGAGCAGCAACTGCAGCAGCGTCTGCCGGCGTTAAGTCTTTACGATGTGGTGACGCAAAAAGACTAACACCGGCCAGCCAATCACTACACTACACCGTACTCTTCGCCCAGCACCGGTGGCATGGCGTTATCTACCTCGTCGTTAATGGCGTCAACTGTCTTCTCGGCTTCATCCAGTGAACTGACTTCAGCAACATGAAACAGGGCTTCGCCTTCATTGACCAACGGCAGGTTATTACGGCCGATAACAATACCGGCAAAACTGGCAGTAACCGCGACTTCAAAGTCGGAATAGGGCGAGTAGATATGCGCCATAATATCGCCGGGTTTAACCGTTTGCCCCAGGGCAACATAATAACGGGCAATACCATCATGCTCGGCGCGCACCCAGCTGCTTTTTTTCGAGAATAACGATTTGGTTGCCGGCTTTTTCCGGCCGGCCCTTAACATGCCTAAGTCTGTCATTACATTCAAAATGCCGCGCACGCCGATGTTAATCGATTGCTCGTCAAAGCGCAGTGCTTCACCGGCTTCATACAGCAAAATAGGGATACCCAGGCTGTTGGCGGTACCGCGCATGGTGCCCTCGCGGCTGGCGGCTTTGATAATAATAGGGGCGTTAAATACCTCCGCCATACGCAGTGCCATTTTGTCTTTGGCGCTGGCACGCACTTGTGGCAAGTTAGCGCGGTGAATCGCACCGGTGTGTAAATCGATGGCGTGGGTACATTTTTTTAAAATTTTATCGGTAAACTGAAACGCCATCCTGCTGCCCAGTGAGCCCTTTTCACTGCCCGGAAAACTACGGTTTAAATCGCGCCGGTCAGGCAAGTAGCGCGACTGTTGTACAAAGCCGTAAGTATTGACGATAGGCACCACGATAAGCGTGCCTTTTAGCTGGTTTAGCCTGGGCAATTTGAGTAAGCGACGGCAAATCTCCACACCGTTAATTTCATCACCGTGCAGTGCTGCCGCAACCAGTAACACAGGCCCTTCACGTCGGCCATGAATGACATGGGCGCCGATATTGAGCTCTGTGTGGGTGTAAAGCTTACCAAAAGGAATATCCACCACGGCGCGGCTGCCGGGTGGAATACTGCTGTCACCTAAAACAAAAGCTGCTCTGCTGCCAGTTTGCATTAGCCGGTTCCTTTGGTGTTGAGTTTACGCCGGGTTTTATGGGCAGCCACTTTTTGCTCTAAAAAAGCGATGCTCATGCCGGCGATGTCTTTATCGGTGGCGGCTTCTATGCCCTCTAAACCGGGTGAGCTGTTTACTTCCATCACTACCGGGCCATGATTCGAGCGCAGTAAATCCACCCCAGCCACATTCAGCCCCATGGTTCTGGCGGCCCGCACTGCCGTATCACGCTCTTCTTTACTTAGCCGAACTGTCGAAGCGGTGCCGCCGCGGTGCAGGTTAGAGCGAAACTCACCCGCTTTAGCTTGCCGTTTCATGGCGGCGACGACTTTATTACCAATAACAAAACAGCGAATATCAGCGCCATTAGCCTCTTTGATGTACTCCTGCACCAAAATGTTGGCATTTAAACCCATAAAGGCTTCAATCACGCTCTCGGCGGCGGTGCGGGTCTCGGCCAGCACTACGCCTATGCCCTGAGTGCCTTCCAGCAGTTTTATCACCAGCGGTGCGCCGCCGACCATGTCAATTAAATCCGGAATATCACCGGGTTTGTCAGCAAAACCGGTAACGGGTAAGCCAATACCCTGACGCGCCAGTAACTGCAAACTGCGTAGCTTGTCGCGGGCGCGGCTGATGGCGACAGACTCATTTAAGCTGTATACACCCATCATTTCAAACTGGCGCAGCACCGCTGTGCCATAAAAGGTAATAGAGGCACCGATTCGAGGGATCACCGCATCAAAGCCTTCCAGCGCTTCGCCTTTGTGGTGAATAGAGGATTTAACCCGGTTTACGTTAATGTAGCAGGTTAAGGGGTCTATCACCTGCACCTGATGGCCGCGCTCTTGCGCCGCTTCAACCAGGCGTTTGGTGGAATACAGTTCTGCATTGCGCGATAAAATCGCAATTTTCATGCGCTCTCCGATAAGCGATATTTTTTGCCTATTGTAAAAGCCGGCGCTTTTGCTGGCAGCAATAAAAGCTGCTGCCAGCGCAAATATAGTTATTGCTTTTTACGCCAACAGAAATAATGAACCTAAGCCGAGGAAAGCAAAAAAGCCAATGACGTCGGTTACGGTGGTTAATATGACCGAGCCGGATAACGCCGGGTCAATATCCAGTTTTTCCAGCCAGATCGGGATTAATACGCCGGCGATAGCCGCTACCACGATATTAATAATGATAGCCATGCCAATAATGCCACCGATGATCCAGTCGCCAAACCAAAAGTAGGTGGTCACAGCAATGACGAATGCCCACAGCACACCATTAATGGCACCAACGCCCAGCTCTTTGCGTAGCAGGGTTAAATAGGTTTTCGGCGTAATTTGCTCCAGTGCCAGGCCGCGGATAATCAGCGTTAAGGTTTGGCTGCCGGCAATACCGCCCATACTGGCCACTATTGGCATTAGTACCGCCAGTGCGACCACCTGTTGCAAGGTGGCTTCAAACAGCCCTATGGTCCAGGCAGCTAAAAAAGCCGTTAACAGGTTAATACCCAACCATAGTGCACGGCGTTTGGCGCTGTCTACAACAGGAGCGAATAAGTCTTCTTCTTCGTCCAAACCCGCGGTGTGCATAAACTGGCTTTCCAGGCTTCTTCGCACGTTTTCCAGCGCTTCACCTATCGATAACCGGCCGAGCAATTTGCCCTCAGCGTCGACTACGGCCAGCGCCGTATAGCCTGAGCGCGAGACAATGTCCGAGCCTTGATCCAGTTCCATTTCACCCTCAACCAGGGGAGCGTCTTTATCAATCACTGTCTCAATCGGCAAGTGGCTGCCCAAACCCAGCAGTTGGGTCGCGTGTACCAGGCCGACATAACGGCCGGTACGGTCCACCACAAACAGCGCATCATGGTATTCAGCATCATCGGCTAGCTGGCGGAATAAGCGGATGGCATCGCGCACCTTAGCGTTTTTGTTGATAATAAGCATGTCGTGGTCGGCATAACGACCACATTGATCTTCATCATAACCCAGTGCGGTATCCAGCCAGCGCCGCTGGCTGGCGTCCAACCGGGAGCAAGCATAATCGTAGATACGCTGCGGCAGTTCGTCCAACAGCTCAATCAGATCATCAACGGCCATTTCTTCAACCAGACTGCGCAGCTGCGCCTCGTCCAGTTGCTTAAAAATGTTGTCACGCGCGTCGACCCGCATGTAGGTGAGGGCGGCGATTTGATCTTCACTGTGCAGCGTTAGCCAGGTAGCAACCCGCTGCTCAACCGGCATAGCCTCCAGCGCGATGGCTATTTCTTCAGGCTCTAACTGGCTGAGTTTATCGGTTAAATGCTCAGCCTCATTTTCATCAAAGCTATCGCGTACTATTTCTTCAATATCCAGCGGTTGGTTTTCAGCCATTTACCACTCCTGTGCCGGTATTACCACCAGCCGCGAATTTTAAACCAAATTAAACCGCCGATACCGCCTAAGGCCATGGCAATTAGCACTAAAAAGTAGGCGTTAGGCATTTGCAGCTCAGGCATATACACGAAGTTCATGCCATAAATGCCGGCAATAAATGTCAGTGGAATAAAAATGGTACTGACGATGGTTAATACTTTCATGCGTTCATTAATTTGATGCGAAGTGGTAGACAAATAGCCTTCTACCAAATCACTTAACTGGTCATAGTATAAATCAGTCATGCTGTGCAGCCGCTCAAATTTTTCATAAAAATCACGAATTTCACTGCTGTTAAATTGTTTGAGTAATGGATTTTGTTCTTCATACAGGGCATCTGAAAAGATGTCTTTTTGGTACGCCAGGTTGCGGTTAATTTTTCTAAGCACAGAGCGATAGCGCATAATCAGGGCCATTTGCTCATCATTGCCCCGGTGTAACATGGCGTCTTCAAGCTCACTTTGTTCATCTTCAAACTTAATCAGTTTCTCCAGATAACTGGCCGACACCGCCAGGATCAGCTGCTTGACCCAATCGGCAATCGCCGGGCTTTGTCCGGCGACCAATTGTGGGCTTAGCTGTGCCAGCAAAGCCGCATTATGGCAGCGTACTATGCTAATTAATACTTGCTTAGAATACAGTAAGTTAACCTGTGCACTTTGGGTGTATTCACTAAAGTCAGCATCGGCATAGCCGCGTAAAATCAATAAGGTAAAGTCGGTTTGTGCTTCCAGTTTGGGTGGGTGACGCTGCCGGCTGAAATCTTCCACTATGGTTGGCGTAATAGCAAAGCGCTGCAGCACGCTAAGCTGCTCATCGCCGCTGGCGTCATTTAAGTTAATCCACACTCTGGCATCGGCCGGTATGGTTTTTGGCAGTTGGTTTAAACTACGGCTATGCCAGCTTTGGCTTTCGGGCTCGAAGTAGTGAATTGAAATCATGGCATTTTCCGGCTGTGGCCTGTGTTGACAGCATAACTATAAATGCCATCGTGGTGCAAACTGGTGGCGCAAAAGTTGTGGTTAAAGCCCAGGCTCACTTCGCAGCAGGATCACCGCACCGCTACCTTGCTGCGCCAGAGTATCGTCCGGGTTATATAGCGGGCAGCTGTGCATACTCAGGCAGCCGCAACCAATACAGCCAGTCAGGTAATCCTGTAGCTTCTGCAGGTAGGCAATGCGGCTGTTCAGCGTCTGTTGCCAGTTTTTCGATAAATTTTGCCAATCCTCCAGCGTGGGGGTGCGGTTATCCGGCAGCGACAAAAACGCCTGTTTGACTTCTTCCAGGCTAATACCCATCTGCTGCGCGGCTTTAATAACTGCAATACGGCGCAAGACATCCGGCTTATAGCGGCGCTGATTGCCCGCGTTACGCCAGCTTTTAATCAGGCCTTTTTGCTCGTAAAAATGCAGGGTGCTGACCTTCACGCCACAGCGTTTCGCCACCCGGCCCACACTCCATGTTGCTTCTGCCATCATTGCTCCGCTTTTACTCTGGTTAAAAAAGTACTTTACCTCAACTTAGCTTTAGGTTTTACCCTGCTGACCAACTTAATGTAAGGAGACCCTGTATGTATTTAGAGCATGTTAATCTGGTCGTGGCCGACATGGATGCCATGTTGCGTTTTTACCGCGCGGCCTTTCCACACTGGCGCATTCGTGATGAAGGTCATGGTGACTGGTATGGTAAACCGCGCAAATGGCTGCATTTTGGTGATGATTACCATTACCTGGCGCTGAGTGACCATGGTGAGGGGCAAAACCGTAAACTGGAAGGTCACAGTGTGGGGCTGGCGCATTTTGCTTATGTCACCAACAACCTGACAGCGGTTATCAACCGCTTACAAAACGCCGGTTATGCTATTGCCAAACCGGGCGCAACGGAGCCTTATCGCAAAAATGTGTATTTTATTGACCCTGCCGGCTTTGAAGTGGAATTTGTCGAGTATTTAAGCGATCTGCCACCAGAGCGTAATTTGAATCAGGATAAAGCAATCTCCGGTTGATCAATGACGGCAATATCCTTGGTTTTAATGACACAACACCCTAGACTTGGCATCATTTGACCGGATGAGAAAGTACTGTGGTAGATACGATAAAACAACACTTGGGCAGTGTTGCCCTGCTGGTACATGACTATGACGAGGCGATAGCGTTCTACACAACTAAAATGGGCTTTGTGTTATTGCAAGATACCGATTTAGGTGCCGGCAAACGCTGGGTGCAGTTAAGCCCACCGGGCCGCAATGGCGCTAGCCTGCTGCTGGCCAAAGCCAGCAAGCCTGAGCAAACTGCAGTAGTTGGTAATCAGGCCGGTGGGCGGGTATTTTTGTTTTTACACACGAATGACTTTTGGCGTGACTACCAGGCTATGGTGGCTAAAGGTGTGCAGTTTAACGAATTACCCCGCGAAGAGCCTTATGGCACCGTAGCGGTGTTTGAAGACTTGTACGGCAATAAGTGGGATTTACTTCAGCTAAATGCACAGTGTTAATTTCGATACAGTGACAAAGAAACAGCCAGCCTAATAGCCGGCTGTTTCTATCAGCTTGTCAGTTAGGCTGCTGTCGCAGCAATATACTCGTCAACCAGTTGCTCCAGCACATCTAGCGGGACGGCGCCGTTTTTTAGCACCACATCATGGAATTTGCGGATATCAAACTTATCGCCCAGCGCGGTTTTCGCTTTTTCGCGCAGTTCAATAATTCTAATCATACCCACTTTATACGCCGTGGCTTGCGCGGGCATCACAATATAGCGCTCTATGGCTTTTTCAATAGCGGTTTCGGTATTGGGTGTATTGTCCAGCAGGTATTGAATCGCCTGCTCGCGGCTCCATTTTTTAGCATGGATACCGGTGTCTACCACCAGGCGGCAGGCACGCCACAGCTCCATGGCTAAACGGCCAAAGTCGGAATACGGGTCCTGGTACAGGCCAATTTCTTTTGGCAGCAACTCAGTGTATAAACCCCAGCCTTCGATATAGGCGGTGTAGCCACCAAAACGGCGAAACTTCGGCATTTCAGTCAGCTCTTGGGCGATCGCCAGCTGCATATGATGGCCGGGTATACCCTCGTGGTACGCCAGCGCTTCCAGCTCGTATTTGGGCATATCGCTCATGCGGTATAAATTAGCGTAGTAAATACCTGGGCGTGAGCCATCCATAGACGGCTGCTGGTAAAATGCTTTGCCGGCTGTTTGCTCACGAAATGGCTCTACCGCTTTTACGATCATGTCGGCTTTGGGTTTGACCAGAAAAAGTTCATCTAAGCGGGTGCGCATATGGTCAATTACCGCTGTCGCGTCAGCTAAATAAGCCGCTTTGCCTTCTGCCGTATCCGGGTAGTAAAACTGCGGATCGTTTTGCATAAAGTCAAAAAAGGCGTTTAAGTCACCCTCAAAGCCTGTTTGCTGCATAATGGCGCGCATTTCGCTGTGAATACGTGCCACTTCGTCCAGTCCCAGCTGGTGAATTTGCTCTGCAGTTAAATCTGTCGTGGTGGTGCGTTTAAGCGCATTATTGTAAAACTGCTCACCGTCTTTAAAACGCCAAACGCCGTCAACAGTGTCAGCTTGCAGCTCCAGCTGCTGTAAGTAGCTTATAAGACTGGTATAGGCTGGTTTTACACTGGTCAGTAGTGCCACGGTGGCCTCGTCGAGCAGCAGTTTTTTGCTGTGATCATCAAGCGCAAGAGCGGCCACTTTTTTTGTGAAATCGGCCAGTAAGGTGCTGGGTTCACCGGTATCAAAAGGTGCGCCTTTAATCACGTTTTCGCTGGCAGAAATCACGTGGGGAAAAACAAACTTAGGCGCGATAATGCCGGCCTCAGCGCGCTGCGCTAATTGCTGTTGCAATTGGGTAAAAAGCGTTGGTACTGCATTTAAGCGGGCGATATACGCTTTGGCATCTTGCTCGTCGCTAATGCTGTGCTGGTTAATCAGTAAAGACGGTACCTGCGAGTGGGTACCAAACATCTGGTTTACCGGGTAGCTGTACAGGCGCCATTTGGCATCAGCCAGCTCTTGCTCTAAGTTACGTTGCATCAGCAGGTAACTGACGCGCGTTGCATCATCTAGCTTACTGCTGTCGATGGCTTGCAACATAATCTGGTGTTGCCTCGTTAGTTCAAGCCCTGCCTGATAGTGTGCATCAGATAAATCGCGCCATTTATCATAATCATCTTTAATACCCAGCCGGGTTTGCAGCACAGGGTCGCGCCGCACGTTATCCATAAAAATTTGTTCAAACAGCGCATTGGCTTTTTCGCTTTCGCTCTGCTGTGGTTGTTGAGCCTGTTGTGGTGCAGGAGTGGTGGTTTGTGGGCCACAGCCAGTTAGTAAGGCTGCGCTTATTGCCAAGGGGAGCGCCAGGCTGCGCAGATTAGCCAGTTGCGGTAAATTAGAGAGTGTCATGCTAGTTCCCTGTGTTTTAGTTAACTTTATTCTACGTCAGTAAAGGCAGACTAACAGTCCGACTATCGCAGTTAAGCGGCGCTACACCCCGCGTTGTTAAAAAAACAGGGTTAAATAAACAGGGTTAGCAAATCGTTTAAGTAGCGCGCGCCTTTATCGGTAATTTGCCAGTGGCTGTCGCTGACAGTTAGCAAGCCTTTTTGTTCGGCTTCATTCAAGGCGCTGTTAATATGGCTCAGCGGCAAGCCGGTATAAGCGCTAAAGTCAGCTTTGGGGCAGGGTTCCAGCAGGCGAAAGCGGTTCATAAAAAACTCAAAGGGTCTATCCTCCGGCTCGACCTGCTCGCGGTTGTCAACATAGCCCCGGGTCATATCCATATAGCCTTTGGGGTGTTTGATCTTTACCGTGCGTAAAATACTGTTACGCGAGGGTAGGGTAATTTTACCGTGCGCGCCACAGCCAATGCCTAAATAATCGCCATAGCGCCAGTAGTTCAGGTTATGCCGGCATTGCTGGCCAGCCCTGGCATAGGCGGAAATTTCATACTGTTGATAGCCGTGTTGTTGCAGCAGCGCCAACCCTTGCTGCTGAATATCCCACAGCGTATCGTCTGGCGGTAATACGGGCGGGCGCGAGGCAAAAGCGGTGTTGGGCTCTATGGTGAGCTGATACCAGGATAAATGCGGTGGACTCAAATCAATCGCTTGTTGTAAATCGGCCAGCGCACCCGCTATATCCTGCTGTGGCAGGCCATGCATTAAATCAAGGTTAAAACTGTTAAGCGGTAGCTGTTGTGCCAGTTTAGCGGCCCGTGTGGCTTCAGCACTGTCGTGAATACGCCCCAGTGCTTTTAGTTGCGCCGTCTGAAAGCTTTGTACACCAATAGAAAAGCGCGTTACACCACCAGCTACATAGCCGGCAAACCGGTCGGCTTCTACCGTGCCGGGGTTAGCTTCCATGGTCACTTCCATATCGTCAGTGCAGTGGATGCGTTGTTTAACGCCGGATAAAATCTGGGCAATACCGGCTGCTGAAAAAACACTGGGCGTGCCGCCGCCGATAAAAATGCTGCTGATACTGCGGCCTTTCACTAAGGGCAGATCCTGTTCTAAATCGGCCAGTAAATGGGCGATATATTCCTGCTCTGGAATACCTTGTTTTACCGCGTGCGAGTTAAAGTCACAGTAAGGGCATTTTTGTATACACCACGGAATATGAATGTATAACGCCAGTGGCGGCAGTTGCAGTGCCACTAGTTAGTGCCCTGGTTGGCTGAGTGGCTTTGCTGGCTGAAGAGGGCAATAAGTTGTGCCAGTGCGCGGCCACGGTGGCTAAGCTGGGCTTTGCGCTCGCGGCTAAGCTCGGCGCTGGTGCAGCCTTCTGAGGGCACAAAAAATACCGGGTCGTAACCAAAGCCGCCATTGCCGGCGGGTGTGGTAGTAATTATGCCTCGCCAAACGCCGTGGCATACCAGAGGTGTAGGATCTTCAGCATGGCGTAAATACACCAGCACACAATGAAATTGCGCGCTGCGCTGATGCTCGGGTACTTCCCTTAGCGCATCGAGTAGCTTGTTGATGTTATCGCTGTCAGTCGCGCCCTCGCCGGCGTAACGGGCAGAATAAATACCGGGCGCCCCTTGTAGCGCATCAACCGCCAGGCCTGAGTCATCGGCTATCGCTGGTAAGCCGGTGGCTAAAGCAGCATGGCGCGCTTTAATTATGGCGTTTTCGATAAAGGTCAGGCCGGTTTCATCGGCGTCGGTTACGCCAAGCTCAGTTTGTGGCAGCACCTCAAAATTAAACGGTGCTAACATTTGGCTTAATTCGGCCACTTTGCCTTTATTGCCGGTGGCCAGAACGATTTTTTGACTTGTCATGCCGCGTTAATCTACGTAAAAAGTTTGCACAAAATTAAGCTGTTGCTGCGCATTACCCTGTTGCAGGTTAATGCTAAAGCTGTAGCGCTGCTCATGGTGAAACGGCACCTGGGCTAAATAGTAGACGGCGTCGCCTTCCACTACCTCGGTAAACTCCAGCTGACGTACCCGGCCTTGTAAGTCTTTGGCGCTGCCGCTGATAGCGACTTTTTCAGCCTGCTGGCTGGCGCTATTGAGTACCGAAATATTCACAATGCCGTTGTATTTGCTACGCTGCAGCCGGTACTGCTTTGCAACTTCGGGCGTTAACAGCGGCGAGGGAAAGGCAATATAGTGCACATCCCAGTTACCCAGTGTCATTTTTTGCTCGGCAAGGCTGGTGAAACTTAACATCAGGCCCACTAACAGGGCGACAATCACAGTACGCATCATTCACCTCATATCACTGAATTCAGGCTGTTGCACATGCAGTTGCAAGGTTGCTGCTTACAAGCCCGGAAACCAGCTACTAAATAAAATATTTAAAAACTGTAGGCCAATCAGTACCACCAGTACTGATAAATCCAGTCCGCCCATCGGGGGCAGTATACGGCGCACCGGGCGCAGCAGTGGCTCAGTCAGTTGATGCATCACATATTCTACCGGGCTTCTGCCCTGGCTAAACCAGCTGAGCAGGGCGCGGATCACTAAAATCCAGAACAGCAGGGTAAACATTTCCTTAAGCAGAAAAATCACCGAGAAAATCAGGCTGGGTACCCACTGCACCTGGCCGCTTTGCAACAGCTGCAGCACAACAAGTTTGGCCAGCATGACGCCATAAGCCAGTAGCAGGGTGGCGGTGTCTAAACTGCCTATGCTGGGAATAGCCCGGCGCAGCGGCAACACCAAAGGGTTAGTGGCTTTAACCACAAACTGGCTGAACGGGTTGTAAAAATCGGCCCGTACTAACTGCAGCCATAAGCGCAGTATCACGACCATCAGGAACAAACTAAAGGCGGTGTCGATTAGAAACAGCACAGCTTGCATAGGCTCTCCCGGCTAAATTTTATAAGGTTTGCGCCATTTCCTGCGCCCGCTTTATCGCGGCATACATGGCATCAGAAACCATTTTTTCAAGGCCCTGATTGGCAAAAGTGGTTACGGCTTCGTGCGTAGTGCCGCCTTTAGAGGTTACCTGAGCACGTAGCTCAGCGAAGCTGTGCTCGCTATTAAGCGCCATCGTGGCTGCGCCAAGTGCAGTTTGGGCCACCATTTGCTTGGCCTGGCCGGCATCAAAGCCCAATTGCTCGGCCACTTGCTGCATGGCCTGCATAAAGAAAAAGAAGTAAGCCGGTGAGCTGCCGCTAACAGCGATAATATGGTCAATTTGTGCTTCGTTATCCAGCCACACATTCATGCCGGTGCCGCTGAACATATAATCAACAAAAGCTTTTTCATAGTTTGAGCAGGCGCTTGGGAGCAACCCTGTTACGCCAAGGCCCACCAGCGACGGCGTATTAGGCATGGCGCGTACTAAACGCACCTGTCCCAGCCACTGCTGATAACGTGCTACGGTAATACCGGCCGCCAGGGTAACAAACAGCTTTTCGCTAATTTCCGGTGCGGCCTTAATAAGCGCAGTGCAGACGTCCTGCATCATTTGCGGTTTTACCGCCAGCACTATCACATCGGCCTTTTTTACCGCTTCAATATTGTCCAACGTAGTATGAATGCCAAAATCGGCTGCCAGGGCTGTTAATTTGGGCTGGCTGCGATTAGCGGCAATAATGTTGTCAGCCGGATAGCCGGCCTTGACCATAGCGGCAATCACACAGCGGGCCATATTACCGGCACCTATAAACGCAACCATATTGTCATTCATCTGTTTCATTTTTCCCCATTTGCATGCTGTTACTGTCGGGCGCCAAAAATGGCGGTGCCTAATCGTATCATAGTTGCGCCATAAGTCAGAGCCAAAGGCCAATCGTCTGACATGCCCATTGATAACTCAGTGGCATCAGGGTAGTGCTGTTGTAGCCTAACCGACAACTGCTGCATGGCGGCAAACGCCTTTTCACTTTCGCCCGGCGCCGGTATGGCCATTAAACCTTTTAGTTGCAGCATCGGTAGAGTGGCAACCTGTGCAGCGAGCGACAACATGTCATCGGGTGTGATGCCGGCTTTGGTTGGCTCAGCACTGATATTCACTTGCAGCAGCACCTTTAATTTGCCAAGGCTGGCTGGGCGTTGACTGTTAAGCCGCTGGGCTATTTTCAGGCGGTCAAGGCTGTGCACCCAGCTGGCGTGCTCTGCCACCAGCTTGGTTTTGTTTGATTGTAGTGGGCCGATAAAGTGCCACTGAATATCCTTGTATACCGCCAACTCGGTGGCTTTATCGGCCAGCTCTTGCGGGTAGTTTTCACCAAACAGGCGCTGGCCGGCTTGATAAGCAGCCATTATCTGGGCAGTTGGCTTGGTTTTGCTAACCGCAATCAGCGCTACCGGCTGCTGAATGGCAGTGCTCTGGCATTTTTCATTCAGGTTCTGATAGGCGAGGCTAAGTTGTTCTGCTATGTTATTCATATTAATTGGCAACGTGGAGTATAAATTGTCATGGATATTACCGAATTATTGGCCTTTAGTGTGCAGCATAAAGCATCGGATTTACACTTATCTGCCGGCGTACCGCCGCTGATCCGGGTAGACGGTGATGTGCGCAAGTTAAACATTCCACCGCTGTCGCATAAAGAAGTGCACGCCCTGGTGTACGAAATTATGACCGACAAACAGCGTAAAGAATACGAAGAAAACCTGGAGTCAGACTTTTCTTTTGAAGTGCCCAATTTAGCCCGCTTTCGTGTTAACGCTTTCGTACAAAATCGCGGTGCTGCGGCGGTGTTTCGTACCATCCCCAGTGAAGTCTTAACGCTGGACGATTTAGGCGCGCCGGATATTTTTAAAACCATCGCCGAAAACCCGCGCGGGTTAGTGCTGGTAACCGGCCCAACCGGTTCGGGTAAATCTACCACGCTGGCTGCGATGATTGATTACATTAACACCATGCGCCACGACCACATCCTCACCATTGAGGACCCGATCGAATTTGTGCATACCAACAAATCCAGCTTAATTAACCAGCGTGAAGTACACCGTGACACGCACAGTTTCAGCAATGCGCTGCGCTCAGCGCTGCGGGAAGACCCCGACGTAATCCTGGTAGGTGAATTACGGGATTTAGAAACCATTCGTCTGGCAATGACAGCGGCGGAAACCGGCCATTTAGTGTTTGGCACCTTGCACACCACTTCAGCACCTAAAACGATCGACCGTATTATCGACGTGTTCCCGGGTGAAGAAAAAGACATGGTGCGCTCAATGTTGTCTGAGTCATTACGGGCGGTTATCTCGCAAACCCTGCTGAAAAAAGTCGGCGGTGGCCGTATTGCCGCGCATGAGATTATGGTGGGCTTGCCAGCCATTCGTAACCTTATTCGTGAAGATAAAATTGCCCAAATGTATTCGGTCATCCAAACCGGTGCTGCCCATGGCATGCAAACCATGGATCAGTGTCTGGTTAATCTGGTAAACCGCGGTTTGGTAACGCAAAAAGATGCGGCTGCCAAAGCGCAGGATAAGAATACCTTTGGTGCCATGGGTAGGATCTAAACCACTATGCAACTAGATGACTTTCTGGAAAAAATGGTGGCGCAAAAGGCCTCCGATATGTTTGTCACTGCCGGCATGCCAGTGGCGGCAAAGATTAACGGTGAGCTGCTGCCAATTGACGAAACGCCGTTGACCGATGCCACCTCGCTGAAACTGGTGTTATCGGCGATGAATGACAAACAGCAGCAAGAGTTTATGACCAGCAAAGAATGTAACTTTGCTATCGCCAACGACAGTGGCCGTTTCCGTGTATCAGCCTTCTGGCAGCGCGATTGTGCCGGTATGGTGGTGCGCCGCATTGTGACTAAAATTCCGAATGTGGATGAGCTGGGCCTGCCGCCGATCATGAAAGAAGTGATCATGTCTAAGCGTGGTCTGGTGTTGTTTGTTGGTGGTACCGGTACAGGTAAATCAACCTCTCTGGCAGCACTGTTGGGTTACCGTAACCGCAACGCCAAAGGCCATATTCTGACCATTGAAGACCCCATTGAATTTGTGCACGAGCACCATAAAAGTTTAATTACCCAGCGCGAAGTGGGTATTGACACCGAATCCTTTGAGGCGGCATTAAAAAGCTCGCTGCGTCAGGCGCCGGACGTGATACTTATCGGTGAGATCCGCAGCCAGGACACCATGGAATATGCACTGTCGTTTGCGGAAACAGGCCATTTGTGTATTGCCACACTACACGCGAACAATGCCAACCAGGCGATAGACCGCATTATGCACCTGGTGCCTAAAGAGATGCACCAAAAGCTGTTGTTCGATTTATCGCTTAACCTGCGCGGCATAGTGGCGCAGCAGCTGGTGCCTACGGCCGATGGCTTGGGCCGGGTTGCGGCCATTGAAGTACTGCTGAACTCGCCGCTGATTGCTGATTTAATTGCCCGCGGTGAGATGGGGGAAATCAAAGCAGTGATGACCAAATCGCGCGAGCTCGGCATGCAAACCTTTGACCAAGCGCTATACGATCTGTATCAGGCTGGTCGCATCAGTTACGCCGATGCGTTGCACCACGCCGACTCACCGAACGATTTACGCCTGATGATCAAGCTGCGCAGTGGCGACACCAAGGGGGCTGGTTTCCTCTCGGGCGTGACTATTGAAGGTTTTGAGAAAGACGATAATTAACTTGGTGCTGCGAGGTGGGTATGAGTATCAGCCATATTATGACGCATCGTAATAAGTTGGTGACAACCACGGCTGATGCCAGCCTGGCCTCGCTGCGAGATGTATTTGCCAAAGCCCGCTTTCAGCATGTGCCGGTTACCGACGCCAGTAACCGCCTGGTGGGTATAGTGTCGGTAAAAGACTATTTTCGTGAGTTAAGCCCGGTAATGGACTCCGCCACTGATCCGGCTATCGGCTTATTTATCCGCTCGCGCAAAGTACATCAGGTCATGGTGACGCCCGTAATTACCATCACCGAACAGAGCACCGTTAAACAGGCGGCAGCCTTGTTACTGCAACATAACATCAGCTGTTTGCCAGTAGTAAATGAGCAAAAACATCTGCTGGGTATTGTATCGTGGAAAGATATTTTGCGTGCAGCGCTAACTAAGCCTGCGCCTGCCAATACACCCGGCTAACCGGCTTGCTGGTAACGCCGGTGTAATATGGCCACCCGCTCAACATAGGCTTGGGTTTCGGCAAAAGGGGGTATGCCGTTGTATTTTTTCACGTTACTAGGGCCGGCATTATAGGCCGCCAGCGCCAGCTGTAAATCGCTGTTATGCTGTTTTAGTAAACTGGCCAGATAACGGCTGCCGGCAATGATATTCTGCTCCGGGTGGCTGGGATCGGCCACGCCTAAATAGCTAGCCGTTTGCGGCATCAACTGCATTAAGCCCACAGCGCCTTTTTTCGATACCACCTGTGGCCGGAACGAGGATTCAGCATGAATAACGGCGCGGATAAGCGCCGGATCCAACTGATGCTGATCGGCGGCTTTAGCAATAATGCGGTTATAGGGCTTGGTGTACAGCGGCACTGTGTGCCAGTTCACCGTAGATACCGGATCACAGGCAAAACAGTCAAATCGCATCACCTGATAAGGCCGGTTTACTGGTTGCCGGTCTGAAAACAGCGTTGTGCCATCCTGTTTTACCGACTTATACACCGCTATGTGCGCCGGACGTGCTTTGGTTGCAGGGCTATAATCTGTCAATGATTGTCCCGGGCTCAGTTTACGCTGCGTTTTTTCAGCATCAGCTGCTGGCGTATTGGCCAAGCAGACAACACTAAAGCAACTTAGTAACACAGCAACACGTAACATCCCAGCTCTCCTGAAAACCAACCGCAACAGCAAAAACAGCGGATCGCAAGTAAAGCACTAGTCTGATGAATTCTCAAGCATTCAGTGGGTTTTATCACGCTGCGCCGTGTGTTTAACCGTATCGGTATGCTGAGACTCTTGCTCTGGCAAGCTACTATGCAGCTGGCGGTTAAGCCAAAAAAACAGCAGCCCCACACTCATCAGTACAACAGGCACACTCAGGCTTTGCCATAAGGGCAAATTAATAGCGGTAAACCAGAAACTTAATGCATTGAGGGCTTTGTCGGTCAGTTGCAGTGCGTAGTAACTGATAGCAACCAGTGACAGCCCCTCAACCATTTGTTGCAGGCGCAATTGCAGTTTGGCTCTTTGATCCATTGATGCCAGTAGCTGCTGGTTTTGTTGTTCTAAGGTTAGGTTGATACGGGTTCGTAACAGCTCCGTAGAGCGGCCTAAGCGGCCTGACAGCGCATTTTGCCGAAAAACTACCGACTCGCTGGTGCGAAACGCCGGGGTTAAGCGCCGCTCGGTAAAATCCTGTAACGATAACATACCCTCAACGGCCGTCTCGTTCAGGCTTTTAAGCCTGTCCAGCGTCAGTTGATAATAAGCCGCAGTCGCTTGTAACCTTGAACTGTTATCGGCAATTAAATGTTCGGTTTGCGCTGCCATGGTGGTGATTTCATTAAGCAGGCGCTCGTCAGCATTGTTTTTATATTCGATACGCTGGGTTATGTCGGATAACTGCTGCTCCAGCAGGTTCAATTTGGCCAGCGCCTGACGTGCTACCGGCCAGCCCAACAGCGACAATTTGCGGTAATTACCAAGGTCAAACAGTTGCTGTACCAGGCGGCCTAACGCGGCCGGTGTTAAGCCGTTATCCAGCAGCAGCATGCGGCCAGCGCCTTCAGCGTGCTTTTGAAAGTCGGTCCAGATCCGCGCCTGCTGCCCCGCAAGGTGGCTGCTAATACAGTTGTCTTTGTTGAACAGGCGGTCAATGTCACCAAGCTCTGCCAGCTGTGCCGGTGTGATAATGCTCAGTTGCACCACACGGAAAATCTGGCCGGGGATCTGGCTTAGCCAGTCTTTGGCGGGTAAAAAATCCAGAGGGTCGTCAAATAGTTGTTTGTCATGTGCCGGGCGGATAAAAATGTAGCTGGAGAACTCACTGTGTTTTTCAAAGCGTAACATGCCGCCAAACAACGGCAGGTTAACATCCTGTGCGGTTTCACTAAAATGGCAGCCTTGTGCATTGGCTAATTGCTGGATAAAACTCAGCTCGCTGCTACGTGAAGCCGGTGTTACTGTAAGCATAAACTGGCATAGCCGGCAGGGCGCCGTCAGTGCAGGGAAAGTGCGTTGCTGCAGCTCTTTATCGAGGATATCGCGCAGTGGATGGCTGCGGTGTTGTAAGCCAGTCATAGTAAGGCTCCTGTGTCAGGGGACGAAATGGGCGTTGAGCACAATACTGTTACAGCTAATAAGCAGGTGTTGTGCCAGCCGTAGTTGTTTGTCACTATGCCGGCTAAATTAAGTCTAAACCTTTGCTGTAAAATGATATTTTTCTGAATGTTGTACGGCTTTTGTGTTTCAGCATTGAAAAGGGGGCGTTATTTGCCCTGAAATAACGCAAAGATGACGCAACTCAGTGCGTTGCGGCTTATGTTTTTTGGAGCAGCGGGCTACAATACGGCGGGTATAGCTTCCATTCCCAGTCGGATCCTTTTATGTCTTTATCTGTTAACCGCAGCCTGGTTGTTGCCATCTTTAGCGTGTTGCTGGCGATGGTGACTATCCAATCCGGCGCTTCTATTGCCAAACAGCTGTTTCCGCTTATTGGTCCGGACGGCACCACAGCGCTGCGGCTGGGTTTTTCGGCGCTGGTGCTATGGCTGGTATTCAGGCCCTGGCGATCCTTGCCCCAAGGCCGCGATTGGCAGGCGATAGTGGTGTATGGCCTGTGTCTTGGCGGGATGAATATTTTGTTTTATCTGGCCATTGCGCGCATTCCACTGGGTATAGGCGTTGCGCTGGAATTTACCGGGCCTTTGGCAGTGGCGCTGTTTTCGTCACGGCATAAGCGTGACCTGATCTGGGTAGCCTGTGCCATTGCCGGTATTTTACTGCTGCTTCCCGATATGCGTGGTGCCGATGCACTGGATCCTGTCGGCGTCATGCTGGCGCTGGCGGCCGGTGCCTGTTGGGCCGGTTATATTTTATTTGGCAAAAAAACCAATACCCAAAGCTCGGGGGGTATTACGGTAGCGCTGGGTATGACAGTAGCGGCCGCAGTGCTAGTGCCAACAGGGTTCGTTACTCAGGGCTGGGCGCTACTAAGTTGGGAGGTACTGCCGCTGGGCTTTTTGGTCGGTATTTTATCCAGCGCCATTCCGTATTCATTAGAGATGGTGGCGCTGCGAAATATGACATCGCAAAACTTCAGTGTGTTTATGAGTATGGAACCTGCGGTTGCGGCATTAGCGGGCTTTTTAATCCTGGCGGAGCTGTTAACACTGTGGCAGTGGCTGGCAATTTTGCTGGTAATAGTGGCATCGCTGGGCAGTTCGTTAACCTCGTCTCAGAGCAACGCATCTGAGACGAGTTAACAGGCAGGATTACTTAGGCATTACCACGCTGTCCAGCACATGGATCACACCATTGCTGGTAACGATGTCAGTAGCAATCACTTGGGCGCCATCTACAAAGACTCTACCGTCTTTTACTTCAATCGCCAGCTCCTGGCCCTGTACGGTTTTGGCTGAAGTTAATTTTACTACGTCAGCCGCCATCACTTTGCCAGCGACAACATGGTAAGTCAGTACATTAGTTAGCGCCGCTTTATCGGCGACTAGCGCGTTCAAATCAGCCGCAGGAATTTTGGCAAAGGCGGCATCATTAGGGGCAAACACAGTGAATGGGCCTTCGCCTTTTAAGGTATCTACCAGTTCAGCTGCTTTCACGGCGGTAACCAGGGTAGAGAAGTTGCCCGCTGCAACGGCAGTGTCAACGATATCGGCTTTGGCTTTATGATTATGCGCCTGCACACTGAACAGTAACGAACCGGCCAGAATTGTAGTACTGATGAGATGAGATAGTTTCATAGTGTTTCCTTTTTTCGCATAAAGTTAGACACAAAAGTCGGCTATAAAAACGCCAGGACTGGGCGAAGGGATCAGATTTTTCTTTTTCTGTTTTTGCTAAACCGAATCAAAATTGCTGCACTACGGCAAAAAACTTGATCCAGTTCGCTGCAAATGACCGGCTTTTTCGCTATATCTAGTACATCAAACTTGCCGTACTACAGGAGGCTGTTATGACCATAACCACCGTTGCCCAGCTGATGACCGCCGATCCCTTATGTGTTACCCGCGATGCCAGCTTAAAAGACGCACATGATTTAATGCGACAGAAAAATGTGCGTCATATCCCGGTGATTGAGCAAGACGGCGAGTTAGTAGGGATGCTGACGCAAAAGATTATGATTGCCAAAGTGATGGGCTTAATGGCGCAATATGGCGCGACAGCGCTGGAGCGCAAAGAAAAGCAGCAACTGGTGGCGGACATGATGGCAACCGATTTTGCTGCAGTAACGCCAGAGCAATCGTTAAAGGAAGTCGCCGTTTTTTTTGTCAAAAACCGTCATGGCTGTATGCCGGTGGTGGATGAGAACAACAGACTGAAAGGCATTTTAACCTCGTCAGACTTTGTCCGGCTGGCGGCTGAATTGTTGGAAAAAGGCTGCTAATCAGCGTTTAACGCAAACAAATAAGGCGTTACCGGCTTCGCCATCCCAACGCTGGATACTGTCATAATTGTGCGCCAGTATGTGCACGTCGAACCAGGGCGCCAACAAGGCCTGTAGCTGGCCAAAGTTTAACGCCACCATGCTGTGGCTGTCTTGCCAGTATTGGCTGTGTTGGCTGCAGGTTTTGCTGATGCGCAGCTTTAACAGCTGTTGCTCACCCTGGCCCTGATAAAACCAACCAGACTCAAAAACAAAATGCGCGCCGTTGTGCACTGCATCTTGTCGCACTGCGTCGTTATTCGATATTTTGTCTTTGTCTACCACGTTAAAGCAAAACACGCCACCCTGGTTTAAATTGGCATGTACCTGTGCAATACAGCGGCTCAGTAATTCGATACTGGCGTTGTAGTGAATGGAGTATAAAAAGCAGGTAACTAAATCAACATGCTGTGTCAGGCTAAACTGGCTCATATCACCCAGCAAAAATTCTGCTTCGGGACAACGTGCCCTGGCAAGTTCCAGCATTGGCTGGTTTAAGTCTAAGCCGGTACACTGATAACCGGCACGGATAAAATGTGCGATGTGCGGGCCAGTGCCACACGCCAAATCAAGATGCCGTTTACCGCCGTTGCCAAATAATTGATGCAACCGCAGTACGCTTTGGCTTTGCTGCTGATAATTGATGTCGCTACACATCAAGTCATAGTAAGCAGAGAGATCGGTATAGAGCGAAGTGGACAACAACATAACGGCGTGCTGTTCAGGCAGTTTAGGGTGGCGCATTTTATAGCAGTTTTGTCTTGCCGCGAAGCCAGCATGCGTTAGCTAAAGAAATATTTTTGCGCGACGTAATCAGATAATAAAAAAGGGCCTTGCGGCCCTTTGTCAGAGCGTTACTTTACGCCCATCTCTTTTAACAGATTATCAGCGCCATCCAGCTGCATTTGCCACAGCATAAAACGGTGATCGACCTGAATAGAGCGGGTATTGTCCGGGTTGTAGTCCCAGTCAGAGATAATCGAATCCAGGGTGCCATCAAACGCCAGGCCAACCAGTTCAGCTTTGCTGTTTAAAACCGCTGAGCCTGAGTTGCCGCCGGTAATATCCAGCGTGGCCAAAAAGTTTACCGGCACTGAATTTAAGCTTTCTACCTTGTATGGGCCATATTGCTTGGCTTTAATGGCGTCTAGCTGGCTTTGCGGCGCGTTAAACTCACCTTCGCCAGTGGCTTTAGCGGTAATACCGCGCAGCGTGGTAAACGGTGCCCAGGCGTTGCCATCTTCATTGCCATGCGCACGGCCTTTTACATTGCCGTAAGTGACCCGCAATGTGCTGTTGGCATCCGGGTAAACCGCCTGGCCTTTCGACTGCATAAAAGCGATTTTGGCGCGCATATAGCTGGCGTATGCCTGCTGAATTTTACCCGCCAGCTCTTCTTCGGCTGCTTCCTGCTTTAAGTTCCACTTATGTAGTGCAACGGCGGCTTTGACAAAGCTGTCATCCACAGCAGCGATCTGCTCTGGTGTCATCTCCAGCAGTGCAGTGCGTTTATCCAGTGCGGTTAAGCCGGTGTTGGCATACCAGCTGTCAATAAGCGCGGCTAACTGCTGCTCGGTCATGCCGTCTTTAATACCCATTACCTTATCGAACTCGGCATCGCGCATTTTTTTCGGCTGGGCGGCATAACGGCTTAAGTTATACAGATCCAGCGCTTTTTCTACGCTGACAGCAAAGTTGCGTTCCATACCGGCAACAAAGGCTTTGTAGCGCGGCAAATCACGGCTTTGAAAGCCAGCTTTACGCTCGGCATCCGGCTTATTGCTCTCTTCGGCCAGACGATATAACGCACCGGCGACGATTAGCAGCCGAGGCTTGGCATTATCCAGCAGATAGTCTTTACGATCTTTTTCCTGGCTTTGTTTCAGCAGTTTTTCGATGGCTTTTAAATCATCGGCATAGGCTTTTTTGTTGTCACGGCTGCTATTAACCCACTTGGTCAGTTCAGCGTGTTCAGCTTGTTTGCGCGTTAAAAAATCGCTTTGTGCAAAGCTATCCAACATGCCCTGACGGTTTTTCATGTAGTTGTTAAGTCCGGCCACGCGGCTTGCGTATTTAAGCTCGGCGTCTTTATCATCAGCAGTTTGCTTAGCAATAATGTCCAGCGTGTTTTTAAAATGCGCCACTGTGTTGGGGTAGGCCCATTCAAAGGTTTCGCTGACTTCGCTTGGCAAACGATGACGGTTTGTGCGGCCCGGGTAACCCATGGCCATCACAAAATCACCTTCTTTTACGCCGTCTTTAGCCAATGTTAAGTGAAAATCTGGTTTGTAAGGCACGTTGTCAGTGCTGTAATCAGCGGATTTACCTTCAGGGCTAACATAGGCACGGTAGAAGCTGTAATCGCCGGTGTGGCGCGGCCACATCCAGTTGTCGGTGTCACCGCCAAATTTACCTACGCCTTCAGCCGGAGCATGCACTAAGCGCACGTCTTTAATTTCCAGCTGTTTAATTAAATAAAATTCCAGGCTGCCGTAATAGGCAGAAACTGTACAGCGGTGGCCTTCATCTTTTTCACACTCAGCGACGATGGCTTTTTGATTAGCTTCGATAGCATCGATACGTTTTTTACCGTTCAATTTAGCGGTTTTAGCGTCAATAATTTTGTCGGTAACATTGTCTACTGCACGAGTAACAAAAATACGGCTACCCGGTGCAGCAGGCACTTCATCACTTAAGTTTTTCGCCAAAAAGCCATTTGCCAGTAGATCGTTTTCTGGCGTTGAGTTATGGGCAATGCTGCCATAAACACAGTGATGGTTAGTCGCAACCAGGCCATTGGGTGACACAAAAGACGCTGAACAGCCGCCCAGGCTAACAATAGCTGCGGCTGGGAATTCAGTCAGTTTGGTTAAATCAGCCGGGTTTAATGCTAAACCGGCTGCCTTTAATTCGTTAGCAATTTGTGGCAGTTGTTGCGGCATCCACATGCCTTCATCTGCCATCGCGAAGCTACTGGCCAGCGCCAGTACAAGTAGAGATTTTTTCATAGCGACTCTTTTATTTATAGTGTTTACAGAAGTGTTAAACGTTAGACCGCAGCTATAGTCTGTGGCAGGGCGGGGCTTGTCAATAGACAGACAAAGGCTGTTACATTTTAATGCGATGGCTAGCGTAATTAATGGGGCGGTGTGCGGGTTTTAGCCAGCTTGAAACCAGAAAGGCTGGTTTTGTCCCTGGCGTTTGGCTTGATACATGGCGGTATCCGCCTGACGTAACAGTTCATCACAATCGCTGTTGCCTTTGAATAGCACTAAACCTATGCTACTGGCACACTGGTGCATCAGATGTTGTTCTAATGGGAAGGGGCGGGACAACTCTGCAGCAATTTTTTTTGCCACACTTTGAATGTGTTGCCGGCTACGCTCGGGGTCAGTATCGATATCGCGTAACAGCACAATAAATTCATCGCCACCAAAACGGGCGACAGTGTCAGCTTGCCGCACCGAGCTTTGTAAACGGCGGGCAACCTCACGCAGTAAACCATCACCAACGCGGTGGCCGTAAATATCGTTTACTGGTTTAAAGTTATCTAAGTCAATAAACATCAAACCACAATACGTCTGATTACGTTGACTGCTAGCCATGGCTTGTAGCATATGCTCTTCTAATAGCCTGCGATTGGCGAGCCCGGTTAAGCTGTCATAAAACGCTAGGCGCCGAATTTGCGACACGCTTAAACTACGGCTTATAGCAAGCTCTGCCAACTTGCTATAGGTGGCAATTTTGTCCAGTTGTTCAGCGCAGGGTGTTGCTGGCTCGCGGTGATAAATCGCAAAGGTGCCGAGAACCTGCCCCTGAGCGTTTTTAACAGGTTGCGACCAACATGATTTTACTTCGGCAATATCAGCCAGTGTCAGATAGGGTTGCCAATAGGGATGAGATTGAATATCGCTGACAATGACCCTTTCACCACTAAAAGCCGCAGTACCACAAGAGCCAACACCTTCGCCAATAACTACGCCGTCAATAGCCTGGTTGTAAGCTGGTGGCAGGGAAGGGGCTGCACCGTGGCGCAGCGTTTTGCCGTCTTCATCCAGCAGCAAAATAGAGCATAACGAATCAGGATGCAGGAGCTCTACCTGGCCCACCAAATTGTGCAGCACAGCTTCGAGCTCAGCGCCATCACTGATCAAGCTCAAAATCTGGTTTTGCAGCATTAACTCTTGCGTACGTTGTTCAACTACTCGTTCAGTCTGCTGCAGGCTCTGTTGGTAGCGGTAATTAGCCAAACTGAGCTCTGTAATTTGCAAGGCTAAAGATGACAGCATATTGAGCATAGCGGGCAGTTTGGTTTCATCGACAATGGGTACCTCTGCCAGGGCCCTCAGATATTCCTCTTTATCAAATCCAGCTTGCGCGGCTTGTTCAGTAAAATATTCCTGGTTAGGCTCAGCTAACAGGAACTGACCAATAAACAAATTGGCGATATGCTCGCCTTCGAGCACAATTGGCGTGGCACAATCAACCAAACCGTTGCGACAGCGGTATAGTGAATAGTTTTTGCCTTGCTCCAGCTGCAGTGCTAACTCGCGGTCACTTTCCAGACAGCGTTGTAAAGTTGTTTCTGCCTGGCGATGAAACTGAATGCAAGCACGCTGCCAGCGGGATGAGGCTAATACTTTGCCATGCAGGTCTATCAGGGCGATGGGTATGTTCATTACCTGCAGGAAATTTTCAAACAGGGTGTTTAAGCGTGAAAAATCCAATGCAGCAACCAACTTACTGGTTACTGTACTGTCGGGGGCGGGCAAAGCCTGGTTCCAATCTGTAGACAAGGGGTCCAGCATTTGGATCAGGTTCGCCTCGCGGTGCAGGTGCGGCGATTTTGCTGTCATGACGCCTCAAGTGTAGTTAGCTTTAGCGAGTGTCGCCACTTTGCTAAGAGACAGCTTATTACTGCGTCAGTCCGGCTGTACAGCCAGACTGACAGTAAAATAGCGTTACTTATGCCGTTGGCGTAACACTGTTACAACATCGTTCAGTTCAAGCTTTTGGTTACGCAATAATACGAGCAGATGAAAAATAAGATCAGCCGCTTCGTTAGCTAACTCCTCTTTGTCACCGGCCATGGCTGCTAAGGCTGACTCCACGCCTTCTTCGCCGACTTTTTGTGCAATACGCTTTACACCTTTGGCAAATAAACTGGCGGTGTAGCTGCTGGCCGGGTCGCTGCCTTCGCGGCTTTTAATCACTTGCTCTAAGTCATACAAAAATGCCAGTTGCGGGCTGTTAGCGTTGCTATCATGCCAGCAGGTTTCGGTGCCCACATGGCAGGTAGGGCCTTGCGGCAATGCCAGCACGAGTAAGCTGTCAGCGTCACAGTCGCTGTCGATGCTAACCAGCTGCAGGGTGTGGCCTGAGCTTTCACCCTTGGTCCACAGCCGCTGTTTGCTGCGGCTGTAAAAGGTGACGTTGCCGCCTTGCAGTGTCTGCTCAAGTGCCGCTGGGTTCATGTAGCCCTGCATCAGCACTTTGCCGGAGATGGCATGTTGTACTATGGCTGGCAAAAGTTGGTTTTCTGGCCAGCTTAGTTGGTTTATAGTGTCTTTGTTCATAACTACCCTTGTTCATTTATCATGCCAGTCAGGTTATGGCTCTGAGGTTTAACTGCACACAGAGACGCCGTAAATACCTCCCTGTAGGCTCCTCTGTGGCATCCCTGCCACAGACGCTCTGTTTAGCAGTTAATCCTCGTCGCTTGATACATTGGTTTTGCGTCTGGAACCAGCAAAGCAAGCGCGGATGTACTTTTTGCTGTGACCGTTGAAGCCCGTGGACGCTGACAAATTCGTCAGGAACGAATTTGAACAGCTTCGCTGGCCCCGTGGGGTGAATTTCATGGATGAAATTCATAAATCGAGCCCCCATGGATGGGTTTACGGCGTGTCACAGCAAAAATGTACGCAGCGATTGCGTGTTCGAAGCTCCGTTTGTGCCTTTATGGTCGAATACTAATGCCATCAGCGATCAATTTGGCTTTTAACTCCGCAATTTCAATAATACCTTTGTGAAACACGCTGGCAGCCAAAGCACCATCAACATCGGCTTTTGCAAATACCTCAGTAAAGTGCTGCATAGTGCCGGCGCCGCCACTGGCAATCAGCGGCACGCTGCACACCGCGCGAATGTTTTTTAGCTGGGCAATATCATAGCCCTGGCGCACCCCATCCTGATTCATACAGTTAAGCACGATTTCGCCGGCACCCCGGCTTAGCACCTCGCTGACCCAGTCGCAGGTAAGCCACTGGGTTTTTCGGGTGCGGCTTTCATCACCGGTAAACTGATATACCTGATACTGGCCGGAAGTGACATCAAAAAAGCTGTCGATGCCAATCACCACGCACTGCTGGCCAAAGCTGTGGTTAAGCTCGTTAATCAGCTCTGGCCTTAGCAGGGCCGGGCTGTTTACTGAAATTTTATCGGCACCCATTTCCAGAATTTTGCCGGCATCAGCTACCGTTTTAATGCCACCAGCGACACAAAAAGGAATATCTATTACCTCGGCAATACGTTGCACCCAGCTTTTATCGACCACCCGGCCATCGCTCGATGCCGTAATATCATAAAACACCAGCTCGTCAGCGCCGGCCTCGGCGTAGCGTTGTGCCAGAGGCACGATATCGCCGATAATTTCATGATTGCGAAACTGTACGCCTTTTACCACCTTGCCATCGCGTACATCAAGGCAGGGAATTAGCCGTTTTGCCAGCATGCAATGGCCTCCTCGAGGGTAAATTTACCTTCCAGCAGTGAACGGCCTAAAATAACGCCTGCCACGCCACTGCCAATTAAGGCGCGGATATCATCCAGCTTGCCAATGCCGCCCGAGGCCTGCCACTGTATTTGTGGATACTTGCTGGCCAGCTCCTTATACAACTGCACATTCGAGCCGGTTAAGGTGCCATCTTTGCTGATGTCGGTACACAGCACATGTTTAGCACCGGCGGTGATATAACCATCCAACACCTGCTCTAATGTAATATTGGACTGCTCAATCCAGCCATGCGAGGGCAGGGTTTTATCGCCCTTGTCATTGATGGCAACATCCAGCGCTAGCACAATATGCTCACCACCATATTTGCGCACCCAGCCTTGCACCAGTTCGCTCTGGCGTATGGCTAAACTGCCGATCACCACACGGCCGGCACCGGCATCCAGTAAATCAATCACGTCCTGCTCGCAGCGCACACCACCACCAACCTGAATATGTAGTGGTGAAGCGGTCATTAGCTCAGTTAACAGTTTGAGCTGGCGTTTAGTAGCATCTTTAGCGCCGGATAAATCGACAATGTGCAGCCAGTCTGCACCAGCCTGGGCGTATTGATTGCGCAACCCGATTGGGCTGAAGTCATATTGGGTGGTGTTGTCGTAACGGCCTTGGTACAAGCGCACCACATTGCCGTCAATTAAGTCGATGGCGGGGATAATCATAACTGCCACTCCAGAAAATTCTGTAATAACCGCGCACCTGTTTTACCCGAGCGCTCAGGGTGAAACTGGGCACCTGCGACATTGTCTTTGCCAATTACTGCAGCAAAGTCAGTACCATAATGGCACTGCGCCAGGCTGTACTCGTCGGGTGTCACCGCAAAACTGTGCACAAAATACACATAATCAGTATCAGAAAAGCCGCGCAGCAGTGGGTGGTTGCTGATGCTGTGCAGCGTATTCCAGCCCATATGCGGCAGGCGCAGGCCGCCGCTCTTTAATGGCCGCACTTCAGACGGGATAAGGTTTAAGCAGGCGACATCGCCCTCCATGCTGTGCGCCGTCAACATTTGCATACCCAAACAAATACCCAACAGCGGTTGCTGCAGGTGTTGCAGCGTATCAATAAGTTCAGCTTGCTGAAGTTTGGCCATCGCATTGTGTGCGGTGCCAACACCAGGCAATAGCACTTTATCGGCTGCTTTAATGGCTTTGGCATCACGGCTGATGCTGGCCTCAACACCTAAACGTTTAAAAGCAAAATACACCGAGCTGATATTGGCGCAGCCGGTATCGACAATCACCAGCTTCATTACAGCACTCCTTTTGAGCTTGGCAGCGCTTCGCCCGACACGGTGATGGCCTGGCGTAGCGCGCGGCCAAAGGCTTTAAACAGGCCTTCTACTTTGTGGTGCTTGTTGCCTTCGGTGATACTCAGGTGCAATGTCATCAGCATGGCGTCGCTTAATGAGCGGAAAAAATGCGGCACCATCTCTAGCGTTAAACCGCCCACGGCGCCTTCACCCAGCTCACCGTTAAACACAAACAGTGGCCGGCCAGATAAATCCAGCACACATTCAGCGCGGCATTCGTCCATCGGCAGTACAAAGCCAAAGCGGTTAATGCCGCGTTTGTTACCCAGGGCTTGTTTTAGTGCCTGGCCTAATGCCAGTGCGGTATCTTCTACGCTGTGGTGATCGTCGATATGTAAATCGCCTGCCACTTTTACCTGTAGTGAAAAGCCACCGTGGGTGGCAATTTGTTCCAGCATATGGTCGAAAAAGCCAACGCCGGTGTTAAAACTGTTATTGCCGCTACTATCCAGATCGACACTGATTTCAATATCGGTTTCCCGCGTGGTGCGACGTACGGTCGCTTTGCGGCCACGGCTTAACAGCTGTTTGGTGATTTGCGCCCAGCCTAAGTTGTCGCGGTTATACTGAAACGCCGGCAAGCCCATGTTTTCGGCCAGTTGCACATCGGTGATACGATCGCCAATCACATAGGAGTTGGTAAAGTCGATTTTGCCTTGCTGCAGGTAGTCTTTGACCAACCCAAGCTTCGGCTTGCGGCAGCTGCAGTTATCACGTTCAAAGTGCGGGCAAATCAGCACATCGTCAAATTTGATGCCTTGCGAGGTTAACAGCTGCATCATTTTGTCGTGCGGCGCATCAAAGGTATCACGCGGGAAGCTATCGGTACCCAGGCCATCCTGATTGGTCACCATCACTAAACGATAACCTGCAGCCTGCAACTTTAATAAAGAGGGTACCAAATCAGGCTCGTAAGCCAGCTTTTCCAGGCTATCGAGCTGCTTGTCAATCGGTGGCTCTTCTACCATGGTGCCGTCGCGGTCGATAAATAAAATAGGCTGGCCACTCATGCGCTTACTCTCTCTTTGCTATCGGTGTTAGAAAAATACTGCTGCATCGCCTGTGTCAGACGTTGCATTTCATCGGCGTTACCAATGGATACCCGCACCACTTCAGATAAGCCCAGCTGACTGGACTGATTGCGAATTAGAATATCGCTCTGGATAAGTGCGTTTACGCAATCTGCAGCGTTTTTCACCTGCAGCAGCACATAGTTAGCATTGCTTGGCCACACCTTGCTTATGCCGTTTTGTGTGTTAGCCAAGGCGATAAACTGGTCTCTTAACTGGTTTATCGTCGCCACACTTTGTTGCATTTGTGCAACGCCGGCAGCTGATAATGCCATGGCAGCAATTTGCGCTACTGGCTCGGCAATCGGGTAGGGCGCGATCATCTTCTTAAGTGCGTTTATCACCTCCGGTGCGGCCAAGGTAAAGCCGCAGCGCAAACCGGCCAGGCCAAAGGCTTTAGATAAGGTGCGTAAAATGACCAAATGCGGGTAGTTAGCCAGCTCATTGGCTAGCGTCGCCTGGGGTGCAAACTCGATATAGGCTTCATCGACCACCACCAGGGCTTTACCGGCGAAATGCTCAAGTACAGCAATAATTTGCTCACGCGGGATCAGATCGCCGGTCGGGTTATTCGGGCTGCAAATAAACACCAACTTGGGACTGGTGGCAAAAATGCCGGCTAAATCCAGTTGTTCGTTATTAATCAGCAGCACGTTATTCACCGCCGTTTGGTTGCTCTCGGCGCTTATCGCATACATGCCGTAGGTTGGCGGACAAATAGTAATGCTGTCCTGTTTCGGCTCGCAGAAGCTTCTGATCAAAAGCTCAATGCCTTCGTCGGCGCCGCGGCTTACCAGTACCTGCTCCGGTGCGACGCCGGCATAGTCTGCATAAGCATCAATTACCGCTTTGGGCTGACAGGACGGGTAGCGGTTAAAAGTGCCATCTAGCTGATAGCTGGGCGCTAAAGCATTTTCATTGGCGTTAAGCCAGACTGCACCGCCAGTCATGCTGCTGCGCGCCGAGGCGTAAGGCACGAGGTCTTTGACAATTTGTCTGGCCAGGTTGTTTACGCCAGTTTTAGTAGAGTTTGTCATGTTGTGCTTAACCTTCAATAGTTGTGAGTTCAGCCAAACGTAAGCGCACGGCATTGGCGTGAGCGTCCAGGCTTTCCGCCTCGGCCAGCGTCACTATGGCCGGGCCGATATTACGCATGCCCTGTGCGCTGAGCTTTTGCACCGTGAAGCGGCGGTAAAAATCGGTCAGCGACAAGCTGGATACCGTTTTGCTGTAACCATAAGTGGGCAACACATGGTTGGTGCCGCTGGCGTAATCACCTGCAGACTCTGGCGTCCATTTGCCGACAAAGATACTGGCAGCGCTGTTAAATTGCGCTACCAGCTCGTCATCGCAGGCGGTTTGCACAATTAAATGCTCCGGCGCATAGGCATTGGTTACCGCTACGGCTTGGGCTAAATCGGCGGTTAAAATATAGCGGCTGTGGCTAAGCGCGGCCTGTGCGATATCTTTACGTGGCAGTTGCGAGAGCTGGCTGGCGACTTCTGCCTGTACAGCAGCTATTAAGTTGCTGCTGTCGCTGACTAAAATCACCTGGGAGTCGGGGCCATGCTCGGCTTGCGATAACAAGTCGGCAGCAACAAAGGCGGCATTAGCACTGCTATCGGCCAGTACCAGCACTTCCGACGGGCCAGCGGGCATATCAATCTGGGCGCCACGGGCATCCTGACTGACCTGCTGTTTGGCCTCAGTCACATAGCGATTACCCGGGCCAAAGATTTTATCCACTTTGGCGATGCTTTGGGTGCCATAGGCCAGTGCAGCAATGGCCTGGGCGCCGCCGATAGTGTAAATCTCGTTAATGCCACACAGCTCTGCCGCATACAGAATCTCCGGCGCGATATCGCCTGCAGCTGGCTTGCCAGGCGGTGTTACCAGCACTATGCGCTCGCAACCGGCTAACTGCGCTGGTACGCCCAGCATCAAAACGGTTGAAGGCAGTGGCGCACTGCCACCGGGGATATACAAACCCACAGCGCCAATGGCGCGGCTTTTCAGCTGACAGCTTACGCCGGCACTGGTTTCTACTTCGATATCACGCGGTAACTGGGCAGCGTGAAACTTGCGAATATTGTCATAAGCCAGTTCAATCGCTGCTTTGCGCTCAGGCTGCAGTTTTTGCAGCTGCGCTTGTCTGTCTGCTAGGCTTAGCCGCAAAGGATTAGCATCCAAAGCATCAAATTGTTTGCTGTAAGCACGAAGTGCTGTATCGCCTTGCTGGCGAACAGTGCTGATAATGGCGCTGACCTGACTGCGCAGCTGTGCTGAATCGGCTAGCTGTGGCCGCGCCAGTGCAGCTTGCTGCTCAGCGACAGATAACTGTGTCCAGTTATAAACCCGGCTCATAGCTACTCCATCATCTTTTCAATTGGCAGCACTAAAATCGAGCTGGCGCCCAGCGCCTTTAACTGCTCCATGGTTTCCCAAAACAGGGTTTCGCTGCTCACCACGTGAATGGCCACCATGGCATCGTTACCGGCCAGCGGCAGCATGGTGGGGTTTTCTGCACCTGGCAGCAGCGCAATCACTTCATCTAAGCGGGCGCGCGGCGCGTGCAGCATAATGTATTTGCTTTCGTTGGCTTGCATCACGCCATTAATGCGCGGCATCAGTTTGTTAATCAGCTTAAGCTGGCGCTCATCGCTTAGCCCTTTGCGCTGAATAAGCACTGCTTTGCTGCGGTAAATCACTTCGACTTCTTTTAAGCCATTGGCTTCGAGCGTGGCGCCGGTAGACACCAGATCACAGATAGCATCGGCTAAACCGGCGCGCGGCGCCACTTCCACCGAGCCTTTTAAATTGACAATGCGGGCATTAACGCCTTGCTGTTTTAAATAACGACCGAGCAAGCGCGGGTAAGTGGTGGCAATGGTTTTACCGTCAAGTGATGCTGCGCCGCGGTAGTTTTCTTCCTGCGGCACAGCTATTGATAAACGGCAACCGCCAAAGTCCAGCCGTTTTAGCACCGTATAATCGAAGCTGTCGTTATCCAGTTTGCGCTGCAAGGATTCTTCTTCCAGCACATTTTCGCCAACAATGCCTAAGTCACAGACACCGTCCATCACCAAGCCCGGAATATCGTCATCGCGCACCCGCAGGATATCGATGTCCATATTTTCGACATGGGCAATGAGGCGCTGTTCGCGCAGGTTAATTTTTAAGCCGCAGCTGGTCAGCAGGGCTTGGGAGTCGACCGATAAACGGCCAGATTTCTGCATGGCGATGCGTAAACGTTTTGATTCTGTTGCCGGACTCATACTGGTCTCCATGACGATAATTAAAATGTGTAATACAAAAAAACAAAACCCCGGGCCTGGGCTCGGGGTTTATATGTTGCTGTACCACCGGAGCGCCAGAAAATAGCCCTCCGGAATATCCGGACGGCTAGTCGCTATGATGATGCAGTACAGTTACAGTAGTCATAATATGGGATTTGCTGCTTAAGTTGCTATACAAGTTACCTGTAACTGTTGTTAAGCGCAAGTCGGTTTTTACTTTTTGGTTGTAGGTTTTTGTTTGTTAAGTTGTTGAAATTGATGTTGTATTGTGTTTTTTGCTGTTTTTCTGCAAAAATAATAGCTGTGTTTAGTGCTTCAGATACGGAACTTTTAGGTTGAAATTTGCTCAGGTTGTATAGTCAATGTTGCTGCGTTAAGTTTGGCCAGTTCTGGCCGATAAAGGTGGAGTGGTGTTAAGGAGAAGCGAATGGACGCTTTTATGCCTTTTGTACAGCGTGTACCCGGTACACCGGTCGAGCCTGACCCAAAACAGGTGGTACCGGTGTTTAAGGATGCACGTTTAACGCCTATCAAGCCTAATGAGCACAAATATTTGATCCTGGCAAGGCCGGCACGAAAAGGTGATCGTCGCCAACACGACTATCCCGATGCGCCGTATACCACGCCAGAGGACGAGCAACATGTCGATAAAGACGGCCATCTTGATATTTTTGTCTGAATTTGCTGCCTATTAAGGCATAATAGCCGCCTTAATTTTCTGATGGTTTACTTTGTGCTGTTCACCCCTTGTCACACTCTGAGTCATGATGCGTAAGCAGGTAGCCAGTGCTTTTGCGCCAGGCGGTGCTTTGGCAGCGCATATTGCCGGCTTTAATGCCCGTGATGCCCAGCTTCAGATGGCTCAAGCCGTCGCCGATGTTATTGAAACACCGGGTAGCCTGGTAGTAGAAGCGGGCACTGGTACTGGGAAAACCTATGCTTATTTAGTACCGGCACTGCTGAGCGGTAAAAAAGTGGTGCTCTCTACCGGCACCAAAAACCTGCAGGAGCAGCTGTATTTTCGTGACTTACCCAAAGTGGTTAAAGCGCTGGCCAGTCCGCTGCAATTAGCGCTGCTAAAAGGGCGCAGCAACTACCTGTGTTTATTTCGCTTAGAGCAGCACTATAACCATGTGCCGCTGCAAGATGACCAGCTTATTCAGGATCTAAGCTTAATAAAGAAATGGGCCAGTGAAACGCAAAGCGGTGATATCGGCGAGCTTAGCTACATTAGCGAAGACTCCAAAGCGCTGCCGTATGTAACAAGCACTACCGATAACTGCCTGGGTAAAGACTGCCCGGTATACGAAGACTGCCATTTACTTAAAGCGCGCAAAAAAGCCCAAGCGGCGGATTTAGTAGTAGTAAACCATCATTTGTTTTTTGCTGATCTGGCATTAAAAGACACCGGCTTTGGTGAGCTGTTGCCGCAAATGGACGTGATTATTTTCGATGAAGCGCATCAGTTGCCCGATATTGCCAGTGATTACTTTGGCGAGAATATCTCGAGTCGCGTTTTGCTGGAATTGTGCCGCGATATTGACGTTGCCTGTAAAACCGAGCTGCGCGACCATCCGCAGCTGGCCAAAACCGCCGATAAGGTCGCGCAACTGATTAAGGACTGGCGGCTGCAGTTTGCGCCAGAGCCCACGCGCGGTAACTGGCGTGAGCAGTATCAAAAGCCCGAGATGCAACAAGCGCTTAACCGGGTGCTTGAGTCGATAGATATGTTGTATCTGGTGATGAAAAGCAGCTTGGGGCGCTCGGAGCTTATCGACAATGCCTTTGAGCGGCTGGCGCTTGGCAAAGCGCGGCTGCAAAAGCTAACCGATATGCAGCAGTCGGGTGTCAGTTTGTGGTTTGAAACCAGCCGGCTGCACGTCAATCTGCATTTAACGCCGCTGAGTATTGCCGATAAATTCAGTGTCATCGTCGCTGAGAATGTACGCAGTTGGGTGTTTACCTCGGCTACCTTGTCAGTAAACAACGGTTTTAACCATTACACTGCGCAAATGGGGCTTAAAGGCGCGAAAACGCTATTGCTGGAAAGCCCGTTTAATTATGCTGAGCAGGCACTGCTTTGTGTACCACGCTATTTAAGCGAGCCGCATGAGCCAGGCATGGCAAAGCAGTTACTGCAGATTGCGGTGCGGCTGATTGAAGCGAATAATGGCCGCTGTTTCTTCTTATTTACCAGCCATCGCATGTTGCAGTTAGTAGCGCAACAGTTGCCAGAGTTGGTACGTCAGCCGGTATTAGTACAAGGCAGTACAGGTAAGCGTTTGCTGCTGGAGCAGTTTGTTAAACTGGATAATGCGGTGCTTTTGGGCACCGGCAGTTTTTGGGAAGGCGTTGATGTGCGCGGTGACACGCTAAGTTGTGTGATTATCGATAAACTGCCGTTTGCCTCGCCGGATGAACCTTTATTACAAGCCCGCAGTGAAGACTGCGCGCTACGCGGTGAAGATCCGTTCGCGGCAGTACAATTACCGCAAGCAGTGATTACCTTAAAACAGGGCGTCGGCCGGTTAATTCGCGATGTAACCGATCGTGGCGTCATGGTGATCTGCGATAACCGTTTAGTCACTAAGCCCTATGGCGAAGTTTTTTTAACCAGCTTGCCGCCAATGCGCCGCACCCGCTCGTTGGATGAAGCCGTACAGTTTTTACAACAGATAAAACAGGACACTTAAGTTGACCACAGTAAATTGCAAACTACTGGCCCTTGATACCTCTACCGAAGCTTGCTCAGTTGCCCTGCAGTATGGCAATGAATTATTAACGCTGGACGAAGTGTGCCCGCAACAGCACAGCAAGCGGGTGTTGCCAATGGTACAGCAGTTGTTAAGCCAGGCTGGGCTTAGCTTAAACCAGCTAGACGGTATTGTATTTGGCCGCGGCCCCGGCAGTTTCACCGGTGTGCGTATTGGCGTGGGCGTAACCCAGGGGTTGGCTTTTGGGGCAGATTTACCGGTGTATGGTGTCTCGACGTTGGCAGCCATGGCACAAGCGGCACAGCGCTTACACGGTGCAACGCAAGTGATAGCGGCCATAGATGCACGCATGGCCGAGGTGTATATCGGCAGTTTTGTATTGCAACAAAGCCTGATGCAGGCCATTGACGAAGAGTTGGCAGTTAAACCGGCGCTGCTTAGCGCCTTTAATCTGAGCGGCGAAATATATGGCGTAGGCACCGGCTGGCAAACCTATGCTGATGAATTACTGGTAAAACAGCAGGCTATTATTGCGGCTGACATTTTATACCCGTCAGCGCAGGATATGCTGACGCTGGCGCTGCCGGCATGGGCGCAGGGGCAGTTTGTTGCAGCAGAGCTGGCGGAGCCGGTGTATGTGCGTGATGAGGTGACCTGGCAAAAACTGCCCGGAAAATAAAACATTTGGTTTGTTGCTGGCGCTGGCTATAATTAGCGCTAAGTCTGAGTGAACTTTGTACTATGACAATTAATATCAACTCAACCGCGAATGCGACACAAAGCATCAGTACCGTATTTAACGGTGTTGAGCCACGTCGTGTCCAGCAGCCTGCCGACAACCGCACTGAGCGCAGCGAACTGGCCGCGGGTCGTGGTGTGCGTGCCAGCGCCGAGGTGATAAACCGGTTGGATGACGAGCGTCGCCAGCAAAGCGGTTTTAGTGCGAGCAGCGACAGACGCAGTCAGCAGGCTATAGATGCCTATCAGAGTCAGGCCAACGAACAACGGCGCAGTGAAGTGAAGGCGCTGCTGGGAGTCGATATTTACGCCTGAGTAAATCCAACTTAATTGCGCTATCGTAGTCTTAACAGCAAAGCCACATATTGGAACTGTTATGACTTCTACCTGCTTAATTACCGGTGCCAGCTCTGGTATCGGTTACCAACTGGCACAGCATTATGCCGCTAATGGCTGGACCGTTTATGCCGTGGCGCGCTCGAAAGACAAGCTTGATGATTTGGCCAAAAATGCCGGTATTATTGCGCTGCCGCTTGATTTGACCGACACCGCCGCCATACAAGATGCCGCTACCCGGCTGCAGCAAAAAGGTGTGGTACTGGACCTGTTACTGCTAAATGCCGGCACCTGTGAATATGTCGACGCGACCGATCTGGATCTGGCTGCTTTTGAGCGTACCTTTGCCATTAACTTTCAGGCTGTGGTGGCCGCAACAAAATTTTTTATGCCGCTGCTTAAAGCCTCGCTCAGCCCACAGCTGGCGATCGTCAGTTCAATGGCACACTTTTTTCCTTTTACCCGTGCTGAGGCCTACGGCGCCAGCAAAGCCGCGGTCAGTTATTTTGCCGATAGCTTGAGGGTAGATCTGGCAGACAGTGGTATCAGTGTGCACCTGATTGAACCGGGTTTTGTTGACACGCCACTGACGAAAAAGAATGATTTTTCCATGCCATTTTTAGTGCCAGTGGAGCAGGCGGCTGCGCGTATTTATATCGGATTATTGGCAGGACAGAGCCGGATCCGCTTTCCACGTCGGTTAAGCTTTACGTTAAAGCTGTTGTCGTTATTGCCATATAACCTGAGAAATAAAATGGCGCAGCGGATGAAACAGCAATGAGTGGCGGCAAAAACTTTCACTGGCGGGCGCTAATTGGCTTTGAGCTGTGCTGGTTCGCTCTGGTGTTTTGGCAAAACCTGGCCATGCTGCCGGTGTTGCTGTACTGGCTTTACGGTTTTTGGCGTTTAAACCGCCACGAGCGGGTGGCCGTGTTGTTGATTATGCTCTTTGGGGTAGCGCTTGATAGCGCACTCATTGCTGCTGGTGTGCTGAGTTTTACCACCAGCCAAATGTTACCGCTGTGGTTTGTATTGTTGTGGGGGGTATTTGCGCTGGCGGCTGTCGAGTTTATGGCGAAGCTGTTAACCAAAACCTGGTTGGCTGCGCTATTGGGTGCCAGTGGCGGGCCTTTGTCTTATTGGGGGGGGGCGGCGTTAAGCGGCGGTGTGCTGCAATTTCCATCGCCCTTGTATTCCGTTATCGTATTGATCATTGCCTGGGCGCTACTTGCGATAGCGCTGGGCCAAAGCCGGAGGTTTTATGTTAAAGCCAGCTAGCATGTTATTGGTTGCCGCATTGGCGTTTAATACCCAGGCGATGCCTGAGTTGAAAACGGTAGGCGAGGGCTCTTACCGTTATTTATTCTGGCAGTTGTATGATGCGCGCCTGGCCACCGCCAGCGGTGAGTTTGCCGGTTACCAGCAAAGTAGCCCGGTGTTGTTGGAGCTTACTTATAAGCGTGATATTTCCCGACAGCAATTTATTGATGCCACCGTTGATGAATGGAAAAAGCTTGGCCACAGTAGCGCTGAGCAGCAACAACAGTGGGCGGCACAGTTACAAGACCTGTGGCAGGACGTAAAAGAAGGCGACAAACTGGCTGCACTGTTACTGGCTGATGGCCGGGTGCAGTTTTATTTTAATGGCACCGAAACCGGTATTTTAGATGACACGGCTTTTGGTGCGGCGTTTTTTGATATCTGGTTACACCCTGACACCAGCGCTCCGAAATTACGCCGTGAGTTAACTGCGGCGAATTAGTCGGCTCGGCATTGAGTTGATAAGCAAAAAAAGCGCTGCCGGTTAAGGCAGCGCTTTTATTTGTGCGTTAATTATAGCGTATCAATTAACGGTCCAGGTTCATCACCTTAACCCAGGCTTTGACGAAATCATCGACAAATTTTTGCTTCGATGTGTCATACGCATACACCTCGGCAATAGCCCTTAGTTCAGAGTTCGAGCCAAAGATCAGGTCAACTGAGGTAGCGGACCATTTTTTCGCACCGGTTTTACGGTCAAAGCCTTCATACACACCGTCATCAGACGTTTTCTTCCACACGGTGGACATGTCCAGCAGGTTAACGAAGAAATCGTTGTTTAAGGTGCCAGGCTTGCTGGTAAACACGCCATGCTTAGCGCCCTGGAAGTTAGCATCCAGTGCTCGCATACCGCCAACTAACACTGTCATTTCCGGTACTGATAAATCCAACTGATCGGCTTTATCAATCAGCATTTCGGTCGGTGAGCGGTAGCTGGCTTTCGCATCAAAGTAGTTTCTGAAACCATCTGCTGTCAGCTCCAGTAAGTTAAATGACTCAACATCGGTCATGTCCTGCGAGGCATCGCCGCGGCCAGGTGTAAAGGGCACTGTAATGTTGAAGCCTGCGTCTTTAGCGGCTTTTTCCAACGCTGCGGCACCACCTAATACAATCAGGTCAGCCAGAGACACTTTACGTTTGCCTTTATTAAAGTCAGACTGCACTTTGCTCAGCGCCGCAATGACTTTTGCCGTTTCAGCCGGATTGTTCACCGCCCAGTCTTTTTGCGGCGCTAAAGCAATACGAGCACCGTTCGCACCACCGCGCTTGTCTGAGTTACGGTAGCTGGCTGCTGATGCCCAGGCCACGCGCACCAGCTCAGGTACGGTCAGACCGGTTTTCATAATGCTGGCTTTTAACGATTTAACATCGCTGTTATTGATGGTCGACTGGGTTTTGGCATCAATAGGGTCTTGCCAAATCAGTACATCTTTGGGCACTTCAGCACCAATAAAGTTACGTGATGGCCCCATATCGCGATGGGTCAGTTTGTACCAGGCTTTGGCAAAGGCTAAACGGTACTCTTCCGGATCTGCCAGGAAGCGCTCGGCAATTTTGCGATACTCAGGGTCAAACTTCAGTGCCAAATCGGCAGTGGTCATCACCGGTGGGTTAAACTTGCCTTTAACGTGGGCATCTGGCACCACTTTGTGCAAGGACTCATCAGTTGGGATCCACTGAATTGCACCGGCCGGGCTGCGAGTTTGTTTCCAGTCAAAGTTAAGCAAGTTACTCAGGTACAATGTTGTCCAGCGCGTTGGCGCTTGTGTCCAGGCACCTTCTAAACCACTGGTGATGGTATCTTCAGAATGACCTTTACCACATTTGTTTTTCCAGCCTAAACCTTGCTCTTCAATGCCTGCAGCGCCAGGCTCTGCACCTAAGCAATCGGCTGGTTTGTGCGCACCGTGCATTTTACCGAAAGTATGGCCGCCAGCGATTAGCGCCACGGTTTCTTCATCGTTCATTGCCATGCGGCCAAAAGCTACGCGGATGTTTTTGGCTGAACCGACTGGATCAGGCACGCCTTTAGGTCCTTCGGGGTTAACGTAAATCAGACCCATGTGGGTAGCACCCAGTGGGCGCTGTAATTTGCCATCGACATCTTCACGGTCACTGGCCAGCATTTCAACTTCCGGGCCCCAGTATACTACGTCAGGTTCCCAATCATCGGCACGACCTCCGGCAAAACCATAGGTTTTAAAGCCCATGTTTTCCAGTGCGACGTTACCGGCCAGTACCATTAAATCGGCCCAGGATAAGGCTTCACCGTATTTTTGCTTGACTGGCCACAGTAAGCGTCGGGCTTTATCCAGGTTGCCGTTATCCGGCCAACTGTTCAGTGGGTCAAAGCGTTGCTGACCACCATCTGCGCCGCCACGGCCATCCAGCGTACGGTAAGTACCGGCGCTGTGCCAGGTCATACGGATAAAGAACGGACCATAATTACCAAAGTCAGCTGGCCACCAGTCTTGTGATTGGGTTAACAGCGTATCAATGTCTTTTTTAACGGCAGCCAAATTCAGTTTGCTAAAGGCTTCAGCATAATTAAAGTTTGCACCGTAAGGGTTCGAACGCGCGTCATGGTCGCGCAGCGGTGATAAATCCAGTTGGTCCGGCCACCAGAATTGGTTATTTCTGGCCACGCCAACTTGCGCGCTGCCTTGGCCTTTAGCACCCGCCGGCTTTGTCATTTGTGGGTTATCGGCAAAGGCGCTGCCAGACAGTAAGAGCATGCTTACCACAGTGGCCACAGCTTTTGCTTTAAACGTCGGTCTATTCATTGTCTGCTTCCTTATCGTTTACCTGGTTAACGTGTTTTTGTTATCAACAGTCGCAGCACGCCTTCGCCCGTTGCGGCACAACAAGCTTAGGTCAATACTGCAAAACGTCACAGCAAGAAAAGTGTATAGCAAGATCTTAATAGCTGTATGTGAATTAAACCGATAAGGTCAATCGATAATTTTGATTGTTTTTTTGGACTTAGCGGCGATGTCCGGCTGTAGGGACTGACAGCCGGGCATTGCAGCGATGGGGTTAACGATGAAAGGCGCCCTCCCGTTCTGGTTGATACAATACCTCTTCGACGTTAATAGTCGACATGTCACCGCCGGGCAGTGGCCAGTTAATAGTATCGCCGCACTTAAGCCCCAGTAAGGCGCTGCCGACCGGTGCCAGAATGGAAATTTTATCACCACTGCCGTCGGCATCTTTTGGATACACCAGCGTCAGTGTGCTCTGTTTACCGTTAGCCAGGCGAAAGCGTACCGTTGAGTTCATGCTAACCACATCTGCTGGCAGCTGTGCTGGCTCAACCAAAATGGCGCGTTCCAGCTCCTGATTTAAGGTGTCATAACCAGGGGTGCTATCATTTAAACCAGCAAGTAATTTATCAAGCCGCTCAAAATCCGTGGTAGAGAGCGTAATATCAGGGGTTTTCATCAGGTTCTCCTTTTCATACGTTGTTTAACATTAATCACACTCAGCACCCGCAGACGAAGCTGATATCCCAACACCGTCAGCTGAATTTCTGCTTCAGTAGTCTGGCCTAATAAAGCCCGGCCCAGTGGTGATAACACTGAAATATGGCCGCTGCGATAGCAGGCCTGCTGCGGATAAACCAGCTGTAGCCAACCCTGTTGATTGGTGTCGAGGTTGATTAGCTCTACTGAGCTGCCTATACGCACACGGCTGCTGTCGTTATTAAGCCGGTTTTGGCCGCTATTATCAGCAATAAGCTGTACCACACGGCTTAATTCTAATGGTGCCACAGGTAAAAACGGCTGGCAGGCGAGTGTCGCAATGACGCCCGCCAGTGGGGTGTTAGATAATTTTGGATAGCAGAAAAACATGTTAGCTGCGCCCTACAAAAGTTCATATCTATGCCGACAAAAATGACGACGAATAAAAACGATAAGTAAAAGCTGTTATGCCGGTTTCGCGCAGGGCAAAACCGGCCTAAGAATGGAAGGCGATAGCGATATTATGTGTGCGGCACGGTGCTGCCGTGCCGACAAAATAGAAACAAGGTAGTTGCATGGGCGTACCATAGTGCATAAGGCGTTAAAGTGCAATCATGCCAGCGGTAAAACACCGCCAGCTCAGGCTTATCACCCGCCAAGTGTGTTTTTGTTAATATTGTTTTTCAATAAGAATAAACATGCTTTTATTTTTTAAAAATGTAAATTTAAAGTATTTATTTGTTTTATTAAAACCATTAGAGTGTGCGCCATTATTTGACACTAACTTCGGAGTTTTACGTTGCGCACTTTATCTTTATTGGCTGCCGTTGTTGCAGCCGTGTTAACCACCGGCTGTGCCAGCACAGCAGATAGTAGCAGTAAATCAGTAACAGCACCGGTCAGTGCTGAGGCGGCTAAGCCACAAACTGTGTTTGCGGCGCGTTTGCAGCCATTGTCGGCCGTGCAAAGTACCGAGCTTGGCGACGGGCGGTTAAAGCTGAGCTTTCCTGGGATCAGTGCGTTTTCGCATGATGGCGCCAGCTTAAGCAATGACCTGCAGCAGCAACTGACCGCTATTGCGCAGCTGTTAAAAAACAGTCCTTTTTCTCAGGTGGCTGTGGTGGGCCATAGTGACAGTTCAGGTCAGTTGGCTTACAACAATAAACTGTCATTACAACGTGCCGGGCAGGTAAAAGCTTTTTTATTACAACAAGGCTTAACAGATGCGCAGCTGGTTGCTGAAGGTCGCGGACCGGCTGAGCCTATAGCAGATAACCGCACCAAAGAAGGACGTTCAGCTAACCGTAGGGTAGAGTTAGAAATTGCCTTTTAATGTCGTTGATAAAATACAGCCATTAATAGTAACAAAGCCAAACACAACGGCGGCCCTCGGCCGCTGTTTTTTTTTACTGGTAACTGGGCTTAGTCGGCTAACGCCCAACCTTTTTCTGTCTGGCGCAACTGCAAAGTTTGCTGCTTCACCTGATACACATCGCCGGCATTAAAATCACCGTATTGCAGTTTCAGCATGCCCACTGCCATGCCGCTGGCCATCTTTTCCAGTGGGTTGCCTGGTTTTTGTGTTTGCTCGTCCATATAGGCTTTAAAGGATTTATTAAAACTGATCTGATAGCTCACTTCCGCCGTGTAGCGGGTGTCGCTGTCTGCCCAGCCATTGCGCTTTTCCAGATGCTTAATCTCGACCAGGCCCGGGTGTTGTTGCTCAAATTGCTGTTGTAGTAATTGCTCAAGTTTACCTGCTCCCGGGGTATCCGAGCAGGCCGCCAGCAGGGAAACAAACGCTAGCAGTGCCAACTTTACTAATACGCGCATCAATATCTCTCTAATTGGTTAAATCAGGCGATTATCTTACAAACTGCTATCTGAATGCCAGCCGAATTGCCTGTTGTTCTCTGTAGGCTATTAAGATAGCCCCAGCACAGCATTTTATTGTTTGATCTAGTCTGAGCAGGCTGTTTAACGTATAACAACCATTATTTCCGCTTTATAGGATTAAGCATGCAATTTTCTGTTTTAGGCCACAGTGGCGTGGCGATATCGCGCGTGTGTTTGGGTACGATGACCTGGGGCTGTCAGAATAATCAGGCTGATGCTGATGCCCAGCTCGATTATGCACTGGCGCAGGGCGTAAACTTTATCGACACCGCCGAGATGTACGCCGTGCCGCCCAGTAGCGATACCTATGGTGCCACCGAGCGCATTATTGGTGATTGGCTTAGTCGCAACCGGGACAAACGTAGCAAGCTGATTATTGCCAGCAAAATGGCCGGCAGCGGGCTGCCCTATATCCGTGGGGGCGGCCCTATGACCGCCTCGACCTTGGTGCAGGCGGTAGACGCTTCGCTAAAACGTTTGCAAACTGACTATATCGATTTATATCAGCTGCATTGGCCCAACCGTGTGTCGCCACACTTTGGTAAGCACCGGGTCGGTCGCATTGGTTTTACTGACGTGAGTGATACAGAGCAAACCGACCAAATGCTCGGGCTGTTGCAGGCGCTGGATAGCTGTGTTAAGGCAGGCAAAATCCGTTTTTGTGGCTTATCAAATGAAACGCCCTGGGGGATTAACCAATATCTGCAGCTGAGCAAGCAACACAATTTACCGCGTATGGTGTCAATTCAGAATGAGTTTAGCCTGCTGCATAATAAAGACTGGCCCTACTTAATTGAGCAATGTGTGCATGACAATATTGCCTATTTGCCATGGTCGCCACTTGCCGGTGGCGCGCTAACAGGTAAATACCTCGGTGGCGCCCGGCCAGCGGGCTCGCGCTGGAGTATGTTGCAGCGCAATGGCTTGTTTCGTGATACACCGCAGTCGAATCAGGCGGTAGCCGCTTTTACCGACCTGGCAGCTTCACACAACATAGCGCCTGCTCAGCTGGCATTAGCTTGGGTTAACCAGGTAGAGGGTGTTAGCTCAACCATTATTGGTGCCACCACTATGTTGCAACTTGAACAAAATATTGCGGCTTTTGCCCAGCCTCTAGCAAGCCAGGTGCTGGACGATTTAGCGCAGTTTTTGCAGCAATACCCGGCGCCATTTTAGTGTTGGACGCAAAATGATAAAGCTTAGCCGTATTTCTCTGCCAACAGCGATAGGCTAAGCTGATACTTATCTCAACTCTCAATCAACGTGGTTGTATGTCGTTACTTGCCTTTACCACTGATAGCACAGATTTATCGCTGGCGTACCATGGTCATCACACCAGTATGCTGGTGTTGTTGTCGTTACTGATTGCTATTCTGGCTGCTTATACCAGCTTTAGTCACCGCCATTTAATGCAGCAGGCTGTTAGCACGCTGTCTTATCGTTTGTGGTTAAGCAGTGGGTCGGTCGCAATGGGGTTGGGTGTCTGGGCCATGCACTTTACCGGCATGATGTCGCTCCAGTTACCGGTTGAGGTGGGTTATCAGCTAAGCCTGACACTATTGTCGGTATTACCCGCCATTGCTGCGGCCTATGTCACGCTTAACGTGGTGGCAGCTGATGTGCAGCGGCCTTTGGCAATAGTGCGTGGTGGTGCACTAATGGGTGCCGGTATTGGTTGCATGCACTACCTGGGTATGGCCGCTATGGTAATGCAGGCAGAGCGGCTGTATCAGCCGGTGCTGTTTGTGCTCTCTATTTTGTTGGCGGTGTTGCTGGCAACGTTGGCGCTGTGGGTGCGGCCATTGTTAAGCCGCTGGCTGGCTAACCAACTGCTGCTGGAGCTTATCAGCTCAGTCGTAATGGGGCTGGCAATTGCCAGCATGCACTATGTTGCTATGCATGCTACCGTATTTTTGCCCGCCGAAAAGCTGCACGGTTTGGCTGGCATGGTCATGAGTAAGCAAACACTGGGCACCCTGGCTGTGGTAGTGGCAGTGGGCATTTTGCTGTTATCGACCATTACCGTGTTAATGCGCCGCCGGGTATTGGATGCCGAGCAAAGCCGTTATCAGGCGATGTTGGAAACGCAGCAACTGGCGCTTCGGCTGCAGGGTATAGCGTCCCGGGTACCCGGACTGGTGTACGAGTTCCGGCTGACAAATGACGGCCATTTTAGTTTTCCTTACGCCAGTGAGGCGATCCGCGATATTTATGGTATTTCACCTGAACAGGCAAAACAGGATGCCTTACCTGTGCTGGAGGCTATCCATCCGGATGATAGGGATGCCATGATGCAATCAGTGTACCGCTCGGCAGAGCAGCTCAGCGTGTGGCACCACGAATACCGCGTTCAGGACAGTAGCGGCAAAGTACGTTGGTTGTTAGGTAATGCCCAGCCGCTGCGTGATAAAGACGGGGTAAGCTGGAGTGGCTTTATTACCGATGTTACTGCGCGCAAAGCTATCGATCAGCAAATGCAGCAACTGGCTTATTTTGACAGCCTGACCGGTCTTTTTAACCGGGGCAAAATTCAACAGCAGTTGCAGCAACTGTGTGATGAAGCCGGCACTGATGGTGCTGTAGCAGTTATTCTGCTGGATATTGATCAATTTAAACGCTTAAACGATACCCAGGGGCATCAAGCTGGCGACCAGTTATTGATCCAATTGGCAAGTCGGTTGCGCATGGCTGCACCGGCACACGCCTATTGCGGCCGGTTAAGCGGTGACGAGTTTGTACTATTGCTGGCAGGCACATCGGCGCAGGACTTGGGCGCCTGGGCTGAGCAGCATTGCAGTTCGCTGCGTGAGTTAATGCGACAGCCGTTTGACATTCAACAACATCAGTATTGTTGCACGGTATCCCTGGGATATTGTTTGGCACACAGCGGTGCATCGTCTGACGAATTATTAAAACAAGCCGCTATCGCGCTGTCGCATGCTAAGGCGCAGGGGGGAAACAGTCAGGTGGGCTTTAACCCGGCGATGACTGTTGAAATACAGCAGCGTTATCAGCTGGAGCTTGCCTTAGCGGCCGCACTGTCAGATCAGCAGTTCGAATTACACTATCAGCCTCAGCTTACTGATACGGGTAAGGTTGTGGGTGTAGAGGCACTGCTGCGCTGGCAACACCCTGAGCTGGGGTATGTCTCGCCGGCCCGCTTTATTCCATTGGCAGAAGAAACCGGCCAGATTGACAGCATTGGCCATTGGGTGTTAGAGCAGGCTTGCGCTCAGTTACAGCAATGGCAGAGCGACCCCTTGCTGCGCGATCTGGTGATGTCAGTCAATATCAGTGCGCGGCAGTTTTACCAGCCAGAGTTTGTTACGCAGGTAGAGCAATGCCTGCAAAAATACCAGTTAAAACCACAACAGCTGATGCTGGAGCTTACTGAAAGCCTGATCCTGGCAGACCTTGACGATGCCGTCAGCCGTATGCAGCAAATCAAGCAGATGGGCGTAAGATTTTCCATGGATGACTTTGGCACCGGTTACTCGTCACTTTCATACCTGTCCCGGCTGCCGTTTGACGAGGTAAAAATCGATCAGTATTTTGTTCGTAGCGCCAGCTCGGGTAGACCGCGCGACTGGGTTATTGTTGAGGCCATTATTGGTATTGCTAACACCTTTGGTATGAAACTGATTGCCGAAGGTGTTGAAACCGAAGTGCAGCGCGAGTTGCTGCGGCAAAGTGGTTGTTATTGTTATCAGGGCTATCTGTTTGCCAAGCCCGCCAGGGCGGCCGAAATAGCCAGCTGGATAACCAGGCATTATCAATCTGATTAACTAATCGCGGTGCGAGAGGTTGTTTTATTGCACTTATCAGCAGGCAGTGCCAGTTTAGGCACTGGCTACAAAATACAGTAATACATGACTAAATAGCACAACCAAAGTTAACTGATTGCGTAAGCTGCGGTAATGGCCTGCGTATTGCCGGTTCAGGCCCAGCCGGAATTCTGATAACCGCAATAGCACAAATAAGCAGGCTTGTGCCGGCAAAAAATACTCTGGCGCGGTGAATAATGCGAGAAAACTCAGTACCGGAAAGGTCACCGCTGTCAGCGCCAATCGCTCCGTTTTGGCATCGCTGCTCATGTTGCTGTGTAGCACCGGCCAGAATACCCCTGCCATAAAGCCTAAAATCAGTGCACTGTATAGCTGGTAGAGCTCTACTATGCGCCCCGGGCTTAGCCACATTGGTGTGGTATACAGTAGCGGCAAGGCTACAAACGGGATCAGGCCAGCGTATCCCAGCAGCTTAATCAGTTTCATGCTGTTGTCTCCTCGTCGGTTGCCTGCATTAGCAGTGACATTCGTTCTTCTTCAGTCAATATGCCGACCAGTACAGTGCGTCTGCGTAACTTGCGCATACGCTCACCAGTATCGAGCAGAGCGCTGCGAAACAGTTGTGGCTCATTAATACAGTCTAAAATGCTATACCAGTGAATATAGCTGCTGTGACGTAATAGCCCCGCCTGATAACGTTGCTCCAGTGTTTGCAATACCTGTGTTACCCGCTCTGGCTGCGCCAGTAACTTGTCTGCCATGGCGCTATGCAAGCGTAAGATCTGGCTATCGGTAGCGGCACTTTGCTTGGTTAGCGTACGTCGGCGCATGGTTAGACCGCACAATCGCCGTTGCCACACTGAGTACGTTTTGCAGCCCAATAGGCATAAGCTTTTTTCGCCAGCCAGTAGCAGGGGGGCAAGCGCAAAAATGCTACCAGCCAGCTATGTCCGGCTAGCTGCCAGTAGTGCAGGGTTGCATCGATGCCAATTAAAAAGTGGTCATCACGCCACAGATGAATTTGCTGCATCATGGCATTTTTGCTCACACCGGCAAAGCCGCTGAATTCTTCAGCGCTGATATCGACCAGTTCAAGATGTGGTGTAAGTTTTGGCGCCAGCCAGTTAATTTCACGCTGACACAGCCGGCAACTACCGTCATAAAACAGTTTTTGCATGGATTACTCATAAAAAAACCTGTTGCCAGCCATTACGCTTACAACAGGTTTTAGATCAGCGGGCGTTATCGCGAATAAACTACTTTAACAGCTCGTCTACCGTGCCTTGCGCCAGTGGGTGATAGCCCGGCCGGGCTTTTTCATACACGGCCCGGGCAAAAGCTAAACCTTCCGGTGTGCTGGCAAGTTGCTTGTATAACGGAATAATCAGTTTACGCCGACCTATATTGATCAGATATTGCTCCAGCGGCCCTGCGATGTCCTGATAGCCGGTTTTCAATGCCAGTAAATACCAGGCATGGGCAATTTCACTGTTGCTTGATAATGTCAGGTTGAAGGTCGCATCCAGCTGCGCCAGTTGCTCTGGCGTGATGCTAAGCGGCAGATTGTTGATGAAATAGAGCCACTCGTGCACTGTCCAGTTATCAGTAGGCAGACTGCTTAAGGCGGTATCGCCGGCTAACCAGGCATGAGCTTGCTGCAGCACCTGATTAAAGGCATCAGATTGTGGCTCGGGTGTACCCTCTGGCAAGCCAGGCTGGTAAATCCAGCGTTTTGCCTCATCCAGCGACACTATGCCCGGGTATTTGTTCAGCAGTTGCTGTTCAAGGTATATCACAAAGCGGGCGGTATCCAGGCTTTGAAAGGCGTGATCGTCAAAGTACTGTTTAACAAAAGGGTCAAACTTGTCGCGACCAAACTTTTGCTCCAGAAACATTAAAAACAGTTGGCCCTTGGTATAAGGCACGCCGCTAAAGGCATCGTCCGGGTCGCGGCCCTGTAAATCAATATGCAGTATGCTGTCATTGGCGGGCATGTGCGCCAGTTCGTCTTTTAAACCTTGTACCGACAGCGCCTGCTCCATCACTGCGCGATCAGTGCCGAACACCTGCTCCATAATGCGGTTTTCAACATAAGAGGTAAAACCTTCATTAAGCCACAGATCGCGCCAGCTGGCATTGGTCACCAGATTACCCGACCAGGAGTGTGCCAGTTCATGCGCAATTAAATTCACCAGGCTGCCATCACCGGACACCACAGTTGGCGTAATAAAACTTAGCACCGGGTTTTCCATGCCACCAAAGGGAAAACTGGGCGGTAAGATCAGTAAGTCGTAACGGCCCCAGCGATAGTCACCATAGAGTTTTTCTGTGGCATCTATCATGGCCTGCGTACTGGCAAATTCCTCTGCTGAGGCCTGTAAAATATAGGGCTCGGCATACACGCCGGTTTGCTCACTCATGGCTATAAATTGCAAGTCACCGGCGGCGATGGCAATTAAATACGCTGGTATGGCTTGAGGCATATAAAACTGATAATCGCCGTCGCGGGCACTGGCCGGATCATTTGGCGCGCTCATCACGCTAAGCACATTGTCGGGTGTCCGAATACGGGCGCTGTAGGTCATACGTACCGCGGGCGTGTCCTGAATAGGGATCCAACTGCGGGCATGAATCGCCTGGTTTTGGCTAAACATAAAGGGCGTGGTTTTGCCGGCGGTTTGCTCGGGCGTTAACCACTGCAGGCCTGAGGCTTTGTCGGTAGAGCTGTAGTAAATACGCAGGGTTTGTGCCTGAAAACCGGGTGTTATCGTCAGCTTACTGCCCAGCACTGCATCGCGCACGCCAAGCTCAAAAGGCACTTTTTGCCACTGGCCATCTGCACGTTTAGCGTACACTCTGTCGATAATTAAATCGCGGCTATCCAGATACACCGTGTTGGTTTGCTGGTTTTGCCAACTGAGCTGTAAATCAGCGAAGCCGTTCAGGGCTTTATCAGCAAAATCAACCGCAAGGTCCAGATGCAGGTGCTGTACCTTTACATCAGCGTAATTGGCGTAGGTATAGTTATCGTCGGCGATAGCCGCAGTAGCCGCCAGCAGAGTAGTGGCGCAGAGCAAAAAACGGGCAGACATAGCGTTTCCTTTTTAAAAATACCGCCCGAGTGTAGCGGTAACGGCGGCGAAGTAAAAGATGCCTTGTTATTGCAAAACGCTTTGGGTATGTTGGCGTTATTGTGTTTAAGCCGATACTGACTATGCCTGATTTATCCGCTTTTAAGCTTACCGAGTACAGCCACGGCGCCGGCTGCGGCTGTAAAATATCGCCGCAAGTACTGGATAAAATTTTAGCCTCCAGCGTGACAATGCACGATGACAACCTATTGGTCGGTAATGCCAGTAAGGACGATGCCGCCGCCTATAACCTGGGTGATGGCACTGCGCTGTTAAGCACCACTGACTTTTTTATGCCTATTTGCGATGACGCCTTTGACTTTGGCCGGATAGCTGCCACCAATGCGATCAGTGATATCTATGCGATGGGCGGCACGCCGATGCTAGCGATTGCCATCTTAGGCTGGCCAGTGAGTAAATTGCCGCCAGAGCTGGCGCAGCAGGTGCTGGAAGGCGCCCGTCAAACCTGCAAAGCGGCTGGTATCGTGCTGGCGGGAGGCCACAGTATCGATACCCCTGAGCCAATATTTGGCTTGTCGGTAAATGGTCGCGTGGCGATAGCGCAGCTAAAGCGTAACGATACCGCCAAAGCCGGCGACAGGTTGTATTTAACCAAGCCACTGGGCGTGGGCATTTTAACCACAGCACAAAAGCAGAAAAAACTGCTGCCAGAGCATGCGCTGCTGGCGCGCGATACCATGGTGCAGTTAAACCGCATCGGTGCTGACATCGCGAAAATTGACGGCATTCACGCCATGACCGATGTGACCGGTTTTGGCCTGTTAGGCCATTTGCTGGAAATGTGTGAAGGCAGCGGGCTTTATGCCGAACTTGACAGCCATGCCGTGCCGGTGCTGCCTTTTGTGCAGGACTATATTGCCAAAGGCTGTATTCCAGGCGGCAGCGGCCGCAATTTTGCCAGCTATGGCGGCAAAGTATCACCATTAAGCAGTGAACAGCAGGCTTTGCTGTGCGATCCGCAAACCAGTGGCGGCTTACTGGTGGCAGTCAGCCCTCAGGCCGAAGCAGCCTTTATTCATCTGGCGGTGGCATACGATTTAGCGCTACAGCCGATTGGCGAGCTAAAAGCCCGTGGCCGTGGCCACCGAATTCGTGTGCGTTAAGCCCGGTAGATGACGGTAAAGTTACCACTAACAGCGAATTATCAGGCTATTTTACAGCAACAACCGCCGCTGATTGACCTGCGGGCACCGCAGGAATTTAGCCGGGGTGCGCTGTGTGGCAGTATAAATTTGCCCCTGATGAGTGACGCCGAGCGCGCTGCCATCGGAACCTGTTACAAACAACAGGGCCAGCAGGCGGCTATTGCGCTGGGCCATCAGCTGGTGCAGGACGATATAAAAGCGCTTAGAGTGCAAGCCTGGGCTGATTTTGCCAAAGCACACCCCAATGGTATGTTGTACTGTGCCCGTGGTGGCCTGCGCTCACAAATTGCCCAGCAGTGGCTGGCTGATGCCGGCGTGGAATACCCCAGAGTACAAGGCGGTTTTAAAGCGCTGCGTCAGGCGGCGATCAATGTGATTGAACAGGCCGCTCAACAGCCATTGCTGTTATTAGCCGGCCCTACCGGCAGTGGTAAAACCCGCCTGCTTAAGCAGCTGCAAGCCGTCGATTTAGAAGCACTGGCCAATCATCGTGGTTCGGCTTTTGGCCGTAAATTAGCCGCGCAGCCCAGTCAGATCAGTTTTGAAAACGCTCTGGCCGCCAGATTATTACAGGTGCAAAGCAACAGGCCGCCATTTCTGTTGTTGGAGGATGAAAGTTTATTGATTGGCCAGCGCAACATTCCGCACAGTTTGTATCAAGCCATGCAGCAAAGCCCGCTGCTGCTATTGGATGAGCCGTTAACGGCGCGTATAGAGGTGATACTGCAGGATTATATTATTGATTTGTATGCAGAAGCGGTTGTTGCAGAGGGCGAACAGGGCTTTGCCGTATTTAGCACTATGCTGCGTCAGAGCATGGCGCGTATTGCCAAACGCCTTGGCGGCGCACTATACAGCGAATTGACTGCTATGCTGGAGCAGGCGTTAACGGTGCAGCAGCAAAGTGGCGATATTCAGCACCACCGGCTATGGATAGCGCGGCTGCTAAGCGACTATTATGACCCTATGTATCACTATCAGTTGCAAAAACGTGGTCTGCCGGTGCTGATGCAAGGCAATGCCACCGAGCTTATGCAGTGGTGGCAACAGCAAAGAGGCTAAAACATGGTAACTAAAACATGGTGACTAAAGCATGGTGACTAAGTGGGGTTGGAAGCTGTTAAAGCTAAGCCGTAAACTTTGGGTGCGTACTGTGGCTTTTGCCCTGCTGGCGCTACTGTCTGCATTGGTTGCTGTGCTCTTGCAAGATGTTATTCCTGCGTCAGCGGCCGGCATTATCGGTGCCGGTGCTGCGGAGAAAATCCTTACTATCCTGGCGTCCAGCATGCTGGCAGTGACCACCTTTTCACTGAGTATTATGATTGCGGCGTTCAGTGCTTCAACCAACAGCGTGTCACCACGGGCAACCCGCTTGCTAATGGAAGACAGCACCACCCACAATGCGCTGGCTACCTTTGTTGGCTCGTTTTTGTATAGCATTGTCAGCATTATTCTGCTTAATACCAAGCTTTATAACGAGCGCGGTGAAGTGGTACTGTTTGTCACCACCATTGTTGTGACCGCGCTGATTGTTATTACCATACTGGTATGGATAAACCACTTATCCGGTTTGGGCCGGGTCGGGGAAACGGCGAACCGGGTAGAGGATAAAGCCTACGCCGCATTGAAGGCGTTTATTACAGATCCCTGGCTTGGCGCCAATCCGCTGGCATCACTATCTGAAGTGCCGGCAAGTGCCAGGGCTTTTTTAACCGACACCATTGGCTATATTCAGCATGTCGATGTCAGTGCTATCAGTAAATGGGCGGAGGCCAATGCCTGCCGGGTGTTTATTGTGGTGCGTGCCGGGGTTTTTATCGATCCGCGCCGACCACTGCTTTGGATAGATGGCGAGCTGCCAGACAATACCGATAGCTTGTCTAAGGCGTTTACCATTGAAGATTTTCGCAGTTTCGATCAGGACCCGCGCTTTGGTTTGCTGGTGCTAGCCGAGATTGCCTCAAAAGCGCTGTCACCGGCGGTTAATGACCCCGGTACTGCTATTGAAATTATTGGCCGCGGTATGCGCGTGCTGAGTAACTGGCAGTTGCCAGATAAAGGTGAGGTCGAGGTTTGTTACAACAAGGTGTGGCAATTAGGGTTAGCGCTGTCTGATCTGTTCGATGATTTCTTTACCCCAATTGCGCGCGATGGCGCGGCGCTGGTTGAGATCCATATTCGTCTGCAAAAGAGTTTTATTGCGCTTGCCAAGCTTAATCCCCAATTGCGTATTCAGGCCCGGCGCCATTCAGAGGCTGCATTGGCCAGGGCTGAAAAGGCACAAAGTGACGCCGCAGATCTGGCGCATTTAAAAGCGCTGCATCGCACGCTGATGGACGCTTAGCGCCACAGTTCAAACCTGTCAGCACATAGCCGTTGGTGTTGAGGCAAGCTCAGGCTTAGTGCTGGGCTTTTGACATTAAGTATAGGCGGGTGTGGCAAAGCCGGATAAAGCGGCTATAGTGATGCGGTTAAACCTCGAATAAATAAAGGACATTATGCACAGATACCAAACCGAAATTCGCTGGGGCCTGATTTTTACTGCGGTTATGCTGCTATGGATGTGGGGCGAGCAGTTAGTTGGCCTGCATGGCCGTTATATTGCCCAGCACGCGACGTACACCAACCTGTTTGCCATACCTGCGATACTTTTATATGTCCTGGCACTTAAACAAAAAAAGCACCGCGACTACGGCGGGCAAATGAGCTGGAAACAAGGTATGCAAAGCGGGGTGCTGATTACATTAGTGGTGGTGGTGCTAAGCCCGGCGGTGCAGTGGCTAACCCATACTGTTATTACGCCTGAGTATTTTAATAATGTGCAAGTTTATGCCATTACTCAGGGCATGATGAGTCCGCAGCAAGCTGCTGAGTATTTCAGCCTGGGCAACTACATGCTGCAAAGCTTGGTAGGTGCCGCCATCATGGGGGTATTAACCTCAGCGATAGTGGCATTTTTCCTGCGCAGTAAAGCAGAGGAAGAGATACAATAGCCCACCTGTTGTTGTGGTGTTGAGGTATGGCTGTTTCTTCCTCTTCAAATTCTGATAAACCCTTTCACGGTGTGCTGTGCATGCTGCTGGCCGTAGCGCTGTTTGCGGCGATGGATGCTGCGATGAAATCCCTCACGCCGCATTACAGCGCCATGCAAATTGCCTGTTTGCGCGGTGCCCTGGCCTGGCCTTTAGTGGTGCTGTGGCTTATTGGCAGCGGCCGCTATAAAACGCTGCTAACCACCCGCTGGAGCCTGCACCTGCTGCGTGCAGTGCTTGGCGTAACGATGCTATGGGCTTTTGTTTACAGCCTGCAAAGCCTGGCACTGGCTGAGGCCTACACCATCTTTTTTACTGCGCCACTGCTTATCACTGCCATGTCAGCGTTTTGGCTAAAAGAATATGTTGCGCCCCGGCATTGGGTTGCCATTGGCATAGGTCTGGTGAGTGTGCTGTTTATGCTAAAACCGGACGGCGATAAGCTGATTAGCTTTGGCGCTTTAATGGCACTTTTAGCGGCGTTTTGCTATGCCGTATCGGCCATTACGGTGCGCATTTTGGGCCGCACTGAAGGCACTGGCAATATGGTGTTCTGGCTGATGACATTGTTATCACTCGGTGCCGGCTTGTTGGCGCTACCGGATTGGCAGCCACTTAAAAGCGAGTTATGGTTTAGCTTTATGTTAATTGGCATTACCGGTTTTGCCGGCCAGATTGCCATTACCCAGGCGTTTAAAGTCGCCCCGTCGGCGCTGATCGCGCCCTTTGAGTACACCGCGTTATTGTGGGGTATAGGTTTTGATATTCTGCTGTGGCAGCTATACCCACAGCTATCAACGCTGATAGGCGCTTTTGTCATCATGCTAAGCGGGCTCTACTTACTGTGGCAGCACCGGCGCTAACCTGAGTTGCTAAGGCTGGTAAAGGTGATAAAAAACGCTATAGTCTTGGCCATAACCCTGAAGTTTCACACTGGCTTAGCCAAGAGTACTTTATGCTGAATGTTGCCCGTTTAATGAGCACCAAACCGGTGAGTGTCTCGCCGGATGATACCCTTAGCATAGTGAAGCAAATTTTTGACAACGTAAAGTTTCATCATGTGCTGGTGGTGGAGAAGGGCCTGTTAATTGGCGTGCTGTCTGATCGGGATTTATTCAAAGCGCTAAGCCCGCATATTGGCACTGCAGCAGAAACAGCACGTGATCTCGCCACCTTAAATAAAAAGGTACATCAGGTAATGCTACGCAAGCCGGTCACCTTGCAGCCAGAGGCCAAGGTGATGGATGCCATACAATTGTTTAACCACGAAGGCGTGTCGTGTATCCCTGTGGTTGATAATCAAAACCGGCCGCAGGGTATTTTAAGCTGGCGCGATATTATCCGCGCACTGGATCGAACTGATAAGCGTACTACACAGTAACTGCTTGTCAGGGATTAGCCATATCTCTGCTGAGGGAACCAATTTGCTCTAAGCTAACCGTTGAGGCCCCGGACGGGCCGAGACGAGCCCCCATGGATGGGTTTACGGCGTGTTAGCGTGAGCAAACTGGTTTCCGATATACGAAACTACAGTGCTTTTACCGCGCTTTTACCACCAGGTAGTGAATAGCGCATAATGCGCCAAAACACGGTGCTGTACTGGCGCAAAAAGCTGCCGGTGTTGTAAGGAATGCCGTATTTTTTCGCTATAACCTGCACCTGTTTAGCCATGGCCGGGTAGTGGCGGGCAGGAATATCGGGAAATAAATGGTGCTCTATCTGGCAGCTTAAATGGCCGGTTAAAATATGCAGCCAGGTTGGGCCGGTAAAGTTAGATGAACCCAGCATCTGGCGGTAATACCAATGGCCGCGGCTTTCGTTTTCGCACTCTTCGGGCTTAAAGGCATACACTTCTTTGGTGAAGTGGCCGCAAAAAATCACCGTCGACGTCCACAAATTACGCAGTAAATTCGCCAGTAAGTTCCCGCACAGCACCCACAGCCACATTGGCCCTGCTATTAACGGGAAGAACACATAGTCTTTTACCAGCTGACGCGCGCCCTTGCCAAAAAACGCTTTTTTCAATTCAGTGTCAGACACCTGCGTTTGCCGATCGGTTTTCTTTCTACCAAAAAATACCCGTTGCCCGGCCAGCTCGTGGTATGACACCCCCCACTGAAACAGCATGCTTAGCAGCAGGTAAGTGCCGCCTTGCCATAAATTGCGCAGCCGCCAGCGAAAGTCGTTGCTAAGACGCAGCAAGCCATAACCAAAGTCACGATCCTTGCCAATAATATTGGTGTAACTGTGATGCTCAACATTATGGGTGCGCTGCCAGGAGCCAGACTCGCAGGCTATGTCCCACTCGTAGCGGCGGGAGTGCAACAGCGGGTCGTTCATCCAGTCGTACTGGCCATGCAACACATTGTGGCCAATTTCCATATTGTCGAGAATTTTCCCTAAGGCTAACAGCAGCACTCCCAGCCCCCACAGCCAGGGGGTAATAAAGCCCAGCACCAGCAAAATGCGGCCGCTAATGGCGCTGATGCGCTGCACTAACAACACCCGGCGGATATAACGGGCGTCGGCTTCGCCTAACTGTGCCTGTACCTGCTGTTTTACGCTGTCCAGCTCTTGTGCCAACGCCTGATATTGCTCGTTACTTAATGCCATCTTTTGTCCTGCTACTGTTTTAATACCAGATCCGTGACCGGCTGGCTGATACATAACTGAATTTGTTCACGGCCGTGGCCGCTTAAGGCGCCAGTGCGTATGTCACGCACCTGGCCGCTGACTTTGTCGCAGACGCACTGAAAACACACGCCAATACGACACCCAAAGCGTGGGCTAAGCCCTTGCTGTTCAGCGCTGTGTAGCAGGCTTTGGTTTGCTGGCGCGCTAAATACCTGCTCTGTGCCGCTTTGCAACACCACCTGATGCTGACTGCTATTGTCACTTTGTGTCGGCGACGGCAACGAAGGGCCAAACTGCTCCTGAAATATGTGATCCTTCGCAACACCTGCTTGTAGTAATGCTGTGCTTAACTGCTGCATAAAGGCTTGCGGGCCGCACAGGTACAGCTGCTGATGTGCGCTTGCTACGCACACCTGTTGGATAAAGGCGTCGCTATGTTCAAGCCGGCTGTCAGACAGCACCAGACGAAACAAAGGCTGTTGCGCGGCCAGTTGCTGCAACGGGGCTAATAACGCCGCGTTTTCTTCACCGCGCACCCGATAGTAAAGACTGACAGGCGCCAGCCAATGACGCTGGCTTAGTAGCATAGAAGCAATGGGCGTAATACCTGAACCCGCAGCAATAAACAGTGCAGGTTTGGCAAGCTGTTGCCAGCTAAAGACACCCTGAGCAGCACTGATATTTACTCTGCTGCCTGCTGCCAAGTGTGCCAGCAGCGGGGTAAAGGCGCCGCTGTGTTGTACTTTACAGCACAGTTCAATCTGGCGTTGGCTTTGCCACAAACTCAGGGCTGAACAAATGCTAAAAGGCCGGGTGAGGTTTTTGCCGTTATGCTCAAGCGTTAGCAGTACATGCTGACCTGGTACAAAACCCGGCCAGCGGCGTGATACCTTCAAGGTCAGTTTAATCATGTCGGCGGTTTGCCAGCTTTTTTCTACCGGTTGGCCACGGAATTGCCCAGGCATAAAACCTGGCCAAACAGCGCGAAGTAAAGGTTGCAGATAGAGGCTGAGCGCAGGCTGATTACCCAGCATTAAACAAAAATGACGCCACAGGCGGCGAAGTACAGAGAGAACAGCAGTCACAGTCGTCACAATAATTCATTAAGGGTAATTTCAGCGCACAGTTGTACACCAAAATATCTGGTTTGGCCAGTTTTAGTTATGCTTGGTAAAGGTTTTGTTTATTAAGATATTGAAATTTAAAATTTTAAATATGTATTAGAAAGTTGCCTGCTTTTATTTTAGGCTAACAGTTGTACGCTTTTGGCTTTTTGTAGGTAAGGGCAATAAAAAAGCCGCGAGTTACGCGGCTTTTGTGTTCTGGCTGTCTTAGAGACCAAGCTGAGTGGGCATCGCCGGGGCCTGGCTATGATCTTTTGGCGGGTTAGCGCTTAGCTCGTTTAGCGTATGGCTGATTGCACGTTCTAACTGCACATCTATGCCTTTGTTTAGCGCGATCGGATCCAGTTCTACTTCGATATCCGGTGCTACGCCTTCGTTTTCTACCCGCCATTCACCGTCTGGCGTGTAGAAGCGGAAAAACGGCACCACATGAAAACCGCCATCAATCATCGGCGGGTTTGCTGAAATACCAATTAAACCGCCCCAGGTGCGTGTACCAATGGTTTTACCTAAACCCAAGCGCTTAAATGCCCAGGGCAGGAAGTCACCACCCGAGCCGGCGTCCTGATCAATCAACATGGTTTTCGGGCCATAAATGCCCCCGCCTGGCGTGGTAAATACCAGGCCGTCACGATCTTTCCAACCGGATAAAAACGGCCGGCCAAGAATTTCGGTAATGTAGTTCGCCGCCTGGCCGCCACCGTTTTTGCGCTCATCGATAATCAGCGCCGGTTTATCAACCTGGGCAAAGAACATGCGGTTGAAGAAGTAAAAGCCACCATCAGCGGTATTGGGCAGATAGACATAGGCCACCTTGCCGTCGGTTTTTTCGGCGACTAACTTGCGGTTGTGCTCTACCCAGTGCCATAACCGTAGCTGGCTGTCATTGGCAACCGGTTCTACCGTAATATTGCGCCGGTTTTTACCTTTAGCATCGTCGGCAAGCGTTAGCACCACTTGTTTGCCCTGAGTGTTGTCCATAAAGGCATGAATGTTATCTTTGGCGCTAAGCTCGCGGCCGTTAATGGCCAACAGGTAGTCGCCGGTTTTAGCACTGGCGCCGGGCACATTTAGCGGTGCCGGTAAAAACGGGCTCCAGCGGTCGCCCTGATAAACCGTACTAAACTGATACTTACCGTTTTTAATCACAAAATCAGCGCCCAGTAAGCCCACTTTGCTCGGGCTTTCCTGATGCACATCGCCACCGCCAATACGGTTATGGCCTACCTGCAGCTCGGCAATCATCTCTACCAAGACGTCATTTAAATCTTCGCGGCGCTGCACGTGTTTAAGCATTGGCTGGTATTTGTCATAAATGGCTTGCCAGTTAATGCCGTGCATATTGGCATCATAAAAGTACTCTTTTTGCATCCGCCAGGCGTCATTAAAAATTTGCTGCCATTCTGCACTGGGGTTAACAAAACTGCGTACATCCGCCAGGCTCACGGCTTTGGCGTCGGGCTTGGCCTTGGCATCGCCCACTTCAAGCTTGTTTGGCAGGCTTAACAACAACAGCTTGTTGCCATCGTCGCTGAGCTGATAACTGCTTATAGCCTGTGCTACCTGCTCGGTTTTTTGCTCTTTAAAATCATAACGATGAAGCGTGCCGTTGTTCGGGCTTTGCTGCGCCGGTGGCTCATTACTGCTACCGGGCTGGCTACGCTCTAAATAAAACAGTGCACCATCACTGGCAACGCTTAAACTGGCGTAATTACGCTCGGCCACCGGCAATGCGACGATGCGGTCTTGCAGGCCGTTAAGGTCTAGCTTTGGCGGTTTAACTGCGGTGTTAGCACTGTCTTTGCTGTCGTCTTTTTTGCCTGTTTTGCCGTCGGCTTTAACCGGTTCATCACCGGCTTTTGGCAGTAGTGGCGATTTGCCGTCAGCGGCCAGCACATAAGCATAAATAGCGCTACGTACCGGCCGTTCACGGGTGGATAAATCCAGCCCGACTTGCGATGGCCCGGTATTGACCGAGGCGGTGAAGAACAAATAATCCTGGCTGAACGCCGGATCGCTGGCGTGGCTTAAACCATCGGTGATTTGGCGGCTGCTGTTATTACTAAAATCGTAAAGTTTAATCTGGCTAAAGTAATTGGTACCGGCCACGGTATAAGCCAGATAACGGCTGTCGGGCGAGAACGACACGATAAAATCTTCTCGCCGCTTGGAGCTATCCAGCTTTTGGCTACGCTGTTTTTCCAAATCAAAGGCATACAAATTCAGATGGTTATCATGATAGACAATACGTTTACCATCGGGTGAGAAGCTAAGCAGGTTAAAATAACCGCTGTCAGATAGCGCAAACACCTGCGGCGCGCTTAACCCATCCTGGTTTTGCAACACCAGTTGGTGTTTATTGCCCGCATCAGAGATATACGCCACTTTGCTACCATCCGGGCTCCACAGGCCGTCAAATTCACGCACGTCGCTGCTTTGTGTCAGGCTACGGGTACTGCCATCGGTTACCGGCACGGTAAAAATATCGCCGCGTGCCGATACCACCAGCCGCTGACCGGTGCTGGACAGCCGCGCACGGGTTAAGGTTTTACTAGCGTCTTTCCACTGCGGCCGTTTTTGCACTGAGGTGGTGTTGATGTTGACGTTAACCGGCGAAGTTTGACCACTTGTAACATCGAATAGGTATAAATAGCCACCGGCCTCATACACTACGCTGTTACCGTGGCCAGCAGCACTGCGTAAATCCCAGTCTTTGCTTTGGGTGAGTTGCTCGACCTGCTGATTACGGTAGCGAAACAGGTTTACTGCCTGGTTATCGCGGTCAGATAAAAAGTACACCGTGTCATTAAGCCAAAACGGGTTAAATTCATTGGCGTTAGGATGGGGGATTTTTTCCAGCTGCTGTTTTTCCAGATCGATGATCCACACCGGCGGCGTGCTGCCACCACGGTGCAGTCGCCAGCCGCTGGCACCGCTGTAGGCCATATTATTTGGCCGGTAAGCCAACTTTTTGCCATCAGGGTGTAAGTCGCCTTCAAAGGCAACGGCCTGCATCAGTTTTTCCGGGTAACCGCCGTCAATACTGATTTTGTACAGCTGATTACTGCGGCTATTGGCTATTTCACGGTTTGACGCGAACAGCACACTTTTACCATCCGGGCTCCAGCCGTTTACGGTATCGGCGCCAGGGTGATAGGTCAACCGCTGCGGGCTGCCGCCGCTCACGGGCATAATGTACACGTCGGTGTTGTTATCGTAACTGGCTGAAAACGCAAGCCAGTTGCCATCGGGCGAAAACTTAGGCGCAAACTCACTGGCCGGATGGCTGGTCAGCTGGCGTGGGTTCTGGCCGGTTTTGTCACTTAGCCAAATATCGCCACCGTAAACAAAGGCCAGGTGAGAGGCGGAGATGTCCGGCTGGCGCAGCAAGCGCGTGTTCTCACTGGCAAAAGCCGCGCCGCTGGCCAGCGCACAAAACAGCGCGAGGTAACGTGGAGTAAACATAAAATATCCTTGTTGTTTTATAAGCTGTACCAGTAAAGCACAAGGCAGCGCTTTGATAAAACAACAGCTTGTAACAGTTAATGTCTGGCTGGAATTATTCGCTGCTGTTATGGTCTGATGGCCAAGATGATTTACGTCGGAGCGGGTGAATGAATACCAAAGGGTTATTAGATCAATTATTTAAGCAAGGCTCAGAGTTACTCGGGGGCAAAACGGCAACCCCATTGACCGGTAGCAGTGGCCTGGGTAGCCTGCTGTCAGGTAAAACCGGTGCAGCGTTGGGTGGTGGGGCGCTGGGCTTGCTGCTGGGCAGTAAAAAAGGCCGCAAAATGGGCGGTAAAATTTTAACCTATGGCGGCCTGGCTGCGCTTGGCGTAGTGGCCTACAAAGCCTACAGCAATTATCAGCAGCAACAGCAACATGCGGGCGCAAGGACAGAGCCGCAAACCATTGACCGCTTACCACCACCGCAGGCCGAGCAGCATAGCCATGCTATATTGCGCGCCATTATTGCTGCAGCCAAAGCGGATGGCCACATTGATGACAGAGAGCGCGAGCTTATCGATAACGAAATTGCCCGGTTAACCAGCGATGGCAGCTTGCAACAGTGGTTTGATGCAGAGCTTCGTAAACCGCTGGATCCAGCCGATATTGCCAGAAGCGCCAGTACGCCGGAAATGGCGGCTGAGATGTATCTGGCCAGTGTGCTGGTGGTCGATGAAGAAAGCTTTATGGAGCGTAGCTATTTAACTGAGCTGGCGCGGCAGTTAAAGCTGGACCCGGCGTTAAAAGCCGAGCTGGAGCAACAGGCGCGTCAGGCTGCGGCTTAACTTCTTTTACCCTAAAAGGTTACCCACTAGCAGTATTTTTGTTGAGCGGCCTTGTACAAAAGCCGCTAAAGCCCCATCATGCTCGAAGCTGCGCCTCAGTTAACGCAGCAACGATCAATAGCGGATTTAGGTGATAGGCGGCTATGCGCTGGATCAGTCGTGTTGCGATATTATTTTACTTAGCCATACTTTGCACGCCGCAAGCCTTTGCCGTGCAGGATGTGCGCTTATCGCCGCTTGCCGACAGCCAGCTGTATGCGCTGAATCTTAGCCAGCAGCAACTCGCTCATATCTCCGGCGAAAATAATCATACCGATAACGATGACACGCCGCCGGTACTGCCCCAAAGCATAACTAAGCCGTTTCTTTACCAAACCTGCGGCCAGGCAAAGGGCACCTTGCTGTTGGGCAGTTGCTCTGTTGCCATCAGGCCGCAGCAACCCCGCGCACCACCACTTTCTTAATGCACTGATAAACACTGGTTTTGTTACCGGCAGTGATGTCTGCTGCACTGTTCAGCCCTTGCTGTCAGTGTCTGCATAAGCTGTCTGTACTTACCAAACAAAGAGTATTAGCGCCGTTATGCTGCCTCTGAGCATGCGGCTGTGCATTTAAGGATTAATAATGTTGAATAAAAACCCGCTTTGGCGCTACCTGGTAGTGCTGGGCCTGCTGTTACTGGCGCTGGTGTACGCGCTACCGAATTTATACCCTGAGCAACCTGCGCTGAATATCAGTGCCAGCCGCGGCGGCGAGCTAACCCCGGGCCTGGTTAAGCAGCTGGCCAACGAATTTGACCGCGCCGGCCTTAAACCTCAGGCACTGGATCTCAACAACGGCCAGTTAGTGTTGCGGTTTAACTCGGCTGATGAGCAGTTGGCCGGCCGTGAGCTGGCAAGTTCGGTGCTGGGCAATAATTACATTACTGCGCTTAATCTGGCGCCGACCACGCCAGGCTGGCTGGCTGCGATTGGCGCCGGCCCGATGAAACTGGGGCTGGACCTGCGCGGTGGCGTACACTTTTTGCTGGCGGTTGATATGCAGGCGGTGCTGGATAAACAACTGAATGACAGCGCCCAGCAGCTGCGTGCGTTATTACGGGAAAATCAGATCCGTTATCAAGGTGTCAGCGTTGATGCAGCTAACCAACAGATAAGACTGAGCTTGCGTGATAATAATGATCTGGTGGCAAGCGAAAAGCTGATTGCACAAAAGTTGCCTGAGTTACAACACAGCGCTGAGGGGTTAAGCCTCACGCTTTCATTAACCGACGTGCAGCAAAAGCAAGTACGCGAAGAAGCGCTGCAACAAAACCTGACCATTATCCGCAACCGGGTTAACGAGATTGGCGTGGCTGAGCCCCTGGTGCAGCGCCAGGGGGCGGATCGCATCGTAGTGCAACTGCCCGGCGTGCAAGATACGGCGCTGGCGAAAGAAATCCTCGGCGCCACCGCCTCGTTAGAGTTTCGTCTGGTTGATACTGAAGCCGATATTGCCGCTGGCTTAGCTGGTCGCCTGCCGCCCAATGCTGAGCTGTATTACAGCCGTAATGGCCAACCGCTGCTACTGGAAAAACGCATTATGCTGACCGGCGATCATATCACTGGCGCCAGCGCCGGTTACGACCAATACGGCCAGCCAAAAGTCAGTATAAAGCTGGACGCTGAGGGCGGCACTAAGCTCTCAGCCGCCACTAAAGATGCAGTAGGGCGGCGCATGGCGTCGGTATTTATTGAATACAAACCCGGCGAAACGCTCACTGCAGAGGGTACGCCGGTACTGCTAAAACAGCAGGAAGTGATCAACGACGCCACTATCCAGCAGCGGCTGGGCATGACGTTTGACATTACCGGCATTGCCAGCCCGGCTGAGGCGCAAAACCTGGCTACCTTGCTGCGGGCTGGCGCCTTAATTGCGCCGGTACAAATTATTGAAGAGCGCACCATAGGCCCAAGCTTGGGGCAGGAAAATATTGCCCTAGGGGTCAGTGCCATTCAGTGGGGGTTGGCAGCGGTAATGCTGTTTATGCTGGTGTATTACAAAGCTTTTGGCATGGTGGCCAATATCGCATTAATGGCCAACCTAGTGTTGATTGTCGGTGTGCTGTCGATGGTGCCTGGCGCCACCCTGACCTTACCCGGTATGGCCGGCATCGTGTTGACAGTGGGCATGGCGGTGGATGCCAATGTGCTGATCTTTGAGCGCATCAGAGAAGAGCTCAGTGAGGGCCGCTCAGTACAGCAGGCTATTCACCTGGGCTACGACAGGGCTTTTGCCACTATCGCCGATTCTAACATCACCACCTTGTTAGTGGCGCTGGTGCTGTTCGGTGTGGGGAGCGGGCCGGTAAAAGGCTTCGCCGTCACGCTGGCCATCGGCATTTTAACCTCCATTTTTACCGCTGTAGTCGGCACCCGCTTGTTAGTCAATTTAATTTGGGGTGGCCGCCGCTTGCAGTCACTGCCGGTGTAAGGAGCACAAGATGCAAGTATTTAATTTTGCTAAACCGCTGAATTTTATGCGCTTAAAATGGCCGGCTGTGGTGTTATCGCTGTTGTTACTCTGTGGCTCGGTAGCGTCGTTTTTTATTAACGGCATTAACTGGGGGCTGGACTTTACCGGCGGCACTGTTATCGAGGTGGGCTTTGCGCAAGCAGCCGACTTACCGGCTGTACGGCAAACACTCAGCGCAGCCGGCTTTGACGATGCCGTGGTGCAGCTGTTTGGCAGCAGCCGAGATGTGCTTATTCGCATACCGCTACGGGCCGACTTAGTGCAGGCACAAATTGGTGATGCAGTCGTTACAGCACTGAATGCCAGTGATGCCGGTACAGTGAATGTGCGCCGGGTCGAATTTGTCGGCCCTAGTGTCGGGGCTGAGCTAAAACAAGACGGCGGCCTGGCCATGTTGGTGGCGTTGGTCGGCATCTTAATTTATGTGGCGCTTAGGTTTGAATGGCGTTTATCGGTCGGTGCGGTCGCCTCTTTATTGCACGATGTGGTGTTAACGCTGGGGCTGTTCTCGGTGTTGGGGCTGGAGTTTGACTTAACGGTGCTGGCCGCGATACTGGCGCTGATTGGTTACTCGATAAACGACACCATAGTGGTATTTGACCGTATCCGCGAAAGCTTTCGCAAATTGCGTGATGCTACCGTCGCTGAAACCATTAACGAGGCCATCACGTCCACGTTAAACCGCACCGTCATTACGTCACTAACCACAGTATTAGTGCTGCTGGTGTTGTTTTACTTAGGCGGCGCGCTCATTCACGGTTTTGCCGCCGCGTTGCTGTTTGGTATTGCTGTGGGCACTTACTCGTCTATCTATGTTGCCAGCGCCATCGCTGAGCTATTGGGCCTAAGCCGCGAAGATATGCTAAGCCCGCCGGTAGAGGCCGAAGGCGTCGATCTGCAGCCGTAAAACAATAAACGCCAGGCCTTTTTCCAAAGTGGCCTGGCGGTATAAACAAATCCTTGTTACAAATCTTCATACATATTTCATTACCGATCGGTAAGAAATGTGCTATTTTACTGCCGTTTAATCATATCAATTGTGTTTTCAGCTAAAACTACCGCACCTGCCGCTGCTAACGTTGCAGCCTCAGACGGATCGCTTACAGGTACTTTTATGACAACCAGCTCAGCTTTTTTTCGTGTTGCCATTAGCGCAATAGTGTTACTGCCCCTTGCGCTGTTATCAGGTTGCTCTGATGCGCCAAACGCCGCTGAACAGGGCGGTGGTATGCCGCCGGCCATGGTTAATGTAGTAAAAGTAGAGCCGCAAAGCGTGCCGTTATTGCTGCAAAGCCCGGCGCTGCTGGCGGGGTCGCGCGAGGTGGAAATTCGTGCCCGGGTGGGCGGTATTTTAGAGAAACGCCACTTTAATGAAGGCGCTAAAGTCAGCGCAGAGCAAAGCCTGTTTAGCCTGGATGCGGCGCCGTTTCAGGCGACGGTAAACCGTAATCAGGCGGAACTCAGTGCAGCCAAAGCGCGTCAAGCGCAAGCCGAGCGCACCTTAAACCGCTTGCAGCAGTTACGTAAAGACGGTGCGGTATCGCAGCAGGCGTTAGATGATGCCTTGTCAGCACTGGATGTAGCCAAAGCCGATGTGAAAACCGCTGAGGCGGTATTACAGCAGGCACAACTGCAGTTAAATTACACCCAGGTGCGCTCGCCGATTGCCGGTGTGGTAAGCCGCGAGTTGGTGTCTGAAGGCACCCTGGTATCTGGCCCGGACATGTTGCTGACCTATGTTACCCAGTTAGATCCGATGTATGTGCGCTTTTCCATCGCTGAGCGTGAGCAGCTAAAACTGCGCGCCGAAGCACAGAGCGGCGCGGTAACCCTACCAGAGCAATGGCAGGTTAAGCTGTTGCTGGCCGATGGCTCTGAATATAACCAAACCGGTGTAGTCGATTTTGCTGATGTCCGTATTAATAGCCAAACCGGTACCAGCGAAATGAAAGCAGAGATAAGCAACCCCGATAATTTACTGCGTCCTGGCCAGTTTGTGCGTATCGAGCTGGAAGGCGCTATGCGTCACAACGCTATTGTTGTGCCGCAAAATGCGGTGCTTGACGGTGGCACCGGCAAATTTGTTTATCTGTTAGCCGACGGTGAGCAGGGTGGTAAAGTCGCATTGCCGGCGCCGGTAGAAGTGGGTGACTGGGTAAAACTAAACGGCGAGAACGGTTGGGTGATTAAATCGGGGTTAAACGCCGGCGACACCGTAATTGTTGAGGGTATGGCACGTATCTTTTTCCCCGGTATGCCAGTGCAGTTAGCACAAGCTAACCAGGCTCAGGGCTAACAGGCAGGGATCAGACTATGTTTTCGCGTTATTTTATAGATCGGCCAATTTTTGCCTTTGTGATCGGTATTTTTATCTGTCTGGCCGGTTTAGCCGCTATGCGCAGCTTACCGGTAGCGCAGTATCCGGAAATTGCTCCGCCTGTGGTGCAGGTCGTGGCGATGTACCCCGGTGCCTCGGCCGAAGTGCTGGAGCAAACGGTGGCAGCACCGCTGGAAAATGCGATTACCGGTGTCGAGGGCATGATGTATATGTCATCTACCTCGACCAGTTCGGGCATGACTACCATCTTTATTACTTTTGAAATTGGCACTGATGTTGACCAGGCGGCGGTGAACGTGAATAACCGGGTTAGCAAGGTAGAAGCGCGTTTACCCGAAGAAGTTAGACGCCAGGGTATTACGGTAGAAAAAGGCTCATCCAGCTTCTTGCAGGTATTGGCGTTTTATTCGCCCGATGGCAGCCGGGACGATTTATGGACCTCCAACTACGTGACGCTAAACGTGCTGGACAGGCTAAAACGTATTCCTGGCACGACGAATGTGCAAATTTTCGGTGCCAAAGATTACGCCATGCGTATCTGGTTAAAGCCGGATCAGATGAGTCAGCTACAGGTAACAGTACCTGAGGTAGCCGGTGCATTGCGTGAACAAAACGCCCAGTTTGCCGCCGGTAAAATTGGCGCCACGCCTACCGCGGCCGATGCTCAGGAGCTGGTGTATACCGTAACGGCGCAGGGCCGGTTTTCCACGGTAGAGGAGTTTGAAAATGTCATTATCCGCGCCAACCCCGACGGCAGCAGTTTGCGGGTTAAAGACATTGCCCGTGTCGAGCTGGGTTCACGCGATTACGACTTTATGGGTCAGTACAACGGCAAATCGGCTACCTTGGTGGGTATCTTTTTACAGCCGGGCGCTAATGCACTGGATGTTGCTGCAGAGGTAAATGCTACTGTGGCTGAGCTGAAGCAGCGCTTTCCATCGGGGCTTGATCAGGCTACGCCTTACGACACCACGCGCTTCGTTGAAGTGTCTATTCGCGAGGTAGTTAAAACGTTGGCTGAGGCTATGCTACTGGTGTTTTTAGTGGTGTATCTGTTTTTACAAAACTGGCGCGCGACCTTAATTCCTATTCTTGCGGTACCAATTTCCTTGCTGGGAACATTTGCTGGCCTGTATATGCTGGGTTACTCCATTAACACCCTAACGCTGTTTGGTATGGTGTTGTCTATCGGCATCGTGGTGGATGATGCCATAGTGGTGCTGGAAAACGTTGAGCGTATTATGCACGAGGAGCATTTATCGGCGCGTGATGCGGCGATAAAAGCCATGCAGGAAGTGTCTGGCCCGGTAGTGGCTATAGTGATGGTACTGTGTGCAGTGTTTGTGCCTATCGCCTTTTTAGGCGGACTAACCGGCGAGCTGTTCCGTCAGTTTGCTGTAACAATCTCGATTTCAGTCAGCTTATCCGGCGTAGTGGCACTTATCATGACGCCGGCATTATGCGTCGCTATTTTGCGCCATGAGCATAAACAAACTGCGACGTTTTTTGTCTGGTTTAATGCGTTCTTCCAGCGCATTACCGGTAAATATGTCGCCACAGTCGGCTTTTTCTTACGTCGCGGTTTGCTGGCGCTGATACTCGTGGCAGGTATGATTTTTATCACGGCCGGTCTGTGGCGCGCCACGCCGGGATCCTTGGTGCCGGATGAAGATCAGGGCTTTTATATCGCAGCGATCTTCCTGCCTGATGGCGCCTCTTTAGAACGCACCCAGCGTGTTACGGATGAAGTGATTGCCGCTATCCGCTCTAACCCGGCCAATAAAGATATTGTCAGCTTTGCCGGATTTGACTTTATCGGTGGTGGTTATAAGAACAGCGCCGCTACGATTTTTGTGACCCAACAAGATTGGGACGAGCGCGACATCAGCGCCAGCGATTTAGTTAACGAGCTGTTTATGAAAACCGGCCATATTAATGAGGCACTGGTACTGGCATTTAACCCACCACCTATATTTGGTCTGGGTAATACCGGGGGCTTTGAGTTTTACCTGCAAAATCGCGGTGACGGCGGGCCGGAGAAACTGGCCGAAGCCATGGGCATAATGCAGGGCGCGGCGGCGCAAAGCCCGATTTTAGCCGGCGTACAAACGCTGTGGCGGCCTAATACACCACAGTTAAAAGTCGATTTAGATCGTGAGCGCGCTAAGGCGCTGGGCGTACCGGTAAGTGATGCCTTTAATACGCTGGCGGGCACCTTGGGCACGTATTATGTCAATGACTTTAATAAGTACGGCCGCGCCTGGCAGGTGCTGATGTCGGCCGATGCACAGTATCGCATGCAACCGGATGATATTAAGCATATCTACGTGAAAAGTAATAGCGGTGAGATGGTGCCGTTGTCGGCGCTGACAAATATTTTGTACAGCTCTGGCCCTGATACCATGGAGCGTTACAACAACTTGCCCGCGGTGAAATTGCTGGGTAATGCTGCGCCAGGCTATAGCTCGGGCCAGGCTATTGCGGAAATTGAACGGTTGGCCAATACCGTGTTGCCGCCGGATATCAGCTACGACTGGACCGGCAGTGCGTTTCAGGAAAAACGCAGTGGCGGCACAACCGGTTTGGCGCTTGGCATGGCGGTGGTGATGGTGTTTTTAATTCTGGCGGCCTTATATGAGAAATGGTCGCTGCCGCTGTCGGTGCTGTTGGCGATGCCGTTTGGTATTTTCGGTGCGCTGGTGGCGGTATGGATCGCCGGCTTAACCAATGATGTGTACTTCCAGATTGGTTTGGTGACCTTATTAGGCTTGGCGGCGAAAAATGCCATCTTAATTGTCGAATATGCGCTGATGAAAACTCAGCAGGGCTGGAGCACCGGCACCGCTGCACTGGAAGCGGCACGCTTACGGTTTAGGCCGATTATTATGACCTCACTGGCATTTATCTTAGGTGTAGTACCCCTGGCGCTTAGTAGCGGTGCCGGCGCCGGTGCGCGCCACAGTGTTGGTACCGGTGTTATGGGCGGTATGATGGCCGCTACCTTTCTGGCGGTATTTGTGGTGCCGCTGTTTTTCTTCTGGTTAACCGAGCGGCGCTTGCGTGAAACGCGCACTAAGCAGCAACTGGCCGAAGAAATTGCGCAAAATCATCGGCGTGAGCAGTTAGATACCAGCGAAAACTTGCTATAAACCGCTGGCTTATCACTTGAACCAGGGGCGCTACCTTGTGCTAAGGTAGCGTCATCTGCTTTTAGCGAATGACCCTTTGATGAAAACTACTTTCCGTTTTGGCCCGGCGGCCCTGGTAACCGCCGCCTTTATTGGTCCTGGTACGGTGATCACGGCCTCGCTGGCGGGTGCCAATTTTGGCTACGACTTGTTGTGGGCGCTGCTGTTTTCGGTATTTGCGACCATGATTTTGCAGGAAATGGCCGCGCGGTTAGGTATCGTCACAGGCCAGGGGCTGGGTGAAAACCTGCGTACCTTGGTATCACAGCCGCTGCTGCGCTGGCCGCTGTTAATCTTGGTAATTGCCGCTATCGTTGTAGGTAACAGTGCTTATCAGGGTGGCAATATCAGTGGCGCGGCCTTAGGCGCTGATGCACTTTGGGGAAATATCGGCGTTATCCGCCGGTGGCAGGCGGCCACCGGTCTTAACTTGTGGGCACTGCTGCTGGGTGTTATCGCCGCGACAGTGCTGTGGTTTGGTCGTTATCAGTGGATAGAGCGCAGTTTAATTGCGCTGGTGTTACTGATGAGCCTGGCCTTTATTGGCACTATGGTGCTGACTAAGCCTGATGTTATGGCCCTGCTCACGGGGATCTTGGTGCCGCAGCTGCCGGCTGGGGCGACACTCACTGTAATTGCACTTATTGGCACTACAGTCGTGCCATATTCATTGTTTTTACACGCAGCCAGCGCGGCACAGAAGTGGCCCAAAGCCCGGCTTGATGCAACAATGGCACTGAGTGCTGCACGGGCTGATATTGCGTTATCCATCCCGCTGGGCGGCCTCATCTCTATTGCCATCGTATCTACTGCGGCAGCGGCCTTTTTTGGCAGCGGTCAGCAACTGGAGAATGTTAGCCAGCTGGCACAGAGTTTAACGCCGTTATTTGGTGATGCTGCTACCTGGTGTTTAGCATTGGGATTGCTGGCGGCGGGCTTGTCATCGGCCATTACCGCGCCTTTAGCGGCAGCTTATGCGCTGGCGGGCATTTTAGGTAAGCCGCTGAACCTTACTCAGCCGCTTTTTCGCCTGACCTGGTTGTTTATTATTATTTGCGGTGTGCTGCTGGCCTCGCTGGGTATTAAGCCTGTGCAAGTGATTTGGTTTGCACAGGTGGCGAATGGCATTTTATTGCCGCTGATTTGCCTGTGTTTATTGCTGGCAATGAACCATGCTGTGCTGGGGCAATATAAAAATAGCCGCTGGCAGAATGCGCTGGGCGCTATTGTGCTGGTTATTAGTCTGTTGCTCAGTAGCCGCAGCCTGGCGCTGGCCTTTGCACTTATCTGATTACACTAAAAGGTTAGTGTTAGGGGCTGCAATATCGCTCAATTGCAGCCCTAACGTTTATTACAGCACGCTTGTTACTCGCCAATACGCGCGCTGATTTCGTTGATCAGTGGTGAGGCGCTAAAACCATTACTGTTAGCCCAGCTACTATAATCAAATTCGGCCAGGGTCTTGGCCGGCATCTGTTTGATAATAAAAGTACCGGACTCATAAGCATCATTGCGAACGGCAAATTGCAGCAGGTTGTCGTTGTCACATTTTAGGCTGTCAAAGATTTTACGGACGTTGAGTTTGTTATCGGTCAGGGTTTTTCGCAGCTGATTACGGTTATCGTCTTTTACATAGCCACAGATACTGCTAAATAACTGTTCATCTGCCAACGTAGGTGCGCTTAGCAGTAAGGTGATAACAGGAACGAGCAAGGTTTTCATAATGCCTCCTGGGCAGGGTGGTAACATTGTCTGAAGTATAGTGTGACTTTTAGTTATTGCTCTGGCATGACGCTGTTCTTCACTGAATATTTTCAGCACCTTAGCAAGTTTCGTCATCTAACAGCGCTATACTGGCAGCTGTTATGGGCCGCTTTAGCGGCGCAGAATTATGGGAGTAAATATGACCACGCTGGAATATATGTTGCTAATGCTGTTATTAGTAGCGGGCAGCGCGTTTTTTTCGATATCAGAAATTGCTCTGGCAGCATCGCGTAAAATGCGCTTACGGCTAATGGCCAGTGAAGGCAATGCCAACGCTGAAAAGGTGCTGGCGCTACAAGAGCATCCGGGCAATTTTTTTACCATAGTGCAAATTGGCTTAAATGCGGTGGCGATTTTGGGCGGTATTTTGGGCGAGTCAGCGTTTACGCCTTATTTCAGTGCCTTACTGGCGCTGATGTTTAGTGGCGGCTGGGTAGGCAGTGCCGGTTTTGCTTTATCGGTGTTTTTTGTCACCTCATTATTTATCTTATTCGCCGATTTAATGCCCAAACGGCTGGCAATGATAGCACCAGAGAAAATCGCCATTCGGGTGGTAAACCCGATGCTGCTGTTAATCACGTTATTAAAGCCTTTTGTCTGGCTGTTTAACAGCCTGGCTAACTGGATCTTTAGCCTGTTTAACGTGCCTACTATGCGAAAAGATGACATTACGCCAGACGATATTATTGCCATGATGGAAGCCGGTGCCCAGGCGGGGGTGCTGCAAGAGCATGAACATCAGTTACTGGAAAATGTGTTTGATATGGAATCGCGCACAGTAACGTCGGCAATGACAGCGCGCGAGAGTCTGATTTTTTTCACCCTGGATGAAACGCAAGACAATATTAAAACCAAACTGGCGGAACACCCGCATGCCAAGTTTTTGGTAGTGGATGGTGTGCTGGATAAGGTCGTGGGCTATGTCGATACCCGCGATATTCTGATGCAGGTACTGCATAACCAACCGATTTCGCTGAAAAAAGAAGGCATAGTGCGCTCGCCGCTGATCATCCCCGATACCTTGTCATTATATGAAGTGCTGGAGCATTTTAAGTCGGCTGGTGTCGATTTTGCCATCATCATGAACGAGTATGCGCTGGTGGTGGGTATTATTACCCTAAAGGATGTGATGAGCATCGTTATGGGCGAGCTGGTCAGCTCCGAAGAAGAGCAAATTGTGGCGCGTGATGCTAACTCATGGCTGGTAGAGGGGTTAACACCGCTGCAGGATGTAATGCGGGTGCTGGATATCGACAGTTTTCCCAGTCCGGAAAACTATGAAACCATCGCCGGTTTTATGATGTACAGCCTGCGCAAAATTCCTAAACGTACCGACTTTGTGCTGCACGGCGGCTATAAGTTTGAAGTGGTAGATATCGACAGTTACAAAATTGACCAGTTGTTGGTCACCCGGCTGAATAGCACTGAGGTGGCTGAAAAGCCAAAAGATAACAGCACGGTTTAAACCGTGCTGTTATTGCCTGCATTGCTATTAGTGTCAGTGTCTTGATTGTTATCTGCAAATTCGAGCATTTTCTCGCGGAAGCTGTTTAGGCCCTGCAGGACCAGGCTGTAGGTTTTATCGACGCCGCTTTCTACTTCACCCTCATACACCTTTAAGCCCTTAAGTATGTCTTTGGCATCGGCAAAGCCCTTATCAATACCACCACCGATAATGCTAAGAAAATTATTCAGGTTTTCTTCTTCGCTTTTGTCTGGGTTTAGCTCTTTATAGCGGCCGTAAAAGCCCGTAGCAAAAGCGACTATGCGCTCTGCCGTAGCCTCGGGCGAGGTATCTATGCCGCTGTCGTAAATCTTTTGCGCGGCTTTTTCGCCCATCACCGGCTCAAGCTCGGCATTAATGCCTTCCAGCGCGGTTTTGTATAGCAGGCTTAACGAGTCATTGTTACTGCGCAGCGACACCTGCTCATTCGCTTTCAGAATGGCTGTATTTTGTGTCTGTCGGGCTTGCTCTTTTACATTATGGGTATCGTCTGATTTTGCTGGTGCATTAGTACTTTTGGCAGGCTGGGTTACCACTGCGCTACCGCCGGATGTATTTGAGGAAGATATCGCCATGATGCAGCTCCTTATTCTGGCCGACATGACTGGCACCAATACAACTGGCGTTAGTATAGCCGTTTTACGATTATCGGCAGCAATGGTTAAAACTTTAGGTGTTGGTGAAAATAATTTTTTAATACTGAATAGACACCGATTTAAACACCTAAAAATATAGGCCGGGCTGCTTAGCGTATGAGCAGGATCAGATATACTATTGCCGTACTGGGAAGCCGCCCGGTGGAATGTTTTGTGGAGAGACGACATTGAATAGCAAAAACAACAATTCGGTACACAAACTGCCTACGTCGCTAAGTTTATTAACTCTGGCGCTGAGTGCCACGCTGTCTGGCTCTGTGCTGGCGCAACAAGCAACGGAGAGTGCAGAAGATACAAGCAAAATAGAAAAAATTACCGTTACTGCAACCAAACGTGCGCAGGTGATTTATGAAGTACCAGTGGCGATCAGTGCCTTTAGCGGTGATGCGCTGGTTGAGCAGGGCATTACAGATTTAACCGATGTGGGTAAGTTTGTGCCAAACCTTAACGTTACCGGTTTCTCCGCAGGCCACACATCATCAGCTAACCCCTTTATCCGTGGTATTGGTTTGCAGGATCACCTGATCACGACAGATCCGGGTGTCAGCGTTTATGTTGATGGCGTATACCTTGGTCGTCAGGTAGGGCAAAACTGGAATCTTAACAACATTGAACGTATTGAAGTACTGCGTGGCCCACAGGGCACGCTGTATGGCCGCAACTCAATCGGTGGTGCGATCAATATTATCACCAAGCAGCCGGATCAAAACACGCTGAAAAAGGTAACCCTACAAGCCGGTAGCCGTGGTCGCGTAAAAGGCGATGTGTTTGTTAATGCCGGCCTGACAGAGGAGGTGTCATTTAACCTTAATGCCGGTTATAACAAACGCGATGGCTTAGGTAAGTTTATCAACGTACCTGATGCAAAATATGATGTCGGCGAAACCGAGGATACGTATGGCCGTTTGTCAGTAAAGTTTGAACCGAATAAAGACTTCAGTCTGGTGTTGACGGCGGATGCCAACGATGGTGAAGGCGGTTTACGCCCCTACACGACGCTAATTGACGAGGTGCCAACGGGTGCCTACTACACCGGTGAGCGGTTTGGCTCGCCATTGCCATCCGGCCCCCTGCGCAATACCGATGTCGCAGCCAACCCCTATGACAACGCTACCGGCACCAAAGAAGTTACCGAAGTAAGCAACCAGGCTGACGGCATTTCGTTAACCGCAGATTGGAACTTTAGTGATAACTTATCTACCCGCGCTATTATCAGCCGTCGCTCGTCTGAATACAAAGCTGGCCTGGATGATGACGGCACTATTTACGCGCTGGACCATTATCCAGAAAGGGGTGAAGCCGATCAAACGTCAGCCGAGCTGCAGTTAAACGGTTACTTTGGCGACTTTGATTTTGTTTCTGGCTTGTACTGGTTTAATGAAGAAGGTAGTAATCGTCAGGGTGAGGATTCCAGCTTTAACGGTGGTGCTAACCTGTTAGAACTGGATCAGGAAGCGACCAGTCGTGCGGTGTTTGTCAATGTTGGCTATAACCTGAACGATGATCTTCGCATCGCCGGTGGTGTGCGTTACAACAAGGACAAAAAGTCGGCTGTAGCAAATGTCGGTATTGGCCCATTTGCAGCAGAGGATGACTGGAGCCAGGTAAGCTTTGATTTATCGGCTAACTATCGCTTAGAAAACGGCATGAACCTGTACGGTAGCATTCAAAGTGGCTATCAGTCAGGTCAGTTCCCGGCGCGTCCATACTGCTTATTCGGCAACCCAGCGTGTTTTGTCGCATCGGATAACATTACCGCTGTTAACTACGAAGTCGGTGTAAAAGGCCAGCTAACCAGCGATATCAGTATGAGTATCGCGCTATTTAATACCGAATATGATGATTTACCCTATCAGGTAAGCACCACAGCTGTAGGCGGTTTCAACACCACGAACCTGGTGGTTAAACAGCGCTCTCGCGGTATTGAGTGGGAAAGCACGGTATATGTTACCGATGGCTTTAAATTACATACCAGCTTAGGTTATATCGATGTTGATGTGGATGAGCAGGATGGCGTAAAACCGGTAGCGCCATTAACGCCTGAGCTGACCGCATCTATCAGCCCATCTTATGAATATGTGCTGGACAATGGCAGTACGATAACCACGCGCATCGACTACTCGTACCGTGGCGAGATGTATGGTGAGCCAAGCTCAGATCCGGGCCGTTTAACGCTGATTGACAGCCGTGAACTGGTTAATATGGACATCAGCTATGCACCGGTTGATGCCAACTGGACAGTGGCGTTATATGGCCAGAATATTTTCGATAAGCGTTATGACAACGCGCGGTTAAATACCGGCGATTATATTCTGCGCATTATGAGCAATGATGCCAGTGAGTTTGGTGTACGTTACAGCCTGAAGTTCTGATAGCGTAATACATGATAAAAAGGCGGCCAAAGTGCCGCTTTTTTATTGTGCTCAGGCACTTAATTGACGCCGGCTTGGTTTATAATGCGGCCATGGGAAACAAAGGCTGTGCTGCGTTGATAGAGTATAAAAGTCCGGCATTTTATCGCACCACCTTCGCACTGTGTCTGGCTGCGGTGGTGGTATTTGCCAATTTGCATCTACTCCAACCGTTGCTGCCGGTGTTAAGCCGGGAATTTGCGCTTACCCCTTTGCAGACAAACTGGGCCTATGCTGCAGGCACCTTATGCCTTGGTGTATCGTTACTTATTTATGCCGCTCTGTCTGACGCCTGGGGCCGAAAAAAGCTATTAGTGGTAACGCTATGTGGTATGACGCTGTCTACATTAGCGCTGACTCAGGTTGAAAGTTTTAGCTCGTTAATAGTGTTTCGCTCGCTGCAAGGTTTCTTTCTTGGCGGCTTGCCGGCAATCGCTATCGCCTATATGGGCGAAGAGTACAGCAAGCCAGCGCTGGTCGCAGCGGTGGGGTATTACATCAGTGCCAATTCACTGGGCGGGATTAGCGGCCGCTTGATGGCAGGGGCGCTGGCTGATGTTGGCCATTGGCAATGGGTGTTCTGGCCTATGGCGCTGTTGGGCGTAATAAGCTGTTACCTGATCTGGCGTGATTTACCTGTTGCCGCCCGTTTTAACGCTAAGCCTTTTCGTATAGCCGATGCCGTTAGCAATAATCTGTTTCATCTGCGCCAGCCATTACTACTGTTGACTTACCTGACTGGCGGTTTAAGCTTTTTTATATTTCTCAATCAATACACCTATATCGCTTTTGTACTGTCCGATGCACCTTATCAGCTCTCCAGCTTTTGGATTGGTTTGCTGTTTGTCAGTTATTTTACCGGCACCATAGGTTCTGCCTTATCCGGTAAATTAGCGCAGCGCATGCCGGTGCCGCTGGGTATGGCGCTCGGCGTCATCATTTTAATGCTGGGTACCTGCTTAACGTTAAGTAGCCAGCTATGGCTTATTGTCAGTGGTTTTTTTATTAATGCCTTTGGTTTTTTTCTCACCCACTCACTGGCTAGCAGCTGGGTAACACAGTGTGCAGAAAAAGCCAAAGCCAGTGCCAGTGCACTATATCTGGTGTTTTATTATGTCGGTGCCAGTACCGGCAGTTTGTATCTGCAACCGTTTTGGCAGTGGTTGCACTGGCGCGGTATAGTTGTTGGCGCTTTATTGATGTACGGCGTTACGCTGATGCTATGCCTCTGGCTGTATGTTATCGCTAAGCGCAAGCAGCGTGGATAGTTCGTCTGCGCGAAGATCCCGCAGCTCACCCGCAGCCAGATCGCCAAGCAGCAGGTTATGAATGCGATAACGCTGCAGCTTGAGCACCTTTAAGCCCACTGCTTTACACATATAGCGAATTTGCCGGTGTAAGCCCTGGGTAAGGGTGATATCAAACTCGTTAGCGGCGGTTTGTGTTACCAGACAGGGCCGGGAGTGGTATTGCGTCGTGCCCAACTGCCAGCTTACGCCAGAGGCTAACTTCTCAATATGTTCTGCGGTTAATGTCTTGTCGGTTTGTACCTTATAGGCTTTTTCATGATAAAAGCTTGGGTGCATAAGGCGCTGACACAGGGCGCCATCATTTGTTAGCAACAATAAACCCGACGAGTCTTTATCTAAGCGACCAACGGCAAATAGGCGTTGTGGTAAGGTACGCAGCAGCTGATAAAGACTAGATGGATCCCCGGGTCTGTTATTGCAATCGACGCCCACAGGTTTGTGATACGCCAGATATTGCAACGTGCTGGCCGGTGTCAGAACTATCTGGTCAATCATCACAACATCATCATTACTGACAGTATCGGTATGTTTGGCCAAAATGCCATTCACACTTACCCGGCCTTGGGTGATAAGACGCTCTGCCGCCCGGCGCGAGCAATGACCAGACATCGCAATATATTTTGCTAATCGCTGCTGTGGCTTGGCGCTCATACTGCCATTTCAGTCAAAAAAGAATGACATGGTAACCGATATGACGCAGAAAAATCATCTGGTTGTCACACTTGGCTGGCACACTAAGTCAGGTCTGCAAGTGCAGATCTGTTCCTCCTAGTGCTTGATTGTACTTAACTTGTTAGTGATATTTTGGCCGGACACTTGTCCGGCTTTTTTTGTGCAATAACCGAATGGTTTTTGACATAGTGTAGAAGTTGTCATACGACTGCCATAAACACCTAAGATAATGGTGGCCGTTACACCTTCCTTCCTGGATTATTTCATCACTTTAGTGACGGGAGCTTGGCTCCCGCTTTTCTTATGCAAAAAAATTATCTTTGTTTAAACCCTTGGCGACCCGCATACGACTAACCCTACAATAACGCAAAATACCGCCAAAAAGGGCAGTTATGACAACGGAGCTGTTGCAGGCCATAACGGCGGCACAACAGGGCGATAAGCAAGCATTTTATGCTGTGTATCAGCAGTTTATCGGCAGGGTTTATGCTATTTGCTGGCGACTGCTCGGTAATAAACAAAAAGCGGAAGACACCAGCCAGGAAGTGTTTATTAAGGTATGGCAGCAGCTACCGCAGTTTCGCGGTGACAGCAGCTTTGCTACCTGGCTGCACAGCATAGCAACCCGAACTGCTATTGATAGCTGGCGACAAGATAAATATCTGCGCCTGACCGACAGCAGTGATGAGATCACACTAGCTGAACCCAGTGTGGCGTGCGCCAGTGAGCAGGCACCGCTGGAGCAAGCGATACAACGTTTACCGGCGCAGGCCAGAGCCATATTTGTGCTGTTTGCGCTGGAAGGCTATCAGCACCAGGAAATTGCCGGTTTGCTGGGTATAGCAGAGGGCACGTCTAAAGCGCAGTATTTTCGGGCCAGACAATTATTACAGGAGTGGTTAGCTGATGAATGAACAGCAATTAGATAATGCTATCCGCGGCTTAACGAACAGTATCGCCCCAGATCGTGACTTATGGCCGGATATTGTCAGTCGCTTACCAGAGCAGCAAAAAGCGAGACCGATCTTGGTTTATTGGGCCAGCGCCGCCGCGCTATTACTGGTGGGTTTAATCAGTTGGCAGCTAGTGTTGCTGCCACCTGTGGCTGAACGTAGCGCTGCCATGCCAACTGCCGAGCTGATGTTGCTGCAGGTGTATGAGCAACAAAAAGCGCAGCAGCTAAGCCAGGTGGTGGCAGTGGCTGAAGGCTTTGACAACTGGCAGCAGCAATTACAGATTTGGGATAAGGCCATCGCTCAGGTGCGCCAGGCTCTGCAATTTTATCCGGATGAACCGCAGCTACTCGCGAAGCTGCAACAGTTATATCAACAGCAGCTTAGCTATATTCAGCAAGCCACGCTGCAACAACCTTTAGTCATCAGTTAGGAGAGTCGTATGCAAACAGCAACCAAAACCCGCATTACCGGCCTGGCAGGATTAGTATTGTTGGCGGTAAGCCAACTGGCGATCGCCGATCCGCGCATTGCAGTGAATGAGCGCGTGAGCGTATCAGCGAATGAAAAAATCTATCTTGAGGTGATGAGTGGCGAAATAACCATTAAGGCCGTCGACGGTAACCGCTTTAGCGTTAGTGGCAAACTGGATGAAAAAGCCACCGGCTATGAGTTTGACAGCAAAGATGGTTTTACCCGTTTTGAAATGACCATGCCGCGCCAGGTGAACTACAACTGGAATGACAAAAGCAATGCTGCCCAGCTTAGCTTTGAAGTGCCAGTCGGGGCCAGCGTCGAGTTTAAAGGCGTGAATGGCAATGTCAGTGTGAGTGGTATTCACGGCAGCAGCCAAATTGGCACGGTAAATGGCGAGATTACCGCCACCGATTTACGCAACAGCGTTAAATTAAGCACGGTTAATGGTGAAATTAAACTCAGCGGTGCCAGCGGCCGTATTGAGCTGAACTCAGTAAACGGCGAGATTGAAGATACCGGTTCCAGCGGTCGGGTAAGTTATGAGGTGGTCAATGGCGAGATTGAGGCCAGCAGCAACGCCGATGAGGTAAGTGTCAGCACGGTTAATGGTGATGCCGATATTAAACTAAGCGGCACCGCACAGCTGAAGCTGAGCACGGTAAACGGCGAGATTGATGTGACATTGCGTGACAGTAGTGCACCGCGCATCAGTGGCAGCAGCGTAAGTGGCGACATTGAACTGAAACTCGATAGCAGCACCAGTGCGCGCTTTGATGTAAAAGCCTTAGCCGGTGGCAGTATTGATAACAAGCTTAGTAGCGATAAAGCGAGCAAGGCAAAATACGGCCCTTCACGCAGTCTGCAATTTACCCTGGGTAGCGGTGATGGCAGCGTGGAGCTAACCACAGTAAGTGGTGATATTAAGCTAGAAAAGCTCTAACGCCACGCTAGTGGAAAAAGATACAGGTCGCTGCGGCGACCTTTATTTTTGCCTGCTGCGGGCGTCAGAGGCTTGTGCCGCCGGGCAAGCGCTGATTACACTGACGCATCAGCCAACAACAGGTGGGTTTAGATGTCAGATTTTATCGCCGATAACAGCAGCGACTTTGCTGAGCAAGCCAAACAAAAAATTGCAGAGTTTAATGCCAAACACTGGGATGCCAGCAAACGGCAGGGCCTGGGTTTAAAAAAGCTTAATAGCCGTGGCGAGCTGATTGCCATGCTGGCAGGGCGCACCTTTGGTAACTGGTTTTATTTAGAGTCTTTTTGGCTGGCTGACCTTGAGCGCGGTAAAGGCTTAGGCAGTGCCATGCTAAAAGAAGCTGAGCAGATAGCCAAACGGCGCGGTTGCAAGTTTGTGCTGTTAGATACGCTGGAGTTTCAAGCCAAGCCCTTTTATCTGCGCCACGGCTATCAGGTGCAGTGGGTGCAGCAGGATTACCCCTTTGCCGGCGGGGCGAAATACTTTATGACTAAAACGTTGTAACTACGGAGTCACAACATGACGCGGTTTGCCCACATCAACACGCCATAAATCATCCCTGAGGCTCGATTCCGGCCATCCATGGCCTCCAACGGTTGATTTAGGGCAAACCGGTCACGTTAAAATTATCAGCGGTTAATTAACCCGTACTCTTTATCCAGCACGGCAATAATCTCGGCTTTCGGGTTGGCCGACAGCTCAATTTTTTTGCCAATCACTTTTTCGGCGATGCCTAAATAGGTGCGCGAGATGTCCATCATCACCTCTGTTGGCAGCGCATTATCGCGCGCTAAGGCGGCGCGTTCTGGCATGCGGTCTTTATTCAGCAGAATATCCGGCTCAGGGAAGTGAGTGAGCAGCCACTGTCTGAAGCCCTCTTTGGACTGCTCGACAATCTTGCCACTGCGCCAGCTCTCACCGTCCCAAATGCGTGAGCTGTCAGGCGTGCCCACTTCATCCATATAAATCAGTTTGCTTTGGCCAGTGGCATCTTTGACGTAGCCAAACTCAAATTTGGTATCAACAAAAATCTGATCCAGCTTAGCCAGGGCATCACTAATTACGCCAAAACCTTGCTTTAACAGCGTCTCGTATAAGTCGATGTCGGAAGCTTGTTCAAAGCCAAAGGCAGCACTGTGGCGCTCAATATCGGCACGGGAAATGTTCACATCATCAGCCTCGGGCACGCCGTCCAGGCCGGTTAAAATGCCTTTGGTGGACGGGGTGATTAAAATATCAGGCAGCTTTTGATCTTTTTTAAGCCCCTCAGGCAGGGTGATGCCGCAAAACTCGCGCTCGCCTTTACTGTAGGCGCGCCACATTGAGCCGGTAATGTATTGACGGGCGATTGCTTCAATTTTTACCGGCCGGGCTTTTTGCACTATCCACACCAGCGGGTGCGGAATATCTAAAATATGACTGTCGGCCAGGCCATGCTGTTTAAACAGCGAGAACCAGTGGTTAGATATCGCATTTAACGCCGCGCCTTTGCCCGGTACGCCATTTAAACCGTTTTCACCATGCCAGATGCAATCAAAGGCAGAGATGCGATCGCTTATTACCATAATAGCCAGCGGTGTATCAGCGGCAACCGGGTAGTTTTTCTGCCGGATCAGCCGGGCGCTGTCTTCGCTGGTTAACCAATACACGCTGCGCACCTTACCGGAATGGACCGGCAAATGAGTGCGAATAGGCAGGTCGTCGTTGACCGCCAAAACCTGAGTTGCAAGAGTCATAGTCATGTCTTCTGAGGCGTTAAATTAGGCGCGCAGAGTGTAGCAGAATCCTTGGCTTAACTGAATCGGTCTGTAAGGTGCCCGGCTAAATAACACACTGGGGCAACGTATACAGTTGTATAAAAGCTATGGTGTTTGTAACTAAGGGTAACCAACTGTTTGTATTGGTTATTTGCCGTAGCCAGTCTGGTGTGGCTGCCTTACCCTGAGCGGCGGATTAACCAGCTTTAGGAAGCATTTAATGAAATCAGGGTTTAACATGGCGCTGCTTGCTTGTGCCGTAGCGGTATTAACAGCATGTGGTGGCAGCAGCAGTGATGACAGCAGCGCGCAAGCCTATTTGCAGTTTTACAACGGGGCTGCCGGCAGTGGTAACACCTCGCTCAAAGCCGGCGATATTGCTGTGGGCAGTGCCACCTTTGGCGATGCCACCAGTGTGCAGTCGCTTGATGTAAACAGCTACGCGCTGACATTAACCGATGTCAGCTCGGCCGATGAGCTGTTAACAGAAACATTGCCGTTGAATGAGGGCGATAAAACCCTGCTGATCCTGACCGAACAAGCACAGCAGTATGATTATTTAAGCCTGAGCTTTAAGCGCGAAGAAACCCTCGACAAGCAGTTCAAGCTGCATCTGGTGAATTTATCTGACGAGCAAACTGCGCTGGATGTCTATCTTAGCCCGGAAAACAAAGGTTTTGCTGATGCCCAGCTGCTGGATAGCCTGGCGCTGCACGAAATTAGCTCGTTGGCTGAAGCTAAGGACATTGGTAAATTTAATCTGTATCTGACCGGCAGCGGCAGCACCACACCACTGTTTGTCGCCCGCAGCATCAATTTTGCCTATGCCAGTCATTATGTGCTGATTGTACGCGACAAACATGGCCCAGTGGCAGGGCAGTTGTCGGTAGATCTGCTGCTGCACTCATCCAGTGTTACCGCCTATAACCATGCCGATGCACCGGCGCAGTTTCGCATATATAACAGCCTGACAGAGCAGGTGAGCGTGGCGCTGGATAACAGCACGGTGACAGACCTAAGCGCCGGTGAGCTCAGCGACTATTTACCGCTTAACAAAGGTGATTTTAGTTTGTCAGTACGTGATGGCGATAATCAGCTGCTGCTTAACAGTGCGCTGCTCAGCATCAGCGCCGGTGACAGTAAAGCCGTGCTGCTGTATGCCGATGCCCAGCAGCAGGTAGAAGCCTTAGCAATTAACGAGCCGGCCGCGCCGCAAGTACAGGCACACGATGTAATTGTCGCCAACCTGGCCAGCGATTTTGACAAGCTGCAGTTTTATTTTGTGCGGGAAAACGAAACTATTGCTGATGCACGCTACAGCGTAAAAAAACCTGGCGTTTAAAAAGCAGCAGAGCATAAATCTGCCAAAAGATTACTATGCTATTGCGCTGGTGCATGTAGCGGAAAATGGTAGCACCACCTTGCTGGATAAAACCGACAGCCTGCAATTAACACCAGGGCAGCGTTATATGCTGCTGGCGGAGCAGGATGACGCAGCACCATCAGGCTATAAGCTGACCTTAGTGCATTAAGTTATGCAAAATAAAAAAGGCGATCTCATGATCGCCTTTTTACGTTTGATAGGGGTTAGAAACGATAGTTGGCCTGTACTGCTAACAACTGGCCTTTATTGCTGTACTGGCCCTGAAAGCCGCTGTTATACAACGGTTCGTCCTGCACATTGTACTCGCGCTCATCCACCGTCACATCGCCGGTAAACAGGTAGCCATAGGCAAAATCCAGGCTGAGCTGCTCGCTAAACTGCCAGGTCGCGCCTACGGTCAACCACACCCGATCGTCGGTCGGAATACGCGCCGTTTTATGGCTTTGGCTAATAGGGTTTTCATCATAAGCAATACCGGTTTTTAACGTCAGATCCGGCTGATAAACATAGGTAGCCCCCAGCGCGAACGACCAGCTGTTATGCCAGTATTCAGGAATATAGCCAATGTAACCCTCGCTATTCAGGTTTGGCTCGCGTTGGGTGTTCAGTGAAATGCTCGGGTTGGCATCATTGCTAACAATATCAATGCTTTCGAACTTGCTCCACTGGGTCCAGGCTGCACTAAACTGCAGCGACAAGGCTTCTGTCAGCTGTTGATCCAGGCTAAAAGCGGCAGTGGCGGGTGTGGTTAAATCCAGCTGGCTTTTTTCAATCAGCACGTCATTACTGGCCAATTTACCGGTGCGGGCATCTAACAGCGGTAATTGCGGCATGCCCGGTACTGGCACCAGGTAAGGCAGACCGTTAGCGCTGGTCACGGGCGTATTAGTAATAACCGAGTCGCCTTTTAAGGTGTAGTCAACTGCTGAGTGCCAGGTAAAGGCTAAGCGGGTGCCTGTAATCGGCTCACCATGAATACCCAGGGTGTAGCCAAAAGCGATATCATCGCCTTCTACTTCATAATGGCTTTGGCAGATGGCGTCATTAAAAATGGCGCCCAGCATGAGGCCAGCTTCACATAAGCCACTGTGATCTTTGAATTTGGATAAGGTGCCCTCAGCGCGGTTTAACGAAATACCCAGGCCGACCGACCAGTTGTCATTTAGCTTATACGCCAGCGTCGGTTGCAGGCTTAATACCTGCACTGCGGTTTCATCGGCAAAGTAACGGCCGACAAAGTCATCGTCATAGTCTGACGACAAACCAAACGGCACGTAAAAACCGATACCCCAACTTAATTGATCTGTCACTTTATCGGTGTAAAACACAAAAGGCACCAGCTCATTCAAACTATTTGCGCCTTGTGTACGACCAACAACAGACTGACCATTTGCATTTTGCGCACTGGCATTACGGTAGTTGGTTTTCGCGCTGATCAGGTTTAAACCAGCCGATAGCTGGGCACCGTCTAATTGAGTTAATGCCGCGGGGTTAGAGTGCACCAGGCTGGCATCAGTAATTTGGGCACCACGGCCGGCGTAGGCATTGCCCATGCTGCTAACCGATTGCTCAAACAGTTTATAGCCCTCAGCGTGCGCCGACACACTGGCAAGGCTGGCGATAATAGCTAAAGACACGGCGGTTTTTCTAAACATATACATACCCTGTTGAATGTAAAAGCCGCCAGTATAAAGAGGTCATACCTTAGAGTACATACTCTAGAGCGTAAAAGGTTGTGGATTAGTCGTACGTGAATGAGCTTTATCACCATTAATTAGTGAATTTGACCAAATTTAACAGGGTTTGGGTGGCTTGAAAATGCTTAATATATTTTATGTTGTTGAAAATATTCAGGAATTAATGTTTTTGTCAGCTGGCATAGCCTCTGCATTAACCCTGATAACTTGCACCGTTTTTTGTTTTCCAAAGGATGAATGATGAAAACCTCACACCGCATTAAACTGACCGCCGCCGCTGCCATTATCGCCAGCCTGCTGGTCAGTGGTTGTAACCAGGCCAACAGCTCCACCGCTGCCACTAAAGCAGAAGCCGTGGTGGCCATACCGGTAGAAGCCGTGTTAACACGCCAGGGTGAGATCAGCAGTAGTTATCGCACCACCGCCACCTTAGAAGCCCGCGCTGAAGCTGAAGTGATCAGTAAAGCCACCGGTATCGTGCAGCAAATTCTGGTGGAAGAGGGCGATAAAGTAGTGGCTGGCCAGTTACTGGCGGTGCTGGATAACGAGCGTCAGCAATACAGTCTGCAAAGAGAAAAAGCTGAACTAAGCCGGCTGAACAGCGAACTCAAGCGCATGGAAGAGATGTACCAGCGCAAACTGATCAGTGCCGACGTGTTTGAAAAGCTGCAATGGCAACATGATGCCTTAATGGCCAGCGTGAATTTAGCCGAGCTTGCGGTAAAGGAAACCCAGATTCGGGCACCGATTGACGGCGTGGTGTCACGCCGCTATGCCAAAGTGGGCCAGTTGGTTAACCAACACGCTGCACAGTCTTTGTTTCATCTGGTATCAAACCAGCAGTTAGAAGCGGTAGTGCATCTGCCGGAACAGCAACTGGCACAGGCTCGCTTGGGTCAAACCGCCTTGCTGCAGTTTGCCGGCATGACACCGGTAAGCGCTACGCTGGTAAGGATTGCGCCAGTGGTGGATGCACAGTCTGGCACAGTGCGCGCCGTACTGAGCGTGGCCAACGACAGCCAGCAGTTAAAACCCGGTATGTTTGCCCAGGTGCAGCTGCAGTTTGATGTAAAAGCCGATGCCTTATTGCTGCCAAAACGAGCGCTTATGAGCACCGACAACAGCCAAACTGTGTTTGTCATAGATGCTGAACAAAAAGTCAGCCGTAAACAGGTGCAGCTGGGCTATCAGGCCGACAATACGGTTGAAGTGCTGTCAGGCTTGGCGCTGGGTGACAGGGTGGTGATTGCCGGCCAGTCGGCGCTGAAAGACGATGCGCTGGTTAATGTGGTTACCACACGCGAATTTTGACGTATAACCGAGACGAACCGTGTTACCCACGCCGACACGCCGTAAACCCATCCCTGGGGGCTCGTTTATGAACTTCTTCCATGAAGTTCTCCCCACGGGCCAGCGAAGCTGTTCAAATTCGTTCCTGACGAATTTGTCAGCCCGTCCAGGGCTTCAACGGTCAGCTTAGGGTAACCCGGTTCTCCATCTGAACTTAATTAAAGTGCAACAACAAAAATAACAACGTTCACAGGATATGACGCTATGAAGCTGGTCGATACCGCGGTAGCCCGCCCCGTTACCATCTGGATGTTTACCCTTGGCATTTTGCTGTTTGGTCTGGTCGCTGCAGGCCGTCTGGCAGTAAACCTGCTGCCCGATTTATCTTACCCATCACTTACCGTGCGCACTGAATTTGTCGGTGCTGCGCCGGCAGAAGTCGAGCAGCTGGTGAGTAAGCCGATTGAGGAAGCTGTCGGTATTGTTAAAGGCGTGCGCAAAGTGATGTCGGTATCGCGCTCGGGCCGCTCTGATGTCGTGATGGAGTTTGACTGGGGCACCGACATGGACTTGGCTGCGCTGGAAGTGCGCGAAAAACTGGATGTGTTGTTTTTACCTCTGGAAATCGAAAAGCCATTACTGCTGCGTTTTAACCCCAACCACGACCCGATAGTGCGGCTGGCACTTAACCGTGACACTGCAGGTGAGGCGTTAAGCCCGGCGCAATTAGTTAGCCTGCGCACCTTTGCCGAAGAAGATTTACGCCGCACGCTGGAGTCCTTACCCGGCGTGGCGGCCGTGCGGCCAGATGGCGGCCTAAGCCAGGAAATTCAAATTCTGGTCGACCCGCAAAAGCTCAGCCAGCTGCAGCTGGACATCAGCCAGATCAGCGATCGTCTGCGCCAGGAAAACCTGAATCAGGCCGGTGGCCGCTTAGAAACCCCCAGCTACGATTATCTGGTACGCACCATTAACCAGTTTGCTGATTTAAGCCAGATTGAAAATTTATACCTGGCCGAGGTAAACGGCAGCCAAATTCGCTTAAAAGACGTGGCCGAAGTGCGTGACAGCTTTGTCGACCGCCAGAGCATTACCTATATTGATGGTAAAGAAGCCATTGAAGTAGCCATTTATAAAGAAGGGGATGCCAATACTGTACAGGTGGCGCAAACCCTGTTGGCACAGCTGCCTCAACTTGAAAAAGCGCTGCCGGTCGGATATCGCTTAACCTTGGTGTACGATCAGTCAGAGTTTATTAAACAAGCCATTGATGATGTGAAATCGGCAGCTGTGGTCGGCGGTATTCTGGCCATGCTGGTGCTGTATCTGTTTTTACGCAACGCCTGGGCCACCCTGATTATCTCTATCTCGATACCGGTATCGGTCATTGCCACCTTTAACCTGATGTACGGTCAGGGCATTACGCTGAATATGATGAGTTTAGGTGGTATCGCACTGGCGGTTGGTTTGCTGGTCGATAACGCTATTGTGGTGCTGGAAAATATCGCCCGGCATAAAGAGCAGGGTAAACCGGCTTTTGAAGCGGCAAAAATTGGCACCCGTGAAGTGTCGATGGCCATTACGGCTTCTACCTTAACCACAGTGGCGGTATTTTTTCCGCTGGTGTTTGTTGAAGGCATTGCCGGCCAGCTGTTTCGCGATCAGGCGTTAACGGTCACTTTTGCGCTGTTGGCTTCATTGCTGGTGGCACTCACGCTTATTCCAACCATGGCCGCCCGTGAGCGCAGCCAAACCGCCTCTGATGTTTCAGCCTTACAAACGCCGACCGAGACAGGTGTTCGCCGCTGGTATTACTGGCCCACCTGGCCACTGCGTATGCTGGGCAAAGCACTGCGCGGTCTGGCACTGCTGCTGTTAAGCCTGGTGACGCTGCTATTTCGTCTGGTTAGCCGTGGGCTGGCGCTGGTGTTTAAGCCGTTATTGCTGGCCGTGCAATGGTTGTTAGTTCGGCTGGAAGCGCTGTATCGACGTACGCTAAACGGTGCGTTGCAGCTAAAAGCCCTGACCCTGATGCTGACACTAACCATTGCCGCGTTATGTTTTAGTCTGTTGCCACGCTTAGGCGCCGATGTGATCCCGGCCATGAGCCAGGGAGAGTTCTTTGTTGAAATACAGCTGCCTGTTGGCAGTGCTATTGAGCAAACCGATAAGGTGCTAACCCAACTGGCAGTACTGGCGGGTGAGCAGGCGGGTGTAACACGCAGTTATGCTCAGGCCGGCACCGGCGCCCAGATGACGGTCGATCCCAACATCGGCGGCAGCCATTGGGGCCGGCTAAATGTGGTGCTGCAGCCTGGCAGCGGCGCTGAGCAAGAACAAAAGGTGGTTAGCGTGCTGCGCGACTATCTGGCACAGCAGCCTGATATCAGTGTAAAAATAGACCGGCCACAGCTGTTTAGCTTTAGCACCCCGCTGGAAATTGAGCTGTCGGGGTATGAGCTGGCGCAGCTGAAAACCGCCGCTGATAGCCTGCTGTTGGCATTGGAAGCCGAAGAGCGCTTCAGTGATGTGAAAACCAGCCTGCGCCCCGGGCAGCCGGAAATTACGTTGTATTTTAATCATGGCTTGTTATCTCAGCTGGGCCTGACCTCGCATGATGTCGCCAAGCGGGTGGCGGCCTATGTCGGTGGCGAGCTGGCCGGCCAGTATTCCGTAAACGATCGTAAGGTTGATATTCGCGTGCGTTTAGCTGAGCAATACCGGCAGTCTGAGCAACAACTGGCGCAGCTCATCATTAACCCTGGTAGCGATAAGCCGCTGCCGTTATCGGCGGTTGCCGAGATTAAACGTGAAACCGGCCCCAGCGAAATTACCCGTATTGGTCAGCAGCGGGTGGCGGTGGTTAGCGCTAACCTGGCCTTTGGCGACTTAGAGCAAGCCACTGGTGCAGCACAGCGCATTTTGGCCGCGCAACAGCTGCCTTATGGTGTATCGGCTGCGGTGGTAGGCCAAAGTGAAGAAATGCAGCGGGCTTATACCTCGCTGACCATGGCGCTGCTGCTGGCGGTATTTTTGGTGTACTTAGTCATGGCATCGCAATTTGAAAACCTGCTGCAGCCACTGCTGATTTTATTTACTGTGCCACTGGCCGGCGCCGGGGCCATTTTAGGCCTGTGGCTCACCGACACCCGCTTATCGGTTATCGTCTTCATTGGCCTGATTATGCTGGCGGGGATAGTGGTAAATAACGCCATCGTACTGATTGACCGCATTAATCAGCTTCGGCATGAAGGCCAGGCGCTAAAGCAAGCCATTATTGAAGCCGGTGCCAGCCGTTTACGCCCAGTATTAATGACCACTTTAACCACCATTTTAGGCCTGCTGCCAATGGCGCTGGGCACGGGTGACGGCAGTGAAATCCGCGCACCTATGGCAATAACGGTCATTTTTGGTTTGGCGCTGGCGACCCTGCTTACGCTACTGTTTATTCCAGTGCTGTATGCGCTGGTAAGCCGTGACAAACCTAAACGCCCGGCTACAGAGGGGGTAGGCGTATGAGCCAGCAACCTCTTTGGTTAACCCGTATTGCCCTAAGCCGGCCGGTGACAATTTGTATGCTGTTTTTGTCGATGTTGGTATTTGGCATTATCGCCAGCCGTATGCTGCCACTGGAGAAGTTCCCCGGCATCGACATACCGCAAATCTTTATCAATGTGCCCTACACCAATGCCACACCAACAGAAATTGAGCGTTTAATCACCCGCCCGGTAGAAGAAGCCTTGGCGACCGTGACCGGTGTCAAGGAAATGCGCTCCTGGTCCAATGAAAACAACAGCGAGATTTCGCTGGAGTTTAACTGGGAAGAGAATATCAACAGCAAAAGCATCGAAGTGCGCGAGCGGCTGGACAGTATCCGCCATTTATTACCTGATGATGTAGAGCGGGTGCTGGTGTTTCAGTTTAATACCAATGATATGCCGATTTTTCAGCTGCGCATATCCAGTGAGCGCGACTTAGCCATGGCCTATGATTTGCTGGAGCGGCAAATAAAGCGGCCGCTGGAGCGTGTACCTGGCGTATCTAAGGTAGAGCTGTATGGTGTTGAAAAGCGTCAGGTGATTATCCGGTTAAACCCCGACAACATGCGTGCGCTGAATATCGATGCACAAACTATTGTACAAACGCTTAAAGCGAATAACTTTGCCATGACCGCCGGTGAGCTGCGTAACAGTGAAACCAGCATTCTGGTTAAACCGGTCGGCGAGTATCAGCAACTGGAGCAAATTGCGGCCTTGCCACTGCGCCCGGGGTTAAGCTTACGTGAAGTGGCGACGGTACAGCTGGAGCTGCCTAAGCGCGAAGATGGCCGCCATCTGGACCAAACTTATGCGGTTGGCATGAATGTGTTTAAAGAATCGGGTGCCAATTTAGTTGAGGTGGCCAAAGCCGCGCTGGCAGTGGTAGAAGCCGCCGATAAGGACCCTGCGTTTAACGGCATCAGTTTATACATCATGGACGATATGGCCGACGGCGTTACCACTTCACTGACCGATTTGCTCAGCGCCGGTGGCGTGGGGGCCTTGCTGTCTTTTGCGGTGTTGTATCTGTTTTTACGTCATATCGGTACCACTATGGTGGTGGTGCTTGCTGTGCCCGTATCGATTTGTATTGCGCTGGGTGTGATGTACTTTTTGGGCTACAGCCTGAATATCTTAAGCATGATGGGGTTGATGCTGGCCATAGGTATGCTGGTGGATAACGCTGTAGTGGTTACCGAAAGTATCTTTCGTGAGCGGGCGCTGGGCGGCGATGTCAAAGCCGCAACGGCGCGCGGTGTGCGCCGAGTGAGTTTAGCGGTGGTGGCCGGTACGGCTACAACGGCCATCGTGTTTTTACCCAATATTGTTGGGCAAAAAATGCAGCTGACCATCTTTTTAGAGCATGTCGCTATTGCTATTTGTTTGTGTTTGGCAGTGAGCTTATTGATGGCGCTGACGCTTATCCCGCTTTTGACTACTTACTTACGTATGCAGCCACAACCCGAGCATCAGGCTGGTAGTGTTGAGCGTCGTTACCGTAATGTGCTCAGTTGGGTCATGTATCACCCTCGCTGGTCAACGCTCATTGCGCTACTGCTACTGGTAAGCATCGCCATTCCAATGGGCGCGGTATCAGGTGGGGACGATAATGAAGAAGGCAGCGATCGCATCTTTTTAAATTATAACTTCCAAGGTAACTACGCTATTGAAGAGGTAGAGGCTGAAGTCTCCAGAATGGAAAGCTATCTGTATGCCAATAAAGATAAGTTTGATTTAGAGTCGGTGTATAGCTACTACCGGGCCGGTTATGCCAATTCCATCCTGATCTTAAAACCAGAACTAAGCCAGTCGTTGCCGGCGCTAAAAGACGCCATTCGCAATGATTGGCCAGCGTTGGTGCGAGCCAAGCCGTCTTTTGGTTGGGGCAGTAATGGCGGCATGCAAGTGCATCTGCTGGGGAGCTCGACGGAAGTCCTGTTAAAACTGGCTGAGGATATCGAGCCAATGCTGTCGGCTATCAGTGGGCTGGAAGATGTCAGCTCTGAAATTGCCCGCGGCCAGAAAGAGCTGCAAATCAGCTTAAAACAAGATCAGTTGCAGCGTCATGGCTTGTCTGCTCAGCAGGTTGCAGGTGCTGTCGCTTTGGCTTTACGCGGTACCAACTTGCGCACCTTTCGCACACTGGAGCAGGGCGAACTGCTGATGCGTGTGCTTTACGATGAAAAAGTCAGCCACTCAGAAGCGGAACTGGCCGCGTTGCCCATACTCACCAAAGACAGTGTCGTCATTAGCCTGGCACAACTGGCCACGCTGACCGTGGCGCCGCGGCTTGACCAAATTCGCCGCTTTGACCGCCAAACCGGTATTGCCATTCGGATGAACCTGGCCAAAGACTATCAAATGGACAAAGCCCGTGAGGACATCAAACAAGTAATGGATCAGCTGGCACTGCCGCCCGGTTATCGTTGGTCATTTCAGGGCAGCTTCCAGCGCCAGGATGAGTCGCAAGCGGTGATGCTGGTGAATATGCTGCTGGCGGTGGCGATGATTTATATTGTGATGGCGGCGCTGTTTGAATCCCTACTGCTGCCAACAGCGGTGATTGGCTCTTTGTTGTTCTCATTGGTGGGCGTGTTCTGGACCTTCCTGTTTACCGGCACCAGCATGGGTATTATGGGCATGATCGGCATGCTGGTGTTAATGGGCATCGTGGTAAATAACGGTATCGTGCTGGTAGACCGCATAAATCAAGACCGGCAGATCCAGCCAGATGCCCCGCTGCGTGAACTGATTATCAGCGCCAGTGAATCGCGCTTACGGCCGATTTTAATGACCGTATCAACCACCGTTTTGGGCTTACTGCCGTTGGCGATGGGGGGCACCCAAATTGGTGGCGACGGCCCAAGCTATGCACCAATGGCGATTGCAATAATCGGTGGCTTACTGTTTTCGACTCTCACCAGTTTGGTATTGGTGCCATTAACCTACTGGGGCCTGGTCAAACTGACTGCTGGCTGGGCCAGTTGGCGGGCGCAGTCGGTACGCTGGGCGAATAAACTGATCAAAGCCGGTTGAGCTAAAAAACAGTTTGCGCTACACTGCGCGGCGTCCTTAAGGGAGTAATCTGCTGCGGTGCTTTACTGCAGCGGTGTGGTCAACATACTTGTGATGCAATGCACATGGCCACAGCGTTCAGCGCCCGCTGAATCGATGAGACTTAAGACACTGTAGTGGCCCAAAGCGGGAGCCATTGCTGTGTCTTACGTGAACTCCCGCTCAGGTAATTTCATGGAAGCCTTATTTTCATCCTTCACTGCAGTCGCTATTGCCGAAATCGGCGATAAAACCCAGCTATTATCATTATTTTTAGCCGCGCGTTTTCGTAACAAAGGCGCCATTATTGCCGGCATTTTGGTAGCGACCTTGCTAAACCATGCGGCATCGGCCTGGCTCGGTGTATGGGTAGCCCAGTTTATTCCGGCGAATTGGCATAACTGGCTGCTGGGCGGCAGCTTTATCGCTGTAGCGCTGTGGTTACTTATTCCGGATAAAGACGACAGTGAAGATACCGGCGTGCTGCGCTTTGGCGCCTTTGCCGCCAGCTGTATGCTGTTTTTTCTGGCTGAAATTGGTGATAAAACGCAAATTGCTACCGTGCTGTTAGCTGCCAGTTTTAATGATGCCGTGTGGTGGGTGATTTGGGGCACCACACTGGGTATGTTAGCGGCCAATGTGCCTGTAGTGTATGCCGGTAGCTGGCTGATGCAAAAAATGCCGCTGGGGCTGGCGCGCAAAGCGGCTTGTGCGGTGTTTATGTTATTGGGGCTTTATATTATCTACTCCGATCAGTTGCTTACATTAGGGTAAATAGCTGTTTAAGCAGGAAAAAACCATTGCCTGGCTGCGTGTTTAGCGTTATGTTGCACAGCGAAACTGTTCGTACAGCCCCGGTCTGGGCTAAGGGCGGTTTTAGTACAATAACAATAGTTGCAGTAATATTGGCAGTAAGGAGAGCGTGTCATGAGTGATTTTGGTGCAGCACCGGCGGTGAATTCATCTACCGCTAAACTGGTGTACATTTTGTATTTAGTGGGGTTAGTGTTCGGGATCACCGGCATTATTGGCGTAATTGTCGCCTATGTGAACAAAGACGATGGCCCGGACTGGCTGCAAAGCCACTACCGTTTCCAGATCCGTACTTTTTGGATGGGTTTCGTTTACCTACTAATTGGTAGCGTATTATCAGTCATTCTTATTGGCTGGTTTGTCATTCTGTTCTGGGTGGTATGGCTAATTATTCGCAGCGTAAAAGGCTTAAAACAGCTGGGCTTAGCGCAACCCGTGCAGGATGAAAAAACCTGGATGTTCTAATTCGGGTGTGATGAAAAAGCGAAGCCTTGGCTTCGCTTTTTTTATGCCTAACGCTCGGGTGATAAATATTCCCGGTCATAAAAGGTGCGCAGCCAATGCGGGCGGTAAATCGCCATCAGCGTGATGGCACTGCCATTTAACAGCGCTTCCGGGAACCAGAGCAGCAGCGCTAATAGCCAATAATTGTCGATAATTTCCTGCCAGCTATAGCGGCCTTCCAGGCCAAACCACAGCGCTGTCAGACTAATTTGCAGCACTATAGTTAACGCTGCCGCTAAAAAGCCCGCGACAAAAATATACACAAACAAGTGCCGGTTTAAGTAATGGTAGCTGGCTAAAAACAGCGTGTAGCTAAACAGTGCTGGTAGCATTACACTGCACAGCATATAAACACCAGCGTCTTGCCACGGCAGTTTGCCAAAACCAATCAACAGCAGCAGCGGTGCAATTGTTATCCAGCAGGCAATACGCCAGCCATGACACAACACCAGTGTAGTAAGCAGCAAAAAGTGCAGATTAAGGCCATCTTTAATCCCGGCTTGTACGCTCCAGAGCAGGCTTAACGCCACGACAGAGGCGAAGACAAAATGCTGATAGCCACTGTCGGTTTTAAGCTTGGGAATAAACTCGCGTGGGTAGTAATACAGTAACCACGCCAGAGTGATAAACGTGCCGGCAATTTGCCAACTGTTCATTGGCGTAATCCTATGGTGACATCATGGCGTTATTGTAACGGCGAATAACGGCGCCGTCATGGTTTAGCCGGCATCCCAGCCAAATGCCAGCACTTCGCGGTTAAGTACATCAGCCTTGAACAGTAGCTGAGCTGCACTGCCTTTAGCGGCGCCGAGGCATACCATCAGTGGTAGTAAGTGCTCTTCACGCGGATGCATTAGCCGGGCATAGGGGGCATCAAGCCAGGTATTTAGCCGCTTGGCTTGTTCATCATAAGCTAATGCAGGATTTAAGCTGTCGACTAAATACTGATTAAACGCTGCCACTTGATGCTGGCTTACTACATCAGGCTGAAAAAAAGCCCGCATATTATGAAAGCTCATACCCGAGCCAATAATAAGCACATTTTTCTGCCGTAAAAAGCCAATGGCCTCACCCAGCTTAATATGCAATGCGGGATCTAAATGGCGCTGTAACGATAGTTGCAGTACCGGCACATCGGCTTGCGGCCGTAACATTAACAGTGGCACAAAAACACCGTGATCCAAGCCGCGGCTATTATCCAGCTGCGCAGCAAAACCATGCTGTTGCAACACTGCGGCAATGTCATTTGCCAAAGCCGGCGCGCCCGGTGCAGGGTAGCGGTATTGGTAGCTTTCTGGCGGGAAACCAGCGTAGTCAAATAATAACTCGGGCTGTGCAGCACTGGTTAATGCAGGCACAGCTGTTTCCCAATGTGCGCTGACCACCAGTATGGCGTCAGGCGGTGAAAGGGTTTGCCCAAGTGTGGTGATAAATTGCGTCAGGTGTTTGTGGCCTTCATCACCTAACAGCGGCAGGGGGCCGCCGCCGTGAGGTAGAAACAATACCGGAGCCAATTGGGCAGACATAATTCGACCTTGTGCTGATGCAGATTTGGCAAGCTTAGGTTAAGCAATGGTTCTGTTCAATAGATATAAAGATGCTAAATATCGCGTTTAATTTTCGAATTAATAGCGTGTTTTGTGCTGTTTGCTTTGCCGTTAGCACAAAAGCTGTTTTACAGCCGGTAGCAGCCGCTGGCATACTGGCGGGGCATTGTTATCGGTTAAGCCGTGTGCTCTATAAAAAGGAAACAGTATGAAAGCAGTAAGCGTTATTGTCGTTTTATCGCTGGTGTTGTTAACCGGCTGTGCGCCGGAAGTGGGCTCAAAAAAATGGTGTGAGCAGTTAGCTGAGAAACCCAAAGGCGATTGGACTGCCAATGAAGCCAAAGACTACGCCAAGCATTGTTTGCTGCGCTCTGACGACTAACGAGCCACTTTTGTGCCGTTAAGTATCTCAATCGGCCCACTTTCTTTACCCACGCCGGTATTGCTGCTGTTGGTTAGTGTGGCACTGGGGTTGGCGGTGGCGCGCTGGGTTGGCCGGGGGCAAACACCAACTGCGACCGATGCACTGCTACTGATTGTATTGGGCGCCTTACTTGTTGGTCGTATTATCTTTGTACTGCGTTTTGCTGACAGTTATCACACTATCTGGCAGATGTTGGATTTTCGTGACCGCGGTATCGACCCCGGCGCTGCAGTGCTGGCGGCACTGGTGCTCAGCGCCGTGCAGTTTCGACGCTATGCAACGCTTAAAAAAGCCATGTTAAGTGGCATAGTAAGCACTGCAGTGTGCTTTAGCGCAGGCTCATTTTGGCTGCATAGTCAGCAGCAACAGCAGGTGCTGGCAAATATTACCCTTGAAACGCTGTCTGGTTACCCGGTAGCGCTGCCGGATTTGGCACAGGGTAAGCCGGTGGTAATGAATATCTGGGCCAGCTGGTGTCCGCCATGCCATCGCGAAATGCCGCATTTGTTAGCGGCTGAGCAGCTGCACCCAGATGTGCGCTTTATGCTGATTAACTTGCAGGAAAACCGCGCCACTGTGCAAGAATACCTGCGCAAGCACCAATTACACTTTGGCCATGTGTTGCTTGATACGCGCGGAGATGTCGCCAGTTACTACGGGGCGCAGGGTGTGCCGGCTACGTTGTTTTTTAACGCCGACGGCACCCTTAGCAGTGCCCATTTTGGTGAGGTGTCCAAAGCAATTTTGCAGCAGGGAATTGCTGGGGCTTATCAGTAAAGCCCCAGCGTTTGTTACTTTTTAGCGCGCGGTTTGGGTTTCGCCGCGGTTTTCTTTCGGCTGCTTAATTCAATCTTTGTTTCACCGGCTTTATTGGCCCGGCCGCTTAGCACCTTACGCGACAAACTTTTTAGCAGGGATTCGCGGTTACTGACTTCAAAGCCTGGTTTAACTACCCGCTTAATGGTAGTGCCAATCAGTTTCTCAATGCGCTTTAAGCTTTGCTCTTCTTCGCGGCTGACAAACGACAGCGCATTGCCGCTGGCGCCGGCGCGGCCGGTGCGGCCGATGCGGTGTACATAATCTTCCGGCAGATAGGGCAGGTTAAAGTTAACCACATAGTCCAGCCCCTGAATATCCAGGCCGCGCGCGGCGACTTCAGTGGCAATCAGCACCTGCAGCTTGGCGGCTTTAAAATCGGCAATAGCGCGGCGACGGGCACCCTGGCTTTTATCGCCATGACATACCGCAGCATCGATACCGCGTTGCTGTAAGCCGGCTAACAGTTGGTCGGCCTGTTGTTTGGTACTGGTAAATACCAGCACCTGAAACCAGTTCTGTTCGGCTAACAGCTGCTCGAACAACTCGATTTTGCGGCTCTCTTCTACCGGATACACCACATGTTGCACCGTATCTGCTGTGCTGTTTACTTTGGTTACCCGAATTTGCTGGTGGTTTTTCAAAAGCTTATGCGACAGCTCATTTACTGCCGGTGAGCTGGTGGCAGAAAACAGCATGGTTTGACGAGCGTTTGCTGTTGAGCCGACAATTTTCAGCGCGTCGGTCACAAAGCCCATATCCAGCATGCGGTCGGCTTCATCCAGCACCACAAATTCCACGTCAGATAAAATCACGTTGCCAAGCGCCATATGCTCCAGCAAGCGGCCTGGTGTGCTGATGACAATATCGACGCCGGCTTTAAGTTTATTGGCCTGCAGGCCCATTTTTACGCCGCCATACAAGGCCGTGCTGCTAAGCGGTAAAAACTGTGCATAGCGGGCAAAGGCAGCGGCGATTTGCTCGGCCAGCTCGCGGGTGGGCGTAAGCACCAGGGCGCGCGGCCGGCTGGCCACCGTGGCTTTAGGTTTGTCCAGCATGCGTTGCAGCAGCGGAATTGCAAAGGCGGCGGTTTTACCGGTACCGGTTTGGGCAGTAACCTGTAAATCTTTACCGCGCCGCGCCGGTGGTATGGCCTGCTGTTGCACCGGTGTCATCTCGCTGTAACCACAGGCATCCAGCGCGCGCTTTAAATCAGCGGCTAAATCTAATGATGAAAATTGCATAAAGTGTCCTTGGTGAAGAGCGCGCATTCTACATGGTTGGCGCCAAGATAACCGGCATTATCTGCTATTTTGTTACAACAGCCTGAATGTGCTTGGTATTTGCCGGTAACTGCAACGTTAAGCCTGCTTGCGTTTTACTACCCACCAGGTAAAAAGGCTGGCGCTGGCAAACATTAACAGGCTATAGACGCTGGGCGCGATCGACATTTGCGCGCTGTGTAAAATGCCGGTAGTGATAAGTAGCGCCAGGGTGCCATTTTGCAGGCCAACTTCCAGGCAAATGGTGCGGGACTGCTGCTCACTGTGTAACAGCCAGCGGCCAAGCAGATAGCCTGCCGCCATCGACAAAATATTCAGTGCCAGCGCAGCCGGCCCGCTAAGCAGCAGGTAGTGCCAAAGTGCGTCACCTAAATCCAGCGCTATGCTAACAATTAACAGCAGTAACACTAACACGGAAAAACGGCTAATCAGCGGCTGTGCCCGTTCAGCAAAAGCGGTAAAGCGGGCTTTTATCAGCATACCGACAAACACCGGCACCACGCCGACAATAAGCAAGGTAAGCCAGGTTTTCATTAGCGGTAGTTGTAAAGCACTGTCCGCGCCCAGGTAATACTGCATAGCCCAGGCAGCCAGCAAGGGCAGGGTAAAGGGCGAGATAAAACCGACCAGCGCCGTTAATGACACTGACAAGCCGACATCGGCTTTGGCCAGATAACTGTACAAATTAGAGGTGGTGCCGCCCGGGCACAGCGCCAGAATAAACAACCCCACCGCCAGCTCGCCGCTAAGGCCAAACAGCCAAATGACGCCAACAGCCAGCAGGGGCAGTAACAGCAGCTGTGCTGTAGCACCAACAAAAAACGCCTTGGGCTGGCGCAGCACTTGCTGAAAGTTAGCCGGGCGCAGGCTCATGCCAACACCGGTCATGATCAGAATAAGTGCCAGTGGTAAGCCAATTTGGGTTAATGCTGCAAACATAGTGGCCTAACAGGTAGTCATAAGTGGTTGTTAAGCTACCCCGTAAAGGGCCTTTCGCGCAACAGCTTAGCTTGTCTTCGCGCGAGCTGCGGTTAAAACAGCACGGCCATTTTACCGCTAAACCACAGCGCAGCGACTAACCCGGTACAGCCCAGCGCATTGATAGCAGAGAGCAAGCGACGCAACCCAACCGGTCTTGCGACCAAAGTGCTGGCCACAATTCAGGATAACCCCGAGTTCTACCATCAACTGGCCGCACATTAATTTGGCTGGTACACCATACCAATGTAGGGGCGCATTATTGCGCCCTTAGTTTTTGCAACAAACAAAGTCTTGACCAGCTTTGGTTTTTCGACAAATCTGAAAGTGTATGTAAGCTCTAAACGCTATATTGGCGGTCACGGTTCTTAGATGTTTAAAGAGGAAGGTAACGATGCATCAAGTGTTGTTTAAGCACACCCAAATGAATCATGAAGCTTTCCCTATTGCGGAAATAGGAGCTAGCGATGGGACATGCAGATTTTGTGGATCCGAAAATGCTAAGTTTGACAGTGCAGCTCACTCTGTTCCTGAATTTTTAGGAAATAAAAGCATATTCACATTGGATGAGTGTGATGCATGTAATTCTTACTTTGGGCAAAAAATCGAGAGAGATCTCAGTAAATTCACTCCGCCATCATGGTTTACTCGGTTAAAGGGGAAGAAGAAATACAGCCGAAGTATGTCGATTGGCGGTGTCACACTGTATGGTGAACAAAGCTTTGTAAACATAGAATTCAGTGATCATTGTAGTGTCAGCAGGCAAACGTTTGAAACGAGAGGTCGTCGTTTTTCAAATGCAAATGTTTATAAAGCATGGCTAAAAATACTTATTTCACTTATTCCAAAGAGTTATCTTTGCGATTTTCGTCAGATTATAAAGTGGTTGCGTTCAGGTGATGATCAATTCGTAAATTTAAAACACCAGCCATTCCTTATTATTGGTCATCAACTTCCCGATTACAGGTTGCCAGATATATTGGATATAGAAGTTATAAGGCAGCTTTCAGCTGGGCATCCGGTGTATCAATTAAATGCAAGATTCAACAACTATTATGTAAAATTTCCATTTTCGCCAAAATTAAATTGCAAATTCAGGGTTGGTGAAATTCTTCCGGCGAGAAGTAATGTTGATGAGGTGTATTTTCAAGTGATTGATCTATCAAACTATGTTTGCCAACATAATTACAAATTGAAATTAGAGGGGCTAAGTATCTGAGTTCCCTAACCATTCGCCTTTCCACTTCGCACCTTGTATAATACGCGCCCTTGTTACACTCAGGTGCTTAATTTATGTCCACTGCTGCTGCTCCCGTTTCCCGCAAATCTGCCCCCGTAGCACGCATGGCGCCTGAGCGCGATTTATTCTCCTACCCGAAATACTGGACCGAGTGCTATGGCACGGCGCCGTTTTTACCGATGTCGCGCGCTGAGATGGACAAACTGGGCTGGGACAGCTGCGATGTGATTCTGGTAGTCGGCGATGCCTATGTTGACCACCCCAGCTTTGGTATGGCGGTAGTCGGGCGCATGTTAGAAGCGCAGGGCTATCGGGTGGGCATTATTGCCCAGCCAAACTGGCACAGCAAAGACGACTTTATGCGCCTGGGTAAGCCGAACCTGTTTTTTGGTGTGTCGGCCGGCAATATGGACTCGATGATTAACCGCTACACCGCCGATAAAAAACTGCGCCATGACGATGCCTACACACCGGGCGATGTCGGCGGCAAACGGCCAGATAGGGCGGTTACCGTCTACACCCAGCGCTGTAAAGAAGCCTATAAAGACGTGCCGGTGATTATTGGCGGCATTGAAGCCAGCCTGCGCCGTATTGCCCATTACGATTACTGGTCAGAAAAAGTGCGCCGCTCGGTGATTTTCGATGCCAAAGCCGATATCTTAATTTACGGTAACGCCGAGCGGCCGTTGGTGGAAGTAGCGCACCGTATTGCTTCGGGCATACCGGTAAGTGAGATTCAGGACGTGCGCGGCACGGCGGTTATTCGCAAAGAGCCGCTACCGGGCTGGCGCGGCGTAGACTCCACCGCGATTGATAAAATCGGCAAAATTGACCCTATTCCAAACCCTTACGGCGCCGATGATGTCGGCTGTAGCAGCTACTCAGAATTTGCCAAAGCTGGTATCGATTTAACCAAGCCACAAGAGGTTGAAGCTAAACCGATTATGGTGCAGGCGCCGCGGCAAAAACCGTGGGAGCAAACCTACGTTAAGCTACCGGCCTTTGAGCAGGTAAGCGTGAATAAGCCGCTGTATGCGCATGCTTCACGTATTCTGCACCAGGAAACCAACCCCGGCTGTGCCCGCGCTATCATGCAGCGCCATGGCGATAGGCATATTTGGGTGAACCCGCCGGCATTTCCGCTTAGCACCGAAGAGATGGACTTAGTGTTTGGCCTGCCATATCAGCGCGTGCCGCACCCGATGTATGGCAAGGAAAAGATCCCGGCCTATGAGATGATTAAAACCTCGGTGAATATTATGCGCGGCTGCTTTGGCGGCTGCTCGTTCTGCTCGATTACCGAGCATGAGGGCCGCATTATTCAAAGCCGGTCGAAAGAGTCGATCATGCAGGAGATCAAGGATATTCGCGACAAAGTGCCGGGATTTACCGGTGTGATATCTGATCTTGGTGGCCCGACGGCCAATATGTACCGCTTAAACTGTAAAAACCCCAAAGCTGAGCAAACCTGCCGGCGGCCAAGCTGCGTATACCCGACCATTTGTGAGCATATGGATACCGACCAAAGCCCGACGGTAGAGCTGTACCGCGAAGCGCGTAATTTACCCGGCATTAAAAAGGTGCTGGTTGCGTCTGGCGTGCGTTACGATTTAGCGGTAGAAGATCCGAACTATGTGCGCGAGCTGGTGCAGCACCATGTTGGCGGCTATTTAAAAATCGCGCCGGAGCATACCGAAGAAGGCCCGTTATCGAAGATGATGAAGCCGGGCATGGGCGCCTATGACAAGTTTAAAGAAATGTTCGACCGCTTTAGTAAAGAAGCCGGCAAACAGCAGTTTTTAATTCCGTATTTTATTGCCGCTCACCCGGGCACCACCGACATGGATATGATTAACCTGGCGTTGTGGCTTAAAGAGCGTGATTTTAAGCTGGATCAGGTACAAAACTTTTACCCCAGCCCAATGGCTAACGCGACCACCATCTACCATACCGAGATGAACTCGCTGAAGAACATCAACAAAGCCAATGATGAGGTGGTGCCAGTGCCTAAGGGCGAGCGTCAACGCCGCTTACATAAGGCCATACTGCGCTACCATGACCCGAAAGGCTGGCCGATGATCCGCGAGGCCCTGGTAAAAATGGGCCTGGCGCATTTAATTGGCCGCAGTAAAGGCTGTTTAGTACCGCCCGAGAGCAAAGACGAGCAGTTTAAAAAGCCACTTAAAGGCGGTAAGCCCGCGCTAAGTCGCCATACCGGTTTAAACCCGGCGGCGAAGGCTGTGGCTAATCGTGGTCAGGGTGACAAGCAGGGCAAAAAGCCCTTTGCCAATAAAACCAAAACTAAAGTGGCCGGAAGTAAAGGCGGTAACAGCCGCAACCACTAAGCTGCGGCGATGTAAGACTAACCGGCGTTACTGTTAAGCGACTTTAGCGTTGTTGCCAAATCTTGCAGTAGGGTTTGATTACGGCTTACTACACTATTGATCTCACTGGCTGAACTGCCGGCTTTCGCTGCCAGGTTACGAACTTCATCAGCGACTACCGAAAAGCCGCGGCCGGCATCACCGGCGCGGGCTGCTTCAATAGCAGCGTTTAGAGCCAGAAGGTTGGTTTGGTCGGCAATAGCATTAATGGTAGATACCATCTGATTAATACTGCTGCCTGACTGTAACAGTTGTTGCATCACCTGTTCTGATTTACTCACCACTTTTAACCGTTCAGAAATATCAGTACCGTATAAAATGACCTTATTTACCTTGCCGTAAGGATCAGTGATGGCGCTGATATTGGCAGCAAACCAATATTCTTTTTGTTGAGGTTTAAACATAAGCTCTTTGCTGACGGTGCCACCTTTCATTATTGTGCTAATTTGTTGCTCGCTAAGAAAGTTTTTCCAACTGCCTACTGCCGTGCGAAATATATCACCGTTAATATCTGAGTGGGTATCCAAGTAGTTATTTATGCCTATAAGGGTGCCATCCAGGCTCCACTCTAATACCAACTGTAACGCGTCAATAGCAGCCAGGCGTGTAGCAGATTCCAGCGCCGCCATTTTTACCGCCGTAATGTCAGCCAAAATTGCAATAAAGCCGCTGTAGTGGCCATTGGCTGACGTAACCGGGTTGCTGGTCACAGATATCCACAACGAACTTCCGTCTTTGCGATGCACTTCAATTTCATCATAAAAAGCATTCGGTGCGTCTAACTCCGCCGTCATACGATCAAAGGTGGCCTTGTCAGAGCGCGGGCCAATTAAAAACTCTTTGGCTCTATGGCCAATCACCTCTTTTGCGCTATAGCCCGTCATTCGCTCAAAGCCGCGGTTTACATACAATACCAACTTTTGGCTGTCAGAGATGATAACGGCATTGTCTGTTTCGTTTGCAACCAATGACAGTAACTCAAACTCCTCCCGCTGCAACACGTTAGCGGTGATATCACTGGCAAACTTAACAATTTGTACCACTTTGCCGTCAGCCGATTTAATCGGGTTATAGGTTGCATGGATCCAAACCTCTTTGCCATTTTTGCCAAAACGGCGGTACTCAGCGGTTTGGAATGTACCGCTACGCAAATTCTGCCAGAATTTCTGATAGGCGCTACTTTGCGCCTCGGCCGGTGCGACAAACATTTTATGGTGCTTACCCTGGATCTCTTGTAGTGAATAACCCATAAGTGCCAAGAAGTTATCGTTGGCGTCTTCGATAATGCCGTCAGGCGTAAAGGTAATAACCGCCTGAGCTCGATGAATAGCTTTAATTTGTGATTCCGCTGCAGCACATGCCACAACTTGCTGTGTAACATCACTGGCAAACTTTATAATGCGTTCAACTTTTCCCCGTCGCAGTATTGGCGTGTAAGAGGCCTGGATCCAAACCGGCTTACCTTGTTTCGTTAGCCGGCGAAACTCTGCCGTTTGTGCTTTACCGTTTCTAAGTTGTTGCCAGAATTCTTTATACTCTTTGCTATTGTGCTCTTGCGGCTCAACAAAAATAGCATGATGCTTACCCGTGACTTCATCCAGGCGATAACCCATCAGATTAAGAAAGTTATCATTAGCGCTTTGAATATTGCCGTTCAAGTCAAACTGAATAACGGCTTGAGTTGAATTTATCGCAGAGACAATATCGTTGGCTGAAGAGCGGATTCCGAACATAGCGACACTCCGGTTGGTTTGCTATTTACTGTAGGCGAGCCAATGCAGCTGATCAACTTGCTAACAACTCGAGTTACGTGCAAAACAATAGAATGGAGCCGTGATATTGCGATTATTTTTCAGCCTTAAATTTACCCCTGAGCAGCAACAGCTGTTGCTGCCTTATCAGCAGCAGGCGCTTGATTTGTGCCCGGCGGCTAAAGCGGTTGATGTCGATAATTTGCACTTAACGCTGTTCTTTTTAGGCCAGGTGGATGAGGCTGCTAAAGCGCAGCTTATTGCAGCGGCCAGCAGTATACGTCAGTCGGCTTTTAGCCTGACGCTGGATACTCTGTCAGGTTTTAGCGGGCCGAAAATTGTCTATCTGGCACCGTCTCGGGCGCCGGTATCTTTGCTGACACTACAACAACAGATAGCGTTATTGTGTAAAACAGCAGGTTTTAGCGATATCCACGATCGTTACCAACCGCATATTACGCTGGCGCGCCAGGCGGTGTTGGGGCAAAGCCTGCCGGTTAGCCCCACAACCCTTCAGGTTCGCGAGTTTGCGCTGTATCAGTCCGGCCAGTTTGAGGGCCGTTTGCAATACCGGCCACTTCAGCGTTTTTCGCTGTTATAACAACTCTTTACCAGAGTAAGCTTAAGCCTTAATCGCTTAACTGCTATAGTTCATCGGTGATTAACTTTCACCGCCTATACTCGCTTAACGTTTTGCTGCACTGCCCGTTTACAAGGATGGCTTATGTCTGGCTCTGTTTCATTTTTTCATACTTTATTTCGAACGCTGTTTGGTGATATTAGCTGGCGTGCGCCAGTCTGGCTGACGCGGCTTAAACACAGCGCGAAACAGCAGCCACTAAAGTTTTATAGTGCGTCGTTACTAATATTGGTGGGCATAGCCGCTTTGGCGGGGGGATATTACTACTACCAGCAGCTGCCTAAACCATTGCAAGTGATTGCCAACGTGGAAGTGCCAGAAATTGGTGATTACATAGATGATACCGAGCAGCCGACACCGCTAACCCTGCGCTTTGCCTATGAAACGCATGACACTACTGATAGCGCGGCACTGACATTGCCGGCAACGCCGTTATCCGCCGCCCGGCTGGATTTAATTGGTGAGGTAATCACCACAGGCGTTAGCCTAAGCCCGGCACTTGCCGGTAAATGGTCCTGGCAGGATGACAATAGCCTGGTTTTTACCCCCGAGCAGGCCTGGCCGGCAGGCACCTCTTATACCGTTAGCCTGGACAATACCGTTTTTGCACCCAACACCCGGCTGGCACAACGGCAGTACCGCTTTAGCACCAGCGATTTAACCGTGGACATTGAGCAGCTGCGCTTTTATCAGCACCCCAGCGAGCAAGCGACACGCCAAGTGGTGGCGACACTGAATTTTAGCCACCCGGTACAGCTTGACAGCGTAAAGCGCAACCTATCACTGTTAATGCGCCCGTCAGGCGCGGATGTGAGCCACAAAGGCCAGCCACTGGGCTTTAGCTTAACGGCTGATACCAGCGGCCGGCAGCTGTATCTGCAGTCTGATGCGCTGATCTTACCCGCGCAGGAGCAATATTTAACCCTGAGTTTAAAGCGGGGTGTGGCTGCTAGTTTCGGCAAGGCCAGCACATCGCAAGAGCTAGAGCAGCAGCTGCTGATCCCCGATAAAAGCAGCTTTTTAAAAGTGGCCGAGCTTAAAACCGATATCGTTAAAAATGATGCGCAAGAGCCCGAGCAGGTGCTGCTACTTGGCTTTACCGACCGCATTAACCGCAGCGAGCTTACGCAAAAGCTAAAACTGTATCAGCTGCCGAAACACCCAAGACGAAGCAGTAATTACTGGGCGCCGGGCGAGGTCACCAGTGCGGTGTTGCAACAGGCCAGCCTGCTGGAATACACACTGATGCCAACGAGCGAGGCGCACGACAGTGCTTTTAGTATTAAGCTCGACTTACCACCCGGCCAAAGCCTGTTTGTTAGCCTGCAAAAGGGCATGGCGTCATTTAATGAATTTACCCTGGCCAATGAATATCGTGCTGTGGTACAGGCACCGCAATACCCGAAAGAAGCGCGCATTAATGGCGAAGGTGCACTGCTTACGCTAAGTGGCGAGCAAACGCTGCAGCTGTTAAGCCGGGGCGTTAAAGGCCTGAGGGTAAGCTTAAATAAGTTACTGCCCGGTGAGCTGCAGCATTTTATCAGCCAAAGCGGCGGTGATATCAGTAAGCCGTATTTTTATAGCTATGAATTTGATGCCAGCAATATCAGCCACCGCTTCGAGAAAACCTTTACCCTGGCCAATAGCCATGCTAAGGCGGCCAATTATTTAGCGCTGCCGTTAAAGCCTTACCTGGCTGAAGCGGGAATGGGCGTGTTTTTTATTGAGCTGACGGAATATGATCCGGCGCGGCCGGATGATACCGGCCAAACGCTGGACAAGCGGGTGGTGCTGGTGACCGATTTAGGTTTACTGGTAAAACATAATAATGACAGCAGCCAGCAGGTATTTGTCATGTCGCTGGCCAGCGGTAAACCGCTTGCCGGCGCGAAAGTGGCGCTGCTGGGTAAAAACGGCTTGCCGGTATTAAGTGGCAGCACAGATGAGCGCGGCAGTGTAAAGCTGGGCAAAACCCATGGTTTTAACCGCGAGCGCCAGCCGGTGGTGTATCTGGTGAGCCACAGCGCCAATGGCATCAGCGACGCCAGCTTTATCCCGTATGACAGATACAGCCGGCAGCTGGATTACTCGAAATTTGACACCAGCGGCCGCTACCAGTACGAGCAAACGGACAAAGCGCTCAGTGCCTATATGTTTAGCGACCGCGGCATTTACCGCCCCGGTGAGCAGGTGCAGCTGGCAGCTATTATCCGCCATAACGATTTATCCGCCGCGGCGCAGCAATTGCCGCTGAGAATACAGGTTCAGGGCCCGCGCGGCGCTACCTTTTATCAGCAAAACTTCAGTTTATCCGGTCGCGGACTGCACAGCTTCAGCCTGGAGACCCAGCCCTACAGCGACACCGGGAATTACCATGCCAGTATCAGCCTGCTGGATAAAGACGGTAACGCCAGCGACTATTTGGGCTCGGTCAGCTTTGCGCTGGAAGAGTTTTTGCCCGACAGCTTAAAAATTAGCAGCCGTTTTAATCAGGCGCCGGCCAATAACGAACCGGGCTGGCTCTCGCCAACCGATTTAGTCGCGCAGGTGCAGTTAGATAACCTATTCGGCACGCCGGCGCAGCAGCGACGTGTCAGTGCGCGCTTTGAGCTTATTCCCAGCCGTTTTAGTTTTAGCCAATATCCGGATCATGTTTTTATTGCACCGCAGGATGAAAGCGCCGAAAAAGCCGGACGGGTAAGGCAAAGCCTGGACGATCAGCAAACCGACGCCGAAGGCAAAGCCAGTTTTGCGCTGCCGCTGGCACAATACAGCGGCGGCAGTTACCGTTTGCTGTTAACCACCGAAGGCTTTGACGGCGCCGGCGGGCGCAGTGTGCAGCATATCAGCAGCGCCCTGGTGTCACCGCTTAACAGCCTGGTAGGGGTAAAAACCGATGGCGAGTTAAGCTACCTGAAAAAGCAGCAAAGCCGCAGCGTAGAGTTTATTGCCATAGATAACCGCCTGGCGCAGGTGGCGCTGGATGATCTGAAGCTAAGCCTGATAGAAAAGCGGCCGCTATCCAGCCTGGTAAAACAACGCGACGGTACTTATCAGTACCAAAGCATAGTGCAGCAGGTGAAGCTTACTGAAACGCCCTTTAGCATTGCTGCAACGGGCAGCAACTATCGCCTGCCCACTGACACACCAGGCGATTTTGAGCTGCAGCTGCATCAGGGCCAGCAGCTATTGGGCACCCTGAGCTTTAGCGTGGTGGGCGAAGGTAATATTAACGCCATGCTGGAGAAAAACGCTGCCCTTAGCGTAAAACTGGATAAAACCGACTACAAAGCCGGCGACTGGATAGAGCTTAATATTACCGCGCCTTACACCGGCAGCGGCCTTATCAGTATTGAAAGTGACAAGGTACACGCCTTTAGCTGGTTCAAAAGCGATAGCACCAGCACTATTCAGCGCATAGCGCTACCCGAAGGTATTGAAGGCAATGCTTATATTAATGTCAGCTTTGTGCGCGCGGCCGACTCGGACGCGCTCTTTGTCAGCCCGCTAAGCTATGCGGTAGTGCCGTTTAATATTGACCGCAGCCGCCGCAAGCTTGCCATAACGCTTGATGCGCCTGAAGAAGTGCGGCCGGGTAAAGCCTTTACTGTCCAATACCAAAGTGCCCAAAGCGCGGATATGCTGCTATATGGCGTAGACGAGGGCATTTTGCAGGTGGCCGGTTATAAGCTACCCGATCCGTTATCGCATTACCTGCAAAAGCGTGCGCTGCAGGTGCGCAGTATGCAAATGCTTGATTTATTGTTGCCGGAATTCAGCCTGCTTAAGCGCCAGTTAGCCGGTGTGGGCGGCGATACCGAGCGTATGGCGATGGCCGGTATGATGATGGATAAAAACCTTAACCCCTTTGCCCGGCGTGCCGAGCAGCCTGGGGTATTTTGGCTTGGTCGCTTAACGGCTGGGCCCGAGCTTAAAACGGCGCAGGTCAGCCTGCCAGAGAGCTTCAGCGGTAATGTGAAACTGATGGCGGTGGCAGTAAGCGACATGGCGCTGGGCTCAGCGGTGACTGATATCCGCGTGCGCGGCCCCTTTGTGCTAACGCCGGATGTGCTGTTAAGCGCCGCGCCGGGTGATGAGTTTGATGTTAGCATCACTGTGGCTAATGGCATTAAAGGCTCAGGCGCTAATGCGCCGGTAACTGTAAGCCTTAACCTGCCGGCGAACCTCAGTGTTATCGGGCCGGATAAGGCCACACTTACCATTAGCGAAGGCAGTGAGCAAAGTGCACGCTTTCGGCTAAAAGCCGGCCCGGCGCTGGGCAGTGTTGATATTGGCTTTACCGCACAGTATCAGCAGGGCGAGGTACCTGAACAGGCAAGCCGTAGCGTCGGTATCAGCATTCGCCCGGCCAGTGCCTATCACACCACGTTAACCGCCGGCTATGCCGACAAAGGCCCGCTGAGTATAGATACGCGCTATCCGCTATATAGCGAATTTGCCCAGCTTAACGTAACGGCATCAAGCAACCCGCTGGTGCTGGCAGAGGCCTTTACCGATTATCTGGCGCAATACCCGCATGGTTGTACCGAGCAGGTGGTATCGCAGGTGTTCCCCTGGATTGGTTTAGTGCAGCAGGACGCTTATCAGGCGCAGTGGCCGGCACTGAATGAAAAATTTGCCGTGCTGGTGCAAAAACTGGCCGAGCGCCAGCAAAGCGATGGCGGTTTTAGTTTCTGGCCGGGCGGTTATCACAGTGCCGATTTCCCCAGCATTTATGTGATGCACTTTTTACTGGCCGCGCGTGAGCAGGGCCTGGCGGTGCCGGATTATCTGTATCAGCAGGGGCTGGATTATCTGCGCGGCGTAGCGCGGCAAAGTGGCGCTAACTTATACCAGGCCAGGCTAAGGGCCAATGCCATTTACCTGTTAACCCGAAGCGGCGAGGTAACCACTAATTATCTTACCGCGCTGCACGAGCGGCTGGAAAAACAGCACCAGCAAGGCTGGCAAAGCGATATTACTGCGGTATATATGGCGGCCACTTATCAGTTGTTGCAACAACCGGCACTGGCCAACGGCCTGCTAACAGGTTACCGGCTGGGCAAACCTTCTGGTTTGCAAAGCCAGTATCTGGCGCGAATTGCTCAGCCACTGCCACCTTTTGCTAACCCGGCGTTTCAGTCGCAGCTCAGTTTAGATGCGCAGTATGTTTACCTGTTGGCCAGCCATTTTACCGACAAGGCGCGTGCTCTGGACGGTGAGCAAATCTTACAGCTGCTCAAACCGGCCTTTAGTGGTCAGTACAACACCATTGCCAGTGCTTACACTGTGCTGGCATTGTCGGCCTATGCTAAGTTAAATGCCGGTGCTGAGCAGACGGTACCGGCGTTTTATCAGCGCCTGGCTGATGGCAGCGAAGTGCCGCTTAGCCCGGCAGATAACCAAAGCGCGATACCTAAAGTGGCCTTTGATCATCAGGCAACGCAGATTGTGCTAAAAAGCCAGCAAGCGCTGTTTTATGCGCTAAGCGAAGCCGGGTTTGCTAAAGCCGCGCCGGAAAAAGCCGTATCGGCTGGCCTTGAGCTGGTGCGCGATTATCTTGACCGCGACAGCAAGGTGGTGACACAGGCCAAACAGGGTGACGAGCTAACGGTGCGCTTAAGGCTGCGCAGCACCGACGGCCAGTGGCATAACAATATCGCCTTAATTGATTTACTGCCGGCCGGTTTTAGCATAGTGCGAAGCTCGGTTGCGCGGCAAAACGGGCCCTGGCGCGCCGATTATGTTGATATCCGCGAAGACCGCCTGGTGTATTACGCCAGTTTCGGCAGTCAGATGACCGAGCTGAGTTACAAGGTAAAACTGACGGCGGCCGGCGACTTTACCCTGCCCACAGCGCAGGCACAGTCGATGTACGATCCGGCGGTGCATGCCAGCACCGCGGCTGGCCGCTTTGTGGTTGTCGCCCGATAACCGGCGCTGATGATGTTTAGCCGGTTAAGTAAAAAATCGCGCTTATTGGCATTGGGCCTGGCTGTACCGGTAGCACTGGTGCTGCTGGCGGTATTGCTGCTGAGCCTGTCGCCCAGGCCAGAGCTGTACAGCAGTTACCGGCAAAGCAGCGCCTATTTTGCCGCCGGCGGCGAGCTGTTAAGCCTGCGTCTGGCGCAGGATCAGCGCTATCGGCTTAAAGTTGCACTGGATGATATTGCCCCCACGCTGCAACAGGCCACTTTGCTGTATGAAGACCGGCGCTTTTACCAGCATGTTGGCGTAGATATAGCAGCCGTTGGCCGCGCGTTCTGGCAAAGCATAGTCAAGGGCGGCCGGCGTCAGGGCGCTTCGACCATCAGCATGCAGCTGGCCCGGCTGCGCTATGGCCTGAATACCAGTACCTTTTCCGGCAAGCTGCAGCAGCTGGCGCTGGCGCTGTATCTGGAATGGCACCTGAGCAAAGCCGATATTTTACAGGGCTATTTTAATTACGCGCCCTATGGCGGCAATATTGAAAGCGCTGCTGCCGCCAGCCTGATTTATTTTGGCAAAGAAGTAAGCCGGCTTAGCCTGCCCGAAGCGCTTGCGCTAAGTGTGATACCGCAAAACCCGAACCAGCGCAGCCCGTTAAGTGCAAGCGGTCGTAAGCAATTAGAGCAGGCGCGTCAGCGTTTAGCTGCGCTGTGGTTGTCAGAGTACGGCCAAACCGTTGAGCCTGCCCGCTTAAGCCTGCCGCTGCAGTATTATCAGCGTAGCGATCTGGCTAATCAGGCACCGCACTTTGTTAATCAGCTGCAGCAAGGTGGTGTGCTCTCTACAGCAAATACCGGTGCTGAAGGCCGCTTTTATACCAGTTTGCAGTTACCGCTGCAGCAGGCGATGGCGCAGCAGGTTAACCGCTATTTGCGCCGCCAGCAGCAAGCCGGTTTTACCAATGCCAGCGCACTTCTGATAAAGCGCAGTAGCATGCAAGTACTGGCTTGGCTCGGCTCGGCCGATTTTCACAGTGCCGCCATTTTAGGCCAGGTTGATGGCGTTAGCGCCCTGCGCTCGCCGGGCTCGGCGTTAAAGCCCTTTGTCTATGCTTTGGCGCTCGAGCAAGGGCTTATTCACCCGCAAAGTTTGCTCAGTGATATACCACGGCGTTACGGCAGCTTTAACCCGGAGAATTTCGACGGTAAGTTTGCCGGTCCGCTGCCGGCAACCGAGGCGCTGATTAACAGCCGCAATGTACCGGCGGTACAGTTACAAGCGCAGTTAACTGCGCCGGATTTTTATCACTGGCTAAAGCAAGCCGGGGTAAAGCTGCCCAAAGGGCCTGAGCATTATGGCCTGGCGCTGGTATTGGGCGGCATGGAAATTAGCATGGCGCAGCTGGTGCAGTTGTATGCCAGCCTGGGCAATGGTGGTAACTGGCAAACGCTGCAGTGGCAAGCTACGCCTGACGTAAGCCCGGCGCAAACACTGCTTAGCCCCGAGGCGGCTTTTTTAACGCTGGATATGCTGCGTCAGCACCCCAGGCCACAGGCCGGGCTGGTACACAAGCTAATTGAGCAGGTGCCGGTGGCCTGGAAAACCGGCACCTCTTATGCCTTTCGCGATGCTTGGGCTATTGGCTTAACGGGTGACTATGTGCTGGCGGTGTGGTTGGGCAATTTTGATGGCAGCAGTAACCCTAATCTGGTTGGTTTAACCGCCGCTGGGCCCTTATTGTTTGAGCTTCTGGCCTTGCTGCCGGCAGATAACGAGGCGACTACGGCGCTATTTACACCATCTAGCAAGCTTAATATTCAACAGGTTGCGCTGTGTAGCCGCAGCGGGCAACTACCAAACAAATATTGCCCGCACACCACTCCCGGCTGGTTTATTCCGGGCGTGTCGCCAATCAAGGTTTCTGATGTGCACCGCGCGGTGCCGGTGTATACCGACAGCGGCCTGAGGGCCTGTAGCCATCAGCCGCCAAAGACCGAGCTTAAAGTGTATGAGTTCTGGCCGTCAGACATTGCACGGGCTTATCAGCAGGCCGGGCTTATACTGCAAACTGCACCAGAGTATCAGCAGCCCTGTACTTCACAGCAACTGGCCGGTCAGCCGCCGCAGATCCGCACACCCCAGCCGGATCTGATCTATCAGCTGGGCAAGACGCCACAGCAGCGGCAAATTGCGCTTAACGCCAGCTTTGATGGCGGCGTCAGCCGGGCGCACTGGTTTATTGATCAGCGGTATCTTGGCGCAGTGTCTCCGGGTGAAACCTTGCTCTGGCCGGCTGAAACTGGCCAGTTTCAGCTCAGAGTGGTGGATGATTTAGGCGGCGTTGCTACTCAGCGCCTGCAGGTGCAGTAAAAGCTTATGCTAAAGTGGCAGCTGCGTTAAAATAGCAGCGATTATTCTAAAGATGTCGGATCTGCCATGTACTGCGCCCATTTTGCGGCTAAACGCTGTCAGTCCTGCCACTGGCTGGACAAACCCTATGCTGAGCAGCTAAAGCTGAAGCAGCAGCACCTTATGGCCTTGTTAGCGCCCTCAGCAGAGGTTGAGCTGCTAGCGCCGGTGGCTTCTGCCGAGCAGGGCTTTCGTTATAAAGCCAAAATGGTGGTGCAGGGCAGTAGTGATGCGCCCATACTGGGCATTATCAATGCACAGGGCGAGGCGGTCGATTTAGCCGATTGCCCACTGTACCCCGCGGCGTTTGCTGCCGCCTTTAGCCTTTGTAAAGCCTTTATTCGCAAGGCGAAGCTAACACCTTATGACATCAATGCCCGCCGCGGTGAGCTGAAATACCTGCTGCTTAGCCAAAGTTTACACACTGGCCGCTTTATGCTGCGTTTGGTGCTGCGCTCGAAAAACTGTCTGGCGTCGATCGAAAAACATTTCCCCTGGTTATTGCAGCAGTGGCCTGAACTTGAGGTGTGCTCAGTTAATTTACAGCCTAAACCGGCGGCGCTATTAGAAGGCGATGAAGAAATTGTGCTAGGTGCTAAGCATCAACTGGCCGAGCAGTTAAACCAGGTGCCGCTGTATTTAACGCCGCAAAGCTTTTTTCAAACCCAGCCGGTGGTGGCTGCGAGGCTGTATCAGACCGCCGCACAGTGGGCTAAAGATCTGCAGCACGAAAACACCTTTAGTGAAATTTGGGATTTATTTTGTGGTGTCGGAGGTTTTGGCCTGCATGTGGCAACGCCGGCGCAGCAACTGGTTGGCATTGAAATTGCGCCTAATGCCATTGCCAGTGCCAGCCGCTCGGCCGCAGAGCTGGGGCTTAGCAAAGTAAACTTTCAGGCGCTGGATGCCAGTGCTTTTGCCAACGCTGCAGCCAAAGCGCCGGATCTGCTGCTGGTTAACCCGCCACGGCGTGGCCTGGGTGCGCCACTGTGCCAGGATATTCAGCGGTTGGCACCGCGCTGGCTGTTGTACTCAAGCTGTAATGCGCAAACGCTGGCACAGGATTTAGCCCAGCTGACGGATTATAAGTTACTGAAAGTGCAATTGTTCGATATGTTCGCCAACAGTAGCCACTATGAAGTGCTGAGCTTATTAAGCCGTAACTATTAGAGGCCACACAGATTAGCGGTGGCCATCAAGAATACGCACGATTTCTCTGCTGTGTTCAAACAGTTCGATAATAGTGCCTTCAATTTGCACGGTGATAATCCCTTTAGTGTCAGGACGGCTAATTACTCTGGCGCGGCGGTAATAGTCTTCTGCCAGAAATTGGCCTGGTGCCAGTTTTTTCTGCCAACCAGGGGGTAAGGGCTCACCTTTGGCCAGTTTTTTTGCCAGGCCAGGTGGTAACGACTTATCCTGATCCGGCTTTGCCTGTAAGGCAAAACTGCAACTCACCGCTAAAACAGCTACCAGGGGAATGAGTGTTTTCATCATCATCTACTCCGATTGTTTTCATGGTTTTTAACATAGCAGGCTTAATGCCGGCTTAATTGTCTGCCTTAATTACCTGCTGTGCTGCGCCACTTGCATCCTGCTAGTCATGTTATATACTGTATTTGTATACAGTAATTTGGTGGTGTATGTCAGCAATTATCGCGCAGTTAGCCCGGCGCCAGCTGTTATGGCAGGGTAATAATCAACAAGCCGCTTATCAGGCGTTAAGCTCGGGCTTTGCTGAGCTGGACGCCCGCTTAGGCGGTGGCTTTCCGGTCACTGGTTTAATAGAGCTGCAAACGGAGGCAGGCATTGGTGAGCTGCGTTTAATGCTACCTTATTTAAAGCAGCAGCAGGCTAGTGGCCGTTTGTTGGTGCTGATAGCCCCGCCGGCCGAGCCCTGTGCCGATATGCTCGCCGCTGCCGGTATTGATTTAAGCGCTTTACTGATTATTGCCCCGGCCAATAACAAAGACATGCTGTGGGCCGCCGAGCAATGCCTAGACAGTGGTTGCTGTGCCTCGGTGCTATTGTGGCAGCCGCAATTTAACCTGGCGCAGGCGCGGCGTTTACAACTGGCGGCAGAGCAGGGCGCGGCTAGTTTAATCGTGCTGCGAAAGCCCGCGCAGTATTTAAGCCTGCCGGTAAATTTAAGTCTGGCGTTAACTGCCAAAGCGCAAGGCCTTGGCGCTAAGGTGCTAAAACGTAAAGGTGGCTGGGCTGGTGAGGTCGTCGATATCAGCATGCAGCCGCACTGGCCGGCGCTGTGTTTAGCTGACAGTAGCGCTGCCACCGTTTTAACGGCTGTTGCAGGTTAGCCGCTATGGCGCTGTATTTGTATTTACAGTTTCCATCGCTGCTGGTCGATTGTGTCAGCCCGCTGCCGGCTAAGGTACCGCTGGCAGTAGCCGATGCGCAACACCGTATGGTGCAGTTAAACACTGAGGCCGCCGCGCGGGGTATTACTCTGGGGATGTCGCTGGGCACGGCCGCCGCGCTGTGTGCGGATTTACAGCTACTGCCCTACCAGACAGAGCGGCAACAGCAGTTGCTACAAAGTGTGGCGCAGCAGCTGTATCAGCTGATGGCCGATATCGCGCTGGACCCACCGGATGGCCTGTATTTACGCCTTTGTGCCATGTTAAGGCTCTACCGCGGCCTTAACGGCTACTGGCAGGTGCTTTATAAGGCACTGCAGGCGCTGGGTTATCGCTATCAGTTTAGTTGTGGCACTACACCACTGGCCGCCAAATGTTTGGCGCGGCAGCAGCTTAACCTGCTAAGTGCCGACAGCACCGAGCTTAGCGAAGCACTAAAACGCAGCCCGCTTGTGGCGAGCGAGCTGAGCCTGCCAGCGCAGCAGCAGTTAAAACGGCTGGGTATTACTACCTTGGGGCAGTTGCTGGCGCTGGCGCCAGCTGAGCTTTCGCGCCGCTTTGAGCCTGAGCTGTTAAGCTATCTGGGCCGGCTTAACGGCGATTTTTATCATGCACTTAATTATATTCAGCCAGCGCCGGGTTTTAGCCGTTATATCGAGCTGTTGTACGATATTGCAGACACCAGCGTACTGACGGCACCGCTTAGTGGTCTGCTGCAACAGTTATCCATGCAACTGAAACATCGTGATGCTGTGTGTTACCAACTGCAGCTTAGCTTGCATTTTCGCTCGCAGCGGCAGGCGATTGAACTTACGGTGGGTTCGGCGCAGGGCGAATATCTGCCAGAGCGCTGGTTAATGCTGTGTCAGCTGCAGTTATCCCGGCTTAAGCTGACCGAGCCGGTAAGTGGACTTGAGCTTAGCTGCAGCGATTTTAAGCCGAAGCAGGCACAAACCAGCGCTTTATTTAATGAAACTGCGACTACCCTGTCGCCGTTGCAGCTGGTGTCGTTGCTGCAGGCACGCTTAGGCTGCGATGCTGTCAGTAGCCTTAGTCTGCAAAATCAACATTTGCCCGAGCTGGCTAGCCGCCGTCAGCCGGCGCAGGGCCCAAAGCAGAGCCTGTCTGAGACAGCATTGCAGCCGGTTACGCCTTTAGCGTTAAGGCCAGCCTTTATTTTACCCAGCCCCAGGCCGTTAACCGAGCCGGTAGAAATTACCTCTGGTCCGGAGCGGCTGTGCCCAAACGGCTGGCAGCTTGCGGCGCAGCGTGATTATTTTATTGGCCGTAACCGCAAAGGCCAGTGGCTGTGGCTGTACCGCACGGTGTCGCAGCAGTGGTTTGTGCACGGCCTGTTTAGTTAGCACTTGCCATGGCCTACGCAGAGCTGTTTTGTCAAAGCCACTTTAGCTTTTTACAAGGCGCGTCCAGCCCGCAAGAGCTGGTGCAGCAAGCCGAAACGCTGGGGTACAGCGCACTGGCACTGACCGATGAGTGCTCTGTGGCCGGTGTGGTACGGGCTTATCGGCACATTAATGAGCTAAAGCTTAACCTTAAGTTGATTGTCGGCAGTTACTTTCAGCTCGACAAACTACAGCTGGTGCTGCTGTGCCCGGATAAAGCCGCCTACAGTGAGTTGTGCCGTATCATCACCAATGCCCGCCGGCGCAGCAGCAAAGGCCAGTATCAGTTAACGCCATGGGATCTGATGTCGGTGAAGCACTGTTTGCTGCTGTGGCTGCCCTCAGGCGAGCCAAACAGTGATCAGCACTGGCTAACCTGGCTGCAAAAATACCACAGTGAGCGCTTATGGTTAGCACTTAGGCGTGAACTTAGCCATAACGAAGCGGCTTTTAGCGCTTATTGTTTGGCGCTGGCGGCGCAGCACAAATTAAGTGTAGTGGCCTGCGGTGCAGTGTTGATGCACTGCCCAGGCCGGCTGGCGCTGCAGCACTGTTTAACCGCCATTAAAGCCGGTACGCCGTTGGCGCAACTGGGCCGGCAGCTCCTCAGTAATGCCGAACGCGCGCTAAGGCCACTGGGCAAACTGTCACGTTTATTTGCTGCTGAACATCTGGCGCAAAGCGAACTTATTGCCGCGCGTTGTAGATTTAATTTAAGTGAGCTGAAATACCAATACCCCAGCGAGCTGGTGCCAGAGGGAGAAACCGCCAGCAGCTATCTGGCGAAGCTGGTGGCAGAAGGGGCGCAGCAGCGCTTTAATCAGCAGGTGCCGGCTAAAGTGCAGGCGCTGATTGATAAAGAGCTCACACTGATTCGCGAGCTGGGCTATGAGTACTTTTTCCTCACCATTTACGATCTGGTGTGCTTTGCCAAAAGCCGCGGCATTTTGTATCAGGGGCGCGGCTCGGCAGCCAATTCGGTGGTGTGTTACTGCCTGTTTATCACTGCTGTTGACCCCGCCAAGGTCGAGGTGCTGTTTGAACGCTTTTTATCCAAGGAGCGGCAGGAGCCGCCGGATATTGATGTTGATTTTGAGCACGAGCGGCGCGAAGAAGTGATCCAGTATCTGTACCAAAAATACGGCCGCGAGCGGGCGGCATTGGCTGCTACCGTAATTAGCTACCGTTTCAAAAGTGCCTTTCGGGATGTGGGTAAAGCGCTGGGGCTGCCGCTGAGTCAGCTGGAGTTTTTACTAAAGAATATTCAGCGGCGCGACCCTGCAATTAGCTGGCAGCAACAACTGAACAGTTTGGGGCTAAATACCGACGCAGAGCTTACCCGGCAACTTATCAGCCTGGTAGAGGAGCTGCGCGGCTTTCCGCGCCATTTATCACAGCATGTTGGTGGCTTTGTTATCTCCAGCGGGCCCTTGTACGAGCTGGTGCCACTGGAAAACGCCGCCATGGCAGATCGCACCGTGATCCAGTGGGATAAAGATGATTTAGAAACACTGGAGCTATTAAAAGTCGATGTGCTGGCGCTTGGCATGTTAACCGCTATTCGTAAGTGCTTTGCGCTGGTAAAACAGCATTTTCAGCAAGATTTAACCGTAGCGGGTATTTGTGGCCAGGGCGATGATGCCAAGGTGTACCAGATGATGCAGCGGGCAGATACTATCGGCGTGTTTCAGGTTGAATCGCGGGCTCAGATGAGCATGTTGCCCAGGCTTAAACCGAACTGTTACTACGATTTAGTGGTGCAAATTGCCATAGTGCGGCCCGGGCCAATTCAGGGCGATATGGTGCACCCATATTTAAAACGCCGCGATGGTAAAGAGGCAGTGAGTTACCCGTCTGAGGCGGTAAAAGGTGTGCTGGGCCGCACTTTGGGCGTGCCAATTTTTCAGGAGCAGGTAATAGCGCTGGCGATGGTGGCCGCCGGCTTTAGCGGTGGCGAGGCCGACCAGCTGCGCCGGGCTATGGCCAGCTGGAAGAAAACCGGCGAGCTGTTGCAGTTTAAACATAAGCTGATTGACGGTATGCAAAGTCGCGGTTATCCGCTTGACTATGCCGAGCGTATTTACCAGCAAATTTGCGGCTTTGGTGAATATGGTTTTCCCGAGTCGCATTCGGCCAGTTTTGCCGTGCTGGCCTATGTGTCGGCCTGGCTTAAGTATTACTATCCGGCGGCGTTTTGTGCAGCCTTGTTAAACAGCCAGCCGATGGGGTTCTATTCGCCGTCGCAATTGTTACAAGATGCGCGTCGTCATGGTGTCACTGTGCTGCCGCTGTGTCTTAACCACAGCCAGTGGCTGTATAGCCTTGAGCAGCAAGGCAAGGCTATCCGGTTGGGCTTAAAGCAAATTAAAGGCCTAAGCCAGGCTGGCGCAGAAACGCTGCTCGCCAAGCGCCCGCTAAACGGCTATCGCAGCCTGACTGAGCTAAAACAGTTGGGCTTAAGCCGCACCGATTTACAGGCACTGGCCAGTGCAAATGCGCTAAAGGTGTTAAGTGGTGACCGCTATAACAGCCGCTGGCAACTGCTGGATCAGCAGCACAGCCTGCCGCTGTTTGCTACGGTAGAAGAGCCGCAAACCGCTTATCTGCCAGCACCGGACGCGCTGGCTAATGTGCTGGAAGATTACGCCGCCACCGGGCTTAGCCTGGAACAGCACCCGCTGGCGCTGCTGCGCCGTGCAAATAAATTGCCACGCAGCAAGCAGGTGGCAGAGCTTGGCAGTGTCAGGCACAACAGCCCGGTGCGGCTAAGTGGTCTGGTGACGTTGCGCCAGCGGCCCGGCACTGCAGCAGGGGTCACCTTTATGTCGCTGGAAGATGAAACCGGCACGGCCAATGTGCTGGTGTGGCTGGCCACTGCGCAGGCGCAACAGCAGGCGTTTTTAACCTCGACCATTTTGCAGGTCGATGGCATTTTGCAACGCGAAGGCGAAGTGGTGCATATTATCGCCGGTAAGTTGGTTGACTTATCGCCCCTTTTGGCTGAACTTAGTCTAGCCGCCCGGCATTTTCACTGAGGCAAAGGGGCTTGTATGCTAGTTAATCCAGCGCAGAGTCAGGTATTATTGATTGATATTCAGCAAAAGCTGGCACCGGCTATTTCCGACGGCAAAGCGGTAGAGCAGGCGGCGGCCTGGGTGCTGCAGGTAGCGTTACAGCTGGATATCCCGCTATGGGCCACCGAGCAATACCCGCAGGGGCTTGGGCATACAGTGCCTGTATTAGCTGAGCTGATACCGCCTGAGCGGGTGCTGCAGAAAATGCACTTTAGCGCGTTAAGAGAGCCGCTGATTGTCAGTAACCTGGCCTGCACTGAGCGTAAGCAGGTGATCGTGCTGGGCACAGAAACCCATGTCTGTGTGTTGCAGTCGGTGCTGGATTTACTGCAGTTGGGCTATCAGGTGTTTGTGGTGGTCGAGGCGGTAGGTTCGCGCACTGAGCAAAATAAACAGCTGGCGCTTAGCCGTATGCAGCAGTGCGGCGCTTATATTATCAGCAAAGAAATGCTGGCATTTGAGTGGCTTGAGCGCTGCGGTACTGATACCTTTCGCCAGATCAGCAAAGGCTGGATCCGCTAAGCGCTTACCCTTGGGCCACTATTCTGCCACCAACTGGTGCACGCTAAAATCGCCAGCCGGGCTTAATAGCGGGCTAAGCTCAGTTAACGCCTCGCGCATGGTACTGGCCAGGGTGTAGGGCGGGTTAACCACCAGCATACCGCTGCCGGTCATACCAAAGCCGCTGCTGTCGGGCAGCGGGCAATATTCAATGCGTAGCATATCTTTAATGCCGGTGGCCACTAAGGCGCTGATAAAGGCTTCTACCGCTGCACGCTCTATTACCGGGTACCAGATTGCATAAGTCGCTTGTGGAAAGCGGCTGTAAGCCAGGCTCAGGCCGTTTACCACATCCTGATATTCGGTTTTCAGCTCGTAGGGAGGGTCTATCAGTACCAGGCCGCGTTTATGCAGCGGCGGCAGCATGGCTTTAAAGCCGGCCCAGGCATCTGTGTTTTCAATGCGGCTATGGCGGCGGCGTACAAACTGGCTGGCCAGAATAGGGTAATCCGTTGGGTGCAGTTCGGTAGCCTGAATGCTGTCAGTATCGCGCAGCATCAGGGCGGCAATTTTCGGTGATCCTGGGTAGAACGCCAGTTCATCATCCGGGTTTAGCTGCTTTACCAGGTCAATATAATGCTGCAGTACCGGGCTTTGCGCACTGTAGTGCCACAGCTTGCCAATACCAGTTTGATACTCGCTCGTTTTTTGTGCCTGCTCGCCGAGCAAGCTATACAAGCCGGCACCGGCGTGGCTGTCGTGGTAGCAAAAGGGTTTATCTTTTTGCAGCAGGTAATCCAGAATAGCCACCTGCACCAGGTGCTTAATAACATCGGCATGATTGCCGGCATGAAAACTGTGGCGGTAACTCAGCATAATTAGCCCTGTAGCGGCAAATTCAAAGGTCGCCAGCTTACTGCGCGAGCAGAAAAATACAAGTATTGTCGTTGCGTAGCTGCTAAAATTGGCCGCATTATTGATTGCCAGCCCTCAGGCTGATACAGGAATACCGATGTCGCAACAGCGTCCGAACAAGAACAAAACCGCCAATCCGCTTCATAAGCCATGGACCAAAACCGACAAGGCGGCGGGACAAAAGCCTAACCGCACTACGGCAACGGCGAAACCTCAGCAGGCAAAAGTCAAGGCGGTGCTGGACAACGAGATTAAAGTGTATAGCGCCAATGCCTGCCGGGTATTGTTTCAACAGCGGCCGGAGGCGGTGATCCGCTTGTATGTGTCAGAGAAAATGGCACCTAAATTTGCCGATGTGATGAAATATTTGGCGGCAACTAAAAAAGCCTACCACATAGTGGATGATACCGAGCTGGAAAAAGTTGCTGCCAGTGGCCACCACGGCGGCGTGGTGATGCTGGTAAAGCGTAAGCCTATTGCCACCTTAGCGCAGTATTTACAGCAGGGCGGCCGCAAGCGGCAAGACTGCTTATTGGCGTTAGACGGTGTGGGCAATGCCCACAATTTAGGTGCAATAACGCGCAGCTGTGCCCATTTTGGTGTAAGTGGCGTGATTATGAAACAGCCCGAGCTGTTGCAATCCGGTGCGGCGCTACGCACTGCCGAGGGCGGTGGCGAGTTTGTCGAGGGCTTAAGCTGCGACAACCTGCCACTGGCTTTAAAGCTGTGTAAAGATGCCGGCTACACGCTGATTACTACCTCCAGCCATGGCGGCAGCTCCTTGTATCAAACCAAATTACCGGCCAAGGTGGTGATTGTGTTTGGCGAAGAGATGTTTGGCGTGTCACAAAACGTGGCAAAAAGTGCCGATATTGCGCTGCAAATTCCGGGCTCTGGCAAAGTGGAATCGTTAAACGTGAGCGTGGCGGCCAGTTTAATTGTCGGCGAATGGTATCGCCAACAGCTGTAATTTGGCTGCGGCGTAAGCGCAACTGCATCAGTCGTGTTTTTGTCAGAACAATATCAATAAAACCTCACGATATTCCCTGTTTTGGTGCTGGTTATTCCAGCGCCGGCAGCTAGGCTTTAGCTCTCTGCCGGGCTGGTGCTGACGTACCGTCTGAAGTAGCTGTAGTGAACAGCCGGCGCAAGGTAGTCGGCGGCCACCGAAAAGCCTTAACAGAGTAGGTACAGCGAACAGGGAGTATGAGTCATGCCAAATCTTGTGCAGGAACTTAATAGTCTGGATTTTAGTGTCTATATCGGCGGCCCGTTGCAAGCAGCGGTGCAGGCACAGCATGCGGCCTCAATGTCACAGGTCAGTTTTATTCAGGCCGTGGGCTTTGAAGAAAACGGCGGCAATAAAACGCTGCGTTACGTCGACTTTGAATTTACCAAGTCGGTACCTAACCCGCACGTGGGTAAAACCGCGCAGCAGTTACAGGATGAAGGTTTACCACCGGGCACTGATGTTGCCAGTAATTTTATCTCAACCGAAGTGGCCATTAAGGTACCGTTTTTAACCATGTTAACGATACCGGCGCTTAGGATAGAAGAGCTGACTATCGACTTTCACGCCAAGTTAACCTCAACCGAAACCGCTAATGTGTCAAGTGAGTTTGCCGCCAGTGCCGAGCTGGGTATTAACTATAAAATTGTTAACTTCAAAGCATCGGCGTCTTATAAGCGCTCGTCCACCCGTGGGGTGAGTGTAGAAAAAACCTACAACCTGGGGGTGAAGGTGACCGCCCTGAACGATGAAATTCCGGCGGGGTTAGATCGTATTCTTACCATGCTGGAAGACAGTATTGTCAGTGCCTGAATTAGCCTAATGCCGCTTTGGCTGGCAGCGCAATGCTGCCGGCCAGTTTTAACAGGGACAAGAAGATGCCAAATTTAAACGAGTATTTAGGCAGTATTATCAGCAGTATTACTAATGCCAGAGTGATGGCCGATATTCAAACCGTGAAGGTGGCTGAAGAATATGCCAAACATGATTTATTAAAGCATTTTGCCGTACCGCATATGCGGGTGGGGGATGTAGAGCTGACGATACCCGTAGCACTGGATGCACTGACAGAAAAAACCGAAACCCAATACCAGCCGATTGATAACACTAAATTTAACAGCCTGATTTACAAAGAGTTGACTAACAGCCTGGGCCGTACCAGTTTACCCTCTAAAGCGTCAAAAGTCCTGCGGGCGGTATTGGTAGAGCAAACGCATCAGTTAGAGCAGTCGTTGCGCATTCAGCAGGATATGGCACCGGTGCAGGAATATGGCCAACTGGCCGTGCGGCAATTAGTGCAGTTGGCTGACGAGTATCAACTGGTGAGCCGGGAGAGCCTGCCTAAGCTGAATATTGAGCAGATAACGGCGCGCGTTGTGGCGGCAGCCAGCCAGGAAATTAAGGTATTGCAGCAGCGCAAGGTGATAGAAAATTTAAATGTGATTGCCGAATCGCACCGGTTACGTGAGGAAAAGCCGGAAAATATTATTTATATCAAACTTAAGATCTCTGAAGATGGCATGGAATGGCAGCAAATGGAAAGTAGTGATGGCCAGATCAGTCGTCGCTTACTGCCGGAATAAACGCTATGCAAAAGTCTATTGTGCATCTGGTGAATGAACTTAGCCGCCTGTTGTTGGCGTTTTCGCCTCTGGTAAGCCAGTTTGAACGTAAGCAGCCGCAGGCACTGTCGGCTTTATACCTGTGGCTGGATGACGCTGAGCAGTTACTGAGTAGCTATGGCCTGGTAGCCAGTGCAGAGCTGGCTGGCCAGCGCAGCAAACTAAGTGCGCCGGCACTGAGTGATGAGCATCGCGGCCAGCTGCGTAAACAGCAATTACGGATAGCGGTAGATATTCTTTATCCGCTGCAACAATGCTTGCAGCAGGTGCTACTGCCGTACCAGCAAAAACTACAGCAAAGTACAGATTTAATCCGGCATTTGCTCAGTGTAATAAGCCAAAGTGGCGCGCTAAGCTATAACCCCGCAACGGGTTTTGACAGCTTTGTACAGCAACTATGGCAACTGATAGGCCAGCATGAGCAGCTAAAGGCGGGGGCAGTGCAATTACGTAGCTGGTTGGCGCAGGCCGATATTATGCTACTGCTGGCACAGGAGACTAACCCGGCGGATTTTCCGTAACACCGGGCGGCAGGGTGTTACCTATATACTGAAAACGTGGGATAAGCTCACCGGCTATTTCCACGTTTTCGGTAAACATATCCAGCGGGCGAGCCCACAGACCAAAATCACCATACAGAGCGCGATAAATCACCAGCCACTCTTCTGTTTCACTGTGACGGGCGCAATCCATTACCTGATAATAAGCCCCTTTGTAATGCTGATAATAGCCCGCCTGCAGCGGTGGTTTATTGTTGTTCATACCAGCTCTCAAAGATAATCTTCGCCGACAGGCTGTCTACCTTGTCCTTCGCCAGGTTGCGATAGCCGCCCTCTGCAAATAGCATGCTGCGGGCTTCTGTGGTGGTGAGACGCTCGTCATGCAGCGCTACCGGCAGGCCAAAACGGCCATGTAGGCGATTGGCGAATTTACGCGTGCGGGCAGTAAACGGTTGCTCAGTGCCGTCCATATTTAGCGGTAAACCGACTAGTAACAGCTGTGGTTGCCATTCTTTAATGAGTTTTTCTATTAGCGCCCAGTCGGGGGTGCCGTCCTGGGCTTTTAACGCACTTAATAACGAGGCGGTGCCGGTAAGCTCCTGGCCTACCGCCACGCCAATACTTTTGGTGCCGTAATCGAAGGTTAAAATGGTACGGCTCATCAGGCGTGTCCGGCCTCGTTGGTCAGTTGCCAGGGCTTAATCCCCATTTTGGCGGTTGCGCTTTGCCACTTTTCAGCATGGGTCAGATCAAAAATAATGCTGCTGTCAGCCGGGATCACTAACCAGGAGTTGTCGGCAATTTCCTGCTCCAGCTGGCCGGCCGTCCAACCAGCATAGCCCAGCGCTAGTATAAACTTGTCTGGCGCGCGCTCGGTGGTTAAATCAAACAGTATATCTTTTGATGTTGTCACCATCAGCTCGTCACTAAGCGCCATACTGCTGCCATAACCGGCTTTGGCGGTATGCAGTACAAAACCTCTGTCGTGTTGTACCGGGCCGCCGGCGCAAACATGCGCCTGGGCAGCAGGGCTTTGGCTGTCAAATTCAATTTCCAGTTGTTTGAGTAAATCCGCTACCTTGACCTCCAGCGGATGGTTTATCACTATGCCCATGGCGCCTTCTTCGTTGTGTTCGCAAATATAGGTGACGCTGCGTTTAAACAGCGGATCGTCCAGCGATGGCATAGCAATTAAAAAATGATTCTGAAAATTCTGCATAGTGACCTCGATACATCTGGGTTGTCACTGGCGGGCTGCCAGCAGCTGTTCAATCTCATCAAATAACATGGCGGTAATACTGATTGGAAACGCCGCTTCTATTTCGCGGATACAGGTTGGGCTGGTGACATTAATTTCGGTCAACTTGTCACCGATGACATCTAGCCCTACGAACACTAAGCCTTTAGCTTTTAACGTTGGTGCTACCGCATTGGCAATGGCCCAGTCACTGTCTGACAGGGGGCGGGCTTCACCGCGGCCACCGGCCGCTAAGTTACCGCGGGTTTCGCCACTGGCCGGAATGCGTGCTAAGCAGTATGGCACAGGTTTGCCGTTTACCACCAAAATACGTTTGTCGCCGTCGCTAATTTGCGGGATAAAGCGCTGTGCCATGGCATAGCGGCTGCCATGCTCAGTGAGGGTTTCAATAATGACGCTGACGTTGGCATCATTTGGTTTTAAGCGAAAAATAGAGGCGCCGCCCATACCATCCAGCGGTTTTAAGATCACGTCCTGCTCGGCCTGATAAAAAGCTTTTAGCCTGGCCGGGTCGCGGCTAACCAGGGTTTTCGGCGTAAATTGACTAAACCAGCTGGTGTACAGCTTTTCATTAGCATCGCGCAGGCTTTGCGGCTTGTTCACAATTAACGTACCTTCATCTTCAGCCCGCTCTAACATGTAGGTGGCGTAGATGTACTCGGTATCAAACGGCGGATCTTTGCGCATTAAAATGACATTAAGCTCGCTTAACGCTATATCCTGTGTGGCGCCGAACTGATACCAATTGTCTGGATCTTGCTGCACAGTTAAATGCTTGGTACTGGCTCTGGCCTGGCCTTCAAGCAAGTACAGATCAGCCATTTCCATATAATGTATTTCATAACCCCTTTGCTGCGCCTGCAGCAGCATGGCGAAGCTGGAGTCTTTTTTGATATTGATGGCGCTTATCGGGTCCATCACTATGCCAAGCTTAATAGGTGTTTGCATGCGTTATCCTCAGGCCAGATCGCCAAATTGTAGTTGCAATGCACTGATCGCGGTAAGGGCAGCGGTTTCGGTGCGCAGTACACGTGGTCCCAGCTGAATACCGGTAAAACCGGCAGCCGTAGTTTGCGCCATTTCCTGCTCGCTAAAGCCACCTTCCGGGCCAATTACCAGGCGGATCTGTGTATTGGGTATTAACGTCTTAATGGTGTCTTTTGCCCACGGATGCAAGGTCAGCTTCAACTCTTTTGTTTGCTGCGCCAGCCAGTTATCCAGCGAGATAGCCGGATGCACTGTCGGTACTATGCTGCGGCCGCTTTGCTCACATGCACTGATGGCGATTTTCTGCCACTGCTCGTTGCGTTTACTCAGTCGCTCACCATCGAGCTTAACACCACAGCGCTCAGTAAACAGCGGGGTAATTTCGGTAACGCCAAGCTCAACGGCTTTTTGAATGGCAAAATCCATTCTGTCGCCGCGGGAAATGCCCTGGCCCAAATGTATGCTAAGTGGCGACTCGACCGGGTTGTCGTGTTTGGCTGTAGCGATAACCCAGACCCGTTTTTTATCGCTATTGCTAATTCGGGTGCTGTAGTTAAAACCATCGCCGTTAAACAGCTGCAGCTCGCTGCCCGTTGGCATGCGCAGTACACGGCCAACATGGTTAGCGGCATCGTCATCGAGTTGAAATTCGCTATTCAGCGCGATAGCGCCACTTTGGTAAATTCGGGGAATACGCATAGCTTAGTCACACAGAGAAAACAGGCTGCTATGGTAGCAGGCCGCCTTGTTAAGCAACAGAAAAAACAAACCCTGCCGCAGCAGGGTTTGTTGAAGCAGCAACTTTAATTTGCAGCAGGGTAGGTGTAACTTGAACCTAAACCCAGCGGAATATCCAGCGCCCAGAAGCCCAGCAAGAAGGCGGTCCACAACACCAGCATCACGACAGAAAATGGTAGCATTAGCGCCACCAGGGTGCCAATGCCACTGTTTTTCACATACTTTTGACAGAACACTACAATAAGTGGGAAGTACGGCAATAAAGGCGTGATGATATTGGTTGAAGAGTCACCTACGCGATAAGCGGCTTGGGTTAAGTCAGGCGAAATACCCAATTCCATTAGCATCGGCACCATAATGGCGCCAATCAGAGCCCATTTGGCTGACGCCGAACCGACCACTAAATTCACCAGACCTGACAGGAATACTATACCGACAAGCGTCATGCCGAGTGGAAGGCCCATTTCTTTTAACGCATTAGCGCCTTTGAGTGCCAGCAACACACCTAAATTAGACTGGCTGAAGGCATATAAAAACAACGCACAGAAGAATGCCATAACGATGTAATAACCCATACCGCTCATGGCATGGCTCATACCAGCGACCACATCACGGTGGCTTTTTACTGAGCCTGACACATAGCCATAAACAATACCCGGCACCAGGAAGAAGATAAAAATAATACTGACAATAGACTTCATTAATGGCGCTGCAGCAGTAAGCAGCGGGTTTACACCGGGTAATACTTGCTCAGGTTTAGCCGCCCATGGCGTCACGTCTGGCACCACTATCGTCAGCACCAGCAAGGCTGTTACCGCCAGCATAGAGAAACCCGCAGCCCTTAAACCACGCAGCTCGTTTGGCTTGAGCGCTTCCATAGTAACCATTTGCGAGGTGTCACCATCGACTTTGGTGCCTTTTAAGCGCGGCTCAATCACTTTATCAGTCAGTACCCAACCAATTATCACGATCAGGAAGGTTGAAGCCGTAGTGAAAATGTAGTTGTTCAGTGGGTTTACGGTAACACTCGGGTCTAAAATCTGTGCCGATGTTTGGGTTAAACCCGCCAGTAACGGATCTAAGCTTGACGGCAGGAAAAAGGTAGCCGAAAAACCACCGGATACCCCGGCAAACGCCGCAGCAATACCCGCCAGCGGATGACGACCGGCAGCGTAGAATATAACAGCACCAAGCGGAACCACTAACACATAGCCGGCATCTACCGCGACATGGCTTAACACACCTACCGCAACCAGCACTGGTGTTAACAACATTTTGGGCGTAACGCTTAAGATTGAACGTAAGCCGGCGTTAATAAAACCGGTATATTCTGCCACACCCAGGCCCAGCATGGCGACCAGCACCACACCTAAAGGCGGGAAGGTAACAAAGGTTGTCACAATGCTGGAGGTAAAGTTAGTGAGGGCTTCACCAGAGAGTAAATTAACAATTTGTATTTGCTGACCAGAGCGCGGGTCGAGCTCGGTAAAGGTCACACCAGATAGCAGCCAGGAGATCACCCAGACCACAACCATTAATAAGGCAAAAAGTACGGCTGGGTCAGGCAGTTTATTGCCGACCACCTCAATGGTATTTAGCGCGCGGTTAAGCCAGCCGGTTTTTTCGGCATTGGCAGTTTGTTCAGACATAGTGGTTCCTTTCTTATAGTTTTTAAGCGCTGTGCAAGGCAACACAGGACCCTGGTATTTTTACAACGGCTTATCATACACAAAAAGTGCCGGATGATAAGGCCAAACTGCGGTTTATCCGGTAAGGCGATTAAAATAGCAGCTGAAAAAAAGGAGAGCCTGGCTCTCCTTTTTTATCAAATATAACCGACGTTACTTGGCGTATTGGCGCAATAACTCGGCTTTGTCGGTTTGCTCCCACGGGAACTCGGCACGACCAAAGTGACCATAAGCTGCCGTTGGCTGATAAATTGGCCGTTCTAACTTTAACATTTCAATTAAGCCGTATGGGCGCAAATCGAAGTGTTCACGTACCAGTTTAATCAGTTCATCTTCGCTCAGCTTGCTAGTGCCAAAGGTTTCGAGGCTGATAGACGTAGGTTCAGCCACGCCGATAGCGTAGGACACTTGCAGCTCGCAGCGGTCGGCCAGGCCAGCGGCAACGATGTTTTTCGCTACATAACGAGCCGCGTAAGCGGCTGAGCGGTCAACTTTTGATGGGTCTTTACCCGAGAAAGCACCACCGCCGTGACGTGCCATACCACCGTAGGTATCAACGATAATTTTACGGCCGGTTAAGCCGCAGTCGCCCATAGGACCACCGATAACAAAGCGGCCGGTTGGGTTGATAAAGAATTTGGTTTTGCTGCTTAACCATTCAGCCGGTAATACTGGCTTGATGATGGTTTCCATTACCGCTTCGCGTAAATCAGCGGTGCTGATGGTGTCGCAGTGCTGGGTAGACAAAACTACCGCATCGATACCCACAGGTTTGCCATCTTCGTAGATAAAGCTTAGCTGTGATTTTGCATCCGGGCGTAACCAGGGCAGGGTACCGTCTTTACGCACCTGCGCCTGACGCTGCACTAGACGGTGTGAATAAGTAATAGGCGCAGGCATTAACACATCAGTTTCGTTACTGGCGTAACCGAACATCAGGCCCTGGTCACCGGCGCCTTGCTCTTTCGGGTCGGCTTTATCTACGCCCTGATTAATATCAGGTGACTGTTTACCGATGGCATTTAGTACGGCACAGGAGTCAGCGTCGAAGCCCATATCGGAGTGGGTATAGCCAATTTCGCGCACGGTTTTACGGGTAATTTCTTCAATATCAACCCAGGCTGTGGTGGTAATTTCGCCACCAACCAGCACCATACCGGTTTTTACGAAGGTTTCACACGCAACACGGGCTTTAGGATCTTGTTCCAGGATTGCATCCAGTACGGCGTCTGAAATCTGATCGGCGATTTTATCCGGATGACCTTCCGATACCGACTCAGAGGTAAAAATGTGTTGTGCCATCTGTTGTATTCCAAAAATAAGGTTAATGCAGTTAAGTCCACAGTCAGGCTTTACACCAGTATGAACTCAAAAAAATAGGCGGCTATTCTAGAGAAAGCGTTAACACTTTGCCAGAAAAATCTGCCACCCAGACGTCTTTAATGCTATTTTAACGGCATTAATACGTTATGCAGCGCGCTTGGATTAGTAGCGGGTAAAATTCTTTTTTTAGCGCCGATTAAAATTTGCCATCTGGCAGGGGCTCTGGGAAAATAGCGCGCCATGCCGCCTTGAGCAATCAGCTTTTATAATAAGTCGCTTCGTCAAGCAGAAGCCGTCTACAGTCAGGAGTGAAGATGCCATCTCGTAAACAACTCGCTAATGCGATCCGTGCGTTAAGTATGGATGCGGTGCAAAAAGCCAAATCAGGACACCCAGGCGCCCCTATGGGCATGGCAGATATTGCCGAAGTGTTATGGCGCGATTTCCTCAAGCACAATCCGCAGGATCCGAGCTGGCCAAACCGCGACCGCTTTATTTTATCGAACGGTCACGGCTCGATGTTGTTGTATTCACTACTGCATTTAAGCGGTTACGAGCTAAGCATTGATGATTTAAAGCAGTTCAGACAGCTGCACTCAAAAACGCCGGGGCACCCGGAATATGGTTATGCCCCAGGCGTAGAAACCACTACAGGACCGCTAGGCCAGGGTATTACCAACGCAGTGGGTATGGCGATTGCGGAAAAAGCATTGGCGGCACAATTCAATCAGCCGGGCTTTGATATTGTCGACCACCATACCTATGTGTTTTTAGGTGATGGCTGCTTAATGGAAGGTATTTCGCATGAGGCCTGTTCATTAGCTGGTACTTTGGGCTTAGGCAAGCTGATTGCGTTTTGGGATGATAACGGTATTTCAATTGACGGCCATGTAGAGGGTTGGTTTACCGATAACACCCCAGCGCGGTTCGAAGCCTACGGCTGGCATGTTATTAGTAATGTCGATGGTCACGATGCCGCTGCGGTCGAAGCAGCCATTAAACAAGCCAAAGCTGAAACAGGCAAACCTACACTGATTTGCTGTCGCACGGTAATAGGCTACGGCGCACCCAATAAAGGTGGCAGCCATGATTGCCACGGTGCCCCGCTGGGCGATGCTGAAATCGCTGCCGCCCGTGAATACTTACAGTGGCCGCATGCACCTTTTGATATTCCAGCCGATATTTATGCCGACTGGGATGCCAAAGCCAAGGGCGGTGAAGCGCAGCAAAGCTGGCAGCAACTGTTCGCCCGTTACAGCGCTGCACACCCAGAATTAGCCGCTGAGTTTAGCCGTCGTGTCGCCGGTCAGTTGCCTGAGGGCTGGGCGGTACAATCACAAGCTTATATCGAACAGCTGCAAGCCAACCCGGCCACTATTGCTACCCGTAAAGCATCACAAAATGCGTTGAACGCCTTTGGCCCGTTATTACCTGAATTTATGGGCGGCTCGGCGGATTTAGCCGGCTCTAACCTGACGATCTGGTCTGGCTCTAAACCGCTTACTGCACAAGATGCCAGCGGTAATTACATTTATTATGGTGTGCGTGAATTTGGTATGTCGGCCATTATGAACGGCATAGCGCTGCACGGCGGCTTTGTACCTTATGGCGCAACCTTCTTAATGTTTATGGAATACGCCCGCAATGCGGTGCGTATGGCAGCCTTAATGAAGCAGCGTGCTATTTTTGTTTACACGCACGACTCTATTGGCTTGGGTGAAGATGGCCCAACGCATCAGCCGGTAGAACAGCTGGCAGCGCTGCGTGCTACGCCAAATTTGATGAACTGGCGCCCTTGTGATCAGGTTGAATCAGCCATTGCCTGGCAGGCTGCGATTGAGCGCACCGAAGGCCCAACTACGCTGATTTTCACCCGGCAAAACTTGGTACAGCAGACACGTGATGCTAAGCAACTGGCCGACGTGAAACGCGGCGGTTACATCTTACGGGATTGCGCCGGCACGCCAGAGCTTATTTTTATTGCTACCGGTTCAGAGGTTGAGCTGGCGATGCAAGCAGCTACAAAGCTTGCGGCAGAGGGTAAAGCAGTGCGGGTGGTTTCTATGCCATCGACCGATGTATTTGAGCAGCAAGATGCCAGTTACCGTGAATCCGTGTTGCCTTCTGCTGTCACTAAGCGGGTGGCGGTAGAAGCTGGTATTACCGATTGTTGGTACAAATACGTGGGGTTAACCGGTAAAATTATCGGCATGACCACCTTTGGCGAGTCGGCACCGGCTGAGCAGCTATTTGAACACTTTGGTATTACGACCGATAAGGTGCTAGAAGCTGCGCGTGAGCTGTTAGCATAAGGGTTAATTTAATGGGATCAGTAGTGGTCCCATTTTTCTATGTGGTGATATGGCAATTAGACTGGCGATAAATGGCTTTGGCCGTATTGGCCGCAACATACTGCGGGCAATTTATGAAAATGGCTTGCAACAGCAGTTGCAGGTAGTGGCAATTAATGAACTGGCCGATGCTAAAGGCGTTACGCATTTATTAAAGTATGACTCGTCTCATGGTCGTTTTGCCTTTGATGTAAGCCCCTTTGATGGTGGTATCCGCGTCGCGGGTGATGCTATTAGGCTGTTTTGCGAAGCGGATCCGCTTGAGCTGCCGTGGCGTGAGCTGGATGTAGACATTGTGCTTGAGTGCACCGGCGTGTTTCATAGCCGCGAGCATGCTAACTGGCACTTAACCGCTGGCGCCAAAAAGGTGCTGTTTTCTCACCCGGCCGACAGCGACATTGATGCCACTATTATTTATGGTATTAATCAGCAGTTGTTGACGGCACAGATGTCAGTGGTATCAGCGGGCTCTTGTACCACCAACTGTATCGTACCGGTAATACAGGTGCTGGATCAGCATTTTGGCGTTGAAAGCGGTACTATTACGACTATCCATGCCTCAATGCACGATCAACAGGTGATTGATGCTTATCATCCGGACTTGCGCCGTACCCGTGCGGCCAGTCAATCAATTATTCCGGTGGATACCAAATTAGCGCTGGGGATAGAACGTATACTGCCAAAGTTTGCTGGCCGCTTTGAAGCCATAGCCGTACGTGTGCCGACCTTAAATGTCACCGCGATGGATTTAAGCGTAACGCTGCATCAGGATGTCAGTATTACGGCTGTTAATCAGGTACTGGCGCAAGCGCGGCAAGGCGCGCTCAATGGGATTTTAGATTACACCGAAGAGCCACTGGTATCAGTTGATTTTAACCATGATGCCCACTCTTGTATTGTCGATGGCTCACAAACCCGGGTCAGCCATAAGCGGTTGGTAAAGTGCCTGGTTTGGTGTGACAACGAATGGGGTTTTGCCAACCGCATGCTCGATACTGCGCGGGCGATGATGCAACCGAATTTACAACAAGGAGCTTGAAATGTCTGTTATTCGCATGAGCGATCTGGATCTTAACGGTAAACGTGTACTGATCCGGGAAGATTTAAACGTGCCGGTAAAAAATGGCAAGGTTACGTCAGATGCGCGGCTAAAAGCGGCTATCCCGACAATTGAGTTGGCGCTGAGTAAAGGCGCCAAAGTGATGGTGATGTCACACCTCGGCCGGCCTGAAGAGGGCGTTTATGACGCTGAAGCCTCATTGCAGCCAGTGGTAGATTATCTGGCTCAGGCATTAGAAGCACCTGTGCGTCTGGCGGCTGATTACTTACACGGCATCAGTGTTGCTCCCGGTGAAGTAGTGGTATTTGAAAACGTGCGTTTTAACAAAGGTGAAGGCAAAAACGATGATAGCCTTGCGCAAAAACTGGCCGCGCTGTGTGATGTGTTTGTCATGGATGCCTTTGGTACTGCGCACCGTGCCCAGGCGTCAACCCATGGTGTGGCCAAGTATGCGCCTGTTGCCTGCGCTGGCCCCTTGCTGGTCGCTGAGCTTGATGCATTAGCGGCAGCATTAAAGAATCCGAAACGGCCATTAGTAGCTATTGTCGGCGGCTCTAAAGTGTCGACCAAACTTACGGTGTTGGAGTCCTTATCAGGCATTGTTGACCAGCTGATTGTTGGCGGCGGTATTGCAAACACCTTTATTGCCGCAAACGGTAATGATGTGGGTAAATCCTTATATGAAGCCGATTTAATTGCGGAAGCGCAGCGCTTGATGGCGCAGGCCAAAGCGCGTGGCGGCAATATACCGGTGCCAACCGATGTCGTAGTCGGCCAGGCGTTTAGTGAATCTACACCTGCCACGTTAAAACCGGTATCAGCTGTTGCCGCTGAGGATATGATTTTTGATATTGGCCCGGATACCACAGCGCAGTTGGTGGCGATATTAAAAACCGCTGGCACCATTGTCTGGAATGGCCCTGTAGGCGTGTTTGAATTTGACCAGTTTGCCAAAGGCACAGAGGCGATAGCACAGGCTATTGCACAAAGCCCGGCATTTTCTATTGCCGGTGGCGGTGACACCCTGGCGGCGATAGATAAGTACAATATTGCTGACAAAGTATCTTATGTCTCAACCGGTGGTGGTGCCTTTTTAGAGTTCCTAGAAGGTAAAACCTTACCGGCAGTTGCAATACTGGAGCAGCGTGCTAAAGCTTAAAACATAATAATAATGTCATATTACAACTGTACCCTAAAAGATTAAGAGAGGATTTCATGGCCCTTATTTCAATGCGTCAGATGCTGGATCACGCCGCCGAGTTCGGTTACGGCATTCCCGCATTTAACGTCAACAACCTCGAGCAGATGCGCGCTATTATGCTGGCAGCGGATAAAACCGACAGCCCGGTGATAGTGCAGGCTTCTGCCGGTGCGCGTAAATATGCCGGTGCGCCTTTTCTGCGCCACTTAATTCTGGCGGCGGTAGAGGAGTTTCCGCATATTCCGGTGGTGATGCATCAGGACCACGGCACTTCGCTGGCTGTGTGTCAGCGTTCAATAGCGCTGGGCTTTTCCTCCGTGATGATGGATGGCTCTTTAGGCGAAGATGGTAAAACGCCGATGGATTATGCTTATAACGCAGGTGTAACGCGCAAAGTTGTTGAAATAGCGCACGCGTGTGGAGTCTCGGTAGAGGGCGAGTTAGGGTGTTTAGGCTCGCTGGAAACCGGTGCTGCCGGTGAGGAAGATGGTATTGGTGCTGACTGTATTTTAAGCCATGACCAGATGCTAACCGATCCGGAAGAAGCGGCACAGTTTGTGCGCGAGACCCAGGTCGATGCACTGGCTATTGCCTGTGGTACCTCGCATGGCGCTTATAAATTCAGCCGGCCACCGACAGGCGATATTCTGGCGATTGATCGCATCAAGGCCATCCATGAGCGTATTCCAGATACGCATCTGGTCATGCATGGCTCATCATCTGTACCGCAGGACTGGCTGCAAATTATCAACGAGTATGGCGGTCAAATCCCTGAAACTTATGGTGTACCGGTAGAGCAGATTCAGCAGGGTATTAAATACGGTGTTCGTAAAGTTAACATAGATACCGACTTACGTTTAGCCTCTACTGGCGCGATTCGTCGTTATTTGGCGCAGCATCCGGCGGAGTTTGACCCGCGTAAATATCTGCAGGAGTCAGTGAAGGCTATGATGGAGATTTGTATCGCCCGTTACGAGGCGTTCAATGCTGCAGGACATGGCAGTAAAATCAAACCCATATCATTGGACGGTATGGTCGCTTTATATGCTTCGGGAAAACTGACACCGAACATAAAGTAAGCTAAAAAATTAATGAACTATAACAAATTAATTTTCATTTGTTTAATAGTGCATAAATTAGGTGCAAAACCGTATAAGTTAGCGTGTCTGAGCAGACCTCTGAGCGCCTGAGTCGGCTTGACAAGGGCGTTTTTACCTGTAATGATGCGGACGGTTTACCCTCTAACCGAGGGCCTTTTCTGTCGTCAAGAATGGCTGGGCCCTTACACTTTCAGGTTACGTTAATCAGCAATAATTGGTTGGGAACTATGTTTAACAATAAAATTCGCAAGAGTCTTGTTGCAACAGCTCTGGCCGGTACCTTCGCGTTATCTGCGAATGTTCTGGCAACAGATTTAAAAGCGTTGCAGCAGGAAGGCAGTCAGATCCAACGTGCAGCAGTGCAGTCTCAGGAAAAAATCAACACTATTTATGAACAGTCACAAGAATTACTGGGCGAGTACCGCCAGGTTGTTGACCAGACTGAAAACCTGAAGGTTTATAACGACTTCTTAGCAACGCTGGTTGCTGACCAGCAGCGTCAAATTAATTCTATTCAGCGCCAGATCAACGGCTTGGAAGATACCCGTAAAGGTACAGTGCCGCTGATGTTCCGCATGATTGATGCGTTAGAGCAGTTTGTTAAGGCTGACATCCCACTGCGTACTGAGCGTCGTTTAGAGCGTGTTGAGCGCTTACGCGAACTGATGGGCCGTTCAGATGTGCAGTTGTCTGAGCAGTACCGTCAAATTCTGGAAGCTTACAGCATTGAAGTGAGCTACGGCTCAGAGTTAGCTGCTTTCCAGGGTACTTTACCGCTGAACGGTCAGGACATCACCGTAGAATATGTGCATGTTGGCCGTCTTTCTTTAATGGCATTGGCGCTTGATGGCAGTGCTGGCTGGGTGTGGAACAAGCAAACCTCGAGCTGGAATGAGTTACCAGGTTCATACCTGACCTCAGTAGCCCAGTTCATCAAGATGGCGCGTCGTGAAGCCACGCTTGAGATGGATCGCGTACCACTTATCGCAGCGGAGTAAGAACAGATGAAACAAGTATTTAAGTCAATGTTAATTGCCGCAGCGGTAACATTATCCGCTGGTGTTGCTTTTAACGCAGCCGCCAACACTGAGAAGCTAGATCAGCTGTTAGAGCAACTGAAAAAAGAACGTACGGTAGAAGGTCGAATTAACCAGGAGCGCGAGCGTGCGTTCTTAGCTGACCGTGCTGATAAACAAGCGTTATTAAATACTGCAAAACGCCAATACTCTGAAGAAGAGGCTCGCGGTAAGCGTTTGCAAAAAGAATACGCTGACAATGACATTTTAATTGGTCAGAAGCAGCAAGAGTTAGAAAGTGCTTTAGGTACTATGGGTGAGTTGTTCGGTGTTGTACGCCAGTCAGCTAACCAATCTATCGGTACTATTACTGGTTCTATCGTTAGTGCGCAATACCCAGGTCGTGATGTACCATTGCGTTCTGTAGCATCTGCCACTGAATTACCTACTCTTACAGAAATGGAAGAGTTATGGATGGCACTGCTGACCGAAATGACCGAGTCAGGCAAAGTGGCTCAGTTTGATGCAGAAGTGGTTAAACTGGACGGTGGTGTTGAAACCAAGCGTATTACCCGTTTTGGTACTTTCCACCTGACGACTGACTCAGAATACCTGATCGTAAACAACGACACTGACCAGATCCAGCCACTGGGCCGTCAACCTCAGTCGAAAATTCACAACTCAGTTGCCGCTTATCACAATGCCAGCACTGGTGAAGTAACGGGTATTTACCTGGACCCAACCAAAGGTAACAGCTTGCTGCGCTTAAACCAGCAGCGTTCTACCTTGTTTGAATACTATCAAGCTGGTGGTGAAGTAGGTTACATCATTACCGCTGTATTCTTTATCGGTTTGCTGATCGCACTTGAGCGTATCTTGGTATTGTCTGCTGTTGGCGGCAAAATCCGTGCTCAGCTGAAAAACCTGGCTAACCCGTCAGATTCAAACCCGCTGGGTCGTATTCTGCGTGTTTACCACGAGAACAAAACTGCGGATGCAGAAAACCTGGAACTTAAGCTGGATGAAGCCATTCTTCGCGAAACACCAAAAGTGGAACGTGGTATCGGTTTAATCAAACTGTTCTCTGCAGTGGCACCGTTACTGGGGCTGTTAGGTACTGTTATCGGTATGATCTTAACCTTCCAGCAAATCACGCTGTACGGAACTGGTGACCCGAAACTGATGGCGGGTTCAATCTCTCTGGCGCTGGTAACAACTGCTCAGGGTCTGGTTGCGGCTATTCCGTTACTGTTTGTTCACTCATTGGTATCGTCAAAAGCAAAATCAATTTTGCACGTGTTAGATGAGCAGGCTGCCGGCATCATTGCTGCGCACGCGGAGCAGGAGAAAGCCTAATGATACTCCAGCTAGTAGAGCTGTGGGAATCTGTTCAGGATTTTATCCATACCGGTGGCAACGTCTTGTACGTTGTCGCCCTGGTACTCTTCGTCATGTGGTTTTTGATGATAGAGCGCTACTGGTTCCTTAAAACGGAATATCCAAAAATGAAAAAGGATATTATTGCCCGTTGGGATGCCAGAGCTGATACCACGTCATGGTATGCGCATAAGATCCGTGATTGTTGGATTTCCGAGGCTTCAGATAAATTAGATCAGCGGATGCTGCTGATTAAAACCCTGGTTGCACTGTGCCCACTGGTAGGCTTGTTGGGAACCGTAACTGGTATGATTGCTGTATTCGATATTATGGCAACGCAAGGTACGGGTAACCCAAGGACCATGGCAACAGGTATCTCTATGGCGACTATTCCGACGATGTCGGGTTTGGTTGCAGCGATATCAGGTGTATTTTTCAGTGCGCGGTTAGACGTACAGGTGAAGCGTGAAAAAGCAAGCCTGGCTGACAGTCTGCCGCATCATTAAAGAGAGTTTTTTATGGCACGCAAACGTATTCGCGAAGCTGAAACGGCAGAGATCGATATCACGCCGATGATGGATATCGTATTTATCATGCTGATCTTCTTCATCGTTACGACTTCTTTCGTGAAAGAAGCCGGTATTGATGTAAACAAACCCGAAGCTGCACAAGCCCAAAAGAAACCCAGTGCAACTATCTTTATCGCCATTCGTGCAAACGGTGAGATTTGGATGGACAAACGCACAGTTGATGTTGAGCGAGTGTCAGCAAACATTGAAAGGCTACGTGCCGAATCACCAACCGATACGATCATCATTCAGGCCGATAAAGAAGCCAAGCATGGTATCGTAATGGAAGTGATGGACCAGATTAAAGCAGCTGACCCATCGCTGGTGATAAGTGTGGCCGGGGAGACTAAGTAATTATGGTACGTTTCCTATCATCATTAATTATCGGTGGTGTGGTAACGTTTCTGTTGTTTTTAATGATGGCTACTTTGCTGCAATCCAGTGGAAAGCGTGAAGTAAAAGAGCAAGAGCGTATTGTTATCGAGATTAACACTACGCCGCCAGACTCAGAAACGCAGACACGGCGTCCACCGCCGCCACCGCCGCCACCACCGCCAGCTCAGCCGCCTAAGGCACCGCAACCTGAGCCTGACAATGTAAATGCCGGTGGTGCTATCGGCTTCAATATGCCGGGACTGGAGTTAGGTGCAGGTGCGGGTGGTCTTGGCGACCCGTCCAGTATGATGCGCGATGGTGATGCAACACCGATAGTAAGGATTGAACCGCGCTATCCGGTACAGGCCGCGCGTGATGGCTTACAGGGCTGGGTGCGTTTACGCTTCACCATCATGGAAGACGGTAGTGTGGACGAGGTTGAAGTAATCGAAGCAGAACCGCGTCGCGTATTTGACCGTGAAGCTATTCGTGCGCTGCGTCGCTGGAAGTACAGCCCCAAAGTTGTCGACGGTAAACCCATGCGTCAGCCCGGTATGCAGGTACAGCTAGACTTCACGCTTGATATGGCAGGAGGTTAATATGAAAAAGTTTAAAAAACTTACCTCAGCATTAGTAGTGATGACGGCGTTAGGCGTATGTACCTCACCTGTCTTCGCTGCTGTTCAGCCTAATATGGCCAAAGTGGAAGAACGCAAAGCGCGTAAAACACAAATCGTTGGCGAGCGTGTTGGTAAGGTGTTAGTAAAAGCCTTTGAACTATACAACGAAGATAAAGTTAACGAAGCTATCGCAGCCTTGTTAGATGTGAGTTCAAGTAACGAGTTTGATACTGCTACATTGAATCGTTTTTTAGGCAATCTTTATGCGACTAAAGACGAAAAGCAAGCTATCAAGTACTTGACGCTAGCTGTGAAGCCAGACGTGCTAACTTTTGCTGACCAAGCGTCTTCGATGAAGTTGCTGGCAGATATGTTGTTGCAGGACAAACAGTATCAGAAAGCTATTAAGGCTTACGAAGACTGGATCATGTTTACTGGTGAGCAGAATGCAGACGCTTACATGCGTATAGCTAACGCTTACTGGCTGATGACTCAGTATGATAAAGTATTAGCTCCTGCAGATGATGCCATCCGTTTTTCGTCTAAGCCGATTGAAGGCCCTTATCAGCTTAAGATGGCGGCGCTTTATGAACTTAAGCGCTACAAAGAACTGGTAGCCGTGGTTGAAACTATGGTCCAGCTATTTCCGGAGAATAAGCAGTTTTGGGTATATCTGGGTAACTTCTACACCCTAACTGAAGAGTACGGCAAAGCATTGTCGACACTGCAACTTGCTTACTCACAAGGTTATCTTGAGAAGGACTCGGAAGTAAGGATGTTGGCGCAAATGTACGCTAACAATAATATTCCTTACAAAGCGGCTGTGACGATGGAAAAGCACATGAAGAGCGGTTTGGTGAAGAAAGATAAAACTAACCTCAACTTCATTGCTTCAAATTTCCAGTCTGCGCGTGAGTTCGCCCGAGCTGCTGAGTATTACGGCGAGTTGGCAAAGATGACTAACGATGCTGATGCTTATCGTCGTCAAGGTTCTGCGTATTCAGCTATTCAGAAGTACAATGAAGCCATTGCCGCTTACGACAAAGCGCTGTCATTAAATGTCGATAAGCCGTCTAATGTATATATGAGTCTGGTTGATGCTTACTTCTACCAGAAGAAATATAAAGAAGCTTATGCGGCGTTAATGAATGCGAAAAAAGACCCTGCTATGTCCCGTCAGGTGCGTAGTTGGGAGTCGTATATCAAAGACAAAGCGAAACAAAAAGGCATTAGCCTGTAATAGAAAACCCCACTTCGGTGGGGTTTTTTGTCGGTTTTAATCATCTGGCATAACGATAAGGTTTTATCGTTGATCCATAATCGGAATATAGCCAAGCCGATATCGTGTCAAACTTCCGTTTCAGTGTTACGCAAATCGTGTAAGCGATATTTATCAATCAGCGCATATAGTGTTGGCCGGGTAATTCCCAAGCTGTCAGCCGTTTTTGATAAGTTACCATTGGCTAGGGTGTAGGCGTGACGAATGGCTTGTGTTTCCGCCAGCTCGCGTACTTTTCTTAGCGTATCGGTTTTAATATGTTGACTGGCCAATCCTAAATCGTCTGCGCTTATGTATTTGCTGTCAGCTAAGATAACCGCAGATTTAAGCTTGTTTTGTAGTTCCCGAATATTACCGGGCCAGTGGTAAGCTAACATTGCTTGTAGCGCATTATCATTAAAGCCTTGTACCTGAGTATTAAACTCCTGATTAAACTTGTGCAGCAAGGCTTTGGCTATCACAGCTATATCATGGCCGCGCTCACGCAGCGGCGGTATGGTTAAGGTGATCTCGCTGATACGGTAGTACAGATCTTCACGAAAGCTCTGCTGAGCTACCATATCAGCAAGATTACGGTGGGTGGCGCAAATTACTCTGACATCAACTTCGAGCTCCTGGCGCCCTCCAACGCGCTCTATAACCCTCTCTTGTAAAAACCGCAGCATTTTTGCCTGCAGGCTAAGGGGCATATCGCCTATCTCATCAAGTAACAGAGTTCCACCGTTTGCGCACTCAATTTTACCAAGCGTGGTCTTATTGGCTCCTGTGAAAGCGCCTTTTTCATAACCGAATAGTTCACTTTCTAACAGGTTTTCGGGTATTGATGCACAGTTAATTGCTACGAAGGGTTTTTTATTACGTGGGCTTTGCCGGTGAATGGCGCGGGCAAATACCTCTTTGCCTGTGCCACTTTCACCCAGTAGCAATGTAGTGATCTCAGTAGGCGCTATTTTCTCCACCGTACGACAGGCTTTTAAAATTGACTCGCTATTGCCAATAATGTCGTTACTGGTTAGCCCCGCACTTTTAAGCGCTCGATTCTCCGCTTCAAGCTCACTTATTTTAAATGCCCGCGCCAATATGACATTCAAGACATCTATATTAATAGGTTTCTGATAGTAGTCGTAAGCGCCGAGCGCTATGGCTTTTAGCGCATGTTCGTTGTCTGTGCTACCTGTGATGACAACCACTTTACACTCTGGCTGAGTGGCTAATATCTCATTTAAACAGGCGAGCCCCTCGCTTGCGTTAGCCGCATCAGGGGGTAAGCCTAAGTCCAGGGTTACCACTGCCGGCTCGTAACGTCTCAGCTGAGTAAGCGCAGAAATTCTGTCAGTTGCAAAGACCAGTTCGTAATCAGTTAAACTCCATTTCAGCTGTTTTTGAATACCTATGTCATCTTCAATGACTAATACTGTCTTCATGCAACAATCCTTGTATTTATTTTATGACTTGTACTTAGTTTAACGGAAGCGTGAGGCTAAAGGTAGTTCCAACGCCCGGCTCACTTTCTACCAACAACTGTCCCAGATGCTGCTGGGCAAAGTGTAGCGCATCATAAGCACCAACGCCCATGCCAGAGTTGCCTTTTGTCGAGTCAAACGGCTTAAACAGACGTTGCTGGATAAATTGTTCCGACATACCACAGCCGGTATCACTAATACTGATACAAAGGCTATTCTGTTCTAACGTTAACCGGACGGTGACATGACCGTCATTAGCGGTGGCGTGCTGGGCATTGTCGATTAAATGATACAGCACGCTGGCCAGACGCTCTTTGTCGATAGACAGCTGTACATCCTGTTCTGCAATAAGTAAAGGCAGTGGTTGTTTTGCTGCGCAGCGCTGTGTAATGACTTGCTCTACCAAGCTTCGTACACTAAAGGTGCTTGTGGTCGAGGCGACCGCGCGTTTATTGCTGAGCTGCTCAAGCATGTGTCCAAGCCGCAGCTGCATAGCAGCGAGGGTATCGAAGGTATCGGCAATAAACTCGGGGTTATCTTTATGGCGCTGGCTATTGGTCAGGATTAAGTCGATTTGCGCCTTAACGTTTTTCAGATCATGCACAACAAAGGCTGACATCCGGCTGAAAGCGGCGAATTGTGCATTTTCACTTAAGGTTTTACTGGCCTGCATAAGCATGAGATAACTTGAGATTTGCTCGGTAACCAGCATCAGATAGTCCCGCAGTTCCCAGTTCAGCTTTTGTTTGTCCACTTCGGGGGCATTCATCAAACACAATCCCCAAAGCTCGCCTTCAGAGTGTACAGGCAATACCAGTTGAATATCGATATAAGCGAGATCGCGTTGCGCCCTGGAGAAAGGGTCCTTTACATCGGACAGGTCTACCAGCCAATGTTGTTTAGCATAACGCGCTGTATAGCGGCTTATCAGTGTTTTTTCATCATCTGACAAGCTGCTACGTCCTGCACAGGATAGTAATTTTGGCGGGCTATTAGCATTTAGCCTAACCAGGCAACCACGGCTATACCCTATTGCATTTAACCAGGCTTGTAACAAGGTATCGTATTGGTCGGCGCTACTTAAATCTATCTGACGTAAGTGCCGTGTCAGTTCCAGCCATTTTTGCCGGTAATCAAATTTATTGGCGAAGAAGTGCTTTTCGATAAAGACGCGAAAATGTCTGCGCACTGTGCCGGAAAACAGCATCAGTGCCAGCATGGCGAACCCCAACGCTAAAAATGTGGTTTGCAGTAGGTTAGACCAGGTGCCGCCAATATATCGCAGATAGAAACCAACGATGGAGATTAAACACAGGTAGATACCAGAGGCTAATACAAGGGAGCTTTGCAGCACTATATCGCGACTAACATAAACGCTTATGCCCCAGGCTTGAATGCGACGCACAGCGACTACTGTTATGGGTAACATCGCAGCATAAACATAACCACGGGCCGCCCATAGCTGGTTATCGATCTGGCCAAACAGAGCAGATTCTGCTAATAACACAAAGTCGAACAGTATGGGCACGCTTAAACTTAATATTAGCGGCTTATATTGCCAGCGATTATCTGCCGACTTACGATACATTGCTTCTAATAAGGCGAGTTTTAATATCCCAAGCACCAGGCTACCGGTAAATATCAGGTTAGCCGTTAGCCACGATGAAGCGCAAAGCATAAACCACAGTAGTAGTGTCAGACTGAGTAGCCACACCGCGCGCGTGAAAAAAAACAGTTTCAGGTGTTGGATTTTTGCGTTAAGTGCAGACAGCAGAAACAGCAGTAGCAAGTAGCTACGGCTGAGTTCAAGACCCAGGGATGTCAGCGTAGAGTAGGGGGCAATTTGCTCAAAGCTGTAATATAGCGCCCAGACCACGCCGCCAAATGCCCAACTGAGCAGCAACAACCGCGGTAGGTTTTTTACCCGGGTAACCAGGATCAACAGAAAAAAGACAGAATACGCCAGTGCGGCCAGCAAAAAGCCAATTTTGTCTACGGCAAGTTGGGTCAGCAGTTCCATAGCAAAGTTACCGTTTAAACAGCGTGCACATGTGCATTATTGTAATAACGGTAATAAAAACCGCACTGGAATAGCGTAGCTAATGGCGCTGGGATCGCTCAATACCGCTTCGCGTGTCGACTTGACATATACCTTGTTAATAATGCCAATAACGTCGCCGGTTTGCACATTATATAATGGGCTGCCGCTGTTGCCCGGATAAGCCGTTGCGTCTAACTGATACACCAGATAAGGTTGCTGTAACCGGCGCAGTGTTGCAGCTTGTAGCTGTCCAGAGTTATCCGCAGGTATGGCAATGGGGGTCAATGCAGAGATAATGCCCCGGTGAGTTGCTGGATATAGGCCCAATACAGCGGTAATAGGAAAACCTGTGAAAGCAATGGCGGTGCCTTCAGCCTGAAGCTCGCCAGAGCCCAACGTGAGAGCGGGCAGGCGCTCTTTTATCGTCAGCACAGCCAGATCATAAGCCGCTTCATAGCGGCTACTAATAATGGGGTGTACTTTAACCTGGTCGGCACTGCCGGAAAGCACGACATATTGTTCATTTTTATCGTTATTTAATCGTGGTGCAATGACATGGTAATTGGTCGCAACTTTGCTGCCATCTGCAACAGCAAAGCCAGTGCCAATTAAACGGATCCGCGGTGCGCCAAGTGGGTTATGAATGCCAATAGCGACCACTGAGGGCTTAACCTTAGCAATAGTATCCGGCAGGTTGGCAAGCACGGATAACGGCAAGCACAGCAGCAAGGCGAGAAAATACCAAACACGATACATAAGCCAGACATTCCTTATCTACATTCTTGTGTTCTGGCATCATCTTAGCCCAGATTGACGCAAATAGCTGCATCAATCTCTGGCAGAACACGCAATATGTCCCATACTAACAAGGTGATGTAAATGCTTAGGATAGAGCCCAAATGCCGTTTCACACCAACGCACAGATAGTGCCGATTTTCTCTGGCGGTGGTACCCGCTTAAGTTGTTATATTGGCATCCTGCAAGCGCTAAATGACATGGGATTTCGCTTTAATCACCTGGTGGGGGTATCAGGCGGCAGTATCGTTGCATCGTTGTATGCTGCAGGCTGGAGTTTACCTGACATTAAAGCTTTGGCGCTACAAACGGATTTTCGTCAGTTCTGGAGTTTCTCTTTTACTTCACTGTTGCGAAGTGGCGGCTTGTGTAATGGTAACCGGCTGGAACTATGGCTGGATAAGCAATTACAAGGCGCAACGTTTGACAGCCTGGATTATGATTTGCACGTATTGGCCACCGATATTAATGGTGGTGGGCCTGTAGTGTTCAACAAAAGCCTGACGCCAACACTTAAGGTGTCAAAAGCAGTGCGTTTCTCTATGTCTATTCCGCTATTTTTTTCGTTTCAGGCGTTTGAAAACCACATTATGACAGATGGTGTGATTTTATCAGAAGACGCCTTACATCATGACTGGTCGGGTGCCGGGCTGCCGCTGATTTGTTTTCGGCTCAAAAGTGACGCTGAAGCACGACCTTTGCAGCCGCGCCGTTATTTCCCATTAGTTTCTTACCTGATTATGCTAACCCGCACCTTTATGAGCGCAGTATCGCGCGAGTACGTGCATGCTGAGCACTGGCACAACACTATAGTGGTGAATACCGGTGCGGTGTCATCGGTCGATTTTGCCATGAACATTGAGCAAAAGCAGATGTTGTATGACGCTGGCTATACCACCGCCAGCCAGATAGTGCCGCTTAAACTGGCCCAGCTTTTCGCCGCTAAACCACAGGGTGCGCAGGTATAAAAAAAGCCACTGGAAAGTGGCTTTGTTGAACGCTAACCAGCTTTATGCTTTGCCGCGACGGATAATTTCCTGCGCCATCAGATCGGCAACAACACTGGTCGGTTGCTTTTCAGCATCGGCGCGTTGGAACAGGTTTAACAGCGTGTCATAAATGGCCATCACTTTTGCCGTTGACTCTGCCTCAGAGTAACCTTGAGGCCGCATTTCAAAAGCAACGTTGATGATACCACCGGCGTTAATTACGTAATCGGGTGCATACAAAATGCCTTTTTGCCGAAGTAACTCACCATGGCGCGCTTCTTTTAACTGGTTATTGGCGCAGCCGGCGATGATGCTTACTTTAAACTGGTCGATGGTGTTGTCGTTTACGGTGGCGCCCAAGGCACAAGGCGCATAAATATCGGCATCAGCGCTGTAAATATCATCTAACCCGACGGCTACGGCACCAAATTGCGCAACCGCGCGCTTCACAGCGTCCTCGTTGATATCGGTAACAATGAGTTTTGCGCCATCGCGGTGTAAACGCTCACATAGATAGAAACCAACACTGCCAAGACCCTGCACCGCGACGGTTTTGCCACTTAAATCATCGCTGCCAAACTGGTGTTTAGCCGCCGCTTTAATGCCGCGGTAAGTGCCCAGTGCGGTAAAAGGTGCAGGATTACCGCTTTTACCTTCTAAGCCGGCAACAAAAGGGGTCTCTTTATTGACAATCATGATATCGCCGGTGGTGATGTTGACATCCTCCGCACTGTAGTAGCTGCCAGATAACCTGTGGACCATACGGCCAAAAGCACGGAACAGCGCTTCAGATTTAATGCTTTTGGCATCGCCGATGATTACTGACTTGCCGCCACCCAAAGGCAAACCCGCCATAGCATTTTTATAGGTCATGCCGCGTGATAAGCGCAGCACATCATTAATGGCGTCTTCATCAGTGGCGTAATTCCATAAACGGCAACCGCCAACCGCGGGGCCCAAGGCGGTACTGTGTACTGCAATAATGGCTTTTAAACCGGTTTCTGCATCACTACAGAATACCACTTGTTCATGATTATCGAATTCAGAATGATTAAATACTGCCACGACTGATTTCTCCGTATATTGGCCACTTGAAGGGGCTTAACGTCTGTCTGGTAACTGTCGGCCTAGTGCCTGCTTTTGCGCGGCGCAATGTAACATTTCAGTCTGGCTTTCACCATATTTCACTGAAAATAATACCTGGTCAGGCCAGTGAATTGTCGACAATCTGTCAAGGTGCTTGATTGTCGGCCGGGAGTCACCTAAAGTAGCGCAAACATTAATGCAGGAACCAAAACTAATGAGTGAGCAGTTAACTCAGGAACAAATGGAGCACGCCAGAGCCGAGTGGGTGCGAGCGCAGTTTCAAAAAGCAAACGAGTATTTAGCCAGTAAAGGTATCATACCCGATAATGTTGCCGTAAATGATAGCCGCTATCTGCCGCCTTATCTGGCGGTTTGGAAACTAAATACCAAAGATAAACAAAGCTTTTGGGTAATTAGTGGTGATTTGCCAACAGATCACTTGCCTTTGTCAGCAGCCAAAGATGCGCGCGAAGCCATGCGGGCTTTTTCACTTAATTGGCAACTTAAAGCCCAGCAAATTATTGATGCGGGTATTAGCGATAAAACGCAGCAAGATTTTGCGAATTTGTTGATAGGACGGGCTCATGGGCTGTATGACATGTTCAACAAAGATGAACTTTGGCAGCAAAGCCAGCCCAGCTAGCTGTAATTAAAACGTTACAATAAGAAAAAACCGCAATTAATGCGGTTTTTTTATGTTTATCACGAGCTGCAGAACTTACTCGCTAAAGTACCAGTAACCCTGATTAATTAAACTGGTTAATAGCATAGTACGCTCGGGTGAGCTGCAAAAGTGCTGATTCTGCGACTGATCAAGTTCGGTAAAATCGCACAGTAACTGAGCGGTTAGTCGCTCAGAGGGCGGTAGTCTTATTTCATCGCCATTGATAAACAGCAGGATGTCGCTACGGTTATCCTGTTGGAAATAACAGCAGCGTAAGCCACCAAGGCGGCTAAGCACTGAGCCTTCTTCCAGGTATTCTGCAATTTCATCACTGCCATAGTGGGGTTCGGGTTCATTTAAATCCAACTCGTGTTTAGCACGGGTAATCAGGCCGCCAAACCAATGCGGCAGAAGGTTGTCATCTGATACCAGTTGCTGTAACAGCTGCTGTACTTGAGTTAGATCCTGCTTTGAAATCGCACCGACTGACTGCACCTGCTGTCGTCCGGCATCACCAAACCTGCTGCCGGTAAGGTCATGGTCAAGCAAATAATCGGCTAAGCCGGTAAGTAAGTCTTTTTGCGCCGGTGCACGAAACCCTACTGAATAGTTCAGGCTGTTTTCCAGGCTGATGCCATCATGCGGGCAGCCCGGCGGTATATATAAAATGTCGCCTGGCTCGGTAATCACATCGATACAGGCGTTGAACGGGCTTACCTGCAACAAACGCGGATGAGGGCACAGCTGCGTTAAGCTGTTATCAGGCATGCCAACCCGCCAGTGACGTTTACCTTCTCCCTGAATGATAAACACATCGTACTGATCTAAATGTGGGCCTACGCCACCACCCTCGGTGGAGAAACTGACCATTAAATCATCAATCCGCCAGTTGGGGATAAAACGAAACGGATCCAGTAAGGTCGCTGCCGGTGGATGCCAATGATCGACGGCCTGCACCAGCAGTGTCCAGTTTTGGTCGCCAAAAGCAGCAAAGTCCTCGAAGGGGCCACTTTGCATATCCCACTGCTGATTTATATTGCTAACAACCCGTGACTCCACGTTCTCATCAAGCGCCAGACCCGCCAGCTCATCGGCCGTTAACGGATCCTGAAACTGCTTAAAGCCGCCTTTAATCAGCAACGGTTTTTGCTGCCAGTAATCGCGCAAAAACTCTGCAACGGTAAGGTTGCCAAAGTCTAATTGATACATAGTGCGTCCTCAGAAAAAAGGCGCTGTTGAAGCGCCTTTCGGTCGTTAACCCAGTGTGCCGGTGATTTCTATTGCTGCACCGATGTAATTGGCCGGTGTCAGCTGTTTCAGCTGCTGTTTTACTGGCTCTGGCAGCTCAAGCTTGTCGATAAATAAGTGTAAGTCAGCTTTAGTGATGCGCTTGCCACGGGTTAGCTCTTTTAGCTTTTCATAAGGCTGCTCAATGCCGTATTTGCGCATGACCGTTTGTACTGGCTCGGCTAACAGTTCCCAGTTGGCATCAAGCTCGGCCAACAAGTTGGCAGCGTTTACCTCAAGCTTACTAATACCTTTTAATGTCGCCTGATAGGCAATAAGAGTATAACCAAATCCCATGCCTAAATTGCGCAGCACTGTCGAGTCGGTCAGGTCGCGCTGCCAGCGAGATACCGGTAACTTGGCTGATAAATGATTAAACAACGCATTGGCAATACCAAGGTTACCCTCAGAGTTTTCAAAATCAATCGGGTTAACTTTATGCGGCATAGTGGATGAGCCAATCTCACCGGCGATAGTGCGCTGTTTAAAGTGACCCAGAGCGATATAGCCCCATACATCACGGTCAAAATCGAGCAATATCGTATTAAAACGCGCTACTGCATCAAACAACTCAGCAATATAGTCGTGCGGCTCTATCTGCGTGGTAAAGGCATTCCAGCTTAAACCCAGGCTGGTAACAAACTGCTCAGACAGTTGGTGCCAGTTCAACTCCGGGTAGGCTGACAGGTGGGCGTTGTAGTTGCCTACAGCGCCGTTTAGCTTACCGAGGATCTCCACCGCGGCGATCTGATCACGCTGGCGTTTCAGGCGCATATATACGTTGGCCATCTCTTTGCCCATAGTCGTGGGTGAGGCCGGCTGACCATGGGTGCGCGCCATCATCGGAACCTGCTTCAGTTCTTGCGCCAGCTGTTTAATTGCTTCTAACAGGGCATCGCACTGCGGCAGCAAAACATCACGGCGCGCCTCGGTTAACATCAGGCCATGTGACAGGTTATTAATATCTTCAGAAGTACAGGCAAAATGGATAAACTCGCTGATGGCGGCAAGCTCAGCATTTGCCGCCACTTTTTCTTTTAGCAGGTATTCCACCGCTTTCACATCATGATTGGTGGTGCGTTCAATCTCTTTTACGCGCTCAGCATCGGCCAAGCTGAAATTGTCGACAATATCATTTAGCAGCTGATTGGCACTGGCCGATAAGGCCGGTACTTCAGCAATGCCAGCCGTAGCGGCTAATTGCTGTAACCAGCGTACCTCTACCATCACCCGGTATTTTATCAGACCAAACTCGCTGAAATAGTGACGTAATTCAGTGGTTTTGCTGCCATAGCGCCCGTCTACGGGGGAGATAGCGGTAAGGGCATTCAGTTGCATACAGGCTCCTATAAGCTTGATGAGGGTAGTTGTGCCAGCATTTGCCGGGCTTGTTCTACCAGCTTGCGACGTTTAAAAATAAAGTTAAGACGGCTACCACCGGCCTGACGCCATAGCACTGCGGCACGCACGGCAGCGAGCAGCAAGGCGCGTACTTTGTGCTGTACAGCCGGTTGTTTTAACAACTCTGGTTGGCCGTAAATTTGTATACGGCCACCTAAGCTACTGATACATTCTGAGTAAATATCGGCAAGGTTAGCCAGCATGTTGTCATCTAGTACACTAAAGTGCTGGAGTTGCCGCTGCAGGTGCTGCAGTTTATCACCGAGCCGAGCCAGATTGGCCGGCGTTTTGGCCAACCGGCGTTCCAGCGCCAGTACACCGACGATATATCGGGTTAGCTCAACATCTTTTTGTGGTTTGTCACCCAGTTGGTCGATAATCAGTTTAAAACCTTCACGTAAGTTAGCCGTGTCGTCACCGTATATTTGCAAAGGTCGATCAGCGTCAATCACAGCGACACTTTGTAGTATCAGGCTAAGCGCCTCTTTATCCAATTCGCTACTGCGGGCAACCTGTTGCACCAGTTTAAGCGCCTGGCACAGTGCGGCCAGTGCAATAATTTGTGTCGAGAGAGAGTATTGCATGTTAGTTTATCGCCTGGTCAATAATGCCGCCGCCTAAACAAACGTCGCCAAGGTAAAACACTGCTGACTGTCCCGGTGTAACGGCCTTTTGCGGGCTGTCAAACTGTACGCTAAGGCTACCATCGGCCTTTGGCGTTACTAAGCAGGGGATATCCTGTTGGCGGTAACGGGTTTTAACACTGCAGCGCAGCGGGGCGGTTGGGCCTTGGCGATCTGTCCAGTGCAACTGGCTGGCAATTAAGCCGTTGGACAATAAACTTGGGTGGTCATGGCCTTGAGCGACAATAAGCTGGTTTGTCTCTAGGTTTTTACCGACTACATACCAGGGCTCGTCAGAGCCATCACGTAAGCCACCAATGCCTAAACCCTTGCGCTGTCCAAGCGTATGATACATTAACCCTTCATGACGGCCGATGATGTCGCCGTCGACACTGACAATATCACCCGGCTGAGCGGGCAGGTATTGCTGCAGGAAGTCTTTAAACTTGCGCTCACCAATAAAACAAATGCCGGTACTGTCTTTTTTGTCGTGGGTAACCAGCCCTTGCTGTTCGGCAATGGCGCGCACTAGTGGCTTTTCCAACTCACCGACCGGGAACAGCGTTTGAGCTATATGCTCCTCGCCCAGGGTGTACAAAAAATAGCTTTGATCTTTGTTATTATCCAGGCCGCGCAGTAACTGCCAGTGGCCATCTTCAAAGCGGCGGCGCACATAGTGGCCGGTGGCAATATAGTCAGCGCCTAAGGCTTCGGCAGCAAACTCTAAAAAGGCTTTGAATTTGATTTCTTTGTTGCACATGATATCCGGGTTGGGCGTGCGTCCGGCTTTGTATTCCGCCAGAAAATATTCAAATACATTGTCCCAGTACTCGGCCGCAAAGTTGACTTTGTGCAGCACTATACCCAGCTTGTCGCACACGGCCTGTGCATCTGCCATGTCCTCTGCCGCTGCGCAATATTCGTCATTATCGTCTTCTTCCCAGTTTTTCATAAACAGGCCTTCTACCTGGTAGCCTTGTTGCAGCAGCAAGTAGGCAGAAACAGAAGAATCGACACCACCGGACATTCCGACGATGACTTTTTTATTGCTGTTGGCTGATGGCTCAACCAGGTTAGGCTCGGACATAGGCTTCATTACCACAACAGAATCACAACAAAAAACAAGGCGCGGATTATACATGAAATTTATCGCCAGCGCATGTTATCGCGCCGGTTTAAGCGCCTAGCGCACCGACTGGATCAGCGCTAAGGGTAAACGCACTCCCTGCTGGTATAAGTCTATGGCGTCACTGACCAGTGCGCTTCGAAGCGGTAGTGCTTGCTCAGCCAGCTGCGCTGCGGTTAACCAGTGCAGCGCCAGGATATCGCGGTCTTGTGGTTGATACTGAACAGGCAATGACACCGGCTCAAACACAAAGTTAACACGCACATAACGATGGTTATTGGCCGCTTTTAACTGCGAAATGCCAAGCCAAGCGCAGGGCTCAAGCATTAAGCCTGTTTCTTCTAACAGCTCACGTTTTACCGCACTGAGTAAATCTTCATTCTGCTCGACATGGCCAGCAGGTTGATTTAACACGCGTTGGCCGGTGAGCTTGTCGGTTTCTTCTACCAACAAAAACTTTTGCTCAAACTGCACTATGGCAGCCACGGTAAGGTGTAACTGGACTCTGCTCATTCAGGAAGGCCTTTAGTTCATACGTTGTTTGCTGTCAGCGCGACACTGCGATAGGCGCCCGGCGCTAAATCGGCCAGATGCCAGCGGCCTATGGCCACGCGCACCAAACGCAGCGTAGGAAAGCCAACAGCGGCTGTCATTCGTCTTACCTGACGGTTACGGCCTTCGGTAATAGTTAGACTTATCCAGCTGGTAGGAATAGCGGCGCGGTAACGCACCGGCGGGTTGCGTGGCCAAAGCTCAGGTTCATCGATGCGGCATGCAATCGCAGGTAAGGTAGGGCCATCGTTTAGCATGACACCGTCGCACAGTTGTTGCAGTGCTACATCGGTGATCTCGCCCTCAAGCTGTGCCCAGTAGGTTTTGGCCATTTTATGTCTGGGATCGCTGATAAGATGCTGGGTTTTACCGCAGTTGGTCAGTAGCAACAAGCCCTCGCTATCCCGATCGAGCCGGCCGGCCGCATAAACGTCGGGTACGTCAATATAATCTGCCAGCGTAGCCCGTTTCGGGCTGCTGTTGTCGGTAAATTGGCACAGCACGTCAAACGGCTTATTGAACAGTAGCAGTATAGGGGGCGCGACCTTAGTCGCATTGCGTTTTTTCGCCGCTGCGTTAGGGTAGGTTTTGGTTTTATAGCCTGAAGTTTTCACGGGCAGTTATCTCAGTAAATGTCGGGTTAGCTTGGGCATAACATACTGTAAGTATTAGTGAACAGCTGAGCGTCTGATAGCATAAAATACCCACTGTCAGTGCAACTGGCCCGAGCAGCGCGTTGCCTATTTTATTGATTGTCATGCTGCTATACTAGCGCCGCTTTGCAACAAATGCGTTTTAAACACCAGCATCATCAAGGTGAGGGTAGGCGCTGAACCGCTGTGCTATGAAGCGTTCAGTGCGTCGCGAACACATTACAGGAACTAACATGTCACAAGAAATTGCAAAAATCATATACACTGAAACAGATGAAGCGCCTGCGCTGGCAACGTATTCGCTGCTGCCTATCGTGCAGGCGTTCTCTGCTGCTGCCGGTATTGCGGTAGAAACCCGTGATATTTCTTTATCTGGCCGTATCATTGCCAACTTTGCCGATTTTTTAAAGCCAGAGCAGCGTATTGGCGATGCACTAGCCGAGCTTGGCCAACTGGCGAATCAGCCAGAGGCAAACATTATCAAACTGCCAAACATCAGTGCGTCTATTCCGCAGTTAAAAGCAGCGATTAAAGAGCTGCAGCAACAGGGCTACGCACTGCCAGATTACCCGGCTGAGCCAAAAACCGAGCAAGAACGCGACGTTAAAGCGCGTTATGACAAAATTAAAGGTAGTGCAGTGAACCCGGTGCTGCGTGAAGGTAACTCAGACCGTCGGGCACCGGCTTCCGTTAAGCAATACGCCAAGAAAAACCCGCATAGCATGGGTGCCTGGTCGGCAGAATCGAAATCACATGTGGCCCACATGAGCCAAGGCGATTTTTACGGCAGTGAGCAGTCAACCACCTTCGCCAGTGCCGATACCCTGAAAATTCAGCTGGTCGCCACTGATGGCTCAGTGTCGGTGTTAAAAGACAAAGTCGCCGTGCAGGCCGGAGAGGTCGTTGACGCTGCGACAATGAGCAAGAACGCCTTGCGCGCTTTCTATCAGCAGGAAATTGCGGCTGCCAAGCAGCAAGACGTGCTGTTATCACTGCATTTAAAAGCCACCATGATGAAGGTCTCAGACCCTATTATGTTTGGTCATGCGGTAGTGGAGTTCTTCAAGCCGGTATTTGAAAAGCATGCTGCGCTGTTTAATGAGTTAGGTGTTGATGTCAACAACGGTGCTGGTGATTTGTTCGCTAAAGTAGCCAGCCTGCCGCAAGCAAAGCAGGAAGAGGTGATGGCAGATATTAAAGCCTGTTATGCCGCTCGCCCTGCGTTAGCGATGGTAAACTCTGACAAAGGCATTACTAACCTGCACGTACCCAGTGATGTGATTATCGATGCCTCTATGCCGGCAATGATCAGAAGCTCAGGCCAGATGTGGGGGCCGGATGGCAAGCTTAAAGATACCAAAGCGATGATCCCGGACCGCTGCTACGCCGGCGTGTATCAGGAAACCATTGATTTTTGTAAAAAGAACGGTGCTTTTGACCCCCGTACTATGGGCTCAGTACCGAACGTGGGGCTGATGGCGCAAAAAGCGGAAGAGTATGGCTCGCACGATAAAACCTTTGAAATCGCTGCCGATGGCAAAGTGCAGGTACTCAATAGCAAAGGTGATGTGGTGTTTGAGCACAACGTCGCACAGGGTGATATCTGGCGTATGTGTCAGGTGAAAGACGCACCTATTCGTGACTGGGTAAAACTGGCTGTAAACCGCGCCCGCTTAAGCAATACGCCAGCGGTATTCTGGCTGGACAGCCAACGCGCACATGATGCTCAGCTTATCAGCAAAGTGCAGCAGTACTTAAAAGACCACGACACCGCCGGTCTTGATATTCAAATTCTGTCGCCGGTAGAAGCCACTCGCTTGTCGTTGCAGCGCATGAAGCAAGGCCTGGATACGATTTCTGTTACCGGTAACGTACTGCGTGACTACTTAACCGATCTGTTCCCAATATTAGAGCTGGGCACCAGTGCTAAAATGCTGTCAGTAGTGCCGTTGATGAATGGCGGCGGCCTGTTTGAAACGGGGGCCGGTGGCTCTGCGCCTAAGCACGTTGAGCAGTTTGTCGAAGAAAACTATCTGCGCTGGGACTCTCTGGGCGAGTTTTTAGCGCTAGCCGCTTCACTAGAGCATTTAAGCCAGGTCACCGGCAATGCCAAAGCGAAAGTGCTGGCTGATGCCCTGGATGCGGCAACCGCCAAGTTCCTCGATAACGATAAGTCGCCACGGCGTAAACTGGGCGAGCTGGACAACCGCGGCAGCCATTTCTACCTTGCTATGTACTGGGCAGAGGCCCTGGCGGCGCAAACGGCTGACGCTGAGTTGCAGGCACGCTTTGCCAAGCTTGCCAAAACATTGCAACAGCAGGAAGCAACTATTGTTGCTGAGTTAAATGGTGCTCAGGGTAAAGCGGTGGACATTGGCGGTTATTACCGGCCGAACCCTGAATTGGCGGCGAAAGCGATGCGGCCAAGCCAAACCTTTAATCAGGCACTGGCTAACGCTTAACGGGTTGATGACCTAGGCTAAAAGCAAAAGCAGGCGAAAGCCTGCTTTTTTATTTATAAATATGCTCTACGCTGAGCGAATATTTATTCTGTCAGATCACCGGGCACTTTAATATTCACAGCGTGTAAGCCTTTAGGGCCTTCAGACAGATCAAATTCAACATCCTGTCCGGCCTTTAGCGTGCGGTAGCCATCCATGCTAATGGTTGAATAATGAGCAAAGATATCTTCATCACGACCATCTTCACGAATAAATCCAAATCCTTTGGCATTATTGAACCATTTTACTTTACCGGTAGCCATACAACTTACTTCCTTCTCTAAGTTAGCTAAATTCTGTATTCTTAGTCTTGATGTCGGGATTGTTTGTTGATCCCAACAACTAATGTAGATAATTTGAGCACACAGTCAAGTTATTTGCATAATTAAACTAAAAATTTACCAACAATTAACCTAAAGCTCCTTTGATGGAATACGCAGGCGTGGCTATAGTTTATGAGCGGCAATAAAGAAAGCAACGTACAACAGGGTGGATTAGAAGAGCTGACACGGCAACGTGTTGCTCCGCCGCCAATGTATAAAGTGGTACTGCATAATGACGATTACACCCCGATGGATTTCGTTATCGATGTGTTAAGCCGGTTTTTTAATATGCAGTACGAGCAAGCGACGGAAGTAATGTTAAAAGTACATTACGAGGGCAAAGGGGTATGTGGCGTCTTTACCGCTGAAATAGCGGAAACCAAAGTGCAGCAGGTGATGCAGTATGCTAAAGAGCACCAACACCCGCTGCTGTGTACCATGGAGCGCGCTTAAGGTCAGTCCTGGCATGATTCTGGTGTCGTTACTCAGGTGGATTAGGAGTGGTGTATGTTAAATAAAGATCTTGAGTTAACTCTGAATTTGGCTTTCAGGTTTGCGCGCGAGCGTCGTCATGAATATATGACGGTAGAACACTTACTGCTGGCGTTGTTGGACAACCCGGCTGCCGGTGAAGCGCTGCGCTCCTGCGGCGCTAACATTGAAAAGTTGCGCCAGGAGCTGGCCAGTTTTATCGATTCTACCACGCCGGTATTGCCTGAGGGCGAACTGGAGCGTGATACCCAGCCCACCTTGGGCTTTCAACGCGTATTACAACGCGCAGTATTTCATGTGCAGTCTTCCGGCAAATCTGAAGTAACCGGTGCAAATGTATTGGTTGCGATTTTCAGCGAGCAGGAATCGCAAGCAGTGTATCTGCTAAAGAAAATTGATATTACCCGCTTAGATGTGGTGAATTTTATCTCGCATGGTGTTACCAAAACCGAGAAGCTGGAACAGCATGATGAACATGCACAGGAAGAGGGTGCTGATACCGCCAGTGATGATAGTAAATACCTGGAGAATTTTACCGCGAACTTAAACTTACAGGCAAAAAATGGCCAGATAGATCCGCTTATTGGCCGCGAGCATGAAGTTGAGCGCGCAATACAGGTGTTATGCCGGCGTAAAAAGAATAACCCGCTGCTAGTGGGCGAGGCCGGTGTAGGTAAAACCGCCATTGCGGAAGGGTTAGCCTACCGTATTGTGCACAACGAAGTGCCTGAAGTAATTGCCAATGCCACTATTTATTCTTTAGATATGGGCGCCTTGCTGGCAGGCACCAAATACCGCGGCGACTTTGAAAAACGCTTAAAATCCTTACTGAAAGAGCTGGAGCGGGAAAAAGACGCCATTTTATTTATTGATGAAATTCATACCGTGATTGGCGCCGGTGCGGCATCGGGTGGTGTTATGGACGCCAGTAATTTAATTAAACCGCTGCTATCCAGTGGCCGTTTGCGCTGTATGGGCTCGACCACCTATCAGGAGTTTAAGAGTATCTTTGAAAAGGACACCGCGCTGGTACGCCGCTTTCAGAAAATCGATGTGGCAGAGCCTAGCGTGGAAGATACTACCCGTATTCTGCTTGGGTTAAAAGAGCGTTACGAACAGCACCATAATGTGCGCTATACGCAAAAAGCCATTCGGGCTGCAGCTGAGCTGTCCGCTAAATACATCAACGAGCGGCATTTGCCCGATAAGGCCATTGATGTAATTGACGAAGCCGGCGCCAGCCAGCGCTTATTACCGAGCTCAAAGCGTAAAAAAGTGATCAACGTGCCGGAAATTGAGCATGTGATTGCCAAGATGGCGCGTATTCCGGAAAAGTCGGTATCGGCTTCAGATAAAGATGTGCTGGCTAATTTAGATCGTAATTTAAAATTGGTGGTGTTTGGCCAGGATGAGCCGATAGAAGTACTGACGGCGGCCATTCGCTTGTCGCGCTCGGGCCTTGGCAGTGAAGAAAAGCCTATCGGTAATTTCCTGTTTGCTGGTCCCACTGGTGTCGGTAAAACCGAAGTGACCAAACAGCTGGCTAAAGCGCTGGGTGTTGAGCTGTTGCGGTTTGATATGTCGGAGTATATGGAGCGCCATGCCATTAGCCGCTTAATTGGTGCACCCCCGGGCTACGTCGGTTTTGAGCAGGGTGGTTTATTAACAGACGCCGTGTCGAAACATCCGTATTCTGTGGTGCTGTTAGATGAAATTGAAAAAGCCCATAGTGATATTTACAACATTTTATTGCAGGTGATGGATCACGGCACTTTAACGGATAACAACGGCCGTAAAATTGATTTTCGTAATGTGGTGCTGGTCATGACAACTAACGCCGGTGTGCAGGAAACCATTCGTAAGTCGATAGGCTTTAAGCAGCAAGACCACAGTCACGATGCGATGGCGGAGATTAACCGTACTTTTAGTCCGGAGTTTCGGAACCGGTTGGATGGTATTATTTGGTTCAAACACCTTTCTGCAGACATCATTTTGCAAATCGTTGATAAATTTATTTGCGATTTACAGGTGCAACTGGATAAGAAACAAGTATCGTTGGAACTTAGCAGTGCCGCCCGGCAGTGGCTGGCCGATAAAGGCTATGACCATGCAATGGGCGCACGGCCAATGGCTAGAGTGATCCAGGAGCAGTTGAAAAAGCCGCTGGCAAACGAGATCTTGTTTGGTCGGTTGGTCAATGGTGGTGATGTCAGTGTTGATCTGCACGACGGTGCTTTAAGCTTTAACTATCACACATCAGAGGAAGCGGCCTTAGCTGACTAGTCATGGCTGCTCATGATGAAGAAAACGTACCAAAGCAACAAACCCGGCCAGTGCCGGGTTTGTTTTTAAAGCGGATACTGCTACCAGCTTAACGCTGGCGAAACACGATACGGCCTTTAGTCAGGTCGTATGGTGTCAATTCTACGGTTACCTTATCGCCGGTTAAAATACGGATATAGTTTTTGCGCATTTTACCTGAGATATGAGCGATAACGACATGGCCGTTTTCCAGTTCAACTTTGAACATGGTATTTGGCAGGGTATCCAAAATGGTACCTTGCATTTCAATTACGTCTTCCTTCGCCATTCAGCGCACTTGCCTCTTAAATTTGGGTGAACCAGAAAAAACTGCGCAGATTGTGCCGAAATCATCAGCATAAGTAAAGCGAGAAGCGCTTTTTTAGCCAAATGAACGCCATTGTCCCTGAATAAACCGCTGTTGTGGCAAAAAAGCCGCCTTGTAGGCCATTTTCTGGCAGGCATCAATTTGATAGCCCAGATAAAGCCACTTTTTCTGCCGCTGCATTGCCGCTTGGAGCAAAAACAAAATAGCCAGTATGCCCGGAGAAAACTGGCTAACAGCGGGCTGATAAAAGGTGTAAACCGCTGACAAAGCATCGTCGGTTTCGTCGACAATGCTAACGGCAACCAGCTCGCCCTGATAGAACTGTTTAAGCAGACGCACTGATAGCCAGGAGCAACGGATCATACCATCAAGTTGCTCCGGGGCAGGTGGATACATACTGCCATCAGCATGCTTGGTACTGATATAGTCGGCAAATAATGGGTAATAATCACCGGAAGTATCATTATCCAACTGATACTGCCAGCCCAGGCGTACGGCTTTGTTTAATAAGCGCCGCTGACTTCGGCTTGGTATAAAATGTTCTGGCGCGATACGCACTGACTGACAGGCCTGACAACTGGGGCAATGTGGTGTGTACACCTGCTCAGCACTGCGGCGAAAGTTCAGCTGCAGTAACTGCTGGTATAAGCTGGCATCCAGCGGCTGTTCTGGCAATAAAAACACCAGCTGCTCTTGCTGGTCGGGCAGGTAACTGCAAGGCATAGGTGCGGTCAGACCAAATCGCAGTTCAGTCATACTCATTTTCCAGGACAAAAAAGCGTGGTTGCCAAAATTCAGCTGGTAGGGTGGCCTCGCGCTGCGCTGTTAACAGGGTCAGGTATTGCTGGCGCGATATCGGCTGCACGCCCAGCTGTAATAAAAAAGGGTTGGGCATCTGGCAATCTATCCAGCCTTCTGTTGCTTGCTGTAGCAAGGTTTGCAGTGCCACCAGCGCCAGCTTGGCGGTATCGGGCAGGCGGTTAAACATCGATTCACCACAAAACAAGCCGCCTATTTGTACACCGTACAAGCCACCGACCAGTTTGTCCTGTTGCCACACTTCTATGCTATGAGCATGCCCTTGTTGGTGTAGCGCAAGGTAAGCCTGCTGCATGGCCGGTAAAATCCAGGTGCCGGGTTGTTTGGCTCTGGGGGCCGCACACTGGCTGATTACCTTAGCAAAGGCTCGGTTAACGCTAAAGCGTAACTGATAACGGCGCAGCTGTTTTTTCAGCGTGCGGCTAAGTGTCAGGCTATCCGGGGCAAAGACGGCCCGGGTGGACGGGCTCCACCATAACAGCGGGTCACCTTCGCTAAACCAGGGGAAAATACCCTGCCGATAAGCACTTAACAAACGCGGCACAGATAAATCGCCGCCCATCGCCAAAAGTCCATCTGGCTCACTCAGGGCACGATGTAGCGGGGGAAAGTTGACATCGTGCACGCTGAGTTCAGGCAAATAAATGGCCATAACAGGCGTTATTTACTTAGTGCGTCCAGGTAGCGCTCGGCATCCAGTGCAGCCATGCAGCCGGTGCCTGCTGAGGTAATAGCCTGGCGGTAAATATGATCAGACACATCACCGGCAGCAAATACGCCTTCAATACTGGTTTGAGTGGCGTTGCCTTCAGTGCCACTTTGCACCTTTAAATAACCGCCGTTCATCTCCAGCTGGCCAGCGAAGATGTCAGTATTAGGTTTGTGACCTATAGCGATAAACACACCCTGTAAGGCTAATTCTTCAGCCGCTTCGCCTTTAGTTGACTTCAGACGCACACCGGTCACGCCCATATCATCACCTAAAACCTCTTCCAGTTCACGGTGCGTATGCAGCACGATATTACCACTGGCCACTTTGGCCATCAGGCGGTCGACCAGAATTTTCTCTGCTTTAAAGCTGTCACGCCGGTGCACTAAGTGCACTTCGGCGGCGATGTTTGACAGGTACAGCGCTTCTTCTACTGCGGTATTCCCACCGCCAATCACCGCCACTTTTTGGTTGCGGTAAAAAAAGCCATCACAAGTCGCGCAGGCTGATACACCGCGGCCGCTGAACGCTTGCTCAGACGGCAGGCCCAGATATTTAGCAGAAGCACCGGTACAAATAATCAGAGCATCACAGCTGTAAGTGCCATTGTCGCCGGTAAGCAGAAAAGGCCGCTGTTTAAGGTTTACGGTGTGAATATGGTCAAACACAATTTCAGTGTTAAAGGTTTCAGCGTGCACGCGCATGCGATCCATTAATGCCGGGCCGGTCAGACCATGTGCATCACCGGGCCAGTTTTCTACTTCAGTGGTGGTGGTTAACTGACCGCCTTGCTGCATACCGGTGATTAGCACCGGGTTTAAATTCGCACGGGCAGCATAAACGGCTGCAGTATAGCCAGCCGGGCCTGAACCTAAAATAAGCAGGCGGCTGTGTTTAACATCAGACATGTCTTTCTCCGGGACAACATAATTAAAATAGCTAATGCGGGCGATTCTAAAAGAATGCAACTGCAAGCGAAAGTGTCAGGACAGATTTAATCTGCGGTGCGCTGTAAAGCATTATGGTCTGCGTGATGTTCGGCCCATAACGAGGTTTGTTATGTTTTCAGACGCAATCTGTTCGGGGCTTGTTTGACGCGGGTTAAAAGCGGTGTAGTTGAGTGTCTGTTGAAACGCCTTGCCACCCATGAGTCCAGCAGGGGCAATCCGTTAACATAGGTTATTTTGCGCAATGACAAATCTAAACAAGTACCTAAAAAAATTAATTTGTTTCTGATAGTTATATAAATTTCCTATCCTGGGTTTATCTCATGCATTTGTAATGAATTTATAATCTGTTTGTAATGGAGCTATGATCCGTATTTGGTTATTTTTTGTGCTGCAGGATGCCCAACGAACAACATGGAACATAAAAATTAATCAAGGGTACTATGATGAAAAAAATGACTACTATGCTGGCAGCGGCGTCTGCTGGTTGTTTTGCGCTGAGCCTGACCTCTGTCGCTGTTGCCGAAGGCGTAAAAAAGCCAGAAGCTAAGCTGAGCTTAGCTGAATTGGCTGAAACAAAACCCACCCGTTATATCGTGAAATTTAAAGAGCCGGTTGCCACTATGGGTGCTGATGGTCGCAGTCAGCGTCCGGAGTTTTCAGTGGCCCGTGCCCAGCAAGCCCTGCAAAAAGCTAACGTAAACGCCTTGTCGCATTTAGCATCGGTGCATGCCAGCGTAGCAGAGCTGACACCGAAACAACGCAAATTGTTGCAAGCCAACCCAGAGGTTGAATACATCGAAGAAGACAGCAAACGCTATCTGATGGATGTGATTACACCGATGGCGCAAAGCACGCCTTACGGTATTACCATGGTGCAGGCCAATCAGGTGAGTGACGCCAGCGCCGGCAATATGAAAGTATGTGTTATTGATACCGGTTACGATCTGGACCATGAAGACTTACAAAGCTCAGGCGTAACAGGTTTCGCTTTCTCTGGCCATGGTAACTGGTATGAAGATGGTAATGGCCATGGTACCCATGTCGCCGGTACTATGGTGGCGTTGAACAACAATACCGGTGTGGTGGGCACCATTGGCAACGGCCAGGCAGGTGTGCATATTGTTAAGATATTTAATAACTCCGGCAACTGGACTTATGCGTCAGATTTAATTCAGGGCATTCAGTCGTGTCAGAACGCCGGCGCTAAAGTCGTGAATATGAGTTTGGGGGGCAGCTCGTCTAACCAAACTGAAAACACCGCGATGAATAACTTTTTTAACAACGGTATGTTGTTAGTGGCTGCGGCAGGTAATGGCGGTAATACCAGCTTCTCTTACCCTGCGTCATACAATGCCGTTGTCTCTGTTGCTGCAGTTAATTCCAGTGGTGCGCTGGCCAGCTTTTCACAACGTAACTCGCAGGTTGAAATTGCCGGCCCTGGCGTAAGTGTCAGCTCTACCTGGAATAACGGGGGCTATAACAGTATCAGCGGTACTTCTATGGCATCTCCGCATGTTGCCGGTGTGGCAGCCTTAGTGTGGAGTAACCACCCGCAATGTACAGCTGCGCAGATCCGCAGTGCTTTAAATGCCACGGCAGAAGACCGGGGCTCAGCGGGGCGTGATACCTCTTACGGTTGGGGTATTGTTAAAGCCAAAGCTGCGCACGACTATCTGACTAATAACGGTTGTGACGGTTCAGGCGGCGGTGATGGCGGTACGAATCCACCACCAACGGGCGGCGCCAGCTTCCCGAATTTGTCAGCGTCAAGTGGCCAGTGGCTGCGTGGCAGTTATACCATCCCTTCAGGTGTATCAAGTGTGACCTTCCAGATCTCTGGCGGTACCGGCGATGCCGATCTGTACGTGCGTTATGGCAGTCAGCCAACCACGACTAGCTATACCTGCCGGCCGTATCTGAACGGCAACAATGAGGTATGTACCATTAATAACCCGCAGGCCGGAACCTGGCATGTTGGTGTTCGGGCCTATACGGCTTTTAGCGGTGTAACCTTTAGCTACCAGTATTAATCTGATAGCGAAATGAAAAACGACAGGCAGGCCAGTTCTCTGGCCTGCCTTTTATCTTGTCAGGGCAAAATAATACACGGCAAAAAAATGCAGCACACTGCCAGCCAGTACAAACAAATGCCAAATCAGATGATGCAGAAACAAACCTTTCCAGACATAGAAAATGACACCAAACGAATAACTCAACCCGCCAGCCAGCAGCAGCAACAAGCCTGATGTATCGACATACCGCAGCATAGGTTCAATGGCAACGATTACCAGCCAGCCCATGCCCAGGTAGAGTGACAGAGACAATTTTTTGTATTTAAGCCCGGTAGCCAGTTCAATGATTACGCCTGTTAGGGCGATAAGCCAAATTACCGCAAAGAGCACAACACCCCAGCTGTCACGCAAATTGATGAGCAAAAAAGGCGTATAGGTGCCGGCAATAAGGATAAAAATGGCAGCATGGTCCAGTTGACGCAGTCGCCGTTTCAGCACAGCCGCTGATACAGCGTGGTACAGCGTTGAGCTGCTGTACAGTAAGATCAGGCTGCTGCCGTAGATAATGCTGCTGGCGATATACCAGCCATCTTGCAGTGGCAGGCTAACGGTCAGCATGACTATCAGAGCGGTAATGCCCAGTAACGCGCCTAAGCCATGGCTTAGTGCATGCAATAGCTCTTCCGCTTTGGAGTAATGACTGACACTCATGCTGATATTCCAGATTAAACGTTGTCGTATCTTAGCACGACAGCTGGCCCTGCCAAGCTGTTGCCCCGGGCCAAAAGGCGCTACACTGCCGCTTTTTGGCAGGTGGGGACAACAGTGAGTCAGATACCTATGCTGGTCGTGGTCGGTTATGTCTGGCCTGAACCCAACTCTTCAGCGGCGGGCTATCGTATGCTCAGCTTGCTTAAACTCTATTTGGCACAGGGCTGGCAGGTTGTGTTTGCCAGTGCTGCTGAGCCTGGAATGCATCGTTATCCCTTGTCTGAGCTGGGTGTTGTTGAGCAGCAGATTGCACTAAATGACGATAGCTTTGACACCTGGATTGCTGCGCTAAAACCGCAAGCGGTGTTATTTGACCGTTTTATGCTTGAAGAGCAGTTTGGTTGGCGGGTTGAGCAGGCTTACCCAGAGGCACTACGCATACTGGATATGGAAGACTGCCATGCGCTAAGAGCAGCGCGCGAGCAGTGTGCAAAAACGTCAACACCGCTGGATACCGCAGCACTTAATTCTGAGCTTGCGCTGCGGGAAATTGCTGCCATTTATCGCTGTGATATCACGTTGGTGATCTCTAGCTATGAAATGCAGCTGCTGCAGCAACATTATCAGGTGCCTGAGTCCTTGCTGTGTTATTGTCCCTTTTTGCTTGAACATACGCTAACACCAAGCGCAGTCAGCTTCGAGCAGCGCCAGCATTTTATTGCTATCGGCAATTTTCGCCATGCCCCCAACTGGCATGCCGTGCTGTGGTTAAAACAACAGATTTGGCCATTAATTCGTGCCCGCTTACCAAAAGCAGAACTACATATCTACGGTGCCTATCCGCCGCCCAAAGCGACGGCCTTACACAATGTCCGCGAGGGATTTTTGGTAAAAGGCTGGGCAGAGGATGCGTGTGCTGTTATGCAACAGGCCAGAGTCTGTCTGGCACCGTTGGCATTTGGCGCCGGTTTAAAGGGCAAACTGCTGGATGCTATGCGCTGCGGTACGCCCAGTGTCACCACTGATATTGGTACAGAAGGCATGCTACCAGATAGTGCATCCGAGCAAGCTACTAGCTTGAACAACGGGGAGTGGGCTGGCGCCGTTGCCAATGATGCCCAGGGTATCGCTAATGCGGCTGTAACGCTGTATCAGCAGCCTGAGCTTTGGGCACAATGTCAGCAGCAAGGGTATGCCATAGTCACGGAAAAATTTATGCTTGCAGCACATCAATCACGGCTTTGGCAACAGCTGGAGCAGGTAAGACAGCAACTGGAGCAGCACCGACAGCGCAATTTCACCGGCTTAATGCTCCGGCATCATGCTTATCGTAGCACCAAATTTATGGGGCAGTGGATTGAGGCGAAAAACCGGCTTAGCGCTTTGGCATCGGCAAAGCCGGATGCAGCGCCAGCGCCGGATACAAACTAGCGCGTGCCGCGCGGTTTGCGTTGTTGCTCACCAATACGATTTGCCCACAACGCCGCTGCCGACTGGCCATTACCACTGGTTTTACTTTTCGCTTTTGGCGCTGATTTTTCGGCAGCTTTAGGGGCGGCAGCTTTCGGGGTTGCAGCTTTAGCCACGGGCTTTTTATCAGCGGCTTTTTTGTCTGCAGCTGCTGTGTTGGCTGCTTTGTCTTTAGCGCTGGCGTAACTGGCGGCTAGCTCTGCAAGCTCAGCCAAACGGATATTTTTACCGCCGTCTACGCTGAACCAGCCTGGTTTTTGCTCCAATTGTGGTGCCTTACCAAAAGCCGCTTTATAGGCCGCAGTAAATTCGGCAACCACCTGATCTTTATCCAATTTGCTCATACGGATCCTTAACTGACATTATTTAAGCAAGTCGCGCATTATTTATACACCATTTTGGCGGTTTAACACAAATGTGCCTGATTTCTTAGCCAGTTGCAGTACAATAACCCAACGTTTAGCTAAGGAGCACTGCTAATGATTTCCCGCGATGAGCTGGTCAGTTTCTTAAACCAGCATTTGCAAAGTGAACGCATCCGAGATTATTGCCCGAATGGTTTACAGGTAGAAGGTAAGCGCCAGATCCACAAAGTAGTAACTGGGGTTACCGCCAGTCAGGCGTTGTTAGATGCGGCGGTTAAGGCCAATGCCGATGCGATTTTGGTGCATCATGGCTATTTTTGGAAAAATGAAGCGCCACAGGTAACCGGCATGAAAAAGCGTCGGCTGCAAACCTTATTGCAGCACGATATCAATTTGCTGGCCTATCATCTGCCGTTAGATGTGCACCCGGTACAGGGAAATAACGCACAGTTGGGTGCCTTGCTGGGCGCACAAAATATCCGGCCGCTGCCAACTGTTGAGCCTGAGGGCGTGGTGCAGCAGGGAGAGCTGGCAACAGCATTAAGCCCGGCGCAGTTTGCGGCGAAGCTTGAGACGCTGCTAAAGCGGCCGGTGTTACTGCATCAGGCAGAGGTTGCCGCCGATAGCCTTGTCAGTAAGCTGGCCTGGTGTACCGGGGGCGGGCAGGGCTATATTGAACAGGCCGCCGCTGCGGGGGCGCAGCTGTTTATCAGCGGTGAGGTATCAGAGCAAACCATTCATGTGTCCCGCGAGCTGGGTATTCACTTTATTGCTGCCGGCCATCATGCTACCGAGCGTTACGGCGTAAAGGCGCTGGGGGAGCTTATTGCCCAGCAGTTTGGCCTGGATGTGCAATTTATTGATATCGATAACCCGGCATGACAAAAAAAAACGATCGCAGTTTTGATGGTATTGCCGCTAAGTTTGCCCGCAATATCTACAGCAGCAGTAAAGGTGCGCTGCGCCAGGCCGTATTACTCAGAGACTTACAAGAGCTGCCTCAGCTAAAGCAGCCTTGTCAGGTTTTAGATGTCGGTGCAGGCCAGGGCCAGGTTGCGTTGACGTTAGCCGGGCAGGGGCACAGTGTGCATCTTACCGATATTTCCGCCGATATGTTGCAACTCGCCCGGCAACAGGCGGAGCAGGCTCAGTTGCACCAGGTTAGCTTTGAGCAGATTGGTTTGGCTGAGCTTGTTGCGTCAGCGCACGGCGTTTATCCGTTGGTGCTGTGTCATGCCATGCTGGAGTGGCTGGCCGAGCCTGAGCTGGCATTGGCTCAGCTGCGGCAATTGGTCGCGCCCGGTGGGGTCTTGTCACTGATGTTTTACAACAAAGACGCCAAGCGCTTTGCCAACATGGTGTTTGGCAATTTTGACTATGTTGCGGCTGATTTACAGGTGAAGAAAAAAGTCAGCTTAAACCCGCAGCATCCGCTGGTGCCGGCCGAGGTGTTAACCTGGGCGCAGCAGGCCGGTTTTCGCCTCTTGGCTAAAACCGGTGTGCGTTGTTTTCATGATTACCTGCGAGATCCTAGCTTACAGCAAAGCCATTTTGATCAGTTATTGGCGTTGGAGCTTAAGTTTAACCGCCAAGAGCCTTATGCTTCGCTGGGACGCTATCAGCATTTGTTGTTACAAGCGGTCTAGCGTTATAGGGTTGGTAGCCACTTAGTCAAACTCAAATTTATATAACAGATCGACGGCGTTATCTAACCCAGATACCGCCTCCAGATACAGCCGGCGCATCAGGCGGTAGCGTAGGGTGAATTCGCCCACCGCATTAAAAATGCCGTAACCGTATTTTAGCTGTAAGTCGCGTGATAAATAGCCGCTTACCGTAACCTGAGAGTTGTCACCGGCCCCGGCGGTGTCCAGTGTCAGATCGCGCAAGCCAAAAGCTTCGCCAATTTCGCCCACCACTTTGCTGCTGGATGACAGTGTCATGCCAATCAAACTGGTAGTAACAGCGGTACCGGCATTGCCACTGTCACCGCCGATGTCTCGCCCCATGACCAAATAAGCCAAGGCACTGGCCTGCGATTTTGCTGGTTCGGAAAATATCACCACATTGGGATCATCAGCCGGGCCTGTTACTCTGATACCGGCGATGACATCGTCTTCCATATTGGCAGGGTTACGGATAGCCTCGACGTTTAAAAACGGTTGATCGGCCGGGCCGTTAAAATTCATTTTGCCTTTGCGGATCAATAAGTCCTGGCCGTAGGCCCGAAAGGTACCTTCAACTAAGTTAACATCACCATTTAATTGCAACGGCTGCAAGGGTTGTTGTCGTACCCGAAGGTTACCAATGAGTCGGGTTTGCAAGCCAAAAGCAGACAGCCTGACCCGTTCACCCAGCTGTAGGTTCAAGTCTGTTTGCAGCGCAAACAGGCTGTCTTTACTAACGGCTTGTGGTCTCAGGTCGGCATCCAGTAATACGGTATCGTCGGACAGTTCTACCGCGCTGGCTGGCAGATCGTCAATATTGATACGGGCGTTGGGAATACGCACGGTGCCAGTGAGCCGGGTCAGCTGCGGGCTGGCGTTAATCGTTAGATCCGGCGCGATTTGCAAGCTGGCTTGCGGCACCTGCAATCTGAGTTCATCGCCTTTAATGTTAAGTTGTCCCTGCCAGTTGTCCAGCTGTTGCCAGTCTGCCTGGCCCGTTAATACTACTTCGCCTTTGGGGGTGATTACCTGGCCGCTGAGTCTGGCGTTACTGCCGCTAAAATCAAGCTGTAGCTGTGCATTATCAATATCTACCGGTGCCAGCTTGCCTTTTACTTTGGTGTTCGCAAGGCGGGTCTGGCCATGCAGTAAAGGATTTTGCAGCGTACCGCTGAGCTTAAGTTCAGTGTCCAGCATACCGTTAAGCTCGGTAAGCTCGCCCAGTAATGGCTGCAGAAAATCGATAGCAAAATCATTCAGCTTCACATCACCACTAAGCGGTTTAGCCCCTGCATCGGCATAAGCCAGCATGATATTGGCATCAAGTTTGGCTTGCTCGTTAAACGCCACCTGTAGCCTATTTTGCAGGCTGTTATCTCGCACGTCAGTATGTAGTACAAGTTGCTGCCAACTGAGGGTGAGGGCCGTGTCCAGTTGCTGTGTGAAACGGCCTTTTGCACTACGCATGCGTAAATTAGCGTCCAGCGGTTTGTCTTGTTGCCAGTTAAACATCGCCTCGGCATCAATCGTACCCTCCAAGCTAGCGTTCAGCGGCAGCAGTGCCGTTAACGTGCTTAGCTCAAGCTGTTGCAAAGCAATGTTTGCGCTGGCATGTTGCGGGCTAAACTGCATGGCCTCTGCAGCGCAAAGCCTAGCAAGGTTTTGTTGCCAGCAGTGGGCTGCAATACTCAGCTGCTGCCCGGCGCCCTGATAGTTCAGTGCCACGGGTGCATTAAGCTGCCAAGTACCCAACAGGCTGTTAATTTGTGCCTGCTGTAACTGACCTTGCCATTGCGTCTTTTGCCAACTGCCATCCAGGTTTAGCTGCGCCTGGTGCTGGCTGGCATCAATATCAAGCGTTAATGCGTGTTGCTGTTCGCTGCCTGTTAACTGCAGCGTCAGCTGGGTTAAATCGTGTTGCTGATAGCGGCCGCGTTGCGCCCGTAGGCTAACATCCGTGTGCCAACGCTGTTGCTCATCCAGCCACAGCGAACTATCAAGATTGAGCTGCTCCAGCTTAAGCTGTTCAAAGGCGATATTCTCAGCGCTCAGTGAACCACTAAGTTGGGGTTGCAGGCGGGGGCCGGTTAACGTGAATTGCCCTGTTGCCTTACCCTGAGCCCGATCCACTGACTGGCTGATATCGCTAATATCCAGATCCAATCTCAGGGCCCAGTTTTGTTGTACACTGCCGGCCAAACGCAGCTGATTTTCGGCGTGGCTTATTTGTAATCCCGGGCTGCTAAAGCGGTAATCGCCGTTGCCGGTAGCATCATCGGCCTGAGCACTACCGTTTACCGTTAACAAATAATCGCGCAGCTTACCGCTGATATCGATATGAGTTAGCGCCAGCTGCCAGCCACTTTGCTGATTTACTTCAGCGTCAACGTGCAGGCTACCGTTTAACTCACCTGGATAGGCTGGCCAGAACATACCGGGTTGAATGGCGCTGAGCTTAGCGCTGCCTGCTACCTTAAGGCCCTGCAGCCAATTGAGTGTCAGAGGGCTATGTACCTGGCCACCCAGGGTATCAAGCTGCAGCTGTGACAGCAGCAGTTGCTCGGGTGTCAGCTGACCGTCAAAAGCGATGGCCATTGCAGGTAGGCTGTCGCTGGCAAGGCTAACGCGACCACGCAGGGCGCTTTGCTTAATATCGCCGGACAAGTTGAGCTCACCGCGAGACAGGGTAAGCATGGTGTTTTGTTCATCTTCAGCCATGGGCCAGCTGAGGTTGGCAAGATTTAGCACAAGCTGGTGTGTTAGGGACTCACTTAGTAAGTCCAGCTGGGCGTCAGCATCCAGCGTAACAGGGCCACGGGCCGTCAGTTCAAGGCTAAGCGCCGATAAATCGCCACTGGCATCAAGTTGCAGTTGCTGCTGTGCCAAGGCCCCCTCGTTGATATTTGCTAATACTTGTGCGCTAAGTGGATAACGCCCGTTTGTGCTAATACGGGCGGCACTTTGCACCTTGCCAAGCGGATGATAAAGATCGAATTGCGTCAGGTTTAGGTCGCTTTGCTGCCACTGCAAGCTGAGATAAGTGTGCTCTAATACGAATTGCTTATTTTGCTGCTTTACCACAAGATTATGCAGGCGAAAGCCATCAATAAACAGATGTAGCGGCAGGCTAAGATCAGTTAGCACCGGCGGGATATAACTAAAACCTGCATCTTGGTTAGCGTCTGCTGCACTGTCAGGCAGCATAAGTTGAATGTTTTGCCAGGTAGGGCTGGTCAGTTGCAATTTATTGCCCCAGGCGTTTACCCCGCTGCCAAGCTGTTGCCAGCGTAATTGGTAGTCATCAATACGGATATCGGCGTTATTAACGCTAACGCCAGACAGTTTAACCGGGAAAGGTAGCCAGAATGCCTTGACTTGGTGGGTGGCGGTTTGAGCAGGTTGGGCTCTCGGCGCTTCTGCAGCCGTGTGCCAGCTCACCCTCAGGTCATCCAGTTGCAGCTGCTCAGTGCAGACAGAGAGCTGCAGTAAACAGTGGTGATTAAAGCGCAGTGAAACCTGTTTGAGCAGTATGGCATTATTACCTTGTTGCCATTGCACCTGTTGCAGGGTATGGCCACCCAATACACTACCCTGGCTGTCACCAATGCTAAGGCCCGGCAGCAGCATTTGCGCCAGCGCGATATTCAACCGCAAGCCGGCATGCGTAAACAACAGTATTGCCAACAGCAGACACAACAGCAGGCTGGGTAAGAGTATTGTCCAATTCAGCCATTTCAGGCTAAGCCTAAGTGCAGCTTTTGCGCGCAGCCAGCTCATAACTCGGGCCCCAACGAGAAATGTAACTGAAAACCGCTGCCTGGCTGATCCAGGCCAAAGGCGAAATCAAGCCGGATGGGGCCCACGGGGGACGCCCAGCGCACACCAAGGCCCACACCCTGTTGCCAGTCGGGTTTGTCATCCCAGGCACTACCGTAATCGGTAAAGGCGGCCAGCCACCAATTGCCCTGTATCCGATACTGGTATTCTGCCGAACCCGTTAGTAAATAACGTCCACCGATCAATTCGCCCAGCTCGTTAGTAGGTGAGAGCGTTTCGTAGCCAAAACCACGAATGCTGTTGTCGCCACCGGCAAAAAAGCGCAATGAAGGAGGAAGCTTACGTAGTGCTTCCATTAAGATGGCGCCGGCGTCTAACCGGGTGACAAAACGGTGGTTATCACCGGCGCTGCCTATCCAGCCGGCTCGTCCGCGCAACCTGACAAAGCTTGCATCCGAGCCCCAGGCCTCGTCTGACACTTCTACCCGTAGCGCTAACCTATCGGCGCTATGGGGCATGGTACCACCCGCCTGACGGCTGCGGTTATAACTGATCCCCGGCATAATAAGACTAATATTGTCACGTTGGTCAGCCTGCACGAAGTCTTCATACAACCAGCGCAGTGACGCGGTGCGATACCATTGGTTTCCCATTAACCAGTAGCGCTCTAACACCAGGTTAGACTCGCGACTTGCGGTATCTTCTGTGTCTCGGTTTCGTACCCCCAGCTGTAACTGATAGTAATCTGTTGCGCTGTGCTGTAACGGTAACTTATAAGCTGCTTCAATACTTTGCTCTATTTCTGATAACGCGAGGTCGCTACGCAAGCTGTGGCCGGCGCTGTTTAACCAGGGTTTAAGCCAATTAAGTTTGAGCCTGGCGCCGACATCCGTTGAATAACCAATACCGGTCTCAATAATATTACGCCGCTCCGGCTCCAGGCTTACCTCGACGGGTAAATGAAAATTGCTGATGTGTTCAGTATCTCCCTCAACCAGAATGGAAGAAAACCAACCCGTTGTGGCCAGCGCCTGATTAAGCTCACCCAATTGGCTGGCCAGATAGGCATCGCCCGCAGTAAACGGCACCAGTGACTGAAGCATGGCGGTGTCAATCTGACTGCCGCTAAAACTAATCTCACCAAAGCGGTAACGCACACCGCTGTCAAAATGCAACCGCACAAATGCCTGGTTCAATTCAGGCGCCACTTCCAGCCGGTTCAGGCTAAAGCGGGCATCGAAGTAGCCTTTACGCAACGCCAGACTGCGCAGGGCGCTCTTTAAACCCTCGTATTGACCGTGGTGTAATATTGCGCCGCGTTTGGGCGCCTGCTGCTCTAACAAAGACTTAAAATCTGTATCCGTAGCAGCGTCACCCTGTAGCTGTATATCGACAGTGTCTATTAGCACCGGCTTACCAGCCTGAATGTGCAGAGTTAAAACCAGCGGGCTATCCGGTTTGCTGCGCACCTCAATCTCGCTTTGATAATACCCCAGCGCCTGCAAGGCTTTCTCAGCTTCCTGCGTTAGCGCCGCGTGTAAACGTGAGCCGGCGCTGACTTCATCTTCAGTGAATTTTTGCAGGTATACGGTCACATTGTCTTTTAGCTCGCCTTTAATGCCGGTGATATTCAGTGTTAAAGCCGACTGCGCTGCAGCCTGCGCGCTGATTATCAGCAGGGCGCAAAGTAACACACAGTGGAGTAACACAAAATTAGGCATGGGTAAAAGCAAATCCTGCGTGTTGACCAGAGAGAAAACCAGATGCCAGATATTATGACCCAGCCGCGTGCATACTGTACACCGCTTAGGTTAAACCTGATCTGAATAACATATTGGTTTACGCCGCAATTTATCTGACCGGCTCAAATCAGGTATACTGATGCCATTCACCGGGCGGTTAGCGTACCGCTGTCATCAAGGTTATGAAAATGAAAAATGTCGTAATAAGTGGATCAGGGTTATTTACCCCTAGCGAAATGGTCAGTAACGAAGAGTTAGTGGCCAGTTATAATACGTACGTCGACCAGTTTAATGCCGAGCATGCACAGGCAATTAGCCGTGGCGACGTGGCTGCGCTGGAGCACTCCAGCTGTGAGTTTATTGAAAAAGCGTCGGGTATTAAATCACGCCATGTGCTGTATAAAGAGGGCATTTTAGACCCTGCTATTATGCGTCCGGTGTTTGCACGGCGTAGCGAAGAACAAATGCCGGAAATGGTTGAAATGGCCGTTGCTGCCGCCCGTGAAGCCATGGCTCAGGCCAATAAAACGGCTACAGATATAGATTTGATTATTTGTGCTGCGTCAAATATGCAGCGGCCTTATCCGGCGCTGTCTATTGAACTGCAGCAACATCTTGGCTGTGGTGGCTATGCCTTTGATATGAACGTGGCCTGCTCATCAGCAACCTTTGCTATCAGTAACGCGGTAAACGCCATTCGTGGCGGTACGGCGAAGGTAGTGTTGGTGGTAAATCCGGAGTTTGCTTCGCCACAGGTTAATTACCGTAGCCGCGACAGCCACTTTATTTTCGGCGATGTCTGTACTGCGACAATTATTGAAGCCGAAGACAGTTGCACCAGTGACAATGCCTGGCGTATTAACGGTATGCGGCTTAAAACCGAGTTTTCTAACAACATCCGCTGTGACATGGGTTACACCGAACATTGCTTGCCGGCCGATCCGCTGGTGCCATTTTTTAAACAGCAGGGCCGCAAAGTGTTCAAAGAGTTGCTGCCCATTGTTGCTGATGTGATTTTGGATGAAATGGCTGCCCAGCAGCTGGCGCCTGAACAGTTAAAACGCTTGTGGCTGCACCAGGCCAACATAAACATGAATATTTTTGCGGCGAAAAAAATTCTCGGCCGTGACCCTCTGCCAGAAGAAGCGCCGCTGGTGCTGGATACCTATGCCAACACGGCGTCCGCTGGTTCCGTTATCGCCTTTCACAAATATAAGCAAGGTTTACAATCGGGTGACCATGCTATTTTATGCTCGTTCGGTGCAGGGTATTCGGTGGGATGCTTAGTGCTGCAAAAGTGCTAGTGAGCAGGGGTAGTTAAGACTAAACAGGGCAGCTTCGGCTGCCCTTGTCGTTGCTCAGCTAAAATTTACAGCCGCACAACAGAGTTGTGGTCGTAAGATACTGGCGATGGCTGGTAGCTGTCTGCCGCCTCGTCATTTAACCAGGTTCCACCGTTTACCAGATAGCGGAACTGGTATTCTTTGTTTTTCTCCAGGTTCAGTGTTGCCGTAAAGTCACCGCTTTTGGTTTTCTTCATCGGCAAGGCAATCGGATCCCAGTCATTGAACTCACCCAGTAGTGCAGCATGCTCTATTTGCGCCAGCCTATGTGCGGGCAGGGTAAAAGTGACTTTGCACAGCGGTTTGGTTTTCAGATACTGTTTACTGATACTCATGGTAGTTCCCTCATATTGTTAAATAGAAAGACGTCTGTGCGCTTGTCCGCTCATTATGCGCTACTGATGTGATGTTTTTATGATCAGTTTGCGCAAAAAATACCATAGTGAATTTAGCCACTAACGGCAAATAACCCTTTTAAAGGTGGTTATAACCAAAACTAAACGGTGTTAATGTGCTGCTTGTTCGCTTCAGTTGTAACAAGATATTACAAACAGCTAAAGCGCATTTGCTACTTTTTCACCTATGCTGATGTATTCCTGATGTCGTAACAGGGTGCAATACCCACGGTTTTACGGCATCTGTACCTTGTGGCAGTGTCAGGTAACTATTTGCTACAGGCTCGCCAGGTCGTGAAGCTTTTCTACACTGATACAAAGCGTAACATTCATGGCGTTACTTTACTGTGTAGCCGTTTTACTATAAAGCCAGTAAAACAGCATTGTGGAAATCAACATGGCAGCAAAAATTATAAAAATTCTGGTTCCGGTGGGCGTAATTGGTATTGCGGTAGTGATGGCCGTGGGGTTAACCAGTATGCGTAAACCGCCGGAAAAAAAAGATGAACAGCGCCCGGCGGTATTAGTTAATGCCGCGCCAATTGTTGCAGAAGATTTGGTGTATAAAATTCAGTCCCAGGGCACGGTAAAAGCCAAGCTGGAAACCAACCTCAGCTCAGAAGTGAATGGCCGTATCGTTGAGGTATCGCCAAACTTTGTTGAAGGCGGCTTTTTTAACGCTGGCGACTTATTGCTGCGGGTAGAGCAGGCTGACTACTTAACCAATGTAAAAGCCGCAGAGGCCAGCCTGGCCAATGCCAAAGCCGCATTAGAAGAAGAAAAAGCCCGCGGCCGGGTAGCGGAAGAAGAGTGGCGCTCTTTTACTGATGGTAAGGCACCTGAGCTAGGCTTACGCCGGCCGCAGCTGGCGGGGGCTCTGGCCAATGTGCGCTCGGCAGAGGCAGAACTGGAGCGCGCTAAGCGCGATTTGTCACGTACCGAGATCCGCGCGCCTTTTGCCGGTATGGTTAAAAGCCGTAACGTGAATCTTGGCCAGTTTATTAGCCGGGGCACCAGTGTTGGTATGATTTACGGCACTGACATCGCGGAGGTGCGCTTACCTATTACCGATAATGATTTGGCGTTTATGCAGCTGCCTGATTTTGCCAGCGATGAGGTTAAGCCTGAAGTGGTATTAACGGCGGTGGTGGGCGGTCAAATAGCCCAATGGCCTGCCAGACTGGTGCGCACTGAAGGCGTGCTGGACGAGCGTAGCCGGGTTATTTACGCCGTAGCTCAAATTCAGGATCCCTATCAGCGTAATAACAGCGGCAAGGTGCCACTGCGCTTTGGTCGTTTTGTTCAGGCGCAAATACTGGGTAACGCTACACAGAACGTGGTGGTGGTACCACGGCATTTATTATTGGCTCAGCAACAAGTGCTGGTCGTAGACAAGGACAGCCAACTGCAATTTCGTCCGGTAACGTTAGAGCGGACCGACGATAACTTTGCCTATATCACAAGTGGCTTTGTTGACGGTGATCGGCTGGCAACCTCGGCTATTGCTAACCCGTTGGCAGGCACTTTGGTGCGTGTTGCCTCTGATAAAGCAGAAACAGAAGTGGCTGATAAAACAGAGGGCGCTACGCCAGTGCTGACCACCCAGGTGAAGGAGTAACCTTATGGATACTAACAAAGGCCTGATTTCCTGGTTCGCCCGCAACAGCGTCGCGGCCAACTTACTGATGGCGATTATTCTGGTTGCCGGCGTATTTTCGCTGTTTACCATTAAAAAGCAGATTTTCCCGGAAATTGTGCTGGAGCAAGTGAATATTCGCGTGCCTTATTTAGGCGCGGCACCGCAAGAAGTTGAAAGCGGTGTTATTGATAAAATTGAAGAAAGTCTGCGTGGTGTAAATGGCATTAAGCGAATTCGCTCGACGGCAGTAGAGGGGCTGGGTACGGTTCGTGCCGAAATCGCCAGCGGATACGATGTGCAGGAAGTGATGGACGAGATTAAAACCCAGGTCTCGGCCATTTCATCTTTGCCTGAGCAAACCGAAAAACCGGTCGTTTATCGGGTAAGGTTTCAAAGTAATGTGATGTGGCTGTCGCTGTATGGTGATGCTGGCGAGCATACTCTTAAAGAGCTGGCAAAAGATGTGCGCGATGAGCTGAAAAAGCTGCCAGGCGTAAGCAAGGTTGATGTTGTTGGCGCGCGAGATTATGAAATTGCCATTGAGCTGTCTGAGCTGAAATTAAAAGAATACGGTTTAACCTTCGAACAAGTGGTTAATGCTATTCGTGGCAGCTCAGTGGATTTACCCGGTGGGTCAATTAAATCTGAAAGCGGTAATATTTTGCTGCGTACCAAAGGTCAGGCCTATTACGCGCAAGACTTTGAAGACATCGTACTACTCACCTTTGCCGATGGCACCCGTTTATCGCTAAAAGATATTGCCACGATCAATGATGGCTTTATTGAGCGTGAGGATTTATCCACCTTTGATGGCAAAAACTCCGTGTCAATCCGGGTGGATGCGGTGGGCGATGACAACACCCTGCGTATCGCTGAGCAAGTAAAAGCTTATGTTGAGCGTAAGCAAAAAGAGCTGCCAGCATCTGTGTCGATAGCACACTGGGGTGATGCCAGTTACTACCTGCAAGGCCGCTTAGATTTAATGAGCACCAACCTGCTGATGGGCGCGTTTCTGGTGTTACTGGCCCTGACTCTGTTCCTGGAGTTTCGTATTGCCTTCTGGGTTATGGTGGGTATACCGGTGTGTTTCCTCGGCGCCATGGCTATGTTGCCGCTGCCGATGTTTAACGTCTCTATTAACATGATTAGCTTGTTCGGCTTTATTCTGGTGCTGGGCATAGTGGTCGATGATGCCATTATTATTGGTGAGAGCGCCTACAGTGAGATTGAAAAGCGCGGTAAATCGGTAGACGCGGTTATTGCCGGCGCGAAAAAAGTCGCTATGCCCGCCACCTTTGGTGTGTTAACCACAATAGCTGCTTTCGTACCTATGTTAATGGTCGGTGGTGCACAGGCGCCTATTTGGGGCTCTATTGCCTGGGTCGTGGTACTGTGTCTGATTTTCTCACTGGTGGAGTCAAAAATGATCCTGCCAGCGCACATTGTTAATATGGACACCAAACCCTGGGATCCTGAGCGTAAAGGGCTGTTCTACGGCATCGGCCGTGGCGGCAGCCGGGTACTAAAAGGCATTCGGGAAACCATTGCAGCGGCAATGCACCGTTTTGTGACTAAGCGTTATCAACCCTTTGTTGAGCGCTGCATTGAGTATCGTTACACCACCATGGCGGTATTTTTTGCCATGCTGATTGTGATGTTCGGTGTATTAGGCGGTGGGTTAGTACGTTGGGTGTTTTTCCCTAATATCCCAAGTGACTTTATTAACGCCAACCTGACCATGCAAGAAGGCGCCTCGGCAGAAGCCACGGTTAATGCGCTGCGAGAGGCAGAAGCGGCGCTTATTCGTGCCAACGAAAAACTCAGCGCTGAATTTGACGATGATATCGTTAAGCACCGCTTGATGTTTTTGGACAGCGACACCGGCGGCCAATTAGTGGTTGAGTTGGAAAAAAGTGAAGGGCGTGAAGTTGACGGTTTTGAAATAGCCAACCGTTGGCGTGAAGAAATGCCGGAAATTCCGGGATTAAAAGCGTTTAAGATCAATGCGGCGACTGGCGGTGGCGGTGGTTCTGATATCGCGCTTCAGCTGCGTGGCACGAATTTAGATAACCTCAAGTTGGCTACTGAAGAGCTAAAAGCCCGCCTGGCTGAATACGCCGGTATCTATGATATTGAAGACAATTTACTCGGCGGTAATGATGAAATAGTGCTTACGCTAAAGCCTGAAGCGCATTTGCTGGGCTTGACCCTGTCTGATGTCGCCCGTCAGGTACGCTACGGTTTTTATGGTGCCGAAGCGCAGCGGGTACAGCGTGATGGTGAAGAAGTCAAAGTTATGGTGCGCTACCCGCGTGATGAGCGAAGCTCCATCGGTAACCTGGAAAACATGCGCATTCGCACGGCCGATGGCGGCGAAATTCCGTTTAGCCAGGTGGCCAGTTACTCGCTGCAGCCAAGTTTTAGCGCCATAAACCGGGTTAACGGTGAGCGTGCGGTAACCATTACCGCTGCGGCAGACAAAAACACCGTCGAGCCGGGCAAAATTGTTGGCGACATGCGAAAAACCGTGATCCCGGAAATTACCGCTAAGTACGATGGTGTTACCGGTGAACTGGATGGTGCCAGCCAGGATGAGATCGATGCGCAGGTTGATTTACTGAAAGCCGGCGTGTTTGCGCTGTTTTGTATCTATGCCCTAATGGCGATACCGCTAAAATCTTACAGCCAGCCTTTGATCATTATGAGTGTGATCCCCTTTGGTCTGGTCGGTGCGGTGGTGGGCCATATGGTGCTGGGCCTGAGTATGAGCATAATGTCTATCTTCGGCCTGGTCGCCCTGGCAGGCGTTGTGGTGAATGACTCCCTGGTGATGGTTGACTTTGTTAACCGGGCGCGTGAAGAGGGCTTATCAGTGCGTCAGGCGGTATCGCAAGCGGGTGCACAGCGCTTTAGGGCGATATTGCTTACCTCACTGACGACCTTTGTGGGTTTGGCGCCGATAGTACTGGAGCGCAGCTTACAGGCGAAAATTGTCGTACCCATGGCAGTGTCGCTGGCCTTTGGTATTCTGTTCGCCACTATTATTACGCTAATTTTAATTCCGGCACTGTATGTGATTCTGGAGGATGTGAAAAACCTGTTTCGTAAGAAAGAGACAAAACAAGACACCCGGATTGGCTCGGCCATAGCAAAGTAACTTAAACTAGCAGTGAAGAAAAAGGCCACGCAATTGCGTGGCCTTTGTTTTTGTGTCGCGTTAGCGGTTAATAAGCCTGCGTATGTACGTCACGCACAGCACGGCCAGATGGGTCGGTCAGTTGCGCCATTTTGGCATCCCAGGCCAGTGCTTCCGGTGTGGAGCAGGCAACTGACTTGCCGCCCGGTACACAAGCAATGGCGCCGGCATGCGGGAAGTGCTCTTCAAAGATGACCCGGTAGTAGTAGGCTTCTTTGCTGTCTGGCGTATTTACCGGAAAGCGGAAGCTGGCAGTAGCCATTTGCTGATCGCTGACTTCTTTTGCCGCATGGGCTTTTAAGCTGTCAATCCAGCTGTAGCCAACACCGTCAGAGAACTGCTCTTTCTGGCGCCACAAAATTTCGTCGGGTAACAAACCGGTAAAGGCCTCGCGCAGAATGTGTTTCTCCATCTTACCGCCACCGCACATTTTTGCCTGTGGGTTTAAGCGCATCGCCACGTCCATAAAGTCTTTGTCTAAAAATGGCACCCGGGCTTCAATACCCCAGGCCGACATCGCTTTGTTGGCACGGTTACAGTCAAACATATGTAAGCGGTCTAGCTTACGTAGGGTCTCTTCATGAAACTCTTTGGCATTTGGCGCTTTATGGAAATACAGATAGCCACCAAACAATTCATCTGAGCCTTCACCGGATAACACCATTTTAATGCCCATGGCCTTAATTTTGCGCGCCATCAGGTACATTGGGGTCGAGGCGCGAATGGTGGTAACGTCATAGGTTTCCAGAAAGTAAATCACGTCACGCAGAGCATCCAGGCCTTCCTGCACGGTAAAGTGTACGGTGTGGTGTACAGTGCCAATGGCATCGGCCACTTTTTGTGCGGCGATTAAATCGGGTGAGCCGGCCAGGCCCACAGCAAAAGAGTGCAGTCGCGGCCACCAGGCTTCGCTTTGATCATCATCTTCTACCCGGCGTTTAGCAAATTGCTGCGCAATGGCTGAGATCAGAGACGAATCCAGACCGCCAGACAGCAGTACGCCATAAGGGACATCTGACATCAGATGGCTTTTCACGCTTTGCTCTAATGCCGCTTTAAGCTCGGGTAAACTGGCCGGGTTGTCTTTTACCGCATCAAAGCTTTGCCAGTCACGCTGGTAGTATTTGCGTAGCTCACCCACTTTACTGTCAAAGTAGTGACCAGGCGGGAACTCTTTAATTTGTTTACACACTGGCACCAGCGCTTTTAGCTCTGAGGCAACAAACAGCTGACCGTGCTCATCGTAGCCGTAATACAGCGGAATAATGCCAATATGATCGCGTGCAATTAAGTAACGGTTTTGCTCGGCATCATACAAAATAAACGCGAACATGCCTTGCAGCATATCGATAAACGCTGTGCCGTGTTCCAGGTACAGCGGTAAAATCACTTCACAGTCAGACTTGGTTTTAAAGGGGTAGGGGCTTCCCAGGCCCTTTTCGAGCTGCTTATGATTATAGATTTCACCATTCACTGCCAGAATGTGATTTCGATTATCATTAATCAGAGGCTGGGCGCCATTTTCAGTATCTACAATCGCCAGGCGCTCGTGCACTAAAATGGCATTGTCGTTATTCCACACGCCAGACCAGTCTGGCCCGCGGTGACGTAATAACTTGGATAACTGCAACGCCTGTTGGCGCAAGGCTTTAACATCCGTTTTGATGTCAAGCACCCCGAATATCGAACACATGATAACCTCTATTAAATTAATTCGAATAAACCCACTGGTTTAAACACATTGTTTGGCAGTATGTACGGCTAAACGTACCCCCTGAATGTGCCATGCCATGCTAAAATTGCAAGCGCTTTTTCGCGCTTTTAACAAGTAATTGCCGCTGAGATATTTCAGCTGCAGCAACAGAACAGACGGTTTATGCAAAAAACAGACGTAAAAAGCCGCTTTACGCCGCCAGCACAGTGGCAAAGTGCAGTGGTGGCAAATAATCCGATTTTTGCCGACTTGAGCCAACGCTTTGGTGTTAACCAGTTAGCGCACTGGCCAGATGTCAGCTGGCTTAATGGTTTGGCCGCGCAATCAGCTGTTAAGTTTGTCGATAATGACGCCTTAATGGCCGATGGCCGCTATTACGAGGAATATATTTATGCAACCAGGCAGGTGCCAACACGAAAAGATAACTGGCATGACTTTTTTGGTGCGCTGATCTGGTGTTTGTTTCCTAAAACTAAAAGCCTGTTAAATCAGTTGCACATGGCAGAAATAGCAGAGCATGGTCAAAAGCAGCGCAGCAAGCTGCGCAATAAACTGACCTTATTTGATGAGTGCGGCGTGGTTATTTGCCTTGAGCCGGATGTGATTAAGCACGCAGATTTGCTACGCCAGCATCAATGGCAACAGAGTTTCGTCACTCACCGTAAAGACTGGTGGCAAAGCATACGGCCAGTTATTTTTGGTCATGCCATCTATGAGATGGCAACGGCACCGTTTCTTGGCTTAACCGCCAAAGCATTCTTTGTCGATGTGCCCGCCGGTTTTAGCCAATGGGCTTTAACACAGGCTTATGCCTACCTCGATAGCCAACTGGTAACACTAATCATGGCGCAGGCTCTGTTAAGCCCGGAGCAACTTACTCCTTTGCCCTTGTTAGGGGTGCCTAAATGGTTTGCGGCCAACCAGCAGCCGCAATTTTATAGTAATGAACAGTATTTTCGCCCCAAACGGCATAGCACGGCTTAACGAAGCACTAATTCTACCCGTCGGTTAGCGGCTTTGCCGTCGTTGCTGGCATTATGCTGCTGTGGTGACATGGCGCCAACCCCGTCAGCCAATAGCCGTTCAGCGTGAATGCCTTGTTTTATCAGCGCTTGCAACACGCTGTTCGCGCGCGCTTTGGACAGTTGCATATTGTGGTTGTGGCTACCGCTGTTGTCGGTGTGTCCCACGACATAAAATTGCTGGCCAGGGTGATGTTTCAGGTAGTCGGTGATTACCGCCAAAGCGGTATCCGATTCGGCTAACAAGTTGGCGCTGTCGGTGGCAAAGTGAAGGCCATGTAACACCACTTTGCCACTACGGCTCAGCTCGTTTTGCAGATAAGCCGTATCAATACTGACACGGTCAGTTTGCAAGGTGCTGAGCTCAACAATATCGTGGGCAATATCAACATTCGCGTATTCATCACTTTTTAGTACATACACTGACAGGTAGATGTCTTGTGAGTTAACCGTTTTGTGCGCTGTCAGCATGCGGTAATCGTCTCTTGCGTATGTGCTATTACTTAAATAGCCTTTAAAACGATGCCTGTCAGGGCTGTCTTGCCACATAAGCTTACGCTGCTCATCACCGCAGCTTTGGTGTTCACAGCTAAACAAAATGTTAAAGCCAGCATCCTTAAGTGCTTGTTGGTAATTACGAAACACTTGTAAAGTTGACTGCGTTTTGCTGGCCTCGTAGTGCAATAGGGTTGACTTACCGGCCAAGGCCAAATGCGGTACTTGCTTGTTCGCATCAGCAATACCGGTTGGCAGTCGTACTACGGCATATTCAGTGTCAATACGATGGGTAAGCTGAGCGCCGGCATAGCGGGAAATAAGCGGGTGGTCTCCACCTGCAACCTTATCAGCTCCTAAACTGTTGGCACTGTTCTCAACTGGCGTTGTGTTTAACGCTTCTTGCGAAATGGCGACTAAGCCGAGCTGTAATTGCTGTGGCTCGCTAATGATTTGGCCAACTTCGACTGAGTTACTATTCACTTGTTTGATAAACCATTGCAGATAGGTGGGGTGTTCATCAGGCCCCAGCTGCGCCAGAATATAGTAGTGCTCGTCGTCAAAACTGGAAAAGTCATCTAAATTACCAAAAACACTGCGTGTCCAGCGGGTATCTCTTATCAAACGTGTTGAAAAACCTCTGCCGCAGTCAGAGCGGCAAACTAACAGCAGCTTCGCATTCAGACGATTAACCACATCCAGATAGTTCTCAGCGATGTGCAGCGGTGAATGCTCGCCTTTAATGCTGTAAATATGACCAGTTTGCTTGCCAATAATGTGTTTGGGGTTAAATGGCACATCAGAGGTCACTTTATTTTGCGGTAACACGATCTCGGTATAATTCGTTATTGTCTGATGCTTAATGGTGGCGTTGGGGTAAGCGCCTACCAGTGGGTGGTTCACGTTGGCCAGCAGTGTATTGCAGGTTAAAAGCAGTAAAGTCGTGAATATAAAACGCATAACTTTCCTTGTTGTTATCGGTGTTAAGTTAGTTAATGTGACTGAATGTAGCGAAAATGTTTTAAATTGGCGGAATGATATCGTTTATGGGGCACTGGGTAAACGCAAGTTTTGATAAAGCTTTAGCTAACATCTGGCGCTGGCGCGTCGACAATCGATTAGTGGGTTTACAGCTGCTTACAGTTTTATTTATGACAAACTGAATGAATAAATTGCTAACCAAACGCTACTTCTTGATAATCAATGGCTAACGCCTTTGCCAGTGTTGGGCGTGACGGGCTGGAATAACGACAACTACACAGCCAGTTTTTATAACAATACCAATAAACTTCGCCACCGCTGGCCAACATTATTGGTTTTGATAACAGGATACTTGCATGATTGAGATTAAGGATTTAGCCAAAGCCTTTGCGTTGAGTAAAAACAATAAATTATCGGATACCGAAAAACAGGATGTGCGCTATAGCAAAGAGGCGTTTCATTCTGTACGTAACGTAAGTTTTCATTGTGGGCAAGGTGAGGTATTAGGCCTTTTAGGCCCCAATGGCGCGGGTAAAACCACCACCTTACGCATGCTGTCAACCGCGTTAAAGCCCGATGCCGGCTCAGTGCTGTTAAACGGTGTAGATGTGTTAAAACAGCCGGTTAAAGCGCGTCAGCAGATTGGATTTTTATCCGCCGATACCGGCTTGTACGGCAAGCTAACTGCTTATGAAAATATTGCCTATTTTGGCCGTTTACACGGTATGAGCGAGCAGGCGCTAAAGCAGCGTATCGATGAGCTGTTTACCTTACTTAATATGCACGACTTTGCTAACCGCCGTGCGGATAATATGTCGACCGGTATGAAGCAAAAAACCGCCATTGCCCGCGCGGTGGTACACAGCCCCAAAGTCGTTATTCTGGATGAACCCACTACAGGCCTGGATATTATGACGGTGCAGACGGTGCTGGATTTTATTAAAGGCCTAAAAGCCGCGGGTACACCGGTTATTTTTTCTACCCATCATCTCGATGAGGTCGCTTCGTTATGTGACCGGGTGGTGGTAATAGATAAAGGCATTAGCGCCTTTTCTGGCGATATTGCACAGTTTAAAACGCTATCGGATAAGGGCGATCTGCGCGAAGCCTTTTTATCTGTGCTAAACGGAACACAACAATTACAACAGCAAGGAGCAGCATAATGTGGCAGGTGTACTTTAAAGAGCTTACCGAGTTGATGCGGGATAAAAAGACACTGATTTTCGTTATCCTGCTACCTATTTTTATCTTTCCAGTGATCTTTGGTGTGATGGGGCTGGTGTTATCCAGTACCACCAACAAAGCCATGCAAGAGCAGCATCGCTACGTCATTATTAATGCTGAGCAGGCACCTAAGTTTGCCGATGCGCTGTTTTACCATAAAAATTTTAAGCAGCTAACCACCGATAAAACGACTGAGGAAGAGTTAATTGCTGCCATTCGCAATGATGAGTTCGATGTGGCTGTTGTTATTCCGGCTGACTTTAATGACAAACGTATGGCAGTGGAGCAGGCGCAGTGGCAGATTATTTACAATCAGTCATCGCAGTTTGATTTTATGTACCGTTATTTCTCGGAAATCCTCGCCGATTTCAACGAGCAGTTACAGCGTGACACGTTAACGCAGCTTAATGTAGACCCGGCTAAGCTGACGGCGATTATTAAGCCGGTTGATGTACAAAAAGTCGATACCGCGGCGAAGCGGGAAAACATCGGCGAAAAGTTCGGCGCCATTATCGCTTACATTCTAATTCCACTTTGCCTGCTAGGTGCATCGTACCCGGCTATTGATATGGGTGCGGGGGAGAAAGAGCGCGGTACACTGGAAACCTTACTTATTTGCCCAATTAGCCGGGTTAGTATTGTCTTGGGTAAGTTTCTAACCGTGCTCACCACCGGCTTAGTCGGCGCGCTTATCACAGTGGGGAGTTTTGGTTTGTGGGGTGCACTGATTGGTTCACTGGGCGGTATGGACGTAGTGAAAGAGGCAATGTCTGCAATAGCGGTAACAGAGCTGGTGCTGATTTTCTCGCTGCTGCTGCCCATTTCTGCGGTATTTGCTGCGCTGTTGCTGGCGATATCGATTTATGCCCGCACCTTTAAAGAAGCGCAAAATTATATCAGCCCCTTGTCTATCATGATCTTCCTGCCTCTGGTGGCGGCCATGATGCCGGGGGTGGAGCTCAATACTAAAACAGCACTGGTGCCGATAATGAATGTGGCGCTGGCGATTAAAGAGCTGATAAAAGGCACGGCTGATTATATGATGCTGGCGCTGATCTTCGGTTCCACTCTGGTGCTGGCTGCCGTGGCGATTGGCTTTTGTGTGCACTGGTTCCAGCAGGAAAAGGTGCTGTTCCGCTAAGCTTAGCATCGGTTGTACTTCAGCGATATCACACAACGCCCGCACACAGCGGGCGTTGTTATTAGGAATGGTTTAACTTCCCAAATACTATTGATAATAGTTCTTAATAATATTAAAATGCCAGCGTACTGTTACCGGAGTGCTGCTATGTACGTCTGTTTATGCAAAGCTGTGACTGATAAAACCATCAAGCAAAAAGTGGCTGAGGGTGTATCTACTATGCGTGAATTGAAGGTATGCACAGGTCTTGGTACTCAGTGCGGTAAATGCACCTGCCAGGCGCAGCAAATTTTGCATAACGAGTTAGTACGGTTAGCCGATAACCGCTTTGATTTAGCCCAGCCCGCTGCCTAGTTAGCCGTTAATTCAGCATTTATATTCTTGAAAGTTGCATTTTAATTCTTCAGCTATTCTTTTTTTCTACTGTTCTGGTCATAATGCGGCCTCTAATTTAGGCTAAGCTCAGGCTTGGTATTGGTTATTGGGGTAGAACACATGGCAGATCAAATACAGCAAGTCGCTATTGTTGGCGGCGTTCATGGCAACGAATTTTCAGGCATTTATTTAGTTAAGCAGTATCAGGCCAACCCTGAGCAAGCCAGCCGCAGCAGTTTTAACACCCAACTGGTTTGGGCCAACCCGGAGGCTCATTACGCCAACAAACGTTACCTGCACAGCGATTTAAACCGGCAGTTCAAAACCATAGATTTAGCCAACCCCCAACTTGCCAATTATGAGCAAAGCCGCGCCAAGGTGTTAAACGCGCAATTGGGTCCTAAAGGTAACGCCAAAACCGATTTGCTGATTGATTTACACAACACCACCAGCAATATGGGCGCTTGCTTAATTCTGACGCAGGCCGGGCCTTTTTATAACAAGCTGGCGGCCTATGTAAAAATGAAGATGCCTGAAGCGATCATCTCACGCGATGAAGATCATTTTGCTGCCGAAGATCATGCGCTAATGTGTACCCTAGGCCGTTACGGTGTGTTGGTGGAAGTAGGGCCGCAGCCGCAATCAGTGCTGCGCCAGGACGTGCTGGAGCTGATGCACCGCATGACACAACATATTCTTGATTTTGTGCAGCTATACAACACCAACAACTTGCCTGAGTTACCCAAGCACACCGAAGCCTTTCGCTATCTGCACAGTATTAAACTGCCGATGAACGACCAAGGTGAGCGCATCGGTATGGTACATAAGAACGTGCAGGATAACGACTATCAGCCCATACACCCCGGTGACCCAATTTTCACCCTGTTTGATGGCACAGAAATTTTTTATGACGGCGACAGCACCGTCTATCCTACCTTTATTAATGAAGCGGCCTATTATGACAATAACCTGGCCATGTCGCTAAACGAAAAGGTCGTTATTACATTGGAATAACACCTTTGTTCAGCTTGCCAGGTGTCATAGAATTTTGATTTCTTTTTAGCAACGGCTGTGTTATTAACTTGTTAGGTTAACCAGAAGTATACCCAAGTGGTGAGACATGAGAAAAAAGCAGGCGTCGCGCATACTGCTTTGCAAAGTGTTGTTTATTAAAATCTTATTTAGTTTGCCAGTTGCTGCTGCAACACAGTTGCAATGGTTAACAGAGCACAGCCCGCCGGGCCAGTATCTGGACGAACAAGGCAAGCTAAGCGGGGTTACCGTTGCGCTGATCCGCGAGTTACAGCAGCGCTTAGACGAGCCGGCTGATATTCAGCTATTACCCTGGGGCCGCGCCATGATGATGGCAAAAACCGAGCCCAACACTGCGTTATTTGAAACCGTACGCACGCCCGAGCGCGATAGCTGGTTTAAGTGGGTTGGGCCTTTAATGCATTATCACATCAATTTATATGGCTTGCGTCAGCGTTTGGGCGTAAACGCCAACACGCTGGTGCTACCCGGTAAACTAATTGCCTGCAGTTATCGTAATGCAGCAACGGTAAACGACATTAAGGCTTTTGGTTTTGTTGAAGGACGTAACTTAATCCTTACCAGTCAAACCGGTGAATGCCTGGACATGTTAATTGCCGGCCGTATTGATGTTGTAGCGATTACTGAATATAGTCTTCCCGCTTATGCCGCCAGAGTGCAGGCTGCCGGCTTTGAGCTTACCACGGTGCATTACTTAACCGAGCGTAAACGCTATATCGCGTTCTCCAACGATGTAGCAGATGAGCGTATTACTGCCTGGCAGCAGGCATTGATGCAAAGTTACCGCGACGGTACTATGCGTAAGTTATATCAGGGGGCCTACAGTGACGCTATCATTAGCCGGCTGGAGCACGCTGCCCAAGCGCAGCAACACTAACTATGCTGCGCTTGGCGTGTCGCACTTGGGATGACACATTAGTCTGTTGTGTGTCTTGCTTATAGCGTATCGTAACGCTGTTTTTTCTGAATCAGTTCAATAGCATAGTTATCAGGGTCGCGCACGAAGGCAATTTCCGTTGTGCCGCCTTTTACCGGGCCCGGCTCGCGGCTAATCACACCACCTTTAGCGCGAATTTTGTCACAGGCCTCGTAAACGTTATCGACTTCCAGCGCGATATGACCAAAAGCAGTGCCTAAGTCGTAGCTGTCGGTGTCCCAGTTGTAAGTGAGTTCCAGTACCGTATTTTCCGTCTCGTCACCATAGCCCACAAAGGCTAAGGTGTACTTATACTCGGGGTTTTCTGACTGGCGCAGTAGCTTCATGCCCAGCACTTCAGTGTAAAAGGCGATAGATTTTTCTAAATTACCCACGCGTAGCATGGTGTGTAGCATGCGCATACAGGTCTCCTAACTGGTTTTCTCTTTAAATTCACAAAGATCTTCAATAATACAGCTGCCACAGCGCGGTTTGCGTGCCACGCAGGTGTAACGGCCATGTAATATTAGCCAGTGGTGCACGTCGAGTTTAAACTCGGCCGGTACTACTTTAAGCAGTTTTTGCTCGACTTCGTCGACGTTTTTACCCGGTGCCAGTTTGGTGCGGTTAGATACACGAAAAATATGCGTATCTACCGCTATGGTAGGCCAGCGAAAAGCGGTGTTTAGCACCACGTTCGCGGTTTTGCGGCCAACACCGGGCAGGGCTTCGAGCGCTTCGCGATTCTCCGGCACTTCTCCACCGTGCTGCTCGACTAATATGCGACAGGTTTTAATCACGTTTTCGGCTTTGGTGTTAAACAGGCCGATGGTTTTAATATAGTGCTTTACGCCATCAACGCCCAAATCCAGCATGGCTTGTGGTGTGCGCGCTACCGGGAACAAATGTTTGGTGGCTTTGTTTACGCCGACATCGGTCGCCTGCGCCGACAATAATACTGCGATAAGTAGCTCAAAGGGTGAGCTGTATTCCAGCTCGGTCGTAGGTTCTGGGTTAGCCGCTCGTAGCCGGCTTAGCATTTCAATGCGTTTTTGTTTATTCATAATGCTTATTGCGCGGCGCCGGTAACCCGGGCGCGGGCGATGCTACCTTTTTCAACAGCTTGTTTTTGTTTAAGTTTGTTGTCTATGCTGTTTTTCAGCGCGATTAACAGCCCCATACCCAAAAAGGCACCTGGTGGCAGTAACGCCAGTAAAAACTGGCTGTCTAGCTGGAATAATTCAACGCGCAGTACTTTGGCCCATTCGCCCAGCAGTAACTCGGCGCCGTCAAACAGGGTGCCCTGGCCCAGAATCTCGCGCATGGCCCCCAGTACCAGCAGCACCAGCATAAAACCCAATCCCATCATAATGGCGTCAATAGCCGAGGGGAGCACCGCGTTTTTAGAAGCAAAGGCTTCGGCGCGGCCAATAATGGCGCAGTTGGTAACGATAAGTGGAATAAAAATGCCCAAAGACAAATACAAGTCGTAAGTGTAGGCATTCATTAACAGCTGCACCACGGTGACCAGACTGGCAATAATCAGCACAAACACCGGGATACGAATTTCACTGGCAACATGATTGCGCACCAGCGATACCGCAACATTAGAGCCTAAAAGCACCAGCAAGGTTGCCAGGCCCAGCCCCAGCGCATTAGTGACAGTAGCGGTTACGGCCAACAATGGGCATAAGCCGAGCAGCTGTACCAAGCCTGGGTTGTTTTTCCATAACCCTTGCAGGGTTAACTCTTTAAACTGGCTCATAGGGTTACCTTATTGTTCCGGGCAATTGGCACTTAATGTCGCAAGCTCAGGGTGTTGCTGAGCATACAGCGCCGCCTTACGCACAGCACTGACTACAGCACGCGGCGTGATAGTCGCACCGGTAAATTGATCAAACTGGCCACCGTCTTTGCGCACCGCCCATTTGGCGCTGTTATCTTCGCTAACTTGCTGCTGCGAAAAGCTTAATATCCAGTTTGAGCGGCGCAGCTCAATTTTATCACCAAGGCCAGGGGTTTCTTTGTGCTCCAACACCCGGCTACCTAACACAGTACCATCAGGCGTGACAGCCACTAACAAATCAATATTACCGCTATAGCCATCGGGCGCTGTGGTTTCGATAATATAGGCGCTTAGCATATCTTGCTGCCGCCAGCGATATACCGCTTGGGCGCTGTCGCGCCCCAAAAGCTCTGCGTCCTGCACTAACACGCAATCTGCCAGTAGGGTAGCGCCGGCGTCAGTGCCGGGTAACACCTCAGATAAGATGGCCAGCTTGCTGCTTAAACGTTGCTGCGCGATACGCTGGTGAGTAAGTTGGTTTACAAAGCCCAGAACCGCCACACAGAGCGCCGCAGCTGCGCCAAGCGCCAGGGCGTTTTTACTGATAGCACGGATCATTAGCGTTCACTCCGGGTACGATGGCCATAGGTACGCGGCCGGGTGTAATAATCAATCAGCGGTACCGCCATATTGGCCAGTAACACGGCGAAAGCGTAGGCGTCCGGGTAGCCGCCAAAATTACGGATCAAAAACACCAGCAGACCAATTAAGGCACCGTAAATTAACCGGCCACGGTTAGTGGTTGACGCCGATACCGGATCGGTGGCGATAAAAAACGCTGCCAGCATAGTGCCGCCGCTAAACAGGTGAAACAGCGGGCCGGCCATAGTATCGGGTGCGGCCAGACTTGCAATAGCAGAGAGCACAAACAAGCTAGCCAGCACCGCTACCGGGATACGCCAGCTGATAATTTTTTGCTGGATAAGTAGTAAGCCACCCAGCAGATAAGCCAAATTCACCCAAAGCCAGCCAGTGCCGGCAAAGGCGACAAACACCGGTTTAGCCAGGCTTTCATCCAGCGTGAGGCCACGGCTTAAATCTGTACGCAGGGTATCTAGCGGTGTGGCCATGGTAATGCCGTCAACACTGCTTTGTAATTGCGTCAGGCTAAAACCGCTACAGCTGTATTGGCTAAACACTGCACACACTGCATCGGATGGCATTAAGCTGACACTTTGTAATGATAACGGCGGTAGCCACTGCGTCATCTGCAGTGGAAATGACACCAGCAGCAGCACATAGGCTGCCATGGCCGGATTAAACAGGTTGTTACCAAGGCCACCATATAGCTGCTTAACCATAATGATGGCAAAGGCGGTACCGATGATAATGATCCACCAGGGGGCATAGGGCGGAATAGCAATTGCAAGCAGCACGGCGGTTAGCAGGGCACTGTTGTCTTTAAGTCGCGGTAATATAGGCTTGTTGCGCAGCTTAAGCACCAACGCTTCACAGCACCAGGCCGTAATAATGGCCAGTAGCAACTGAACGAGCACGCCATAGCCAAACAGCACTGCTTGCACGGCAATGCCCGGTACACAGGCAAAGGCAACCAGGCGCATAAGCTGCGCCGTGCTGCGCTGATTGTGCTGGTGAGGTGAACTGGCGATTTTAAAACTCATGAGTTCTCACTGTCGGCTTGTTTTTTGGCTTTAGCGCGCGCTATGGCTGCAGCAATAGCGGCTTTGCGGGGATCGGTGTCATTACCGGCCTGGCTATTGGCCTCTGTCGGGGGGGCAGATGTGTCTGCCGGTGCTGGACTTGCTGTTGCCTCGGCCGCCTTTTTCGCTTTTGCCCGTGCCAGTGCGGCCGCTACGGCGGCTTTACGTGGATCGGTATCGTTGTCGGGTTCTGTTTTAGTGTCGGCATCAGCCTGAGCCGGCACTGCTGTAACCTGAGCCGTCTCCGCCGCTTTTTTCGCTCTAGCCCGGGCTATAGCGGCGGCAACGGCTGCTGCCTTGCTATCCACAGTGCTATTGCTGTTATCTGCAGCAGCGCTGTCACTTGGCGTTGCTATTTGGTCTGTACGGACGTCAGTCGCTGCGTTTTTTTCTGCAGCCATCGCCGCTGCTTTTTGCTGCTGATATTCCCGTGCTTGCTGCTTCTTGCGTTCGCGCTCGGCCAGGATGGCCGCTTTATCAGCGCTGCCTTGTGTTGCTGTGCTGGCGCTTTCGGCTTCTGGATTAATCGCTCCGGTATTGGCTTGCGCCTGTTTGGCTTTAATGCGCGCTAAGGCATCTGCCACCGCATTATTGGCACCACTGGCCAACTGCTGTTGTTGCCGTGCAGCTGCTAATTGCTGGTTACGTTCGGCACGCTCTTGCTTTTCCCGCTCCAGTCTGGCGTTTCGCGCTTCAAAGCGGGCTTTGGCCTGTTCAGCCTTAAGTGCTTCACGCTGCTGTTCACGCAGCTCCGCTTTGGCTACCCGGTAGTATTGCACCAAAGGTATTTCACTTGGGCAAACATAGGCACAGGCACCGCATTCAATGCAGTCGGCCAGGTTATACTCAGCGAGTTTCTCGCTGTCTTTAGCTTTGCTGTACCACAACAGCTGCTGTGGCAATAAACTGGCCGGGCAGGCATCTGCGCAGTTGCTGCAGCGAATGCAGTCCATTTCGTTACTGGCAGCCGGTAGCTCGTTTGCGGTGGGTGCTAAAATACAGTTGGTGGTTTTTACCACTGGTACACTTAAGTCAGCCAGGGCAAAGCCCATCATTGGGCCACCCATGATGACTCTTTGGTTGGCTTCTCGCTGAAAACCACAAAAATCCAGCAGGCTGGATACTGGCGTGCCAATAAGTGCTAACACATTCTGCGGCTGGTTTAAGGTGTCACCGGCCACGGTAACAATACGCGACAGCAGCGGATGGTCGTCCAACACCGCCTGAGCGATAGCAAATGCAGTTCCTACATTTTGCATAACAATGCCGATATCAACTGGTCGGCGGCCATTGGGCACTTCTTTATTAGTTAGAAGCTGAATAAGCTGCTTCTCGCCGCCTGAAGGGTATTTAGTCGGCACGGTTCGTACATAGTAGTGCTCACGTTGGCTGCAGGCCGCCATCATAGCCGCGGCGGCGATAGGCTTGTCGTCTTCTATGCCAATTAACACTGCTTTGGGGTTTAACAGCTGGCAGAGAATATCAATGCCTTTGACGATAGTGGTGGCCGCTTCCTGCATCAGCAAATCGTCAGCGGTTATGTACGGCTCGCACTCAACCGCATTGATAATTAAGTAATCGACTGGCTGATTAACACCGGTTTTTAAGTGAGTAGGAAAGCCTGCGCCACCCATGCCGGCAATACCACTTTCCTGGATCCGGTTTAGCAGAGTCATGTTATCGCAATTGGCCAGAGTGAGCGGCTCGCGCTCGCGCCATTGCTCTTTGCCATCGGGTTCCAGTACCAGCGTCAGCTCTGGTAAAGCAGAAGGATGAGCGCCGGTATGCGGCCTGATGTCAAGTACTGTGCCTGATGTGGGCGCATGTACCGGAACCGCCATAGAGTTATCCGCCTGTGTAAGTGGCTGGCCTTTAAGTACTGTTTCACCTACTTTAACCATTAGTTGGCCGGCTACACCTATGTGTTGTCGCAGCGGTATGTAAAGCCTGTCAGGCAGGGGCATCACCGCGACGGGCTTTTGGTTTGTTTGCTGTTTGCGGGTCGGTGGATGAATACCACCATGGAAGTCCCACACCATACCGGCTTGAATTTGTTGAAATAAACTTGGCATGCTTAATCTACCATCTTTACCGGTATGCTGGCTAAATCCCACTTCCAACGCTCTGGTGTTACGGCCAGGGGCACCATGTCGATACAATCGACCGGGCAGGGTTCAACGCAGAGATCGCAGCCGGTACATTCATCTACCAGCACGGTATGCATTAATTTTGACGCACCAACAATCGCATCGACCGGACAGGCCTGAATGCATTTAGTACAGCCAATGCACTCATCTTCACGAATATAGGCAACCCGTTTTACACTCTCGGTTTGGGCTTCGTTCAATGGTTTGGCCTCAACGCCCATCAGGTCCGCCAGTTTGCGGATAGTGGCTTCGCCGCCTGGTGGGCATTTATTGATGTCATCACCGTTGGCGATAGCTTCGGCGTAAGGGCGACACCCCGGATAGCCGCATTGGCCGCACTGAGTCTGCGGCAAAATGTCATCGATTTGCTCAACCAGCGGATCGGCTTCTACTTTAAAACGGATAGCGGCATAGCCCAAAACTGCACCAAATAATAAAGCCAGGGAGCCAACAGCAATTAAGGCAGTAACGAGTGTCATCCGATTTTCACCAAGCCTGTAAAGCCCATAAAAGCCAATGACATCAAACCGGCCGTGATCATACCAATAGCGGCACCTTTAAATGGCACTGGTACATCTGCTGCGGCTAAACGTTCGCGCATAGCGGCAAACAAAATTAGCACCAACGAAAAGCCCAGCGCAGCACCAAAGCCATAAACCACGGAATTAATAAAATTATGGCGTGCGTTCACATTTAATAGTGCAACCCCTAATACAGCACAGTTAGTAGTGATCAGGGGTAAAAAAATACCCAGCAAACGGTAAAGAGTAGGGCTGGTTTTATGTACAACCATCTCAGTAAATTGCACTACTACGGCAATAACCAGAATAAAGGCCAGTGTTTGCAGGTACAACAGGTCAAGCGGAGCCAGTAAGTAATGATTCACCAGATAACTGCACAACGAGGCAAGTGTCAGTACAAAGGTCGTTGCCAGTGACATGCCAATGGCGGTTTCCAGCTTGCCAGACACACCCATAAAGGGGCATAACCCGAGAAATTTTACCAGTACAAAGTTATTTACCAGTACGGTACTGATTAACAACAGGAGAAATTCAGTCATCATTACGCCCGGGAAAAATAAGGGCTATATTATGCTATTAAGCGGCTGTAGACACAACCGGATAAAGCTTAGGGGTATTAAGGTGGGGCGCTTGCTTGCGCCCCTGGTGCCTATTCAGCTGTTAGCTTTATTGTACAGTTTACAAGGGTGCCGGTTTGCCGACGTAATAGCCCTGATTGCCGTCTATAAACAGTGACTCCAGCATATGTTTTTCTTCCTGTGTCTCAACGCTTTCGGCAAATACACCCACACCAATACGGTGCGCAAGGTCAATCATCAAGCGCATAAAGTACTGATTATTCTTATCTTCATTAATATGGCGGGTATAGCTGCCATCCATCTTGACGTAGTCGGGCTTTAAATCACGGAAAAATTTAAACGAGGTGATACCGACACCGAATTTTTCTACTGTTACCCGGGCGCCGGCACGGTGCACCATATCAATAAAACGTTTGCTGGTTTTCAGGTTTTGCTGCAGGCCAAATTCAGTTACTTCAAACACCAGTTTGGCGGCGATATGCGCATCTTTTAATAGGCGCCGCTCCAGCCAGATCACAAACTGATCATCATGTACGCAGCGCGCTGACAGATTTAAACCAAAATACTGGTCCTGCAGGTTTTTATTCTTTATGGTGACCAACGCCGTTTCGATAATTAAACGGTCCACTGCTACTATACGGTCGAGTTTTTCCGCCATGGCCAAAAACGAGGCGGTGGGCAATATCTGGCCTTCCTGTGTTTTAAAACGTACCAGAATTTCCGAATAGGCTTTCGCCGAACGGTTTGATGGTTGAATAAGCTGTGCGAGCAGGCTAATGCGATGATTAGTCAGCACATCGTCAATCACATTGCGCCAGTTCTGGTTGCCATATCCACCACTGGCCATCTCCAGGCCGGATGACTCTTTTTGTAAATGCCAGGCATTGGGTTGTTTGGTCTGAGCCAGGCTGATGGAGGTGTCAGCAATAGCGAGCAGCTCACCCAGGGCTTTACCGGATTCATAGGTTACCAGACCGGTATAGGCGACAGAATCTAACTCGGCCATTTTTTGGTATTCATTCAAGCGGCTTTGCAGTTGCAGCGCAAAGTTTTCCGCTTCTTTTGGTGTTACCCGTGGCAATAAAATACCGAAATCTGAACTGTTTAAGCGATATATTTTGTGGTCTTTATAGGTGCCGCTAAGCTTTTTAATAAGCTCTGCCACCTCGCGTACATAGTTATCCCCTTCCTGATAACCCCGTGTCTGGTTAAGGTTTTGCAATTCTGTACAGCGGGTGATGGCAAACACACCAAACTCGTTGTTGTCGTTCTGACGGATATTCTCTTCATAAAACTGAACAAAACGATTGCGGTTAGGCAGCGCTGTTACCGGATCTTTGTACGCCTCTTCGGCAATTTGGTGTGCGTTAGAGGCCATTTCGTTGTATTGGCTGCGGGTGTAATTAGCTAGCTTTTGCAACGCGGTGTTAATGTCAGAAAATTCCGGTGGAATTTTCTGCCAATCGGGTTCAGCTTTTTGTGGATCTTTGATAAAGCGATCTATTAATTCATTAACGGCAATGGTTGTGCGGCGATAGCTTCGGGTAATGCTGCTTTTGCTTAGCAGCACAGGTAGCCAGCCAATCAGAAAGGGGAGCAAGAACAGCACTAACACCATCAGCTGAAACTGTGCCAGGCGTGCGCTGAAATCCAGCTGATAAGTCACTTGTACATTGTGTTGCTCATTACGTAACGACTGGCTTTTAAATTGTGTGCCAAACAGCTCCAACAGCAAGGTCGCTACGGGCGTTTTATCGCCATTTATATTCTGTTCATGCAGCATGGTGTTATCCAGCTGACTGATTCTTAGACTTTTTAACCGGAAACTGCGATCCAACTGCCTGCTGAGCACTTTGCCGTCACCGGTAATATGATGCTCGAGAATTTGAGTAATCGCCATCCTGGCTGATTTCTCGTCGGCTTCAAGTTGTTGCTGAGTGTAAATTGCCAATACTGCCAATGCTGCCACTGACAGTATGACAGCAGATAATAATTGGCTAATAAGCAGGGTACGTAATATTCTCATAAGCTTTGACCACCAGACATAACTAGTTTCCTTGTCCTAACGCTTAATATAGTTTAGGTATACGCAATAGAAAGCTAATTAAATCAAAAAAATACTGAGAAATATAGCAATAACGACAGACTGACGAAAAAACGGGGGTGAGTGTGGCTCCCCAGACTGGACTCGAACCAGTGACCTACGGATTAACAGTCCGCCGCTCTAACCAACTGAGCTACTAGGGAATAGTGAATCAAACAAGAATTGGCTCCCCAGACTGGACTCGAACCAGTGACCTACGGATTAACAGTCCGCCGCTCTAACCAACTGAGCTACTAGGGAAGGGTATAACAAGAGTTGTGATGCTGTTGGCTCCCCAGACTGGACTCGAACCAGTGACCTACGGATTAACAGTCCGCCGCTCTAACCAACTGAGCTACTAGGGAACAACATTCAACCGGGCGCAATACTAATGCCAGCTATACCCACTGTCAACACTTTGGCTGCGGGATTTTTGCTATTGCTGACCACTTGCATATTGTTTGAGCAAAGCGGCAATGCTAGCGCCCTGATCCATCGCAAAATAACCAAAGCAGGTTAAAAACAGAGGGGGAGAGTTTGGGCCACAACATCAACGTGAAACCATTTTCTTGTCGTAGCCAGATTTGGCGGCCACTGCAGCCACTTACCCACAGAAACTGTGGATAAGTCTGTGAATGAGCAGGGTGTTTCCAGCGCAATACTGCGAATACATTAGCTTTGTCGTAGGTCAAGTGACTTGCGACGAAAATTTAATGTCAATAAAAACAGTAATATAGGGTTTTTGCTGCATCGGTGTAGTGATATTGTCTGAGGCAAATTCAAACAGCACACAAGCAAGGCGGAATTGTGAACTGTTTCGGCAGATAACAGCGTATCAAGGTGTAATACCCGCTGTAAGCGGCGAAGCGGCTAAATTAGCGTAGAGCCTAAGCGTGCTTTTCTTTACAATAGGTCGACCCTTCAATCGTGCTGTAGCTATGACTTCTGCCAATTCACTGACACAAAATGCGATCAAGCCGACCTTAGTGGCGATGACACTGCCGATGCTGGTTGGCATGATTACGTTGATGAGCTTCAACCTGGTCGACACTTTTTTTATCAGTTTGCTGGGTACCGTTCAGCTTGCAGCGATCAGCTTTACCTTTCCGGTGACTTTTACCCTGATTAGCCTGGCGATTGGTCTGAGCATTGGTACTTCCGCCGTTATTGCTAAAGCGCTTGGCGCCGGGCGCTTAACCGAAGCACGCACCGATGGTCAGGTGGCGTTGTGGCTGGCCGCTGCTATGGTTGCGCTGTTAGCTCTATTGGGTTATGTCTTTACCCTGCCATTGTTCAGCGCCCTGGGTGCCGATAATGATGTATTGGTGTTTATCCGTCAGTACATGGATATCTGGTATGCTGGCGCAGTGTTGCTGGTAGTGCCTATGGTAGGCAATGCGATACTGCGCGCCGCCGGAGATACCAAAACCCCCAGCCTCATTATGGCTGGCTCAGGTTTGGTAAATGCAGTGCTCGACCCGCTATTAATTTTTGGCTTGGGCCCGCTGCCGGCGCTGGGGATGCAAGGGGCAGCGATTGCCACGGTACTGTCATGGGGGTTTGGTTCACTGATGATTATAGCCCTGCTGTTAAAACGTGACCTGATAGCGACTCAGTGGATTATGCCGTCAATACTGATGGGCATTTGTCGTAAAATTTTGCGCATTGGTTTGCCTGCCGCCGGCGCTAATATGCTCACGCCACTTGCCATGGCGGTACTGACAGCCATTATTGCCGGTTATGGCGATGCGGCGGTGGCAGCCTTTGGCGTGGGTATCCGCTTGGAAAGTATGGCATGTCTGGTCGTGTTGGCGCTGTCGATGACCTTACCACCTTTTGTTAGTCAGAACTTTGGGGCCGGTTTGTTGCACCGTGTGCAGGAGGCATATCGTTTTTGTGGCCACTTTGTCATGGTGTGGCAGTTTGGCATTTATGTTTTGCTGGCACTGCTTGCGATACCGCTGGCGCGTTTATTCAGTGACGAGGCTGAAGTAGTGCGAATTATCTGCCAGTTTTTGTGGATAGTGCCTTTAGCGTATGGTCTTCAAGGCATTATTATTTTAACTAACTCTTCTTTTAATGCGCTGCATCAGCCGGGCAGTGCATTAGTGCTTAGCATAGTGCGCCTGTTTGTGTTTTATGTGCCACTGGCCTGGCTTGGCGGTAAACTCTATGGCGTTACCGGCTTGTTTATCGGTTGCGTTATCGCCAACATCTGCACAGCCGCCTTGGCCTGGGGGTGGTTTAACCGGGCGGTGGCCCGTAGCTTACAGGAGAGCCAATGAGCCGCGATTTTGAATTATGCTCAAACTATCAACCGGCTGGCGATCAGCCGCAAGCGATCGATAAGCTGGTTGAAGGCCTTGAAGCCGGATTGGCGCATCAAACCCTGCTGGGCGTTACCGGCTCAGGCAAAACCTTTACTATGGCAAATGTGATTGCCAGGGTAAACCGACCGACGCTGATTATGGCGCACAATAAAACCCTGGCTGCACAGCTGTATGGCGAAATGAAAGAATTCTTCCCCAATAACGCCGTGGAATATTTCGTTTCTTATTACGATTACTACCAGCCAGAAGCCTATGTGCCTTCTACCGACACTTTTATAGAAAAAGATGCTTCTATTAATGAGCATATTGAGCAGATGCGCCTTTCTGCCACCAAGGCACTGATGGAAAGGCGTGATGTCGTGATTATTGCCTCTGTATCAGCTATTTATGGCTTAGGTGACCCTGAGTCTTACATGAAAATGCTGCTGCATTTAAAAGTGGGCGATATTGTTGACCAGCGCTTTATTTTGCGCCGGCTGGCCGAGCTGCAATACAGCCGTAACGACATTGACTTTGCCCGCGCCACCTATCGGGTGCGTGGTGATGTAATTGATATTTTCCCGGCAGAGTCAGACGACATTGCTGTACGTGTTGAGTTATTTGATGAAGAGATTGAGCGGATCAGTCTATTTGACCCCTTAACTGGCGCAGTCGAAAAGGTTGTTACCCGCTATACGGTGTATCCGAAAACGCATTATGTTACGCCGCGTGAGAAAATCCTGGCGGCGGTTGACGAAATAAAAGTCGAGCTGAAGCAGCGCCGCGATGAGCTTATAGCGCATAACAAACTGGTAGAAGAGCAGCGGCTGAGCCAGCGTACCTTGTTTGACATCGAGATGATGATTGAGCTTGGGTACTGTTCGGGAATAGAAAACTACTCGCGGTATCTGTCGGGCCGGGCAAACGGTGAACCACCGCCTACCTTACTGGATTATTTTCCGGCAGATGGCCTGATGTTTATAGATGAGTCGCACGTGACCATTTCGCAAATTGGCGCCATGTATAAAGGTGATCGTTCGCGTAAAGAAAACCTGGTCAATTATGGTTTTCGTCTGCCTTCGGCGCTGGATAACCGACCATTAAAGTTTGAAGAGTTTGAAGCGATAGCGCCACAGCGCATCTATGTATCAGCCACACCAGCTACCTATGAGCTTGAGCACTCGGCGGGTGAAGTGGTCGAGCAGGTGGTGCGCCCCACTGGTCTGGTGGATCCGCAAATTGAGATCCGGCCGGTCGCGACACAGGTGGATGATTTATTGTCAGAAGCCTTTATCCGCGCCGAGCGGCAAGAGCGGGTGCTGGTAACCACGCTGACGAAGAAAATGGCCGAAGATTTAACCGAATATCTAAACGAGCACGGCGTAAAAGTGCGTTATCTACACTCGGATATTGATACCGTCGAGCGGATGGAGATTATCCGTGATTTACGTTTGGGTGTATTTGATGTGCTGGTGGGTATTAACTTGTTGCGTGAAGGCCTGGATATTCCTGAAGTGTCGCTGGTGGCCATATTAGATGCCGATAAAGAAGGCTTTTTGCGCTCTGACCGCTCACTTATTCAAACCATAGGCCGTGCAGCGCGTAATTTACAGGGCAGGGCCATTTTGTATGCTGACCGCATTACCGGGTCTATGCAACGGGCCATCGATGAAACCGAGCGTCGCCGTGCTAAGCAGTTGCAGTTTAACCAATTGCATGGCATTGCGCCGAAAGCGATTAAACGCAAAATTGCCGATGTAATGGACTTAGGCCAGGACGCCAAAACGGCACTGCCACAGGTGGCCGAAAAAGTGCGCTTAATCAAAGGTAAAACGCCGTATCAGGTAGAAGCTGAAATTAAACAGCTGGAGCAGAAAATGCTACAGCATGCCCGAGAACTGGAGTTTGAGCAGGCGGCTAAACTGCGCGATCAGGTGCAGTTGTTAAAGCAAGCACTGCTTGAAATTTAGCCGGTCGTAGACCGGAGTGATCACAATATAAACTGGTTACAAAACAACTGGCTGAACAGGTGGAGGTTCATTGATTGTTCAGTAATAACTGGTAGTATGCGCGCGGGCTGTGTCAGCCCTTAATGCCCTTGGGTTTTACTTTTTAAGGACAGTTATGAAAACTACAATGTTAGCGTCTGTTATCGCCGTTTTTTCTGCCTCTGCACTGGCTAATAGCTATCAGCATCAATCAGACGCCAGCTTTGGCTGGGGTGATGTCGCAACCGGTGAGCTACAAAACTGGTCTTTGCGTCATGAGTTTTATTTAACACCGGTGCGCACAGGCACTGTTCCTTATGCCGAAGCAGCCTTTATCAGCCGAAATGCCAGTGTGCATGGCGGTTATGACTACACTGAGTTTGACTTGCCTGGCGTGGCGGAGTTTAGTTTCAGTAACTGGCAGCTGGGCGGTGTCTATCAGGATCAGGCGCACAATTTTTATGCCGCAGCTAGCCTTACCGAATTTAACGGTACTGACGATCGGCAACTGGATATCAGCTTAGGTTACTTTGTGGCCAGTGACTGGCTGGTAAAACTGGATGCCCGTAACATCGATAACGAGGGGCAGGGCAGTTATACCGAATATGGTATCAGCACGAAAAAGCTGCTGGCGCTGGAAAACGGTAACTTTATCAATATCGAAGCCAGCTTTATGGATGTTAAAGGCGATGATGTTTCAGAGTACAGCGTGGCAGCCGATTACTACTTTGGCCGTAATATCGCTGTAGGTTTAGTGTATGACTGGTTGTCAGACGATCTGGTTAATGCTGAGGAAGACAGTTTCACGCTGCGTGGCAGCTGGTTCCTGCAACCTAATCTGGCGCTTAAAGCCGCTGTTGCCTTTGATAACTATGTTAAACAAGACGAACTGTATCAGTTAGGTATCAGCTACCGTTTCTAACTTATCAGTGATTGTTAGTTAAACCCGCCCACAGTGGCGGGCTTTTTATCATGGCGAAAAAAACATGCTGTTAAGCAAGGCTTTTTTGCGGTTAAATAAGGCGCGCTGGTCAGACTTGGCTAAGCTTGAACGGCACCTTTAATTTCTTCATGTTTCAGGATGATACTCATGCGTCGACCCTTGCCCGTATTTTTCTCCGTTAGTCTTACTGCTGTGGTGTTAACCAGTTGTTCAAAACCTGCGCCGGAATCGGTAGCTGACCAGGTGCGGCCGGTAAAACTGCATCAGGTAAGCCGCAATGTACAAGGTGCAGTGCGCCAGTTTCCAGCGGTGGTGGCGCCCACTGAGCGCGCCAGCCTGACCTTTCGTGTTAGTGGCAAATTGGTCCAGCTGGTAGCCCGGCCCGGGCAAATGGTAGAAAAGGGGGAGCTGCTAGCCCGGTTGGATGACACCGATTTTGCCTTAAAACTTGATCAGGCCAAAGCCCGTTTTGAACTGGCACAAACCCAGTATGTCCGCGCAGAGCAGCTCATTGCGCAAAAGCTGGTATCGCAGGCGGTATTTGATGAAGCCAAAGCGCAGCTACAGGTAGCGCAGGCAGACTTATCTACCGCTGAAACGGCACTCAGTTATACCCGGTTAGAGGCACCCTTTGCCGGCAATATTTCCCGTCTGCTGGTCGAAAACCACGAAAACGTGGCTGCCCAACAGCCGATTATGGAACTGCAGGTGCGCGATCAGGTTGATGTGATCATTCAGGTACCGGAAGATGTGATCTCCAACGTACGAAAAGACTTTAATTACCAACCCGAAGTGGTGTTCGACTCGCATCCGGATCTTCGTTACCGCGCTCGCATCCGTGAGTGGGACACGCAAGCCGATCCGGCCACCAACAGTTTTAAGGTGGTGTTTAGTATGCCAACACCCACGGAATTTAATGTGTTATCGGGCATGACAGCCAATGTGATTGCCGAAGTCAGTAAAATCAGTACGGCATACACTGATGCGCTTTACATTCCGGCCAGTGCCATTTTTATGCCAGCCGATATCGCCCTTGAGCAGCAGCAAAGCTATGTCTGGGTATATCAACCAGACAGCGGTACCGTGACAAAAAAAGCCGTTACCGTAAGAAGCTTAAGCAGTGCTGGTGCAGCGGTTACCTCGGGTTTAACCGAGGGCGAACACGTGGTCAGCGCCGGTGTGCAGCACTTAACGGAAGGTCAGCGCGTGCGTCCCTGGGTGCGTGAGCGGGGGCTGTAAACATGGATATCGCCCGCTATTTTATTAAGTATCGAACATCGTCTTGGTTGTTCGCCGCTATTTTACTCTGTGGTGGCATCGTGTCCTACATGGGGTTAGGCCGCCTGGAAGATCCACAATTTACGCTAAAACAAGCGCTTATCATCACCCAATATCCTGGCGCTTCACCGACCCAGGTCGAAGAAGAAGTCACCTATCCGCTGGAAAATGCCATTCAGCAACTGCCTTACGTGAATCACGTTACCTCTGTCTCAACCGCTGGCTTGTCGCAGTTAATGGTCGAGATGAAAGACACTTACCGCGCCAAAGAGTTAAAACAAATCTGGGATGAACTGCGCCACAAAGTAAATGATTTAAAGCCGCAATTGCCACCGGGTGTGCAGGTGCCGCAGGTAAAAGACGACTTTGGCGATGTTTACGGCATCTTGTACGCGCTCACGGGGGAGGGCTACAGTGACGATGAGCTTCGGGACTATGTTGATTTTCTGCGCCGTGAGCTGGTATTGGTGCCAAGTGTCGGCAAGGTGGCGGTGTCGGGTGTGCAGCAGGAGCAGGTCATCGTCGAAATTTCCAGGCCCAGGCTTACTGCGCTGGGTATAGCGCCGCAAACCTTATCGGCACTGCTGCAAAGCCAGAATATGGTAGCCAATGCCGGCTCAATAAAAGTCGGGCCAGACCGGCTGCGCATTTACCCGACCGGTGAGTTTGAATCAGTAAAAGAGTTGGAAAACCTGATTATCTCTAGCCCCGACTCAAAAGAGCTGATTTATTTAGGCGATGTGGCGCGGGTCTATCGCGAAAATGCCGAAGTCCCGGCCCAGCTCATTCGTTTTGGTGGCCAGAATGCGCTCACGTTGGGGGTGTCGTTTGCATCAGGCGTTAACGTCGTAGATGCCGGCTTGCAAATTAAGCAGCGCTTGGCTGAGCTGGAATACAACCGACCGGTTGGTATGACACTGCATACTATTTACAACCAACCTGACGAAGTGGCCAATTCTGTTACTGGTTTTATCGTCAATCTGGCGGCAGCCGTGGCCATAGTCATATTCGTGCTGCTGATATTTATGGGGCTGCGCAGCGGCATACTGATTGGCCTTATTTTGCTACTAACCGTGCTGGGCACGTTTATTTTTATGCTGCAAATGCAGATTGAGCTGCAGCGTGTATCACTGGGCGCGTTGATTATCGCATTGGGTATGTTGGTCGACAATGCAATAGTGATTACCGAAGGCATTCTAATTGGTATGCAGCGCCGGCTTAAACTGGCTGATGCCGCCAGTTTAATTGTAAAGCAGACCCAATGGCCGCTATTAGGTGCAACGGTTATAGCCATAGCGGCGTTTGCGCCAATTGGTTTATCAAGTGATGCAACCGGTGAGTTTGCTGGCAGCCTGTTTTGGGTGTTGCTGGTCTCTTTGCTGTTAAGTTGGGTGACGGCTATCACACTGACGCCGTTTTTTGCCAGCTTGCTCTTTAAAGATGCACCGGCAGAGCAGGGTGAGCCTGCGCAGTTGTATCAGGGCATTATTTTTACCCTGTACCGCAAGCTGCTCTGGCTGGCGCTGCGCCAACGTGCACTAACCTATACGCTGACGCTGGTGCTGTTGGTTTTAGCCGTAGTAGGCTTTGGTAAGGTGAAGCAAGTGTTTTTTCCGCCGTCGAATACGCCTATTTTCCTGGTTGATCTGTGGCAGCCAGCCGGCACAGATATTCGCCATGCGGCAGAGGATGCGCTGGCGTTGATGGGTTATCTACAGACACTTGATGGTGTAAGCCATGTGACCAGTACCAGTGGCCGCGGCGCTGAGCGCTTTATGCTGACCTATCAGCCAGAGAAAAACTTCGCAGCCTATAGCCAGCTGATTGTACGAGCTGAGCAGTTAGAGCAGTTACCACAGTTGATGCAACAAACCCGGCACTACATTACTGAGCAACTACCAAGACTGCAATATAAATTGCTGCGATTAGAAGTCGGGCCGTCAACGCCGGCCAAAATTGAGGCCCGTTTCAGTGGTGCCGACCCTGATGTGCTGCGTGCCCTGGCCGAGCAAGCGAAAGAGATTTTGCTGGCAGATGGGCGAGCGGTTAGCATTCGGGATAACTGGCGTGAACGTACCAAGGTGATAAGACCTCGCTTTAATGAAGCCATGGCACGCCGGGCAGGGATCAGCAAGCAGGATATCGATGAAGTGCTGCTAAGCAGCATGTCGGGCCGCACTGTCGGCATTTACCGCGACGGCACCCATTTACTGCCGATTATCGCCCGCTCACCACTATCAGAGCGTGACAATCTGGATGCCTTGTACGACTTGCAGGTATACAGCAATAAACTGCAGCGTTATGTGCCGATAACCCAGGTCGTCACCGGTTTTGATTTGGTGTGGGAAGACGCACAAATTCAGCGCCGTGACCGCAAACGCACCATTACCGTGATGGCCGAGCATGATAATTTATCTGACGACACGGCCTCTGCCTTGTTGGCAAGGGTAAAAGCCGATATTGAAGCCTTACCTTTGCCAACCGGCTACTTCCTCAGTTGGGGCGGCGAGTATGAAGCGCAGCAAAAAGCGCAAAAAGCGCTGTTTAGCTCGTTGCCGCTGGGCTATCTGATGATGTTTATTATCACGGTGCTGCTGTTTAACTCACTGCGCAGTGCTTTAGTCATATGGGCTTGTGTGCCGCTGGCCATCATTGGTGTGAGCTTTGGCTTGTTATTGCTGGGAGCACCCTTCGGCTTTATTGCGCTGCTGGGCTTTTTAAGTTTATCCGGTATGCTGATAAAAAACTGCATAGTACTGGTTGAGCAGATAAAGTTAGAGCTTAGCGAGGGCAAAGCGGCATTTAACGCTGTGTTTGATAGTGCTGTCAGCCGGGTGCGACCGGTGTCGATGGCCGCCATTACCACCATTTTAGGTATGTTACCGCTGTTGGGCGATGTGTTCTTTGCCAGCTTGGCGGTGGTGATTATGTTTGGTTTAGGTTTTGCTACTGTGCTGACACTGGTGTTTTTACCGGTGCTGTATTGCAGTATGTTTAATATTAAAACGCCACAGGATACACCATGAAGCTTTTAGCTCCGTCAATGCTGGCACTCTGTCTGGCTGCCTCTGGCCAAGGCATGACCGCGGATGACTGGTTACCGCCACTACCTGCCTGGCAGGGCGCAAGCGAACAACTGCAAAAGCGCCAGGGCGATGTCTGGGTTACGCCGGCAGAGCTAACTGGCCTGACTGACAGCCCGGATTATGCCGCCACGCTGGCTTATTTAACCAAGCTGGTAGACAGCTCAGACTTACTGCAGCTGGAGCAATTTGGCCAAAGCCCGCAGGGGCGGCCACTCTATCTGGTGAAAGCCAGCAAGGTGCTGCATAAAATTGCCAACAACCCTAACCGGCCCTTGCTGTTGGTGCAGGCCGGTATTCACAGCGGTGAAATTGATGGTAAAGATGCCGGGCTAATGCTGCTGCGAGATATTGCGCATGGCGACAAGGCGGCGCTACTGGATAACGCTGATTTGCTATTTATTCCGGTGTTATCGCCCGATGGTCACGAACGCCGCTCGCTGTACAACCGGATGAACCAGCGTGGCCCCTTGCAGCAAGGCTGGCGCGCCACGGCACAAAACCTGAACCTGAACCGTGATTATGCCAAAGCCGATGCGCCCGAGATGCAGGCGCTATTGGGTGTGCTTAAACACTATCAACCGGATTTGTATATCGATGTGCATGTTACTGATGGCGAAGATTATCAGTACGATATTACCTACGGCTTCAACGAACCCTTTGCTGCAGTGAGTGTGAATGCCGCCAGCTGGTTAGCCAAGGTGTATCGCCCGGCGGTGAACGCGGCGTTGACTGAGGCTGGCCATATACCGGGGCCACTGGTATTTGGGGTCAACAGTAATGATTTTAGCAAGGGCATTAGTGGCTGGACCGCCAGCCCACGCTTTTCTAATGGTTATGGCGATGTGCGCCATTTGCCGACAGTGCTGGTGGAGAACCACAGCTTAAAGCCATACCGCCAGCGGGTGCTGGGCACTTATGTGCTACTTGAGCAAAGCCTTAGGTTATTAAACCAGCAGGGTAAAGCGCTGATGCTGGCACGTCAGGCTGATTTGCAGGCCAGGCCACAACAGGTGGTACTGAGCTACAAAGCCAGTGAACAAGCTGATTTTATCGATTTTAAGGGCATCAGCTTCGAGCAGCGCCAGTCTGACATCAGTGGTGCGCCTTATGTCGCCTGGACTGGCAAGCCAGTGCTGTATAAGCAATTGCCGGTGTATTGGGACAAGGTTGCTGATATTACAGTGCAAATCCCGGCTGCTTATTGGATCCCACCTGAACAACAGCAGGTTATTGGCCGCCTGGCGCTGCACGGTATTGAAATGACCACGCTATCGCAGGCGAAAAAGCTCAAGCTGCAGCAATTAAGCCTGGAGCAGTATCGCTTCGCGGATAAGCCATTTGAGAGTCGCTTTATGTTGAGCGAAGCCCGCTTTAGTGAGCACAGTGTGCAGCGCACTCTCACTGCGGGTTGGGTGAGGGTAAGCACCGATCAGCCGCTGGGCCGCTTAGCAGTAGCACTGCTGGAGCCCAGTGCGCCAGACTCATTTTTTCGCTGGGGCTTTTTCCCAGGGATGTTTGAGCGCACCGAGTATTTTGAGCCTTATGCTATTGAGCCATTAATTGCCCGTTTGCTGGCACAGCAGCCGACGTTAAAGCAGCAGTTTGAAAAAGCGCTGGCGGCAGATGAACAGCTTAGAAACAATCCGCGTGAACGCTATAACTGGTTCTACCGCCAGATGCCATTTTATGACCAGCACTATTTGAAATACCCGGTGTTAATTGAACGCTAAACAATCATGGCGTTTACAGTATCAGGCCCCAATCAATGCGGGCCTGCTCAGTTAAACCGGCACGAAATTGCGGTGCGGCAATGTTAATCAGCGCTTGCGCTCTTTCTGTCAGGCTTTTGCCACGTAGGTTGGCGATGCCGTACTCAGTGACGATATAGTGCACATGGGCCCGGGTGGTGACCACGCCAGCACCCGGGCTTAACAGTGAACAAATGCGAGACACCTTACCGCCTGCGGCTGTCGCGGGCAGGGCGATAATGGCTCTGCCACCCTCTGATAGTGCTGCACCACGGACAAAGTCCATCTGACCGCCAACGCCGGAGTAGATTTTGGTGCCCAGTGAGTCGGCGCACACCTGGCCAGTTAAATCGACCTGCAGCGCGCTGTTAATCGCCACCACTTGCGGGTTTTGCCGGATCACGGCTGTGTCGTTAGTGTATTCCACATCTAAAAATACGACTTGTGGGTTGTCGTTAATAAAGTCGTACAGCTGCTGGCTGCCCATAGCAAAGGTGGTAACAATCTTGCCGCGGTGCTTACGCTTGTTTTGGTTAGTAATAACGCCCTGCTCAATCAGCGGCAGTACGCCATCTGAGAACATTTCGGTGTGAATACCCAGGTTTTTCCTATCGCCAAGGCAGCTTAAGGTTGCATCGGGTATTGCACCTATGCCCATTTGCAAACAATCACCATCGCGAATAAGGCTGGCCACCTGCTGGCCTATTTGCCGAGTAATGGCATCTTGCTGCGCGGCATGGTGCAGCGGCAGCGGGCTTGAATATTCGACATAACGGTCAAATTGGCTGATATGCACGAATGAATCACCATGAGTTCGCGGCATGTGTGGGTTAACCCAGGCAATGACTTTTTTGGCTACCTGTAGCGCGGCGCGGGTGGCTTCAACCGAAACGCCAAGACTACAAAAACCATGCGCATCAGGAGCGCTGACCTGAATTAATGCTACGTCCAGTGGCTGCTCCAGGCTACGAAATAACTTAGGCACTTCAGATAGAAAAATGGGGACATAATCGGCCTGGCCACATTGCACTGCAGCGCGCGTGCTGCTGCCAACAAAAAAACAGCGCTGGCGTAAATGGCCGTTAAGCGCCGGATCGCATAGCACTTCGCTATGCTCAGTGTGCAGCTGTAATAAGGTCAGGTTGCGCCTTGTAAGCGCGACTTTTGCCAGCGCCTGCAGCAAAAAATAAGGCGTAGCTGCCATTGAATGGCACCAGATCGTGTCATTGTTCTGCAAAATGCTCAGCGCCTGTTCGGCCGTTTCTACCCGCATATAAACTCCACCTTGTCGTCGTTATTGGCGCTATCTTGCCAGCCTAACAGTGTAGCCGGTTAAAACTATGATAAGGATCAATCGACAGGCTAAGATGGTGTAAATCTGCCCAGTTTGCGGCAATAAAAAAGCCCCGCCGGAACACCGGCGAGGCTTTTTTCTCAAGCGCTACAGCTTAGTTTTTAGCAGCAGCGGCTTTCTTTTCTTTCTCTTTAGCGATTACCGCGTCCGCGACGTTAGTCGGACATGGCGCGTAGTGTGAGAACTCCATAGAGAACTGACCACGGCCTGAGGTCATAGTACGCAGGGTAGAGATGTAACCAAACATCTCAGACAGCGGTACGTCGCCTTTAATACGTACGCCAGTCACACCCGCTTCCTGACCTGAGATCATGCCACGGCGACGGTTTAAGTCACCGATAACATCACCTACGTGGTCTTCTGGGGTGAACACGTCAACTTTCATGATTGGCTCTAACAGCTGTGGAGCCGCTTTAGGCATAGATTGACGGAACGCACCTTTAGCGGCAATTTCGAACGCGATGGCTGATGAGTCAACAGCGTGGAAACCACCGTCGAACAGTTCAACCTCAACGTCCAATACCGGGAAGCCAGCCAGAGGACCAGTAGACATCATTGACTCGAAGCCTTTCTCGATCGCTGGGAAGAATTCTTTTGGAACGCTACCACCCACTACGGTTGAAGTGAACTTGAAGCCTGAGTTCTGCTCGCCCGGACGAATGCGGTAGTCGATTTTACCGTACTGACCTGAACCACCAGACTGTTTCTTGTGCGTGTAGCTATCTTCGATTTCACGCGTGATCGTTTCACGGTAAGCAACCTGAGGCTGACCAACCACTAATTCAACACCGTAAGTACGCTTTAAGATGTCTACTTTGATGTCCAGGTGTAATTCACCCATACCTTTCAGAATGGTTTCACCTGAATCTGGGTCAGTTTCAACGCGGAACGTTGGATCTTCAGCCACCATCTTACCGATAGCGATACCCATTTTCTCTACCGAACCTTTGTCTTTTGGTGTTACAGAGATCGAGATTACCGGCTCTGGGAATACCATTGGCTCAAGAGTACATGGCGCTTTAGGATCACATAGGGTGTGACCAGTCTGGGTGTTGTTCTTCAGACCTACCAGCGCGACGATGTCACCGGCCTGAGCTGTGGTCAGGTCGATACGATCGTTGGCATACATTTCAACCATACGGCCAACACGTTCAGTTTTACCGGTGTAAGAGTTCAGGATGGTGTCACCCTTGTTCAGCACACCAGAGTAAATACGGATAAAGGTCAGGGCGCCGAAACGGTCATCCATAATCTTAAACGCTAACGCGCGGAATGGCTCATCGGCAGAAACGATAGCGTACTTGCCAGTCTCGTTACCTTCTTCGTCAGTCAGCGGCTGTGGGTTTACTTCAGTTGGTGACGGCAGGTAATCAACAACAGCGTCCAGAACTAACTGCATACCTTTGTTTTTAAAGGCAGAGCCACAATAAGTTGGGAAGAATGCCAGGTCACGGCAACCTTTACGGATACAACGCTTAATGTCTTCAATTGAAGGCTCTTCACCTTCCATATACGCCATTAACAGGTCGTCGTCTTGCTCAACGGCAGTTTCAATTAACTGTTGACGGTACATTTCAACGTCATCGGCCATATCAGCTGGTACGTCGGTTACGGTGTAGTTTTCTGGCTGGCCAGAATCGTCCCACACGTAAGCTTGTTTGGTTAACAGGTCAACTACACCAACAAAAGTTTCTTCACGGCCGATTGGCAGCGTCATGATCAGCGGTGTTGCACCCAGAACTTTTTTCACCTGCTCGGTAACGCGGATAAAGTCAGCACCGATACGGTCTAATTTGTTAACGAAGATCAGACGAGATACTTCAGCGTCGTTGGCATAACGCCAGTTAGTTTCTGACTGAGGTTCTACACCACCCGAGCCACAGAATACGCCGATACCGCCGTCCAGAACTTTCAGTGAACGGTATACTTCAACGGTGAAGTCAACGTGACCCGGTGTATCGATAACGTTTAAACGGTGGCCTTTCCAGAAACAACTTACTGCAGCTGACTGAATAGTAATACCACGCTCTGCTTCCTGTTCCATGAAGTCAGTGGTTGTTGAACCATCGTGAGTGTCCCCGGCTTTATGGATTTTACCGGTCAGTTTCAGGATACGTTCTGTTGTTGTTGTTTTACCGGCATCAACGTGGGCGAAGATACCAATGTTTCTGTATAAGGATAAATCTGCTGACATAGTCATCTCTATAAGCTAGGGTTTAAAAATAGTGCGACAATATACAGGATTTTAAATCGATTTGCCCGAAAAAAAATTATCCTGTCGTGCAAATTTTTTCTACTGCTGTCAAAGCAGCGTGACAGGTTAGCCTGACAGTCAGTCAGGGTTTATCTTACTGTGGCATAATAGCCGCCATCAAACCTATTTTGAATTAGTAGAGTCTGCTGTTGTGACAATTGACCCCGTATTGCCCCCGCATCAACCCATAGGAATATTTGACTCAGGTATTGGTGGGCTGTCCGTTGCACTGGCAATTCGCCAACTTTTGCCGGGCGAGCGTTTGCATTATTTTGCAGATACTGGTCATGCGCCTTATGGTGAAAAATCAGATGAGTATATTTATCAACGCATGCAGGTTATTACGCAGCAGCTGCTAAACGTAGGCGTGAAAGCGATAGTCGTGGCCTGTAATACCGCCACCACAGCGGCAATTGCCAGGCTAAGAGCAGAGTGTAGTGTGCCAATTATTGGCGTAGAGCCAGGAGTAAAGCCGGCAACTTTGGTCAGTAAGTCGGGCGTAGTAGGTGTATTGGCTACGCCTCGCACACTACAAACACCGGCTTTTAGCCAGCTGAGCGCGCGCTTTTCCGCTAACGCCCGTATTTTGCTGCAGCCTTGCCCTGGCCTGGTGCCGCTTATTGAAGCCTTGTCGCTTGAAAGCGAAGAGTTGCGCCAGCTGTTACAAAATTATATTAAGCCGCTGTTAGCGCAAGGCGTCGATACATTGGTGCTGGGTTGTACCCATTATAACCTTATCGCGGAGCTGATTGCTGACACTGCCGGACCCGCGGTAACGGTAGTGCGAACTGAGGCGGCAGTGGCCAAGCAGTTGCAGAGCAGGCTTAGTGAGTTGGGTTTACTTAATACCGGCGATGTCCGTGGGCCAGACAGCTTTTACAGCAGTGGTGATAACGTTTTGTTTCAGCGTCAGTTACAGCAGTTCTGGTGTTTATAACACCAGATACTGCGGCCAGCCCAGTAACGGGCTGGTTAAACCTTGTTTGCCCTCAAACGCATCGAGTTTTTCTGGTGAGGCCTGACTTGCTACCAGTTGCTGATACTTCTGTGCAAATTGTAGGGTGCGCAGCAGCGCTGGCATAAAATGCTGGCCCAAGTCTGCACGGATGGCCGCGGCATTTTCAGCCGGCAACTGTGCCAGCGCTGCGTCAGTTTGGGCGTGAAAAAACGCCTCGTTAAACCATTCAGGTTTAAGCGTTATGTTAACAATACGCTGCTTTAAATCAGCCCGTACTTTATCGCTACCGGTCAGGGCGCGATAAAATACCACCTCGGCCAATACTTCCTCTAAGCTGAAATGCTCAAATTCATCAAAGTGTGTACGAACATAAAACCGTTGTTGTAGCAGTTGCATCGACTGTGTACGGCGATGCTCGATAAGTGCCTGTTGATACTGCTGATAACCATCCCATTCTTCGGCATCGGGTGGGCTGGAAATGCTTTGCAGAAGCTGCTCAGCCACGTCACCATACAGCGACGTCTTACCGGTTTTCTTGCTGACCGTGACCAGCATGCTCCAGCCTTTTTGAAACGGCTTTACCAGGCCCTCCGGGGCTTGCAATAGGGTTAATGCCCGGGCGGGGTCTTTTTCGCTCAGTTCCTGTAAGCCCAGGCTTACCACACCAATCACGTCATAAGCCGCTTGCTCCAGCAGGTGCATTTTATATTTGTTGTAGAACTTGTCGGCAAACTTCAGGCTCATTAGTACAGCTTTGCTTTTTATCTGCGCCAACTCAGCCGGTTCAAGCAAGCCTTCAGCGCGGGCTTTATTGATCACCTGGCTTAAAAAAGGGCCATTGCTGCCATCACGAACGATTAACTGCATAACTGTTTGTCCTTAATCCAGAAAGCTGAACATCTCGTCCACTTCGCTGAACTCATCGTCCGTGGCCTGGTTTTTCTCTTTGGCTTGCAGCACCAGCTCGGCAGCAAATTTGTTGATAATACCTTCCCAACCTGAATTTTCGTTGCGGATAAGCGCTTTAATAGCCGTTTCTACCTCAGGGGTAAGCTGGCGGATCAACGCCAGTAAGCTGCGCGGATCGTCAAAACCCAGATTGTGGGTATCTTCTGCCAGTTGCCGCTCGGTGTAGACTTCGGCTTCTTCTAAATGCTCTTCATCTTCGTACAGTTTATCTTCCCAATAGTTTTCATATTCGAGAATTTCACCACGGTATATTTCGATAAACGGAATCGATAAATAGAACAAACCAGCCGGATCTTCGGCGATACAGGTTAAAATTTCGGCCTGCTTATCTTCACTGTCCTGGGTGCGGATAAGATAAGTTAAAAAATCAAAGGTGTGCTGCTTTAGCTCTTCAGCATTGTTTTTAATTTTCTCTTCCCAGTACAACGGTTGCTGACAGACGATGTCACGAATGCGCTCGGGCGTCATCAGCTCGGTCATGATCGATGGGAAAGAAATATCATGCTCGCTGTTAATCTGAGTTAGGGTAACAATATCAATTTGTTCGATGACTTCGGTTAACTGCTCATCGCTCATGGTATTGGCAATCAGTTCGAACTTTTTACTGGCCTGCTTGGGTTCTACCACTGCCAGCTCTTTAATTTCCGCTACTGCAATTTCAATTAAACTGGTGCTCATTAACCTTACTCTCCCTTAAAGCGAATATTATCGTACTGATCGTCGTAGCCTTCTTCGTCACTATCGCCGCTGTCATAATCGTCGCTGTAGTCGTCGGCATAGTCATCAGCGTAGTCATCGCCTGTATTGTCGTCCTGCTCAGCGGTTTCAGTCGGGGTGCTATTGCGGCTTATGGCAGTTAAACTGGCATTGTCCAACATAAATAGCACGGCGCAGGCTTCAATTAATAAGCTTTGCGAGTAAGCACGTACCGCTTTTACCAATTCTAAATCGGCATTAGCAAAGGCGATGGCGGTTTTAAAGTCGTCCCACTGCGGTGCTTTACCTGTCTGCAGCCATTGCTGCCATTTAGGCTTTGCTGCTGGCGGAAACTTTACCCGGCCGTACAGGGCCATTGGCAGGTACTCGGGCACCGAGTCGAGCATTTCGGGATCGGCCAGTAAAATAGCTTTCATTTTGGCGGTAAATTGCTCCAGCGCTTTGGGCGTATCAGGATCCAGATAAGACTCGATATTCTCCTGGGCATCGCGGTGAAGGGCGCGAATACGCGCAAGATCCAGTTTTTCTGTCATAAGCGGCTCGTTCGGGCGGTTCTCATCGGTATGATTAAGGGTAGTACTGATCCCACAACTCCTGCATTGCAGCAGCGGGGTCGGTTACAATGACATTATTGAAATCTTTAATGTAGGCTGCACGTAGCTTGGCATCTGACAACACCTCATAAGCGGCCTTAACCCGTTGTAACTGGGCGGCTGCGGCGTCTTTTTCCTCGTCACTTAAGCCATGCAGTTTATCCGGGTGATATTTATTGGCCAAACGGCGGTAAGCTTTTTTAATATCATCTTCGCTGGCGTTACTTTTAACACCCAAGATGCGAAAGTGGTTAATCATAGCATTTCCTGTAACAACAAGAATTCTCTGCCGCTTAGCAAGTGCTGCCAAGGGGCGAACAGCGGCTGATCATAGCAGAGCTGTGCCGGTTCACCTAGCTGTCACTGTCCAATTTTACAACGCGCAGGTGTTTTACTGTGCCGTGCTGATAAACCAGCGTGGGTCTACCGGCAAGGTAAACAGCAACGGGGCAAATTTGTTAAAGTGAGCGGCATTCGCCGGGCAGTTAATATTATCTGGATAGCGCTTTTTCCAGGCGTCATTCACCAGATACACCGTGTCGCCATACACGGCTACACCCTCTATAGCCGTTTGCACCATAAATTCATAAGCCGGGCAGGGGCTGTCGGCCGGTGTTGGCGCATAGTAAGCCATTTGCTGCACAAAAGGCGCCTGCTGCTGGCTAATATCGATGACCCAAAGCTGGTCGTCATTACGCGCGGCGGCCACTAAATAGCCCGGATGGCCGGCTTTCTTCGCCGGCAGATAATCCAGGCCGTTAATTGGATGGTCTTTAGCATCCGGTACCGGCAGCACAAAGCCGGTATCCCGCACTTTGACATAGCCTTCCTGTTGCCAGAAAGCATCATCGTAAGGCGTTTTGAAAATCATCGGCGCATTGGCCGCATTCTGCTCTAGTGCCAGGTATAAATTGCCAGAATTATCAAAGGCTAAGCCTTCAATGCCATCGTTAGGGGCATTGCCCACCAAAGACGCTGCGGGGAACTGCACCGGGCGCACCGCGCTTATTTGCGCACGGTTTAATTGGTTATCGGTATCAATTTTTACCAGTAACGTAGGGTAGTCGGTGGAGTTTGTCTCGCCATAGCGCGCTTTACATTCGGGGCTCAACTGTAAAAAGGAGGAGTCCTCCGTCACGCTAATAAACACAGTGTCATCCACTCTGTCCCAGGTGAGTGATTCAAAATCGGCATAGTGTTTAAACAGCTCGCCAAAACAACCTTTTAACACATTGTCTGCTACGGTAATCGGCAGTGGCTCTGCCAACAGCTGCGCAGTTTTTGGGTTTATCCTCAATAGCTTATTGCGCATCGGCTCTGCCGCGCTGTTATCGCCTAAGTGAATTAGCTCGCCGTGACGCCATGTAAAGCCAGAGCTTTGCGGATCATGCAGGGTTTGGCCGTTTAAATCGGTGATCCACTTACCGGCTACCGGCTGCGGGCTTAACAGCGGCTGTGCCGCGATGGCCTGGCCTGTTAACACCAGGGCGGCCAGTAAACAAAGGGGTTTTCTCATTAGCGAAGCTCTTTTTTAACACAGTGCCGTTATTCTGCCTGTGGCCTGTTCCATTTAAAAGTCTTACGCGGTCAAGCGCCTATTATGGCAGCTTGAGTGGCCGGCCGCCGTCTAACGCCAGTACCTTACCGGTAATATAGCGGCTGTTAAGTAAATACAGCACAGTATTGCTAAGCTCTGCAGCGCCAGGCTCTATTTGCAGCAAGGATTTTTGCAGCGCTTTTTGCCGGTAGTGCGCATCATCGTGTTCGTTGAACATCAAAAGCGCTGGCGCTATGGCATTGACTTTTACTTTGGGGGCTAAGGCGCGGGCAAAGCTGTAGGTTAAATTTTCCAGCGCGGCTTTAGAGGCGGCATAGGCCATATGCTTGCTACTGCCGACACTGGCGACAAAGTCGGTCAGATGAATAATATCGCTCGTACCGTTTTGAGCTTGCAATAACGGTGTAAAAGCACGGTTAAGCAGGTAAGGCGCTTTGGCATGCACAGCCTGCATTGCATCATAGACGGCGGCATCTTGCTCAAGGCTATCAGGGCTTTGTGTGCTGGGTAAATCGGCTTTCCAGTCGGAGGCGTTATGGATCAGTGCCCGCAAACTGCCCAGTTGCTGCTGCATACGACTAGTAAAAACTGACAGTGCCGCGTGATCAGTTACGTCCAATTGTACACATTGCACACCAGCTTCCCTTAACTGCGCCAGGCCGGGTTTCTCACTGCGGTAGGTGGCGATGACCTGATAACCAGCCTGCTGAAGGCTTAACGCACAGTGCAAACCCAACCGTTGGGCGGCGCCGGTAATAATAATGTTGTTTTCCATCAAAGAAGTTCCTGCTAATCGCTGCTACGCTCATTACTGTAACTGTTACGTGACAAAGAGGCTTTGGTTTGCCGGTGGTGCAGAAAAAGCTGACTAAACCAAGTTGTGCGCCAATCAGTACAAAGCCATAGAACAATAAGGTCTTATCCTAAACAAGACCATAAGTGCAGCAGTAAAGTGACCATAAACAACATCAGAGGCAATAACAATGAGCAATAGCAGAAGACGTTTTCTTAAACTGTCCGCCGGCGGCGTGGTGGGCTTAAGCATTGGCGGAATTAGCTTAAAAGCGTTTGCCGCCGAGCAGGTAGACCCGGAAAGCCCACAAGCCAAAGCCCTGCAATATGTACATAAATCGGCCAAAGAGGGACAAAACTGTGCCAACTGTATGCTTATTCAGGGCAACAACGGTGATGCGTGGCGCCCTTGTGGTGTGTTCCCGGGCAAGTTGGTAAACGCTGAAGGTTGGTGTGCAGCTTGGGCGAAAAAGCCGGGTTAATTATTGACCTCAGTGATGCGAGAATCGGTTTGCTCTAAGCCAACCGTTGAAGGCATGGATGCCTGAATCGAGCCCACAAGGATGTGTTCACGGTGTGTTGGCGTGGGCAAACCGGTTAGATGATGTTCACCTCAACGGTTTGCTCAGCGTCATATAACAATTAACACTCGATAATATTTACTGCCAAGCCACCGCGTGAGGTTTCTTTATACTTGGTTTGCATATCCTTGCCGGTATCCCACATGGTTTTTATGACCTTATCCAGCGACACCTTGTGATCGCCGCTCCCACGTAGTGCTAAGCGTGATGCATTAATGGCTTTTACCGCGCCCATGGCATTGCGCTCAATACAGGGTACCTGCACCAAACCGCCGACAGGATCGCAGGTTAGGCCAAGGTTATGCTCCATACCGATCTCGGCAGCGTTCTCGACATGCGATGGTGTACCGCCAAGAATTTCGGTTAAAGCCGCCGCCGCCATTGAGCAGGCGACGCCCACTTCGCCCTGACAGCCGACTTCCGCACCGGATATAGAGGCATTTTTCTTATACAAAATGCCAATAGCGGCAGCTGTTAACAAGTACTGTACGGCAATATCCGGTGTTACCGGCTGGATAAACTTATCGTAGTACATGAGTACTGCTGGAATAATACCGGCCGCCCCGTTAGTCGGCGCAGTAACTACCCGGCCACCGGCAGCGTTTTCTTCATTTACCGCTAAGGCAAACAGGTTCACCCAGTCCATCACCTGCAATGGGTCGCTGCTTTTTTCCGCCATCAGCTTTTTATACAGCGCCGGCGCGCGCCGTTTTACTTTTAACCCGCCTGGCAGTATGCCTTCTGTCTTAATACCGCGCTCAATACAGGCACGCATGGTCAGCCAAATATTATTCAGCTCATCAGTAATTTGTGCCGGGCTTCTGAGTACTTTTTCGTTCTCCAGCATCAGGCCGGCAATGGATAAGCCGTTTTCTTTGCACAGAGCCAGCAACTCAGCACCTGATTCGAACGGAAACGGCGGCGGGTTATCAGCAGCAAACTGACTCGCGGCTTCTTTTTCTTTAGCGAAATCTTCGGCTTTAACAATAAAACCACCGCCGATAGAGAAATACACGTCGCTTAGCACCACGTTTTTGTCTTTATCCAGCGCAATCAGCTCCATGCCGTTAGAGTGCTCTTTTAGCGTTTTACGGCGGTGAAATACAATAGCACCCTCGCGCGGGAAGCTAACCGGGTGGCTTTTCGCCAGCCGTATTTGCTGCTCGTCATGAACTTGTTTTAACAGTCCCGGCACGGCGTCCGGGTCTACCGTTTCAGGCAGATAACCGGCTAAGCCTAAAATTACCGCTTTACCTGTGCCGTGGCCAACACCGGTTTGGCCCAGCGAGCCGTAAAGCTCTACTTTAACGCTGGCCACGTTTTCCAGCAGGTTTTGCTCTGCCAGATCGTCGGTAAACTTCTTCGCTGCCCGCATCGGACCCACGGTGTGTGAACTGGACGGCCCAATGCCGATGCTAAACATATCAAAAGCGCTGATAATCATAATTTATTCTGTTTGGTCGTTATCAAAGTTGTGTCATTGTAGCCCAAGCAGCGTGCTTCTGTAAGTCGGTTGGTAACTGGTCAGCGCTTATTACGGATGAGAAAAACTAATGGGAAATACTTATGCGAGTTGCACACACAACCGATGCAGAATGGCCGCTGTTGCCCCCCATATAAACTTATCCTGATATGGCATAGCATGCAGCTGCTGTACTTTACCGCGTAGCGGCAGGCTGAACTGATAGCGGTTTTCCTGTTGCAGGAAATGCGTTAATGGTACTTCAAATACATCGGCCACTTCATCGACCTGCAAAACCCAGCGGCGCTGCGGTTTCAACAAGCCCACCCAAGGCTGAATGGTAAAGCCCGTGCTGGTGCTTTGCAGTGGCAGCCTGCCTAATAGTTCTACAGCGCTGGGTAATAGACCAATTTCTTCCTCGGCTTCTCTTAGCGCGGCTAGACTACCCGTTTCGCCTGGCTCGATGCGCCCGCCGGGAAAACTGATTTGCCCCGGGTGGTGGCGCAAATGCAGCGCGCGCTGGGTAAACAACACCTGCAGTTTATCGCCGTAATCAATGATCGGCACCAACACCGCGGCTTGGTGTTTGTCACTGGCCGCAATAGTGTCGGCTGCAGCGGCTTGCTGAAGTATAAAGCGCTGGCAAAATTCGCTCGCCAGCATCTTAATGCTCCGACCCGGCCAGCACCGGCAGAATTTTGTTAACCTTATCTAAGGTTTCCTGATATTCGCTATCAGCATCGGAGTCGGCGACAATGCCGCCGCCGGCCTGACAGTGAATTTGGCCTTCGCTGCAAATCAGTGTGCGAATGGCAATGTTGGTATCCATATCGCCATTGCTATTGATGTAGCCAATAGCGCCGCAATACACGGAGCGCCGTTGTGGCTCCAGCTGCTCGATTATCTCCATCGCCCGCACCTTGGGTGCGCCGGTAATAGAGCCGCCCGGAAATGCACCACGCAGTAAATCGCAGGCGCTGTACTCAGGTGATAGCTCGCCGGTTACCGTGCTGACCAGATGATGCACCGCCGGAAAGCTTTCAATGGCAAATAGTTGCGGTACGGCCACACTGCCCGGCAGGCACACTTTGCCTAAATCGTTTCGCAGTAAATCGACTATCATCACGTTTTCAGCACGATCTTTGGCCGAATGGCGCAGGTTATCGGCTTCCACTTCGTCAGTCAGCGGGCAAATACCACGCGGCCTTGTGCCTTTAATCGGTTTGGTTTCTACCTTGCCGCTGTGTAGCTGTAAAAAGCGCTCGGGCGAGATACTTAGCACAGCACCCTGCGGCAGGCGGATAAAAGCAGAAAAAGGCGCGGCATTTTTATCACGCAGCTGCAAATAGGCTTGCCATTCGTTGCCCTGATACTGCGCGCTAAAACGCTGTGTCAGATTGATTTGGTAGCAATCGCCACTCAATAAATACTGTTGTACCTGATTAAACCGGCTGACATAGCCGTGTTTATCCATATTGGCCTGCCAGGGCGTTGTTAAGCTAAAACCCGGGGCTGTCGGTATGTTTGGTTGTAAACGTTTATGCAATTTCTGCCAGCGCTGCTCGGCGTTATCACAATAATCAACACACCAGAGTTGCTGTTTTTGCTTATCGAGTATTAGCGCCCACTGGTACAGGCCTACCGCCATATCAGGTAGCTTAATATCAGCTTTTGCTGTGGCGGGCAGTTTTTCCACATAACGGCCTAAATCATAACCAAAGTAGCCCAGTGCGCCGCCAATAAAGGGCAGGGTGCTTTTAACCGAGGTGGGAAAATAGCGTTTTAGTGCGCAGTTAAGTACGGTAAAAGGGTCTTCATTATATTGATGGCTGCCTTGCTCATCGGTGAGTACACAATAGCCATACTCCGCTACCAGCGTAGCCACAGGCTCAGCCACCATAATGTCAAAGCGGCTGTTAACATGGTCAGGTGCGGCAGAGTCGAGCAGCATCGACCAGGGCTGGCTGGCGAAGTGGCTAAACAAATTGAGTAAGGTGTCAGGCGTATCGCCATAAATTTCCGTTGGAATAAGGTACTGCTGCATCAATTGGGCTAGCCGCTGTTTCTGATGCGCGCTATCATACCAGCACCCGCTAAAATAGTTAAACATGGCGCTGCCAGAGGCGTCAGAGGACAGGTAGAACATGACGGTTATTCGCCAGCAAGACTTTATCGATAGCATCGAAGATGCACTGCAATATATCTCTTATTACCACCCGCTGGATTTTATCAAAGCGTTGGAGGTGGCCTACCACAAAGAGCAGAATCAGGCGGCAAAAGATGCCATTGCGCAAATTTTAATTAACTCGCGCATGTCTGCCGAAGGCCACCGGCCGATTTGTCAGGACACCGGTATTGTGACGTGTTTTGTCAAAATTGGTATGGACGTGAAGTGGGACAAAACCGATATGACGGTGCAGCAAATGGTGGATGAAGGAACCCGTCGTGCATACTTAAACCCGGACAACCCGCTGCGCGCCTCTATCGTAGCCGACCCGGCTGGCTTGCGGAAGAACACCAAAGACAATACGCCGTCAGTGGTGCATATCGATTTGGTGCCGGGCCATCATGTTGAAGTGATGATTGCCGCCAAAGGCGGTGGCTCTGAGAACAAAACCAAGATGGCGATGCTGAACCCGTCTGATTCTATTGTCGATTGGGTGCTGGAAACCCTACCGAAAATGGGCGCTGGCTGGTGTCCGCCAGGTATGCTCGGCATAGGTATTGGTGGTACTGCTGAAAAAGCGGCGGTGCTGGCCAAAGAAGCCTTAATGGAGCCGGTGGATATTCAGGATTTAATTGCTAAAGGTGCAGAAACGGCTGATGAAAAGCTACGCTTAGAGCTGTATGAAAAAGTAAACAAACTGGGTATTGGCGCTCAGGGCTTAGGTGGCTTAACTACTGTGGTCGATGTAAAAATTAATAGCGTACCGACCCATGCTGCTAGCTTACCCGTGGTGATGATCCCCAACTGTGCTGCAACGCGCCATGTGCATTTTCACTTAGATGGCTCGGGGCCAGCCGATATTCAGCCGCCAAAACTGGAAGACTGGCCACAGGTGACGTGGGAGCTTGGTAGTAATGTTCGTAGGGTAAATTTAGACACCGTAACGCCAGAGGAAGTACAAAGCTGGCAAGCCGGTGAAACCGTGCTGTTATCTGGCAAAATGCTTACCGGCCGCGACGCCGCGCACAAGCGCATAGCCGATATGCTAAGCCGTGGTGAAGCCTTACCTGATGGTGTCGATTTTAAAAACCGCTTTATTTACTACGTCGGCCCGGTGGATGCGGTGGGCGATGAAGTGGTAGGTCCGGCCGGCCCAACAACCGCAACGCGGATGGATAAATTTACCGACATGATGTTATCGCAAACCGGTTTGCTTGGCATGATTGGTAAATCTGAGCGTGGCGATAAAACGGTAGCAAGCATTAAAAAGCACAAGGCGGTGTATTTAATGGCGGTGGGCGGTGCAGCGTATTTAGTCTCTAAAGCGATTAAAAAGGCCCGCGTGGTAGCCTTTGCCGATTTAGGTATGGAAGCCATTTACGAGTTTGAGGTGCAGGATATGCCGGTAACCGTGGCGGTTGACCCTAACGGCAACAACGTGCATCAGCAGGGGCCGGCTATCTGGAAAGCCAAAATTGAAGATCTGGATGCGGCGTTAAAAGCCTAATCCGAATTAAGGCTACAGCACTGCTGTGGCCTTTATTTTTTCAGCTTATAACAACTAAAAATCAAGGGATACGCATGAAAAAAACCTTAGTTGCGCTGGCGCTGCTGGCATCCGCCAGCGCCACGGCCAAAGGGCCATTGACCGTAGAGCATTTAAACCGCTTTAATAAACTGCATGATGTGGTGTTATCGCCCGATGGCCGTTTCCTGGCATACGGCCAGACTAATGCCGGTTTTAGCCCGGCAGATACGTCATCTGATTTATACCTGATGGATTTATCCAACTTAAATAAAGTGACCCGTTTAACCCAAAGCGCCGGCCGCGAAAGCCAGCTGCAGTGGGCAAGCGACGGCCAGAGTCTGTATTTTATTGCCGATCGCAGCGGCTCGAACCAGGTATGGCAATTGCCACTGTACGGCGGTGAAGCGCTGCAGGTCACCGATTTACCGCTGCCGGTAGAGGGTTTTAAAGTATCAAACGATGGCAAACAGATTGCGCTGGCGTTAGCGGTGAAGCCCGGCTGTCAGAACCTGCAATGTACCTTGGATGCCAAAGCCGCAGATGCGGCGAGAAAAGACAGCGCCATGGCCTATGACCAGCTAATGGTTCGCCACTGGGATCATTGGTTAACGTCATATCGCAGCCATTTACATGTGGCAGCACTGGGGCAGGGGACGGTGAAAGACGCCACTAACCTGATGAGCGAGTGGAATACCAATATTGCCGGTATGAAAGAAGTGGCGTTTACGCCAGACAATGCCCGTTTAGTCTTTAGTGCGAAAATTCCTGCTGCAGATCAGGCCTGGCATACCAATTACGACATCTTTATGGTGCCGGTAGCAGGTGGTGAAAAGCAGAATTTAACCGCGGCCAACCCCGCCTGGGATGCGCAGCCATCGTTTTCCAGTGATGGCCGTTTTATGGCCTATAAAGCCATGAGCAAGCCACAAGCAGAAGCGGACAAATTCAGCCTAATGCTGCTGGATATGGTGACCGGGCAGAAAAAAGAGCTGGCGCCTGAGTTTGACCGCTCTGTCAGCGATTACAAATTTGGCCCGGATAACCGCACTGTGTATGTCACTACGCAGGATGTTGGCCAGTACAGCATTTATGCCATTAACACCGGCTTTGGTGATGTGCGCAAAGTGTTTGGTGATGGCACGGCGGGTGCTTTAAATGTAGCCAGCGATAAACTGGTGTTTACTAACCACAAACTGGATCTGCCACCAGAAGTATTTCAGTTAAACCTTGATGGCAGCAATTTAACCCAGCTGACCGACATCAATGCCGACTGGCGCCAAGAGGTGCAGTTTGGTGACTATGAGCAATTTAGCTTTAAAGGCGCTAATGACGAAACGGTTTACGGCTATCTGGTAAAGCCGTGGAATTTTGACGCCAAGAAAAAATACCCAATGGCGTTCTTAGTGCACGGCGGCCCGCAAGGCAGCTTTGGTAATATGTTTAACGAGCGCTGGAATGCGCAGATGTATGCCGCTCAGGGTTATGCGGTGGTAATGGTCGATTTTCATGGCTCTACCGGTTATGGCCAGGCCTTTACCGACTCGATCAGCCGTGATTGGGGCGGTAAGCCGCTGGAAGATTTGAAAAAAGGCTTTGATTACATTGTAAAAGCCCAACCCTGGATAGATGGCAACCGTGCTTGTGCACTGGGTGCCTCTTATGGTGGCTATATGATGAACTGGATTGCTGGCAACTGGCCAACCGGCTTTAAGTGTCTGGTAAACCACGCCGGTTTGTACGATATGCCAAGCTTTTACGGCAGCACCGAAGAGCTGTGGTTTCCGGAATTTGATTTAGGCGGCCCGGCCTGGAATCCAGAGTCTGACTATCAGAAATTTAACCCGGCGGCACATGCCGATAAATGGCAAACGCCAATGCTGGTTATTCATGGCTTAAAAGATTACCGCGTACCTTATGCGCAAGGTCTAGGCGCTTTTACTAACCTGCAACGTAAAGGTATCGACTCGCGCCTGGTAATTTTCCCGGATGAAAACCACTGGATCTTAAATAAAGATAACCGCGTGCGTTGGTACAACGAAGTGTTTCAGTGGCTGGAGAAGTACACAAAACCGTAAGGTAGTTGGAAGGAGCCCTGCATAATGCAGGGTTCTATTTTTTGCAGGATAAATTATGCAGTTATCTGATGTCGTCATTCTGGCTGGTGCCCGCACGGCGATTGGCAGCTTTGGTGGCAGTTTAGCCGGCCTAAGCCCGGCACAATTGGGTACGGCGGCGTCAAAAGCGGCTATACAGCGTGCTGGCGTGTTGCCAACAGATATCGACCATGCGGTGTTTGGTCATATTATTACCACCAGTGCTGAGGATGCGTATTTGGCCCGGCATATCGCTTTGAATGCTGGCATACCAGCGAGTTCTGCCGCCTTTAATGTTAACCGTTTATGTGGCTCTGCAGTGCAGTCGGTAATATCGGCCGCACAGCTGATTCAATTGGGCCAAATCAAGATTGCGCTGGCGGGCGGCGCCGAGAGTATGAGTAACGGTGCTTATTTGTTGCCCAAGGTGCGCCGCGGCTTAAAAATGGGCCACAGCGGTATCACCGACTTAACGCTGGGTATTCTTAGCGACCCTTTTGGTAGTGGCCATATGGGTATTACTGCTGAAACCATAGCCGTTCAGTATGGCTTTAGCCGAACCGATTTAGATGCCTTTGCGCTGCAAAGCCAGCAGCGTGCAGTTTATGCCCAGCAGCAGGGTTATTTTACTGAGCAGATAGTGCCACTTAACGTGCAAGTGGGCCGTAACGAAGTCCTGTTTGAGCATGACGAGCATATCCGTGCTGACACTAGCCTGGATAGCCTTGCAAAGCTTAAACCGGCATTTAAAGCCGATGGCATCGTTACCGCTGGCAATGCTTCGGGGTTAAATGACGGCGCCGCGGCGCTGCTGCTAACCAGCCGCTTTGAGGCCGATAAACGTGGCTTAAAGCCGCAAGCGCGCATTCTCGGCTATGCCTTTGCCGGGGTAGAGCCGGGCGTAATGGGGCTTGGGCCGATCCCGGCAGTGCAGCAGGTGCTGGCGCAAACAGGCTTAACCGTGGCCGATTTGGACGTGATTGAGTCTAATGAGGCATTTGCCGCTCAGGCGATGGCGGTAAGTCAGTCACTGGGTTTTGATCACAGCAAGGTTAACCCTAATGGCGGCGCTATTGCCATGGGGCATCCGGTTGGTGCAACGGGCTCAATACTGATCATCAAACTTATAGCGGAGCTTAAGCGGAGTAATGGCCGTTATGGCTTGGTGACCATGTGTATTGGTGGTGGCCAAGGGATAGCGCTGCTGTTAGAAGCACTGTAATCGCTGTTTAGCTATGGCGTGCTCAATGAATTACACAGACTTAGCGCAATGGCTGTTGCGTTAAGTCTGTGTTGGCTCAGGGTTGCTCAGCGGCAATTTGTTTTAACGCTGCCGCAAGTTGTGCTGGCTCCTGCGCACCTGAGATTAAATACTTATTGTTAATAATAAACGCCGGAACAGACGAGATACCCGCCTGCTGATATTGGGCAATATCCTGCTGTACGGTATCGCGGTATGCATCACTGGCTAAAATGCGCTGTGCTTCGGCGCTATCCAACCCGGCGCTCGAAGCGCAATCAGCCAATACTTTTGTATCGGACACATCCTTGGCCTCACCAAAATAAGCATCAAATAACGCCAGCTTCATTGCCGTAGCTTTATCGGCTGTGGCCCCTGCCCATTTCACCAGCCGATGCGCGTCAAAGGTGTTACAGGTAAAACGCTGCTGCATCTTGGTAAAGTTCAGCCCTAAATCTGCCGCTATTTGCATCATATTGCTTTGGGCAGCGCGCATCTCGTCTTCACTGCGGCCATATTTACGGCTTAGCGCAGGTAAAATAGGCTCTTGCGGCGCGTTTTTATCCGGGTTGAGTTCAAAGGCATGCCACTGAAGTTCGACCTGTAAATCGGGCAGGCTAGTCAGCGCCTGCTGCAATCTGGCGTAGCCGATAGCACACCAGGGGCAGGCGATATCAGATACCAGGTCAATTCTTACACTGTTCATTCTGTTTTCGCCTCTGCCGGCAAGGCAAGCAGGTAGTTGACCAGCGAATTAAACTGCTCCTGTGAGGACACCGCACTAATGTTCACCAGATATTTGTTGTTTACGACAAAGCTGGGTACCGAGCGGATGCCGGCAGCGCTTACCTCGGCGTCGTACTGGGTAATCATGCTGTTTACTACCATGCTGTTAAACTCAGCATCCAACTGCGGCTGCTCAACACCGATACTGGCAAACAGTTTGGTAATGTCGTTGCGGCTTTGCGGCGCTTTACGCTGCTGATGAATTTGATTAAACAGCGCAGCGGCAAAGGCATCTTCAACCTTTAGCAATTCAGCCGTGGCGTGGGCGCGCTGTATAGTGGTTGCCATATTACCGCCCAAAAAAGAGACCGGCACTTTAGTAAGCGGGGTGCCCTCGGGCAGGGCTTTTTTCAGCTCGGCGACAATAGGTTCGAAGTTGTAGCAAAACGGGCAATAGTAAGAGAAATACTCTACTACCTGTGCTTTGGGGCTGGGTGCTGTGGCCAGCAGCTGATAATGCTCGCCTTGTTTAAAGCTGTCGTTGGCAAAACTCAGGTTGCTGGCAACCAGCAGCAGGGTAGAAATTAAGGCAGAAAAAACAGGTTTCATTATTGATCCCATAAAAATACAGTTGGTAAAACGCTATCACAGCGCCGCTACTGAACCAAGTTGCGCCGCCAGATAATCGACCAGTACCCGCACTTTTGCCGACAAATGCCGGTTTTGCGGATAAAGCGCCCAGATGCCATCATCTGGCTGGCGCTGCGCGTTTAGCACCGCCACCAACTCGCCAGTGGCCAGTTTGTCAGCAACATAATAGTCGGGCAGTTGCACTAATCCCAGCCCTTTAAGTGCCGCATCCAGTAGCGCTACGCCACTGTTGCAGACAATACGGCCTTTGGGTTTAAACTGGACCACTTTGCCCTGTTGCATAAAACGCCACTGCGCCACGGTGCCGGTAAGGCATTGATGGCTGCCAAGCTCGGTTAAATTAACTGGAGTGCCATATTTGTCCAGATACGAAGGTGCAGCCACCACATACTGAGTACGACTGGCCAATTTGCGTGCAATCAGGCTGGAACTTTCCAACGTGCCTAAGCGAATAGCTAAATCAAAACCGCCTTGCACTAAATCCAGCTTGCTATTACTCAGCTGTAAATCAAGCTCTGTATCCGGGTATTGCAGCATAAAATCATGCAGCAGCGGCGCTATGCGGGTTTCGCCGTAAAACACCGGTGCAGTAAGTTTAATTTGACCACGTGGCGTCGCTTTTAAATTGGCTAGGGTACGATTGGCTTCTTCTAAGCTAGCGACCAAATGTTTGCAATGCTGCAAATACAGCAAGCCTTCTTCGGTTAAGCTGACGCTGCGCGTGCTGCGATACAGCAGTTTAATCGCCAGGCTGGCTTCCAGCTCGGCAATATTACGGCTAACCTGCGCTACCGAAATGTCCAGCTGTCTTGCCGCTTTGGTAAAGCTTTGCTGCTCTGCCACCGCAACAAATTCGCTGATGCCTATCCAGTGTTTCAATTAAACCTTCTCGTATTAAATCGGCTTTTTGATTGTCTATTTTTACACATATGAAAAACTGATTTGCATTGTAGTGCTATTGGTGCGGATATGGCAAAAATAAAAATCAGGTTACACTTGCTGGTAATCAATTTTATCTCTATGCAGCCAACTAAAAGGATAATGCAATGCAAATGATCAAAACACGCGCCGCTGTGGCCTGGGGGCCGGGCCAGCCATTATCGATTGAAGAAGTGGATTTAATGCCACCACAAAAAGGCGAAGTACTGGTACGTATTGTGGCCAGCGGTGTGTGCCATACCGATGCTTATACCCTGTCCGGCGCTGATCCTGAAGGCATATTCCCGTGTATTTTGGGCCATGAAGGTGGCGGTATTGTTGAAGCGGTGGGCGAGGGCGTTACCTCTGTTGCCGTGGGCGACCATGTTATTCCACTTTATACACCTGAGTGTGGCAAATGTAAGTTTTGTTTATCGGGTAAAACCAACCTGTGTCAGGCCATTCGCGCTACCCAAGGCAAAGGCTTAATGCCGGATGGCACTACGCGTTTTTCCAAAGACGGTAAGCCAATTTATCACTATATGGGCACATCGACTTTCTCGGAATACACCGTATTGCCAGAGATTTCACTGGCGAAAATTAACAAAGATGCGCCGCTGGAAAAGGTCTGCCTGCTCGGCTGCGGTGTTACCACCGGTATGGGGGCCGTCGTTAACGCCGCTAAGGTAAAAGAAGGCGATACCATTGCCGTATTTGGCTTAGGTGGTATCGGTTTGTCGGTAATTATTGGTGCCGTAATGGCCAAAGCCGGCCGTATTATTGCCATTGATATTAACGAAGATAAGTTTGATATCGCCAAAAAGCTTGGTGCGACTGATGTGGTTAACCCGAAAAAATTTGATAAGCCCATTCAGGACGTCATTGTTGAGATGACCGATGGCGGTGTTGATTACTCGTTTGAATGTATCGGTAACGTGAACGTGATGCGATCTGCACTAGAGTGTTGCCACAAAGGCTGGGGCGAGTCGGTGATTATTGGTGTTGCTGGCGCCGGTCAGGAAATTTCGACCCGGCCATTTCAACTGGTTACCGGCCGGGTGTGGCGCGGTACTGCCTTTGGTGGCGTAAAAGGCCGCTCGCAGTTGCCAGATTATGTCGAGCGCTACCTAAACGGCGAGTTTGAGCTGGATACCTTTATTACCCACACCATGCCGTTGGAGCAGATCAATGACGCCTTTGATTTAATGCATGAAGGTAAGTCGATTCGTACAGTGATTCATTTTTAGTAAGAAGCAGATATGAGTGATGGACGGATTAGACCCCCGTTCTGGTCGGCACAGAGTGTCTGAGCCCTGCCGTAGGCATAAGGGCGAGTTGCTGTGACGAGCCAGGGCGGGTGTTGTAATCTGTCCTACCTACACACTATGGATAAATTATGACAACTTCAGCATTAACCAAAGTGAGCGAACACCTATGCTTTGGCGGTAAACAGATCCGCTTTAAGCATCACTCAGCGGTATTGCACTGCGAGATGCAATTCTCAGTGTTTTTACCACCACAAGCCGATAACGCCAAGGTACCCGCACTGTATTGGCTGTCGGGCCTAACTTGCACCGATGAAAACTTTTCCAGCAAAGCCGGTGCTCAGCGTATCGCTGCCGAGTTGGGCATTGCCTTGATCACCCCGGACACTAGCCCACGTGGTGAGGGTGTGCCGGATGATGACAACGGCGCTTATGATTTTGGCTTAGGTGCTGGTTTTTATGTTAATGCTACGCGCGAACCCTTCGCCAAGCATTACCAAATGTACGACTATATCGTCAGTGAATTGCCACAGTTGCTAGGGGCAGAGTTGCCGCTGTCAGATAAACGCAGCATTAGTGGCCATTCAATGGGCGGCCATGGTGCTTTGGTGATTGGCCTGCGAAATAGTGAGCGCTATCGCAGTATCTCGGCGTTCTCACCGATTTGTAATCCGATAAACTGCCCTTGGGGCATTAAAGCCTTTAGTGGCTATTTAGGCGAAGATAAAAGCCAATGGCAGCAATATGACGCCTCAATGCTGCTGGCAACAGCAGAGAATCCGCTGCCGATATTGGTGGATCAGGGCACAGCTGACAGCTTTTATCCGGAGCAGCTTCGCACCGAAAGCCTGATAGATGCGGCTAATCGAAGTGGTGCTTCTGCGCAAATTCGGCTGCAGCAAGGTTACGACCATAGCTACTACTTTATCGCCAGCTTTATCGAGCAACATCTGCGCTTTCATGCGCAGCACTTGAAATAAAATAATGTGCTAGCATACTCCCGGTTAAACGTTAATTGGGAGTATGTCATGAGCTACGATAACAACAATATTTTCGCCAAAATTCTGCGTGGCGAAATCCCCAGTTTTAAGGTGTATGAAGATGACTACACGCTGGCGTTTATGGACATTATGCCGCAGGCAGATGGCCATACGCTGGTGATCCCGAAATTTGCCGCGCAAACGCTGCTGGATATCCCTGCCGACCAGTTAAGCCATACCATGACCACAGTACAAAAAGTACTGTCGGCGCTTAAATCCACCTTAGGCGCTGAAGGTGTGGTACTGATGCAACTGAATGGCGAAGCCGCCGGACAAACCGTGCCGCATCTGCATTTTCATTTAATTCCCGAGCATTTATCGAAACTAAAAGGCCACGGTGCGGCGATGGGCGACATGGAAAAAATAAAAGCCTTGGCAGAAAAAATTCGCGCCGCATTGTAAATCGGCTTAAGCTTTGACAACTATAACAATAAAAAGCTGCCATGCCGTATTTCTACCACACCTTATCTAATGTAACCCGGCAACTGTCAAGCTCAGTGCTTTGGCGTAATTTGCTGCTATTTTTGCTTTGGCTGGCGGTGTGGATGCTAGGCCTGCTGGTTGAATATACCGAGCATGCCAGTGTCTGGTTTCCGGCGGCCGGTTTAACCTTTGCCGCACTATTTATTGTTGGCGTACAGGTAATACCAGTGCTGCTAGCGGCTTGTGTCTGCATTACCTACTGGGCTGGGCATTACTATCAGCTAAACCTTAATTTCTGGCAATTAACTCAGGCCGGATTGATGTTTGCCATCGCCCATATTCTGCCGTATTACGCTGGCGCCCGATTGCTTAGGTATATTGCGCTGAGAGCAGCTTTTAATCTGCCGCTCTTCGTTATTTGCTTTTTAGTGATAGCGGCGCTTGCTGCGCTGATTGCAACCGCATTGGTGATTTGTGCTTTGGTGGTGTCTGGCATGCTGCCATTAGCTGAGGTGAGTCGTACCTGGTTACCCTTCTGGATTGGTGATATGGCCGGCGTTATCGTCATAGCGCCGCTGTTTGCCAGTTTACTTAGTGTGTTATACCCAGCCCCTAAGTTTGTGTTAGATGATGTACTGGGACCACAGCAACGTATTGCCAGCAAGCAGTTTAAGTATAAATTACTGCTTAATATTAGCCTGCTCAGTTTGGCGATGTTGCTGGCCTGGTATGCCGATACGCCCGAAAGCGCTTTTGCTATCTTCTTTTTGGTGATCCCGCATATGTGGATCGCCAGTACCGAAGCGCCGTTTTATAACGCAGTCAGTGTGGCGTTAAGCAGCTTTGTGATTGCCTTGTTGGTGAACGTACTGGCGCTGATGGATTATGTTATGGTGTACCAGTTTGCCATTAATGTCATTGCCGCTAATGCCTTGTTTGCCCTGGCTGTACCCAGTTTAACGGCGGCTAATCAGCAGCTTAAACTGGTAGCCTCTACCGATAGCCTGACTCGGGTGGCCTCGCGTGAGCACTTGCAGCAACGGGCCAGTTTAGAGATTAGCCGCAGCCTGGAGCAGCAACAGCCTTTGTGTTTAATGGTGTTTGATATCGACCATTTTAAGCAAATTAACGACAAATACGGTCATAGTAAAGGTGATGAAGTACTGCAGCAGGCGTGTCTGGCGGCGCAGCATATGCTCAGGCCAACCGATGTGATAGGCCGCTATGGTGGTGATGAGTTTGTCGTCATCCTGCCGCACACTGAGCAGGACGTTGTAGTGGCGATAGGGCAACGCATTATTGAGCGGCTAAAACACATTACACTGGATGAGCAGTTAACGGTGTCAGCCAGTTTTGGTGTTGCCGCATTAAAAGCAGATGATAATTTTCGCAGCTTATTTGAGCGTGCTGATGCGGCTTTGTACCGTGCTAAGCAACAGGGCCGCAGCCAGGTTGCCTGGCACTAGACCAAATTTGACGCTGTCATATCATTTTCACTTGAGCCGGCAGTAAATTGTATTTAAGGTAGCCGGCCATTTATCTTTAACTGTATTGGGTTTAGTTATGAAGCGCTTACAGCACACTGCCTTTTGGCAAACTGCCTTTTTGTGCACTGTATTATTTCTTACTGCCTGCACTACGCCATCTGCCGATAATACTGGCCTGACACTGCGCCTTATTCATATTAATGACACCCATTCACAGTTTGACCCAAGCCCTGCGGCATTTAAAAACGCAGATAATCAACCGCTTTATACCTTTATCGGCGGTCATCCGCGTTTGCTGACAAAAGCAGAACAATTACGTGTACAAGCCCGGCAAGATGCCACACCAGCGCTATTTTTACATGGCGGTGATGCTTTTAAAGGCAGCGCCTATTTTGAGCTGTTCGAGCAGCGCATTAATATTGATGTGTTAAACCGGATGAATATCGATGCGATGGCACTGGGCAATCATGAGTTTGATATTGGCCTAAGCAAACTGGCTGACTTTATCGACAAAGTTAATTTCCCCGTGCTGGCGGCCAATGTCGATACGTCAGCTGAACCCATGCTGGCAGACAGTGAAAACTTAAAACCTTATCAGTTATTTGTCCTGGAAAACAACCAACTTAGCGCCATTACATCAGCAAGCCTGGCAGTCGGGCGTGAGCTGGTGGCGGTGTTGGGGGTAGCGCTGGAAGATATGCGCGCTATCTCACCGGATACCGGCGCGCTGGTATTTGGCAGCGAAGTAGCTGCAGCGCAGCGCACTGTAGACTACCTGCAACAGCTAGGCGTGAAGTACATTATTGCCCTGACACATTTAGGCCATCAGCGCGATCTGGCGCTGGCCGGTGCGGTTAATGGCCTTGATGCTATTGTTGGCGGCCATTCGCACAGCCTGTTAGGTGATTTTCGCCACTGGTATTTAGGTCAGCAGCAGCCTTATGCCGAGGTTGTTGCCAATCCCGACGGCGTCGGCCGAACTTGTGTGGTACAGGCAGGGCAATTTGCTCAGGCGGTAGGGCAGGCAGAACTCACATTTAACCGCGATGGCCGCCTAACGGCCTGCAGCGGCGGCAATACCTTGCTGGCCAGCCGTGATTATTTTACCTCAGCGCTTCGCACCGACGACAGCCGTATTGATAGCCAGGCACAGGAGGCGACAGAGCGCTTTGTGGCCAGGCTGCCGGGCACCGCCATTGTTGAGGAAGACCTAATGCTTCGCGCCGTGTTGGATAACAACTACTTGCCGGCGGTACGTGAGGCTTATGGCAAGGTTATTAGCGTAACGGATGCCGAAGTAGCACATGTGCGTTTGCCGGGCTCGCGGGGCAGTGACCAGCATGGCTCTCAGCTTGCCGGCCACATTGCCGATGCCATGCTGTGGTATGTGAATACTGATTATGTGCAGCGCCTGTTGAAAAAGCCGGTGCAACTGGCACTGATTGGCGCGGGCAATATCCGTGCGCCGCTACCGGCCGGTGAAATACGCGAGGGTAATATTCGCCTTGAAGTCTTGCCATTTAATACGCCACTAAGTGTGCTAAGTGTACAGGGCAGTGAGTTAAGGGCTTTACTGACGGGTATCATTAGCCAGTCGGTGGTAGCGGGTGCCCATACCGGTAAATATCCCTACGTTGCCGGTATTCGTTACACTGCCAAGCAAACCGGGCCGGATACGGCAAGCCTTACCCAGTTAGATATTCAGCAGCAAGGTCGTTGGCAACCTCTGGATGACAAGGCGCGTTACACATTAGTGACCACCAGTTATCTGGCCGATGGTAATGATGGCTGGCAGCTACTGCAACAGCTGCAGGCCGATAAAACTGACCGTGTCGATATCGTATTACGCCAGCAGCAGGCTGCGCTGTATCCGGTAATGAAAGTTGAAGCGAGGGCCGACAGCTGTGGCAAGCTCTCTTTTGCCGCCCGCTATCCAAACTTGTCAGCACTGCCATGCGATAGCATGGGGGTAGACTGTAAAGTCGCAGCACAAGCTTTTATTGACTACCTGCAAGCAAAGCCTGAGCTATGGCAGCAACGACGCGAACCGACGGTAACCTTGCAGCGCTAACTAATGTCGATTGGCAAGACATGGCGGCTGCCAGCCGCCAATATAATAGCTAACGCTTAAACTTGGTTTCTAAAATCACCGATGAGTTAGTGCGCTCTACGCCGTCTAAATTACCGATATCATCCAGTATATGGCTCAGCTGCTCGGTGCTTTGCGCCTGCACTATAGCAATAAGATCGTACTCACCGCTGATGGCATACAACGCCGACACCTGCGGGATTTGTTTTAGCTCAACGTTGGTTTTAGCGGTGAGTTTTTGTCGCACTTTAATACTGACATGCGCCGATACTAAGGACGTCAGGTAATCCTCGCCGTAATCGACCGAATAGCCTTTTATCACGCCGCTTTGCTCTAAGCGGGCAATGCGGGTTTGCACTGTCGAACGGGATAAATTGAGCAGTCGGGCTAAGTCGGAAATGCTGGCCCGGGCATTGTGTTTAAGGGCAGCGAGTAACTTCTCATCTTCTTTGCTTATCACTTTGCAAATCCTTGCCGTTAAATTGCAACATTAAGCCGTAAAATTGCTGATAATGATACTGCAATATGACACTGCTGACCAATATAATAAGGGCACTTTAAAAAGCGCCGCCAAGTATTATTCGAACCAAGGCCGGCTAAACACATACAGCAGTGAGGTTTTTATGCAGGTAACAAGAAGTTTATTTGATGACGTGATGGTACCTAACTATGCACCGTCAAAAATTATCCCGGTAAAAGGGGAAGGTTCTCGGGTATGGGATCAGGACGGCCGCGAGTTTATCGACTTTGCCGGCGGTATTGCCGTTAACTGCTTAGGCCATTGCCATCCGGCGTTAGTGACGGCATTAAAAGATCAGGCCGACAAGCTGTGGCATTTATCCAACGTGATGACCAATGAGCCGGCACTTTTATTAGCCAAAGCCTTAGTCGACGCGACCTTTGCTGAAAAAGTCTATTTTGCTAACTCAGGCGCGGAAGCCAACGAAGCGGCATTAAAGCTGGCACGCCGTTATGCCAAAGACAAGTATGGCGAACATAAAAACCAGATTATTGCCTTTAAACAAGGCTTCCATGGCCGTACCTTCTTCACCGTTACTGTAGGCGGCCAACCAGCCTATTCAGATGGCTTTGGCCCTAAGCCAGAGGCTATTGTGCATGGCGAATTTAATAATCTGGATAGCTTAAAAGCGCTGATCAGCGATAACACCTGTGCCGTGATGGTTGAACCGGTGCAGGGCGAGGGCGGTGTTATGCCGGCCACGGCGGAATTTATCAAAGGCGTGCGCGAGCTGTGTGATGCCCATAACGCCCTGCTGATTTTTGATGAAGTACAAACCGGCGTTGGTCGCACTGGTGAGCTCTATGCCTATATGGGCTATGGCGTCACGCCAGATATTTTAGCGACTGCCAAAGCATTAGGCGGTGGTTTCCCGATTGGCGCTATGTTAACTACGACTGAGATTGCCAAACACTTAGTGGTCGGTACCCATGGCTCGACTTATGGCGGTAACCCGTTGGCCTGTGCGGTGGCGTTAGCAGCATTGAATACGGTGAATACACCGGCGGTGTTAGCAGGCGTAAAAGCCAAGGCGCAGCTGTTTAAAGAGGGTTTAAACAAGATTAACGAGAAATACCATGTATTTAGTGAAGTACGTGGTCAGGGTTTATTAATCGGTGCCCAGTTGAACAGTGATTATGCCGGTAAAGCGCGTGATTTTATGCTGGCCGCAGCCGACCAGGGCTTAATGGCGTTAGTGGCGGGTACCAGCGTGGTGCGCTTTACACCGTCATTAGTTATTCCGGAAGCGGATATCATTGAAGGTTTAGCCCGCTTTGAGCAGGCTGTTGCACATGTCGTTAAGGGCTAAGTTATGTTAGTGATCCGGCCAATTACGGCAGCGGATTTTGCTGCGCTGAAGCAAATTGCTATTGAGTCCGGCGCGGGCTTTACCTCGCTGCCGGTAAACGATCAGCGTTTGCAGCAGAAAATTGCCCATGCCGAGCATAGCTTTGCTGCCAAGGTAGATGGTCCGGGCGATCAGGGCTATCTGTTTGTGCTGGAAGATACACAAACCGGTGAAATCGTGGGTACTACGGGTATTGAAGCCGCGGTGGGTTTAAGTACGCCGCTGTATCACTTCCAGCAAAATACCGTTATTCATCACAGTGCAGAGCTAAACGTCTTTAACCAGCTAAAAACTCTGACGCTGTGTAACGACTACACCGGCGCATCGGAGATTTGCACGCTGTTTTTACGTGAAAGCTACCGGCGTAACCACGCTGGCCGGTTTTTATCCAAAGTACGGTTTTTGTTTATGGCCGAATACCCGGAGCGTTTTAGCGATCGGGTAATCGCGGAAATGCGCGGCGCCGCAGATACTGACGGTCAGCCGCCATTCTGGCACTGGCTGCAAAAGCTGTTTTTAACGATTGATTTTCCTACCGCTGATCACCTGATCGGCATTGGTAAAAAGGCCTTTATCGCTGAGCTGATGCCGCGCCATCCTATTTATGTTGGCTTGCTGCCAGAGAGTGCGCAACAGGTGATTGGTCAGGTACATCAAAACACCAAGCCTGCGCTGAAAATGCTGGAAAATGAAGGCTTTGCGCATCGCGGCTATATCGACTTATTTGACGCCGGCCCAACGGTGGAAGCGCGCTTAAGCCAGATCAAATCCGTGGCGGCCAGCAAAAAAGTGTCGGTTAAAATTACTGAGGTGCAGGGCGAGCAAACATTGGCTGTGGCTAACACGCAGTTGCAGGGTTTTCGTGCCAGCTTTAGTAAAAACGCAAAGTTTGATGCAGATCAGCAGCAACTGCTGCTAAGTGCCGAGTTTGCCGATACACTGCGCCTGCACGATGGCGACCTGGCAAGATTTATCGTATTGGACAAGGCCTGAGGGCCTGACAAAGTAATAACGTGTAATGAAAAGGCGGATAAAAAATGCATACTGATGTAAAAGTGTTGTTTGCCAACCTGTGGCAAGACTATGTAGCCGTAACTCCTTCTGCCAAAAAAGTACACCAGTTACTTGGCAGTTCGCAGCAGGATGACGTGATAAACGATCATATTGCGCTGCGTACGTTTAACCTGGAAAAAGTCGGCCTGGAAAAGTTAGCTGCGCATTTTAAAGCGCTGGGCTATGAAGAGTGTGGCGAATACCACTTTGAAGCGAAAAAGCTGTACGCCAAGCACTATGAGCACCCGGATCGCAGCCTGCCAAAAGTGTTTATCTCTGAGCTGTTGCTGGATAAATGCTCAGCGTATCTGCGTGATACCATCACGGCGCTGGTTGAACAAATTCCTGCCGAAGCGGTAACTGCTGATAACTTCCTGTACAGTGGTACACATTGGCAGGTAAGCCAGGCAACCTATGAAAAGTTGCTGGAAGAGAGTGAGTATGCTGCCTGGGTCGCGGCCTGGGGTTATCGCGCTAACCACTTCACGGTAAGCGTAAATGACTTACAAAGCTTTGACACCCTGCAGCAGGTAAACAGCGCCCTAAAAGACGCCGGCTTTTTACTGAATACCTCAGGCGGTGAGATAAAAGGCACGCCAGAGGTGTATCTGGAGCAATCGTCAACGCTGGCAGATTTGCATCCGGTGCAGTTTAGCGACACGGTAGCGACCATTCCAAGTTGTTTCTATGAGTTTGCCCGCCGTTATCCGCTGGCCAATGGCCTGCTGTATACCGGTTTTGTTGCGGCCTCAGCTGATAAAATTTTCGAAAGCACCAACGCCCGTTAATGCCGTAGTGTGATGTGTAACGTGATCGAGGCCAGCATTACGCTGGCCTTTTTTATTGCTGACCAGCGTGAATTTGGTTGATCTGAGGCAACTTTCGTTCTGTACTGCACTCTTAGCAAACGCAAACTACCGTTAAGGGTTTATCTTCCAGTGGTTAAAATTATTTTTGCTACTACGCTGCTATGTGTTGTTGCGGCATTGCCGCTAGCGCAGGCCAGCACTATCACCACACAAATTATTCCATTGCCATACCCGCCTAATGGCAGTGTGCTGCATTTGGCCAAGAACAAACAGTTGGTGGTGTCTGGCTTTAGCCAGTTTGAGCGATGGTTAAGTGTGGTTAATTTAAATGATTACAGTAGCCGCATGTTGCCGATACCTGATGATGCGCAGTATTTTAGCCAGGCAAAGCTGGCCGGTAGCAGTGGTGAAACCCTGGTGTTTTTAGGTTTGGGTGGTGTCAGTGTATTAAGTGATGATTACCGCTATGCTCAGCGTATTGTTGCCAGCGAGTCAATTTACCGGGTACTGGATAAAAACCGCCTGCGCGAAGCCGATTTTGTTATTGATTTAGGCTCCGGCCTGAGTGATTTTTTAATTCCGGATTTTCAGCATACGCATTTATATCGCCAGCAGGCCGACGGTAGCTTTATACATTACCCCTTAAACATTTCCGCCCAGATGCGCAGCTGGCGTAATAGCCCGGATTACACGCCAAGACGCCACTTTATTGCTGATGTGAACAGCGATAGCAGGCAAGATATAGTGTTTGTTGCGGACGGCAAGTTTCAGCTGTTTCTGCAGCAAGCCGATGGCAGCTTTAACACGGAGGCGGTCGTCGCGAACTGGCCGGTAAGCCTGTCGACCGAGCAGGAAGCCGATCAGCGCAACGATGCCGGGCGCAGCTATAACGGCCAGAATATCGATACGCTGCGTGACATCACCGATATCGATGGCGACGGTATTGTCGATTTAGTGATTAACCGCGAGCAGCTGGCTGACGCGTTAGAGCGTAACAACAGCTTCCGAATTCATTTTGGCAGCCTGACTCAGCAGGGGCTTAATTTTAACGCCGAACCAGAGACTTTTATTACTACGGATACGTCACCTATTGATGTGGTAATAGACGATTTTAACGCCGATGGCCGGCAGGACTTTTATATACCCAGCACCCATTTTGGTGTCGGCACTATCGTACGGGTGTTACTGCGTGGCAGTGCGAATTTAGATATCGATTTTTATTTGCTCAACAGTGAACGGCAATACCCGAAAAAAGCCGATTTTCGCCAGCAAGCTACCATCGATGTCAGCATCGGCAACCTGCGCTACGATATGCCGCTGTTTAAACTGGCGGATATGCAGGGAACCGGGCATAAATCACTATTGGTGGGCGAGGGTACTGAACAATTAAGACTTTACCAGCATGAAGAGAAACGCTTGTTTAGCCGCCGCGCTGAGCGCTTTAAACTGGCGCTGCCGCGTGACGCCAGCCGCGCCAAAGTAGTTGATGTAAACGGCGATGGTAAAGAGGATTTAGTCCTACCGTTTGATAGCCAGGAAGCTGAGCAATACCGTAATCAACTGCATTTGCTGCTTATGCCATAGTGGCTTATTCCACCATGGCCATCACGTCGTTAATCATGTCGTCCATGGTTAAGAGGCCGGTTCGCTTATTATCACGCAATTCCAGTGCACGCTTAAGTTTACGCTGTATCATCAGGCTCAAAGCTCTGCGCAGAGTGCTGAAAGGTGAGATAGAAATCACCGGGCTGACCATTAAATCTTTTACCAGTTTACTTGCCCTGCTATGGCTCCTAATTGTGTTGTTCTCGCAGATGTTGTTCAACTTTTATAAGTTGGCTCATATCAATAACGCTCAGGTGAGCAGTTGTCACGGCAAAAGCAATGCAGCGCGACTTGCCGTCTTCGAACAATATGGCCTGCATTTTTTAAAATTGGTAAGGGCAGATGCTTTGTCACTAACATCAGTAACGCCGACAGGCTGCCCTCAAATGTCATACCAACAAAGGTTTTTTACTTTCACCACCTATACCTTTACCGGTAAGAATAGTAATGCCGGAGGCTCCTGTGGCCAGTGCTTGTTCATAACCTAAGTTTACAGACCAATAATCAGTTCAGCGAAGGACTAGCTTCCTTCAACTTTGCTGCAAGTACGTACTTTCTTATTTGAACCAATGGTTTTTTCGTACCGACATACCAAACGCTCTTCTGTAGCGTCCTCAGTTGCTGCCTGAGGTGTTGAAGTCATCTCACTGGATGTTGGTTCAGAACTGGTTTTTTCTGTTGATGCACAAGCGGTTAGCATGAAAATGGCAATAGTAGTAACAAGAATACGCAAGATGAAATCCCTAAATTAGTTAAATTGCTGCGACACAGTATTTAACTGTTAAGATTTTTGCAATGCCAATAAATAAATATTTACAATTTAATCGGGTTGGGTGGCATGAGCCATTGCCAGGGTTTGGGAATAATGGCTGGGTGTGCGAATTTAGTCAGGGAGTGGAGGCAGAGTGCTCTGCCTCCACTTTTTCGGATTAACGGGGCTCGAATTCAAATGGCAGGCGTTTTACCTCACGCAGGCCAATTTCGTTTAAGCTATTAGCATCGTATAAACGGCCATTGACCATAGTATGGGTGACCTTGTCGCTTTGGCGGATATCCTCAAGCGGGTTACCGTCAATCACGATTAAATCGGCCAGTTTACCGACTTCCAGCGAGCCCAACTGATGATCCATGCCAAAAGTTTTGGCCGGGTTAATGGTGGCCGTTTTTAATGCCTCTAACGGGCTCATGCCACCCTGAGCAAACATCCATATTTCCCAGTGCGCTCCTAAGCCTTCGCGTTGGCCATGGGCACCAATATTGGCTACAACACCCACATCACTCAGCGCTTTAGCCGTTTTTACTACATTAAAGTGGTTATAGTGATGCTCTGGTGCTTTTGGCCGGCGCATACTGCGTGGCGCCAGTTCGTCCATTGGCACATAGGTACGTAGTTTGGGGTGTTTCCACACTTCGGTTTTGTCATACCAGTAGTTTTCACCCCAAATACCACCATAGGCCACGTTGAGGGTTGGCGTGTAGGCCGTACCACTGGCCTGCCACAGCTGCTTCACATCGTCATATACTTTAGCGGCCGGCAGCGCATGTTCAATGGTGGTGTGGCCATCGACAATCATAGAAAGGTTATGCTGCATTAACGAGCCGCCTTCGGGCACCACCATCATATTCAGTTCCCGTGCCGCTTGTATAACTTGCTGGCGCTGGTTACGCCGTGGCTGGTTATAGCTTTTTACACTAAAAGCTCCGGCTTTTTGCAGGCGCTCTAAGTGAAACTTAGCATCATCCAGACTATCAATATGTGAGGTATAACCTGCGCCCTCGGCACCATATAAGATAGTACCGGTAGAGAAAATACGTGGCCCGGCAATACGGCCGGCCTTTTGCATTTCACTGGCAGCAAAGACTTCGCGGGTATCGTTTGACGGATCGTGGATGGCGGTTACGCCAAAGGCCAGCGAGGCATAGTTCAGCCAGTTTTGCTGCGGAATAATCTGATTACTGCCCTGGCTGCCATGGGCATGGGCATCAAATAAGCCTGGCATAATGGTTTTACCGGCGATATCAAATACTTTTGCTTTGGCTGGAATGGCAATATCAGCACGTTTACCCACGGCGATAATCTTGTTGTTTTCAACTAAGACCACGCCATTTTGAATAACTTCATCGCCGTTCATGGTAATCACCTGACCGCCAACAAAAGCGACAATACCGCGAGGGCTGTCTACCGCAGCACTAAAACCAAGGTTAACCCCGTTTTTAGCGGCAAAATCTGCTTTAGTATCGAAGTCAAACAAGCCATCGATGCTGGCATGGTAAAGCTCGGGGCCTAAGCTCCAGTAGAGATGGCGGCTGTCGCCGCTCCAGCTAATGTATTCACCGGCGCGAACAGACAGCTGTTTTACCGGAAACTGCTTGTCACTGCCGCTAACATCAATGGCACTGCCGCGCTCAGTAAAGGGCGTAACGAATACTTTAAAGCGATCAGCAAAAGCCAGGTATTTGCCATCCGGTGACAGTTTAAACTCGGTACCGAACTTGGCGGTATACAATGTTTGCTGCGTATGTTTGGTTAAATCGATGCGGATAAGGCTGGGGGCTTTGCCGTAATCCATGGCATACACCGCGTCATTGCTGGCGGCAAACATTGGCGCATAACCGTTGCGGCTGACTAGTTCAGGCGTGCCACCTTTACTGCTGATTTTATACAGGCCGGTGTTTAGCGACCACTGGCGCGGCAGCAAACTCTCGGCGCCGGCTTTACGGTATACCACGGTTTTGCCATCCGGGCTGAAGACCGGCTCAACGTATTTGCCCGGCTCAGAAGTTAGTTTTGTCACCCGGCCGTTACGTAAATTCAGGATATTGACCGCGCCTTGATGGGTATCATTCCAGCTAACGTAAACCAGCTCTTTACCGTCACGGGAGAACTGCGGGTAATATTCAAAGTCGGTGCTTTGTTTGGTTAAGCGCCGCGGCTTGGGGTTGGCAACATCAGTAATGTACAAATGTCCCAGTGCAGTAAATACCGCTTGTTTGCCATCGGGAGAGACCTGCACAAAGCGCAGCATTTTGGTGTCAAACTGCTCCTGATCCAGGTTCTGTTTTACCCTTACCGCCGTTTGAATTTGTTTCGTCGTATCGACATTAAAAGGCACTGTGGCCAATTTTTTGTCAGCGACATCAAGCTTTTTAATTTCGCCACCAGCCCAAAACAGCAGGGCTTTGTTATCCGGTGTCCAGGCCAGCGTCGGGTAAACGCCATGAATGGCCCAGGTTTCCTGCATATCGCGGTCTAAACCATCGTACAGTTTAATATGCTCGCCGCTTTGCAGGTCGTATAAAAACAGCGTGCTTTGAAAATCTACCCGGCGGATATACGCCAGGTATTTGCCATCCGGTGACGGGGTCGGGCGAATAGCACCTCCGGCGCCATCCAGTACGACTTCCCATTTTCCGCTTTCGCGCTCAAAGCGTTTTATTTTATAAATGCCGCTTTCCGAGTCTTTGCTGTAATGGAAGGTTTTGCCCGGCGTGTCATCCTGCGAGAAGTAGATGTACTTGCCATCAGGTGAAAAGGCCGGTTCGCCTAAGTCTTTTTGATCGTTCGGCCGCTCGGTTAGCATAATGCCACTGCCACCGGTTTTATGATATTGCCAGATCTCACCGGCGCCTAAAGAGCGGCTGGCAGTAAAGTGTTTACGGGCAACGATAAACTCGCCATCCGGGCTCCAGGCCGGGCTGTTCAGTAAACGGAAGGTTTCATTGGTCACGGCACGCTGCTCACTGCCGTCGGCGTTCATCAGCCAGATATTGTCGCCACCACCTTCATCGCTGGTATAGGCGATGTATTTTCCATCGGGACTAAAAGTCGGCTGCATTTGCCAGCCAATATCCGGCGTTAGGCGTTTTGCGGTCCCGCCTGTGACAGGCATGGTATAAATATCGCCCAGTAAATCAAAGGCCAGCGTTTTACCGTCTGGGCTTATGGCGATGTTCATCCAGCTGCCTTGGCTTACTTTTATGTTAACGTCATTGAACTGGCCTTGTGGAGCATTAACATCCCATGCCGGGGCTTTATCGGTTTCGGCTTGTACAAAAGTGCTGGTTAGCATCAGTGCCAGCAGGCTAGGTTTAAACGCTTTCATCTGAGGGTTCCTTGGCGAGGTGGATTTTATCGTTATGAAATACACGGCCAGAGTGACATAAACTGGCAACGGAGTTAAGTTTTTCGCTATTATCTTGCGTCAAAACTCAGGTTAAAACCGATAAAGGCAGGAAAAATTGTGGTTGAGTCTCCCTGCGTGGCTTGTTGCAGGCTAAACGCCGACAAAGTCTGTGTCGGCTGTTATCGTCATATAACGGAAATAGTTGATTGGAACCGGCGTACAGATGCTGAAAATGAAGCTATATTACAACAAGTTGCTATAAGAAAACGGCAGGCTGGACTGGCAGGTAACGGCGAGGAGAGTACCAGTCCTATCACGCAGGCCGAATGGCAGGCAGCAAAACAACAGTTACGTAACCGTTGAGGAAGAACCATGGTTGATTGGCAGCAGGTGTTTGGCATCAGTCCTTTTGCCTGGACCGAGCTTGGCACAGCATTATTATGTGGTTTTATCATCGGTTTAGAACGGCAATTACGTGGAAAGCCAGCCGGTATTCGCACCAGTATTCTTATTGTGATGGGCACCTATGTGTTTATTGCTGCATCAATGTCAGTCAATAGCAATATGACCGATCCGTCGCGTATTATCGGCCAGGTGATTACTGGCGTTGGCTTTTTGGGCGCCGGTGTTATGCTGGCGCGTGATGGTATGGTACTGGGCGTAACCTCTGCTGCAACGATATGGGTGTTAGCGGCTATTGGCGTGTGTATTGGTATTGGCCAGGATTTAGTCGCGATAAAGCTGTCAGTGTTGGTCGTGGTGGTGCTGGTGGGTATCGATGTGCTGGAAAACTCATCTTCTGCGATGCGTCGCGGGGTGCACCGCACTTACAATGAATGGTTACACCGGGCTAATGGGAGTTTGTTTGGCCGGCGTAAAGAGGACCAAGACGTTGCCGGAAAACCGGATATAGATGATCCACATTAATTGCGCAGAATCGATAAAACATAGACTTACAACTAAAAACTGGAATTAACGGATGCTTGAAGCGGTTTGGATAGGGTTTGCTTTTTCTTTGGGGTTATTGGTACGCGCCATTGGATTGCCGCCTTTGGTAGGCTATTTACTGGCCGGTTTTGTCATTTCAGCGACGGCGGCTGATTTAGATTTACCCGCTGAAGGGCCTTCTATTATTCATCACGTCGCCCATTTGGGCGTGTTATTGCTGTTATTTACCGTTGGTTTAAAGCTGAATGTACGAAGCCTCGGCAAGCCAGAGGTGCTGGGTGGCAGTACCTTACATTTTGCGTTGTCAATCATTCTTACCCTACCTGCGGTGCTGTTTATTTTTGATGTTAGCTGGTATCAGGCGTTGATGCTGGCGGTGGCGCTGGCATTCTCAAGTACCGTACTGGCTGCCAAAGTCCTGGAAGGCAAACGTGAGATCCGCGCCTTTCATGGCCGGGTGGCGATAGGTATTCTCATTGTGCAGGATTTACTGGCATTGCTGGTTATGAGTCTGGCCAACGGCACTACGCCATCGCCCTGGGCACTGGCCGTATTTGCGTTGCCGTTGCTCAGACCCTTGTTATATAAGTTGCTCGATGCCAGTGGCCATGAAGATTTATTAATTCTGTTTGGCTTATTACTGGCGCTGGTGATTGGCGGCAAAGGCTTTGAAATGGTGGGCTTAAGCTCAGAGCTTGGCGCGCTGGTGTTTGGTGCTATTCTGGCGAAACACCCCAGAGCAGGTGAGTTGTCAAAATCGCTGTGGAGTATTAAAGAGTTCTTTCTGGTTGGCTTTTTCCTGCAGATTGGTATCGATGGCTTACCGGACGCCAATGCATGGCTGTTTGCCGGCGTGATGTCGTTATTGCTGCCGCTGAAAGCGATACTGTTTTTCCTGCTGCTAATTATGTTTAAACTGCGTGCCCGCAGTGCGTTTTTAGCCAGCATCAGTTTAACCAATTACAGCGAGTTTGGTCTGATTGTAGCCAGTGTGGTGTTACCGGAGTGGTTAATTCCACTGGCACTTACCGTGGCACTGTCCTTTGTTATCTCTGCGCCGCTTAACCGCATGGCGCACCCCTTGTACGATAAACTCTGTAACCGGCTGCTTAAATTTGAGCGCAATATTCATCACCCGGACGAGCAGCCGGTATCGCTAGGCGATGCTGATGTACTGATTATGGGTATGGGACGCACCGGCACCGCTGCCTATAACTATCTGGCAAATAGCCGAAAGATTATCGCCATGGACTCGGATCCGGCCAAAGTTGCACAGCACCATAAAAAGGGCATTAATATTTTCTATGCGGATGCCGAAGATCAGGTGTTTTGGCAAGGCTTGGATTTTGGCAAGGTTGAAGCGGTTATTCTGAGTATGAATGATGTTGAAGCGAAAATGATCGCGGCGAAAAAGCTAAGAGCGGCTGGTTTTAGCGGCTTTATTGTGTCGCACAGCATGCACAATGATGAGGCGCGTGACATTATCGAGGCTGGCGCAGATCAAACCTATCTTACGATGTCAGAAGCCGGTGTTGGTATAGCTGAACACGTTAAGCAGCATTGTTTTGGCTTGAAAGCATAGTAACAGTAATTTGCAGTTTAAATGAATAAGGCGCCATAAAGGCGCCTTTTCTGTAATCTGGAAAAGAATTAGCTGGCGCTACGCTCTTTGATGGCGTTGATGATTGGTGATGCACCAAAACCATTGCTGGTGGCCCACTCGATATCACCTGAAGCGGCTACCTGGCTGCCTGGTAATTGGCTGATGATAAAGCCAGCAGCGTCAGCAGCGTTGTGCTTGATAGCATGACGAACCAGTGGTAAACCGTCACACACGATACCATCGTATACGTTACGCAGACGTAAACGGTTATCTGACAATGCTTTTCGCAGGTTGTTTTTGTTATCTGCAGCAACATAAGAGCAGATTGACATGGCTAGTTGATCGTTTGCAGCAACCGGGGCACTGATAAATGAAGTGGTAGCGATAACAGTGGCTAAAGTGAATAATTTTGCTTTCATATTCAAGCTCCAAAATGAGTTAAGGTTCAATCATCAGTGCAACACCTGTTGCAAAACACGAAAGGACATAAGGCATGTCGTTTAACTCTGACAGAGCAGAATAAACATCGCACTTAGCGACGGCAGCCCAGCTATCGTAGAAGTCAACGAGTGACAACCTTAGACCTGAAGCTTTGCGTGTTCATCCTTTCGGATGACTTGCCTTTCGAGCGGGCGCATTTTATGCAGTGCTCAATATTTATGCAAGAAAAATTTTTAGCAAAACAAAAATATTTGTAAGTTTAATCGCTTAGCTAAACAGCCCTAATAGCGCCTAAGCTACGGGTATATTGCTGGGTAATGACGAGTAGCGCCTGGCGGAGCACGTCTGGGCCGATACTGGCGGCCCCAATAACCCGACAGGCTTGCACTGGCAGTAACGGTAACTGTATCAGGGCCCCTTGTAAATTGGTGTTTTGGTGTTTGATGTAGTGCATCAAGCCATAATAAGCATGGTTGGCTACACCAGTACCTGCATGATAAGACAGCTGAGCCGGGATCTGCTGCTGTTGTAACGTGCTGACCAACTCGGCCAGCGGCAGGTTGCTAAAATACGCGGCCGGGCCATGTAGCGCGGTTAGGCTATCCGTTGGCGTTTGGTTATCCTGATCCGGGCTTAGGCAGTGGTTAATATTTAACGCCACTTTTTCAACGCTAATTTGTGTTTGTGTTGCATCTTGTGCCAACAAAAACAGCACCGACGGGTTATGCCGGGTAATGAGTTGTTCCAGTACCACCAGGCTGCGTTTGAAAGCGTACGGTAAGGTACACAACTTTAATTCATGCTGAGAATGATTGCTGGCGTGTGTCAGCGGAGTTAACACCTCTAGTAAGGCGTGCTGGTCCTGTTGGTTTGCTGCATCCAACATGGCAATCAATATGGTACGCATCGGCATTCTGCTCCTTCAGATTAGCGCAATTAACATACTACAGCAGTTAATGGATTGCCAGATCCAGCGCCAACAGTGATGTTACTGCCCGCTGCCAGCGCTGGTGAAGTTGCTGTGCGTTGATATGGCTGAGTTTTGGCGAAAATCTTGGGCCTGCGCGCCATACCTGTTTGATGTCGTCTAACCGACTAAACCAGTTAAGCTGTAGTGCTGCCAAAAAGGCGGCACCCAGAGCGGTGGCGTCACTGTTTGCCGCGGGCGTTACCTCAAGTTGGCAAACATCGGCCAGTGCTTGCAAAAACCAATTATTTACTGTCATGCCACCGTCAACTCGTAACTGATTAATGTGAATGCCATCGCTTTGCATTGCTTGCAATAAATCCAGACTCTGGTATGCCACGCTCAATAATGCTGCGGCGCACAGCTGTGATGCACCGCTGTCGCGCGTCATGCCAAGTAATGCTGCCTTTACCTCCGGCTGCCAGTAGGGCGCCCCCAGGCCGGTAAACGCAGGTATCAGCAGTTCAGACTGTTGATACTGACATTGGCTGGCCAGTTGTTCTGTTTCACTGGCCTTTTGTATTACGCCCAGTTTGTCGCGTAGCCACTGCACAGTGGCGCCGGCCATAAAAATGCTGCCTTCCAGCGCAAAGGTAGGCTTGCCGTTAAGTTGCCAGGCGAGGGTGCTTAATAACTGATGCTGGCTCGTTAACAGCGTGCTACCCGTATTGGCCACAGTAAAACAGCCAGTACCATAGGTACTTTTACTCATGCCTGGCTCAGTACACGCCTGGCCCAGTAGCGCCGCTTGCTGATCGCCAATCATACTTAATACCGGTATAGCAGTGCCAAACAGTTCTGTCGCGGTGTAACCAAACAGGCTGGCATTGTCTTGTATTTTGGGTAGCAGTTGCGGCGGGATATCAAATAGCGTTAACAGCTCGTCATCCCAGCCTTGTCGTTGCAAATTAAACAGCAGGGTGCGGCTGGCATTGCTGGCGTCAGTGGTATGCTCTTTACCGCCGGTCAGACGCCACAGCAGATAACTGTCTACGGTGCCAAAACACAGCTCGCCACGCTGTGCCTGTTGGCGTGCGCCGGTAACATTGTCCAGTAGCCAGCAGAGTTTAGTCGCCGAAAAATAAGGGTCAGCCAACAGGCCGGTTTTTTGCTGCAGCAGCGGCTCCTGACCACTGGCTTTTAACTGTTGGCAAAAGTTACCGCTGCGTCTGTCTTGCCAGACAATAGCCGGATACACACAGCTGCCGGTGTCTTTATGCCACAAAAGGGTCGTTTCCCGCTGATTGGTGATCCCCAAAGCGGCAATATCGTTCGCGCCCAGAGCCGCTTGCTTAAGGGCGAGGCGAATACAGCTGACGACACTTTGCCACAGCTGCTCGGGGTCTTGTTCAACCCAACCTGGCTTGGGATAGTGTAAGGCCACCTCCTGTTGAGCCTGAGCCACAACTTCGAGATGGCGGTTATACACTATGGCGCGGCTGGAGGTGGTGCCCTGGTCTATGGCAATCAGATAATCTGGCATGGTGTAATGCTTAACCTTTTGCTTTAGTTATTGTTTAGCCTAGCAGCAAACGGCTACACTGCCTATCAGTAAAGCGGAGGCTTGTATGATTGTAACCTTTAAAACCAAAGCCAGTGGTGATGTGACCTATACGGGTGATATTGCGCTGCAGCTACTGAATATGATGGGGCGCGACGATAAAGTGCCTTCTGCTTTATATGCTGAGGATGTCGCCGCGGCGCTCGAAGCACTAAGAACTGGACTGGCGAACTATGCCGCCCGCCGACAGGCTGAATCGGCCAATGATGAAGACGATACACATCAGGACACTGAACAAAAGCGTCCTATTGCACTATCGGTGCGGGCGCAACCTTTATTGCAGTTACTGGAAAAAGCGGCGAAAAAACACTGTCCGGTGCTTTGGCAATAGTCACTCAGCAGATGGATGAGTATCTTGCTTTATGGCCATTATTAACTCCGGGGTACTCACCAGCTCTTGATACAGCGCCAGGTGATACTCGCCCAACATGCTGGCATTGACCTGCTTTAAGTGCTTTGCAGAGCGGCGGTATTGTTTAATCTGCCAGCTGATTTCAGCCAATCGAAGCTGATAAATAGCAAAATTGTTATCATCCTGCCCGGGGGTAAAATACTGTAGTGACAGCAGGTAATTTTGATAAGCAGCGGTAAAGTTTTGCTGTAACTGTTGGGTGCGGGCTAAATTGCCATAAGCAACGATAAGCTTACCTTTGTGGCCGATGCTTAGGGCTGCCTCCAAGGCCTTAGCACGAAGAGATTCTGCCGCTCCTAATTCCTGCCATTGATGTTTTATCAGCGCTTGGTTTGAATACAGCTCAAACCAAAATAGCGGATTACGACTTTTGCCGTATTGCTGCTCCGCCAATGCCAGAAGTTTAAACGCTTGCGCTGGATCATTCAGGCTGTAATACAAATTGGCCAGCTCGACCAAACGCAGTGGCGATCCAAAATTGTCAAATACCCCTTCAAGTTTTTCTACCGCCAGGTTAGCAAAGTGCCTGGCGTCATCTGGCCGTTTAACCCAGAACAAACATTTGGCATGGTAAAAGTAAAGTTGCAGCAAAAACACATCGGGCTGTGTTGGCTGCTGCAGCAAGGCAGTGGTCTCAGCGAGCAGGGTATCAAAGTGGCGGTTGTCAAAGTAATAATCTAACTGGTAAGACTTTACTTTGTACCAGGCGGCAGAATTTGCCGGCAATAACGCCAACGATTGCTCGATATGCATCAGGCAGTTAGCCGTCTTCTGGCTGAGCGTCGTAGTATCTTGCGAAGGCTGGTTCTGGCAGAATTGCTCATGATCACTTAGGCTCTCTGCGCAGATTACTGGTTGGGCAATACTGCCAATAATCAGAAAAACACTCAGACTTCGCGCAGTTAACCGCATAATAACCTGCCAATACATTACGACAGGCTTATATTGCCTGTTGCTAAACTAATATACAACTAGCACCGCTAGGAGTTCTCTGGTCGTGACGGCAGGCTTAGCTGCACTTGAAGCCCGCTTTGGGTATTACCAAGCCAGATATTACTTAGCCGGATACTGCCGCCATGTGCTTCGATAATGTCGCGGCATAAACTTAAGCCTATGCCTGAGCCGCCGGTTTTACTCGTGTAAAACGGCACCAGTGCATGTTGTAGCTGCTCGTCACTCATGCCACCGCCATTATCGCGTACACTGATTAACAGCTCGGAGGCCTGTTCGCTGAAGCTCAAGCTGACAAGGTGTGGCGCCGATCCAGATTCATGCGCATTTTTAATAATATTCAGCAATGCCTGCTGCAGCTGCTGCGCATCAGCTTGCCATGCACGTACGGGTAAGTCGCCGCTTAGCTCAAACTCGTATAAATCCTGTAGCTGATTAACCAGCCTGGGCCAGTTAACCGGGCTAAGGCTGGGGCGGGGCAGTTTGGCAAACTGAATATAGCCCTGCACAAATTGGTTAAGTGCCTGGCTGCGCTCGCTGAGAGTGCTAAAAAGGCCTGCCAGTTCGTTTTGTTGTAAGGCTCTGGCACGCTGTTCACCGCTAAACGCCAGCGATGACAGCGGCGCTAGGGTATTATTCAGCTCGTGGCCGATAACACGCAAAAGTTTTTTCCAGGCGTTCAGCTCTTCACGCTGAATTTCGCGTGTCATTGGTTTGAGTAAAATAAGCTGATGCTGCTGCTGATTTAACTGAAACTGACTAAGCGATAAATGCCAGATGCTGTTATCGGGTAAATGCAGCAGGCCTTGCTGTTTGGTGGCTATAGCCTGTGCTAAGATTGGGTGGGCGCTAAGTGCAGCGTTAAGCCTGGCACCGTCGAAGGCTTTGCCCTGGCTTAGCAATTGGCGCGCTGCCGGGTTACTCATCAGGATAATGTCTTGCCGGTCGGTCAGTAGCAGTGCACTGGGGCTGCTTTGTAACACCGTGTCTAGCAGTAATTCACGCTGGTACAGCGTGGCCCGCTCTTTTCGTAGCTGGGCTGACATCAAGTTTAAGTTGTCTGCCAGTGCAGTTAACTCATGCACAACAAGCTGATTAGCATTAGTGTTAAAACTGCCATCCTGCAAGTTATGTGCATGCAGGTTAACGGCGCTCACTTCGCGCCACAGCGGTGCCATTGCCCACCGTTGTAGTAGCGCAAGCACTATACCGGTAGCAATAATAACGGCACTGAAACGCCAGTCAGGCCTGTAAAACTGCTGCAACACAAGCAGTAGCAAAGTTAGCGCCAGACACAACAGGTCAAGCCGTCGCTGGCTACCCAGGTGCAATACTTTAGCTATACGTTGGCGGTTAAGGCGCGGCAATGCCGTAATACTCCATGCGCCGGTACAAAGCCTGGCGGCTGATACCCAGCTGTTTAGCCGCCCTGGATACCACACCACCGGCTTGCAGTAATGCCTGCTCCAATGCAGCGCGGTCAATATCATCCAGCGCCCGCTTGCTAACAGCACTTTCTGGTAAGCCCAGATCCTGAGCGGTGATCTCGCTGCTGCTACTTAACAGCAAAGCGCGCTGACAGACATTTTGCAACTCGCGCACATTGCCCGGCCAGCTGTAGCTTTGCAGTAGCAACTCAGCTTCACTGCTTAGCGTTTTTTTACCGGCTAAAAACAGGCGTGCCAGTGGCAAAATGTCATCTTTACGCTCGGCCAGTGCCGGCAGTGCCAGCTGCACCACATTTATGCGGTAATATAAATCCTGGCGAAATTCGCCGCGGCCAATAGCCGCCGTTAAATCGGTATTAGTGGCACTGATAAGCCTGACATCGACTTTGCGTGTAACACTTGAGCCTAAGCGCTCGAACTCGCCGGTTTGCAGTACACGCAGTAACTTGGCCTGGCCGGCCAGCGACAAATTGCCAATTTCATCTAAAAACAGGCTGCCGCCATCAGCCGCTTCAAATCGGCCAATACGGGTTTTCGTGGCGCCACTATAAGCACCGGCTTCGGCGCCAAACAGCTCGGCTTCCATTAAATCGCTGGGCAGCGCGCCCATATTCAGCTTAATAAAGGCTTTATCGCGCCGGTTGGAATTGGCATGCAACACATTGGCAATGCCTTCTTTGCCGGCACCATTGGGGCCGGTGATCAGTACCGCGGCATTAGAAGGTGCCAGTTGCAGCGTCATCTGTAACAGCTGCTGCATTTGGCTGCTGGCAAATACCAGGCCGCATAAGTCTTTACCGGCGAAGCTGTTATGGCGAGCCTGCTCGGCCTTTTGCTGCTGTAGTGTCAGTTGTTGCAGCTTCAGGGCATTGGCTACGGTCAGTAGCAGACGCTGATCATCCCAGGGTTTAGCGATGTAATCTGTAGCGCCGGCTTTTACCAACTCGACCACCATTTCCAACTGAGTCCAGGCAGTTATCAGTACAATAGGAATATCTGGATACTGCTGGCGTAGCTGGTAAAACAAGGTTTTACCCTGTTCCCCCTGCATCTGGCCGGCGCTAAAGTTCATGTCCTGCAAAATCAGCTCTATCTGGTGCGCCGCCAACAACTGCCAGGCCTGCTCAGGCGAGCTGGCGCACAGCACCTGGTAGCCTTGCAGCGCAAACAGCGTTTGCAGCGCCTGGCAAATCGGTTGATTATCGTCAATCACCAATAATTTCAGCATAGTTTATAAGGCTTTAGTGGCAGTGGCCGGTGATACCCGGGTGGCAATGGCCGCAGGATACCATGTTGCAACAGTGACACAAAGCAGCAGCAACAGTGCAGCAATAACCGGCAACCATAGCGGCAGCGCCGGCAGTGTAATGACCTTGGCCAGTTGCTGCTGCAGCAGGTAACTGGCCAGTAAGCCAAGCACGGCACCCACTGTTGTGGTAAACCAGCTTTCACTGAATACCTCCAACAAGATGCGCTGTTTACTGGCACCCAGCGCCCGTTTTATGCCAATTTCATGTTGCTGTTGTACGCCGTGGAACAGGGCATGGCTGTAAGCTGAAATCATCGCCACCACTAGCATCAGCCCACTTAATACCGACAATAAAATAGCCAGGCCGCGCTCCTGTTCAAACACATCACGGTGCAGTTGGCGCAGGCTGACAATCTGGCGGATATCAATTTCCGGCTCTACATCGCGCAGCACTGTGCTTAGCTGTTCGCGCACGGCGTTAACAGCCGCCTTATCAACCTGCAGCAGCAAGCGATAGCCATAATCAGCGCGGCGTAAGTCGCTGTTGAAAAACAAACCATAGTACTGATTGCTGGCAAAACGCTGATACATCATATCCGCTACCACGCCGACTACAGTGCCGGCTGAGGTAAGTTGGCCCAGTGCCAGTTCGCTTTGGTCAAACAGCTGTTTCGCCAGCTTGTCGGTTAGCACGATATTGCCGGCATTTTTATCTTCTGCCGTTAACCAGCGGCCATGCAGTAACGTCATCTGCAGGGTGTCGAACAGCTCAGCCTCGGCAAAGTTAAACGGCACCATATCTACCCGGCGCGTATCGGCCTGTTCCTGCACATTAACATCGCCATTCATACCACCAAACAGCAGCGGTGTTTGGTTACTAAAGGCGGCAAAACGCACACCCGGTATCTGTTTAAGTGCCGCTAACTGGCGGCCTATCAGCTCGCCCAGCGCTGGGTGCACAATAAGGTTATCGTCGGTTGGTTTTAGCTCAATGGCTAAGGTGGTATCCAGTTGCAAGCCGGTAGGCTGGTTACTCAGCTGATAGGCCTGTTGGCTTAACAGCACACTGTTGCTCAGTAGTGCCAGTGTCAGCGTCAGTTGTACCAGCAGCAGCGCGGTGATGACTTTGCGCTGCAATAATGATTTTAGTAATAACGAAAGGCTCATCGGTAACTCCATTTATTTCAACTGACGGTTTAAGCTGCCAAAAGACGCCCGTAGCGCCGGATAAAGGGTAACCAGATAACTGGCGACAAAAGCTGTAATCGCCATAGTACTGAGCAGCATAGGGCTCCACTGCGTTAAGCTGCGGGTGGCCGGCAACAGGCTGTTAATCAGTGCCATAGCGCCGCTGGCCACCAGCAATGACAGCACAAAGGCCAGGCTGCTGCTAACCAGTACATCGGCCAGCACCAGTTGTTGTAACTGGCTGCGGCTGGCACCCAGCGCCCGGCGCAGACCAAACTCGTATTGGCTGGCCAGGTAGCGGTTTAGTGCCAGGTGGCTGGCATTGAACAGACAAACAATTAAAAACAACAAGGACACCAGCGCAAAGGCATCTAACTGGCGGTTGCGGGCATTAAAGTGCTCGGTAATATCGCGCATATTGGTAAGCCGGTTAGCTTCTGGCCTGGGGTGGCGGCCGTCTTCTTTTTCGCTTTGCACTAATTGGCGCATAAACTGCTGATAAGCCCTTACCTGCGCCGGGCTGTCCAGCTGCACCCAAAACTGCGCCTGAAAAAAGTCACCTTCACGGCCGTTCACGGCAAAGTTGTCACTGTAGTCACGGCTGTCGCGCGACATGGTAGTGGTGTTTGATTTGATCCCTAAATCGTAAGCGGTTTCCCACGGTACATAGATATCGGCCGATGCCGAAGCGCCAAGGCCATTGGCAACGTCGTACAGTCTGGGCAGCATGGCCCAGTCGTCCAGTACGGCGGCAATGCTAAATAGCTCATTGCCCAGCTGCAGGCTTTCACCTACTACATTGCTGCGGCCAAAAAAGCGCTCGGCGGTCGCTTTGGCTAAAATAAGCTCGCGCCGCGCGCTGTCATCGGCCCAGCGCTCACCGTGTAAAATTGGCACATTAAACAGGGTAAAAAAGTCGCGCTGCGTTACCCTTAAGCGCACCGGTGTTGGAGTTTGGCCGGCTTTGGCGGGCTGGCGGGCATAACCGGCCGACTGATACATGGCGGCTTGCGCCGACGGAATATTACTGCGGCTTAGTTTGGCCACATCCTGATAACTCAGTACCTGAAGCGGCTCGGTGCAACTGTCACAGGGTTGCAGGGTGGTGTTTATTTGCGGGTAAAAAAGGGTATGACTTTTCTCTGGCAAAGGATCATGGTTAAGCCAGTAGTACAGCGTCGCGTTAGAGAAAAACATCCCCAAGCCCAGGCTTAAAATAAGCACGGTTAACAGATAGGGTAGCGGCGCACGTTTAATATTGCGCACGGCCAAAGCTAAAGCGTGTTGCAGTGCGTCCATGTTCAGGCTCCTTGTGCCAGCGCAACCGGCTGATATAGCGTACTGTCGTGCAGCTGACCGTCGATGATCTGAATATGACGACCGGCGCGGCGCGCCTGATCAGGATCATGCGTCACCATTAAAATGGTGCAGCCTTGCTGGTTAATTTTTTCCAGCAGTTCCATTACCTGACGGGCCATTAATGAATCCAGATTACCGGTGGGCTCGTCAGCCAGCAAAATGCGCGGCTCACCGGCAATGGCGCGTGCTATCGCGACGCGCTGCTGTTGGCCGCCAGAAAGCTGGCCCGGCAGATAATCGCGCCGGGCATGCAGGCCTACCAGCTCCAGAGCCTGATCAATACGGCGTTTGCGCTCGGCGGCCTTAAAGCCACGATAGCGAAGCGGCAGCTCGATATTGTCGTAAATACTAAAGTCTTTTATCAGGTTAAAGCTTTGAAAGATGAAGCCGATTTTTTCATTGCGCAGTTTAGATAAGGCGGCATCAGATAAACCTCTGACCGACTGGCCATCGAGCAGATAGTCGCCGCTGTCAAAGTGCTCCAGCGTGCCAAGAATATTCAGCAACGTCGACTTACCCGAGCCGGACGGGCCGGTAAGGGCAGCAAACTCGCCTTCGTTAACCTGCAGGTTTACCTGGCGCAGGGCATGGGTTTCAATCAGTTCGGTGCGAAACACCTTGGTTAAGTTGGTCAGCTGTATCATGGTTAATTCCTTATTGTTCTGTGTTATTAGTTCAGGTTAACTCGCTCGGCGTCTTTAAAGTCGCCAAGGTTGGAGATAACCCACTGCTCGCCCTCAGTGGCGCCGCTTAAAATTTCTACCCACTGCACCGACAGCGCGCCCAGCTCAACCGGCTTGCGAATAGCCTGGTTATTCGCCACCTGATAGGCAATGCGCCCGGCACCAGAGCTGACAAAATCGCCGCGGGCAATTTTCAGCACATTGGTTTTGTGGGCCAGGATCACCCGGGCCGTCAGGCGCTGGCTTTGGCGCAGCGCTGTGCTGTCAGCCTGGCTAAAACGCACTCTGGCGGTTACCTGGTTATTGCGCACTTCGGCCGCCACAGTGCTAATTTCTCCGTTAAGCTGGTGGTTACCCAGGTTAATCTCTACCTGCTGACCGGGGGCTAAATCACGCGCATAGCTCTCTGGTACGGTAAGCTCGGCCTCGTACTGGCTTAAATCGATCACGGTCAGCAGTGGCTGGCCGGGTAGCACATGGCTTTGCTGCTCGGCTAACCAGTTGCCCAACTGGCCGGTAACGGGGGCGGTAATATCCAGCGCGGCTACTTTGCGCTCAAGCTCACTGACCACCAGCTTTTGGCGGTGAATATCCTGCTCGCGTGAGCGCTGCTCAAATGCCAACTTATCTGTTGCCAGTGCCACCTTGCGTTTGGCGTGGTCAAATTCCAGCTCCGCTTTGGTCAGATTGTCTTTGGCAATATCAAAGTCGAGTTTGCGGATCACGCCCATCTCTATCGACTGCGTAGCCCTTGCCAGCTCGCGCTTTGCTGTAAGCAGGTTCACCTGAGCGTTGTTCATTACCTGTTCAATATCCAGCTGCTGCTCGCGCGCCGCCAGCACCGCACGCTCGGCCTCACTTTGCATGCTGGCCAACACCGCCTGCTGTTGCTGTAAATCGTTTTGTAGTGTGGGGCTGCTAATTCTGGCCAGTAAATCGCCCAGGGTTACGGCTTCGCCCGGCTGTTTAAACAGCTGTACCTGACCGGTTTCCTGGCTGTACAGGGTTGGGGCGTTGGCGGCGACAATACGGCCTTGCACTGCGATATCACGCACTAAGTCGCCGCGTTGTACGGTGGCAAACTGCAGCTGGGCGCGCGGTAACACCAGACTGGCGCTTTGGCCTGTGGCCTGAAACAGCATAACGGCTAACAGCGCCAGCGCTGTGCCGGTTGCTGCCAGCGGCAAATAGCGGCGCCAAACCGGTTTTGCCGGGCGCGCAATAATATGGTCTTGCTGAGCTGTACCCTGAATCATGTATTATCCTTGCTGATGCGTTGTTGCAGCGTCTGCTTTGATGTAGCAGCTTTAATGCCAATAATTAACTTGTTGAATTTATTATCTAAATTAAGTTTGATGTTAGAGTTTACGCTGTCCGCGGACAGTTTGAGTGTCCGTTGGCGTGCTGCGGACAACTATTGCTAAAACAATTGCTTAACGTAGAATCGGCGTAGGAATAACAGTGTGAGCAACAACATGGATACCTTGGCTCGTCAGTGCGATAACTGCTTTACCACCTTACAGGGCGATTTTTGTCATCAGTGCGGGCAGGAAAAGAAAAGCTATATCCGTAATGTCAGCGGGGTAGTTACAGAGTTTTTTGGCGAATTCAGTAACTGGGACACCCGGGTCTGGCGTACGTTGTTGCCGCTGTGGTTTCGCCCCGGCTATTTAAGCCAGCGTTATGTTAGCGGCCATCGTGTACCTTATGTGCCGCCGCTGCGGCTGTATTTATTTACCTCTATTATCGCCTTTTTGCTGCTGGCAAAGTTATTGCCCGACAACGGGCTGAACATTAATAACGCCAGCGCAGACTTACCCTCAGTCGTCAGCGGTGAACCCGTCTCGCCAGAGCAGTTTCAACAGGAACTGTTCAGTCAGATGCAGACAGATGCCAAGGAGCAGGCCATGGCACTGCCATTGTTATCAAGCGAGACCAATAGCGAGTTTGAGCGCAAAATTGCCCAGTTAAGTGCTAACCCCAAGCAGGCGATTAATAAGTTTTTTAGCCTGGCGCCACAGATGATGCTGTTGCTACTGCCGTTGTTTGCACTGTTGCTAAAGCTGGTTTATCTGCGCTCTGAGCGCTATTACATGGAGCATTTAATCGTGGCGCTGCATAGCCACAGCTTTATTTTGCAGTTTTCGGTGCTGTATCTGGCGCTGGAATTATTGGCGCAAAGTATCAGCCTGGCCTGGTTGTCTCACAGTGTGCAGTGGCTAGCTAATGGCGTATTGCTGTGGATGCCAGTGTATTTACTGCTGTGCCAAAAGTATTACTACCAGCAAAGCTGGGGTAAAACCTTGGTAAAGTTTTGGCTGGTAAGCTCGGTATATAACTTTATGGCTGTAAGCGCCCTGGTGGGGCTGATTATTCTGAGTATTTTATGGGCCTGAGTCGAGAGGCAAGTTAGTTATGTCTGAGCACACTGTGCAACCAAGCCAACCGGTGCAGCGTCAGTTAGAGGCTTATAACGCGAAAGATTTGGCGGCCTTTATTGCCTGTTACCATGCTGATGTTCGCATTTACCGGATGCCGGCGCTGGAGCCTGCTATCACTGGCATCGAAGCGCTTGCCCATTTCTATGCTAACGAGCGGTTTACCAATGCGGCACTTCGCGCCGAGGTACTGCAGCGAATGGTGGTGGGGAATAAAGTTATCGACCACGAGCGGGTGTATGGTATGACCGAACAGCCTTATGAGGTGATGGTGGTATACGAAGTGCAGCATGGCCTGATTCTAAACGCCTGGTTTTATCCGGCGTAGATCTGGTTAGTTAAACGCTTCAGGCAACTTGTATTCTATAGGGCGGTACAAGTATAAAAATAGTTAAGCTATATATCGTAAGGGTATGGAATAAGTGAAGGGAAACAAAATGATTAACGCATTTAAACATTGGTGGAACAGCGTATCCAAAGCGCAACAAGTAGGCCTGATTGTGCTGGCAGCGTTTATCGCAGCAGTCCTTATCATGAGTTTTGGCGTGGTTATAGGCTCATCTCTGGGGAAGGCGCTTTAACTTTTAGGCTAAATTACCTAACATCTGAGTAAGGCACGTTATGCAGAATATTGTGTGGGAAGATTTTCAACGGGTAGATATCCGCGTCGGTACTATTGTTGATGTTGAAGATTTTCCGCAGGCACGAAAGCCAGCCTTTAAACTAAAAGTGGATTTCGGAGACGAGATTGGTATTAGAAAATCCAGTGCACAAATTACGGATCTGTATAGCAAAGAAACACTGATCGGTAAGCAAGTGTTAGCCGTGGTCAATTTTCCCGCCAAACAAATTGGCTCTTTTATGTCTGAGTGTTTAGTCACTGGCTTTCATCAACCTGATGGTTCGGTCGTCCTTGCAACGGTAGATATGCCACTGCCTAATGGTTCGCGTTTGGCTTGAAAAGGTAATTGTTTGGCATTGAGTCGCATCAGGTGCGGCCTGTTCTAAAGTGTGAATGTTTTACGTAGTAGGAGTTTGGAGCACCCTTTAATGGATTTTGACAACAAAAAATACAAAGTCATGAAGCTACCGCACCCGGTGTTACTGCATTGGGTATTAAATCCCGGTTTGGCTTTTAATGAGCTTATTTTAGGTCAGCGCGTCCCTAAAATGACGTTGATTGACAAAACCAGCGATGCGCCCTTGATTGAAAGACAATATATCCCTTGTCCCCACTGCGGTTCTATCCATAGCGACAAGCTTTGGTCAAAGCCGGCAGCGTTTAAAAATTGGTTCGGCTTATTTTGCCCGACCTGTGAAAAAGCTATTCCATGTTTATGGAACCTGACTAGTCTGGTTGTCTTGTTTATAACCTTTCCAATTTGGGGCTGGTTTCGCCGCTCACTGGAGTCTAAGTGGCTCAGTGTTAAAAGAGAGCAGCATTTCAAGTGTGAGGATGTTGAACCAAAGACGGTTAAAGCCAACGATTGGTTAAAAATGGGGTTGGTATACGGCTTTCTCATGTTTTGTGTGATGACATTACCAGATATTGTCAGAGGCGAGGCGACAAGTAAGCACATTGCTTTTGCAATAGTTACTTGGTTGATTGCGGGGCTTTTGTTTGGTGGGGTAATGAAATTTATTCTGGGCCGTGGCAAACGTAAAGACCAGTAGATACGGACGGTCTTCAAAACGAGCATTTTTGATAGAGCACATTTCTAGCATGGTAAGTATGGAATTCTCGGTAATAGTGTTAAATGCCATTATCATCTTGGTGGCTTATCTTTCGGTGTACCCCAAGCTGGCTGGCAATAGTTTTAATAAAATTGCTTTTTATGACCTGTTTGCCTCGGGCCTGGCGCTGGCTATTGTCGGCTCTAAATATTGGGGGAGTGGTCAGCTATTTAGCCTGGTGGTCGCTGACGTTAACTGGTTTTGGTTTACCCTGATCACTTACGGCATTATCGAAATACCGGTAATGCTTTGGTATTTTAAGAAAAATAATGTGGAAATTAAGATAAAGCGTTAGCGAGGTTGCCTCTGGCTTTGTAAATTTTTCGTAAATTACTGCGGCGTTCAGTTAATTTGTGCCACTGTAATTAGCACAGATAATTACAGGAGAACACGTATGAAATTGATCCTTGGCCTAGCTATCAGCCTGACATTATTGATATTTAGCAACAACGCTTCAGCCTGTGGCTTTCGGCTGGATAACGGCAAGTTATTACGCTGCGGTATGAACCGTATAGAGCTGTTATCACTGACCGGTGAGCCGCTAAGTAAAGATATTGAAACGCTGGGCGTGGATACCGGCGAGCCGGTTAAAGGCGAGACGTTAGAAACCTGGTCTTACCGCCTGAAAGGGGATATGGGCGGGCAGTTTTTGGTATCAGTAAGCCTGCAAGCGGGCAAGGTAACGGCGATAACGTCGAAACAACAAAGCCGGCTATGAGCCGGTTTTGTTATGTAGCGTTGCAACAATCGGATCTGACCCTCTATATGCTCTACATTTGGAGGCGTAACTGAATAAGGAATAGTCAGAATGAATCGCAATCCACCAACAGAAGTGAAGAAAAAACTAAGAGAAGAGATTGGATTTGGATGTCCTGTGCCCGGTTGCGGATTACCATATTTGGAATGGCATCATTTTGATCCTCCTTGGCATGTGACCAATCACCATAATCCTGACGGAATGATTGCTTTATGTCGTATGCACCATATACAAGCAGATCATGGTGCGTATTCAGTTGAGCAGCTTCATGAGTTGAAGCAATCCGGTAAAGACAATTGGCGGCAAGTGAGCGGTAAATTTAATTGGATGAGGAACCGCCTTTTAGCGGTAGTTGGTGGGAATTTTTACTATGAAACCCCCGTAATATTTAAATTTAGAGGGCAGCCGGTTATTTGGTTTGAGCGAGACGAAAATAACTACTTATTATTAAACCTTCATATGCTTTCCACTAGCAATGAGCCTCGTGCTTACATTACAAATAACGAATGGTATAACGTAGGGAGTGAAGAGGATATTGAGTGTCCGCCGTCAGCTAAAAAAGTGAAAATAAAGTATCCAAATGGTGATATGGTTCAGATTGAATTTTTCGAATTGAATAATTTAGACGAAGCTGAGAAGCGTTATCCTGACGCCAGAGTCAGAGAGTGGTCGATAGAGCTTCCTGTTACTGCAGTTGAAGTCACAAATATTGTTGCCAACTCAGGATTAGAGTTTAATGCGAAAGAAACAAAGTTTGGTAACGGCAATGTGATGAAAAACTGTTTTATATCGAATTGCGGAGCAGGGCTGGTAATCAGCTAACAAAAGCGGTTGCTAGGGACTGCATAACACTGCGCAGCCCAGAGCTGGGCGTTAACGTCCGATTCGCTCACTTTTTCCGGCTACAAACCGGCTTGTTTAAGCAACCCCGCCATATGCTGCAGTGCGCTAAGTCCTTGAATATCGGTGGCTTGCAGCGGTACTTTATAGCGTGGCAGTTTGGCAAAATCCTGCTCTATCTGGGCTAAATGCACCTTTTCCTGTGCGCGTCTGGCAGCGAGAAAGTCACCATCGGCGCTGTCGGGCAGAATGCGGTTTACCACCAGGCCGGCCAGTGGCAGTTTTTCTTGCTGTAAGCTTTGCACCGCGCGGCCGGTTTCTAAGATTGGCAGTTTTTCTGGCGTTAACACAAACAGCAGGGCAGTGCGGCTGGCATCGGTTAATACCTCGCGCGTGCGCTGCAACAAACGTTGGCGCGCTAATAAGGTTTCGGTGATAGCTTTGTTGCGCTCATCCATGCCAGCGGTAGCATGCTGGTTGGGGTCGTCCAGTGGGCTGTCGATATCTCGGCCGGCTTTGGGCGTTAAATGGCCTAATACATCGCCTAACTTCTCTGAGCGCTTATTGGCGTTTAACAGGCCCTGGGTCCAGGCGGCCATGGCTTCAGGCAGGCTTAACAGGCGAAGGGTATGGCCGGTTGGTGCGGTGTCGAAAATAACCAGATCGTACTGGTTAAGCCCAAGCTCGATCACATTAGCGATACGTTCCAGCATGGCGGCTTCCTGCGCGCCGGGTGACTGGCGGGTTAAGCGCATTTGCCGCTCTATTTCGCCAAACATTTCCGGGCGGGTAAAGCGCTTTAGTTGTGTGGTGACTTTAGCCAGATGCTGCTCTACCTCGCGGTCGGGGTCGAGCTCTAAGCCATCTAAATTCGCCGCTAAGCGGGTAATGTTGTCACCAATGTCACGGTCAAAGGCATCGGCTAAGCTGTGCGCCGGATCGGTCGACACCAGCAGCACCTTTTTACCGCGCTCGGCGGCCAGTACCGCCAGTGCAGATGATGTCGTAGTTTTACCCACGCCGCCTTTGCCGCCAATAAGCAGTACACGTTTATCCGTTAACAGCATTTAATATTATCCAGCGGTGAGTGCTCCATGCCCATACGAATGTGCCAGTCATGAAAGCGTTCCAGCAGCAGTGGTTGCAGTTCCAGGGTGTAATAACTGGCAGGGTTGGGGACGCCCATCATTTCAGAGAAAATGAGCAGCATAAATAAATCATCCTGCTCACGTTTGGCACGCGCTATCGCACTGCGATAGGGCGCGTTGTAGGCTTCTTCGGCATAAAAACTGGCCTGGCGGAACCAGGCCTTGAATTTATCTAAACTCATGTGTTTTGCTGGGCAGATTTCGCTTTGTTGGCTTTAATCTGCTTGGACAGCGCTGAGCTGGATTCCAGAATCACCAGTACTGCCGCGACCAGAATAATTAAGTCCAGCGTAAACAAGAACCAATCGCCCTTATCGTAAAAGCTTTTCAGCTGTATTAATAAGCCTAATGTGGTCATGGTAAGCAGGAACATCAACGGCCCCAGCGTGTACCACATTGGCCGGCCCATTTTCACTAACATTACCGTGATCACCAGCAAGGTTAAGCCCGCCAGCAGCTGGTTGGTGGTGCCAAACAGTGGCCAAATCATTAAACCGCCTGAGCCATCACCACCGGCACCAAAGGCCAGCAGTAAACAAGAACCTACTGCCAGTAAGGTAGCCGGTGCGGCTTTTTGCATCCAACTGATGTTATAAATGCTGCCCCATTCCTGGAAGATGTAACGTTGCAGGCGAAGGCCGGTATCCATCGTCGTGCCGGCAAACAGTACTACCATTACGGTGAGCAGGGTTTGTGACAGTACAGTGTCTAAACCTAAGCCATTTTGCAGAATATTGGCGCCGCCTTTAATAAAGGCCGACACACCGCCTTGACCAAAACTGTGGTAAATCGCCTGCCAGTCGGCCAGCGTGGCAAAACCAGCGGTAGCGGCAATAATGGCGGCCAGCGCCAGTGAACCTTCACCGACGGCACCGAAGTAACCCACAAAACGCACATCCGGCTCTTTATCGATTTGCTTAGAAGTGGTACCGCTGGATACCAGACCGTGGAAGCCGGAAATGGCGCCACAGGCAATAGTGACGAACAGTAGTGGGATTAGAGATGGTGTGCCTTCAGGTACGTCAGTGTTAAAAGCCGGGGCTACCACATCGGGGCTGGCCAGAATAACCGCACCATACAATAACCCCAGGCCGATAAACAGCTGAATACCGTTAATATAGTCACGCGGTTGCAGCAGCATCCACACCGGCAGTAACGACGCGATAGCGGCGTAAACAAACAGCAGGATGATCCAAGTCTGGCGATCTGTTAAGCCCATCAGCGTATCAGGCAGCGACAGTGGCATAGAGGGCCCGATATAAATCATGCCATACAGTGCGACTACACCCACAATGGTGACCAACAGCAGGCTCATATTTTTGCGATATATCAGCTGGCCGATAATCAATGCCACGACAATGGCACCCCACACCGGAATGGTCGCGCTGGGGAAGTTAATTAACTGGCCGGCAATCACCACGGCAAACACCGCGTTTACCATCAGCAACACCAGGAAAATAACGATCATAAAGATACTGCGGGCGCGGTTGCCAACGATATCACCGGTTAAGGCGCCGATAGATTTGGCTTTATTGCGGCTACTGGCCCAGATTGCGCCTGCATCATGCACACCGGCGAAAAAAATTGTGCCAAACACCACCCAAAGGAACGCTGGCACCCAGCCCCAGATTACGGCGATAGCGGGGCCGATAATAGGCGCTGCACCGGCAACAGAAGTAAAGTGATGGCCCCATAAAATGTACTTGTTGGTTGGCACATAATCGACGCCGTCTTGCATCTCATGTGCGGGTGTTCTGAAGTTGGGGTCGACTTTAAAGATTTTTTCGCAGATAAACTTGGAGTAGACGAAGTAGCCCAGCGCCATGGCACCAAGCCCCATCAACATCAAAAAAATGGCATTCATCTTTTAGCCTCGGTTGCGGTTGATTTTGTTATGGTTAAAGTTAACGAAGCATAGTACAAAAAGCAGCGCAAAGCGGATATTAGACCAAAGTCGGGTTAGATCTCGCTTTGGGTTTGATCGCGCCCGGCGGCTTTGGCCTGGTATAAAGCATCATCGGCGCGGCTTAAACTGATATTTAACGGCTCATCGGGCCTGAACTGGCTAAGCCCTATACTGCATGTTACCCGCATTTTTCCGGGCGTGTCGGCGAAGCTGATGTCGCTGATGGCCTGGCGCAGCCGTTCGGCAATAGTGAACGCCGCCTCGCTGTCGGTGTCGGGCAGCACAATTAAAAACTCCTCGCCGCCAGTGCGGCCAAAGTGATCTTGCTCGCGCAGCATCGATGATACTGTCAGGCTCATTTGTTGCAGTACAGTATCGCCAACATCGTGGCCATATTTGTCATTCACTTGTTTAAAGTGGTCCAGATCAAGAATTAAAAAACTCAGGGGTTTGGCGGTATCCAGTGCTTTGACGCGTTCTTGCTCCGCTTGCATCATAATGCGCCGGCGGTTAGCGATACCGGTAAGCTCGTCAGTCATTGCCAGTTGGTGTAATTTTCGGTTGCGCCGTTTTAATGACACAGCAAAACTAAATAAAATCACCAGCAACAGGGCTATCAGGCTGAGTGCGGCGTACTGCCAGCGCTGTGCCAACTGCAACGTGCTAACGTGTTTTTGCATCAGTTGTTTTTCTGCCGCCAGTTGCTGATTGCGCTCTTGCTGACGTGCCGAGTCAAACTGAATTTTCAGCAGCTGGCTTTGCTGTTCACGGGATTGTTGTTGCTGCTGTTGATCCAGCTCGACATAGCGGCTTAACCATGTGTACGCCTTGTCGTTATCACCCACAGCGCCGTAAGCTTCGGCTTTTGCCCGATACAGCAGCAGTAAATAACGCGGGTTTGCTTCAATATTTAAATAGCTTTCGGCTTCACGTAGGTAGGGTAAGGCCTGGCTGGCGTGCGCCGTTGCCGTCAGGCTTTGTGCCCGGTATAGCGCTAATAGCCCTTTGTAGGTGTTAAGCGCTGATAAATCCACTCCGCTTAACTGGTTGAGCTCCCGCTCGGCCTCGCTGGCAAGCCTTAGCGCCTCGTCATAGCGCTTAAGTAGGTTATAGATCCATACCATATTGACTTTGCTGTAGCTTTGCCACAGCGGTTCGTCTAACTGCTGATACACGTCTATTGATTGCTCAAATAGGCTGAGTGCTTGCGCATAGTCACCCAGTTCAGCGTAAGAGTAAGCTTTTTCATGCATAATCAGTGCTTTACGAAAGGCTTCGTCTGGTGAGGAGAATTCCAGCTCTGCCTGCTCAATATAATCCAGTGCATCGCGGTATAACCCCATACGGCGGTAGGTAGCCGCGATAGATAACACCAAATCGCTGATGTAGGGTTTATAGCCCAGGCCACGCTGTAGCTGATAAGCTGTGACATAATGTTGCATGGCATCAGCGTAATTACCACGGTAAGAGTCAATATTGCCCAGCAGGCTTAAACTGATTGCCAGGCTTAGCGGATTCTCACTGTCGCTGGCTGCCTGATAACTTAGCCGAGCCTGTTGCTCTGCTGCAGCACTTTGCCCCAGTACGCTGTAAAGGTAATAGCGACAGACATAATAGTCAGCCAAGGCTTCGCTGTCGCCCCGGGTTTTTGCCGCCGCGATTTTTTCGTCACTAAAATGAAGGCCCGCTTCGGGTTGATCGTAATAGCCCAGCGAACACTTTAACCGGTCGAACATCTGGCTACGTTCGGTATCGCCAGCGGGCAGGGCGTTTTGCAGCTCCGTAAGCGCAGTTTTATAATCACCAATACTAAAAAAATAACGTTCGCCACTTTCAATTTGCCGTACCAACTCGTCAAATTGTTCACCCTGTGCCCACGCAATGCTGCTAACGCTAACTAACCATGCTGCACAGTAATGCCGAAGCGCCATAATAAACCCTAGTTAAACTTACTATCGCAAAGCCTAGCAGGGCGCTGCGCACCCTGCCGACTGAATTAGGGTTTTTTTACCCAGTTACCGTTCAGCAAGATAAAGTTGCCCGAAAGAGTGAGTTCGATAGTTTTCTTACCCGCCATAGCTTCAACATCAGCAACTGCAATATTGTTTTGCTGTGCCAGGCGGGAATAACCGGCTCGACGAGCGTCATTAATCAGCTTTACGATGTCAGACGCTTCTGCGCCGGGTTGTACAACGCCCAAATAACCATCACCTTTTTCGCCCACCAGGCCCTGAGCTTTAGCCGTGTCCAACGCTGCCATGGCTTGTTGTAACGTCATCGCCAATACCGGCAGGCTGAGTGCAAACAATATAGGCAGTAGCAACAGCTTAATTTTATTACTTAATTTCATAAGGTGCTCCTTAAAATAAACCGCTGTCGTCGCTAAACAGCTCATCGAGTTGTTTATCTACTTTTATATAGATTTCATGCTGAATTTTTACATTCAGATTGATATTGATGGGTTCTGCCGGCATGGCGACCTGCACCTTGGGGGTACAGGCAGCCAGTAACAGTATGAGTACTGCTGCACTGCCCAGGGGTTTTATCATGGTTTTGCTCCGTTAGCGCCTTTGGCACCAGACTGTTGTAATTTCTGTTGCACCCGCTTTTTAATCACGTCGCTTATTTGGCTACTCAGTTGCAAACTGGTGATAAGCGCGGGGATGTCCTCTTCCAGATTGATATTTAAATTAATGGCCCGGCCTTGCTCCAATGCGGGGTTTTTACCTTGTAACTGTAATGCCAGTAGCAGTTTACCGCTAGTGTCGTAGCTGACATCGCTGGATAACACTGAATAGTGAAAATCATCCAGCGCCTCGAGCACCAGTTTCATCCCCGGATTACTGGCCGCCATACCTTCTGCCGCAGCTGGGCGATATTGTAACTGGCCGCCCGGGCTTTCTGCGGCAATAACACCTTGTTGTACACTGGCGCCTTTGCTGCTTAATAACAGCGGAATACGGCCGGATAAGCTACCGCTACCGCTGACATCGGTGCTGGGGTGTTGCTGCAGTAACTGACTTAATGCCAGCTGTTTTAGCTCCAGTTGCAGCAGTTGCTCGTGGTCGGCCAGTTTAATTTGCTGCGGTTGTAGCGAGACACTGCCACCCATCAATGCAAGTTGCAGCTGACGGATATCCAGGGTGCCGGCGCTTAACGCATCGGCGTCAGCCTGGTAGCTTGCCGATAGCAGTAGCGGCCCGGCAACAATGCCATGGTTTATTTCACCTATACGGCTTTGCTCAGTACTGACGGTGAGCTGAGCGTCCTGAAAGTTCAGTTCAAAAGTGGCGCTGGCGTCTTTAAACATGCTGCGATCGTAAATGCCGCTAACACCAGATAATGTCAGCACAGCCTGGGCGTCAGTTTCATTCTCGATGATGGCACTGCCATTACCACTTAAACGGCCTCGGTTAAGTTCAAGCAGTGCTGGCCAGGCGTTAAAGGTGGCAGCCAGCGGGTTTCCTGCCAGTAAAAACAGCTCGTCCAGTTGCCAGTTAACCTTGATAGCGTCTGGGGTATAGGTGAGCTGATGGGCTATGCCAAAGCCTGTGCTATTGCTTACATGGCCATTAATGGCTAATTCGCTTAGCTTGCCATCAGCACTTAACTGCCACTGCCAGCCTAACGGCCTAATGGCGCTGTGCTGCAGGTTGCCGATGTTCAGTTCGGCTGATGCGTTAAGCTTAATCTCGCTAAAGGCGGCATCGCCGCTAAGCCGGCTATTGCGGTTGCTAAAGCGCAGCTGTTGCGCTTTTGTATCTTGCAAGGCAGCGCTGGCGACATTGGCGGTTAATTCTTGCAGGTCCAGCTGCCAGCTGTCAGCAAGCCAATAGGCATTAAAGCGGCTTTGCAGCTGCACAGTGTTAAGTTGTAGCAGTTCGCTGTGTAGTTTTGGCTGCTTAACCGCCAGCCCGGCGTTTTGCAAGCTGGCACTAAAAGGCGGTGTGGTATTAAGGTTGGCGTTAGCGCTAAGATTAATCTCGGTTGCGCCTTCTGAACTTAGGCTAAATTGCAGCGGCAGGGCGTTAAGCTGAGCCGCACCTTCGCTTGTTAGGCGTAACGTAAGCTTATCGGCGGCAATACCAAGCTCAGACAGTGCGTGCGGCAACTGTGGTTCAGTCAGGTCAAGGTTGGCCTCAAGCTGATATTGGCTCAGCTCGCCTTGTGTTATCGCAACGGCGCTTGCCAGTTCGCCCTGTAGCAACCCCAGACCCGGCACAGCAAAAGGGCTGGGCAGATGTGCTTGTAATTGCCAATCACCACTGGCAGCGCTGGCCAGTGCCGCCAAGCCCTGTTGTGTCGGCAGCGTAAGTTGCCATTGGCTTTGCACCGATACGGGGGCGGTAAAACGTGCGAGTGCGTCATCAGGCAGTGGCAGTTGCCAGAGTTTAAGTTGCTGACGCAGCCAGAGCGAGGGCGGGGCTATTTGCAGCGACAACTCGCCGTCAACGCCAATATCAGTGTTCTGCTGTGTGCTGATCCGCTGGCGCAGCGTCAGGGTGGCGCTGTCGTCCAGCTGCAATTGGGCATTAAGCTGCGGTAATTGCTGCTCACTGGCGTAGCTGCCTGCAAGGCTTAACCGCTGTTGCTGTGGGCTACCGGCATCGGCCAGTTGGAGTTGAAAATCCAGCGTCTGCTGATTAACACGGCTGTGGCCACTTAGTTGGTAACGGCAAGTGTCTGTAGCACAGGGCAGGGTAAGGTTCAGTTTTTCCAGCAAGATAGTATCAGGTAACGCAGCGGGTAACTGCCTGCTTTGTATAAAGCCGCCAGTTTCTGCGGTTTGGGAGGCATCTGCGTTATCAGACGCTGGCCAGGTGTTAAGCCGAATGTCACCGCCAACCAGTTGCACTGATGTGAGTTTGGCATCGTTAAAGCGCCAGCTCAGGTGAAGTTTATCCAGAGATACCTGAGCATCAGGCTCGCTGATAACAAAGCTGAGGTTGCTAAGCGTAAGCCCATGTAAACTCAGGCTGCTTATCTCATATTGCAATTGCTGTACAGGCAGCGCCGCCAGTGCTTTTTGCACATAGCGATACGCCACTGCCAGTACCAGCAGCACGATAGCCAGCGCTATGAGTAATGCTTTGTGCCAGCGGCGCATAATGCTATTCCTTAAAACTATGCATCGACATTAGGCCGAAGTGTCTGAATAGGCAATGAATATATCACGTTGTGCGGCTTTGCCTGCTATGTTCTGTATCACGGCAGAGCCATTGCTGTTTAGTTCGCAAGGCAAAGTAAAAGGGCAGCCGAAGCTGCCCTGAGTGCGTTGACACCTTGACTATCGCTTATTGCTTGCGCGCAGCTGATGAAGCATCGCGGATGGCACGAAACTCGTTGCCCTCATGCCAGTTTGGCCAGCTGCGGCTATTAGCCAACTCGTTACCTACCTGATAAAACAGCATTAAGTCTTGCTGGGCACCACGTAAATCCCAGTCATCGCTCCATTCATCGCCTACTTTGTGGTAGCAGCAGCTGTTGTATTCCGCGCGCTGTGCTTTGCCCCAGTCGGCGCCTTTCTCAAAATGGTCGTTGCCGCCTTTAGCGTACAGGATAGGTACGCCTTTTTTCGACAGGTTAAAATGGTCTGAACGATAGGCAATACCGGCTTCCGGGTTATGTTCGCGCACCGCGTAGCGGCCCTGTTGCTGGGTGTATTTAATTAAAATATCTTCGGCGTTGTTATTGCCAAGGCCAACGATCACCATATCTTTCATTGGGCCGTACACATTCATCACGTCCATATTGATGCCGACAACGGTTTTCTCCAGCGGAAATACCGGGTTAGCGGCATACCAGGCTGAACCTAATAAGCCACGCTCTTCGGCGGTGACGGCAACAAAAACCACTGAGCGCTCAGGCTGTGCCTGTTGGGTAAAATACTCAGCTAGTGCCAGTAAGCCGCCGGTACCCGAGGCGTTATCCTGGGCGCCATTAAATACTTTGTTATTCGGGTTGGAAAAATCCATTCCCAGATGATCCCAGTGCGCCATGTACAGCACGTACTCATCCGGGTATTTGCTGCCTTCGATATAGCCCACCACGTTACTGGAGGTGAGTTCGCGCAGGTTGTTTTTCACACTGACCGAGGCTTTGGCATTAAGTGGCACTGGGGCAAAGTCTTTTTGCAGTGCTTTTTTATGCATGGTAGCTAAATCGGTGCCGATATTGGCAAACAGTTTTTCTGCCGACTCGGTGGTGATCCAGCCCTCAATTTCGGCGCGATCCATATTTTTGTTTTCGTTGATTAAATCAAACTTGATTGGTGAGCCATGTGCCACCACACCCCAGCCATAACTGGCGGCAGCGGTTTCATGGATAATCAGCGCCATGGCTGCGCCCTGACGCGCCGCTTCTTCAAATTTATAGGTCCAGCGGCCGTAGTAGGTCATGGCGTTACCGTTAAACAGCGCCGGGTCTTGGGTGGCAAAGCCCGGATCGTTAACAAACATCACCACGGTTTTGCCTTTGACGTCCAGGCCTTCGTAGTCATTCCAGTTATATTCCGGCGCAACAATACCATAGCCCACAAACACCATTTCACTGTCGGTCACCTGTACTTGCTCTGTCACGCGGGTGGTCCAGGCGGTCATATCATCGCGGTAGTTAAACTGGGCCGGCAGGCTGTCGCCTTTGAGCGTCATTGCAGAGACTTGCACCGGATCAATTTGTACCAGTGATACCGGCTGTTTATAGCTGTCGCCATCAATAGGCTTTAAGCCAATACGGCGAAAGTTATCCTCTAAAAAGGCGACGGTCAGCTCTTCGCCTTTAGTGGCCGGTGCGCGGCCCTGAAATTCGTCAGACGATAAGGTTTTAATATATTCGCCCAAACGTGGGTTTACCACAGGCAAGCTAAACTCGGCAGTAACAGGTGCTGTTGCCGTGGGTTGGGTATCGGTGGTTTTTATGTCGGCCGGCTGCTCAGAGCAGGCGCCCAACAGAGTAAGGGCAGCGGTAGTGGCGACCAGCTGCGTGAACCTGGAAAGGGTAATCATAGTGACTCCGTGATGTATTATTGTTATTCGCCACGCCGGACGTGACATTTAAAAACGCTTTATCTTAACGTAAGAAAAAAGCAGCGACCAGCGCGGTGGTCGCGGCCTAAGCGCAATCAGTCTTTATAGCCCCAGGGCGTTGGCGGTAACGCGACGGGTTTGGTTAAATCAAAATCAACACGAAACTCGCGGCCTTCGCGAATTAAACGGTAACTGAAGGTATGCGGGTAAATGTACATTTGCCAGATGTTGGTATTCGATTGCGGGTTACCTAAACGGGCAAACAACTCTTTAGAGTATTGATCAGCCGGGAAACTTTGTACCGTAGGCCAGCCGGCATCGACAGTATGGCCGCCGTACATAGTCGACACATCATGACTGCCATCTTTATTGCGGTGATCGTGTTTTAAGCTTAAACCTGAGCCGGTTTTAGTGATGATCCAAGTGCGTGAGTGGTCGTCACCGACATGGAACGGGATCTGTAGCTGGCGGTCTGTACAGTGACGTACATGCATAACGAGTCTGCCTTCAAAGCCCGGGCTTTTGGGGGTGTCCATTACCACTTTACCCTCATAGGCTTTACCGCAGTGGGCGCGCAGGTTGTCAAAGTAAGCATCGTGGCTGGCAATAGACACCAGTGGTGCGTCCTGAACAACGTTGGCGTTAACAGTAGCGGCAGAAAATGTCACGGCAACAGCGGTTGTAATTAGGCTTTTGTGCATATATTTCTCCTTTTAACACAGCCGGACTATACCTTTAGCCCGTATCAGCTGCAAACTGGTGCAAATGTTTTAATCGGAGATAACAGATGCAAAATGAACTGGATGGTAAGTTTTTATTAAGCGTATATGGCAAAGTCGAAAAACACGGCACTGCTGTTAACAACGAATTAGGTGCCGGCTTTACCCTGGACGGTATTACCGTGAATGCCGGTTTTGACGGTTACGAGGTGTACCTGAGTAATAACAAGGTGCAGCTTACGCTGGGGTTTCACAATAAATGGCATAGTGATGCTAAAAATGAAGCCGATATGGATGAGTTTGTCAGCCAACTGAAAAACATTAACCGCAATTACTAATGTATTGTCAGTACGGCCGAAATTATTTTATGCCGGCTAAGGATTTGTTCAGATTAACGCGATACCATAAGTGGCATTATATAAGCGCTGGCAGACGCAACAGCGGGGACAAGGAAAAACTTTGTTTAGACGGCTAAAAGGCTATTGCCTGGGGCGGTAAAACAGGGTAAGGTGTCGCCCGTCAATCGAATCTGATAGACCAGAAGAGGTGCGTTAGCCAGGTAGTTCAGGACAGATGTCTATACATCGTAGCCTGAATGAGGGGGACTAACGCCGAGGGATACGCCGATATAGAGCGTCGTATTCCGGTCGTTAAGGCTGAATCCTTACGACTGTCACCTGAAATTGCGGTGGAGAGCTTCTGGCCTTTGTTAACTACAGTTTACAGAAGCCGTCTGTGTCATTCTCGTTTTGCTGTTAGCAAATGCCATGCTCTGCTTATTATGTTTTATAAGGAGAGACCCCTTGTCTAAGCTTATTGTTGCGAAATTTGGCGGCACCAGTGTGGCCGATTTCGATGCGATGTCGCGCTGTGCCGACATTATTCTGAATGATCCTGCGATCCGGCTGGTTGTCGTCAGTGCCAGCTCTGGCGTGACTAACTTATTAGTCGACATCACCAAACATACCGACATCAGCGAGCGTTATGCCTGTTATCAAGGTATAGAGCGCATTACGCTTGCAGTGTTACACCGCTTGGCGCAGCCGCAGCAGGTTGCCGCTGATATTGACACTCTACTAAGTGCACTTAAAGAGCTGATTGAGCAGGGCGGCGCTGTATATAGCGGCGCGCACAAAGATGAAATTCAAAGCTTTGGCGAGCGGTTAAGCTCGGTGCTGTTCGCGCAGGTGCTGCGTGAGCGTGGAGCGCCGGGGTTATGTTTTGATGCACGCCGTGTTATGCGCACCGACAGCCGTTTTGGTAAAGGCGAGCCACAAATTGGCCAAATTAGCCAGTTAGCTGCACTGCACCTGCAACCGCTGCTGAGCGATCACATCGTGGTGACACAAGGCTTTATTGGTGCCGATGACGCCGGTCAAACCACAACACTGGGCCGGGGGGGCTCCGATTACAGTGCTGCGTTGTTTGGCGAAGCACTGGCGGCCAGTGTAGTGCAGATTTGGACCGATGTGGTCGGTATTTTTACCACCGATCCACGTTTAACCGAGCAGGCGCGCTGCATTAAAGAGATAAGCTTTGATGAAGCGGCCGAAATGGCCACTTTTGGTGCCAAGGTGCTGCATCCTGCCACGTTAATACCGGCGATGCGGCGTAATATTGGTGTCTTTGTCGGCTCCAGCCGCGAGCCAGAGGCTGGTGGTACCTGGATTGCCAAAGAGGTAAAAGAGCGTCCGCCATACCGCGCTATCGCCCTGAGAAAATCACAAACCCTGATCACGGTAAAAAGCCCGGCTATGTTGCACGCTGCCGGCTTTTTAACCCGGGTTTTTGACACCCTAAGCCGGCATCAGATTTCGGTAGATTTAGTTACCACCTCAGAGATCAGTGTGGCTCTTACCTTAGATGAAGGCGGCATGACCAGCGCGTTTAGTGCCTCGGTAGAGCCGGCGCTGGCGGAGCTGCGTAGCTTTTGCGATGTGAGTGTGGAGCAGGGCTTAAGTCTGGTGGCGGTGATTGGCAACCATTTACACAGCAGCAAAGGCGTAACCGGCGATTTATTTAATACGCTGGAGCGCATTAATATGCGGCTGATTTGCCATGGCGCCTCTAAACACAACCTGTGCTTTTTAGTGCAGGATGCCGATGCGCCGGCTGTAGTCAAACAGCTGCACCAAAACCTGTTTAGCGCAGCGTGATGTCGTAAAACGCCGCAGCGAAATTAGCGCTGCGGCGTATTCACCAAGTTAGCATCGGGTGCGGTTTGCTCCTCAACTAAACCCTCAGTGCGGCCAATCACCAGTGCCACCATGGTATCGCCGGTGACATTAGTGGCGGTGCGCATCATATCAATAATACGGTCTACTGCAGCGATAAAGGCAATTCCCTCCAGCGGCAGGCCAACCACACTCAACGTAACGGTGAGCATCACCATGGCAGTACCGGGTACACCTGCGGTGCCCACTGACGCTAGGGTGGCGGTGCCGGCGATTAACAGATAATCCAGCGCGCTAAGATCAATACCATATAACTGAGCAATGAATATTGCGGCTATTGCCGGGTAGATGCCGCCGCAACCATCCATGTTAATGGTGGCGCCCAGTGGCAGCACAAAGCTGGCGTAGTCTTTTGATACTTTCAGGTTTTCGGTAACCACCTTATGGCTTACCGGCAAGGTACCATAACTGCTGGCACTGCTGTATGCCACTAACTGCGCTGGCAGTATGGCTTTAAAGTAGTCGCGTACAGGCATACCGCCAAACAGTTTAACCAGGCCGCCATAGGTAAACAGAATATGGATAACGCAGCCAATGTACACCGCTATAATAAACTGCCCCAGCGGCAATAAGGTTGCCAGACCATAGCTGCCGACCGCCCAGGCCATTAAGCCAAATACGCCCAGCGGCGTAAGCTCCAGCACCATACGGGTAACCTGAAACATAATGTCTGCACCCGATAACAGCACCTTTTTCATTGGTAGCGCTTTATCGCCAACCTTATTAATAGCGATGCCAATAATGGCAGCGAATACAATAATTTGCAGAATATTACCATTTACCATAGCCGCAATCGGGTTAGTCGGAATCAGGTTAGTCAGCACATCGGCCACTGGCGGGATATCTCGTGGTTTCACCTCAGCGGCGGTTAACTGCATGGCGTTATCCCACGGCATTAACGAACCGACCGTAAGGCCAATTAAGCTGGCTATCAGTGCGGTAAATAAAAATAAACCAATGGTTTTAAACGCCAGCCGCTGCATTTTACTGTTATCGGCCAGGGAGGTAATGCTGCTTATCAGCGCGAAAAATACCAGCGGCACTACCAGCATGCGAATAGCATTAATAAATAAGGTACCCAGCGGTTTTAACGCTGTGGCCTGTTCACCCAGTAATACACCCGTGAGCACACCCAGCAGTAATGCCCCCAATACCCGTTGCCAAAAAGGGATGGCAAACCAAAAAGCCAGCATAAGTTTTTGCTCCAGCGAAAGTTTTCGACATTATAGAGACAACAAAAGCGGCCACAAGGCCGCTTTTCTATATGTTATAACCAGCTGCATTGGATCAGCGCATCGGGTTATTCGTATGGCAATGGGTCAGTAGTGTGGTTTAGGGCAAAGGCTTCTAACCGTTCCTGACAAGAACCGCATTTGCCGCAGGCTTTCTCGCGGCCGTTGTAGCAGGTCCAGGTTTGGCTGTAATCCAGCCCCATCGCCAGGCCATCAGCCAGAATTTCAATTTTGGTTTGCCGCAAATAGGGGCTGACGATATCCACTGGTTCATAGTTGGCTATCTGACAGACATCATGCATTTTTTGCACAAATTCCGGCCGGCAATCCGGGTAAATAAAGTGATCGCCGCTGTGGGCGCCGTAATACACCTGGTTAGCGCCAATTGACACTGCATAGCCCACGGCCAATGACAACAAAATCATATTGCGGTTAGGCACTACCGTTGATTTCATATTATCTGCCGCATAGTGGCCTTCAGGTATGTCGATATCATCTGTTAAAGACGAGCCCGCCAACAGCTGATTTATGGCCGAGATATCGACAATTTTATGCTTAATGCCAAGCTGTTGGCACACGGCAGCAGCGCATTGCAACTCTTTTACATGGCGCTGGCCATAATTAAATGAAAGGGCATAGACATCATGGCCTGCCTGCACGGCTTTGTGTAATACGGTGAATGAATCCATTCCACCGGAGTAAATCACCACAACTTTGTTCGGCATAGCAGGCTCTCTCTTGTATAATGCAGCGTATTAAAAAGCGTCGCCTTTGGGCGGGCGCGCATTGTACAGTAATTCAGCCACAGGCTAAAGGGTAAAGCACAGCGTGTATAAGGTTAACGAAGTTTTTGAAACCATTCAGGGCGAGGGCAGTTTTACTGGCGCACCAGCGATTTTCATCCGCTTGCAGGGCTGCCCGGTGGGCTGCAGCTGGTGTGATACCAAGCATACCTGGCAGATAAAGCCTGAGCTTGAGCAAAGCCTGGGTGATATTGTGATAAAAACTGCCGAGACAGAGCACTGGGCAGGCGTAACGCCTGAAGAGTTGCTGCAACTGTTTAGCACGGAGGGCTATCAGGCTAAACATGTGGTGATTACCGGCGGTGAGCCCTGTATGTTCGACTTAAACCCGTTGTGTGACGCGCTGCATCATGCCGGCTACAGCACGCAAATTGAAACCAGTGGCACCTTTGAGATAAAAGCACCACTGCAAACCTGGGTTACCGTATCGCCTAAGGTCAACATGGCCGGTGGTTATAAGGTCTTGCAAAGTGCACTCGATCGGGCGAACGAGATTAAACACCCGGTGGCAATGCAAAAGCACATTGATGAGTTGTTGCAGTTATTGCAACATACGGACACTGCAGCTAAGCTGATTTACTTACAGCCGATAAGCCAGCAGCAGCGCGCTACTGAGCTTGCCATTGCCATGTGTAAGCAACATAACTGGCGCTTGAGTGTGCAGGTGCACAAATACCTGGGCATCAGTTAATAACGGGACATTAAGATGCAAAGTATTGCCGATTTTTTTCAGCGTTACGCCAGAGCCTATGTTAGTGCAGACACCACCGCTTTTAGTAACTTTATCTCGCTGCCCAGTATGTTGTTATCGGGTGACAATAAAACCTTGCTGGTAGATAACGATGCGCTACATAGCCACATTTTAACGCAGGTAGAGAAATATCGCGCCCTGGGGGTAATCGATGCTGAACCTATACTGCAGCATCAGCTTCGGTTGTCAGAGCAATTATATTTTGTCAGTTTGTACTGGCGGTTTTACCAGCAGAGCGGTCAGGTGTTATTTACCTGCCACACCTCTTATACACTGCAAAAAGGCCAGCAAGACTGGCAGATAGTCGCTATTATTCTGGACGACGAATACGCGGCTTACAACAGAGTGAGTGCTGCTCAGGCCTGATGTGTTAGCCAGGCCTGCAAGCTGTCGAGGCAGGGAGCCGGGCTGCTTTGCAGTGCAAGTTGCTGTTTTAACGCCGGTTGCATCGGTAGCAGCTCCAGATAACGTGATGCTACCCAGGCTGCATCAGTATATTTAGGCTCAGGGTACAGCTGCTGTAGCGCGGGATAGTGCATCAGCATTTTTTGTAACTGTACAGTGAGCTCGTTATATTCCGGCGCTACGGCTTGAGAGGGCCAGCTGTCCAGCACGCTCACGTCAGCCACATTAAGCTTGTCGGCTTCTTGCCAGCGCTTAACGATTTGTACCTTCTCAACACCAGCGATGGTAATGCCCAGTAAACCATCGTCAAGTTGTTCGAAATCTTCAATGGTCACACGGGTAGCCAAAGGTAAGATGCGATCCTCGTGCTGCTGGCTAACATAAGGGTTTATCTGCGCCATGGCAAAGTCACGCTTACCGGCACTGGCCTCGCTCACCAGTCGCACATAGCGTGGCTCAAACACCCTAAGGCGCATGCGCCCGCCGGGTAAAATAAAACTGTTAAGTGGAAATAATGCCAGTTGCTTCATGGTACTGCTAATTACATTGTATAGTTGCGCTTTATACGCAGAGCCCCCGGCACTGGTTTGCCGGTAAAGGAGTTTTATGACAACAGCGCATTGGTTTTATTTGCTGAGTGCGTTAATCAGCCTGAATTTGGTGTTGCTGCTGGTGCTAGTAGTGCGCCGCTCAGCAGCGTCTGAACAGCTGCAGCAATTTAAGCTGGAACAGCTGCAGCAGCAAAGCCTTTGGCAACAACAGTTACTGGAGCAATTGCATCTGCAGCGGCAGCAATTACAGCAGCAACAACAGGAACATCTGCTGCAAGTGCTGCAAAAAATTACCGACACCCAGCAGGCAGCGCGCTTTGAGCTGAGTAAAAACCTGCAGCAACAAGCGTTAATGCTGGCCGAGCAGGTAAAGCAGCTGACACAAAGTATTGACCAGCGGCTGAAAGACATTGCCGGTCAGGTGGAAAAACGTTTAAGCGATGGCTTTGAAAAAACCAACCAAACCTTTACCGATATTGTTAAACGGCTGGCGCTGATTGACGATGCACAAAAAAAGATTACCGAGCTGTCCACAAACGTTGTTAGCTTACAAGAAGTGCTGGCTGATAAACGTTCGCGTGGTGCCTTTGGTGAGGTGCAGCTGACAGCGCTTATTCGTAACGTATTGCCAGAGCAGCATTTTTCACTACAGCATACGCTCAGTAATGGCCGTATTGCCGACTGTATGTTGTTTTTACCCAAACCCAGTGGCGATATTGCGATAGACGCGAAGTTTCCGTTGGAAAGCTACAAAAAGATGACTGATCCACAGCTAACCAGCGAAGAGCGCAAGCTGGCGCAGCGCCAGTTTAAGCTGGATATTAAAAAACATATTAATGATATTGCCGACAAATACATAATTAGCAACGAAACAGCCGATGGTGCCATTATGTTTCTGCCGGCTGAGGCCATCTTTGCCGAGCTGCATGCCTATCATGCAGATATTGTCGAAGAAGCTTACCGGCGTCGGGTATGGCTAACATCTCCAACCACATTAATGGCGGTACTTACCACGGCGCGCAGCGTGTTAAAAGATGATGCCACCCGCCGTCAGGTGCATTTAATCCAGGAACACCTGGTTAAATTGGCCGAAGATTTTGACCGGTTCCGTGGGCGTTTTGATAATCTGGCCAAACATATTGATCAGGCGGCAGTGGACGTAAAGCAAATTCATACTTCAGCCAACAAGATCAGTAATCGTTTTAGCCAGATAGAAAAAGTGGAATGGCTGGAGCAAACTGACTAAGCTGTATCAGATAAACCTAAACTAAATGACTAACCCGCTAGTGATAAGGGGCTGTTATGCGCAAAAGTAGTAAGCTGTTTTTGCTATTAGTCACACTATGTTACGTGAGCTATGCCACTTGTCTGTCGGCGCAGCAGCCACTGCAGTTAAGGGCGATTGTCAGTGAGAGTAATACACCGCCTTATGCCATTTTTGCTGCCGATGGCAGCTTACAAGCTGGGATCAGTAAAGACATTATTGACGAGCTGGCCATACAGCTCGGCGCCGGGGTGAGTTACCTTAATCTACCGCGCACCCGGGTAGAGCCCTGGCTGCGAGATGGCAAAGCTGAGCTGGCCTGTTTTTTAAACCCCGACTGGGTGGATGAACCTGAAAAGCTCAACTGGACAGGACCACTGTTCAGCACCCAACAATTGATGATTCGGCGTAAGGAGAGTGATCCTGTCACGGCTATTCAATACCTTGCTGGTAAGCGGGCGGGTACCACCTGGGGTTTTACTTACCCGGAGTTGGAGCAGGTGTTTCGTTTAGGGGATGTTATCCGCGATGACGCCCACTCGCTGGAAAGTAATCTGATGCGCTTAAAACAGGGCCGGCTTGACGTGGTGATGACGGTCGATCTGTCTTATCACTTCTATGTAAAAACCTCGGGTGATACCAGCTTTGCGGCTGACGCGCTCTGGTCTGCACCGCCTTCAGTATATTGTGCGCTGAGTAACTATAATGAGGCACTCTCAGCAAAACTAAAGCAACAATTTGAGCAGCTGGTGCAAAACGGTTTTATTGGTCGGCAACTGGATTTTTACATGGGCCGGCCAGCCACGCCTTAACGGCGTGGATCATCTTTTAAGCGGGGAATTTTAAGGCCCAGCTCCATGCCACGAAACCGCGCATAATAAGTGCAGCCAATAAACATCATACTGGCTAACAGCAATTCCAGTATTGACAGGTACAGCTGCATACCACTGGCGACCCAAAGGTTAGTCAGGCTGTGCAAAAAGTAAATCATCACAATAAAATTAGCCCATGCCAGCGTGTAGGCATGGCCCTTAATAATGCCGTAAAACGGCAGCCATAATGGCAGCCACAACAGCGCCAACAACACATAGGCATTTCCCAACTGTGGCGGTGCCAGCCATAAAATCCACAGCGGCTGTAATAACCATAAGCCGAAAAAACCCAGCCGGCCAAGCAATAAATAACGTGCTGTATGTGCGGCCATTGGGACCGCGTCTGCAGCAGAAGAAGATGTTGTTGTTGTCATTATGATTCTCTGTGTTGTTTTAACTGCTGGCTTAATGTCGCCAGGCGCTTGCCAAAGCCAATGGCCAGACGTTGTTCGTCAATACTCAGTTTGTTATCAGCGTGGTGGCCACTGACATGGCTCGGGCCATAGGGCGTGCCGCCACTTTGGGTTTGATGCAGCTCCGGCTCGCTGTAGGGAATGCCGGTAAGTAGCATACCATGGTGTAACAACGGCAGACTCATACTAAGCAAGGTTGCTTCATTGCCGCCATGCATACTGCCTGATGAAGTGAAAACCCCGGCGGGTTTGTCGATAAGTTCACCTTTTAACCACAGGCTGGTGGTGCCGTCCCAAAAGGCTTTGGCGTCGGCCACCATGTTGCCAAAGCGCACTGGGCTGCCAAAGGCTAAAGCGTCGCACTGCGCCAGCTCTTGATGGCTGACGATGGCATGTTTACAGGCGTGAGTGCTATCCAGCGGTGGTATGCAGCGCACCCTTGCTTCGACACCGGCTTGCTGCACACCAATGGCAATTTTATCCGCCAAAGCGGCAACAGCACCATGGCGTGAGTAATACAGGATCAGAACATAGCCGGTCATGACAGCAAGCTTTCAACGTTGCTAAGCGGCCTACCAACAACGGCGCGCTCGCCACGAACGACTATTGGCCGTTCAATCAATTTGGGGTGTTGGCTCATGGCCTTAATGAGCTGTTGCTCGCAGAGGGCCGTGTTATCCAGAGCAAGCTGTTGGTATTCGTCTTCTTTGCTGCGTAGCAATTGCCGGGCGCTGATATTGAGTTTTTTCAGCAGGCTAGTCAGTTCAGCTTCGCTGGGCGGTGTTTTCAGGTATTCAATCACGCAAATGTGTTCACTGTACTGTTGCAGCAGTGCAAGTGCTTCGCGGCTTTTTGAGCAGCGCGGGTTGTGGTAGATGGTAAACATGGTGTTGTCCTGTGGTTTTCTGGCAAATTACATCCGACGTAAGCGGTCAAACTCAGCCTGTAATTGGCGTTTTTTCGCTTCCAGCCGGCGGTTCTCCAGTTTTTCTTCTTGTTTGAGAAAGTTTAGCGCTTCGTTCAGATCGTCAATCGCGCGTGGATAATTGGCTAACTGATAACTTAAATCGGCCCGGGCCTCGTAAAAGCGTGCCATATCGCCGGTAGCTTTATAGGCTTCGGAGAGTAAATCATAGGCTAAGATGTTATCGCTTTTATAAAACAATAAACTCTTAAGCAAATGTATTGCCAAGCGGTTAGCGCCGGATTTCAGTGCAGCATTGGCATAATTAAGGGTTACCACCTGATTGTTTGGTCGCAGCAAATATTGCTGTTCCAGCATATCCAGACACAATTGATATTCTTTTTGCGCCAGCAGAATATCGGTATATACGTCAACGTAATACAGATTATGCTCATCTTGCGCCAGCAGGCTCTCGATTTGTTTGCGGGCAGCGTCTAGCTTGTTGTTATCGAGCAATGCGATAGCTAAACCATACTGGTTTGCCTTGGTATTGCCGCCGGGCTCGCTGAGCATTTTACGAAATACGGTTTCAGCGTCCTGCTTGCTGTAATGATAGCGCGCTAACACTCTGGCTCGGCTTAGGGTGAAGTCTTGGCTGTCGGGAATAAAGCGGCGCTGGAATTGCTCAGCTCTTAATCGGGTATCACTCACCCGGCTTTGTGACAGTGGGTGGGTTTGCAAAAACGCCAGCTGTTGATTGATGAAACGGCTTTGCTCGGTCAGTTTACGAAAGAAATCCGGCACGGCATGTGGGTCAAAGCCCGCGTCAGCCAATATTTGCATGCCAATACGATCGGCTTCCTGCTCGTTACTGCGGGTAAAGTTAATCGCACTTTGCTGCGCCGCACCTTGCGTGGCCATCATTGCCGCCATACCGGCCTCGGGGTTAACGGTGGCCAGCACGATAGCCCCTAAAATGCCGGCCAGCGTAAGCGGGGTTTTTTGGCTTTGCGCTTCAACAAAACGAGCGATATGGCGCTGGGTAACGTGGGCGATTTCGTGCGCCATTACTGAGGCAAACTCGCTTTCGCTATCGGCCACTGCCAGCGTGCCGGTGTGCGAAGCAATGTTGCCGCCAAGGGTTGCGAACGCGTTGATATTTTTATCCTGTACCCAGTAAAATTTAAACGGGAACTTCACGTCATTGGCACGCGCCACCAGGCGGTTACCCAGTGAATTAATGTACTCGTCAAGTAAAGGGTCATACACCATGGGCAAGCTACCCCGGGTTTGGCGCATCATCACATCGCCCAGCTGCTTTTCTTTGTCCGGCGTTATTGTACTGAAGGCATTACCACCCAAATCGGGCAGCGTCGCTTGCACTGAAGCGGAGGTAGAGGTGAGCCCCAATACCAACAGGCAGCATAGTAACGGTTTGTGTACAGCATAAAACGTCATAAGAGGAGTGCCCGCCCTGATGCATGATAAATAGCTAACATTGCTCACTTTGTCTGAGATTGTGTCGATTAGTTCCAACGGCAGCGGCCGCTAATTTAGCATAAATTTGGCGTCTGCTTACAGTTAAGCACCAAAATCATGGTTTCTTCGTTATACTGCGAAGCGTTTATTACCCTTGGCACTGATACTTTACTGGAGTTGGCTAATGTTGGATTGGTTAAAAAAGTGGTACCTGCATAAGTTTTCAGATCCTCAGGTTGTCACACTGTTTTTGTTGCTGGTGATTGGCTTTATGGCCATTTATTGGCTAAGTGGTATTTTAGCGCCGGTATTAGTGGCAATTGCGTTGGCTTATTTATTGGAATGGCCGGTTGTCAGATTAGCTCGTTTAGGGTTATCGCGTGCTGTAAGCACTATCGTTGTGGTGTCGGCCTTTGTTGGCGTGGCAACCTTGACACTGATGTGGATCATCCCGCTGGTATGGTATCAGGGGCGTAATTTATTGCGTGATTTACCGCAGATGATTGAGCAGGGTAAGGCTTACCTGCTTGAGCTGCCACAAGCCTTTCCTGGCATGGTCAGTGTTGAGCAGATTAACTTATTTATGCATTCGGTGGACGAACGTTTGATGGGGTTTGGCCGTGACATGCTGCAATTATCATTGGCGTCGATAGTTGATTTAGTAGCTTTGCTGATTTACCTGGTGTTAGTGCCGCTGATGGTGTTTTTTATGCTAAAAGACAAAGCCCAGCTGACCAGCAGCTTTGTACAGCTGTTACCTACTGAGCGTAAATTGATTAGCCAGGTGTGGCATGAAATGAACATGCAGATCATGAACTATATCCGCGGTAAAATTTTGGAGATCCTGATTGTCGGTACCACCAGCTATATTGTGTTTGCCTTGTTTGGCCTGAATTACCCGCTGCTGCTGGGCGTGTTAGTCGGGCTGTCAGTACTGATCCCCTATGTCGGCGCTGCGGTGGTTACTTTACCGGTAGCGTTGGTGGCGTTTTTTCAGTGGGGGCCAAGTGCCGAGTTTGGTTATTTGATGCTGGCCTACGGCATTATTCAGGCGCTGGACGGTAACTTATTAGTGCCGGTGTTATTTTCTGAAGTGGTTAATTTAAATCCGGTGTTTATTATTATTGCGGTGCTGTTTTTTGGTGGCCTGTTTGGCTTCTGGGGGATCTTTTTTGCGATACCGCTGGCGTCACTGGTAAAAGCGACCATAAATGCCTGGTCGGCGCGGGTGCATCCCGACCAGGCGGAAACTCACACTGTGTAGTTTACTCTTTACCAATAGAAGCGGGCGCTGACACCGGCGCTTAGCTCACGTCCCGGTGCCGGCTCTATTGGCCGGCCATTATTGACAATGACTGAGCCGGCATAGGTTTTGTCGGTCAGGTTATCCAGTGCCAGCCAGTAATCCAACGTCAATTGTTGCAGTTGCTGGCTGTGCCGTGCACCGAGCGAAAAGGTCACGGCGGCAGGCGCAGCAGCACTGTTATCATCATCTATATATACCTTGCTACGATAACGGCTTTGCAGGCTGAATACGGTGTTATCTTGCCAGGGCGTCAGTTCAAGCTGCCAGTCTAACTGCTGTTTTGCCACACCAGGCAGGCGCCTGCCGCTAAGATCACCGGCATCAAACTCGGCGCTCAAATAATGCGCGCCAAGCTGTTGGCGCACATAGCCATTATGACGCCAGCTAAGTTGTAGCTCAGCGCCACTGCGTGCGGTTTTGCCGGCATTACGATAGCTAGTGCGCCCCCCGATAGCTTGATCAACCACCAGCTCGTCGGTTGTTTGAATGTCAAACAGGCTGACACTGCCACTCGAGATGTCATTTTGCCATTTCAAGCCGGTTTCCCATTGCCGGTTGCGACTGGCATTAAGCGCCAGATTAACGCCGTTATCATCAGCTTTGTAGGCAATTTCGGCAAGCGTAGGGCTCTCAAAACCACGGGCGGCGCTTAAAAATGCACTCAGGTTGTCATTAATCTGGTAATTAATACCGGCGGCAACTGCCTCGCTATAAAAAGCTTTGCTGCCACTGTCATCCGGATTGTCTGTATTAATGTAGCGGTCAGTAATTTTTAGTTTAAGCTCACTGTAGCGCCAGCCAGCCTGCAGTTGCCATCGCGGTGCGGGTTGCCACTGGCCCCGGATAAACACATCATTGCTGTTGGCCTTGTCGGTTTGATCGCGGCGCAGCTCGCCGCGCTGGCCAAAGTCGTTAATAAAACCCAGCCGGTCGTCATCGCTTTGCATAATACTGGCGCCAACACGCAGCTGATAGGTCTCGCCCTGTAGTAGCCGATAGTGGGCATTAGCGCCACTGAACTGGCGGTCCAGCACGACTTCGCCGCCGGCTGAGGTGGGCGCGCTGCCGGGGAATGCCAGGCGCTGACCAATTTGCCGCTCGCCCAGCCAGGCACTGATTTGCCAGGCATCCTCTTGCAGGTAATCCGACAAGCTGACACTAAGCTGACGCTGCTTGCTGTTTTTCTCGGTATCAAACCGCAGTGCTGCTTCATCAGTTTGCTTCGGGTTGGCGCGCCAGACATCCAGGCTTAGCCCGAGCGGATCCTGTAACTGTGGATCGCGTGCGTAGTCCAACCTGACGTTCAGCCGGGCATAGCCCACTAATGCCGTGCGGTACAGTAGCTGGGCTTGCTGTTTCTCGGCTTGTGAATGCGGCCGATAGCCGTCAGTGGTGAAACGTTTGGCACTGGCACTTAAGCTGTTTTCACCCGATACCCAGTCAGCAAACAGTTGATACTGCTGGTGCTGCTCAGAGCCTGCCACCGAGCCGCCAACCGCATTTTGCACCGGTGTGCGGCTATACAGTGAAACCACACCACCGGATGCATTGCCATACAACACCGCCATGGGGCCTTTTAATATTTCGACGCTGTCGATGTTGTCCAGCAGAATGCTGGACAGCTGCCCCTGGCCATCGGGGGTTGAAATAGGAATACCGTCTTGCTGTAAGTACAGAGAGCGGATACCAAAGGCGCTGCGACTGCCAAAACCGCGCACACTTAACCGGGTGTCCTGAGCAAAGTTGGCCCGGCTGTCGGCCTGCACCCCGCTGATCCCCGAAAACAACTGGGCGCTGTCAATTAAAATACCGCTGTTAGGGGTAAAGGATAGTGCGGTGGAGGCAGGGCTATTAAGCCAGGCCTCGCGCTGCAGTGAGGCACTTACCACGATAACTTCAGTATTATCTGTCGTCTCTGACGCTTGGGCATTCGACTGCTGTGAAAAAACAGGCTTGCTGTAACTAAAAGCCAGTGCCAGCGCAGACAGCATGCTCGCGGTACTGATTATTTTGCCCGTCATTTATTGTGCCGGCGTTAAGCGCAGTACCTGACCATCGCTGCTGTCGGTAAGTAGATACACAGCGCCGTCAGGGCCTTGCTCTACATCACGAATACGCTGACCGATCATAATACGCTCTTCATGCGCCACTTTTTCACCATCCAGTTCCAGCCTCACCAACTGGCCGAATTTTAATGAGCCAACCAGCATATTGTTTTTCCAGTTGCCAAACAGCTCAGCACCGTAAAACACCATGCCGCTGGGCGCAATAGAAGGCACCCAGTAGTGCAGCGGTTGCTCTAAGCCAGCCTGCTGCTTTTTACCGATAACGCCGCCGCCATATTCCTCGCCATAAGTGATCACCGGCCAGCCATAGTTATTACCGGCACGGGCGATGTTAATTTCATCGCCACCTTGTGGGCCGTGTTCATGGGTCCACAGCTCGCCTGTCGTAGGGTGCAGTGCTGCGCCCTGGATATTGCGATGGCCGTATGACCAAATTTCTGCTTTTGCCTCTTTGTTATCAACAAAAGGATTGGCTTGTGCCGCTTTGCCTTCGGGTGTCACGCGCGATACGGTGCCAATGTGGTTGGCCAGGTTTTGCGCTTCATTACGCTGACTGCCCCGATCGCCCATGGTAATAAACAGGTTACCATCGTTATCAAACACTAAACGGCTGCCAAAATGGTGGCGGGCATCCACTTTAGGCTGCTGGCTAAAAATCACCTTAACCTCAGTAAGGGCGTCACCGCGCAAAATCGCGCTGCCTACTGCTGTGCTGCTGCCGCCCTCACCAGGCTCACTGAAGCTGAAAAATAACCGATTGTCGTTGGCAAAATCAGGCGATAACACCACATCCAGCAGGCCGCCCTGGCCTTTAGCTTCGATGTCGGGCAAGCCAGATAATGCGGTTTTGTTTTTGCCATCGGCAGTGACCAGTAACAAACCACCGTTACGCTCGGTCACCAGCAGGCGGCCATCGGGTAAAAAAGTCATGCCCCAGGGGTGTTTAAGGCCAGATATCAGGGTATCTACCTGAATTATTGCTTTTTCGCTATTGAGTACTGTTGCGCTGGCATTGGCGCAAACTGCAGAGGCGATAGCCAGGCTTAGTAGCATTTTTTTCATTATGTTCTCTCCGCTAGCAAAATATGGATGTCAGGCCAAATAATCCAGCACGACCTGGTGGTGATCTTTAGTTTTAAAGTTATCAAACACTTTTTCGACCTTGCCATTCTGGCCAATTAAAAAACTGATACGGTGTAAGCCATCATAAACTTTACCCATAAACTTTTTCTCGCCCCAGACGCCAAAAGCGTCCGCCACTTTGTGGTCTTCATCTGATAGCAGGGTAAAGTTTAGTTGGTCGCGCTGGGCAAATTTCGCCAGTTTCGCCGGTGCATCTGTACTTATACCCACTACAGTGACGCCTTTGGCACTCAGTTCAGCCATACTGTCGCGTAGGCCACAGGCCTGAACGGTACAGCCAGGTGTCATGGCCTTAGGGTAAAAATAGACCAGCACACGTTGTTGTTTTAGCAAGGCAGATAAACTAACAGGCTGATTGTTTTGATCTGCTAAGGTAAAGTCTGGTGCGTTTTGGCCAGCGGCTAAATAGCTCATTATGCTTCCCTCTATTTATTACACTTGGGCATGAAAACTGCCGGTTAAATTCATCTCTGCCAGCAGCGCCATCACTGCCGAGCGAATAGCATCGGGCTGCTCGCCCTCGGGTATTTCCAGCGTCATTTGGGTATGCATCTGCAGCACGCCGCTGGTATCTAACCGGCTTTGCGATTGTAAAGAGCCAATATACACCTGGTGACTGGCCAATAAGCCCGTTATAGCCCCTAAGGTGCCGACCCGGTCTGCACCGGTGTAGTCCAGCACGTAATGCGCTGCCACGGCTCTGTTTTGATGGGCACCAGTACGTTTGGTCATGGTAGTCAGATCAAGTTCTAACCCAAGACCAGGTAATAAATGTTCTATCCGGCTGATTGAGGCAGGGTCACCGGATAACAACATGATAAAGGTAAATTCGCCACCAAAAATGGCCATGCGGCTATCAGTAATATTACAGTTGCAATCGGTGACTAACCGCGCCAGCTTACTCACAATACCGGTTCGGTCAGTGCCGATCGCGGTGACAACAAGTTGTTGAGGCATAGTATAAAAACCCTGAAGACTGTGCACAGAGACAGGAGGTCAACATTAAGGCGTCAAGTGTAACATACCCTTAGCTGAAATCATCTGGCTTGCAGATGTTGCTCATTACGTCTGCGCTTCTTGTGTTTAGGCCGGTGTCTCTTTAACATAGACGCCCTTACAGATGACGGGGCTTGAATTACGATGTTCAAAGGAAGTTGGGTTGCGCTTGTTACACCTATGCTGGAGTCTGGCGAGATTGATTACCACAGCTTAGCGCGACTGGTTGATTTTCACCTGCAAAACGGCACCGATGGTCTGGTTATTATGGGGACTACCGGTGAAGCGGCAACCATTAGCTTTGCTGAACAACTTAAGGTGATGTCGGCTGTCTGTGAGCAGGTGCAGGGCAAAATTGGCGTTATCGCAGGTAACGGTGCCAATGCGACTGCCGAGGCGGTAGAACGCACTAAAGCATTAGCATGCTTGCCAATAGATGGTTTTTTAACGGTAACGCCGTTTTACAATAAGCCAATGCAAAAAGGTATGGTGCTACATTTTAATGCAGTTGCAGCTGCGGCAGGGGATAAACCCATCCTGCTGTATAACGTACCGGGGCGCACCGGCGTTGATTTACTACCTGAAACGGTTGCACAGCTGAGCAACACAGCCAATATCGTCGGTATTAAAGAAGCTACAGGCTCTATGCAGCGTCTGGCTGAGTTAAAAAAACTGTGTCCTACAGATTTTGCCCTGTTAAGCGGTGATGATGCTTCAGCCTGTGAGTTTATGTTGCAAGGTGGGCATGGCGTTATTTCGGTTACCACTAATATAGTACCGGCTGCGATGGCAAAACTTTGCCAGTTCGCGATGGCCGGGGACGAAGCTTCCGCCACTGCGACAGACTCACCGCTACGGGCGCTGCATCATGATTTATTTATCGAAGCCAACCCGATACCGGCAAAATGGGCACTGAAAAAAATGGGTTTGATTGCCTCTGACACTATGCGACTGCCCCTGACACCGCTTGAACCAATTCACATGGCGGTAATCGAACAGGCATTGGCAAAAGCCGGCATATCAGTTTGATGGTGCTGCGTGCAGGCATACTGTACGCCACCTTATCTTAGGAGTAAGTAAGTGCAATATTGGGTTAAAAGTAGTTTAGTAGCCAGCCTATTGTTATCCGGGTGTTCGTTGTTTTCGGCGCAGCAACCGGCTCAGGAAGAGGGCACTCAGGGCGTAAGCAGCCTTAAAATACCTACCGGTTTGGCGCAGCCTGCACAACCGGCACAATTTGATATACCAGAGTCTAGTGCCGCACAAGTCGAGACCGATACCCGTTCACCGGCTTTGGTGCTGGCAACCGCCACCAGCAGTCGGGTAGAAGAGGGCGATAAGCTGTCCCGGGTCTGGTTTGACCGGACTGATTACACCGGTGATTTGGTGCCTTTTTTACAGCAAATGTTACGGGCGCAGTTTGCCGAGCAAGGGGTAACGCTGGAGCCAGATGACACTGGCTTGGTGTACACCACAGGTTGGATCAGCCGTAGTGAAGATCAGGGCTTTTGGTTTTGGCAGTCGGTGCAGCAAACCGAGCAGGCAAGGTTTACTATCCGCATAGAGCCCAGGCCACATGGCCGCTCTGCCAGCATGACGGTGACTATGCTGGAGCACCAATACTTTAACGAAGACGCAAAGTTGGTTGGGCGGTCTGCACAGCGTCAGGAAGTGGCGTTACTCAACCAAATTATCGACCGCATTGGCAAAGAAGAGATCATTATTGCCCGGGCTAATAAAGCTAAAGCCCCTGATGTGGCATTAGAGCCCGGGATGGATGCTAACGGCAACCCGGCGTTATTGTCACCACAGCCGATTGACGTAGTGTGGTCTCAACTCGAAGCAGTATTTAGCGAACTTAATCTGGAAGTGACGGATATGAATCGCTCTGCATTCACTTATTACCTGAATTACGACAAACAGGCGCCGGGATTATGGTCGCGTATCTGGGGCTCTGATGATAAGCCAGTACTGCCGGTAGCCAACGGTGAGTACCAGTTGGTGTTAAGCCGGGTAGCCCAGCAAACCGCATTGAGCCTGCGTGATAAAGACGGTGCAGAGCTCGCGCCGGAAACTGTCGTTGCATTGCATCAGCCATTTGTGGAAGCGATCCGACTTGCCCGGGTAGAGTTATAACGGCAACAAACGGTATAGCATAGTTTTGGTCAAGGCGTAGCTAGGGAACAAGAATGCGGATAACGGCACTGCTGCTGTTTTTACTGACAATTAGCCTGAGTGCGGGTGCGGCCCAGGTAGCAGATTTATATCAGGCTGAGGTAGAGGCTAAAGATGGGCCCGCACAATGGCAACGTCTTGCTTTGCAGCAGGTGTTGGTAAGGGTTACCGGCAAGGCTGATATCGCTGATGTGCCACAGGTTGCTGCTGAACTGGCCTCACCCTCGTCGTATATCAAACAGTTTGAAGCGATACGGCATCAGGATGGTAACCGCATGCGGGTGCTGCTGGATGCGGTAAAAATTAACCAGTTATTACAGAACAACCAACTGCCGGTCTGGGGCAGTATGCGGCCTGATATTCTGGTGTGGCTGGTGTTGCAAGACGGCCAGCAGCGTCGTTTTATCCGCGCTGCGGACACTGAGCTGATTACTGCGCTACAAAAAGCATTTAAGCAATCGGCTTTACCGCTATTGCAGCCGTTGTACGATTTTGACGACATAAACCAACTATCGGATACCGATGTGTGGGCCGGTTTCTGGCAGCCGATAACACAGGCCAGTGGCCGCTATAGCCCCGATGTTGTCATTGCTGCCACCATAAACATGCAAGCCGGCGAAGGTGATGCTGCACTGAGTCTTAGCTGGCAGCGTCAGGCTGATAATAGAACCTTGCGCGATGAAGTCAGCGCAGCGGATGCCGACAGTCTGATGCAGGCTTTTTCGACGGTGCTGGCCTCACAGTTAGCGCAGCAATACGCCAGTGTGCTTAGCAGTGAGAACGATGCTCAGCTGGTCTTAGAAGTACAGCAGCTGCAAAATTTGGCCGATATCGTCAACGTACAGCGTTTATTGCAGCAACTGGTTGGTGTTGCTGAAGTAACCATCAGCCGCTTTGCCAATGACAGCGCTTACTATCTGATCCGCAGTAATACAGGTGCCGATGGCCTGCTGAATGCGCTGCGTTTTAGCCCGCGCTTGAGCTTGGCAGGTGCTGCCATATCAGACGGAACTGCTTTAATGAATGGTGAAGTGGGCGAAGAACAAGCCTTGGATAGCACCGCAGTGCCGGTGCTGGCCACCTTTATTTACAGCCGGCCCTAATGCAACCTTTGCAATATACGCTGGCAGTAACGCTTCCTGAGGATGAAACCCTCGACAGCTTTTATGCCGGCGCGCAAAGCGCCGCAGTCGCTTATTTAAAACACTACCTTGGCCAAAGCACAGCACAAAACCCGTTGTATTTATTTGGTGCCAGCGGCAGTGGTAAGTCGCATTTGTTATACGCTGCCTGCGTACAGGCGCAGGAGCAGGGCTTAACCAGCCAGCTGGTGGCGCTGGATGAATGCCGTCAATTTAGCCCGCGCCTGCTGGATAATTTGGAGCATTTAGACTTGGTGTGTCTGGATAATATCCAGGCAATTGCCGGCGAGCTCAGCTGGCAAACTGCAGTATTTGACCTATACAACCGTATGCTGGAGCAGGGTAAGGCCTTAATTATAGTGGGTAACCAGGCGCCGGCTCAACTTGGGCTACAACTGGCTGATTTAGTGTCGCGTTTGCAGGCCTGCACCAGTTTTCAGCTACGCCTGCTGACCGATGATGATAAGCAAAAGCTGCTGCAACAAAAAGCCCGCCTGCGCGGTATGGAACTGCCTGATGAAGTCGCGCGCTACTTGCTTAATCATCAGGACAGAGATATACGCGCCCTGGTGGCGATGCTGGATAAGCTGGATAAAGCCACCTTAGTACATCAGCGCAAGTTGACCATTCCTTTTGTCAAAGAAATTCTTAATTAATCCATACGGTTTGCCAGAAAAAGTCAGTTAAACGCCTGCGTTTAGCCAAGGTTCTGGTGTATCATTAGCGGCTTTAATACTGAACACTACTAGCTGCTTTGAGGACACACATGAACCTGACAGCAATAATGGAAAACGCCTTAGAGGCCGTTGCCGCCGCCAATGATATTCCGGCACTGGAACAAATCCGGGTCGAGTTTCTTGGCAAAAAGGGCAGCATCACTGAACTATTAAAATCGCTGGGAGCTATGGAGCCTGAGCAGCGCAAACAAGCTGGCGCGCAAATTAACGAATTAAAACAGCAGGTGCAGGATGCGCTGAATGCAAGGCGTGATCTGCTGCAAAACGCTCAGCTGGCGGCAAAATTGGCGCAGGAACAAATTGACGTTACTTTACCTGGCCGCACGCTGGAATTTGGTGGCCTGCACCCGGTCACCCGTACCATAGAGCGTATCAGTGCATTTTTTGCTGAACTTGGCTTTGAGGTAAAGCACGGCCCGGAAATTGAAGATGATTTTCATAATTTCGACGCGCTGAATATTCCCGAGCACCACCCAGCCCGGGCCGATCATGATACCTTCTATTTTAACCCTAAGCTGATGCTGCGCACCCAAACCTCGGGCGTGCAAATTCGAACTATGGAGCAGCAACAGCCGCCACTGCGTATCATCTCGCCAGGCCGTGTGTATCGTAACGATTACGACCAAACCCATACCCCGATGTTTCATCAGGTAGAAGGCTTAATGGTGGATACCAAAGTGAGCTTTACTGAGCTTAAAGGTATACTGCACGACTTTTTACACAACTTCTTTGAAGAAGACTTGCAGATCCGTTTTCGTCCCTCGTTTTTCCCGTTCACAGAGCCCTCTGCTGAAGTTGACGTGATGGGAAAAAACGGCAAATGGCTGGAAGTATTAGGCTGCGGTATGGTGCACCCGAATGTACTGCGCTCAGTTGGCATCGACCCTGACGTATACAGCGGTTTTGCTTTTGGCATGGGCGTTGAGCGCTTAACCATGCTGCGCTACGGGGTAACCGATTTGCGTGCCTTCTTTGAAAATGATTTACGTTTCTTAAAACAGTTCAGATAAGCGGAGTGAAGTAAATGAAATTCAGTGAAGCCTGGTTACGGCAGTGGGTAAACCCTGCTATTGACAGCAACACCTTATCTGAACAGTTGTCGATGGCCGGTCTGGAAGTGGACGGTATTGAACCGGTAGCCGGTCAATTTAGCGGCGTCGTGGTAGGTGAAGTTCTTGAATGCGGTCCGCACCCGGATGCCGATAAACTGCAGGTAACTAAAGTGAATGTTGGCAGCGGCGAATTGCTGGACATCGTCTGTGGTGCAAAAAACTGCCGTAAAGGTTTAAAAGTCGCAGTAGCTACTGTGGGTGCTGTGCTGCCGGGTGATTTTGTCATCAAAAAAGCCAAACTACGCGGCCAGCCTTCTAACGGTATGTTGTGCTCGTTTTCTGAGCTTGGTATGGCCGAGGATTCAGATGGCATTATCGAACTGCCGCAAGATGCGCCGCTAGGGCAGGATATTCGCCAGTATCTTGAGCTGGACGACTGTATTATCGAAGTGGATTTAACGCCTAACCGCGCTGACTGTTTAGGCATAAAAGGCCTGGCCCGTGAAGTTGGGGTGTTAAATAAGTTAGACGTATGCCAGCCGGTGATTGACGCTGTAGCTGCGACCCATGCCGAGACAAAAGCCATTCACTTGGCCGCGCCGGATGCCTGCCCGCGTTACTTGGGCCGTATTATCCGTAACGTCAATGTCAGTGCACCAAGCCCGCTGTGGCTAACAGAAAAGCTGCGCCGCTGTGGTGTGCGCAGCATAGACGCGGTGGTGGATATTACTAACTATGTGCTGCTGGAGCTCGGCCATCCGATGCACGCCTTTGATTTAGCCAGCATCGATGGTGATATTACGGTGCGTCTGGCTAATGACGGCGAAAAGCTGGTACTGCTGGATGAAAGTGAAGTAACGCTCAAAGCCAATACCTTAGTTATTGCCGATAATAGTAAAGCGCTGGCAATGGCTGGTGTATTTGGTGGCTTGCACAGTGGCGTCACCGCCAACAGTAAAGACATCTTTTTAGAAAGTGCGTTTTTTGCGCCTTTGGCGATCGCCGGTAAAGCCCGTCAATACGGCCTGCACACTGATGCCTCTCACCGCTACGAGCGTGGGGTAGATCCTCAGTTACAGCGCGATGCGATGGAGCGCGCCACCCGCTTGCTAATTGATATTTGTGGTGGCGAGCCAGGCCCGGTGGTCGAAGCGGTGTCAGAGACGCATCTGCCAAAAACTGCCGATATCAGCTTAACTGAAGCCAAACTGAGCCGAATTTTAGGCATTAGTATCGCCAAGGCTGATGTCAGCGCCATCTTTAGCCGGTTAGGCCTGAACGTGATCGAAACGGCTGATGGCTGGCAGGTAAAAGTGCCGGGCTACCGTTTTGATATCAGTATTGCTGAAGATCTGATTGAAGAAGTGGCGCGGGTATATGGCTATAACAATATCCCTAATATTGCACCGCAAGCCAGTTTGAAAATGCGTAGCTTTAATGAAGCTGAGTTAAGTGTGCAGCGCCTGCGCACTGTGCTGGTAGACCGCGGTTATCAGGAAGCGATTACCTACAGCTTTGTTGATCCTAAAGTGCAGCAACAGTTGTTCCCGCAGCAAGAGGCATTGGTGCTACCTAACCCGATTTCGGCTGATATGTCAGCCATGCGGCTTAACCTGTGGCCGGGCTTACTGCAAACCGTGCAGTACAACCAAAACCGGCAACAAAACCGGATCCGTCTGTTTGAGTATGGTTTGAAGTTTGTGCCAGATGCACAAGCTGAAGGTGGCGTACGTCAGATAGCAGTATTAGGCGGTGTTATTCTCGGTTCAATGCATAATGAACATTGGAACATGGAAAACCGCGTTGCCGACTTCTATGATGTAAAAGGCGATGTTGAAGCACTGCTGACACAAACGTCGGCGCCGGATGCGTTTCGCTTTGTTACCGCTGAGCACAGTGCCTTGCATCCGGGGCAAACAGCGGCAGTTTACCGTGGCGACAGCCTGGTCGGTTACTTAGGCGCGCTGCACCCTGAGGCTGAGCGTAAACTGGGTATTAAAGGTAAAGCCTATCTGTTTGAGCTGGAGCTGTCAGCCCTTGGCATGCGTGATATTGTACAGGCTAAAGAGCTGTCGAAGTACCCGGCCAACCGGCGTGACCTGGCGTTGGTGGTAAAAACTGAGGTGCGTTTTGCTGATATAGCTGCTACTATAAAAAAAGTTGGCGGAAATCAATTAGTTGACCTAAAATTGTTTGACGTATATACAGGACCGGGTGTGGCAGAGGGTTTTAAATCGCTGGCCATTGCTCTGACCCTGCAGGATATAGCGCGTACCCTGGAAGATAAAGATATCCAACAGTTGGTAAATCAAGTAGTTAGCGCGCTTGGTGAAGAGTTCAACGCAACGTTGAGGGATTAAGAATGGCGCTTACCAAAGCCGATTTAGCAGAACGTCTGTTTACAAAGTTTGGTGTTAGCAAACGCGATGCCAAATTAATAGTGGAAGCTTTTTTTGAAGAGATCCGTGCGGCCTTAGAGGCGGGTGATCAGGTAAAGTTATCCGGCTTTGGCAATTTTGACCTGCGGGTAAAAAATGAGCGACCGGGTCGTAACCCTAAAACCGGTGAAGACATTCCGATCTCTGCCCGTTGTGTGGTAACGTTTCGCCCAGGACAAAAATTAAAGTCGCGGGTTGAGGTAGGCACCAGCAAGAAATAAGTGGTGATTCACCGTGCTTAAAAAACGGCAAGTAGCGCAAGCGGCTTGCCGTTTTTTTATGCAGTTGCACCAAGGCAGCAACTTATTAGCGATCCAAAGCTGATGTTTTTCAGTAATTAGCGCAACGAGTTAGCAGGTAAGTTCTATGACGGTAAAAATTGGCATCAGCGCCTGTGTGTTGGGTGAAAAGGTGCGCTTTGACGGCGGGCATAAAGGCTCGGCCTTTTGCATGCAGCAGTTGGCATCGTTGGTGCAGTATGTGCCAGTGTGCCCGGAAATGGCCATTGGCATGCCCTCACCACGGCCGGCGATAAGGCTGCAGCTAGATGATGCGCAGCAAGTACAACTGGTGCAAAGTAACAATCCAGCGATAAATCACACTGAGGCAATGCTGGCATTTACTGACAAGAAATTACCGCAATTAGCCGGGCTTAGCGGTTATATTGTTTGCGCAAAATCGCCCAGCTGCGGCATGGAACGTGTACGGTTGTTTGATGCCAAAGGCCAGCAAATGGGTAAGCTGGGTGTAGGTCTGTTCACCCATGAATTGATGCAGAAGTATCCGTGGCTGCCGGTAGAGGAAGATGGCCGTTTGTTTGACCCTGCGCTTAAAGAGAATTTTATTTGCCGGGTGTTTAGCTGCTATGACTATCAGCAGTCGATGCAGGATGGTTTTAGCGTAGGTAAGTTAGTGGCCTTTCACAGCCGTTATAAGTTTCTGGTGATGGCGCACAGCCCGGTTGCCTACCGCGAGCTAGGTCGTTTGGTAGCCAATGCTAAGTTATTTGCAGCAGAAGAGTTACAACAGCGTTATTTGCTTGAGCTGATGCAGGCACTGAAAAACATTGCCACGCGCAAGCAACATGCTAACGTGTTGCAGCATTTGCAAGGCTTTTTAAAACATGGTTTAAGTGCAGAAGCCAAGCAAGAGCTTGCCAGCCTGATAGACCGTTACCGGCAGGGCTTTGTGCCACTGCTCGCGCCTGTTACCTTGCTGCAACATCATTTGAAACAGCATCCGAACGCCTACGTCAGTGCGCAGCGCTATTTTAACCCTTATCCTGAAACCCTTGGACTGCGAGCCTAACATGTCTGCATTAACTGTTGTCTGGTTTAGAAACGATTTGCGCACTCTGGATAATACTGTGTTGTGCAGTGCCATTGAACACGCGACCAGACAAGACACTGCGCTAGTCGGCCTGTTTATCGCCACGCCCAAAACCTGGGCACAGCACGATATGGCGCCGATAAAGCAAGACTTGATTCGTCGGCGGGTCCAGGCGCTGGGGCAGGAGCTTGCTGTGCTGAATATACCGCTGCTGGCGGTGGAAGGGCGTGGTTATCAGCAAGTGCCGGCTGTTTTTGCGCAGTTATGTCAATCATATCGGTTAACAGTGTTTGCTCAAACCGAATACGAGCTGCGTGAGCAACAGCGCGATGCCAAGGTCGCACAGTTGCTCAGTGACAGTAGTGGTGAGCTGGTGCAGTTTGACACCCAGTGTATTATGCCGCCGGGCAGTATTCGTACGCAGCAGGGTGATATCTATAAAGTGTTTACCCCGTTTAAACGCAGCTGGCTTGCCCGCCTGCATCAGCAGGGGGCGCATTGCCTGGGCAAACCAAAGCCGCTTAATCAGAAGGTGCCGGCATTACCTGAATATCCAGCAATGCAAGCGGGTGATAACAGCTCGGTAAGTTGGGCTGCAACGGAAGCGGAGATACTCGCGTTACTGCGGTTATTTTGCCAGCAGAAAGTTGAAGATTATCAGCGGCAACGTGATTTCCCTGCTGTTGATGGTACCTCTAAGCTGTCGCCTTATCTGGCGATAGGCGCCATCTCTGCTATGCAGTGTGTTGCCCGTTTACAATTAGAAGCAAAAGACAGCTGGGCGCAGGAAAAAAGTGGTGCTGAAGTATGGCTTTCTGAACTTATTTGGCGTGAGTTTTACAAACATATTCTTGTTGCCTATCCCCAGCTGATAAAGCATCAGCCGTTTCAGGCCGATACCGCAGCTATCCGCTGGACGAATAATAACACCCTGTTTCAGGCCTGGTGTGAGGGGCAAACCGGATACCCTATAGTTGATGCAGCCATGCGTCAGCTGAACCAAACCGGTTGGATGCATAACCGTTTGAGGATGATTGTCGCCAGTTTTCTGGTGAAAGATTTACATATCGACTGGCGCCTGGGCGAGCGCTATTTTATGTCGAAGCTTATTGATGGTGACTTTGCCGCCAACAATGGTGGTTGGCAATGGGCAGCTTCAACCGGCACTGACGCGGCGCCGTATTTTCGTATTTTTAATCCGGTGAGCCAAAGCGAAAAGTTTGATCCGCACGGTGACTTTATCCGTTTGTATGTGCCAGAGCTTAGCAAGCTGCAGGGTGCGGCATTGCATTGGCCTGTCAAGGTGGGGGGGGTTAAAGCTTACCCCAAACCGATAGTCGACCATAGCGTTGCCCGCAAGCACACATTAGCCTTATTCGCCGAGGTAAAGAAAAGCTGATGACGAACATAGCCAGCCCCAGAATTGACCAGTTTTTACAATTTTACAACGCGCTATCGGGGAACAATCTGCAATCATTGCAGCAGGTGTACCATCCGGATGTTGTTTTTATTGATCCGGTACATGAAATTCATGGTCGCGATGCATTAAGCTCGTATTTTAGCCATGCCTATGAGCGCTTAGCACACTGTGAGTTTATCGGGCAAGATAAACTGGAACAGGACAACCATGGCTTTTTAAGCTGGCGTATGCAGTTTTCTCACCCGGCAATTAGCAAAGATAAACTGATTGTCGTGGAGGGCTGCTCGGTGTTGCGCTGGCAAGACGGGCAAATTATTTATCATCGCGATTATTATGATTTAAGCGAAATGGTCTATCAGCACTTGCCAGTCATTGGCTGGCTGACCAGCAAAGTAAAACAACGTATGGCGAACAGTTAAGGCAGCGCCGCACTTAAGCAAAAAATAAGGAAGTAGTATGCGCATAGCAGTAGTGGGCGGCGGTATCTCGGGCATGATGGCCTGGTACCTGTTACAGCAAAAACATGACGTCACCCTAATAGAGGCGAACGATTATCTGGGCGGGCATACGGCGACGGTGGATGTGACTGTCGATGGCAAGCAATATGCCATCGATACGGGTTTTATCGTCTTTAACAATTGGACCTACCCGATTTTTAACCGTTTTATCGCGGAGTTGGGGGTAGCATTTCAGCACACCACCATGAGCTTTTCAGTTAAGCACAGCGCACAAAACCTGGAATACAACGGCAACACCTTCAGTAGCTTATTTGCGCAGCGACGTAACCTGTTTCGGCCCTCTTTCTGGGGTATGCTGCTGGAAATAGTGCGCTTTAACAAGTTGGGTAAAAAGCTGTTGGCCGAGCAACATCCGGATCTTGATTTAGCCCTGGGTGATTTTTTACTAAAGCATGATTTTGGCAGCGCTATCCGTGATAACTATTTAATGCCAATGGGCGCCGCCATCTGGTCGGCGGGTTTGGCTGAAATGCCGGCCTTTCCGGTGCGTTTTTTCTTGCGTTTCTTTAATAATCACGGCTTGCTGAACGTTAGCGACCGCCCGCAGTGGTCGGTGATTAAAGGCGGTTCTAAACGCTATGTCGAAGCGCTTTGCTCTAAACTTGGTACAGCTAGCCTAAAGCTGGGCCAACACATTACCCAGATCAAACGCGACGATAAAGGTGTTATGTTGCAATTTGCTGACGGCCGCACCGAACATTACGACAAGCTCGTACTGGCGTGCCATAGCGATCAGGCTCTGGCGCTATTAGGTGACACTGCCAGTGAAGACGAGCGGGCGGTGCTTGGCGGTATTGCCTACCAGAAAAACGAAGTGGTGCTGCACACCGACACCCGGTTACTGCCAAAACGTCAGCGTGCCTGGGCGGCCTGGAACTACAATTTAGATACCAATATTAATGATAGGGCCACCTTAACCTACAACATGAACATTTTGCAGGGTATTAGCGCCCCGGTAACGTTTTGTGTCACGCTGAACAATACTGCAGCTATAGCACCTGACAAAATTCTTGGCGTGTATCACTACGATCACCCGGTGTATAACCATTACACCTTAGCTGCGCAGCAGCAACGCAGCAAAATAAACGGCGCCAATCATACCTATTTCTGTGGGGCATATTGGTACAACGGTTTTCATGAAGACGGTGCTAAAAGTGCTGTAGATGTGGCCGCGCTGCTGGGAGTAGACTATTAATGCTGAGCGGCCATGCGGTATATCAGGGCGAGGTGGGCCATTTACGGTTATTGCCAAGACAACATCGCTTCGCCTACCAGGTGGCTTTGTACTATCTGGATACTGCACAGCTTAACGCTTCAGCATTGGCCAGCGTAGGTATAGGCTACGAGCAATTTGCTGCGTTGAGTTACCGCCGGCGGGATTACCTGTCCGGTGCAGACTGTCTTTATCAGGCGGTATGTGACAAGGTGGCTGAGCTTGGTGGCACTATTAAGCCTGCTAAGATATTTGTCTTAACGCCGCTGGCAAACTGGGGGCTGTATTTCAGTCCGCTAACGCTGTACTACTGTTTTGATGTAGCGGGGGATTTTTGCTATTTGCTGGCGGAGGTGTCGAATACACCCTGGAACGAGCGGCATTATTATTTGCAAAGCATCGTCAGTGGCCAGACACAGTATCAGCATGCCAAAGCGTTTCACGTATCGCCGTTTAATCCGATAGATATGCAATACCACTGGCAGATAATGCCACCTGGACCACAGTTACGGCTCAGTATTGCTAACCACAGAGCTGGCAAGCAGATATTCAGTGCCTGGATGAATTTTGAACGCAAAAATTTGACTCTAGCCTGGCGGCGACGCTGGCTGATCCGCCATCCTTGGCAAAACGTACAGGTAGTGCTACGTATATACTGGCATGCGCTAAAGTTATTAATAAAAGGCGTTCCGGTGCATGCCCACCCCAACACGAAGGATAACAATGCATGACAATGAGTCTTACTGAAACCTCAGTATTTGACAACCTGAGCTGGTTCGAGCGCTTGTGCCGAAAATTTGCGCTGGATTTTATCAGTCAGCTGCAACACGGTGACATCACCGTAGTGGAGGGGAGTCAACGCCTGCGTTTTGGCGATGATCAGGCGGAATTAAAAGCCGTTATTACCGTAGTAGACCCGGCCTTTTATCAGAAGTTGGTGATGTCAGGCTCTGTTGGCGGTGGCGAGGCGTACATTTACGGTTGGTGGCGTTGTGACAATTTAACGGCTTTAGTGCGTATTTTCGCGCTTAACCTGGCCACGTTAGATAAACTTGACTCGGCCATCACCCGGCTTGGTCGGCCGTTGTTGAAGCTACTGAACTGGCGCAATAAAAACTCCAAAACGCAAGCGCGCAAGAACATCGCAGCCCACTATGATTTGGGTAATGACATGTACCGCTTGTTCTTAGATAACAGCATGATGTATTCAAGCGCGGTGTATCCGGATGATACCGCCGATTTAGCCAGTGCACAGCAACACAAGCTTGAGCTCATTTGCCAGCGACTACAGCTTAAAAGTACTGATCATTTGATTGAAATCGGTACTGGCTGGGGCAGTATGGCTATCTACGCGGCGCAAAACTATGGCTGTAAAGTTACCACCACCACCATTTCGCAGCAGCAGTATGACTACGCTAAACAACGTATTGAAGCGTTGGGTTTACAAGGGCAGATCACCCTATTGCTGGAAGATTACCGCGACCTGCAAGGGCAGTACGATAAGCTGGTCTCGATAGAAATGATTGAGGCGGTGGGCGAAGAGTATTTGGATACCTACTTTGCCAAGTGTTCCAGCTTGTTGAAGCCAGATGGCCTTATGGTGTTGCAAGCCATTACAATCGTGGATCAGCGTTATAAACAGTACGTGCGTGAGGTGGATTTTATTAAGCGCTATGTATTTCCCGGCGGGTGTTTGCCGTCGGTAAGTCGTATGACGGATGCAGTCAGCCGTAAAACTGATCTGGTAGTGCGGCACCTACAGGATATTGGCTTTGATTATGCCCGCACGTTAAAAGATTGGTGCGACAACTTTATGCATGCCCGCGATAAAGTGCATCAGCTGGGCTACGATGATAATTTCGTGCGCTTATGGCAGTTTTACCTGTGTTACTGTGAAGGTGGTTTTCGAGAGCGCGCCACCAGTGCAGTGCATCTGGTGTTATCAAAACCAGCCAACCGCGACAGTTAACCTACCTATTAAAACGCCGGCATACGCCGGCGTTTTGCAATTAGGCCTTAGCTACTCAGACGGTACTAAGATAATGCCGTGTTCGGCGATAACGATTTTCTTCTCTTTGTATAAAGTGCCAATGGCCTGCTTAAAGGCTTTTTTACTGACGCCAAAACTGGCATAGATTTGCTCCGGCGAGCTTTTATCAGTCAGAGCAAGCTTGCCGCCATTCAGCTCTAACTTGGTCAGTATTTGTGTGGTGAGCTCCAGTGCTTGCTTATAAGTGGCAGCATTGAGGCGTAAGTCGATTTTGCCATCATCACGCACTTTAACGATGTAGGCACTGAGTTTGTCGCCACGGCGCAATGGCTTAAACACCTCATTTTTATACAACACGCCCCAGTGCTGGTGATTAACCACGGCTTTATAGCCAATATCGGTTTGTTCACTAATGATAATGTCCACCTTATCACCGGCTTGATAGGGCGCGGGTGTTTTATGCAGATGGCGGTCAAGTTTGCTGGAGGCGACAATACGGTTACTGTTATCGACATAACAGTACAGCAGATAGCTCTGGCCTTCTTTGAGCGTAAGTTGCTGTTCGCTAAACGGAACCAGCAAGTCTTTTTTCAGGCCCCAGTTTACAAAAGCGCCGACTTTGGTGGTAGCAACCACTTGTAGCATGGCGACTTCGCCCACCTTTATTTTGGGCCGCTCGGTGGTAGCAATCAGCTGATCTTCTGAGTCCAGGTATAAAAATACCTCCAGCGTTTGGCCAATTTGTAGATCTTTAGGGGCGACATTATTGGGCAGTAAGATCTCACCCCAGCTTAAGCCATCAAGATAAAAGCCAAACTTAACCTGCTTTTTTACTGTTAAACGATTTATTTTTCCAAGCGCCAGCATCTGACATCCACTATTTACGCCGCAAGGGCTTTTAACATGCCGGCTATTGTAGCGTTTTTTTGCCAATGTTGCTGACTATTCCCTGGGCCATGCTACACTGCGCGCCGTTTCAGTGAATACAGGCCAGTATTTTATGGCAGCACAGGCGTTATTACATCCACGTAATCTGCATCAGGGAAAATATGACTTTGCGGCGCTGATTAAAGCGCTGCCTGCGCTGGCAGCTTATGTGTTAACGAAAGCTGATGGCGAGCAAAGTATTGATTTTGCGGATAATGCGGCAGTAGTAGCCCTTAATCAGGCGCTATTGGCACACTATTATCAGGTGAAGTTTTGGCAGCTGCCCACTGGTTACTTATGCCCGCCAGTACCTGGTCGGGCCGATTATGTGCATTACCTGGCCGACTTACTGACCGGTAACGATAATGTCGTTCCTTGCGGTAAACACATTACTTTGGTCGACATTGGCACAGGGGCTAATCTGATTTATCCAATTATCGCCAGCAGTGTTTACGGCTGGCAGGTTATTGGCTCAGATATTGATGCAGTAGCGGTAAAAGCGGCGCAGGCCATAGTAGCGAGTAACCCGGTGTTACGGAGCCGGGTGCATGTTGTCAGGCAGCAAGCTGCAGCGATCTTTACCGGTGTGATCCCCGTCGGTCAGTTTGTTCATCTTACTATGTGTAATCCGCCGTTTTATGCATCAGCGGCGGAGGCTAACGCAGCCAATACACGGAAACGGACCAATTTAGCTAACGCTCCCAGTGCCGCGCCGCGAAATTTTGCCGGTCAGCCACACGAGCTGTGGTGTGATGGCGGTGAGCTGGCGTTTATCAGTCAAATGATCCACGAGAGTCAGCAATTTAAACAGCAGGTTGGTTGGTTTAGCAGCTTAGTGTCGCAGAAGAAGCATCTGACACCATTACAAGCGTTAATAAAAAAAGTCGGTGCAATGCAGCAACGTGTTATCGAGATGCGCCAGGGGCAAAAGATCAGCCGTATCCTGGCTTGGCGCTTTCAGTCGTCTGAATAATAACGGCTGCATCATCTCAGCACTAACTAAAGTACTTCACTGCCATTGCTGCTTTAGGACGGCTGCTAATATGTTGCCAGACTTTTTCATGGATAAAATAACCTACCGTATTCACTGCTGGCTCTATTATTGCCACTAAACCGCCCAACACAAAGCTTCCGGTGATTAGGTAAGTGACCAAAAACGCAATGCTAAAATGCATAATGGCGAATGTAATAGTTTTAGTCATCATTGACGCTCCTCAAACAGGTTATGTGCTAAATAATAGCGATTCTCGTTATTGTTTAAAGTGAATTAATGCGCTTGAACTAATCGGAATTTTTGATAGACACGTAAAAGCTTTAGGTAATAATAAGGAGTAAATTATGGACTGGCGGCAATGGCTGGATGTAAAGCAATATGAATTTTTGCTGCAATGGTTTATGCGTCGTCAACGTGAGCTTAATCTGGCGGAGCTAAACGAGCCGTTGGCTTATGACAATTTCAGTTTGTATGATCAGCTATGCCAGCAAATGCTAAAAGAGGCGGCTATTGCTTATGTTGAGCGTTTTTCACAGCCCGTAGCACCTATAGCACTAACTAATATGCTGCACCTGGCTGAATTAGAGCTTGCCGGCCGGCCGGCGAAAAAACCATCCGGCAATCCACACTAAGGTTTAGACACTGTTGATGTATCTATGCGTTTTAACGCATCAATCAGCATCGGCTGGTCAAGCTTTTCGTTAAGGGGTAACAGTGTGCCGGCTGACCATGTGCCAAAACTGCCATCGGATCGTAGTATTAACATTTTATCTTTTTTAAAGCTGATAATTTCATCGCCGCTTATCGTTAACTTAGGTAAGCTAAGTGGCTTTTGCAGGTTGTCACCCAGCCAACTTGCGTGATCATTGCAACCGGCCTGCGCCAATAGCGTCGGCACTATATCTAAATGTTGCGTCACGCTGTGTGGCTGCAGCTGGTGCAGCGCTGCCCAGTTACTCCAGGCGCGTACCGGTGCCAGACGAAATTGTGTAGCGCTGGCATTAAGTTGTAACAGCAATACATTGGTGTACTGCTGGTAAAGGTTAATATGCTGCTGTGGATTATTATCAAACACGATGGCAAATTGCGCTGGCTTATCGATTGCTAACCAGGGCAGTTGCGGCAACTCTGTGTTGTTCTGACGGCTTATACTGATACCTTGAGCGCTAGTTTGATTAAGCCAACCCGGTGCGAGTTGTAAACTGTGTAACGTCTGCTGTTGTTCAGTGTTAAACGTGCTGTAAACCAGGTTTAACAGTGCCTCACTCTGTTGCACCGGGGCAAAATGCTGCTCCAGTGCCTTCAGCTTCAGGTTTTGCACCACAACAGAGTGCTGTTCATTCAGCAAAGCACTGATAATCACTACTGTCGGCGCGCCTTGTCGTGAGGCTTCACAATACAGTTCACTGGTTGCGCCGGTACTGGTTGGTAAGTTGAGTTTATCCAGCTGCAGCTGGGCTCGGCGGTTTAAATCAACCAACTGATAACGGGCTAACAGCGTTTTCGCTGTAGCAGGGTATGATAGGGGTAAGACATTATCCTGACGCGTCACGTCATAATGTAAATTGGCATCCGCATAAATATGAATAAGATGGCTTAAGCTGAAGCTGCCAATAAACAGCGTTAACGCCACACCGCCAATCCGGGTTTGTTTTAGGCGTTCGACTTTTTTCCAGCAGTAGTTGCTCAGCGTCAGCTGTAACGCGAGCAGGATGGCGCCAACAGCCAATACTATCAGTACAAAATTGCGCAGATTAGTCACAATTTGCTGACGCAGCAAATCGATCGCTTGCTCAAACGAGGCACTGCCAATGTGGTAGCCCAGGTGGGCATACACATAGGCATCAAAAATCAGTACGATCAGCGCGCCGCTTGCCAGTACTGCAGCCAGACCACGCACATGACGTTGGTAAGGAAAGATTAGCGAGACCGGAAAAATGGTCAGGATGAAGAATAAAAAACACAAAAAGGCGGTATGGCCTATCCAATTTAGCGGCAAATACAGCTGGCCCAGCAAGCTGGACGGCAGCGGCTCTGATAGCCAATATACAGAGGTGACAGCCAGCGCCAGTATAATATTAAAAAAGCAGAACCAATGGCCCCAGTTCAGCAGGCGGTTAACTTTTTTAACCAGCGACAGGTTGTTTTCCAGCACCATAGGGTGTTAGCCAGCTTTGGTGTTTACGGCATCCGCTAATGCCTGGTTAAAATGACTGACCACCGCCTGGCGCTGTGCGGGGGGTACACTGCTGTTGACGACGTGGCTAATCGCATTACCCAGACACATCAGGCTAAGCTCGGTGGTCGCTTTTTCACTGTGGAGTACATCCAGTAACTGATTAACCAGTTTCTCAATCTGTGCAGTGGAATACTTTGATACAATTGGCATGAATTATCCGCAAGTTATGTGGTGTAAACAGGTAGAATAGTATCAGAATTCATTTTAAACAGGAAAAGTTATGTCTGTAGATGTGCAGCAGTTGGCGATTAATTATCTGGAACTGGATGAGCAGGCCTTAAGTAAAGCGCATTATCGGCCAGCCTTGGTTACGCCCACCGCCGCCGTGGCACACTTGGTCGAGCAATTACATCTTGCCTACAACGGTAAACCTGCCAAAGGGTATGCGGCCTTTAGTGCCGATAAAGATCCACAAGTGGCCTCAGTGCTTGGCGATTGGCAAAAACATAACAGTGACTTTATGGTGTTGGCCAATACCGCCACGGCGGCATTGGAGCAGCAGCTGCAAGCACACCAATTGCCGGAAAGTGGTTATTTGCTGATTTGTCATTACCGTTATTTAGCCAGCGACTATTTGCTGTTTTGTTTGCTCGGTAGTAAGGACCATTTCTCGTTAACCGAGGAGTTGGAGCTGGCAACATCGCGTCATTTGGATATTGCCAGAATGCAGTTAGCTGCGCGTATTGATTTAACCGAATACCAAAGCTCTCCCGAGCAGGGTAAATACATCAGTTTTATCCGCGGCCGGGCCGGGCGCAAAGTCGCCGACTTTTTTCTTGATTTCCTCGGTTGTGAAGAGGGCACTGACGCCAAAGCCAATAGCAAGGTGATTCTAGCCAGTGTCGAAGAGTATTTTTCTGCCGCTGATTTTGACAGCGCAGAGAAAAGCGATGCGCGTAAACAGGTATACAGCTACTGTGAGGAGCGCGCTAAGGCAGGGCAAGACGTGGTATTAACCGAATTGTCGGCTGTGATCGACGAGCAGGAGCAGCAAGGCTTTTTACGCTATTGCCAGGAGCAGCAGTTGCAGGTGGCCGAGCAGTTTCCGGTGGAAGTAAAAGAGTTGAAAAAACTGATAAAATTTAGCGGGCAGGGGGCAGGTTTATCAGTGAGCTTCGAGCAAAAACTGCTGGGTGATCGTGTGCAATACGACCCACACAGCGACACCCTGTTAATTAAAGGCACGCCACCGAACTTGCGCGATCAGTTGCAGCGCTTTATTCAGGGATATTCGGCGTTTGATCGCGCCGAGCCGGGTGCTGAATAGGTCCTGTCTGCGCTTGTTGTTGCTCCTTATTGGTTTTATTACCGCCAGGGGGAAACTTCGCTGGCGGCAGCTTGAGATTAGCAAGATGCTTAATAAGCATGATATTGCTTATCACAACGCCAAAAGCCAGCAGCAGTGCCCAAAACAGTGGCCAGTTCATTGTGGCGGGCAAATATTGCTGATGTAACGCTGATAAAGCGCATCGAGGTGTGCCAACACCACATCCTGGCCAGTGATAGGATGCTGCGCTAAACAGTGTTTCAGTAGCGCCGGGCTAAATTGCGCCAGGTATTCTGATGCAACAGGTTGATAGCTCAGATGCCAGGGCTCGGCGGCTACTCCTCCCTGATAATGCTGATATGGCAGGAAGAAGTCATAGCGGGCGCTATGCTGCTTAAGCCAGCAGGCTAAGCGGTAAAAAGGCCCGTTAGGGCCATATTCAGCCGGTGTTAGCTGTAGTTGGTAGTCTGCCGTTACCGCTGCGGCATCATACAAATCTAAATCGGTGCCCCAGTGATGGCGGCTGGCACCGGGCAGGGCAGAGTAGAGCAGTATTGCCTCAAGTTTGGCCAGCCCCGCCAATTGCTCCATCAGCACTGGCTGACCATGTTGGTCAAACACCGGTTTTTGGCCGCTGAATTTAGCCTGCCAGATCTGTGCCTGACGATCAAAAGAACGAAATGATGATGCAACGCGAATGGTTATACCGTCAAGCTGTGCTGCAGCACACAATGCCGCAAAAGGCGCGGCAACGTCTGTATGCAGTTTTACGCCTTGTACGTTTTGCACTAAATGTCGCTCGGTTAAACCTGTAAGCACAGCCTCATCGCACAGCATCATAAACTCAGCTCAAGTAGCTCCAGGATCGCTTCATACATTTTAGTTAATTGCTCTAAATCGGTAACTGAGACACATTCATTAACTTTGTGAATAGTGGCATTACAGGGGCCAAGTTCAACGACCTGGGCACCGGTGGGAGCGATAAAGCGGCCATCGGAGGTGCCGCCACTGGTTTCAAGCCGTGGCTCGAAGCCTTGAACCTGATAGATTGCCTTTACCGTCGCTTCAACCAGCGAGCCTTTATCGGTGAGAAATGGCAACCCATTCAACGTCCAGTTCAGGTGGTAATTTAAGCCGTGTCGGTCCAGCAAGGCAGTCACCCGTTGCTGTAATTGCTCTGCAGTGCTTTCGGTACTGTAGCGAAAATTGAACATTACTTTCAATTCACCGGGTATCACGTTAGACGCACCGGTGCCGGCATGGATATTGGCAATCTGAAAGCTGGTTGCCGGAAAGTAAGCGTTACCGTCATCCCAGTGCTCGGCGGCGAGCTCTGCCAACGCTGCAGCGGCTTTATGCACTGGGTTTTCTGCCAGCTGCGGGTAAGCTACATGGCCTTGAATACCTTTTACCAGTAAGTTGCCGGTAAGTGAGCCACGGCGACCGTTTTTCACCACATCACCGGCTTTGTGGCTGCTGGACGGTTCACCCACAATGCACCAGGTTATTTTTTCTCTGCGATCCTCCAGCGTTTCGATCACCCTTTTGGTGCCATTAATAAAAGGGCCTTCTTCATCGCTGGTAATAAGATACGCCAGGTCAAACTTAGGTGTGGGGTAACGCTGTAAAAAGCGTTCAGTGGCCACAACCATGGCTGCAAGGCTGCCTTTCATATCAGCTGCACCACGGCCATACAGGGTATCGCCGATCACTGTCGGTTCAAACGGCGGCGTGTGCCAGTGCTCCAGCGGGCCGGTAGGCACCACATCCGTGTGGCCGGCAAAGCAGAAAACCGGCTTATTACTGCCACGGCGCGCCCACATATTTAATGTGTCTTCAAAGTGCATCACTTCAATGTCAAAACCTACAGCGGCCAGGCGCTGAGCCATTAATTGCTGACAGCCGGCATCTTCCGGTGTAACAGACGGGCGGCGGATAAGCTCCTTCGTCAGATCAATAACATCACTCATACAGATAGTCCAAATAGGCGTTGATAGTCAGCAGGTTTAAAGCCTAGAAAATACTGGTTGTTGTGTACTAATAAAGGCCTTTTAATCATTGCCGGTTGTGCCAGCATCAAGGTCAGCGCTTTTGGCTCGTCCATATCCGTTTTTGCTTCTTCGCTTAACTGACGATAAGTTGTACCGCGGGTATTTAACAGGTTCTGCCAACCGCAGTGCCTGGCAAACTCTGCCAGTTGGCCTGCAGATAAACCATCTTGGCGATAATCAATAAACTGATAAGGGATTTGCTGTTGCTCCAGCCAGGCTCGGGCTTTTTTTATGGTGTCGCAATTTTTAATACCGTATAGGGTGGTCATAGCGGTAAGTTCTCGTGGGTATTATCTGAAGTTTCGCAAAGTGTACCTTTTGCAATCTGAACAACCAAGTCTTGCGTAATACCTTTGCGTTATAACACAGAACCGGGTAAACGGACGGCAACAAACGCCAACATTGCAGCAATATGTTTTTTTTAGGTCTTTTGCGTGAAATTGTGTTGAGGCAGGCATTTTTGTAGCTAAACAGAAGGTGTGTTCGCGCTTGAATGCTGTAATGTATTGCTTGTTGTTGTCCACAGATTTTGTGGATAACTTTGTGTGTAACGCTGTTTAACTAGTCTAAGTTCATGATTTATAAAAATTAAATTGTTTGGCATGTTTTTTGTTTGTTTTGGCTGCCTTCGGACTTCAGCTTAAAATGATGAAAACAGCTGCTTATTCATATTATGAATAGCAACCAAGCTGATGAACTAGCTTACTAGGCGATAAAGTTGCAGTTTAGCTCTTGCTAATTGACTTAATTGCAGTGAAGCAAAGGCGAGCGCCGCATTAAAGAGCCAGGCAGAGGTAATACAGGGTGTTTTGTGCTATCGTTTTAGCAGGCTGAAAATGGGAGTTTAACCATGCAGTATCCGCTATACGCTACCGTAAAAGCTGGTCGGGAATACAGTAAGGTATGGCCGGCAAAGCCGGAACTTAACGGCATTTTCGTTGAGAACAAGGTGATTCTTTTCACAACCTTAAGTAGCAAGCTGTTGCCGCTAACGGCGCTGTTAGTGGCGTTGTTGCAGTTTTGGTATCTGGGTAACGAACATCTCGGCCACATAGTTGCCAGCATGTTGTTTGTGGCGTCTGTACCGTTGCAAGGTTGGTACTGGCTAGGCGTGCGTGCCGCAACACCTTTGCCACCCTCTGTTGCCAGTTGGTACCAGCAAGTCCGAGAGAAAATGCAGCAGCAGGGTATTGAGCTAAAGCCACTGTCACAACCATGGCGTTACGAAGATTTAGCAGCCTTATTGCAAAAAGCCTATCAGCAACTGGATAAAAGCTTTGTCAGCCAGTGGTTATAGCCGCGAGGAATTATAACCACTTAGCGCTGCTTAGCCTTAGCTAAATACAGACCAGACCGGCGCATGATCGGATGGGCGCTCTATACCACGCAGCTCATAATCGATACTACTTTCAGTGCAGCGCTGTGCCAGCGGCGCTGTTGCCATAATGACATCAATGCGCAGGCCGCGGTTGTCGTCAAAGCCTTTTGAGCGATAGTCGAACCAGCTGTATTGTGCGCTGGCATCAGGATGCAGTGCCCGAAACGTATCTACTAACCCCCAATCTTTTAATTGTTGTAACCAGGCGCGCTCTTCGGGTAAAAACGAAGTTTTGCCCTCGCGTAGCCAACGTTTAGCATTAGCTTCACCAATACCAATATCTAAATCGACAGGCGAAATATTAATGTCGCCAATCACGGCTAGATGCTCTGTTGGGCTGTGGTGAGTAAGTAAATACTGTTGTAAATCGGCATAAAATTTCGTTTTAGCTGGAAATTTTATCGGGTGGTCGCGGTTTTCACCCTGCGGAAAATAGCCATTTAACACAGTGATGGGGGTACCATCTGCCATACTAAAATGCCCAATCAGCATACGGCGCTGCGCATCAGCGTCATCAGTCGGGAAACCATACTGCATCTTTACTGCGGGCTGTTTGCTAAGTATTGCCACGCCATAATGGCCTTTCTGACCAAAATGATAGACGTGATACCCCATGGCTTGCACTTCTGCCAGCGGAAACTCCTCATCATGAACTTTAATTTCCTGCAGGCCGATGATGTCTGGCTGATGTTTATCGATTAAGGCTTGCAGCTGGTGTAGTCTTGCTCGAATGCCATTGATATTAAAAGAGATAATTTTCATTAACTGGCTGTTCCCATAAAATGATGTACTGGCAAATTAGCCAGATAATAACACTTTATTATTGGCTATGGCACAATAGTGCTATTGAATATGGCCTTAAAGTAGTAGCGGATGACAGTGGCTTATCAGCTGGTATATAGCACAAAACGCCGCAGTGTGGCGTTGCAGATTAAACAGGGACAGCTGACAGTGAGGGCGCCTGTCGGCATCAGTGAGGCTGATATTCAGCGGTTGGTCATTGCTAAGCAACCCTGGATAGATAAGCACCTCAAATTCGCCAAAATGCAAGTGCCTCCGGATTGGATGGCGCTTAAAACGCTGCCATTTCAGCAGCGTCAGTTAACCCTTGATGTGCAGGTCTCGTCACAGTCTGGCATCCGTTGGTCTGATGACAAGCTGCAGATTAGCCTATCATCGCGTTGCCAGACGAAAAACCTCGATGCGCATGCCCGTAAACAGATAAAACACTGGTATCAACAGCAAGCGCAGCAGTGGTTTGGTCAGCGTATAGCCTTCTGGCAGCAGCAAATGGAGTTGACTGCGGTGCGCTTCGTTATCGGCGACTGGAAAAGCCGTTGGGGATATTGCAATAGTAACGCTGAGCTTGGCTTTAACTGGCGATTAATGATGGTGCCTGACTGGGTTGCAGACTACGTGGTGGTACATGAACTGGCCCATTTACGCTTTTTAAACCATTCGGCAAAGTTCTGGCAGCTGGTGCATAGGCATTACCCTGGAGCCAGAGCAGCGGCCGAGTTTTTGAGACAAAATCAGTACTGGATGAACATATAAAAAAGCGCCGGCGATTAAGCCGGCGCAAACACTAGGACATCGAAACAGGAGAGATTCAGTATCACCTAACAACTACTGAAGCTTAGGACGGTTTCAGGGCGAAATAATTCAAAATTTTTTTAGTTTTTTTCAATAGCGCATTTTGCTTTTGCTGCCAGACCTGGTTTAAGCTCCACGCCAGCAACAGGATACTTATGATAATCAGACAGCCGGCATGGCTGCATTGCTTTTGGACTCAATGTTATGACCAATATTTTACGCCTGCAACAACTGGCAAAGTTGCTTGATATAACCCGTTTGCAAGACGACGATACCATCAGTGGCTTTGACAACTGGCTGACTACCTTACCGCAATTGCCAGCGGCCGCTTACTGTGTTTTTCCGCAATATCTGCAAACTTTGTCGCAATGGCCGGGCTTTAAAGCGCCCCCCAAGTTGGCAACAGTGGTCAATTTTCCCTCTGGCGATTTAGCCACAGATTTGGTGTGCGAACAGATCCAGCAAGCCTTAATGTTAGGTGCAGACGAAATAGACTGTGTCTTGCCATATAAAGCCTTGCTGCGCGGTGAACAGGGCTATGTTAAGAACTTCTTATATGATGTGCGCCAGCAGAGTCAGGGCAAGTGTTTAAAAGTGATTATTGAGTCTGGTGAGTTGTTAACAGCACAGCAAATTACCAAAGCGACAGAGCTGGTGATTGATTGCGGCGCAGACTTCGTGAAATCATCCACCGGTAAAACAGCGGTGGGTATTACTGATGAAGCGGCCCGTATTATGCTGACCGTCATTGCAGCTGCTGACAGAGAAGTAGGGTTTAAGGCATCCGGTGGCGTAAGAACCCTACAACAGGCACTTCAACTGGTGCAATGGTATGAAGAGATTACGGGGCGCGTGGCAACGGCAGAAGGTATGCGTATTGGCGCTAGTGCGCTTGCAACAGAGCTCGCGCAGGCGTTAACGGTCTAGTTATCAGCGCCTGAATTCGTCGCGGAGTTTATCAAATTGCTGCAATAGCTCTTTGTAACGTATACGGTGGTGCTCTGGCAGCGGCATATTATCAACGATGCGAAAGGTTTTTTTGCATCGTTCAAACAGCTCTCTGGATTTATTCTTCTGTTGTTTGTTCAGCTGTTGTATAGAGGCCTGGATCAGGTTAAGTGCACAACCGGTATTCATTGGAGCTAGGTCCAGCGCTGCTTCAAAGTGTTTGATTGCTGCACTAAAATTGCCCTCTTTATAACTGTTAATGCCGGCTTTGTTGAGCTCACCAAACTGCTGCTGTTTTTCATCGACAAACTGTTGTTGTTCGCTAAACAAGGTTTTTAACAGCGGATTTTTCATCAGCTCTGCCGGCAGCAGTTTAGTGAGCGTATTGGCTTGCTCAAACTCACCAATTTGGTTTAACAAAAAGATGGCGTCCGGTAAAATTTGGTGTTGTTCGGGCAACTGGTCTGCCACGGCGGCATAGGTTTTTTTCGCCTGATACTGTGCACCGCTTAACGATTCTAACCTGGCCTGACATAGAGCCTCGAATAGCTCAAAATTAATTTCCCGTGTCATACCTTCATCACGCTTTACCCGTTGCAGCGCCAGTGATACTTCCTGCAAATAGCGGTTACGCTGCGCGGGTTCTGTCGTGCGTACGGCGGCATCGATTACGGTGCGGATATAATTGAGCAGGTGCATGATGTCCTGTTTTATGGAGCGCCTGGTAATCTCGTACAATTGCTTGCTGGCCTGCACTTGTTGTGGCAGGTTGTCGAGCTGGCGGGCAATTTCCAACACCAAATATTGTCTGTTCATGCTGTAGGGGGCGATTTCAGCTGCCGCAAGAATACTGCTAAAGGCCGCATCCAGGTTACCCAGGGCCAGGTTATTCTGCGCCTGTATATCGAAAGCTTCGGCAAAATAGCGGTTATTCTCAATCGCTTCCTGGCATAACAACAAGCTTTCATCAAACCGTTGTAATTCAAAACACAATCTGGCTTGCAGCAACAGGGCCCAGCCATTGCGGCGCTGAGACAAACTGCTTTGTAATATTTGCTCAGCCTCCGCGTAGCGTTTTAACGCCAGTAGGTTTTCTACCAGTACCCGGCGACAAAACTGTTGATAGCGGCTTTCTGAGCTTAACTCCTGCTGACACAGCTCGACTACGTGCTGAGCATCATCATCATATAACGCCTGGTAAATTGCCGATAGCTGGTTTTTTTTGCGCTGAATGCGTTGGATCCTGCTGCGCAATACACTTTGTGAGAAGGGCTTAACTAAATAATCATCCGGTTCCAACTCCACGGCACTCATTACCATGGGGACGGTATTTTCGCCGGTAACCAACATAAAAATGCTGTGTGGTGCCAGAAGCTTCTTCTCACGCAAATCTTCCAGCAATTGTTTGCCGTTTTTGCCGATTCCTAAATGATAGTCAACAAACAGGATGTCATAGTTGATGTTGGCGCATTTTGCTAGCGCCTGTTCACCGGTTGGCGCAAAGGCGACATTGGTCGCGCCCATAGAGTACAAGATACCTTTAAACATCAGTTGAAAGGCACGTTGATCGTCAACGATGAGTACGCGTTGATTTTCAAGCGTCTTGTTATCCATCAGCACCACAAAAGACTAATTAAATTAAGCTAAGTGTCGGAAATATCGGCCGCTTTAGCAAGATAATTAGCTTTTTCTGAGAAGAAAACCACGCTGTAAAGTGATGTTGTATTAAAGCTGCTGAGTGCTGTAAGACCTGGGAAATAAGTAACTGCAGTAAAAAAGTGAGATGGTGGAGGGGGAAGGATTCGAACCTTCGAAGGCAGTGCCGGCAGATTTACAGTCTGATCCCTTTGGCCACTCGGGAACCCCTCCACGAGTGGACGGCATATTATCAAACTGACTTTTGATGTAAAGCCATTTACTAAACTTTTTTATCTGACTGCCGATAATTGCAGCAAAGGCATTTCGTTGCATGATGAAGGACATATTCAGCCGATGGTAATTAACGAATGGCAGCTTGATGTAAAGCTAAATCAGGCATTGCATCAGGCGCACAGGGCCGATTTCGCGCTGTACTTATCGTTGTTGTCACCAGAAGTAGAAGAAGCTGCTCAGTTTTATACGCCCGAGCCTGTTGTAGAGCCTAAAACCGATCGGCTGCGTCAGCAATTAGGTATAGATACTTCTGTAGCACGCCGCTTTGCATTACAAGACGGGGATCTTGATAGGTTGCGGCAACACAGTGTTGCATTAAATCGTGGTGGTTTATCGCAGTTAAAGTTAACCAGCTACCTTAATCCCGGGCCGCTGACACGGTTTGATGAACAAAAACGCATTAGAGGCGATGTTTGGCAGAGCTTGAGTTTGCATGCGCGTCGCCATCTAACCGCTGACACAATCAATAAAATGCCGGCAGATCCCACTGCGTTGTATGAAGTGTTACAACAGCTGCATCAACATGAAGCGGCGTAGCTCGTAGTTTGCAGACGCGTGCTTTAACGTTCACATCTGGCCTGATAGCCTATGTTCATTGCATTGCTTAAACTTTTTACCACTGCCGCACGGGCATTTGTCGTTACGGCTAATTTTCTTTGCTGGGGTGTCTGTCAGAATGCCATCGAGGTAATACCAGCGTTTCTCATAAACAAAGCGTGAGCGCTCGTTGAACTGCTGTAAGACATTACCCTGCAAATAACGTACAGTAAAATCAACAGAGCCTTCGCGATTGGTTTGCTCGCTGCTGTTTACTTGTAACGAGATAAAATGACAGCTGTCAGCAAACAGTTTAATGGCCGCTAAGCTGGTTTCCTGCTGTTTAGAATGATGGTAGGTGCGAAATATGTAGTCTGTATCATGACTGCAATAAGCACTGTATCGAGAGCGCATTAATTCTTCACAGGTTTTCGCTGCTGCGGCACCCGTTAATAAAGGCTGACAGCAAAGGCCGAAGTCTTGCCCTGAGTGACAATAGCACAACATAGTATTGACTCATTTATACAATAACACGGGGTATTATACCCTGGCATGGTCTAATTGTCGGCATGCTGCTCTTACGCCTTAATTCACTCTAGCTCTCTCTTTTATAGTAGTTAGTGAGTCAGTGTCATGCCAGAGAGCTGGTCTGCCTGATAAAAAAGCACATTATTTCTTTTAGCCAGTTGCTGGCAACGTGGTAATGCGCTTGGACATAACGTCTTGGCAAAGTTTACCACTAGCTGGCAAGTGCCTGAGCTTAATGCGCGTACTAAGGTGGCATTAAGGTTAGATATCTGTTTGGCATGGATCACCAATACCTTATTTAGTGGCAATTGGTATCGTGTTAGCCAGCTTTTATTAGGTAAGTTGTCAGGGGCTATCAGCAAGATCCAACCTTGAGCATCTTCATAGCGCTTCAATAACTGCAGTAAATTATCTTGTGGATGGTCAGCTATAACGCGGCTAGCTATATTGCTTCCCTGAGACGGCTTGCTAAGAGTAACTAAAGATTCTGCCGCGTTATTTGATGAGATGCCGGATAGTTGGTTATACATAGCTTCCTCTACATGTTTATTTATACAGTGGATGCATATACAGTAGTTTGGCTTTGTGTGAAAAGCAAGCAATTAATTACGATAAGTTAGTCCTATTTACTGGCTAGACCATTCTTAAGGTAAATTTGAGTACAATGGCACGCTTATTAGTTAGATGAGTTAAAAGCGGATGCTGTTAGAACACTACGTGAATCAGAATGCTGAAGGTTTCAGCTTTAGCCGTAAACAGGCCAGTGAATTTGCTAAGCAGGTGGCAACTGATTTTAATCCGATACACGATGAGGACGCTAAACGTTTCTGTGTACCCGGAGACTTGCTATTCGCTTATTTGCTAACGCGCTATGGCATTACTGAACAACTTAGCTGTCAGTTTTCTGGCATGGTCTCGGCAGACGTACTGTTGCAGTGTAAAGAGCAGGCAAATCTGATTACTATTTGCGATAGTCAGGATAAAACATACCTATCGTTACAACATAGTGGAGCCAGGCAGCGCGACTTGAGTGTCATAGAGCCATTGATCCGTGATTATGTGCAGTTCTCCGGCCAGAATTTCCCTCATATATTACAGCCACTGATGCAGCAGCATCAGGTTATGATTAACCCGCAACGGCCACTGGTAATATATGAAAGTATGGCATTAAGCTTTTTTAGGTTGCCACAGCATAAAGTTGACTTGCACCTTACCGCTTCCTCGCTCGCAGTTGAGGGAAAACGCGGCAATGCATTGCTAGAATTTGCATTAAGTGAGAAGGGCGAGCAAATAGGCAAAGGGGAAAAGCGCATGATACTTAGTAATTTGATGCCTTACGATGAAACTCAGATGCAGCAAATGGTCGCTGAATACAACAGCCGTAAAGTCGCTGCCTGAAAGAGCTCTAACTAGAGCGGTTAATTTATCGGCATTTGAACAGCCTGTGCGTATTTAGCGCTTGCAGGCTAATTAAAACGGCCTATAATGCGCGCCATGCCACGGGGTGCTGCGGTTTAGGTGCTTCGGGTGAGTTAAGTTTAGTAGCAAAAATCTTTTAAAAAGACGCTTGACACTGAAGTTTAAATCACTAAAATGGCGCCCTCGCTTCACGGTGGTGGT
>JAJLKZ010000008.1:0-76486 GCA_033838465.1 Chromatiaceae bacterium
ATACCTTGCTCACCAAGCAGGTCTTCCGGGGATTTGTAGTCAGCTAATAACTGGTCGATAAGCTGGTCTGATACTGGCATTCTTTATTCCTTTCAAATACATGGATAGAATGCCACTTACACAGATTTTTTTACACTCTCAGAAATACTTAAAGAAGCTAAAACACCATTTCTCAATCGTGAAGCTATTTTTCTTTCTTCGTCTGCTCGCTCCCTGTGAGCTGAAGAGACTGCTGTTGCACCTATTAAGCCTACAGTGACTCTAGCCTGCTCAGCACTGACTTTAAGAGTCTCTAGTATTTCTTTAGCTTCGGCCTCTGCTTGTTCAGTTTCTTTTTTTGCGTCAGTTACTGCACTCGTAATCTCCGAGTGCATTTTCTCAATTGAGTTCTGCAGTTTTGCATATTCATTTTTTGCGCTTCTATTGGAAGAATTTAGTTCCTTAATTAACAGCCTATAGACTGGATTAGTTTCGAGCTCTCTTTTTGCAAAGTCCTGTGCGATCGCAGAGTCAAAAACTTCAGAAGATATATCTTTAAGATCTCTAATTATCAAATGAATCTTTTCTGCTTTTTCTGCACTCGAAGCTGACATTTTCTGTGTACCGTCAAAAATAGCTTCTACACCAAAAATTATCTCTGAAACACTCTGAGCAAAATTTCTAGGCGAAAATACAATCCCCTCCCGCACTCTTGAAATGATTTCCCCAAGTTGGACAATTAACTGATCAAGTTTCTCTCGCTTTGACGGCAGAAAGCGATCTTCTCTGATATCAATTAATGCAATCCGAAGGTCCTTTAAGAAGGTCTCTGTAATTTTCTTCTGCTTTTCAATTGAATGCATTTCTGAAGACATTTGTCTTGAACCTTATATAACTAAAACCTTGAGTCATTTTCACAAGGTATGCCATCCCGGTCACCATCCATCTTGGTATCGGGACAGTTACGAATAAAAAACTCTGCCTCTGCGCGTGAGGTCATCTGGCTGCAGTGTTGCCGGCCATCGCAGCGGAACTGTGATGTATTGGCCACGGTACGGGCCTTTTGAATTGGCGCATTGTAATCGGGTAATACCTGCGGCACATCTTCGACAGCAAACGCGGTTGCGTTTTGCTTTTGGTAGTAATTCCAGGCGCCAAAGGCAATTAGTGCGATAAGTAACAGTTTTTTCAATGGCGAGCTTCCCTGTTATGTAATCCTTTACCACTCTGAGGTGGCTGCAAGGTTCTAACTTAGTAGATAAAACAGGGAACGGCAATGGTTTTGTGAACCAACAGATTAAGCCTCTCAGGCATAATTCGTCATTGCCCCCTACTTTTTAACTAGCTTTAGTCCGCGGCTTTGGTGTGCCTTATTTATTGCGATATCCTCGGGTATCGTCTTTTCAGGCATTAGCTAATCCCAGCTTTCGGGGCCGGCAATTAAACCATCTTCTGCTTGCGCAACGTCCTCAGGTATCGGATGTTCAAACAAGCGATCAATTAACTGCCTGGAATGCTCAATCAACCACTGCAGGTACTCCGGCGTACCAGGATTAACCTCAGGCATTAATAGTTCCATCAAAAGGCGGTTTAAGTAACTCCACAAGCGGAATATTTACATTACCAGCAGCTTCTTCTTGCTGGTAAAGCTTAATCAGCTTGGCCAGTTCAAGCTCAAACATATATGAGCTTTCTTCATAGTCGTCACTATCAACTGTTGCCGACTGCGACAAAAAGTCATTATGTTTTATAGCTGTTTGCAGTGCCTGAATACAGACAGATAACGATCTAACGTCAACCTGTGGCATGAGTTTTTCCTTTCACTTTAATGCCCGCATTTTGCGCCAGTTTATCTAACGCAGCAATAAAGTCTTCTTTTGCCATATCAAAATTCGGTGATATGGAATAGTGCCAGCATTTTTTCCTGGCTAAGTAGTGGTCTTTGGTGATTATAAGCTCTTTAGGTATTACTGTTCCTTTTGGAATAACATAATAATCCCAGCTTTTGTGGCCAAACAGTCCCTCTTTGTCTGTCAAAGAAGTGCCAACGCCTTCCTCAGATTTTACTATTTCCTTTCCTGTTTTCTGGTCCCTGACAATTGTTACATCAGGCTCGCGGATATCACCGTTGGGTAAATCGCGCCGGTAAAAATCTGGGTATAACGGGTTTAATTTGTCATCCGAACTATGTAAACCACGCCACAAAGTGAGTGCGATATTTGCTCTGTATATTTTTTCTATTTCTTCACGACTAATAATTATTTCTTCTAGAGTTAGCACGATCACACCTAAAGTTAATTAAAAATTAACCTTATTAAAACATATTAATTATAAGTCGACGAGTAAAACCTGCCTAAAAAGTTGCTGTAAAGATTAAGACTGCGGTTTCAAACTTATCGCTTCACAAATGCCTGGCAAATTTTCAGCCGTCATGCCATCTTGCAGGAAGCCGTCGGCTGAGGTGAGTTTGGCCCTCTCAGCGTCATCAGCGGCCATGACTTGGTCAATCCAATCAGCGTGGGTGGATACCCGGGTATACAGCTCTTTAACGCCGTATTCGCCAACATCTTTAAACCATGAGTCTACTCTGGAGCTGACGCCAAGCAGGTAATAACCATCGTCTTTTATAAGATAGGCCGGGCCGCCACTGTCGCCATTGCCGGATACGCCTTCCAGCTCAAGCGCTTTGTCACCTGATTCAAACACGAAGCGCAAATCAGACGCAGTAACCGCCGTCACTTTATTCTGCGCCTTACGTAGTACGCCGTTGTTGTCTTTATAGCCAACCGTCTCGCCGGTTAAACCGGTACCTGTGCCACCACTGCCAATAAACCACAATACCTGATCGCGCTCATCTGCCTGGCGGTATAATTTGGCAGGTTCAACACTTAGCACCGGGTTTGCCAGCTGGATCAGCGCTAAATCATTCTGCTCTCCCAATTGATAAGTCGGGTAGCTATAGCGCGCCGTTACTTCAACTAACTCATCACCAACCTGAATAGTCTGTCCGGGGTTTAGACAAAATACCGTATGGGCTGCGGTTAGCACCCATTGGGGTGCAATCAAGGTGCCGTGTACGCCGATGGTGTATAAAGTCGCCAGCGGCGGGAAGTCAGCTTTAGCCGCAAGATACTGCTTTGCTGGCTTATCGTGACGAATAACAATGGCCGACAACGGCGCAGTCAGCATACTGGTCGCCACCAGGCAGCCAATACTAAGCCGTTTATATTTGTTCTTCAGGTGCATGTTGCGTCCTTACATAGCTTGCGATAAATAACAGACTGACAGAAAACCGCGCGATACTTTAGCGATTAAGTGTAAGGGGTTATGTAGTTGTAACGGCTAGCCTGGCCAATCTACACCCTTTGTTACAATTGCCCGCTGAGCCTTAGTTGAAAGTGGCAAGAAGTGCTCATAACTTAGGTAAAAGTGATGCTGATAAGGATAAACATGCATGCTATGGCAGTTAATAAAAACGTCTAACACCGCCAAGGTGGTGTTGCTGGTTATCATTGCCGCTTTAGTCTGGTGGTTTAACTGGTATGCCGCTGTTGGCGTGCTGCTGCTGTTATTTGCCGATATCGCAGTGATGTTTGGTTTTACGGCCCGGCACAACGGCGATTACGTTTACAGCAAAGATATATTGTCGCTTTTTTCACTGCAGGGTGACAGACTGCGAGTGGGTATGGAACAAGGTGAAATCAGCGCGATTGAGCAAATTAAGCTGTTCGAGCAAGATCAGTTTGGTTATATCGACTTTTCGCTAAATAATGAGCTGCAGGTTAGGTATAAATTCCCGCTACAGCAGTATCAGCCCTTGTTGCAGTGGTTACAGCAACACGTGCCAGAAGCACATATTACAGCCGGTTTTAACAGCTAATACATATCCACTTTAGCGCTTGGCGGGCAGGGCGCAGAATATTTACCCCATCCGGCCAGGCTGCCGCTGTTATCAACTTTAAGGCGTTTTGTTTAGCGTAAAGATCTGCTCAACCGGTACATTAAAAAAACTGGCCAGTTTCAGCGCGATAACCACCGATGGCGTAAAACGGCCGGTTTCTACCGTACTGATGGTTTTCCGAGATACCCCTATAGCATCTGCCAACTCAGTTTGTGACAACTGCCGGGCACCGCGTAGCGCCGCTATAGTATTGCTTAGCTCGTCCATTAACCATCCTCCCCGCCTCGTAACAGGTATAACACTGTTATGCTCCATACCGAGGCGCCGATGATCAACAGAACTAATGAGTAATTAGCCATACTCGCCCAGTGTGTGAGCCCGTCATCTTCAGCCGCTATATCGCCCAGTAAAAAGCCGGCTACCAGCACCAGTAAGAGCATATAAAGTGCCAAGGTATTAGCTTTATGGTTGGCATCACGGGCAAACTCATCACTGTATAAACCCAGTATTTCCGGCCAGCCATGAGTAAAAATTTTGTATTTGCTGGTCCAACGTATCGAGTAAATAACAAATCCTAATGCCGTCAGAAAGACCGCACCCGACACTAGCCCCTGATAACTCAGCGCCAATGATTCCGCGATATTGTTGATTAGTACTGCGGCGAACATGGCTGCCGCCCAAAGCGTGGTATAAGCACCGTACTTAAGTGTTTTGATTTGTTGCTCAGCGTTCCATTTTTCCATTTTGCACCTCAAATTGATACCCTAGGGTTTCAATATATAACCTTTGGGTATCATTATGCAACCTATAGGTATCAATAAATGCGTAACAGAATATTTTTATGTAGAATTGGCCCTTCTACTTTGTAGAAGAAATATGGCGCTTTGTGCTGTTTTTTTGTGCTAGCATCAGTTTATCTGCATATAACCAGAATAATAACTTGCACGCAGCCATTTCGCCTTCTGGCAACAAGCAAGCGCAAAAAATTGATGAACGCCGTCGGCGTTATATTCTGGCGTTTGTCAGCTATATCACCAGCGCAGTGATGTTTATCTACGGCGTAAAAAACTTTTCGGCTGAACAGGTGTTACTGCCGGTTATTCTGTTTGGTACCGGCCTGGCGTTTTTGCTGAATATCCTCTGGTTCCAACTCAGCCGTAACCTACAGCGCGCCTGTGTAATAGAGGCAGTGCTGGTGGGCGGCTTTGTGTTGAGTCTGGTGTATCAGGGTGGCTTTAATAATACTGCGTTGTATTGGGTGTTTCCGTTTCCGGCCATCTTGTTTGGCTTGCTGGGTGTGCGGGTTGCCCTGCTAAGCAATGCCCTGCTGGTATTAGCACTTTGCGTCATGCTATTTGTGCCCGATGTAATATTGGCACAGTATAAAGAAGCAGAGGCCAGCCGCTTTATCGCCTCACTGCTTATTGTTATTACCGTGTGTTGGATTAACGATCACTACCGTGAGCGTAGCCATCAGGCGATGGAGCTGCTGCAACAAAGTAAAGAGCTGCAAGCCAATACTGATGCACTCACTGGCTTGGCCAACCGGCGCTTTATTGATGCGAGTTTGTTGCCAAGCCTGGCACTGCAGCCTACGCAGTTTTTTCCTCTATCGCTGATCATGTGTGACATAGATCATTTTAAACAACTGAATGACCGTTTTGGTCACGATGCCGGCGATGAAGTATTAAAAGCCATCGCTACGCTGTTTAAACAGCAACTACGCCAGCAAGATATCGCCTGTCGCACTGGCGGTGAGGAGTTTTTGTTGATACTGCCACATACCAACCGGGCTGATGCCTTTTTGGTAGCAGAAAAAATACGACAACATTTTAACCAGTTACGGTTAACCGTACTACCAAACGATTATCCACTGGCCGCCAGCTTTGGCGTGGCTATTTGCACCAGCGCCGATGACTTTGCCAGCGCCGTAAAGCTTGCAGATGAACAGCTTTATAAAGCTAAGGGTGCCGGTCGGGATCAGGTGTGTTAAACCGCTGCAATAAAAAAGCCAGCTAAATGCTGGCTTTTTCTTTTATTTCATTGACTTACTGCAAAACCGAAATATCAGCCACCTGCAAAAACAACTCGCGCAGTTGCTTTAACAGCGCCTGTCGGTTGGCCCGCACAGCAGCGTCATCGGCATTTACCATCACCTTGTCAAAGAAGGTATCGATCACTTCACGCATGGCCGCTAAGTGCGCCAGGCCCTCAGTGTAGCTATGCTGACCAGCTTGGTAGGCCTGCTCCGCTACGATGGCTTTATGCAATGCCTGCTCGGCGTCTTCCTGTAACAGTGCAGTATTAACCGTATCAGCAATGCTGCCTTCAACCTTGGCCAGAATATTGGCTACGCGCTTATTCGCTGCAGCCAGTGCAGCCGCAGCGTCCAGTTTACGGAACTCTGCCACCGCTTTTACCCGGCGGTCAAAATCACTCGGGTTAGTTGGCCGGCGTGCTAAAACCGCCTGAATAACATCAACACTGTAACCTTCGCTTTCATACCAGGCGCGGAAGCGGCCCAGCATAAAGTCCAGCACGTCTTCCGCTACGTTGTTGTTAGTCAGCTTAGTGCCAAAGCTTTGCTGACTGAAGGCGATAATGTCGGCCAAGTCCAGCGGCAACTGCTTGTCGACCATAATCCGCAGTGCACCTATAGCCGCGCGGCGCAAAGCGAATGGGTCTTTATCACCTTTCGGCGCCTGGCCAATACCAAAAATACCGACCAGCGTATCCAGTTTATCGGCAATGGCTACCGCCGCACCCTCTAACCGGCTTGGCAATTCATCACCAGCGAAACGCGGCATATACTGCTCATTTAACGCCAACGCGACTGCGTCGCTTTCACCGTCTAAACGGGCATAGTGCATGCCCATAATGCCCTGCACTTCCGGGAATTCGCCCACCATATTGGTCATCAGATCGGTCTTCGATAACAAACCTGCACGTTCTGCTGCGGTAGCATCGGCACCGATTTTCGCTGCGACAAAACCTGCTACTTTGCTGATACGCTCAGATTTTTCGGCCAGCGTACCCAGCTGCTGCTGGAAGAGTACGGTTTTCAAACTGTCTAACCGTTCGACCAGCTTTTGCTTACGGTCGGTATTAAAGAAGAACTGCGCGTCGGACAACCGTGGCCGCACCACTTTTTCGTTACCGCTAATGATTTGCTGCGGATCCTTGCTGGCAATGTTGGCAACAAAGATAAACTTGTTTTGTAACTTGCCGTTGCTATCCAGCAGCGGGAAGTACTTTTGGTTATCTTTCATCGTTGAAATTAATGGCTCTGGTGGCACCTGCAGGAAACTTTCTTCAAAGCTGCCGACTAACACCACAGGCCATTCAACCAAGGCAGTAACTTCTTCCAGCAAGGCATCATCCATCAGCGCTTTACCCTGCAACGCTAAAGCCGTTTTTTCTACTTCTGCTGCAATAAAGGCTTTACGCTCGGCAAAGTCGGCGACAACAAAGGCGCCGCGCATGCTGGCCAGGTAATCATCAGCATGGCTAATGGTGACTTTTTCCGGCGCGTGAAAGCGGTGGCCGTGCGTTTGGTTACCACTGTCACGGCCCAAAATAGTAGCGGGTACCACATCACGGCCAAACAGCATAATAATGGTGTGTACCGGACGGATGAATTCGGCGGTCGAGTTACCCCAGCGCATTGGCTTGGCAATCGGCAATTTCGCCAGTGCCTGCTGTACGACATCGGGCAATAAGCTCACCGTTGCTGCACCGGCCACTTTGGCTTTATGCAATAACCAGGCACCTTTGTCGGTTTCCAGCTTTTCTGCCTGCTCTACCGTAATGCCACAACCCGCTGCCCAGCCCTGCGCTGCCTTTGTCGGGTTGCCGTCGGCATCAAAGGCTGAAGCCAACGCCGGGCCGCGTTTTTCTACCACTTTATCGGCCTGCTGAGCAGACAGCGCGTTGATGCGCACGGCTAAACGGCGGGGCGCGGCGTACCAGTGCACATCGCTGTGGCTTAACTCAAGCTTGGCCAGCTCGGCCTGCAGGTTATCCGCAAAGGCGGTGGCTAAGGTTTTCAGTGCCTTAGGTGGCAGCTCTTCAGTACCAATTTCAACAAAAAAATCTTGCGCGCTCATTAGGCCTCCTGCTTCGCACTATCGGTGTTTTTGCACAGCGGGAAACCCAGTTTTTCACGCGTGGCATAGTAAGCTTCGGCACAGGCTTTAGCCAGGGTACGTACCCGCAGAATATAGCGCTGCCGCTCGGTTACCGAAATGGCGTGACGCGCATCCAGCAGGTTAAACGCATGCGAGGCCTTCATCACTTTTTCATACGCTGGCAGGGCCAGGCCTTGCTCAATTAAGTACTGGCTTTCTTTTTCGCACTGGTCAAAGTAGGCAAACAGCGCCGCGACATCGGCATGCTCAAAGTTATAAGTGCTCTGCTCTACTTCGTTCTGGTGGAACACATCGCCGTACGTAACACGGCCTAGGGGGCCGTCGGTCCAGACCAAATCATAAATAGAATCTACACCCTGAATATACATGGCGAGGCGCTCTAAACCGTAGGTGATCTCACCCGTCACCGGCCGGCACTCCAGGCCACCGACTTGCTGGAAGTAGGTAAATTGAGTCACTTCCATGCCGTTTAACCACACTTCCCAACCCAGGCCCCAGGCGCCGAGCGTAGGCGACTCCCAGTTGTCTTCAACAAAGCGGATATCGTGTACTAGTGTATCGATACCCAGCTCGCGCAATGAGCCTAAGTACAGCTCCTGAATGTTGTCAGGTGATGGTTTTAAGATCACCTGAAACTGGTAGTAATGCTGCAAGCGGTTCGGGTTTTCACCATAACGGCCGTCAGTTGGCCGGCGGCATGGCTGCACATAGGCCACGTTGGTCGGCTCAGGCCCTAAAGAGCGTAAAAAGGTCATCGGGTGGAAAGTACCGGCGCCGACTTCTAAATCCAGCGGCTGCACTATTACGCAGCCCTGACGCGCCCAGTAATCCTGCAGGGCTAAAATCAAGCCCTGAAAGGTTTTAATATCGTATTTATGCATGCGCTGTTAACTCGCTAAAATGACACAGGGGCCGCAGCCCCTTGATAATTAATAGTGTTGATTACACGTCCAGGTTAGCCACATAGAGCGCGTTTTCTTCAATAAAGGCGCGTCTTGGCTCCACATGGTCACCCATCAGGGTGGCGAACAGCTGGTCAGCGCCAATCGCATCTTCAATGGTTACCTGCAACATGCGACGGCTTTGCGGATCCATAGTGGTTTCCCACAGCTGTTCCGGGTTCATCTCGCCCAGTCCTTTATAGCGCTGAATGTACAGGCCACGCTTTGACTCGCTCATTAACCAGTCTAAAGCTTCCAGGAAGGTTTCTACCGGCTTTACCTTTTCGCCACGGCGGACAAAGCCACCTTCTTCAATCAGGTCACGGATTTCGTCGCCCAGCGCCGCAATGCTTAAATAATCACGCGAGGTAACGAAGTCATGGTGCAGCAAGTATTCGTTATCAATACCGTGCTGGCGAATAATCACTTTTGGCAGGAACAACTGACGCTCGCGGTCTTCATGCACCGCATAGCTATAGCTGGAGCCATCACCTTCTTTGTTAATCAGTCGCTGGGTTAAGCTATTAGTCCACTGCTCGGCGTACTCTGGCGACTTGGCCTGCGCCACATCAAAACCCGGTACGTAAATTAGCTCGTTTAACAGGTTAAATGGGATCTTACGGGTTAACCGCTCTATGGTCGCGTCAACCTTGTGGTATTGACGTACCAGTTTCTCCAGCGCTTCTCCGCCAATACCCGGCGCATCGGCATTGACGTGCAGCGTGGCTTCATCCAACGCCAGCGTAGTCAGGTATTCGGTCAGTGCCGCTTCGTCTTTAATATATTGCTCTTGCTTGCCCTTTTTCACTTTGTACAGTGGTGGCTGAGCAATATAAATATAACCCCGTTCAATCAACTCTGGCATCTGACGATAGAAGAAGGTTAATAGCAGCGTACGGATATGCGAACCGTCGACGTCAGCATCCGTCATCAGAATAATGCTGTGATAACGGGTTTTGTCCGGGTTGTATTCTTCGCGGCCGATACCACAGCCCAGTGCAGTTATCAGGGTACCTACTTCCTGTGAAGACAGCATTTTGTCAAAGCGGGCTTTCTCCACGTTAAGAATTTTACCCTTCAGAGGCAGTATTGCCTGGTTCTTGCGGTTACGGCCCTGTTTGGCCGAGCCACCCGCAGAGTCACCCTCTACTATGTACAGTTCTGATAACGCCGGGTCTTTCTCCTGACAGTCGGCCAGTTTACCCGGCAAGCCTGCGATATCCAGTGCGCCTTTGCGCCGCGTCATCTCACGTGCTTTACGCGCCGCATCACGGGCACGCGCCGCATCAACAATTTTGGTCACGATGATTTTGGCATCGTTCGGGTTTTCCAACAGGTATTCGTTTAGCTTTTCGGCCATGGCGCTTTCTACTGCTGAGCGCACTTCGCTGGAAACCAGTTTATCTTTGGTTTGTGAGCTGAACTTCGGATCCGGCACTTTTACACTGATTACTGCCGTTAAACCTTCACGCGCGTCATCGCCTGAGGCTTGCACCTTCATCTTCTTGGCGTAGCCTTCCTGCTCAATATAGCTGTTCAAAACCCGTGTAAGGGCGCCGCGGAAGCCGGCTAAGTGAGTACCGCCGTCGCGCTGTGGAATGTTATTAGTAAAACAAAACACGTTTTCCTGATAACTGTCGTTCCACTGCATCGCCACTTCGACTGCAATACCGTCGTCACGCTGATCAGTAAAATAGAACGCCTTTGGATGTACGCTGGTTTTGGTGCGGTTTAAGTACTGTACGAAAGCCTCAATGCCGCCTTCGTATTTGAAGTGGTCTTTTTTATCGCTGCGCTCATCGGTCAAAATAATACTCACGCCCGAATTTAAGAACGACAGTTCACGCAGACGTTTCGCCAGAATATCAAAATGGAAATTAATGTCGCTGAAAATGGTTGGGCTCGGCCAAAAGCGAATAGCAGTACCCTTATCTTCGGTTTCGCCAATCACGGCCAGCGGTGCTTGCGGCACACCCAGATGATAAATTTGCTGATGTACCTTACCGCCGCGACGAATCGTCAGCTCCAATTTGTCTGATAAGGCGTTGACTACCGATACCCCTACGCCGTGCAAACCGCCCGACACCTTATAAGAGTTGTCGTCAAATTTACCGCCAGCGTGTAACACCGTCATAATAACCTCAGCGGCGGACACACCCTCTTCATGCATTTCAGTTGGAATACCGCGACCGTTGTCGCGCACTGACACCGAGCCGTCGCTATGAATGGTGACCCAGATATCAGAACAATGGCCGGCTAAGGTTTCATCGATAGAGTTATCCACCACCTCAAACACCATGTGGTGTAAGCCGGTACCGTCATCGGTATCACCTATGTACATACCGGGTCTTTTGCGAACTGCATCCAGTCCTTTTAATACTTTTATGCTGGAAGAATCGTAATTATTTTGTTCGGCCATCGTTATCTGTCCGTGCTGTTAGCTGTCCGTGTTCCACGTGAAACATTGCCTGCTGTTCACTGGCAATAAAGGGTGTAACTTGTTCAGCGTTAATTGCAGTAATAAAAACCTGTGAGTTTATATCGCGTAAATAACTAAAAATCTGCCGGGTAGACGTTTGGTCCAACTCCGACGCTAAATCATCTATCAGCAACAGCGGTTGCTTCTGACCGCTATCGCGGATTACGTTGTTTTGCGCAATTTTAAGCGCAAATAATAACACTTTTAACTGACCACGGGATAACACTTCTTCAGCGCTTATCTGGTCTTTTTTCAGCTTTAAATCGGCTTTTTGTGGGCCATATTGACTAAACCCCAACCGGCTATCCTGAGCAAAGCCCTGCTGCAATAACTGCAATAACTGTTCTGGGGAAATCAGTTTATCTGGCCAGCCTTGTTGCAACTGAAAATGCAGCGGTTGCAACAAGGGATCATCAGCGGTCAGTGCGGTAAAGGCCTGCTGAAGGCGGGTCACATAAGCCTGACGCAGCTGCTGTAACTCAAATGCCAACAAGACATACTGCTCGTCCCAGTACTGAAACTGCTTGTCGTAATGCCGGCTGCTTTTCAGCAACGCATTGCGCTGCTTCAGTACTTTATTAAACCTTAACCAGCAGTCGAAAAAGTTTGGTTCCACGTGAAACAAACCCATATCGAAAAACTGCCGTCGCTCTTTCGGCCCGCCAAAAAACAGCCTGAAGCTATCGGGTGTAATCAGCTGCACTGGCAATAACGCGGCAAACTCAGCCAAGCGGTTCACGTTAGCGCCGTTAAGCCTCAGCACCAACTCGCCCTGCTTATCGCGCTTTAAGCCCAAACTATGGGTTTGTTGCTGCGCGCTAACCTTTACATGTAAGGTAAAGGCGTCGCTGTCATGCTGTACCAAACGTTGCGGACGATTGGTGCGAAACGACCGACCATGCGCCAAATAATAAATGGCTTCCAGTAAGCTGGTCTTGCCACTGCCATTACTGCCAACGATAAGATTAAATTGCGGGTGCGCGTTAAACGACACTACCGTCAGATTGCGAAACTGACTGGCATGCAACGACAGCAGTGACATAGCTTACAAGCGCATTGGCATAACAACGTAACTGGCGCCGCTGTTACCTACGCCTTCAACTAATGCACTGGAATTGGCATCGTTTAAATGCAGCTGAACCAAGTCGGTGGTTAGCGTATTCAGCACATCCAACAGATAACCAACATTAAAGCCAATTTCCAGGCCATCACCTTGATACTCAACTTCAATGACTTCTTCCGCCTGTTCGTGCTCAGGGTTATTGGCCACTATTTGCAGCTCATTGTTGGCCAGGGTAAAACGCACGCCGCGGTATTTTTCGTTCGACAAAATAGAAGCGCGGGTACACGCGTCTTTTAACATACTCCGATGCGCTGTAACCAATTTGGTACTGTTGCGCGGCAATACACGACGATAATCGGGAAAACGACCATCTATCAGTTTGCTACTAAAAACAAAATTACTGTCCGTCAGACGAATATGGTTCTGGCCTAGACTGAGCGTAACCAGCTGCTCATCACTGGCCAACAGCCGCATAATTTCCAGCACGCCTTTACGCGGGATAATAATCTGCTTTTGCTGCGCGGCCAGTCCGGGCAACTCCAGGTTACTTAGGGCAAGACGGTGACCATCAGTGGCAACCGCTTTCACACTGCCGTTATCTACTTCAAATAACAAGCCGTTTAGGTAGTAGCGCACATCCTGATTTGCCATCGAGAACGCCGTATCGTCCAACAACTTACGCAGCTGAGCCCGGCTTAGCTGAATATCCACCTCGCCCTGCCAGCTTTCCAAATTAGGGTACTCGGCGGCACTCAGGGTTGATAAGGTAAACTTGGTTTTGCCACTGCTTAAAATACAATTATCACTTTGCAGCTGAACCCGAATGTCTGACGCTTCTGGCAGGCTGCGACAAATATCCAGCAGCTTTTTAGCCGGTACCGTAACACGGCCAGGACTTTGCACTGTTAAGCCCTCTGTAGTCGCCACCAGCTCGACTTCCAAATCGGTACCGGTCAGCGATAAACTGCCGTCGCTAACTTCTACCAACACATTAGATAAAATTGGCAGCGTGTGACGGCGCTCGATAGCACCAGACACCATTTGTAATGGCTTAAGTAAGGCGTCTCTGTTAATGGTAAATTGCATGAGCCAGTCCCTTTACGATGACAAGGTGCGAATTAAATTCTGAAAATCTTCTTTTATTTCGTGTGTTTCTTCTTTCAGCGACTCAATTTTGCGGCAGGCATGTAACACCGTAGTGTGGTCGCGTCCGCCAAAGGCATCGCCAATTTCCGGCAAGCTATGGTTGGTCAGCTCTTTTGATAACGCCATGGCCATTTGCCGCGGCCGGGCCACTGAGCGCGAACGCCGTTTTGACAGCAAATCAGCCACGCGGATTTTGTAATACTCCGCTACCGTTTTCTGAATGTTTTCAATGGTAACCAGCTTGTCTTGTAGTGCCAGTAAATCACGCAGCGCTTCACGGACAAAATCGATAGTAATAGGCCGGCCGGTAAAATTAGCGTTGGCGATAACCCGGTTCAGCGCACCTTCTAGTTCACGCACATTAGAGCGCAGCCGCTTGGCAATAAAAAACGCCACCTCTTCTGGCAGACGGATCTGATTTTCATGCGCTTTGCGCATCAGGATCGCCACCCGCGTTTCCAACTCCGGCGGCTCGATCGCTATCGTCAGACCCCAGCCAAAACGTGACTTTAACCTGTCTTCGACGCCGTCAATTTCTTTCGGATAGCGGTCGCTGGTCAAAATGATCTGCTGGTTACCTTCGAGTAAGGCATTAAAGGTATGGAAAAACTCTTCCTGCGAGCGCTCTTTATTAGCGAAAAACTGAATATCATCGATTAGCAATGCATCTACTGAGCGATAATACCGCTTAAACTCTTCTATCGCGTTGTTTTGTAGAGCCTTTACCATGTCCTGTACAAAGCGTTCAGAATGCATGTAAATCACTTTAGCATCAGGCTTTTTGGCTAAAATGCCGTTACCTACAGCGTGTAGCAAGTGGGTTTTACCCAAACCGGTGCCGCCGTAGATAAACAAGGGGTTATACGCCGTGCCAGGGTTATCAGCCACCTGCGAAGCAGCGGCCCTAGCTAGCTGGTTAGATTTACCTTCGACAAAGTTGGTAAAGGTATAATTGGCGCGCACATTGCTGGTAACGATGGTTTTGGGCGCCGGCTCAGGACTGTCTTTGGGCGCCGCTTCTGCTGGTGTGACCGTAACCGGCGCAGGCGCTGCTTTTACGCTACTACGGCTATTGCTTTGGCTGGAGCCAACGTCAAACTTTAGCCTAGGGGCATCGTCTCCACAATAATCGTGGATCAACTCCAAGATCCGGCTCAGGTATTTTTCGCGCACCCAATCCAGTACAAAGCGGTTCGGTGCATATAAGGTAAGCCCAGTGTCAGAACTGTCAGCTTGCAGTGGGCGGATCCACATACTGAAATGCTGCGCCGGTAATTCGGCTTGCAGCGCTTGCAGGCAATTTTGCCAAACGGACTGATACACCCTCTCTCCAGAAGCCTTGGTTATTATGATGAATAAGGCTGGCGTAAGTTAACGAAGCGCACATTATGGTACTATCTTATCCACAACATCAATATTGACTTTTACAAAATTTGCCTGCAATAAAATAAAACAGCCTATACCAATGTTTTATAAGCATAAAATTATCTTATACCATTTCATAATACTCCTGCTTTTTATGGTAATTATCTGATCTAACTGCTGAACAACTCACACTTTATTCACTTTAACGATAGGCGCCTGTGGAAAACTTTTGTTGTAGTCAGGATCACTGATGATCGGGTTGCAATAAAACGCAGGATCAGATTGACTTTAGGCCGCAGACTACTTAAAATTCGCGCTCATTTTTGTCAGCTGCGTTTTGGTATATTTGCTAAAACACAGAAACCTTTAGTAAATATTTCTACCGGACGGATGAAATTATGAGTAAAAGAACTTTTCAACCAAGCGTATTAAAGCGCAAGCGTAACCACGGTTTCCGTGCTCGTATGGCCACTAAAAATGGTCGTCAGGTATTAGCGCGTCGCCGTGCTAAAGGCCGTAAGCGTTTAACTGCCTAATCAGCGGTTAGCCGCTGAGTGGTCAGCCTGAAATTCGGCAGGGAGTTACGCCTGTTAACTCCCAGTCAGTTTGACAATGTGTTTCAAAACCCGTTTCGGGTGTCTTCCCCGCTGTTTACTATCCTAGCCAAAGCCAATCAACTATCGCATCCCCGATTAGGCCTTACTATCGCTAAAAAACGTGTTAAATTAGCCGTGCACCGCAACCGTATTAAACGTTGTGTGCGTGATAATTTTCGTTTGCATCAACATGAGTTGCCTGGCGTCGATTTGGTACTGATGGTGAAGGGTGACATTAGCAATACGGCTAATGATGAGTTACATAGGCAACTGGAAAAGTTATGGCGCAAAATCGCTCGCCAATACACCGCGCAGCAATCAGCCTAGTGTTACTGCTGCTAAAAGGCTACCAGAAACTGATTAGCCCGCTATTTGGCCCCAGCTGTCGTTTTCAGCCCACCTGCTCCCATTATGCCATTACCGCCGTTGAGCGTTTTGGTGTGTTCAAAGGCAGTTGGTTAGCAGCGAAACGTTTATTAAAATGTCACCCCTTACATGCAGGCGGTGATGATCCTGTTCCTGAAAAGCACAATGAGAAAAGCTAAACCATGGAATCACAACGTAGTTTATTAGTTATTGGTCTGGCACTGGTCAGTTTTTTACTCTGGCAGCAGTGGAATATTGCTAATGCGCCACAGCCGGTGACACCGGCAGCTGAAGTCAGCCCAAACAGCGCGACCAGCTCCGCGGATCTACAACTGACCACAGCTGACGCCGAGCAAGCGCCTGCCACAACCACGGCAAGTGCCCGCACTATAACCGTCAGCACTGACGTATTTAACCTCAGTATCGATAGCCGTGGTGGTGACATTGTTGCGCTAACCCTGCCCGACTTCGAACTGGAAAAGGGTAAAGCCGAACCTTACCCGCTAATGCGTCGTTTACCTGGCTTTGAGTATGTTGCCCAAAGTGGCCTGATTGGCCGTGATGGCCCGGACGACAGCCGTAACCCACGGCCTGTATATAGCGCCGCGCAAACCAGCTACAACATGCCTGAAGGTGCAACCGAGCTGGTAGTGCCATTAACCTTTAGCCACAATGGCTTACAGGTAGAAAAGCGCTTTATTTTTACCGCTGGCCAATATGATGTCCGGGTAGAATATTTGCTGCATAACCAAAGTGCTGAAGTAAAAACCGTACAGCCTTATCAGCACCTGGTACAAACTATCGATAACGGCGAAAGTGCCAGCATGATGATGCCGATATACCGCGGTGCCGCCTTTGGTACTACCTCAGAGCGTTACAACAAGTATGCCTTTGACGACATGCAGGAAAAAAACCTGCTTGAAGCCACGACCGGTGGCTGGGTTGCCATGTTGGAGCATTACTTCGTCTCGGCCTGGGTACCGGATCAGCAAGCGGATAACCAACTATACAGTCTGGTACGCAACGGTCAGGGCGTGATTGGCGCCAAAGGCCCGGCAGTGAATATCGAGCCAGGCGCCACGGTAACACTGGGTAGCACCTTTTATGCCGGCCCGAAAACCCAGGACAACCTGGCCAAATTGGCCAATGGCCTGGATTTAACTGTCGATTACGGTTTTTTATGGTTTATCTCGCAACCGCTGTTCTGGTTACTGACGCTTATCCAAAGCGTGGTCGTTAACTGGGGTGTGGCCATCATTATTATTACGTTGATTGTTAAAGGCTTAATGTACCCGCTAACCAAGGTGCAGTATGAGTCGATGGCGAAGATGCGTAACTTAAAGCCGAAAATTGACGAGCTACAGGCACGTTACAAGGATGACCGGCAGAAGATGGGCCCAGCCATGATGGAACTGTATCGCAAAGAGAAAGTGAACCCTATGGGTGGCTGCTTACCGATGCTGATCCAAATGCCAATATTCCTGGCACTGTACTGGGTATTTGTTGAAAGTGTCGAGCTGCGCCACGCGCCCTTTATGCTATGGATCACTGACTTATCAGCACAAGACCCCTACTACGTACTGCCAGTGTTATTTGGTGCCAGTATGTACCTGATGCAAAAGCTGACGCCAATGCAAGTAACCGACCCGATGCAGCAGAAGATTATGATGTGGATGCCAGTGGCGTTCTCGGTATTCTTCCTGTGGTTCCCAAGTGGTCTGGTATTGTACTGGTTTGTCAGTAACCTGATTTCACTGGCGCAGATGTTATACATCTACAAAGGTATGGAAAAGAAAGGTTTGCATACTAAAAAGGCTTAACTGAACTTTAAAGCAAGGATTAGGTGTCATCATGTAGCAGCGACAAGGATGTCGCGGAGATTGAGACGGCACAGGGATGTGCTGTCGAAAGCGGCGAAATGATGATTTCCTAATACTTGCAGTACTACCTTAAGCCTGTCGCATTATGCTGACAGGCTTTTTCTATTAAGAGGCAACCCATGTTTACTACCGACACCATCGCCGCACTCGCTACCGCCCCCGGCCGCGCCGGTGTGGGTATTATTCGTATTTCAGGTCCGGATGCTAAAGCGGTGGCACAAGCCGTACTGCATCGGCTTCCCAAACCGCGCTATGCCGAATACCTGCCGTTTTTTGACAACAATAAGCAAGTATTGGATCAGGGCATAGCCCTGTACTTCCCCGGCCCCAATTCCTTTACCGGCGAAGACGTATTAGAGCTGCAAGGCCACGGCGGCCCGGTACTGCTGGATATGCTGTTAAAGCAGGTCTTAGCTCTACCCAATGTGCGCATTGCCCGACCTGGCGAATTTTCTGAACGCGCCTTTTTAAACGACAAACTCGACTTAGCTCAGGCCGAAGCCATTGCCGATTTAATTGATGCCAGTAGCGAGCAGGCGGCACGCAGCGCCATGCAATCACTGCAGGGTGAGTTTTCCCGCCATATTCATGAACTAGTGGAAAAAGTCATTCACCTGCGTATGTATGTCGAAGCGGCAATCGACTTTCCGGATGAAGAAATCGACTTTCTATCCGACGGCAAAGTAGCGGCTGATCTGGCCGAGATAATTGACTATCTGGCGAATGTAAAAAAACAAGCAACGCAGGGCAGCATTTTGCGTGAAGGCATGAAGGTGGTGATTGCCGGCCGTCCTAATGCAGGTAAATCCAGCTTGCTTAACGCCTTAGCCGGCCGAGAAGCCGCTATCGTTACCGACATTGCCGGCACCACGCGTGATGTGTTGCGTGAACATATTCATATCGACGGCATGCCGCTACATATTATCGACACCGCCGGCCTCAGAGAAGCCACCGATCAGGTTGAGCAAATTGGTATTGAGCGCGCGTGGAAAGAGATAGAGCAAGCCGATCGGGTGCTGTTTATGGTCGACGGCACCACCACTGATGCGACCGATCCACACGATATCTGGCCCGACTTTATCGACCGCTTGCCAGAGGGTTTAGGCGTGACGGTGATCCGCAATAAAGCTGATTTAACCGGTGAGCTGCTCACAGCACAGCCAGCAGCGGATGCCAGCAGCAAAGCACCGGTATATCGTATTTCGGCCAAAACCGGTGGCGGTATCGATGCACTGCGTGAGCACTTAAAGCAATGTATTGGCTTCGACAGCAGTGTCGAGGGCAGCTTCCTCGCCCGTCGCCGCCATTTAGATGCGCTAGACAGAGCGGCTGAGCATTTAGCCATTGGCCAGGAGCAGCTACACAGTTATATTGCCGGCGAAATCCTGGCAGAAGAGCTGCGGCTTACCCAGCAGCACTTAAATGAAATTACCGGCGAATTTAGCTCAGACGATTTACTCGGGCGGATTTTCAGCTCGTTTTGTATCGGTAAATAGCTAGTTTGCTGTATCCAGCTGCTGCGCGGTGTTATCTGTTGCTATCAGCAGCCCAACCAAGATCGCGCCCAGGCTGACAAAACCTGCCGCCAGATACAGCCCAATATCGTAATGGCCGCTGGCTTCGGCCAAATAGCCGGTTAACGCCGGCGCTATTACCTGGGCACTGCCATAGGCTAAGGTCATTTTACCCATAAGTTTCGCCGGTTTACTCGGATATAAGCGCCCTGCCATGGTTAATACCAAACTGACTACGCCGACAAAAGTCGCACCAAACAGCGCTGCACTTAACAGCACCAGCGTGAGTGAGCTAAACCATAATGGCAGTAAAATTGCCACGCTTTGCGCAAGTAACGCCAGCATAATGGCTTTCAGATAACCTGTTTTACGGGCAATTAAATCCCACAGCATTACCGTCGGCGTTGCCGCTAACCCCAGTATGATAAAACTGATATTACCGCTGCCACTTAAGCCCGGCATGCGCTCGACAATGGTGACAATAAAGGTTGCACTGATCACATAGCCATAGCCGGCACAAAAATAGCTGGCCAACATCAGGCGGATAAAGCGGTTGGCCGGGGGCGTATCAACAGCACTATGTTGTGTCGACTGCGTTACGACTGCCGGCCGCGGTAACCAACGCCAGGCCGGAATCGCCAATAACACACCAAACAAGGCAAAGTATTGCCACTGCGCACGCCAATCCAGCTGCAGTGTTAACATCAGCTCTACCAATATGGCCGATAAGGCGATACCAAAGCCCAAGCCGGCAAAATGGATACCCAGCTCTGCCCGTTGTTTGTGGCTTAACAGCCAGTGCATAATCAGCCCGGAGGCTATCAGCATAGAACCAGCACTGCTTAAGCCGGCGACAAAGCGCCATAGCGACCATAGCCAAACGTTTTCAGTTAACGCCATACCTAGGGTACTCAGCAAAGCTAACAGCAAACCCAGCCGGTACAGAGTGTCTTTTAATTGCAGGTTGCTCAGGCTGGCTGCCAGCAAAGCACCCGCCATATAACCGAGGTAGTTAACCGCCGCCAGATAGCCGCCGCTGGCATCGTCCAATACCTGTTGCTGCTGCATTAACGGCAACAGCGGGGTATAAGCAAAGCGCGCTAAACCCAGGCAGAGCAACTGACTGAAAAAACCGGCCAGCAACACATAAAAACGCTGCGGCATATGGTTAGCCAGGTTGTTTGCTGATATTGACAGAGTAATACCTCCGGCAGCCGAAAAGCCTTAGCTTAGCGCAACAAAAAAGGCCGCGGTATGCGGCCTTAGTCTGATGTTCCTTTTTTAACACCTACCGGGCGTAGGTCGCCGTTAGGGTGGCTTTACCGAGCGCCATAGCATTTAGCATAAAGCCCACTACCGCAGCGCTGGCGCCATCGGCGGCCGGTAACGTATCTTCCGGCAAGGCCCACACGGTAAATTGATAACGGTGCATACCATGGCCCTCTGGTGGGCAGGCGCCACCAAAGTCTTTCATGCCGTAGTCGTTGGTGAAACTGCGACAACCTGGCGGCAAACTGCCTTTGCCGGCGCCACGGGCTAAACCGGTTGCAGCAGCAGGAATATCCGTAACCAGCCAGTGCCAAAAACCGGAGCACGTGGGCGCGTCCGGGTCAAACACGGTAACGGCAAAGCTTTTAGTGCCTGCCGGTGCGTTAGCCCAGTTCAGCGTGGGCGACACATTAGTGCCGCTACAGCCAAAGCCGTCAAACTCGTGATCTTTGGCCATAAAATGGCCTTCTTTAATATCCGGGCTGGTTAGGGTGAAAACCTGCTTTGTCATAACGCCTCCAAAAAGTGAGTAAATACTTACTTATATTGCGATAGCCATTGATAAAAGGCTTGCTTGGGAAAGGCACCCGCTTGCTGCGCAATAACTTTGCCTTGCTTAAATACCATTAATGTCGGTATGGAGCGGATATTAAACTGTGCTGCCAGTGCCTGCTGCTGCTCGGTATTAATTTTACCAAAACGAAAATGCGGCTCGAGTTCATTGGATGCCTGGCTAAATACCGGCGCAAAACTTTGGCAGGGGCCACACCAGCTGGCCCAAAAATCCACCACCAGCGGCAGTTCGCTTTTTTGCGCATGAGCGGCAAAGTTACTGCTGGTAAGTTCCAGCGCTTTACCCTGAAATAACGGCTGTTTACATTTACCGCAGTTCGCTTGCTGCGCCGGCTTATCAGGCGGTAGCCGGTTTAAGCTATTACAGCCAGGACAGGCAATAATCATCGCAATCTCCAGTTTAGGTTAGCTGCAACTTATATAGCGTCTGCCCGGCGTTATTTAAAGCTGTTGTTAAAAACTTAACTGCAGCCAATCGGTTTTACTGTTAAAACTCAGGCTTTTTACCTCACCACGGCCTTCAATATTCACCGTGTTAACCTGGGCTGGCCAGAGTGCCTGCAGCGCCTTGTGCTGAATACGTAAGCCTGTTAAGCCCGCCGGTATCGCCGCCTCCTGATACACCCAGAAATAGCGTCCTTCCAGCTGGCCACCCAGTAAGGTTAGCGTAATGGGCTGGCCGGCCAGAGTGGCTAGCGCAAACTCTTTGCCAACATAGTCGCTAAAGGTTTGCTGGGTTTGCTCGCTGTTGAGTAAATCGGCGCTTTTATCAAATAGCTGTTTTACGCCATGCTCGGCATCGTGCACATAAAAACGGTGCATCACTTCAATATTACCGCTACGCTCATTCAACAGCACCTTGGTCAGTGCAGCCTTCATCTCGTGGGCAGCAAGCTGGCAGCTTAACACTGCCAGCAATATAGAAACCCCCAGCCGACGCATTAATTACCGTCCTTTTTGTCTGCTGTGGCATCGGCCTTTTTCGCCGGATCTTTCAGCTCCGTTTTGACATCCTGCATAATGTCGCGGCTCACTTTGGCTTTACTCTTCTCAGACTTATAAGCCTCAATACGTGATGGAATAATACGGCGCGGGTAAAAATTGTTTTCAATATCGACGTCGGCCGTTTCCCACTTCGGATCGACTACCACTTCTTTTAGCTGTTTTTCTTTTGGTGTAACCAATAACCGGTTAACCGCCTTTGGATTGCGCCGCCAAATCTCGGCCGGAATGTATTGCTGCTCGGTCGTGCCATCAGTGTAGGTAAGTTGCAGCAGAATCGGCATAACCAGGCCGCCCTTGTTACTAAACTGCAGCACGTAGTAGTTTTTATCTTCTGCTACCGCGCGCTCAAACGCTGTGCGTTCCCAGGGTTCTAACTCGTGTAAGAACTTGGCGTAAGCATTACGTTCTTTATTGGTCACAGTAAAACGGTCATTCTCGTCGTAAAAGTCACGCACGTCAGGGTTTTTATCAATCCACAGCACTTTGCCTTCGGCTTTATTACGCTCAACAAACAATGAGGTGGGTTTATCCAACTCTTGCTGGCGCTGCCGCTCAAAATCGATATCTGGATTTTTGGTGTCTAAACGCAGTTGGAACACTTTATCCAATGAAATGTCGACATGATCGGTGCTGTAAAACCAGCCACGCCAGAACCAATCTAAGTCGACACCGCTGGCTTCTTCCATGGTGCGAAAAAAATCGGCCGGCGTCGGACGTTTGAATTTCCAGCGTGTTGCATATTCTTTGAAGGCAAAATCGAATAGCTCGCGGCCCAAAATCACTTCACGCAGAATATTCAGCGCGGCAGCCGGTTTGGTATAGGCATTCGGCCCCAGTTTTAACACGCTGTCAGACTGGGTCATGATAGGTACCTGCACGTCTGACTTCATGTAATCCACAATATCACGCGGCTCCACACCCCACGGAATGGTTGGGTCCCATTCACGACCGGCTACGCCGTCTAAAAAACTGTTTAAGCCCTCATCCATCCAGGTCCATTGCCGCTCGTCAGAGTTGACCACCATCGGGAAGTAAATATGACCAATTTCATGGATCACTACGCCGATTAAAAAGCGCTTTTCGGCTTGCGAGTAGGTACGACTACCATCATCCTGCAATTTGGTGCGAGGGCCATTAAAGGTAATCATTGGGTATTCCATGCCACCTACAGGACCATTTACTGATTGCGCTACCGGATAGGGGTAGTCAAACGAAAAGCGCGAATACACTTCCATGGTATGAACAATGGCTTCTGTGGAGTACTTCTGCCACAGTTCACCACCTTCTTTCGGGTAAAACGACATCGCCATCACAAACGGCTGTTCAGTGCCGCCCTGCTGATAACCTTTGGCATCCCAGATAAATTTACGCGATGAGGCCCAAGCGAAATCACGCACATTTTTCGCCTTAAAGTGCCAGGTTTTGCTGGTGTCAGTGCCCTCTTTTTCATTTTCCAGCGCTTCTTGCTCGGTAACGATAAATACCGGCCGCTTGGCCGTTTTTGCCTGTTCTAAGCGGGCTAATTGTTGCTTGGTTAACACCTTACTGGCGTTTTGCAGCTCGCCGGTAGAGGATACGATATGATCGCTTGGTACAGTCAAACGGACATCATAATCACCAAATTCCAGCGTAAACTCACCACGGCCTAAAAACTCTTTATTGGTCCAGGCTTCATAGTCGGTATAAGCCACCAGACGCGGGAACCACTGCGCTAACAGGAAAATATCATTTCCGCCTTCACGCGCATCTTTCGGGAAATGCTCGTAACCAGAGCGCGCTGATACGGCATCTTCTTCAACAATGTTAAAGGCAAAATCCAGGCTGAAGTCTATCGTCTGGCCTGGCTTTAAGGGCTTATCCAAATCAACACGCATTAGGGTGCCAACCAGCGTGACGGGCAAGGCTTTACCGGCGCTGTTTTTCACGTTACTGATGACAAAACCCAGCTCGTTGTCGGCCATAAATTGCTGACGGCGTAACTCTTCCAGACTTAGGCGGGCGGTAATATCGCCTTCACCAATAGAGGTTGCCGGTCCACGACGGCCGATGCCACCAAAATCCGTACTCATCTCGGCCATTGAATCGTTTTTAAAGATGTTCTGATCCAGATGCAGCCACAAATATTTCAGCGTATACGGCGAGTTGTTTTTATACTGAATTTGCTGGCTGGCACTTAGACGACGTTTAGCCTCATCCAGCTTAACATCCATTTTGTAGTTAACTTGCTGCTGCCAATATTGCTGGCCCGGTTCGCCAGCAGCGTTACGGTACACGTTGGGGGTTGGTAGTACTTCATCTAGCTGGCGAAACTTATCTTCAAAATCGCCTTTGGTTTGGCGAATAGCTGCGCTGGCCACCAGACTGGTGCAAAATAGCACCAGGCTTAAGCTGGCAAGCGAAAATCGGGTTAACTTACTGGACATTAGCAGTGCACTCGTTGTTGTTATCGTTATTAAAACAGCGTTCTACCTTAGGCAACTTTCGCCCGCTAAACAAGAGCGTTTTAACACGGCTAATAGTTAATCTGGCTGAATAAAAAAAAACCTGCCGAGGCAGGTTTTTTTACAGGTATAGCGTTTAATCGCGTGGCTTACGCGGCGCACGTGGCGCAGCACCAGGGCGCGGGCCCGGGCCATTTGATGGCCGGCGCTCACCGACAGGCGCGGCCCCGGTATCAACAGTGATATTCAGCTTTTGTTTGCGTACATACACTTTTTTCAAATGCTGGAAGATCTCATTTGGTATGGCTGCTGGCAACTCGACCGTACTGAAATGATCAAACAGTTTAATGTTACCGATGAACTGGCTGTCAATATTGGCTTCATTAGCAATAGCGCCAACAATATCACCGGCACGCACGCCATGTTCTTTACCCACTTCGATACGATAAGTCTGGTAGTCACCCTTCATTTCGCGGCGCTGACGCGGGCCGCGATCCGGACGCTCACCGCGCTCAGGCCTGTCGCCACGGTCACGACGTGGACGCTCATCACGCTCACCCCGGGCATGCGGCTCACGGATTTCCGGGAACTGACTGGCCACGTTCAGCGGCTGATCTTTTTGCGCCAAATATAACAAGGCTGCAGCCAGATCATTTTCGGTAGTATCAATCTTCTCGCGCCAGTCGTTGATTAAGTCCTGGAAGAAGCTTAAGTTTTGCGTTTCGATGGTTTGCGCTAATTGCTCACGGAACGACTCGATACGGCGCTGCTCAATCACCTGTCCCGATGGCAGTGACATTTTTTCAATCGGCTGCTTGGTCGCATGCTCAATAGTCCGCAGTAAACGGCGCTCACGTGGCGATACAAACAAAATCGCTTTACCTTCGCGACCCGCCCGGCCGGTACGGCCAATACGGTGCACATAGGCTTCGCTGTCATACGGGATATCGTAGTTTACCACCAGGCTGATGCGCTCAACGTCGAGACCACGGGCAGCCACGTCGGTGGCCACAATGATATCCAGCTGGTTCGCTTTCATCTTACGGATGGTCAGTTCACGGTGCGCCTGATTCATATCACCGTTTAAGCACGCTACGGCGTAGCCGCGGGCGCCTAGTTTTTCAGCAATTTCTTCGGTGGCACTTTTCGTGCGCACGAATACGATAGACGCATCATACTCTTCGCCTTCCAGTACCCGGGTTAAGGCGTCGAGTTTTTGGTTGCCATCCAGCATGACATAACTTTGCTTGATACGCTCAACCGTGCTGGTTTTCGAGGCGATTTTAATTTCTTCAGCATTTTTTAAATGCTTTTGTGCAATAGCTCGGATTTGTGGTGGCATGGTAGCCGAGAACATCGCCACCTGTCGGCCTGCCGGCGTGGCGTCCATAATGGTTTGCACATCGTCAATAAAGCCCATGCGCAGCATTTCGTCGGCTTCATCCAGCACGATAGCGCGCAGCTTATCCAGCTTTAAGGTGCCACGGTCTAAGTGGTCAAGAATACGACCCGGTGTGCCGACAATCACTTGCGAGCCGCGCTTTAATGACTTCAACTGATTGGTGTAGCTCTGGCCGCCATATAAAGGCAGTACGTGAAACGCTGGCATATAACGGGCATAAGCCTGAAATGCTTCAGCCACCTGAATGGCCAGCTCGCGGGTAGGCGCCAGAACCAGAATTTGTGGATCGTTTTGGGCAGGGTCAAGCCGTGCTAACAAAGGCAGTGCAAAAGCACCGGTTTTACCGGTACCGGTTTGCGCCTGGCCTAATACATCCTCGCCAGCCAATAATTTAGGGATAGCCGCCGCCTGAATCGGCGATGGGTTTTCATAGCCTAGTTCAGTAACCGCACGAACAATAGCTTCAGGCAGCATCAGCTGGGAAAATGACACAGTGTCAGACATACGTTGTTTAAACCTCAATAACACGCAGGCGTAGTAGTAGTGCTATTGTTGTTTTTACTTAGCCTGCAGAGCAGTAAAAACATGTAAACCGGACCAAAGGCATAGCCATGGCCGATTTTATTCCAGTAGTATAGCCAAACATTCTTTTGACAAGAGGCTTATCATGATAGACATCCTCGTTGGCAGCCAAATGGGCGCAGCGGAATATGTGGCAGAACAAGTTGCTGAAACACTGGTACAAGCGGGCTATGAGATTAGTCTTCATCTGAAACCCGAACTGGATCACCTCAACCCGAACAACGTCTGGTTAGTAATCACATCCACCTATGGCGCAGGAGATCTGCCTGATAATATTCAACCCTTTGCGGATCAATTAGCACAAGATCGGCGTGATCTTACCACACTTTCTTATGCCGTGATCACTTTAGGTGACACTTCGTACGATACTTTTTGTGAGGCGGGTCGCAAACTAAACCGCTTATTAGCAGAAAAAGGCGCCAACAGCTTGCTGCCTTCGCTAGAAATTGATGCACAGCAACCACAGCTCCCCGAAGACACGGCACTGGCCTGGCTACCACAATTGATAAAACAACTGCCATAAAAAAAGCGGGTGCAAGCACCCGCAAACACAAGTATATCTCAGGAAGAACAGGATAACGCTCATCTCTCCCAGTTGGCCTCAGCAATAAAACCAACTTGTTGCCACAGTAACAACGTCTGACCGGCTTGTCTTGATAAGCAAGTGATAAAGCGATGATAAAGCCGATAATTTACCCTGTTACAGTTATACACTCTTATACACAGAAAAAGCTTTTACGATAATTCTATGTGTATAACTTTAGGTTTTTCCGGTGTTAAAGCTGTTTTTATCCTTGTTATAACAAAAATATTTTTTTGATATGTGGATAAAGTGGCAACTTGATCACGGGTTAAACCCGAACAGATCCTAGCTTGATCACAGGATCTGATCCTGAATAAGCTACTGATCCTTTTTACAAAGATCCTGTTATCCACTGAAAACTGTCTGCTTAGTAGTAAACATAACAAAAAGATCTCTAAAAAGATCTTATTTAATTTAAACGATCCTAAGCCCGCAACACCATTCCACTTACCCGAGGATCAAGGTACAATAAGCGCCCTTTTTCATCAGCCTGTAAAGCGCAATACCGAGGCAGCTATGTTGTATCAAGAGACTTTTGACGTCATCGTTGTAGGTGGTGGCCATGCAGGCACCGAAGCTGCTTTAGCAGCTGCCCGGATGGGCCGAAACACCTTATTGTTAACTCACAACGTTGAAACCCTCGGCCAAATGTCGTGCAATCCTGCAATAGGCGGAATTGGTAAAGGCCATTTGGTAAAAGAGATTGATGCGTTAGGCGGTGCTATGGCATTAGCCACTGACAAAGGTGGTATTCAATTTCGTACGCTGAACAGCTCTAAAGGCCCTGCAGTAAGAGCCACCCGGGCACAAGCTGACAGGCAGTTATACCGTGCTGCTATTCGTCAAATACTGGAGAACCAGCCAAATTTAAGTATTTTTCAGCAAGCCTGTGATGATCTGATTGTCGAACAAGACAAAGTAACCGGTGTGGTTACCCAGATGGGACTAAAGTTTCGTGCTAAGTCGGTGGTGTTAACTGTTGGCACCTTTTTAGGCGGTCAGATCCATATTGGTTTGCAAAGCCATTCCGGTGGTAGGGCTGGTGATCCGCCTTCCATTGCACTGGCTAAACGACTGCGTGAATTACCATTTAGAGTCGATCGGTTAAAAACCGGAACACCGCCACGCATTGATGCACGCACCGTAGATTTTTCCGTCATGCAGGCGCAACCTGGCGATAATCCGACACCGGTATTTTCGTTTTTAGGCAAACATAGTGATCATCCAACGCAGATCCCCTGCTACATCACCTACACCAACGAGCAAACACATGAGGTTATTCGTAATAACCTGGATCGCTCACCCATGTATACCGGTGTGATTGAAGGCATAGGCCCACGCTATTGCCCATCGATTGAAGATAAAATTATGCGCTTTGCCGATAAAGACAAACACCAGATCTTTATCGAACCTGAGGGCTTAACTACTCATGAACTCTACCCGAATGGTATATCAACCAGTTTGCCATTTGACGTACAGCTGAGCATAGTACGCTCGATAAAGGGTATGGAAAACGCTCACATAACCCGTCCAGGTTATGCAATCGAATACGACTTTTTTGATCCACGCGATCTGAAAAGCACACTGGAGACCAAATTTATCAGTGGCTTGTTCTTCGCAGGCCAGATAAACGGTACCACAGGTTATGAAGAAGCCGGTGCTCAGGGCTTATTGGCCGGTTTAAATGCAGCCTTGTTCAGCCAGGAGCAACAAGGCTGGGCACCCAGCCGCGATCAGGCTTATCTGGGCGTGTTGGTAGACGATCTGACTACCTTGGGCACCAAAGAACCTTACCGTATGTTTACCAGCCGGGCTGAATACCGCTTAATGCTGCGGGAAGATAACGCTGATGCGCGTTTAACTGAGCAGGGTCGTAAGCTCGGTCTGGTTGATGATATCCGTTGGGTCGCCTTTAATGCCAAGATGGAACAGATCGCGCTGGAAAGACAACGGTTAAAACAAAGCTGGATCCACCCACAACATGCAGCGTTACAAGCGGTGAACGCTTTGGTGAAAACGCCGCTCAGCAAAGAAGCCAGCCTGGAAGAACTAGTACGCCGGCCAGAGGTTACCTACGCGCAGCTGATGGAAATCGCAGATCTTGGTCCCGGACTTACCGATCAAGCGGCAGCAGAACAAGTTGAAATACAAATCAAATACGAAGGCTATATTCAGCGGCAGCAGGACGAAATTGCCAAACAGCAACGCAATGAGCAAACCTTATTGCCACAACAATTTGATTACAAAGCGGTTAAAGGTTTATCTAACGAAGTGATCGTGAAACTAAACCAAACCCAGCCGCAAACGGTTGGCCAGGCGTCACGCATTTCCGGCATTACACCAGCGGCAATCTCGTTGTTATTGGTATACCTGAAAAAACAGGGGCTCTTGCGTAAGTCTGCGTAATTTATATTAGGGATCATAATGTTAGATAAACTACGCGCACTGGTAGCACAAACGTCGCTAACCTTATCAGAGCCGCAACTGCAGCAATGTATCGATTACGTAAAGCTGCTGGATAAATGGAACAGTGCATATAACCTGACTTCAGTGCGCGATCCGCAGGAAATGCTGATCAAGCATGTCATGGACAGCTTGGTCGTGGCACCTTATTTAGGCGGTGAGCGCATTATTGATGTTGGCACCGGGCCGGGTTTACCCGGCGTATTGCTGGCCATTTATTACCCTGAGAAGCAATTTACCCTGCTCGACAGCCTGGGCAAACGCATTCGCTTTTTAAACCAGGTTAAATTGCAACTCAAATTGGACAATATCCATCCGCTGCAAAGTCGGGTGGAAGACCATCAGCCAGAGCAGGGATATGATGGTGTGATCAGTCGTGCTTTTGCCTCAATGAACGATATGCTCAGCTGGTGCCGGCATTTACCCGCGCCGACTGGGCGCTTTTTCGCCATGAAAGGTGCTGCAGTACAAGAAGAAATTGCAGCTTTACCTGATTTTGTTAAAGTAGCCAGCGTTCAGGCACTTAGTGTGCCAGAGTTGCATGCACAACGGCATTTGGTAATACTGGACCCCTGCTAACTGATAACGAGGACATCTTGTGGCGAAAGTGATCGCAATAGCTAACCAGAAAGGTGGCGTGGGTAAAACCACCACAGCGGTAAATTTGGCCGCGTCTCTGGCGGCGACCAAGCGCAAGGTGTTACTGATCGATCTGGATCCGCAAGGCAATGCCACTATGGGCAGCGGTGTGGATAAGTACGATCTACCTGCTACCGCTTATGAACTATTGGTCGATGATAAGCCATTGCAGGACGTTGTAGTAAAAGAAACCAGTGGCGGTTACCACCTCGTGGGTGCAAATGCCGATTTAACCGCCGCAGAAGTGCGCTTGATGAACCTGTTTGCCCGCGAACTGCGCCTGCGTAATGCGTTAAAAGACTACCGTAACAGCTACGATTTTATCTTTATCGACTGCCCGCCCTCACTGAATATGCTTACCGTCAACGCGATGGCAGCGGCTGACACTGTACTGGTGCCGATGCAGTGCGAATATTTCGCCTTAGAAGGCTTAACCGCGCTGGTTGAGACCATAAATCAGCTGGCCGCTGCGGTGAACCCTGAGCTTAAAATCGAGGGGATCTTAAGAACCATGTACGATCCGCGCAACCGGTTGGCCAATGACGTATCGGAGCAGTTAAAACAACATTTTGGTGATAAGGTATACCGCGCTGTGATCCCGCGTAATGTACGCTTGGCCGAAGCGCCTAGTTTTGGTGCGCCGGTAATGTATTACGATAAAAGCTCGACCGGTGCTAAAGCGTATTTAGCGCTGGCAGGTGAAATGTTACGCCGGGCAGATAAGAAAACAGTGAGCCAGAGCAGCTCGGTTTAAATGATTATTTTTAGGGAAGTTTTTTCATGTCGGTAAAGAAACGCGGTCTGGGCCGGGGTCTGGATGCCTTACTTACGTCCAACAGAGCCAGCAACAGCAGTGCTGCTAATCCAAGCAGCAGTGAACTGCAGCAGTTGCCGATCGAGTTTCTCACGCCGGGTAAATATCAACCACGTAAAGACATGTCGCAAGAAGCACTGGAAGATTTGGCCAGCTCTATCCGAGCTCAGGGCGTGATCCAGCCGATAGTCGTACGGCCTGTAGCAAAAGATAAATTTGAGATTATTGCCGGTGAGCGACGCTGGCGTGCCAGCCAATTGGCACAGCTAAGTGAAGTGCCTTGTATTGTCAAAGATGTACCGGACGAAGCCGCTGTTGCTATTGCATTGATTGAAAACATTCAACGTGAAGATCTAAATGCGATGGAAGAAGCGGTAGCGCTGGAGCGTTTACTGACAGAATTTGCCCTGACCCACCAGCAAGTGGCCGATGCAGTAGGCAAATCGCGCGCTTCGGTAACCAATTTATTACGGTTAAACCAGTTAAACGATGATGTAAAACTGTTGCTGGAGCATGGCGATATTGAGATGGGCCATGCCCGGGCGCTGCTGGCACTGAAAGATACCGAGCAGTCTGATGCCGGCCGTTTAGTGGCAGCCAAGCAGCTGACAGTACGTGAGACCGAAAATTTGGTCCGGCGCATTTTAGAACCTAAACCGGTAGTGGCAGAGAAGCCGCGCGACCCGGACGTAGTGTCGTTAGAGCAGCGTTTAAGTGAACGCTTTGCCGCGCCGGTACAAATTAGCTACAACAACAAAGGCAAAGGTAAGCTGGAAATCAGTTACAGCAGTCTGGATGAATTAGATGGCATCATTGCCAAACTGCAGGCCGGTGAGCAATAAAACACCATTTTGGTGCAGATATCTGGACTGGCAAGGCGTGCACGCCGCTTTTTGTTGCAAATTGAAGGCAAATAAGTATACTTTCGCAAGTTTTTTTCGCCCCTTCCCGGGTGTTTTCAGGGGCACAGACAGTGACTGATCAAAGTGCGGTAATGGCGCGCAAATCAGCCTATAAGCTGGTACTATGCCAGCTTGCAGTAGCCGGCGTTATGACACTGGCTTTTTTTTTAGCTGCCGATGCAGCTGCGGCAAAATCCGCCTTTAAGGGTGGTTTGGTGGCCGTAATACCAAATTGTGTGTTTGCGTTTTTTGCGTTTCGTTTCAGTGCAGCAATTAACGCCAACCAGGTGCTGGCGGCCTTTATGCGGGGGCAGTCGGCCAAATTAGTTTTAACCGCAGTGTTAATGAGCGTCGTATTTTCACAGCCCGGCCTGGTAGCGCCTGCTTTTTTTACCGGTTTTGTGGTTACGCTTTTAACGCAGTGGATGGCACCGGTTTTTTTTAAACATTAACAATGGGATGAAACATGGCTGCAGGTGAAGAGTTAACCCTCTCTAGCCATATTCAGCACCACCTTACTAACGCCAAAATGTGTACTGTCGATGGCAGTGTTGCATTTAACAAAGCGTGTAGCGAGGCCGGGTTCTGGACATGGCATATCGATACTTTAGCGTGGTCTATTGGCCTGGGTTTGATCTTTTTATGGATCTTCCGCAGTGCGGCCAACAAAGCCACTGTTGGCGTTCCGGGTAAATTTCAGTGTTTCATTGAAATGATCGTTGAGCTGGTTGCCAGCAACGTCAAAGACACCTACCACGGCAACAGCAAATTAATTGCACCACTGGCACTGACTATCTTTGTCTGGGTGTTCTTAATGAACCTGATGGATTTAATACCAGTCGACTTCCTGCCTGCCTTTGCCGGTTTTGTCGGTGAACAAGCCTTTGGTATGGACAGCCACGATGTGTACATGAAAATTGTACCGACCACAGACGTAAACCTGACGGCCGCATTGGCAATTGGTGTATTTATTCTGATGATCGGGTATTCGATTCGCATTAAAGGTGTGATGGGCTTTATTAAAGAGCTGACACTGCACCCGTTTAGCAGCAAGAATGTACCGCTGCAAATTCTGTTAATTCCGGCCAACTTAATACTGGAAACTATCGCGCTGGTTGCTAAGCCATTTTCACTGGCACTGCGTTTGTTCGGTAACCTGTACGCCGGTGAGATGATCTTTATCCTGATTGGTGCTATCGGTCTGCTACAGTTACCGCTGCACTTTGTCTGGGCAGTATTCCATATTCTGGTAATTGTGCTGCAGGCGTTCGTATTTATGATGTTGACCATTGTTTACTTAAGCATGGCCAGCTCAGATAACCATTAACTTTTTTACTTTAACTTAACCTTAAAAACTCTGGAGATAAAAATGGAAATTGCAGTAGCTATCAAATTAATCGCAGTTGCTCTGTTAATCGGTTTCGGCGCTATCGGTACCGCACTGGGCTTCGGTAACATGGGTGGTAAGTTCTTAGAAGCTTGTGCCCGTCAACCTGAACTGGCACCACAACTGCAAGTTAAAATGTTCATCCTGGCCGGTCTGATCGACGCCGTTGCGATGATCGGTGTTGGTATCGCTATGTACATGTTGTTCGCCCTGTAATCGACGGCTTTTTGTTAATCCGAACAACTGTTAACTAAGGAGGAGCGGTCGTGAATTTAAACGCCACTCTGCTGGGCGAATTAATCGCATTTGCGGTGTTCGTGCTGTTCTGTATGAAGTTTGTCTGGCCACCGCTGAACAATGCTATTGAAGCGCGCCAGAAGAAAATTGCTGACGGTTTAGCTGCTTCTGATCGGGCAGAAAAAGACTTGGCATTAGCCCAGGACAAAGCCAAAGATCAGTTAAAAGAAGCCAAAGCGCAGGCGGCAGAAATTATTGAGCAAGCGAAAAAACGCGAAGCCAAGATGATTGATGAAGCCGTGCACAAAGCCAACGCAGAACGTGAAAACATTCTGGCGCAGGCTAAAGCAGAATTAGAAGCTGAGCGTAATCGTTTACGCGAAGAGCTGCGCAAGCAAGTGGCTGCATTAGCAGTAGCTGGCGCAGAGAAAATTCTGCAACGTTCTATTGATGAAGCTGCTCACAGCGACATTTTGGAAAAACTGGTTCAAGAACTGTAAGAGGATGAGCTATGTCTGATTTGACTAATATTGCTCGTCCTTATGCCAGAGCAGCCTTTGACTTTGCCGTTGAGCAAAATGCACTGGATGCCTGGCTACAGATGTTGGTCTTTGCTGCTGAAGTGGCAAAGAACGACCAGGTTGGCGCTTATTTAGGCGCCAACGGTTCTGCTGAAAAGCAAGCCGGTCTGTTTATCCAGGTATGTGGTGAGCAACTGAATGCGCACGGTCAGAACTTGATTAAAGTGATGGCAGAAAATCATCGCTTGCTGGCGTTGCCTGAAGTGTTAACCGCCTTTGTGGCGCTGAAAGCCGAATATGAGCAGGAAATTGACGTAGCCGTCGTTTCTGCCACCAAGCTTTCAAAAGCACAACAGGACGCGTTAGCCGCGGCACTTTCTAAACGTTTGGCACGCAAAGTTAAATTGAACTGTAGCGAAGATCCTGCAGTGGTTGGCGGTATGCTGATCAAAGCAGGTGACATGGTTATTGATGGCTCGGTCCGCGGCAAGCTGGACCGTTTAGCAACTGCGCTGCAGTCTTAATTGGGGAACAGAGAATGCAACTGAATTCCACTGAAATATCAGAACTGATCAAAAGTCGTATTGCTCAGTTCGAAGTGGTCAGTGAAGCTCGTAACGAAGGTACTATCGTTCAGGTAACTGACGGTATCATCCGTATCAATGGCCTTGCCGACTGTATGCAAGGTGAGATGATTGAGCTTCCTGGCAACCGTTATGCTATCGCGCTGAACTTAGAGCGCAACTCAGTAGGTGCCGTAGTAATGGGTCCTTATGCGGACCTAACTGAAGGCACTAAAGTAAAAAGCACTGGCCGTATTTTAGAAGTACCGGTTGGCCCACAGCTGTTAGGCCGTGTGGTTAACACCTTAGGTGCGCCTATCGACGGTAAAGGTCCAATTGACGCTGCGGGTTTTGAGCCGGTAGAGAAAATCGCTCCGGGCGTTATCGACCGTCAGTCAGTCGACCAGCCAATGCAAACGGGTTATAAGTCTGTTGATGCCATGATCCCAATCGGTCGTGGTCAGCGTGAATTGTTAATCGGTGACCGTCAAACCGGTAAAACCGCTTTAGCCATCGACGCCATCATCAACCAGAAAGGTACTGGTGTTAAGTGTATCTACGTTGCAGTAGGCCAAAAAGCCTCTACTATCGCTAACGTAGTACGTAAGCTGGAAGAGCACGGCGCCCTGGCCCACACTATCGTGGTGGTTGCGTCTGCTTCTGAAGCGGCTGCACTGCAGTTCCTGGCACCTTACGCTGGTTGTACTATGGGTGAATACTTCCGTGACCGCGGTGAAGATGCACTGATCGTATACGATGACCTGTCTAAGCAAGCTGTGGCTTACCGTCAGATTTCGTTACTGTTACGTCGTCCACCAGGCCGTGAAGCTTACCCAGGTGACGTATTCTATTTACACTCACGTCTGCTGGAGCGCGCATCTCGCGTAAACGCGGACTATGTTGAGCGTTACACTAACGGTGAAGTGAAAGGTAAAACCGGTTCTTTAACCGCATTACCAATTATCGAAACTCAAGCCGGTGACGTTTCTGCATTCGTACCTACAAACGTCATCTCGATTACTGACGGTCAGATCTTCTTAGAAACTGACTTGTTCAACGCCGGTATCCGTCCAGCGGTTAACGCCGGTATTTCGGTATCTCGTGTTGGTGGTGCAGCACAAACTAAGATCATCAAGAAATTAGGTGGTGGTATTCGTCTGGCATTAGCCCAGTACTCAGAACTGGCTGCTTTCGCGCAGTTCGCCTCTGACTTAGACGATGCAACCCGCGCGCAGTTAGAGCACGGCCAGAAGGTTACTGAACTGATGAAACAGTTACAGTACAGCCCGATGTCTGTTGCTGAAATGGGCGTCTCTATTTTCGCTATCGAAAAAGGCTTTATGAAAGACGTCGACGTAGCCAAGATCCTGGATTTTGAAGCTGCCCTGATCGCGTTCATGAAAGCAGAGCACGCTGAGCTGATGGCTGAGATCGATAAAACCGGTAACTACAACGACCAAATCGAGTCTACGTTTAAAGCTGCCATTGAGAAATTCAAGGCAACGCAGACCTGGTAATCAATGCGGGTGGCTAGCCCACCCCATTCGTTGAATGAATCGGAGATACAGTCATGGCCGGTGGTAAAGAGATAAAAAGTAAGATCGGGAGTATTAACAATACTCGCAAGATCACCAGTGCTATGGAAAAGGTTGCGGTCAGCAAAATGCGTAAAGCGCAGGACCGCGTAGCTGCAACTCGCCCATACGCTGAAGGTATGCGCAAAGTGATTGGTAACCTTGCCAATGGCAGCCTGGAATACCGCCATCCGTATTTAGCGGATCGTGAGGTAAAGCGGGTTGGCTACATTGTCATTTCTACTGATCGTGGTCTTTGCGGTGGCCTGAATACCAACGAGTTTAAGAAAGTTGCCCTGGAGCTGAAAAGCTGGAAAGACAAAGGTGTTGAAGCGCAGTTTGCCGTCATCGGCAACAAAGCCACCGCCTTCTTCAAGCGGTTTGGCGGTAAGGTAGTAGCACAACAGGCGGGTTCAGGTGACGTACCACGTTTGGCTGATGTGATCGGTTCGGTAAAAGTGATGCTGCAAGCATTTAACGAAGGCCGTATCGACCGTTTATTCCTGGTGTACAACAAGTTTGTTAACACCATGAAGCAAGAGCCAGTGATCGATCAACTCTTACCTTTGCCAAAAGCAGATATAGAGCAAAAAGCACATAACTGGGATTACCTGTACGAGCCGGATCCAAAACCTATTTTAGATATGTTGTTGGACCGTTTCGTCGAATCGCAAGTGTATCAGGGTGTGGTAGAGAACTCTGCCAGTGAACACGCGGCGCGGATGGTAGCCATGAAGGCTGCAACCGATAACGCCGGCAACCTGATGGATGACCTGAAGCTGGTGTACAACAAAGCACGTCAGGCCGCGATTACCCAGGAGCTTAGCGAAATCGTCGCAGGTGCGGCAGCTGTAGGCTAAGGTAAACAGTTTTGAGAAATTTGAGGAAACATCATGAGTCAAGGTAAGGTCGTCCAAATCATTGGCGCCGTTGTGGATATCGATTTTCCACAAGACGCGGTACCTGGTATCTATGACGCGTTAAACGTGACCGACGGTGACCTAAAAGGTTTGGTGCTGGAAGTTCAGCAACAGCTGGGTGGCGGTACGGTTCGTGCAATCGCACTGGGTACAACTGACGGTTTACGTCGCGGCACCGCTGTGGCGAACACTGGCAAAGCAATTCAGGTTCCGGTGGGTAAAGCCACACTGGGCCGTATTATGAACGTTCTGGGTGAGCCAATCGACGAAGCGGGCCCAATCGGTGAAGAAGAGCGTTGGTCAATCCACCGTTCTGCGCCTTCATACGAAGATCAAGCAGCATCAAACGCGCTGCTGGAAACCGGTATCAAGGTTATCGACCTGGTATGTCCGTTCGCCAAAGGTGGTAAAGTGGGTCTGTTCGGTGGTGCCGGTGTAGGTAAAACCGTAAACATGATGGAACTGATCCGTAACATCGCGATCGAGCACAGCGGTTACTCCGTATTCGCCGGTGTCGGTGAGCGTACCCGTGAAGGTAACGACTTCTATCACGAAATGAAAGACTCTAACGTACTGGATAAAGTATCGTTAGTGTACGGTCAGATGAACGAGCCACCAGGCAACCGTTTACGCGTAGCGTTAACTGGCTTAACCATGGCGGAAAAATTCCGTGATGAAGGCCGTGACGTACTGTTCTTCGTTGATAACATCTACCGTTACACCCTGGCCGGTACTGAAGTGTCTGCACTTTTAGGCCGTATGCCATCAGCCGTAGGTTATCAGCCAACGCTGGCAGAAGAGATGGGTGCGCTGCAAGAGCGTATCACCTCGACTAAGACCGGTTCTATCACGTCAATCCAGGCCGTTTACGTTCCTGCGGATGACTTAACTGACCCGTCACCAGCCACCACGTTCTCGCACTTAGATGCGACCGTAGTACTGAGCCGTAACATTGCTTCTCTGGGTATTTACCCGGCGATCGACCCACTGGATTCGACTTCACGTCAGTTAGATCCGCTGGTAATCGGTAAAGAGCACTATGAAGTAGCACGTGGCGTGCAGTCAGTACTGCAGCGTTACAAAGAGCTGAAAGATATTATCGCCATTCTGGGTATGGACGAACTGTCTGATGAAGACCGTACTACCGTATACCGTGCGCGTAAAATTCAGCGCTTCCTGTCTCAGCCATTCTTCGTAGCAGAAGTATTTACTGGTTCACCAGGTAAGTACGTACCTCTGAAAGAAACTATCCGTGGCTGTAAAGGCATTCTGGACGGCGAGTTCGACCACATGCCAGAGCAGGCGTTCTACATGGTTGGTTCTATCGACGAAGCGATCGAAAAAGCGAAGAAACTGTAAGTTCAGGCTTTAGGAGAGCGAGATGGCGATGACAGTGCAACTGGATGTAGTAAGTGCCGAAGAGAAAATTTTCTCTGGCCTTGTCGAATCCGTGCAGGTCACAGGCAGTGAGGGCGAGCTGGGTATTTTACCTTTCCACGCCCCGTTACTGACCACCCTGAAACCTGGCATGGTCCGTATCGTGAAACAGTTTGGCGAAGAGCATGTAATTTACGTCGCTGGTGGTGTACTTGAAGTACAACCAGATACCATTACCGTTCTGGCCGATGTCGCGGTACGCGGCGAAGACTTAGACGAGCAAGCCGCTTTGGCAGCACAAAAACGTGCTGAAGAAGCGATGCAGCACGCTGGCGCAGACTTCAACTATGCTGAAGCTGCCGCGCAACTGGCCGAAGCCATTGCTCAGCTGCGCATTATTCAGAAAATGCGTAAAAAATAAGTTCGGGTTCCGAAATAGAAAAAGCCACCTTAGGGTGGCTTTTTTATTGATTTAGATTTGTCCTACAAAAGGATACCGCTTTGCCGCTATGAAAAATGACGGGGTAAAACATAATTTTATGTGAGTTTTTCCAGACATGCATTGTCAGATGTAAACGCCTAAAATCCAGATTGAGGGTGCAAAAAAACAATAAAAATCAACATGGTATTTTTGGTTATAACTTTGGTTATAACTTTTTCCGACGTTAATTCACAGTAAAGTCTCTAGCTGGTTATCGAAAACCTGAAGCGCCGTGGTTAGTTTGCAGCAACACCTGATTGCAAACTAACAACTAAAACACGGAGCATTGTATGAACGCTAAATCCATTTCTTTAACCCCGTTAACCATCGCTATTATCAGTGGAGGTTTGTTCTTTTCTGGCAACCCTGTTGCTAGCGAAAAAATAGCTGGCAGTGCTGTGCAAGCCGCTAGCATTTTGGCCAGCCAGCAGATTAATAAGAGCCCAAATGACCAACGTCAGTATCAGGCGATTACACTGCAAAATCAGCTTGATGTTGTGTTGGTATCAGATCCGGATGCAGAAAAATCATCCGCTGCACTCAGTGTTGATGTCGGTTGGTTAAACGACCCGAAACAACAGCAAGGCCTGGCGCACTTTCTTGAACATATGTTGTTTATGGGCACCGAGCGCTTCCCAGAGCCGGATGGTTACATGAAATTTATGGATCAAAATGGCGGTACGCATAACGCCTTTACCAACCAATTAACCAACTATATGTTTGAGATTAACAACGATAAGTATGAAGAAGCGCTGGATCGTTTTGCCGACTTTTTCAAAGCGCCGTTATTACTACCCGAGTACGTTGATAAAGAGCGTAATGCAGTTAATTCTGAGTGGTCATTAAACCGCAATCAGGATGGCTGGGCACAGCGGCAAGTTTCGGCCCAACTGCTTGGTGCGCATCCGGCAAACCAGTTCTGGATTGGTAACCTTGATACATTAAACGATAAAACCGACAGCAAACTACACGATGCGCTGGTAGCGTTTTATCAGCAATACTATTCAGCTAACCGGATGAAGCTTGTGCTTATAAGCCCACAACCGCTGCCAGAAATGCAGCTGCTGGCACAGCGCTACTTCTCGGGTATCAAAAATAAGGCTATCGATAGCCCAAGACCAACTGCAAATGTTGATTTTAGTCAGTTTGGTCCTAAACGGGTGCACTATGTGCCAAATACCGAAGCGCAGCTGCTACAGCTGGAATTTACCATTGATAACAACCTTACTGATTTTGGCGTAAAACCAAATGAATTTGCCGCACACTTACTAAGCTCTGAAATGCCAGGCACACCAGCTCAGCAGTTAAAAGCTATGGGATTGTTGGATGTCATACGGGTAAATTACGACCCGAAATGGTATGGCAACTATGGTACCTTACAAATTGTTATGGCGCTGACAGAAGCAGGTATGCAACAGCGGCCGGCGATTACGGCAATTATGCTGCAGTATCTCGACCTTATCCGCAGCAAGGGCGTAGATGCAAAATACTACAACGAAATTCGTACCTCTCTGCAGAACCAGTTTAACTTTCTGGAAAAAACCGACGGTTTTAGCTATGCCGCTAAACTGAGTGAAGCTATGCAGTACTATCCGTTATCGTCGGTAATCAGCGCGCCTTATCAATATGACAGGTTTGAGCCCAAAGCGGTCAATGCCTTGCTTGCGCAATTGGTGCCAGAACGTTTAACGGTATGGCATATTGGTCGCAACGAGCCGGCTGAACAGAGCATGCAGTACTTTAGTGGCCGGTACTCGGTTGCTGCAATCAGCCAGGAAGAGTTACAAAGCTGGCAAAAACCTATGATCCCACTGAGTTTACCAGCGTTGAACCGTTTTCAGCCGGAAAGCTTTGCGGTAAACCACAGCAGTAACATTACACCATTAAAAGTATTCGATGCTGACGGCATAACCGGCTGGCTGGCCGGCAGCAAACATTTTGCTGATCAACCGCGGGGGCAGTTACTGATGCAGTGGCATCAGCCACACGCAAAGCAAACCGCCAAAGACGCTGTATTACATAATCTGTGGTTGTATAGCTTTTTAATCAGTAACCAGGCTCTGCTGCAGGAAGCCAGTGCCGCAGGTATGACGCTAACACCAGAAGCGGATGAGTATGACTTAGTGTTAAAGCTATCTGGCTTTACTGATAAACAAGCGGTGTTAACAGGCTATATCGGTGAGGCATTGGTGGCAACAGTTAGTGAGCAGCAATTTAATCAAACCAAAGACTTACTGTTGCGTAATTTGCGTTCCACAGAGCAACAAATGCAGGCTATGCAGGGCTTCGAGTTAGCAAAAACGGTGTTATCTAGTGGGCGCTACGAGTTGCCGGCGTTATTAACTGCCGCAGAGCAGCTTAGTCTGGCAGAGCTGAATAGCTATATTCAACAAACACTTGCTTCCAGCCAGCTGCGCTTATTGGCGCAAGGTAATTACCGTAAAGAAGATATTGCCGCTTTTGCCAAAGCGTTGGCGGGTGAAAAGAAAACGGCACGGCAGTATCAAAGCTTTCGTCGCTGGCAGCCCAAACCCGGCCAACGTATGAGCGTGCTGCGTGCGAATCCGCAAAACGACAGCTCAGTGATACGGGCACAATTTGTGGTAGATGGCGGTTTTAGCGGTAAAGCTGCGGCAAAAGTGCTATCTGGTCATTTGCATCAGGCGTTTTTTAACCAGCTGCGTACTGAAGAACAGTTAGGCTATGCGGTGAAGGCAATGGATATACCGCTGAACAACCATGCTGGCCTGGGGCTGATTATTCAAAGCCCGGTATTATCCGGCCTGCAGTTGCAACAACGGGTCGATCTATTCCTGCAACAGTATGGTAAGCAAGTCGCTCAACTTACCGAGGCTGAATTTAACAATCTTAAGCAAGCTCAGTTGCTGGAATTAACCAAGGCGCCGGCCAATCTGGACGAGGAGTTTGACAGCTTTAGCCGCGACTGGCTGCGCAACCGACTCGACTTTGCTGACAAACAACAGCTTATTGCTGCGGTTAAGGCACTAACATTGGCGCAGTTAAAGCAGTTTTATCAGCAGGCCGCATTGACTGACACTTCGGCAGCGCTGCAAGTGGTGCTGCAAGGTAAAGCACAGCCACAAACTGACGAAACGCTACCGGGGTTCACCTTACTGGATGATATAGCGGCTTTTCATCAACAGTTCTAACACTTTACTTAAGTGCTTTTAATTCGCAGGCCCTGACAACAGGGCCTGTGCTAAACCAAAAGAGCAGGTTTGTATGAAAAGTCAGCTGGAAAAATTTCGCTTAGTATTGGGTTGTAGTATCTGGTTAACGCTATGGTTGGCGGCCAATTATATCCTATTGGCGGCACTGAACCTTTTCTTGGTTGTGGGGGTGGCTTAACCATGGCTTACCTGATAAGTCAAAGCAGGCCATGGCAAAAAGCAGCCTCTTGGGTGTGTTTAGCTATGGTTGTTCTGGCTTATGGCGGCTATTGGTTTTGGCAACCTGTGGCAAAGGTAAATCCAACACATTGGGAAAACAAAGCCATTGTATACCTTACATCCGACCCTGCTCAAAGCTTATGGTTGTATCGCCGCCATGCTGCTAAGTTAAACTTGGCGCAAACTTATCTGGCCTATGCGGATGGGAAAGCCATAGCCATCCGTTTAAACGCTATCAGTTATCCTACGCTTTACCCCAATGCGGTGCGGCTTGATTTTCAGCCGTTAAATCGTGCTGATACAGCATTTATCCTAAGCCAGCAAAGTGTGTTGCTGATACCGCAAAAGCATTCATTCTGCTGTTAATCTGGTGTCTTAGTTGTTTTATCTTTGTGATTGTTCAGTATAATCAATGCACTGTTAACCATTATGATTGCTGCTGAGACTGTCGTTGACCAGCCCACTACCCGCTCAAATACAACTCGGTGAATTTATCTTTGATACCGAACAGCGTCAGCTTATTCACGCTGGTGCGGTCACCTTGCTTGAGCCTAAAGTGTTCGACTTACTGTGTTATTTTATTGAGCACCCCAAGCGTTTTATTCCGCTGGAAGAGTTACATCAGCACGTGTGGGCTGGCAGGGTGGTTACTGATACAGCGGTGCGCAGAACAATAAGCAAACTGCGCGTTGCACTGGGTGATACCGACAATGACGCGCCGCGTTATATCAAAACGCAAATGAAATTGGGTTACATGTTTATCGGGGAGTTACAGGCCGTATCGAACGCAGCGCCAGCCGATACCCCGTTGTTACCTGCTAGCCGCAAGTCGCCGTATGGGCGATATTTCTTTTTGGGAATAAGCATCGTTTTGGTGATTGCGGTGCTGGTTTATCTGTTAAGTGTGCGTCAAAAAGCGATTTTAACGGTCTCTCCTCTGGCCAGTTTTCCCGGTGAGAAAATAGCGTTAACCGTGTCGCCTGATGGTCGTTACTTCAGTTACAACGCGCAGTCGCAGCATGATAAGCAATGGCGGCCTTTTTTGTACGATAGCAGCAATGGCACTTTAGTCTCGCTGGATTTTGGTTTTGATTATGCAGATATGTTCAGTGTGACCTCTTTCGACGCTGACAATAGTTTGATAGCCGCACACAATTCTATCCAGTCGCGAAGTGTCAGTTTGGTATTTTACGACAATACAGACATTAACACTCCAATAGAAAGTATACGCGCCGACGCGTTCGAGAAAATGCTTTTTGTTCGTCCGATTGGCCACGGACGGTATCTGATAAATGCGCAAAAGCATCACAGTGAGTCTACGCATTACTATGTGTTTGAAAAGGAAAGCAAGCAGTTTCATCAGCTTAGCTACAGTAAGCTGGATAAAGTAGATGATGTGGATGCCAGGGTGTCGCCGGATGGCGTATATGCCGCCATTTTGCGCCGGCAGACTCGCCCTGAGTACACGTTATCTTTGCAGTTATATCGCTTATCAGACGCGGCGTTTATGTCAGAATGGTCTTTACCGGGTAAAGTTAGCGAGGTGCCTTATATTGGGTTTTCCTGGCTAAACAATCAGCAATTATTATTGAGTAAAGACAATAATTTGTATCAGCTTGATATTAAAACGAAAGAGCTTGGAAAATTAGATGCACACGGGCGTTTCGGCTATATCCAGCGTGATGCTAAAGGCCAGCTTTACGCCATTCAGTATGGTGAAAAACGTAATGAAGTCACAAAAAGTCGCTGGGGAGCCGCAAAAGATATATTGCAGCGTTATGAGATTAAACAGCCTGTTTTGCGACAAGACTTTGCTGAAGCAGATGCCTGGCATTGGCAGTTGATCCAACAGGACAACCTATATTCTTTGCAGCGCTTTGAGCCAAATACCGGCCTGCGTAAACTGGTTATTGCTGATACCGAAGGCTATTGGCTCGAAGCGCAAAATAATGATGCCGACTTGTTGATTTTACGCAGAGGTTTCCAGCTACGTTTATTTGACCGAGCTGAGAATGCTTGGCGGGAGCTGTCACAACCAACCCAGCATGTGAGCTATGCAACGTTCAGCCAAGATAACCGTTATATCTGGTTTAATGAGCTTGTTGGATCAGATTGGTTTATTAATCAGTTTGATTTAGTGAGTAATCAACAACAACGCCTGGTTGCTGGGTATTTTAAACTCTACCAGTGGCGTGAATATTATATCGGCATTACAGAGCGAGGCGATATTTGGTTACTTGACCAACAATGGGCCCGTATCAGGCAGTTACCTGTTCAGTTTAATGCGCAGTTTCGGCATTATGTCGCGATTAGAGGAGACAACCTGTTTGTTGCTCATCTGTTGCAAGCGGGTCATTGGCAATTTTATCGTTACAATCTTGCCAGCGGAGAGATAACGCAACAGGTAAACCAAAGTTTGCCGGTAGAAACCACTTATTCTATCGACAGCAGCGGTACAAACATGTTGGTCAGTTCAAGGTTTGATGCCAGCCATGATTTGGTCAAAATAACCTTACACTAAACTTAAACAAGTTTGGGTTTACGCCGGCATCAGGCGCTATTAATTATTTACTTGCCACTGAATAAACTCCAGCGCCAGCTCAGGCGTGATAAAGGCTGTAGCATAAAGCACATCCGGGTTATGTGGGTTAGGGTGTATAGCAATTAACTGATAAGGCAGCTGTGTCGTTTCTTCGTTGCCAGTAACCAGGTTACGCCGCTTTACATGACCGAGCATGCTATGGCGGTATTGCTGCTGACCTTGCTGTAACCACAGTGCCATATAGTTAGCATCGTCATTTTGCTCGAGCAATTTGTCTTGCTTCGCCCCGTCAACATATTGATAGAGCTTGCCGTCCTTGTGATATAACAGCTCACCCTCGCTGCCGTATTGCGCAAAGTTACCGGCGGCTAAGGTTAGCTGGGTAAAGTCATTGCTGATTAAATCCAATTGCCATAAGTTTTGTGTTTGCGCTTCTACCCGGGTCAGGATCAGGCCGCTGTTATCGGGCAGCCACAGCGTCTGGCCTACGTCGTTTTGCTCACGCTTATTGATAAGCTGCTGGCGCTGGGTATCGTAAAGATACAGGTTACCCTGCTGAATAAAAGCGATATAGCGGCCATCATTCGACCAGCTGATATCGTTAATGGGTTGCTCGGTGTTTGGCAGCTCAGTTAGCTGGCGTTTGTTGCCGTTTTGGTTTAGCCAAAGCTGCCAGCCGCCAGTCCAGTTGGCAGAAAACGCGTAGCTGTCTGCCGATAGCGGCGACACGGCCAGTGCCAGGCTGCTACCGGCGGCATCATGCAAAAAGCTAATCTGGCGTTTGTCCTCGTCAAACGGCTGCGACACTTTTATCAGCTGCATGGCGGCCTGAGTAGTGCTGCCGGGTGTCAGGCCGGAAATATAGGCCTGGTTTTCCGCTATCAGCGACAACTCGCCCACTTTTACGCCCTCAGGCAGCTTTAAGATATGCTGACTGTTATCTGCCAGCTTAATTTGCAATATGGCATCTACACCCGGCAACAGCAGGCTTTGTTGATCCAGGCTCCATTCCAGGCCAATCAGTAACAATGGCATGGGTAAACTGGCAATACGACGATGTTCGCGGCTTTCTGGCTCATACAGGTACAGTTCAGGCTTGTTTGACTCTGGCATTAGTACATAAGCCAGCTTACTGCCATCGGCTGAAAGTGCCAGCAGAGTGACACCAAAGCCGGCAGAAGGCGCCGCCAACAGGGTTTGTATGCTGCCGCTGGTGAGGTTTTCTGCCAGCAGCGCATTACTGGAATACATACCGGCACTGCTTTTGCTGTAATACAAGGTTTGGCCATCGGCACTTTGTTGGGCATTACCTAATACAAAGCCGGCACATGTAGTGAGTGTACTAACGTGATACTGCGGATACTGGCTAAAGTCGTAGTTCTGATATTCACAGCTGCTGCCATCTTTGCTTACCACCTGCACCAACAAATTACGGCTTAGCGGTTGCCAGCTTTGCACACTGAGCATCTTATCTTGCGCTTCCAACGTAACTTCCTGCAATAACTGGCCTGCACTAGCGCCCAGTTTGCGCACCACTACCCGCAGCTTGCTATCGGGCGAGGAATGACTGTAAGCCAGCAATTGTTTATCTGGTGATACCAGCGGCCGCGATTCTATGCCTTTAAACCAGGTTACCTTATGCTGATTTAGGATAGTAAGCTCGTTGAGTTTAGGCTCATCCGGTGCCAGGTTGTCGGCTATCGGCACTGCCTGCCAATACCAAAACGCTGCTGTGGTGATTAATACTACACTGACCAATACAGCCGCTATACCCGACAGCCCCCAGCGCGGTTTACGCTGATCAATAGGTGCCGTGTTGTTGGTCAAGATGGCAGTTTGTGGACTGTGTGGGGCAACCAAGGCCTGCGGTAGCTGCAGGCTATAGCCTTTACGATGATGCGTTTTAATGGGGGATTGCTCAAGGGCCGGGTGCTGTAGTGCTTTTCTTAGCTCAGAGATGGCGCGGTTGATGGCGTTGTCATCGACATAACTTTGTTGCCAAATGGTATCGACCAATTCCTGCCGGGATATGATACGGCCAGGCTCTTTGCTAAAGCATAACAGTAACTTTACCAGCAGCGGCTCAAGCTCTTTGCGCGCAGTACCATCGTTGATGCTGAAATCGGCTGGCGTAAACGTCCAGGGGCCAAGCTGTAAAGTATCCATCTGTTAACGGGTTATCCTTCTTTAAACAGGCTGTAACTTTAACAGATGCAATAGGTGATTCAAGTGAAATAAAAACTTGTTAAAAGCTTAGGAAAACGGCGATAAGGTTTTCATAAGGTTTGTTATTTTACTTTATAAACAGTGAGTTAAGTTAGGTTTTCTTAGCAATAAATTGCTTAGCTTCTGATAAGCGACTTTTATGCTTAGCCGCTCTACAGTGACCTCAACAACGTAACGGACAGGCAGTAAGTCCAGCGTTATAAACACCATAACTCTGACTGACGCAAAAGGAACACCAATATGAACACTATGATTAAACCATCACGTACTTTGTTATTGACTGGCGTTTTATTTTTCAGCACGGTAGCAAGCGCACAGCAACAGCTTGACGCGCAACAAACAGTGCCAAACCAAATAACAGCGCAACAACAGCAACAAAAAGATGTTGTTGTGCAGCCCAGTGCTGAGGTCGCCAAACTCACGATGGAGTTGATGGCAGATGTACAACACCAAGTAAGCAGCAGTATTCGTGCTGAAGTGAACAATGCTGTAGCCAGTTTAACTGACAGTCTAAAGCTGGCATTAAGCCGCTAATGCTTAATAACTATAATTAAGGAACCTGACATGAAACTAAACACCCTTGTTACACGCTGCTGCGGTGCATTTTTACTGGGCTCTGCCTTGCTGTCCACCAGTGTTCTGGCGCAAAGCTCGGTATGGAAAGTCAGCAAAGGCGATGACTATCTGTATATCGGTGGTACGGTGCATTTATTGCCGCCTTCGGCTTTCCCGTTACCGCCTGAATTTGAACAAGCCTATAACGCCACTGATACCCTGGTGTTGGAAGCTAAAATGCCCGCGCCGGATGATACAGCGGCGCAAACGGCGTTGATACAGGCCATGGCCTACAGCGATGGTCGCAGCTTATCTAAGGTGTTGTCGCCAGAGGTGTACCAGCAGGTGAGTGATTACTTTGCACCTTACGGTGTGCAGCTACAGCAACTAGACGGTTACAAGCCGGGCTTTATTATGCTGCAAATGTTGGCGCTGGAAATGATGAAAGCACAAATGGCCGGTGAAGGCGTAGATGTGTATTTTGATAAAAAAGCTCAGGCGGATGGTAAGGCACAGGCCTATCTGGAAACGGTAGAAAGCCAGATCCAATTACTGGCAAATATGGGTGAGGGTTATGAAGATGCCTTTATCCAAATGAATTTAGACCAGTTTGGTGACTTCAAAGCCTATTTTGGTGCCATGATAGATGCCTGGCGTGCCGGTGATATGGCTAAATTAGACGCGTTGGCTGTAAAGCCGGCTCGTGATTTAGATCCGGTGTTATATCAGGCATTGTTTGTTAGGCGTAACCAGGCCTGGTTGCCGCAAATAAAACAAATGTTTGGCAACTCAGAAAAAGAGCTGGTGTTGGTTGGTGGCGGCCATCTGGCGGGTGAGCACAGTGTGCTGGCGCTGCTTGAGCAAGCTGGGTATAAGGTTGAACAGCTGAACTAGGAGTGTGCCATGCGACTTGTTAAACTTTGCAAGCTCGAGCATGGCCGTACCTTGCTGGCATCGGCCAGCTGGGTGGTGCTCTGGGCCTGGCTAAATCTGCAACTGCTCCATAGTTTAAGTGTGTTTAGCTAGGCAATATTCAGCAAAACTTCACCCTGCCCCTGTAATCTGTTGCCCGATCAATTAGAATATCGGGCAACAGCGCACGCGCACCAAGACAGGGACCCTTCTTATGGCATTAAATGTAGTGATTTTGGCCGCCGGCAAAGGCACCAGAATGAAGTCAGATTTACCCAAGGTATTACACAAAGTCGCTGAGCGGCCGATGGTACAGCATGTTATCGACACTGCCCGCGCCCTGGGTGCAAACAAACCTCAGCTGGTGTACGGTTATGGCGCTGATGCATTAAAAAGTGCCATGGGTGATCAGCCATTACATTGGGTTTTACAGGCCGAGCAGTTAGGCACTGGCCATGCGGTAGCCCAAGCTATCCCTAATATTGCTGACGATGACACTGTGCTGGTGTTATACGGCGATGTACCATTAACCCGTATTGAAACGCTGCAGCAACTGTTAGCGGTTAAACCGGCCAATGGCCTGGCAATTTTAACGGTTAACTTAGTAAACCCTACCGGTTATGGTCGCATCGTGCGTGAAAACGGCAAAGTGGTCGGTATTGTCGAGCAAAAAGATGCTACTGCCGAGCAGCTGAAAATAACCGAAGTTAATAGCGGCATTATGGCGCTGCCGGGCAAGCAGCTGAAAAACTGGTTAGGCCGTTTATCAAACAGTAATGCCCAGGGCGAGTATTATTTAACCGACGTTATCGCCATGGCGCATAATGAGGGTGTTGAAATAGCCACCGCCCAGCCGCAAAACCCGATGGAAGTGGAAGGTGCTAATAACCGCGTACAATTAGCCGCGCTGGAGCGGGCTTATCAGCAGCGTAAAGCCGAAGCGCTGATGCTGGCTGGCGCTAATCTGCGCGATCCTGCCCGTATTGATGTGCGTGGCAGTGTTACCGTGGGTAACGATGTGATGATCGATATCAATGTCATTTTTGAAGGCAAAGTCGTATTGGGCAAAGGTGTAACCATTGGCGCTAACTGCATCTTAAAAGACTGCGTTATTGGTGATAACAGCGAAATTAAGCCCAATTCGATGATTGAAAAAGCCAATGTCGGTGCCGGTTGCTCCGTTGGCCCTTATGCCCGCCTGCGGCCGGATAGCGTCATGCTGGACGACAGCCATGTGGGTAACTTTGTCGAGATGAAAAAAACCACCCTGGGTAAAGGCTCAAAAGCTAATCACCTGACGTACTTAGGTGATGCTGTGATAGGCAGTAAAGTGAACGTTGGTGCCGGTACCATTACCTGTAACTATGATGGCGCGAATAAGTTTGTTACCACCATCAAAGACGGCGCCTTTATTGGCTCTAACAGTTCATTGGTCGCGCCGGTGACGGTGGGTGAAAATGCTACTGTGGGCGCAGGCTCAGTGTTAACCCGTGATGCCGGTGATGGCGAGCTGGTAGTAGCCCGCGCTAAGCAGCGCCATATCGAAGGCTGGCAACGGCCGGTGAAAATTAAAAAGTAAGCTAAATAAAACAGCCCGCATTTGCGGGCTGTTTTATTTCAGTAATACTTTGGGGCTTCGGTTGCAACTCCCGCTTTGGCTCGTCACAGCAACTCGCCCTTTTGCCTACGGCAGGGCTCAGACACTCTGTGCCGACCAAATCGGGATTCCAACCTACGCCATCAGGTATCCTTTACTCTGCTTTATCTACCAGCACGGCTATCGCGCCATCGCCGGTAACATTACAGGCGGTGCCAAAGCTGTCTTGCGCCATATACAGCGCTATCATCAAGGCCACGGCGGCTTCGCCAAAGCCCAGCATTGAGCCAAGTAAACCAACTGCTGACATTACCGCGCCACCCGGCACGCCCGGCGCTGCCAGCATCACCACGCCTAACATAAAGATAAACGGCAGTACGGTTAACAACGATGGCATTTCCAAACCGTTAACCATTGTAACCACCGCCATGGCACAGGTGACGATGGTAATGGTAGAGCCAGATAAATGAATGGTCGCACATAGTGGTACGGTAAAGTTAGCCACATCGGGCTTAACGCCGTTGGTTTTAGTGGCTTGCAAAGACACCGGTATGGTGGCGGCGCTCGACATGGTGCCCAGTGCAGTGAAATAGGCTGGCATCATGTTTTTAATTAAGGCAAATGGCGATTTACCGGCCTTAATGCCGGCGATGGTGTATAGCGTGATTATCCAGCACCAATGCATGGCTACGGCTAGCAGCAGCACAATGCCAAAGGTTTTTAGGGTACTAAATACGGTGCCAGCCGCAGCCATTTGAGCAAACTCGCCAGCGATATACAGCGGCAGTAAAGGAATAATCACTTTTTCCAGAAGCAGTTGAATGACATCACGGCCTTGATCAGACAATTGTTTAAGTTGTGCTGCTTGTGTTGCTGCAATACCCAAACCGAAAATAAAGGCTAACACCAGTGCCGTCATGACACTCATTGCTGGCGGAATATCCATTTCGATAAAGGCGCTTAAATGGGCAACGTCTGCTGGCGCCGCGGCAGTATTGGCCTGTGTAAGCAGTGGTACAACAACACTGGCCACTAAAAATGCCAGGGTGCCGGCGGTAATCGTCGACAAATAAGCAAAGCCCACCGTACGGCTAAGTAGTTTGCCAGAGTTACGTGGCAAGGCAGCAATACCGCTGGTAATAAAAAATAGAATCAGTAGCGGAACGGTAAAAAATAACAGTTCGCCAAACAGGCCTTTAAAAGTAATCAGTAGTCGTGTCAACTCATGCGGTGCATATAAGCCGCACAGTATGCCCAGCACAATGCCGGCAATCAGTTTTAAAATTAGCGCCATATTGTTCTCTTTTTAACTATTATGCGTGTGATTGGATAACCCTGGATGGATTGCTGCCGAGCATAGCATAACTTGCAGCCGCTGGCTGCGGTTGGCTGGTCAGCGGTGTTCCACGTGGAGCATGCTAATTGGCAAGAGGGGCAGGTTTACCAAATAAATACCCCTGAAACAAATCGCAACCAAGGTCAATCAGTGCATTATATTGCTGCTCAGTCTCTACACCTTCAGCAACGACCTGCAATTGCAGGGCTTTTGCCATGGCGATGATAGCCAGCACGATAGCGCGGTCGGTGTCGTCGTCAATAAAGTCACGCACGAAGGATTGATCGATTTTCAGCACGTTAATAGGTAACTGTTTAAGGTAGCTTAGTGAGGAGTAGCCAGTACCAAAGTCGTCCAGAGATAATTGCACACCCAAGTTATTAAGTTGTTGCAGTTTTTCACTGGTTTCAGTCAGGTTTGTTTGCAACATACTCTCTGTTAACTCAAATTCCAGCAGGGTCGGTTTTATCCCCATTTGGCTAATTGTGTCTCTGGCGTGGCAGACGAAGTCAGGTTGACTCAGCTGGCGTTGGCTAACGTTAATCGCTATTGGTAAGGCGCAATTATCGGCAGTTAGCCGTTTTAGCTCTATACAGGCTTGCTCAATCACCCACTGGCCAATAGGAATAATTAGGCCGGTGCTTTCTGCCAATGGAATAAACTCATTGGGCGCTATCATGCCACGTTGTGGATGTTGCCAGCGGATCAAGGCCTCGTAGCCAGCCAATTGATGTTGGCGGTTAAACTTAGGTTGGTAGTACAGGCAAAATTCATTGTTCGTCAGCGCATTTGTTAGTGCTTGCTCCAGTTGTTGACGTTTTAGCAAGGTTTGTTGCATCGACTGCTCGAAGAAGTACAGCTGGTCACGGCCACGTTCTTTGGAGTGGTACATGGCTAAATCGGCAAAGGACATCAGCTTATCAATGGCTTGGCTGGTGTCATTGAACAGCACTACACCAATACTTGCAGTGATTTGATACAAATGCTCTTTCAGCTGGTAAGGCTGTCTTATAGCCTCCAGCAATTTGTTACCTAACGACTCTGCTTCGGCTACCGCGGCTTCCAATTTATTGGTGTTCAGTTGGGCTAGCAACACAAACTCATCGCCACCCGGACGTGCCAAGGTATCATTAGCCCGTATGCGATCGGTTAATCTTGAGGCTATCTGGCCTAACAGAATGTCACCATAAGAGTGCCCATAGCTATCATTAAGGCGTTTAAAGTGGTCTAAATCAATAAAAAATAAACCATTATAGTTACCCAAGCGTTTGGCATCTTTTTGCGCTGCAGCGATTTTCTCCAGCAACAACCGGCGGTTGGGTAAGTGCGTTAAAGGATCGAAAAAAGCCAATTCATGAATATGCAGTTGATCGGCTTTAGCTTTACTGATGTCACTGAAACTGGCGATGTAGTGCGTTATATTTCCTTGCAGGTCTTTGATCACATTGATAACAACATGCTCAGGAAACACTTCGCCATTTTTGCGTTTGTTGTAGATCTCTCCAGTCCAAAGACCTTCTTGTTTTAGGGTTTGCCACAGGGTTTGGTAAAACGCCTGGTCATGTTTGCCTGAACTTAATACAGAAGGCTTTTTACCAATGACATCAGTCTCGCTATACCCTGTAATCTCGGTAAAAGCGGGGTTTACGCGAATAATATGCAGTTTTTCATCGGTAATCATAATACCCTCGCGGGTATAAAAAGCTAAAGCATTCAGCTGCTCTGTGGCCTGAGCTTTTTTTTGCTCGGTAATATCACGAATATTTAAAATGTAATGTTGTTGGTGTTGGTCATTGAGTGGCTTGACCGCTGCTATCACCTGAAACCAGCGCGCCATAGCGCCCTCAATTACGAAGGCCTTGGCACTAGAGACCTCATTCTGCATGGCGTCCTGGATCGCTTGCCGACACGCAGCAACTGCATCTTCAGGTAACACTTCACTTAAGGTCTTACCGGTGACCTGCGGTGAAATTTGCTCAGGCTGGCTGTTGCTGCGGCAATGTACTTTATAAAAGTGCTCGTCTGTATCGACTTCTATCAGCATATCTGGGACGGCAGCTAATGTGGCCGCCAGCTCAGAGCGCGACTCTCGTAGCCGGAAAAAAGGTGCTGACAAAGTATTGCGCACCAGAGCACGGTAAATCATCACGTAGGCTGTCATCTTAAGCAGATGGCCTATCACGTTGTAGATGTCGCTCAGGCCCACGTACAAGGTAAAATAAAACTCTGCCAGCGCCATTAGCAGGGTCGCTCTGATGATCAGGCTTACATCACTCAGTTGTGCGGGGGCTCTAAAGACAAGCATGATGACCGTACATAAATGAATAGCAATGATCAGATACTCAAAAGCTATTTTGAACGTGGTTAGCCCCTGACCGGCAATAAAGGTTGCCGGTACCGTTTGTGGAAATAGCAGAAACCAAATATGCACAGCCAGCACGCAGACAGACGATAGGGCCATAAGCAAAAAATAGCCTTGGGGAGTTATGTGACGATCACTGCCGTGTAATGCTATCGATAGAATGGCTAATGCCGCCGTTATTCTGGCCGCAAGCCAAAAATTAATAGCCTGAGTAGCACCCGATTGACCAAAATAACCTGGCATGCCCTCATACGACAGCGTATGGGCCAAATCAAACCACATTACGGCAAAAAAGGCGGCAGCAATGATAGCATTTCGCCAAGTCAACTCAGTTAATACCCGCTCACGTGCTACAGCAAAAACCAACGCAGCAATCGTGACTGAAAATATTTCCAGCATAGTATGTAGCGGCAGGTAACTATTGTGGGGTAAGGACGGTATCTCAAGCTGAAGTGCATAGAAAATAAAGCTGCAAAGGAATAATACTGTGATACCAAGCCAGGATAGACGGATACCCAAGGTGTTTACGGGGTGTTTAAATAAAGACACTGCCGGTACAGGCCCACTTTAGTGAAGTCTAATGCTAGCATACTAACACAATACCGCCTTGCCAAGTTGATGCAGATTAAAGCGTGTGGATAGCCGTTGTGGCGAATGTATAAATAATAAATTAAGGTAATTCAGCATCTGCTAAGGTTATTCGCACTAACGTTTTATCGCGTAGTACGCTTTACCGGTTAACTTTAGCAGGATTAAAGCCGCCGCGATGGCGTGACGTTATGAGGAGCATTAATGTGATCAAAAAACTTCTTTTATTATGTACGTTGTTACTTGCAGCCTGCAGTCAACTGCAGCAAATGTCTGCATACCACGTCAGTGAAGCAGATTTAGAGCAATTGCTACGCCAGCAAGTGCCTAAGTTAACGCGTCAGGCGAATGTGGCCGGAATTCCACTGAATATGCAGGTAGAAAGCATGCAGGTGGATATTGGCCCGGATAATTCCGATGTAGTGCGGCTAAACACTAATGCCAGTGCGGCGCTATCGTTATTTGGCTTAAGTTATCCGGCAACCATGCAACTGCAGGTTGAGGGCGTGCCCTATTATGATGCCTCGCAACAGGCGATATATTTACGCTCAGTTAAGCTGCTGGATTCCAACATTGAAGCGTCTGGCTATCGCGGTAACTTGGCGCCGGTGAGCAACGAGTTATTGCAGTTGGTAAACGGTTATCTGGCCAACAACCCGGTGTATAAACTGGATACCACTAACCCCACTATTAAGCTGCTTACCGCTGTGCCGCTGAATATGGCAGTGCAAAACGGTCGTATCAGTTTTATGCCCGGCAAATAGTCGCGCCGAAAAAACTACTTAGTAAACATCGACATAGCAAAAAGCAGGGGTAGCATAACCTACCCCTTAACGTGCAAGACAAGTAAAACAACGACCAGAGAAGCCCCTCCGGGCCGGTAACTGCGTGCTATCCATCGCAACGAGTCAAACTATAATGCGAATAGTTATCAATTGCAAGTGAATTTAATTAGATAATTGACTGCCGTGTTGCTTGCAAAAACAGCAAATTCCATTAAAATAACTTTCGTTTTGAAACTTACTCGAAAGATATGAATAAACGAAATACTCAACAGCGCCGACATCTGATTGTCGCCCAGTTGCAACAGCAAGGCGAATTGTCGGTCGAGCAGCTAGCCGAGCAATTTCACACTTCAGAAGTCACTATTCGCAAAGACTTAACCGTGCTGGAGCAAGCCGGCTTATTGCTGCGCCGCTACGGTGGTGCCCTGCCGGTACCGCAGGACTTTGTCAGTGACAGTAGCTTAGAGAAAGTTTCAAACCGAAAGCTAGCCATCGCCAAAGCCGCCGCCAGCCTGATTAAAGATCACTATCGCATTATTATCGACAGTGGCCGTACTACCGCTGCCTTGCTGCCGGAGTTGGCCACTAAGCGCGGCCTGGTGGTGATGACTAACTCGTTGGCGATTGCCAATACGCTGCGTGAGCTGGAAAACGAACCCACTTTATTGATGACCGGTGGCACCTGGGATCCGCAGTCCGAGGCCTTTCAGGGCCAGCTGGCCGAGCAGATGCTGCGCAATTACGATTTTGACCAGCTGTTTATCGGCGCCGACGGCATCGACTTAGCCCGTGGCACCACCACCTATAATGAACTGTACAGTTTAAGCCGGGTGATGGCCGAAGTGGCGCGCGAAGTGATTGTAATGCTGGAATCGGACAAATTAGGCCGCAAGATCCATAACCTGGAACTGCCGTGGTCGATGGTGAAGGTACTTATTACCGACGAAGGCTTAGCCGCTGCCGATGCAGCACAAATTGAACAACAGGGCGTGAAGGTTATCCGCGTTGCCGGGTAACGTCATGCCGTTGATATGAATACAAACTAATAACGGTTTTTTTGGAGAGAGTTTATGTGTGGCATAGTTGGCGCAGTCGCGCAGCGTGATGTAGTCGATATTCTGGTTGAAGGCCTGCGCCGGTTAGAATACCGCGGTTACGACTCAGCCGGTGTGGCGGTAGTCACTGAAAGCGGCGAACTTACCCGCCTGCGCCGTTTAGGTAAAGTAAAAGAGTTAGCAGACGCTGTTGCGGCGCAGCCGGTAAATGGTGGCACTGGTATTGCTCACACCCGCTGGGCCACGCATGGCGAGCCAAGCGAGCGCAACGCTCACCCGCACGTATCCAGCAACATCACTGTGGTGCATAACGGTATTATCGAAAACCATGCTGTACTTCGCGAAGCACTAAAAGCCAAAGGCTATGTGTTTACTTCGGATACTGATACCGAAGTTATCGCGCATTTAGTGGAAGAAGAACTAAAAACCGCCGGTTCACTGTTAGCCGCTGTACAAGCCACGGTTAAACAGTTACACGGCGCATACGGCACGGTATTACTGGATAAAACCGACAGCAGCCGCGTCGTGGTAGCCCGTTCAGGCAGCCCGCTGGTGATTGGTTTAGGTATCGGTGAAAACTTTATCGCTTCAGATCAACTGGCACTGTTGCCGGTAACCCGCCGCTTTATCTTCTTAGAAGAAGGCGATGTGGCCGAAATTACCCGCCACAGCGTGGCCATTTTCGACAAAGACGGCCAGCCGGTAGAGCGTGAAATTCACGAGTCTAACGTTAGTTACGACGCGGGCGACAAAGGCCAGTACCGCCACTTTATGCTAAAAGAAATCTATGAGCAGCCGCATGCGATCAATAACACGCTGGAAGGCCGTTTAAGTGCCGATTCAGTACTGGATGAAACCTTCGGTAACGGCGCGGCTGAACTGTTCAAAAAAGTTAAACACGTGCAAATCGTTGCCTGTGGTACCAGTTACCATTCCGGTATGGTGGCGCGCTATTGGTTAGAGTCGTTAGGCGGCATTTCCTGTAACGTTGAAATCGCCTCTGAGTTCCGTTACCGCAAATCATTTGTGCAGCCGAACAGCCTGCTGGTCAGCATTTCGCAATCAGGCGAAACCGCTGACACGCTAGCCGCACTGCGTCTGGCCAAAGAAGCTGGTTACTTAGGCAGCTTAACCATTTGTAACGTGGCCGGTTCATCACTGGTGCGCGAATCAGACTTAGCCTTTATGACCCGCGCCGGCGCTGAAATCGGTGTGGCTTCAACCAAAGCCTTTACTACACAGTTAGTGGGCCTGGCCATGCTGACCATGGCCATTGGTAAGTACAACGGCCTAACCGCGGCGGCGCAGCGCGAACTGACCGACGCGTTAAAGAGTCTGCCAGCAAAACTGGAGCAAACCTTAACCTTAGCGCCGCAAATTGAAGCGCTGGCAGAAGAGTTTGCCGATAAGCACCACTCGCTGTTCTTAGGCCGTGGCGATCAGTACCCGATCGCGATGGAAGGCGCGTTAAAGTTAAAAGAAATTTCTTACATTCACGCCGAAGCCTATGCCGCGGGTGAGTTAAAGCACGGCCCACTGGCGCTGATTGACGCGCAAATGCCCATTATCGTGGTAGCACCAAATAACGATCTGCTGGAGAAGCTGAAATCTAACGTCGAAGAAGTGCGCGCCCGTGGCGGTATTCTGTACGTCTTCGCCGATGCTGATGCCAAGTTCCAGTCTGACGACACCATGCGCGTAATCAACGTGCCACACGTCGCCGACATCCTGGCACCTATCGTCTACACCCTGCCACTGCAGCTGTTAAGCTACTATGTTGCCATTATCAAAGGCACCGACGTAGACCAGCCACGCAACCTGGCGAAGAGTGTGACAGTAGAATAATTTGCGGTTAAAAATAACAAGGCCATCAACAGCTTACTGTGATGGCCTTTTTTATTGCCGTTTTCCTGACTTGGCTCAGTAAACCAAGCTGCTACAATCAAAATTCCACAGCATTAAGGCAGCAAATATGACTACCTTATTTGAACAAGTACTGGCGTCCAGTAAAAGCCTGACTGCAGATGAACGGGCCAGGTTGGCGCATGCATTGATTGCCAGCCTTGATCAGCAGCAAGACGACAATGCCGAACAGCAATGGCTGGCAGTAACTGAACAGCGGGTCGGCGAAGTTGAAGCCGGTTATGTAGCTTCTGTGTCATGGCAGGATATCAAAAAACAATTAGGTAAAGATCAGGCAAAATGACGCCGCTTAAGTTTCATCCTGCGGTCTATCAGGATATTGCCGATGCATACAACTGGTATCAGTTGCAATTGGATGGCTTGGGTGATGACTTTATCAATGAACTGGAGTCAGCCTACAGTTTAATCAGCCAAATGCCACAAAGCTGGCCAAAGTTCGGTAAAAAGGCACGCCGTTTTCTGTTGCATCGTTTTCCATTTGCCGTAGTGTACTTTCCGTTTAATAACGAGCTGTTTGTGGTCGCCGTTATGCATCAAAGCCGCAGACCAGGCTTCTGGCACAATCGCAAAGTCTGATATTAGGCTTTAAAGTGACCCTTAGAGCTTAACGAGCGGCTGGTTTATCACCTCTGTTTGGCACTGGATTTGATATAAAAGAGCTGAGTAGCAAACCGATGGGGGTGCTCCAAAAAATAACGTGCCTGTGGTTATAAATATCTGCAAGCAGGTAACTTGTCAGGCCGACAAAAAGCATAAAGAACAGACTCCGAGATAAGAATCCTAGCTTAGACAGTAAATAATGTTGTTTGCAGTTAGGGCATTCAGATGGAAGTGTTGGGTGAAGAAAAATATTACGCCAGATAGAGTCTGTGCGTTTTACAATGAGGACAAAATTTATACATGGATACAGCCTCCCACACTTTGAATGCATGTCAGAATAATGAAATTTTCAGGTTCGAATTACGGTAAAGCTGATTACTCCAACCTTACCACAGCGCTTGCTTCGATACGGCCAGCCACATAATTACCAGCACTGTGGCGGGTAGTGTCAAAAGCGCCAGATTGGTAAAACCTTTATGGTAAAACTGCACCAAGGCCTGCTGACGCGGTGTTAGGGCGGTACCGGCACTGCGTGCTGCAATTAGCCGCTTTAGCTTCCAGTTACCCTTTCGAACTATCGCGTTTTCTTTGCGCTTCCTGCTGCAAAAACTGTTGTTTAGCCTGTTGTTGTTTCGATCTGGCTTGAAGATGCGTTGCTAACTGTCGCGTTTCATCTGGTGTGCCGCGCTCGATAATTTGCCTGGTATCATTATCAAGACAGAGGGTTTCATCTTTACTCCATGCCGACATGGTGACCCGGTTCGTCAAAAGCGTAAAAGCAGGGCACTGCTGATAACCTGCATTTTCGGCTTTACCCTGCCAGTAGGCGTTAATGGCAAAGTTACCTATAACCACCAGAGCTAAACCGGTTAGCACGCCGATTGCTGTCAGTTTGCCGTTATTTGCTGATAACGTTTGCCGGCGTAGCCCCCGCCATAGCCGGTTAGCGGCATAGCCAGTCATAAATACCAGCGCGAACAGTGCACCCGGCAAGTAACCATGAAAGCTACTTAATACAATAAGTGGCTTTGCGCTGATTAACTCGGAAAATTGCGTTTGTACTTCATGCAATAGCGTCCAGCAGCCTGCAAGCAAAAGCAGGCTGAACAGCATAAAAGCGATAGCGTCTTTTGCTACTGCAGTGCTGTTAGTCATCCCGGGTCAGCACTTCCAGCAGTTCAATCTCAAAAACAAGATTACTGTTCGGTGGGATCATGTTGCCGATTTGGCGCTCGCCGTAGGCCAGTTCGGCTGGTACCCAGAGTTTACGCTTGCCGCCGGTTTTCATGCCTTTTAAGCCTAAAATCCAGCCCTGAATAACGCGGTTGTTGCTCAGCACAATTTGAAATGGCTGGCCGCGCTTGTAGGAGGAGTCAAACTCGGTGCCATCTTCTAACCAGCCGCGATAATGCGCGGTGATCAGTGCGCCACGTTCGGCGGCTTTGCCGGTGCCTTCGATCAGGTCTTCAATTTTTACTTCAGCGTTCATAAGGATGCAGTGTGTGTGAGAATTTGCGGCAGTATAGCGTCTGCTAGCGGTGTTTCGGTAAAAAAGTGACGGGAAAAAGGCGGGATTTAACGCGGTAGATCAGTGTACGGCAGCAGAAACAACAAGGGCGTAATCTTTCGAGTTACGCCCTCTGCGGTTGTAGGAGCCTTTGCCCTTTTTCGCTTTGACTATTTTTGTTTGAAACAACTTACTGGTAACAAGTGCTTTAATCGCATTGTCGCGGATCTCACCGCGGCCATGCTCGGCGGCTGATTTTGTCATGGTTGTACTCCTGTATGAAAAACGCGCAGAGTGTAGCTGCACGCTTAGGTACACACAAGCCGTATTAGTTCTGCAAGCGAGATAAAAAAGCTATTCGGCGCGCAGTGCATCTATCGGGTTCATTCTCGCAGCGTGGCGGGCCGGCGTAATACCGGCAGCCAGGCCAATGGCGACCGATAGCAGCAGTGACAAAGCCAGATAAAACAGGCTAAGTTGCAATGGCAGGGCGGGTAGCAATACGCCGAGGCTTACCACCAGAGCAACGGCTACAGCAATACCGGCCAGGCCGCCGGCCAGTGACAGTGCTACCGCTTCGGCTAAAAACAGCATTAGAACCTGACGTTGATTACAACCGAGCGCGGTTAGCAGGCCTATTTCGCTGGTACGCTCGCGCACGGCGGTGCTCATAATGGTGACGATACCTACAGCACCCACCAGCAATGAAATGGCACCCAGTGCGGCGACGGCAGCAGTGAGCACCTGCAGTATGTTATCCAGGCTTTGCAGCATATCGTCCTGTGAAATTAAGCTGAAATCCTCTGCGCCATGGCGGGCTGTTAGCTGCTTGCGTATGCTTTGTAGCACGGTTTCGGTGCTGGCGCTGTCGGCGAACACGACGTCGATTTCCATCAGGCCGTCGCGGTTAAATAGCATTAGTGCTTTATCGACCGGAATAAACACCATATCGTCCAGATCAAAGCCCAGCATCTGGCCTTTGGCGGCCATCACACCAACCACCCGAAAGCGCATACCGCCAACGCGGATGCTTTGCCCCAGCGGGTTTTGCCCGGCAAATAACTCTTGCTGCACTTTATGGCCTAATACGGCAAAGCTGCGGCTACGCCCGGCTTCATCCTCGGGTAAACCGCGGCCCAGTGCCAAATCAAATTGCCAGGCAGCGTGAATATCATGATTCGCGCCGATAATGTCAGTACTGCGTGAGCGCCCGCCTGCCTCTATGGTGCCGCTGCCCTGCACTATGGGCACCACATGGGTTACGTGTGGCAAACGCCTTAGCATTTCGGCATCATCCAGTGTGAGTGGCCGGTCGGTTTGTAGCAGGCCGCCCATACCGCCGGTCATGGTTTTACCGGGGTTAATAGCAATAATGCGGGTGCCAAACTGGGAAAAATTGGTCAGTACATAGTCGCGCACGCCCTCGCCCAAAGAGGTGAGTAAGGTTACCGCACAAATGCCGACGGCGATGCCCAAAGCGGTCAGGCTGCTGCGCATTTTGGCGCTGGTGAGGCTGCGCAGCACCAGCTTTACAAAATCAGCCGTACGCATCAGTTCACTCTGCTCATGAATTTCCTCTGGCTTGCAACGCACTTATGGGTGACATGTTAGCGGCGCGCCGTGATGGCCCCCAGGCAAACAGCAATGAGGTGGCAATGGCGATACTGAGCGCCAGTAATCTGGCCCACCACGGCGTATGAAAGGCTAAATCAGCAAAGCGTAAGCGCATCGCCAACAGGCCCAGCTCACTGAGTAGCATGCCGGCAGCAGCGCCTAATAACGCCATCAGCAGGGCTTCGCTTAAAAACAGCGTTTGAATATCGCGATTGGCGGCGCCGATGGCTTTTAGTAAGCCAATTTCGGCGGTGCGCTGGCTGACAGAAATCAGCGTGACGTTCATGATCAAAATGCCTGCTACCAGCAAGCTGATGGCGGCAATGCCACTCACCGCCAGATTCAGTGTGCTTAAGATGTCGGCAAAGGAGCTTAAAATAGCATCTTGGCTAATTAGCGTAATATCGGCCACGCCGTCTTGCCGGCGCTGCATTAGCGCTGTGATCCGCAGTTTTACTGCCGGTATGGCGCTGCTATCATCGCTTTGAATAAACACACGGAATAAACCGGCTTTGTTAAACAGCATTTGTGCGCTGGCTACCGGTACAATCATCACGTCGTTCATATCCATGCCCATCGCTTGACCTTTGCCACTCAGTACGCCAATCACACGAAAGCGCCGGTCCCCCGCTTTCAGCCATTGGCCCAACGCCGGACCATTGCCAAACAACTCGCGTTTTAAATTACTGCCAATTACCGCCACCGGGCTGGCGATATCCAGCTCCAGCGCGGGTAGTGTTTGCCCTTGTTGCACCTGCAGCTGGCGAATAGCAAAAAATTCATGGCTGGTGCCGGCGATCACCACTTCGCGCACCCGGGCATCAAAGCGTACTTCGGCCATACCAACCTGCAATGGAGCTACTGCTGCCACCCCCGGTAAACGGCTGATTGCCGTGGCGTCCTGCAAGGTGATATCGCGCGGTGCCTCGCCGGTAATTGGCGGCATACCACCACTGGTTTCTTTTTTACCGGGCAGCATAATCAGCGTTTCGTTACCCAGTAGCGAAAACTGGTTTAGTACAAAAGCTTTTGCGCCTTCGCCGAGTCCGGTCAGCAGGTTTACCGCCGCCACGCCTATTGCCAGCGCCAGTAAAATCATCAGGCTACGAAAACGATGCCGCAGCAGCAGTTGCAGGTTAAAGCGCAGCAAATCTGCGCTACGCATGGCTCGCTTCCGTTTGTGCAGCATCTTGTTCATCGGCCACAATTTTGCCGTCGGTCATGCGAATACGCCGCCTGGCGCGCTGGCCCAAAGCGCTATCGTGCGTTACTACCAGCAGCGTAATACCCTGCTGGTTCAGTTGCTCCAGAATGGCGACGACATCACTGCCCGACTGTGAATCGAGGTTACCGGTCGGCTCGTCGGCTAGCAGCAGTTTGGGCTGCATAATAATGGCGCGGCCTATTGCTACCCGCTGGCGCTGACCGCCGGACAGTTGGTTCGGTAAATGATCGGCGCGTTCAGTCAGGCCCAGCTGTGCCAACATCGCAGCCACTTTTGGCTTGCGCTCATGCGGCGCCACACCGGCTAATACCAGCGGCAGTTCAATATTCTCCCGCGCCGTTAATCGCGCTACCAAATGATATGACTGAAATACAAAGCCGATATGTTCGCGCCGGTAGCGGGCGCGTTCGGTTTCGCTCAGTAAGGTGGTATCGGTACCCTGCAACAGGTAGTGGCCGTTGTCGGGCACATCCAGCAGCCCCAGCACATTGAGCAAGGTAGATTTACCCGAGCCGGATGGCCCCATCACCGACAGATATTCACCGCTTTGAATGCTGAGGTTGATATTATCCAGCGCGTGAACCGCCTGATCGCCCAGCATAAAGGTGCGACATAAGCTGGTGAGTTCAATCATGGCGGTCGCTATTACTGTCGGTGAAGTTAACCCGGGCACCGGCCACGGCGCCCGGTGTATCCAGGCTTAGCAATACCCGCTCGCCGTTGTTAAGCCCGGATTGAATTTGCGTCCAGCGCCAGTTACTGATGCCGGTGCTAAGGCTGCGCGCTTCCAGCACATTATCGTTGCTGACTACCAGCACCTGATTTTGTGCAAATATCGCTTCGGTAGGCAGGCGCAAGGTGTTATCTTGTTGCGACAGCACAATTTCCATATCGGCGCTGTAACCAATCAGCAGCAATACATCGTCTGGCAGCTGGTTAAAACGGGCTTCGACATCAACGGTGCGCGCTTGTTTTTCATAATCCTGCACATAAGGTGCAATCCGGCTAACGGTGGCGGCAAACTGGCGGCCGCGATAGGCATCCAGTGTAATATTCACCGGCATACCAACGCGGATGCCGGCGGCATCTACTTCATCTATCGGTGCGCGCACATACAGGCAGTGATCGGCTATCAGATCGACCGCCGGTGGTGTGATAATGCCCGGTGGCGACGGCGTGACAAATTCACCGACCTCGCCGTTGATCTCGGCCACCACACCATCGAAAGGTGCCAATAACCGGGTTTGACTCAGTAGCGCCTGTTGCAACGCCAGCTGCGCATTGGCAACGCTGATCTCGGCATCAGCACGCTGGCAGCTATGGCGGGTTAACTCAGCATTGGTCAGCGCCTGATCCAGCGCTTCATCGGACAGTAACTTCTGCTTCGCCAGGCTTTGTGCACGTTTTGCTTCACGTGCAGCACGGTCACTGGCATCGCAACGCTCGGCCTTGGCCAGCCCGGCGACTTTTAACTGCGCTTCGGCTTGCAACACTCGGGCTTGTTGATCCTGATCCCACATCGACATCAGTAACTGGCCCTGTGTTACCCGATCACCATTTTGTACATGCAGTGCAGCAACAGTACCACCACTGGTGAGTGATAACTTAGAACGCTGGCAAGCACGCACGGTACCGGCGCGGGTGTTAGCGACCAGCTGAGCGACCGGGCCCTGGCTAACCGTGGTCGTCGTCACGTTAATTGCTGGTTTGGGCTTAAGTAGCCACCAGGCGCTGGCGGCACCAACAGCAAGCAGCAGTATAAGTGGCAGTTTTCTCATTGGGTATCCTTTACTGGCAGCGCAAACGTCTGGCTTTGCTGCTAAGTCTAGCTCCGGTTTAATACCGGAGCCCGGATACAGATCAAAAACTCCCCGATTAATACCCCATGCCTTTGTTAATAATGGCTGGCTCTTGCTGCGTACCCGGGCGGGTGCCGGATAAACGGAAGCCATTAGCCAGGTTGCCGTCGTGACAGTCCAGCCCTTGCTTAATGCAATTATCCAGCAGTGCTTGCATAGCTTCAGGGTGCCAGGCATTAAACCAATCGCCATGTAACGACATGCCGCCAGGTGAGCTGGTACTGACTTCATACATATCTGAAGCAAAGCGCCAACCGCGGCTACTGCGGCTTTGTGGCTCGTACACCTCAGGTTTTACGCCGTAGGCATAGTGAAAGCTTACCCGTACGATGGGTACCGGGTGGCTGGCCGGGCACACCGTGCCATAGGGGCCGCCATTATTCACCGGATAGGCCATGTGGCTTTTATGATCGCTTGAATCCAGATCGGTACCGTTCCAGCAGCTGGGAAAGAAGATATCCATTCTAAGCCGATCTGGTGCGACGCATTCCGGGATCCTGCTGCTCCAGCGCGGGTTAGTGCCATCGCTGGATTCCCAGCTTTGACAGTGCCAGCGTACAATCGATGTATCCTGCGCCATACCAGGCATACTCATGGCACTGCCGGCTATCATCTTCAGCCCAAGCGGAATGGGCTGAATGGCATCTAAATCGTCAATGCCGGCAGAATAATAAAAAACTTCATGCGCGTCTTCGTCACCGCCAACCACAGCTGGCACCACCTTCCAGGCTGGATCGCCGTTTTCATCCAGTAAACGCTCAGCTGTTGCGGCGTCAAAGGCTGGCGCCAGTAATGCCGGTATCCAATATGCTGAACGGTTTAGTTCGTTGCCCTGACAGCTGGATTCTCCGCTGGTAAACAGTGATTCGGTGGTGCTGTTTTCATCCAGCAAGGTATTGCCATAAAAGCGATGCAAGTGGGCCGCGTTTTTTTGCCCGGGGTACACAATTGGGTCGTTATAACTGGAATGAGCAAAGTCGCAGTTAATGCGAAAAATACCGCGCCAGCTGTTAGGTTCAGCCGCGGCCGGTTGCACTGTGGTGGCAATTAAATCTTTATGTGCTGCATTTCCATCTGCCGGAAAGATGCTGTTTACCGTCCAAGTTATTACGGTTTCATCACTACTGGTGTTATCGGCCGCGACCGCGCGTACCGCAAGCTGATGGCTGCCTTGGTTTATAGGGTGCAAGGTCAGCGGGCTGCTGCAATCGGTATAGGGTTCATCGTCGAGCTGGCATTGATAACTGTGCGCATCAGCAGTGGTAAAACTAAACTGGGCAAACGCATCTTGTGTGCTTGAAGGTGGCTGAACACTGAAGGTTGGCGCATTTAGCGCGACGTTACCACTTGTTGTGCCATTACCTGCGCTGCCGTTAGCAAGCTCTGAGCCTTGGTGTGGGTTATCACTGCTGCCGCCACATGCGCTAAGCGCAAGCACACAAGACAAGGTTAAAACTGAGTAGGTGAATGTCATGCTGCCTCCGCTTATTTCTGGCAATGCCAGTGTTTACCATGCTGTTGGCAAACCCGGGATTTTACCGGTTTGCTGTGCACAATCACGACATTGGGCGCATCGTGCGCCAGTGTTACGACGGGTTGGCGTGCGGGTTTAGCATATATTGTGCAACCTGATAAAAAGGTGCTGGCAATAGTCAGCAAAAGCAGACGTTGATATCTGTTCATATTGTTACCTGTTGATATTTTTAATTGCGTAAGCTGAATTTTAAGCAGGTGTGTGTAAAGTAATGTAAAGACCGCTTAAAGCTTGGGTAAAGCAGTGATTCGGTTTGATGGCCTATTTCAAACTGCACCGTTATAGCGCTTTGTAGTCTAGCAATATGAGCAAGGTGCAAATATATGCTGTTGATAATTACCTTTTTTATTATTTAAGCTTCAGCTTTTGCACCTGATTGGGTTGGCATTGCTGCAACTTTGTGCAGCTTTTTCTTGGCGGAGTATTGACGGTTTAGTATTAATCCACTACCTTTTGTAAGCGCTTACATTTTTATGTTCTGCGCTGGCCATGCAAAATGTAAGCGCTAACATATAATAAAAATGATTAATACTCGGCAAAACACGGGAGAGAGGGTATGAACCACACACGTTTCAAACTATCGCGCTTGGCGGTCAGTTTGTCACTGATCACTGGTGCCGGCTTGATGGCACCTGCTTATGCTCAGGATGCGGACACAGAAAAAGCGAGTGAAGAAATTGAAGTCATTCAGGTATCAGGGATCCGAGGCAGTTTAGTCAAGTCGATGGATGTGAAACGTAGCTCTACCGGTGTGGTTGACGCGATTTCTGCTGAAGACATTGGCAAGTTCCCTGACACTAACCTGGCAGAATCGTTACAGCGTATTACCGGTGTGGCAATTGACCGTTCTAACGGTGAAGGTAGCCGGGTAACCGTACGCGGTTTTGGTCCGGAATTTAACCTAGTAATGTTAAATGGCCGGCAAATGCCTGCTTCGTCGTTAGAGGCGACTACCGCGTCGTCATCGCGTTCCTTTGACTTTGCTAACCTGGCATCAGAGGGTATTGCCGGGGTTGAGGTGTATAAGACCGGCCGTGCCAGTATTGCTACTGGCGGTATGGGGTCAACGATTAATATTTTGACGCCTCGTCCGCTGCATCCGCTGAATGCCGATGGTATGAAAGCCACTTTTGGCGTTAAGGGAGTGATGGACCAGTCTACTGAGGAAGGTTCAAATATCACGCCTGAGTTATCTGGTTTGTATAGCGACACGTTTGACGACGGAAAGTTTGGCGTCACCTTGGTCGGCTCTTATCAGAAACGTGACAGTGGTAATGTCCAGGCGAATAGTGGCGGTTGGCGTACTTTCCCCGGCAACATTAATGGTTATGATTGGGATGGTGGTAACGCCGATTGGGGTGGCCTAATCCCAGCCGGTGAAAATGCCCATCAGAATTATCCGGCGGCAGACTCAATTTACTCTGTGCCACAAAGTTTAGGTTATGCCTTCCACGAAATAGAGCGCACCCGTACCAACGGCCAGTTAGTGCTGCAATATAAACCGGTTGATGCTTTAACGACCACCTTAGATTACACCTACTCAAAAAATGAGGTGTCAGACCGCTATAACGATGTGTCGGCCTGGTTTAACTTTGGCCCGTCAAGTGGTGTTTGGAGTGATGGTCCGGTCGCGGCCCCCATCGTGTATACCGAGGCTTTTGCCGCCCCGGGTGATTTAGCCATGGGTGGTGGTCAGTTCGCCACTGCCAACGAAAACAAATCGCTGGGCTTTAATGCGAAGTGGGAAGTAAGCACGAATCTGCAGCTTGAGCTGGATTACCATGATTCGTCAGCAAACTCCCGCCCGGACAGCCCCTTTGGCAGCAATAACGTCATTGGCATGGCAACCTTTGTTCGTTCGGTGACAACAGCGCGCTTTGACACTGATTTGCCCACCTTGGTTATCGGCTATCCAGACGGTTTTACCGGTATTCGTGGCGAAGATATGCGTGTAACGGGCAGTTCTTTCCGCAACAGCCAAATGCGTAGCGATATTGAGCAATTGCAGTTACGTGGTAACTATGTGTTTGACGAAGGTGTGTTAAATAGCATTGATTTTGGTGTGTCCACGCTGGAAACCAAGAACCGTTCTGCGTTCTCAAACGTGCAGCAGGATAACTGGGGTGGTTTAGGCGCTGCCGGCGATATTGACCCGTCAGTATTTCAGCTTGATCAGTTAGCCGATAACTTTGATGCCTCTGTTAGCAGCGACATGTTAAAAGAGTTCTTCCGTTGGGATTTCAACACTATTCGTCAAATTGCTAATGACACTTACGGTGCTTTAGGTGCGGTGGGTGATTGCGGTACCTCATTCTGTGCGTCGTCAGACATGACCACTGACCGCCGTACTACCGAAGAGCAGCAAGCGGCTTATGTGCAGTTTAACTTTGCCGGCGAAATCGGCGAGATGCCTTACGGTTTAACTGCCGGTGTGCGCTATGAGAAAACCGATGTAACGTCGAGCGCTTTGGTGCCTGTTTATACGGGTATTGCCTGGGCGGGTGATAACGAGTTTAACCTGATTAGCACGGGTGAAAGTGATTTCACCCAGTTAAAGGGAAGTTACACCAATGTGTTACCTAATATCGACTTTAACGTTGAAGTGGTCGATGACGTTGTATTGCGCGCGTCAGTGAGCAAAACCCTGGCTCGCCCAAGCTATGCTGATATCCAGGGTGGTCAGACGCTGAATGCATTAGTGCGGATTGATGGCGGTACCGGTGCCCGGGGTAACCCAGACCTGGATCCGTTTGAGTCGACCAATCTCGACTTATCTGCAGAGTGGTACTATGACGAAGGCAGTTATGCCGCCATTGGTTATTTCCGTAAGAAAGCGAAAAACTTTATCGGTCGCACCACAGTTGAAGAGCAAACGTTCAACTTACCTCACCCGGCGCAAGGGCCTCGTTACGCTGAGGCGTTGGCGGCGGTAGGCAATAACACTACGGCAATTCGTGAGTACATCAGAACCAATTACCCGGAAACACTGGATGCGAATGGCTTTATTCTGGGTGTGCCAGGCGATACTGCAGCCACTTTTGATATCACTATTCCGGTTAACCAGGATGACGCTAAGCTGGATGGTTGGGAGCTGGCCGTACAACATTTATTCGGTGAAACCGGCTTTGGTATTATTGCTAACGCCACCTTAGTTGATGGTGACTTCGAATACGACAACTTCAGTCGTGGTGAGCAATTTGCCTTGTTGGGTATGAGTGACACCTACAACTTTGTCGGTTTCTATGATAGAGACGGTATTCAGGCACGTATTGCATACAACTGGCGTGATAAGTTCCTGGCGTCTACTGTCAATACGTTGGGCTTGCAAAACCCAATTTATGTCGAGTCATACGGTCAGTGGGATGCCAGCGCGAGCTACGATTACACTGAAAATCTGACTTTCTTTATCGAGGCAATCAACCTGACTAATGAATCGATGCGCTCACATGAGCGTAACACTCTGCAATTAGTCAACTATACTGAAACCGGCCGCCGCTTTGCCATCGGAGCGCGTTATACGTTTTAAGTTGTTGTTGTCCTGAATAAGTAGCCATCGCAAGATGGCTACTTTTTATAAGAAGTTATTAAGATGCAAGCCACCACGTCACCCCTGACTGATAATCTTACTGCTGCCATTAATCAACCGTCGTTTAGCCACGGGCAGATGAATATTGTGGTTGTGGGCGGTGGCAGTGCCGGTTGGCTTACAGCAGCAGTGTTAGCTGCAGATCATCAAACTGACCCTTTGGTCAGCATTACGCTGATCGAGTCTGCCTCGGTGCCGACAATTGGCGTTGGTGAGGGCACCTGGCCTTCAATGCGCGCAACACTGGCCAAGATTGGCATATCTGAAACCGAATTTTTATTAAGCTGCGATGCCAGCTTTAAGCAAGGCAGTGTGTTTCGCCAATGGCGCAGCAGCGCCTCACAGGACTGCTATTACCATCCTTTTACTGCTCCGGTTGCAGCCAACGAATTTGATATTGCCGACTATTGGTTTCAATACCAACAGCAGGTTGAGTTTGCCGCTGCAGTGTCCAGCCAGCCGGCGGTAATTGCAGCCGGTTTAGCACCCAAACGTATCGCCACTCCGGAATATGCTTTTTTACAAAACTATGGTTATCACCTGGATGCCGGCAAATTTGTTGCGTTACTAAGCAAGCATGCGAAGCGACTGGGCGTAAAGCATATCATCGATGATGTCACTGCCGTGCACAGCCATACCGATGGCCGCGTGGCTGCACTGCAGACGGTGCAAAACGGTGCCTTAGCGGGCGATCTGTTCGTCGATTGCTCAGGCTTACACAGCTTGCTGCTGGGCCAGCACTACCAAACGCCGCTAGTCAGTGTGCAGGCGTGTTTATTAAACGACAGCGCTTTGGCGGTGCAAGTGGCTTATGACGAAGAGCAGGCTCCCATTGCCTCAGCGACCTTGGCGACTGCGCAATCACATGGCTGGGTGTGGGATATAGGTTTGCCCACCCGCCGTGGCGTTGGCTTTGTGCACCATAGTGGCCATACCGACGAACAACAGGCAAAAGCCACTCTTGCCCGCTATTTAAAGCTATCTGAGCAGGAGTTCGCTGCACGTTATCAACCCAGATTGATCAGGTTTACTCCAGGCTACCGGCAGCAATTTTGGCGGCATAATTGCGTCGCTGTTGGTATGGCCGCCGGCTTTATTGAGCCACTGGAGGCTTCAGCCCTGGTAATGGTAGAGCTGTCGGCTAAGTTTATCAGTGAGCAGTTACCACGCAGTCAGGCACAACTCGGTGTGGTCGCGGCGCGTTTTAACCAGACATTTCACTATCGCTGGCAGCAAATTGTGGAGTTTTTAAAGCTACATTATGTGTTATCACACCGTGATGACAGTGATTATTGGCTGGCGCAGCGTGCAGAGCAAAGCATACCCGCGTCACTGCAGGAAAAGCTGGCAATGTGGCAGCATTTTGTGCCAAGCCGCTATGATTTACCCATGGCAGAGGAATTGTTCCCGGCGGCCAGTTATCAGTATATTTTATATGGCATGCACCGGGTGCCGACTGGCGCAAGAGTGTTAAAGGCTAACCTGCAATTGCGTGCTAACCAGGCGTTTGCCGAAGTACAACAAAAAACACAACAGCTCAGGGCTGGCCTGGTCAGTAACCGCGAGTTATTGCAACAGATTAACGCTCATGGCTTACAAAAAATTTAAAAGGGGAACCGATGGCGAGCTTCGAATTACTGAATAATGTTGACCATCTTGGGGTGAAGATCCGCACTGAGCGTGGTCCAGAGCTGGGCGATAACCAGATGTTTTGCTTAAGCTTTCCGGCGGAGTTTCGTGCCGCGCAGGCTTATTACCCGATCCTGTTTTACAAAGACAGCAACACGGGGCAGTTTATGCCGGTGCTACTGCTTGGGTTTCAGTCGGGAGAGAATTTGTTTGCTCAAGCGCAAGGCTGGCAAGCGGGCTATATACCGTTGGATGTTACGCGTCAGCCATTTACTATTGGCCAGCAAAATGGTGAGCGCGTGATCCACATTGATACCGCACATCCGAAAGTAAACACCAGTAGTGGTGAAGCGTTGTTTTTGGAGTTTGGCGGCCAAACCGAATATTTACAGCAAGTGGCTGCGCAGCTGGAAACCTTGCACCATGGCATTAACGACGCCAAACAATTTAGCCAGCAGTTACTCGAGCTGGAGTTGATTGAGTCTTTTGTACTGGATGTCACACTGAAAAACGGTCAACAGCACAGTTTGCATGGATTCTACACCATCAATGAGCCGCGTTTAGCTAGACTGAGCGGCGATCAGCTGGCACAACTGCAACAAGCGGGTTATTTAGAAGCGATCTACATGATGCTGGCGTCGCAGTCGCAATTTGCTCGCTTGATTGGCTTTAAGAACCAACTCGTGGCAATGAACTAACATGTGGCCTGTGGCGCAACCGGTAACAACATTATCTGGCGTAACGGCAGATACCATCGCTGCTGAACAGTTGCAAAGCGCACAGCCGTTATATTTACCGGGCTTTGCCGCACACTGGCCTGCTGCTAATGCCGGTATGGATAGTGATGCTGCTGTTCATGAATATTTGCTTAGTCATTATAGCGGCGAGCCAGTTACTGCTTATATCAGTGATGAGAAGAGCGGTGGTCGGGTGTTTTATAACGCTGATTTTAGCGGATTTAATTTTAAACCGGTGCACGCAAAACTTGAGCAACTGCTGGCTCGGCCTAAAAATGTTGCGCACTGGTATATCGGAGCAACCTTTGTACCGCGCTGGTTTCCGAACTGGATGCAGGAGCAAAAAGTACCCGCGCTTTCTCAACTGACAGATGATCCGCTAATCAGTTTGTGGATTGGTAATCAAAGTCGTGTCGCTGCGCATGCCGATTTACCGCAAAACTTGGCCGTGGTCGTGGCAGGGCGTCGCCGCTTTACCTTATTTCCGCCAGAGCAACTGGCCAATCTGTACATAGGGCCATTAGATGCTTCTCCTGCCGGACGTGCAATCAGCCTGGTCGATTTCGCCGAACCTGATTTAACACAGTTCCCGAAATTCGCCGAAGCTATGTCAAAGGCGCAAGTGGTTGAACTCGAACCCGGTGATGCCCTTATTATCCCCAGTATGTGGTGGCATCACGTGGAGGCGCTTGAACAATTAAATGTGCTGATGAATTTTTGGTGGCGTGACAGCCCGGCTTTTTTACCAAGCCCGGAGCAAGCGCTAAAGTTGGCGATGCTCAGTATTAACGCCTTACCAGCCGAGCAAAAAGCGGCCTGGCGGGCGCATTTTGAACACTATGTGTTCAGTGATGCGGATGCGAACCACATCCCTGAACACTTACGCGGTTTGCAAGGCTCGCTAACCGAAGCGCAGGCTCGTCAGGTGCGGGCGGAGCTACTAAATAAACTCAACCGTTAACCTAATGAATGACAACGAGGTGGATATGCAGTCGCAAGCAATCAAACGGGTAGTGATTGCCGGTGGTGGAACCGCTGGTTGGATGGCCGCTGCCGCCATTGCCAAACTGATGGGTAAACATTTGCAAGTTTGTTTGATTGAAAGCGATGACATTGCCACTGTTGGTGTTGGCGAGGCGACGATTCCACCGCTACTTACCCTACACAAGCTATTGGGTATAAACGAAGCAGAGTTTATGGCCGCCACCCAGGCCACCTTTAAGCTGGGCATTCAGTTTGAAAACTGGCGCGACCAAGGGCAAGACTATATTCACTCTTTTGGCAGTACTGGTCAGGATTGTTGGGCGGCAGGCTTTCAACATTTCTGGTTGAAAGGGCAGCAAATGGGGCTCGCCAGTGATTATGGCGACTATTGCCCCGAGCTGCTGGCGGCGCAGGCGGGCAAGTTTGTGCATTTACCAAACCGGCCGCTGAATTACGCCTTTCATTTCGATGCCGGCTTATATGCCAAATTTTTACGCAATATGGCCGAGCAACACGGTGCCAAGCGCCTTGAGGGTAAAATCGCCCATGTTGAGACCTGTGAGCAAAGCGGCAACATTACTGCGCTGCAGATGACCGACGGCGAGCGTATTGAAGGCGATTTGTTTATTGATTGCACCGGCTTTCGGGCTTTACTCATTGAGCAAACGCTGCATACCGGCTTTGATGACTGGAGTCATTGGTTACCCTGCGATTCTGCCATTGCGGTGCAAACCCGGGCAGTACGTGAGCCGGTACCTTACACCCGCTCTATCGCCCACGGTGCAGGTTGGCAATGGCAAATCCCCTTGCAGCACCGGGTAGGTAACGGCCTGGTGTATTGCAGCAAGTACTACTCAGATGATGAGGCCAAAGCTGTGTTGCTGGCCAATGTCAGTGGCGATTTACTCACCGAGCCAAGGGTAATTAAGTTTCGCACCGGCATGCGCCGCAAGCACTGGAACAAAAACTGTATTGCCCTGGGTTTGGCCAGTGGTTTTATCGAGCCGCTGGAGTCGACCAGCATTCATCTTATTCAGCGCAGCATAGTGCGCTTGTTGCAGATGTTCCCACTGCAGGGTATCAGCCCGGCCGATATCGACGAATTTAACCAGCAAACTGAACATGAAGTGCTAAATATCCGCGATTTTATTATTCTGCACTACCATGTCATCGCGCGGCGCGACACCGCATTTTGGCGTTACTGCCAGAACATGCCGATACCGGAGTCGCTGGCGCATCGCATTCGCTTATTCAAAGAAACTGGCCGGGTATTTAAGGTACCAAACGAGTTATTTGGTGAAAACTCCTGGACACAGGTGATGCTGGGACAGGGTATTATGCCGCAGCAACACCACCCGATAGTAGAGCTGATGAGCGAGCAAGAGCTGCAACACTTCCTTAACCAGATTAAGCAGCAAAATCAGCGCTTAGTGGCGCAATTGCCCAGCCATCAAACGTTTTTACAAAGTTACTGCCCGGCGATAAGTAGGTAACGCCTCGCAGCCCCTTTGAGTCCGTTGCATGGAGCGCCGCCTGATTGACTGGCAGCGTTATTTTTGCAGAAATCAGACAGCAAAAACGATAATTCAATATTTTTATTCCAACCCATATACAAAACTCGTGGAAGCGGTTACATTTTTGCTGTTAAAATTTTGCTAAATGGAATTCTGTATGAAAGTTAACAAGGGAGTTCTTTGGCTCTTTATAGTTTTTTGTTTGTTCAAAAGTGGCGCCGCAATTGCGTTTACATTGAGTGCTTCTACGCCAGATTCGAATGGCAACTTTACCCTGACCTGGACGCCGCCGACTAACGGAAATACGTATTACCTAGGATATCAACAGAGCACAACAACTAGCCAGGACACTGGTGTATACGGCGGTTACGCACGAACTGTTTCGTTAAATCGTCCTGTTGGAACTTATTATTTCTATGTTCGCGCGATGGGGCGTGCACCGACTGTGCAAACTTCCACAGTAAAGGTTGTTGTCCCAGCACCCTTACCGCCTAAAGTAACGGGACTTGTCGCAAGCAACAATTTAGGTACAGTAAATTTGCGCTGGAATGCATCTTCCAACGCCACTACGTATGTTCTCTCATATGGCAAAAATGGATCTTATAGTAAATCTCTGGCCATCTACGGCAACGTTACTCCACCAACTAATAAAACTATTGTGTTTGCTGCGCCCGCTGATAAAGGAAATTGGAGTTTTCGTGTTAGAGCATGCAATTCAACAAATCAATGTTCCAGTGAATCATCACCTGTAATTGTGTTGGTGGATCTACATGTGCCCAGTGCTTGTCAGAATGGCTCAGTGTTGAGCTCAACAAATGCGTCAATTACCTATTCATACGATGCGCTCGGGCGTTTAACGAAAGTTCTAGATTCAAGAAACTGTGATAGGGATTATGAATATGACGCTGCTGGTAACCGAAAAGTCGTCAAGGAGAGAGCACAATGAAGAAGTTTACCAGAACCAATAATGCGCGGTTTATAAAAGGAGTCTTAGCAACAACGCTAGCAATGTTTTTAGGCCACAACGCTATCGCTGATGACTTTGGCATTATGCCCCCAAGCTATAACTTAATTGACCGGCATAGCGTGAATGTCGCAACAAACCAGGTTCAGTTACGACTTGAAGATGTAAAGATTGGCGGAAGTAAGGGACTTCGAGACTATAAAATCTTCTGTGTAAGTGGCTGTTTATCATAACGATACTCGGTCACCGTACATGATCATAAACTGCGTCATGGCAGGCTTCCAATCTCGCAGTGGCATTGTCCACTTTTTTGCAATCTGGTGTAAAGCCA
>JAJLKZ010000009.1:0-30263 GCA_033838465.1 Chromatiaceae bacterium
ATACCTTGCTCACCAAGCAGGTCTTCCGGGGATTTGTAGTCAGCTAATAACTGGTCGATAAGCTGGTCTGATACTGGCATTCTTTATTCCTTTCAAATACATGGATAGAATGCCACTTACACAGATTTTTTTACACTCTCAACGCTGCACCAGACTACGCAGGCGGCCAAAACGTGCGCCTAACCCGCCTGATGAAACCGCGCAAAAGCGGTGTCCAAATCAGCAAGTAAATCTTCAACGTCTTCCAAGCCGATATGCAGGCGGATTACTGGCCCGTTGTAGCGCCAGGTTGTCGCGCTGCGCAGGTTTTGCAGCTTCATGGTGGCGGTAATTAAACTTTCATAGCCACCCCAGGAAAAACCCATTTTAAAATGTGCCATGCCCTCGATAAAGGCCTCTACCTGCTGCTGGCTGCCTTGCTTTAACACAAAAGAAAACAAGCCGTTACTGCCAGAAAAATCGCGTTTAAAAATGGCGTGGCCAGGGTGACTAGGTAGCGCCGGGTGCAATACGGTTTCTACCTCAGGCCGTTTCGCCAACCAGTTGGCTACGCTAAGTGCACTTTGCTCGTGCTGCTTTAGCCGTACCGCCAGGGTACGCAGGCCGCGCAGTGCGGTGTAGGCATCATCGGCCGAGGCGCAATAACCGAGTAAATAGCTGTGTTCGCGCAGGCGCGGCCAATGTGTTGCGTTGGCGCTGGCGGTGCCCAGCATCACATCAGAGTGGCCGACGATATATTTAGTGGCCGACTGCACCGACACATCTACCCCCAACGTAAACGGCTGGCACAGAATGGGCGAGGCCCAGGTGTTATCTAAAATGGTGACAATGTTGTGTTGTTTGGCCACCGCCGTGATGGCAGGAATATCTTGCATTTCAAAGGTTAACGAACCTGGCGATTCAAGAAAAATGACCTTGGTATTGGGCTTTATCAGGCCAGCAATAGCCGCGCCGATGTGCGGATCGTAATAGCTGGTTTCAATGCCAAGCCCAGCCAAAAGTTTATCGCATAGCGCACGGGTAGGCTCGTAGGCGCTGTCGACCATTAACAGATGGTCGCCACTTTGTAAAAACGCCAGTAAAGCGCCACTGATGGCTGCGGCACCGCAAGGATATAGCGCACAACCTGCCCCACCCTCCAGCTCGCAGATGGCTTGCTGCAGGGCAAAATGGGTGTCTGTGCCACGCCGGCCATAAAACGGCACCCGGTTACCACGGTTAAGGGTGGCGTGTTTAAGTTCAGCAAAGCTGTCAAAGACGATCGTCGAGGCCCTTACCAGCGGCGGGTTAACCACCTTGCCAGTGTACTGTTTCGCCCGGCCGGCATGGATCAGCTTGGTGTCTCGCTTCATTTTTTATCCTTTTAGCTGAACTGAGGCGACTAAGGTCGCATATAAGACATCTGGACGGCCATGCTATAACAAAACCGCTAGCATGAGCTACAGTTTATAACATCATTCTGTCGTCAGCCGCCTATGCAGCGGCTGAGAGTGGTTCACCATAACGATATCCAGGGTAATAAAAAAGATGGAGAACACGATGCGCAACTTTAAACCCGCAGCACTGACCATAGCGCTGGCTACCGCGTTTGGCGCTCCCTATGCCTGGGCGCAACAAGCGGCCGACAGTGAAGCCAGTGAAGAGCAGAAAATTGAACAAATTGTAGTAACCGGCACCCGGGTAGCGGGCCGCTCGGTGTCAGATACCGCCGTGCCGATTGATATTGTCGGTGCTGATGCGTTAGAGCGTGCCGGCAATACCGAGCTTAACCAGGCGCTGTCGGTGGCGCTGCCGTCGTTTAACTTTCCCCGGCCGGGCCTGGCTGATGGCACCGACACGATACGACCCGCCACACTGCGCGGCTTATCACCCGATCAGTCACTGGTGCTGGTAAACTCAAAACGCCGCCACGCCGCCTCATTAGTGAACGTTAACGGCACCGTGGGCCGGGGTGCCTCGGCGGTAGATTTAAACACCATACCCACTGCGGCCATCAGCGCCGTTGAAGTGCTGCGCGATGGTGCGTCGGCGCAATATGGCTCGGATGCGATTGCCGGGGTGTTAAACGTGCGGCTGCGCGAGGCCAGTGAGGGCGGTAATGTTACGGTTTCTTATGGTTACCGCGATACCAACTACAGCACACCCACCGGCACGCCGCCGGAAGGGGCAACCTGGAGTGCGCCTAACCCCATTTCACGCTCGGTTACTGATGGTGAAACTGTCACTTTTTCCGGCTGGAAAGGCTTTGACCTGGCTGGCCAGGGCTATGTCACCGTATCGGCCGAGTATAAAGATGCTGAGCGCACCGAACGCGGTGGCTGGGATTTTCGTCAGCAGTATCCGCTGGTAAACGGTGAGTTTGATGCACGCGAGCAGGAGATCAACCGTTTTAATGCCTGGTATGGCGAGCCGCAACTTGAGCAGCTAACGCTTTTCGTTAATGCCGGTATAGATATAGGCCTAGGTAAGTTTTACAGCTGGGTGAGTTATCAGGACAGGGCGGCTAAATCAGGTGGTTTTTATCGCCGAGCGCTTGATGACCGCAATGTTATAGAAGTGCACCCGGACGGCTTCTTGCCGATTATCGCGCCCGATGTGACCGATACCAGCTCGGCCATTGGCTATGAATGGGACAGCGGCGACTGGAGCTTTGATGCGTCTTTGGTGTATGGCTTTAACCAGATGGAATTTACCATTGAAAACACCGTTAACCGCTCTATTGGCCCGGCCAGTAAAACCGAGTTTGATGCCGGTGGCTTTAATTACGACCAGCTGGTGGGTAACTTTTCGGCGGTGACGTCTTTTGATGTAGCGGCACTGGCATCGCCGGTGAATATTGCCATGGGTGCTGAGTGGCGCCGCGAGAATTACAGCATTTTTGCCGGTGAGCCTGACTCGTACCGCAACGGCGGTGTGTTGCTGCCCAATGGTAACCCAACCCAAAGCGGTGCTCAGGTATTCCCTGGGTTCCGCCCCGCGAATCAGGTCGATGAACATCGTACTGCCGTGGGGGTATTTGTCGATTTAGAAGCCAACCTGACTGATCAGCTGTTGGGCTCGGTCGCTGTGCGGGCAGAAGATTACTCCGACTTTGGCAGTAACCTTACCGGCAAGCTGGCACTGCGCTACGATATCAGTGACAGTTTTGCGTTACGTGGCTCGGTGCAAAATGGCTTTAGGGCACCTTCGCTACAGCAGCAGTTCTTTACCAGCACCTCAACGAACTTTATCAATGGTGTACCCTTTGATATCACCACCTTCCCGGTTAACGATCCGGTGGCGGTGGCGTTGGGGGCCAAACCGCTGGATGCTGAGGAGTCGACCAACTTCTCTATTGGTACTGTGCTGCGACTGGGTGATGTGTCGATTACGATAGATGGTTACCGCATCGATATTGATGATCGTATTGTACTGTCAGAAAACCTCACCGCAGCCAATGTACGGCAATATTTGTCAGATCAGGGGTTTGTGGGCATTGGCGGTGGCCGCTTCTTTATTAATGGTGTGGACACCGAAACCACAGGGGTTGATGTGGTGGTGAACTGGAACCTGCCTACGGTAGACAGCGGTGATTTCGATTTAACGCTGGTAGCAAACGTTAACTCGACTGATGTTACCGCAATACCGCAAACGGCTGAGCTGGCGGCGTTGGATCCCGCACCTGAGTTGTTTGGCCGCATTAATGTGCTGACGTTTGAAGAAGGTACACCGAAAAACAAACTCGGTGCCATTGTTAACTGGAACAAGGAAAACCTGGGTGTAACATTACGAGCCACCCGCTACGGTGAAGTGCTAACGCCGGGTACCTCGGCCGAGCGCGACTTTACCCTAAGTGCGAAAACCTTGGTGGATATTGAAGGCCGTATCGACCTTACGGACAATTGGCGCTTAGCCGTAGGCATGGATAACGTGTTTGATCAGTACCCTGATGCGTTTCCGGTTGCACTAAATGGCACGGGGAATACGTCGTTCTCGAACTATTCACCGTTTGGCCGTTCAGGTAGGCTGGTGTACGGTAAAGTCAGTTATAACTTCTGACACGGGCTTAAAAAGGCGCCAAACGGCGCCCTTTTTTAACCCTGCCAATGAGTTTACCCCGCTAATTAATTAACCCCACTAAGCTCGGCATAAGGGGCTAAATATTCCAGCTGGGGTTTGGCAAAATAATAGCCCTGAAAATAACGAATACCCACCGAAACCAGATAATCGAGTTCGGCTTGCGTTTCTATACCCTCGGCCAGCACTTTGGTGCCCTGTAACTCACACTGGGCAATCGTTTGCTCAACAATAAACTGCTTCGCCGGGTGCTGATCGATATTACGGATCAGCTGCATATCCAGCTTTAAAATATCGGGCTTTAGTTCCATTAACCAATCAAGGGTGGCATAACCCGAGCCGTAATCATCAATCGCCGTTTGAAAGCCACGTTTGGCGTAACTTCTGAAAATGCGGTTTAAGTGGTCTTTATCCGGAATTTGTTCACCTTCGGTCACTTCAAAAATCAGCTTGGTCAAATCAAAGCCGTACAGATCGGCGGCTTCGATGGTGGCTTTAATACAGGTTTCCGGGTTGTACACCGCATTGGGTAAAAAGTTGATATTTAAAAACGCTTTGCAGCCCAGCTTGGCGGCCGTTTCTATCGCCTTTACCCGGCAGGCCTGATCAAAGTAGTATTTGTTGGTTTCGTTAATATGCGAAAACACCCAACCTGCTCCCTCACCTTGTGGCCCGCGTACCAGCGCTTCGTAAGCAAAAATGCTTTTGCTTTGCCAATCGATAATAGGCTGAAATGCCATACGGATTTGAAAGCCTAAATCCTTACCGCTTAAACAATCGCTGCAGGTTTGTTGCTTGATACTGTCGGGAAATGGCATACCAGAAGAGCTTAGTTAAGCAAACACTGCATCGACTTTAGCGCCCCTGCGCCTAAGTTGCCAGTTTTTATCAGCTTATTGCGTTAATTTGGCATGCCGCCGCGCTTAAGTGCACTGGCGTAACAGCTTATTAACCGCTCGGCCGCTGCTGCTGCCGTGGCGCCAAAGGCCACGACACCATCTTCATGGCCGGCCATGGTAAAAATACCCTGCTGCAATACGCTGCTGTGAGCAAATAAACGCGCCACTTCTTCGGTCATTGCCACAGTACCATAGGGCACATCAGCGCCGGTTTGCGCCAGACCCAATGCACCGGCCTGCTGCCAAATGGCCGGGCAATGTGCATGGATGACAAAGTGAATATCGCCGCTTAGCTGGTACAGCTGGCCGTGGGTCATGGCCTCGGATGAGGGCTTGGTTTCACCTAGCGCCACGATACGGTTTTGCGCTGGCTGACACTGGGTGACCAGCGCGTAATCGGCAGCGGTCATATTGGCAATGCCACCGGTTTGGCTGCCACTGATAATAAACTGATTGCCACTGCCATAACGCTGGCTGATATTGCCAAAACCATAGTTGTCATAGCGTGTGGGCGTTTGGCCCAGCATACCCAGCTGCAGCATAACAGTGCGCCAGCAATTTAGCTCTGCCACATCCGCTGCGGTGAGTGCTGCCTGCTGCTGATACTGCAGCTGAAATTTTATGACCCCTTCTTGCTCTGCCATCGTATAAGCCGCTGTTTTATTTTACACCCGGTTATTATAAAACGCCGTACCCACCAGCCCCAGCCGCTTAGCAGGCTAAAACTGGCATGGCCGGCACAGAGCTGTATAATAGCCGGCATTGACGACAGGGGCCTGATGGCGAGTATGAAATATAAAGACTTACGCGATTTTATTGCCCAGCTGGAGCAGCGTGGCGAACTGGTGCGGGTAAAAGCCGAAGTAAACCCGGTGCTGGAAATCACTGAAATTGCCGACCGCACGCTGCGCGCCGGCGGCCCTGCCTTGCTATTTGAAAACGTGACAGGCCACAGCATGCCGGTACTGGCCAACCTGTTTGGTACGCCGCAGCGGGTGGCACTGGGTATGGGCCAGGAAGATGTTAGCGCACTGCGCGAAGTGGGCAAGTTACTGGCGTTTTTAAAAGAGCCTGAGCCACCAAAAGGTTTAAAAGATGCCTTTAGCAAGCTGCCTATTTTTAAGCAGGTGCTGAACATGTCGGTAAAGCAGGTGAAAAAAGCCGCCTGTCAGGAAATTGTCCTAAGCGGTGATGAGGTGGATTTAAACCGGCTGCCGGTCATGACCTGCTGGCCAGGTGATGCCGCGCCACTGATCACCTGGGGCTTAACGGTAACCAAGGGACCGCATAAAGAGCGGCAGAATTTAGGCATTTACCGCCAGCAGGTGCTGGGCAAAAACAAACTGATTATGCGCTGGCTATCACACCGTGGCGGTGCACTGGACTTTTTTGAGTTTCAAAAAGCCAACCCGGGGCAAAACTACCCGGTGTCGGTGGCGCTGGGCGCTGATCCGGCGACGATTTTAGGTGCAGTAACGCCCGTGCCGGATACCTTGTCGGAATACGGCTTTGCCGGCTTGTTACGTGGCGATAACACAGAAGTGGTCAAGTGCATCAGCAATGATTTACAGGTGCCGGCCAGTGCCGAGATTGTGCTGGAAGGCTATATTGCGCCGGGTGAAATGGCACCGGAAGGCCCGTATGGCGACCATACCGGTTATTACAATGAAGTGGATAACTTCCCGGTATTTACCGTCACGCACATTACCATGCGCAAAGATCCTATTTACCACAGCACCTACACTGGCAGGCCACCAGATGAACCCGCTATTTTGGGCGTGGCATTAAACGAAGTATTTGTGCCGATTTTGCAAAAGCAATTTCCGGAAATTACCGACTTTTACCTGCCGCCGGAAGGTTGCTCTTATCGCTTAGCGGTTGTGACCATGAAAAAGCAATACCCCGGCCATGCCAAGCGGGTGATGATGGGCGTGTGGTCTTTCCTGCGCCAGTTTATGTATACCAAGTTTGTTATTGTCTGCGATGACGATGTTAACGCTCGCGACTGGCAGGATGTAATTTGGGCCATTACCACCCGGATGGATCCGGCGCGTGACACGACGTTAATTGAGAACACGCCAATAGATTATCTGGATTTCGCCTCACCGGTATCGGGCTTAGGCTCCAAAATGGGACTGGATGCCACCAATAAATGGCCGGGCGAAACCAACCGCGAGTGGGGCGAGCCGATTGTTATGGACGAGGCGGTAAAGCAACGAATTGATACGCTGTGGGACAGTCTGGGCATACCGTTACCGGCCAGGGACGCCAAACCATGACCCACCTGGTAACCCTAGCCCCGGCCCAGCTCAGTTTTGCCGTGCATGAGGGTGAAACCGTGCTTGAGGCAGCGCTGCGCAGCGGTATCGATTTCCCTAATCGCTGCCGCCAAGGTGTGTGCACCAGCTGTGTTTGTAAACTAAAAAGTGGTGAGGTGCGCTATAACGAGCCACAGCCACTGACCGAACTGGACAAACAACAGCAGTTTACCTACTGTTGTTTAGCCTATCCCTGTACCGATTTGGTTTTGCACCACCCTTTTATCCGTGGCTAAGCTAAGGCCCACGCTGAGAGCATTATGACAACAACTTTGTGTACCGTAGATATCATTGAAGCCTTAACGCCCACCGTTAACCGGGTACTGTTAACCCCTGCTACGCCGGTCAGCTTTAGCAGCGGCCAGTATTTGCAGCTGTGTTTAACCGACAGCGATAAAAGGCCGTTTTCGATTGCCAGCATGCCCGGCGCTAAACAGCTGGAGCTGCATATTGGCGGCAGTGTGAATGATCAGTACGCCAGCCAGGCATTGGCGCACCTGTTGCAACAGCATCAGCTGCAGCAGCCGGTACAGGCCGAAATTGGTCTGGGTAACGCCCAGTTTCGCGCCGACAGCGAGCGGCCGGTCATTTTAGTTGCCGGCGGTACCGGCTTTTCCTACGTGTACAGCATTGCGCAAAGTATCGCCGCTGCTAAGCTGGACCGGCCGGTGTTTGTTTATTGGGGGGTGCGCGAGCAAAGCGCGCTTTATCACGCCAGCGTGATGCAGCAGTGGGCCAGCCAAAACAGCAAATACCGTTTTATACCAGTAGTACAGCAGCCAGACAGCCAATGGCAAGGCAGAACCGGCATGGTGCATCAGGCGGTACTGGACGATTTTGTTTCACTAGAAGCCTACGATATTTATGTCGCCGGCCCTTTTGCCATGGCCGGTGTCGTACGCGATGCCTTTATGGAACAAGGCGCCCACCGTGAGCAGATGTATGCCGACGCCTTTGCTTATATCTGAACTGGTTTGGCCAGTAAAACTATGCCACAATCACCGCACCTGAAAATTCAATAGCGACCAAGATGACACATAAAACCTTAATTAAAGTACGGGGTTATCATTTAGATATTTACCAGCATGTTAATAACGCCCGCTATCTGGAGTTTTTAGAAGAAGCACGCTGGGGCTACCTGGAAGATAGCGGTGACATTGAGTGGTTTGCCAAACATGGTCTGGCCTGGGTAATTGTTAATATCAATATTAACTACCGGGTAGCCGCCACCATGGGTGATACGCTGGAAGTGTTTACCCGCTTTAGTAAAGTCGGTGGTAAAAGCGCTGTGGTAACGCAGGAAGTGCGTATTGCCGGTAAAGATGCCGTTGCCGCTGATGCACAGGTGACCTTTGTTTGTCTGGATCAAAAAAGCGGTAAAGCGGTAGCCATTGAAGGCGAGTTAAAAGCGCGCTTAGAGCAGCATATTGCGGAATAAGCACTAACGCTTAACATGTTTCTCCAGCGCCTGCTTGAGTAAGGCGCTGCTATCTTCCTCATCGCCGCAGGGCACCACTTTGGCAGCCATTAAGGCGTCAAAACCGTCTTTGCCAGGGTCTGCAAGTCGGCAGCCCCCTTTCACCCTGATTAACTGCCTGCCATCGTTAAATTGCGCTACCACCTGCCTGGCCGGATCAAAACTTAATTGCTGATGGCGCTTTTCTACCGTTATTTTCGGCTGTTGCTGTGCCTGTAATAACTGCTGATAGCTGGCCGCCGCCGCTTGCGCTATCGCCGCAGGGGCAACCGTACCAGCCTGGTTCAGGGCACGCTGCGCCAGGCTTTGTCGCGGTAAAACGAGCGCCTGCTGGACGTCTTGTGGCTGTGTCGGTGTTGGCGGCTCTGGCTGTGCTGGCGTATCTGGCAATCCCGCTATGGCGTCAGGCAGCCCGTTGACAGCCTGTTGTGGTGCTGTGGTGGCAGATGGCGCGGTATGTACTGGCTGAGGCGACATAGCTTCTGGCGCGGTGCTCGTTTCATCCGCTGGCTGTTGCGCTGGTTCTGTTGGGGCTGGAAGCGGTTGGTACACATAAGACAGCACCGCTTCAGACGGTGTCGGCGTGACCCTGGCATGAAATTTAGCGTTTATAAGCGCCGCCAGCAGCATGGCGTGCAATAGCAAAGCCAATAAGACGGGTCGGCCGTAAGCCCGCCCAAAAGCATCTAATGTGCTGATAACTCCAGACAAAGAATCGCTGTCCCTGCATCTTTTATCGTTAAGTCAGCATCAGACCAGCAGCACAGACATAAATTCAGCCGGCGCCATGAATTTTGCCGCCGGCTGAGCGGAGCCCTTAGTAAGGGTTAGTTGGGTTATAGAAACTGCCGCTTCGACCGTCAATGCTTAAACGGGTCGGGCTTACTGCGCTGGCGTTATTCAGCAGGTTATAGCTTTGGCCGGGCAATAATTTATAACGCAACAGGTTATTGATGATTACCGGTTGACCACAGCTGGTTTGCTGGTACTGCGTCTGGCCGTCCGCGCGCAGCACATACACCTCATGGCTGCCATCGACCACACCGTTACCATCGGCGGTAACAAACAGTGACGTCGCCTCCGACACCGCCACGACACGGGCCGTGCTACCTAACTTGGCCTGAAACACTGCCGAGCGGCCCATACGGTCACGTTGCTTAAAGTGCGTGTCGGTAATGATGCCGCTCAGTAGCGGAATAGTGAGGAAGTTAGTGCTGATATTGACCGTTTCATGGCAGAAATCCGTTACCGCTTCTGAGCTGATGGCGCCTAATACACCGTCCGGATCGTAAATAAACTGGCCCAGCACATGGTTACCGGCCGAGGTACCGCCAACTGCGCCGCCTTTGTTGTACACATGCATCAGCGCATCCTGCACCTTAGTGCCCTGCCACTGGTTCAGGTAGTCAGACTGATCACCACCGGCAATAAAGACAAATTCTGCACTGCGGATAGTCCAGTCAACATAATCGCTGTTGGCTTTGGTACGGGTGTTGACGATCAGGGTTTCTACCGAGGCGGCATTGGTCAGGCCTTGCAGGTAGTCGTTATAGGCTGCGGTACCCGAGGTGCGCAGCACCACAATATTGCCACCTTTAATATGCGGTTTGATACGGTTTGCAAAAGCCGTATCCACGTCGGCACCACCGCCCATCAGTAGCAACGCCGGGCTGGTTAAACTGACACAAACATCGCTACTGCTGCCAAGCAGTGTCGCTGATAAGCCGCCTGGCTTAGAAGGCCTTGGACCGTAGTTGCAATTTTCCGGCTCTGGTTCCGGTTCCGGCTCAGTGCCACCGCCACCACTACCGCTGCCGGTAAAATTCACCGTTAACTGGTAATTGCCGGTACCATTATAGCGGGTGACTTTAACAAAGTGTGGCCCGGCAGGTGAGGCAACATAGGTGCCGTTCTCCGGATTACTACTGCTTTGGCCCGAGGCAATATAACTGCCACTGTCCCGGTACAAAAACCAGTCAAAATCAGCATTATTGCCATGACTTAGACTGACGCTTATATTTCCGGTCGCTGAGGTATTAAACGCGTACCAGTCCTGATCGGTGCGGCTACCAATAGCGGCCTGTACCGCTACGCCACTACACAGCGGGCCATCAGCGCCACTTTCGCTATTATTGTTTTCGCTTTCTTGTTGCAAACAGGCCTGCGCATTGCCACACAGCAATAGCGCAACTACGCCTAACAGACTTAGTGCTTTCATTGTTACTTCCTGCTTTTGTATTGTTATAGGAAATGGCCTAACGGCCAGGTCTTCTTGCCAGGCACAATGCCGGGCAAAGAATCTGGGGATCAGTTAACGCGGGGAGCTCTACTCGTCAAACCACTCGGACAGGTGGTAATCGGTGGCACAGGCATGCAGGTTAGCGGGCCGGGCGACCCACAGCTGAGCATAATCAGCGCTGCATAAACATGTTGCCATAACAGTTTTTTGTGACAGGTTAATGAATAACCAATATTGGCTGCGCGGGCGATTCTGTCAAGCGAATCGGCACATATTTGTAAAAAATACCGACAGTAGGTCCAGGTAAAATACGTATTCTAGTTGGATAAAAATGCACTAAGCTTTTGCCATTCAAATAGTTTTTGCTGAAAAGTTAAGCTGGCATGCGCCGGGCTGGTCGAGGGCATGCTAAGCAATGCAACGCCGGCTGGCAGAATGTTGAGCGGTAGTATATGGCGTTTAAAACTGTGCCAGGCTTTAGCACCATTAAACGCAATTAGCCTGAGATCGGGCTGGCTGGCAAAAAAATCGCTGAAGTTATTTAGCTGTTCATGCTGAATGGCGCTGTCGAGGCTGCCGCTGCGTTGACAGCTGGCAATCACATCCCACAACGCCACTCCGCCAGTTTGCAAAGCACTGATGCGCTCTTCATAAGGCAGGCTGGCAGAAAAGCCCAATAGTTGCGCCATCAAGGGCCAAAAGGCATTGCGCGGATGGGCATAGTATTGTTGCTGCGCCAATGATGCCGTGCCTGGCATACTGCCGAGGATGAGCACCCTGGCGCCGGGCCCGGCAACTGGCGCCAGCCCGGTAAGCAGAGGCGTCATGGTGCAAAGCACATCAGGGCTTTAGCGACGGTTCATACTGCAGCGCCTTGTGCCAAGCGAGCTCGGCCTGCTCCAGCTCGCCTTCCTGCTGCGCCAGATAGGCCAGCAGTGCATACAGATAACCGTTGCTACTGTGTTCATGCAGCCACTTCTGCGCTTGCTTACGCAGTTTTAGTACAGACTTGCCCAGCGGGATCTGGCGGATATAGGGCAGTAACTGTGGCAACTCGGCCAGCTGTAACTGGCTTAGTAGCAGCTTTTCGGCCGCTTCATGCTGGCCACTTTGCGCCATCGCCCAGGCCCGGCCAATATTGGCAGCGGTGGATTTACGCTCTTTTGCCGGCAGGTTTTGCCAGTAATCGGCCGTTTCGTCAAAGCGCTGCTGCTGGCTTAACTGGCTGATGGCCGCCGGATAGATATTAAAGCGCTGCTGTGCCCATTTGTCTTTATCAAACCAGTGCTGCTTTATTGCCGTGGGCACCAGTTGCAGCAACTGTTGCCACTGCCCGGCTTGCTGAAGCGCATATAAATACAGCTGGCCTAAGCCTTTATCTTCGGTGCCGGCATGCACTTTATCAGCCAGCAGCACGCAGGCTTGTGCCGCCTGGCCTTGTTGCAACATGAGATCAGCCTGTACAAAGTAGCGGCTGTCGCTGTCGTCAGGTAGTGCCTCAACATGTTGCTGCGCCTGGCGGCTGTTACCGGCATAAAAAGCGGCATAGGCCGCCAGCAGGTGTTTTTCCTGCAGCATAAACTCATCGGCACAGGCTTTGGCCAGATGCTGACTGGCCAGCTGCCATTGCTGTTTGGCATAAGCCTGTACGCCGAGCTCATAGGCTTGCTGCGCTCTGCGCTGGCGGCGCCAGCGGAAAAAATTAAACGACACATGCTGTAGCCTTAACAGCTTACGCAGCACAAACGCCAGCAACCATAGTGCAGCCGACAGCGCCAGCGCCAGCAGCGCCAGGCCTAACAGGGTGGTTTCAAATACCAGGCCGCCCGCCACCACTTTGACATAGCCGGCATGATTAACCAGCAGCGGCCCAAACCACATTGCCAACACTAATGCGGCAATCAGCAGCAGCATGCGGATCATAACGCCTCTCCTGCCAGTTGCTGCTGATACTGATCCAGCATAGCCGGGCTTTGTAAGGCACTTAGCACAGGCGCACTGACATCAGCAGCGGCAAGCTCGGTCAGACTTTGGCTAAATTGCTGCACGGCGGTGTTGTCGGCACTGAAATAACGCTGTAGCTGATCAGCAGCCTGCTGCAGCGCCAGGCGATACAGCTCGGCTTGTTGTGTCATAACAGCCTGTTGCGCCAGCTGAATTTGCTGCTGTAAATGGATGCGCAGCATCAGCTGTTGGCTTTGGTTTAAATCAAAGTAGTCTTCCGGCATGGCCGCACGGGGGTTAAATAAACCGCGCCAGGTATTATGCCAGTGATAAGCCAGCGTTTGCTGCCAGTTGGCTAACGTCGCCTCGGGCGCCTCTGGCGCAGCGGCTGGTGCCTGTAGCTTTAGTGGCAGCTGCATCACCTGCTGGCGCAGCTGCACCAGCTGGACTTGCAGCTGGCTGTGATCAGTGGCCGGCAATGCTGCCAGTTGCTGCTTGTCGTGAGCAATCGCCTGCCGTACCGGCAACAAGGATGCATCATCCAAATCGGCAAGTTTGTCGTCGGCACTTTGCAACAAGGCAATCGCCGTGGTGGCATCCTGCTCCAGCCAGACTTTTTGTGCTGCCAGTTTTAACAGGTAATCGGCTTCCGCCAGGCGCCAATGCCGTGGCGGCGCGCTATCACGCTCTTGCACCAGCTGACGCAGTGCCTGCATCTGGCTTTGCGTTTGATTTAGCAGCTGCTGTTGTTGCTGCGCCAGGCGCTGCTCTAGTGCAGTTAGCTGTTGCTGCTGCCCGGTTAGCCATTGTTGTTGTGCTTGCTGCTGGTTGTCTTGCAGCTGGCGGTTCTGCGCTTCAAGCTGCTGCAGTTGCTGGCTAAGCGTCTGGTTTTGCTGCTGCAACTGCTGCCACTGCGGCCAAAGCCAGTAAGCTCCGGCGCCCACACCGGCACCCAGCGCCAGCACCAGCAATAAACTTAAGGCACCACTGACGCTACCACGGCGTGGCGTGGCCGGCTCGGCTTCCATCTTTTGTTTTAATTGCTCCAGCGGTGCGTCCATTTCGGTTGCCCGCTCCAGGGTGTCACTCATTGATATTCCCTCAGTTGCTGGCTGATCGCAGCCAGTAAGGCACTGTCGTTAGCATTGTCGGCCAGCCGGATCTTGTCTTCACTAATACCCAGCAAAAGCGCACTGTCGCGCATACGCGTGCTGACCAGGATCCAGTCACAGCTTTGCAGCCAGTGCACATGCTCGGGCCCGACCAACGTAAACAGTTGCTGTAAAATTTCGTTACTGGTGGCCACAATACAACGAATGCCAGCCAGCTGCCACTGCTGGCACAGCAAAGCACCATCCAGCGGCAAGGGTAAACGTTTATAGCTTTGCACATAGCGCACGCTGGCGCCACGGCTGCTAAGCCCTTGCTTTATCAGTTCACGGCCGGCGTTGCCGCGCACCACCACTATTTGCTTACCGGCCACCTGTTGCAATTGTGGCAGGGTTAACAACCCTTCACTGCGCTGGTCGTCCGGCACGCTCACCTCGCGCCCCAACCAGCGCTGCAGCGCCGAGGCGGTCGTTTGGCCCACGGCATAAAGTGGCGCTTTAAGTAGCGCGCCATCCAGTTGCTGCTGTAAACAGCTGACCGCGCTGACGCTGACAAACACGATGGCATCAGCCTGTTGCAGCTGCTGCACATCGTGGGGCGAAATGCTAACCTGCGCCGTGGTAATCAGCGGCTGATACAAATAGCCGGTGCCGGCTTCATCCAGCGCCGCCAGCAAATAATCTGCCTTGCCGGCAGGCCGGGTGATCAGTAGCGGTATAGCAGTAGCTGCCTTCATGGCGCAGCCTGATACACCGCTTGCAAAATACGTCCAGCCCCATGCGCCAGTAACTTCGCGGCCAGCTCGCTACCCAGTTGCTCGGCGTCTTGCACCGGCCCACGTATTTCATCACGGATAATTTCACTGCCATCCACCGCGCCTACCAGGCCGCGCAGCCATAAGGTGTCAGCTTCGAGCACAGCAAAAGCGCCAATCGGCACCTGACAGCCGCCCTGCAGTTTGCGGTTCATTGCCCGCTCGGCCAGCACGCAGGCGCGGGTGCCGGCATGCTCCAGTGGCGCTAACAGTTGCTGCACAGCCTTATCATCACTGCGACATTCAATACCCACAGCGCCCTGACCATTAGCTGGCAGGCTGAGCTCTACCGGTAACAGGCTGGCAATACGCTGCGCAAACCCCAGCCGGATAAGACCTGCGGCGGCGAGAATAATGGCGGCAAACTCGCCGTTATCCAGCTTAGCCAGCCGGGTGTTTACATTACCGCGCAAGTCACGCACGGTTAAATCGGGCCGTAGCGCCTTTAACTGACACTGACGACGCAGGCTGGAGGTGCCCACCACGGCGCCTTTTGGCAGTTCGTCCAGCGATTTGAACTGGTTGGAGACAAAAGCATCCAGCGGGTTTTCCCGCGGACAAATGGTGTGCAGCATTAAGCCGGGTGGAAATTCGACCGGCACATCTTTCATGCTGTGCACGGCAATATCGGCACGGCCATCCAGCATGGCTTGCTCTAATTCTTTAACAAACAATCCCTTACCACCAATTTTTGCCAGTGGTGTATCGAGAATTTTATCGCCCTGGGTCGACATAGGCACCAGCTCGACCTGCAGCTGCGGATGATGGCGTAATAGCTCAGCTTTGACATATTCTGCCTGCCACAGCGCCAGCGCACTTTTACGCGTTGCAATACGTACTGTTGTCATCTTAACTCGTCACCTGTGCCAATAAACGGCGCTGAATAAAGCTACTGATATCAGCCACTTCCTGCGCACACACACTGTGCGGCATGCGGTAGTCGTGCCAACTGACATTAAAGCCGGCATTTTTCAGCGTGTGGTACGCCTGCTGGCCAGCGGCCATCGGCACCACCGGATCCTGGCTGCCGTGGGCAATCAGCACCGGAGTCGCCTTGTTCAGCGTGTTGCTTTCGTCTTTTAATTTATCCGGCGCGCACATATAGGTAGACAGCGCCATCACACCGGCCAGCTTATACGGCAGCCGTGGCAATAAATGTAGCGCGATTACGCCGCCCTGGCTAAAACCGGCCAGAATAATACGTTCGCTGCTGATACCTTCGCTAATCAGCTTATCCAGCAGCGCCTGCACCGCAGCGGCCGACTCGCGCACGCCGTCTTCATCGGCGCGGTTGCTTAAGTCCATGGTTTTAATGTCGTACCAGGCACGCATGCGCATGCCGCCATTTACCGTAACCGGCCGCTCGGGTGCATGCGGAAATAAAAAGCGGATGCCGGCATCCGTGGGTAACCTAAGCTCCGGCACTATGGGGGCAAAACCATGGCCGGAATCGCCCAGGCCATGCAGCCACACCACTGCCGCGCGGGTTTCACCCTGCGCTTTCACATCAACAAAAGGAAGTAATGCCATCACAGATCCTTAAAACAACGGCGCTTACGGCGCCAGATTAAGCGGTTTACCGGCCTGTTTGGCCGCGGCATCGTTCAGCAACTGCCAAAATTCAGCACCGCTGCGGTTATCTATCCACTTATCGCCACGCCATTCAAAATGGTGGCCGTTAAATTTCGTGGCTACCCACAACTGATGCAAGGGCGGCTGCTTGTTGATGATGATCTTACTTTTATCTGCAAAACTGATACTTAGCAGGCCGCCATGCGACTCATAATCCAGATCAGCGTCGGCGTCTTCTATCGCCTGCTCCACCGCCAGTAGGGTGCTATCAGCCAATTCATCGTATTCTAGGTCATTCATCTGCTTCACCTGTTTGCTTTTATCGCTAAGGATGCGATTATAGAGCGCAACCACCATAAAAAAATAACGTCATGCACGCTTTTACAACCAAAGGTCCGCTGTTAACTGTCGCTGCTGCTGTTTTACTGTGCAGCCAACTAAGTGCTTGTGGTCAAAAAGGCCCGCTTACCTTACCACAACCAGCACCTGAAGTGGCACAGCCAGAGCAAAACAACGCTAATCCAACCCAACCATCGGATGAACCACGTGGACCACTTTAATTACCAGCAAAACCGTTTATTTGCCGAGCAATGCGCCCTGAGCGACATTGCCAACACTTATGGCACCCCTTGCTATGTTTACTCACGCGCTACCATAGAGCGCCATTATCAGGCCTTTGCCAGCGCGGCCAGCGCCCACCCGCACAGCCTGGTGTGCTATGCCGTTAAGGCCAACAGTAACCTGGCGATCTTAAACCTGCTGGCACGCCTTGGCAGCGGCTTTGACATCGTATCGGGCGGCGAGTTGCGCCGGGTGATTGCCGCCGGCGGCGACGCGAAAAAAGTGGTGTTTTCCGGCGTGGCGAAAACCGCAGATGAAATGCGCTTTGCGCTGCAGTTAGGCATTAAATGTTTTAATGTTGAGTCTGTCGCCGAGCTGGAACGGCTGCAACAGGTGGCCAGCAGCCTGAACATCAAGGCGCCGGTGTCGATTCGGGTGAACCCGGACATTGATGCTAAAACCCACCCTTATATTTCTACCGGCTTAAAAGCGAATAAATTTGGTATTGATATCCTGCTGGCGCGCGACATTTACCGCCAGGCAGCCAGTTACAGCCATCTTGATGTAGTGGGTGTCGACTGCCACATTGGCTCGCAACTTACTGAAACCCAGCCGTTTTTAGAAGCGCTGGAAAAGCTGCTAACGTTAATCGATGCGCTGGCCAGCGACGGTATAAAGCTGAAGCATATCGATATCGGCGGCGGCTTAGGCGTCACCTACGACAACGAAACACCACCCTCGCCGGCCGATTACATCAGCAAGGTGGTAGCGCGGTTAAAAGCTTACCCGCAGCTGGAGCTGATTATGGAGCCCGGCCGCGCCATTATGGCCAACGCCGGCGTGCTGCTGACCAAGGTAGAGTTTTTAAAGCCCGGGCAAGAAAAAAACTTTGCTATCGTGGATGCGGCGATGAACGATTTGATCCGCCCGGCACTGTACAGTGCCTGGCAAGCGATAGTGCCGGTAGAGCGCGACAGCGGCAAAACAACCGCCGTTTACGATATTGTCGGCCCGGTCTGCGAAACCGGTGACTTTCTCGGTAAAGACCGCGAACTGGCTATTGCCCAGGGCGACTTACTGGCCGTGCGTTCGGCCGGCGCCTACGGCTTTACCATGAGCTCGAATTACAACAGCCGGCCGCGGGCAGCTGAAGTGCTGGTCGATGGCGACAAACTGCATTTAATCCGCCAGCGCGAGCAGTGGCAGGACTTATGGCGTGGCGAACAGGTCGTTACTGACTAGTTAAGGGCACCGATGTTATTACATTTTTCGAAAATGCACGGCCTGGGGAACGACTTTATGATGGTCGACGCCGTTAGCCAGAACGTGTTTTTAACCAAAGAGCAGATCAAAGCGCTGGCTGACCGGCATACCGGCATTGGCTTTGATCAGCTGTTAATGGTAGAGCCGCCCTACGATCCCGAGCTGGATTTTCACTACCGTATATTTAATGCCGATGGCAGCGAGGTAGAGCAATGCGGCAATGGCGCCCGCTGTTTTGCCAAGTTTGTCCGTGCCCGCGGCTTAACCAATAAACATAAAATTGGCGTTAGCACCAAGTCAGGCAAAATTGTGCTCTATGTCGAAACCGACGGCCAGGTGACGGTAAATATGGGCGTGCCGCAGCTGGATCCAGCGCGGGTGCCGTTTAAAGCACAAAAGCAGGAGCTTACCTATATACTGCGCGCCGACGAGCACACCATTTTATGTGGCGTCGTGTCGATGGGTAACCCGCATGCGGTCACCGAAGTGGACGATATTTTAACGGCGCCGGTACAGGTGCAGGGGCCCTTGTTTGAACTGCATGAGCGCTTTCCCGAGCGCGCCAATATCGGCTTTATGCAGGTGCTAAACCCAGGCCATATTAAGCTTAGGGTATGGGAGCGTGGCGCAGGCGAAACCCAGGCGTGCGGCACCGGCGCCTGCGCTGCTGTAGTAGTGGGCCAACTACAGAAAAAACTGCAGCAACAGGTACGGGTAGACTTACCCGGTGGCAGCCTGCATATTCGCTGGAACGGGCCTGGCCAGCCACTAAAAATGACCGGCCCGGCAGAACATGTATACGATGGACAAATACAGCTATGAACGACAGCCTGACTAAGGACAACGACATGCTCGCCGCGCAGGTGGTGTACGACTACCTGCAGGATCACCCGGAATTTTTTCAGCAATATCCACAGTTGTTAGCCAGCTTGCGTCTGCCGCATCAGCAGCGCGGCAGTGTGTCGCTGGTCGAGCGCCAGCTGGAGCTGCAGCGGGAAAAAATTCAGGCACTGGAAGATGATATCACCCGCTTAATGTCAGTAGCGCGGCAAAACGAGCAGCTGTTTCTGGCGTTTAACCAGTTACAGGCCGGCTTATATCAGGCCACCAGCCTGCAGCAGGCCGAACAACAACTGCAGCAATTTACCGCCGCCTTGCCACAGGTCAGCGAGTGCCGCTTAATCCGCTTTGACAGCGAGCAAAGCCGCCAGCCGTTTCAGCTGTTGTTGTCGCGCCGTTTAAATGAGCAAGGTATTTACCTGGGCCGGTTAAACAAAGAAGAGCAGCAGCCGCTGTTTGGCCAAAGCGTGCACTCTGTCGCGCTGATGCTGGTAAAAGATCAGCAGCAGCCGCTGGCATTGTTGGCCTTTGGCAGCGAGCTGGACGATCATTTTCAACCGTCAATGGACAAGCTGTTTATTGGCCATTTAGCCAGCATGCTGGCCCAGCTGTTACCTGGCTATGACGCCGCCTGACATCCTGCTTAGCACGCAGTGGCTTACGCCACTGCAGCAATTTTTAGCCTACCTGCAGTTTGAGCGTGGCTACAGCAGCAAAACGCTCGACAGTTATCAGCGCCAGCTTATACAGGCTGCGCAGGCGCTTAATCAGGGCAACCGCCACTGGCTAACCCTGACAGAAGCCGAGCTAAAACAGCATATTATCAGCCTGCGCCGCAGCGGCGCCAAACCGCGAAGTATCGCGCTGAAAGTGGCTGCGCTGCGCAGTTTTTATCGTTACCTGCAAGCGCAGGGGCTGTGCAGCGATAACCCGGCACTGTATTTGTCTGTACCCAAGGCGGCGCGCAGCCTGCCGAAAAACCTTAACGTCGACCAGCTTCACCATTTGCTCAGTTTTGACAGCTCAGACGACATTCTGGCCTGTCGCGATAAAGCCATGCTGGAGCTGTTTTACTCCTCCGGCCTGCGTTTAGAAGAGCTGGTCAATGCCAATATCAGCGATATCGACTGGGCGCAGCAGCTGCTGCGGGTTACGGGTAAAGGCAGCAAGCAGCGGATTGTGCCGGTGGGCAGCGTGGCGCTTAATGCCCTGCGCGACTGGCTGGCACAGCGGCCGGCCTTTAGCAGCAAGCTACCGCCGGAAGATGCTGATGCGCTGTTTATCAGCAAGCAGCACAAACGCATCAGCAGCCGTCATGTACGCGAGCGCGTGCAGTTGTGGGCACGCCAGCAGGGCTTGAACCAAAAGCTGCACCCGCATATGCTGCGCCACTCATTCGCCAGCCATATGCTGGAGTCCAGCCAGGATTTACGCGCAGTACAAGAGCTGTTAGGCCACGCCAACCTTAGTACCACTCAGGTGTATACCCATCTGGATTTTGCCCACTTAGCTAAGGTGTATGATAGCGCCCATCCGAGGGCGAAGAAGAAGTCCCGCTAACAATACCTTGCGTATGCATCCTGCACGGGAGCCGGTTTGCCCACACCAACACGCCGTAAATATGTCCCTATAGGCTCGATTCAGGCATCCATGCCTTCAACGGTTGGTTCAGGGCAAGCCGATTCCCTTTTTAATCTCTCCGATAAAAAACGCCCGGCAGAACCGGGCGTTGTTATTTGTTACTAAACCTTAATTAAACCGCTTAGCCAGCAGGTTATCTACTGAGGCTTTACCGGCGCCACTAAACAGTAGCGATACGCTGGCCGCCAGCAGCGCTAAACCAAACTCGTAACCGTTGTTGGCCATAAACAAACCGTTCTGAATGTGCACTGCGAATATCGCCACTAACATCGCAATCGCCAGACTTAAGGCTGCCGGGCGGGTTAATAACCCCAGAATTAACGCGATACCGCCGAAAAATTCTGCTGCACCGGCTAAAAATGCCATCACAATACCCGGAGATAAGCCGATGCTGTCCATCCAGCCGCCGGTGCCTTCTAAGCCATAGCCGCCAAACCAGCCAAACAGCTTTTGCGCACCATGGGCGGCAAAGATAATGCCCACTGGCACCCGCAGCGCCAAGGCGCCCCAACCCGCATTTGAGCTTAAAATTTTCTGAACGATTGAAGTTGCCATATCATCACCTGTCAAATTGTTTAAAGTTAAGTTTACTGCCACTAGACAGCAAGCTTTGCGTCGATGATGTCACTATAGCTGGTTAATTGATGCTGTAAAAACGCAATGTTTTGACTACACTATTCAAAATATTTGAATACGCCAATTGTGAGAGCACTATGCACAATGCCCTGAGTTTAGAGGCGCTACGCGCACTGGATGCGATAGACCGCAAAGGCAGCTTTGCCGCGGCAGCCGAAGCCTTATACAAGGTGCCGTCGGCGCTGAGTTACACCATTGCCAAGCTGGAGGCTGACTTAGGCGTGCTGCTGTTCGACCGCAGCAAACAGCGGGCACAGCTAACACCGGCCGGCCAGTTGTTATTGGATCAGGGCCGCACCTTGCTACACGCAGCCAATCAGCTACAAAATGCCGTTAAGCAGCTGGATACCGGTTGGGAGACGCAACTGGTAATTGCCAAAGACAGCATAGTGCCCAATGCGCCCTTACTGGCGGTAATAAACGACTTTTTGCAACTGGGCAAAATAACTCAGCTGCGCGTAACCGAAGAGGTGATGGCCGGCGGCTGGGAAGCGCTGCAAACCGGCCGCGCCGATATCGCACTGGGCGTATCGGGTGATTTGCCCAAAGGCCTGTTTAATATCGTGCCGCTAGCCGAGGCCGAGTTTGTTTTTGCAGTAGCGCCACACCATCAGCTGGCCGCGCTAGACCGGGTAGTGACTGCTGAAGATGTGCAGCAGTTTGCCGCCATCGTAGTGGCCGATTCGGCACTGGATGCGCCCAAGCGCTCGTCCGGCTTATTCGATAGCCGCCAGCGTGTTATTGTCGATAATATGCAGGCCAAAATAGATGCACAAAAACAGGGCTTGGGCATCGGTTTTCTGCCGCGCCACCTGATACAAAACGAGTTGGCGCGCGGTGAACTGATCGCAAAAGCCTGCAGTATTCCAAGAGATAAGATCCCGCTGTATCTGGCGTGGCATAAACAACATCAGGGCCAGGCGCTTAGCTGGTTTAGCCAGCAGCTGGCAGAAGTAAACTGGCAGCACGTATTTGCGCCTTCAAACGGGTAACCCGCATGCAATTATTTAAAGCGATACAACCAATACAGGTGCTGTCGTTTGATTTGGATGACACTCTGTATGACAACAAACCGGTAATTGCCGTGGCCGAGCAAGCCATGCTGCAGGCACTGGCTTTACATGCGCCACAAAGTCGGGGGCTGGATAGCGAGTTTTGGTGGCAGCAGCGCAAACTGTTGGCCAAAGCCAACCCTGAACTACGCCACGATATTGGCCGCTGGCGCCTGCAGGGCCTGGAAGCTGGCTTGCTGTCGCTGGGCCTGGCAAATGCTGAGGCAGGCAATATTGCTAAACTGGCTTACGCTGCCTTTTTAACCGAGCGCACCCGCATTACGCTAAAGCCCGAGATCACTAAGCTGCTAACCACCCTGGCACAACATTATCGCCTGATTGCCATTACTAATGGCAATGCCTGTATTCACAAGATGGGCGTGGGTGAGTTGTTTGAATTTAGCCTGCAAGCCGGGCCGGATGGCCGGATGAAGCCCTATGCCGATTTATTTCTGGCGGCAGCGAACCGGCTACAGGTTAAGCCCAATACAATACTGCATATTGGCGACAGCCACCGCGCTGATGTGCTGGGCGCCCTGAATGCCGGCTGCCAGGCCGCCTGGCTGGATCATCATCAAAGCAGCGTTAGCATACTGCCGCATATCCGCCTGACCGATGTACAGCAGTTACAGCTTTTACTATCCCACTAAGTTAGCGGAACTCTACTTCTGCCGTTCCAGAAAGGATGGCGTGGTGCGCTGCCAGCAGATGTCGCCGTTTTTGTGTAGCATGGCAGAGTCAATCACCAAACGTCCCTGGGCATAACTGATACCCGGCTGTTGTGCTTTGATAAAGGTACCGGACAGCTGCACCCATTCACCATTACAGGGGGAAAAAGACAAACTACCTTCTTCGGTATCTGAATCATCTAACACGTTTATGGCGTAAGAGCTAATGCGCAGTTCAGCGTGGTCTTTAGAGAAATACAACGCATCGTGATGAAACCCTACAAAATAGCCATCCACCACTATTGCTTTGTCAAAATACTGCTCGGGAGAATCAAGCAAACTAATCACATTAGTAAGCGCCTGATAAGATTTTTGTGCGAAGGCAGCATAAGGCATTAGCGCTGCAGACATTATCAGCAGCAGACAGCTGGAAAAAGCAGCAAGCGCTGACCGCTTACCCAGTTTTCCAAACGTCATTTAAGCAATTCCAATCTTGTTTGCATTACTTACTACCGGTAAAAACTTGCCAAAAACTATGGTTTGGTGCGCTGCCAGCAGGTTTCACCATTCTTATGCAACACAGCTTTATCGGCAACTAAGCGGCCTTTAAAATAGCTAATGTCTGGGTCTACCGCCTTTACAAAGGTCCCCCAAAGCTCTACCCACTCACCATTACACGCCGAAACAGACAAAGCATTCTCTTCATCAGCGGAGTCATCTAACACATTGATACTCATTGGTCGCAACAAGTATTCTGCGTGTTGCTGGTCGAAAAAAAGATTATTCTCACTGTAGCCAATAAAAATGCCATCTACGACGATGTTTTTATCATAATGCTCTTCAGGCGTCGCTATCAGTCTAATAACTGAGGTTTGCAACTGATAGGTTTTTGGCTCAGTGGCAGAGCATGCTAAGCAGGTTAAAGCTACTGACATCCAAAAAGTAAAACCAAGTAGGCGCATAAAATCTCCGTAAAAACTTATTTAACTCTGGTGACAGACTGACCGTCCGTAACATGATAAGTGCGCATTGCATTAGCACCAGTACCCATGACGAAAACAGGCTTTTGAGTTCTGATCGCAAGACGCTTATAAGTGTTCATAAAGTGTACAGAGTTAAAGCTCTCTAATCGAGTGCCCGGAGGTACGCCTATTAACACCGCAACCGCATCTGGGTCATCCTTAATATCAATAAAATTACAAACCAAACCATTATTGCCAACACACTCTCGTGCGTTCAGAATATTTGTGCTTACTCGACTTACCTTGTAGCCACCTTTACCATCCTTGCTAATAATTACGCCTAAATCCCTATTCCGTCGAGTGACATCTTGTCCAGCTCCGTCTTGTACCGAACGCACCTCACTGCCAACTTGCCCTCTAGCCTGATCCAATGCCTGCATAAACTTCTTGTCGTCACATAGCGCTTTACACTCTTCAATCCCTGCCATCTTGCTTTCTCCTGATAAAACGAAACCGCAGTATAAAAACACCCAGCCATAACATAAACTTTATTTAAACCATTAATTAACATTAATGTCGTGTAATGCTGGTTATTTATCCACTAAACCGGTGGGCTTTACTTGGCGCTTTGGCTTGGGCTGTTATAATGGCGGCCATTGTGGTTTGCGAGATTGACTAATGGATGTTTCTTACCTGCTGGACGGGCTTAACGATAAACAACGCGATGCGGTGGCTGCACCACCACAAAACATGCTGGTGCTGGCCGGGGCCGGCAGTGGTAAAACCCGCGTGCTGGTGCATCGTTTAGCCTGGTTAATGCAGGTAGAGCGGGTAGCGCCTTACAGTTTGCTGGCAGTAACCTTTACCAATAAGGCCTCGCAGGAAATGCGCGGCCGTATTGAAAGCACTATTGGTGTTAGCTTAAACAACCTGTGGATGGGGACCTTTCACGGTTTATCGCACCGCATGCTGCGCGCGCATTATCAGGACGCCGGTTTGCCGCAGGGCTTTCAGATTATCGACACTGACGATCAGAACCGGCTGGTAAAACGGGTATTAAAAGCGCTGAACCTGGATGAAAAACACTGGCCGCCAAAGCAAATTCAATGGTTTATTAATGCCCGCAAAGATGATGGCCTGCGCCCCGGCATGATTGACGCTGCCGGCGATTTTAGCCTGCAGCAAATGGTTAAAATTTATGCCGCTTACCAGGACATGTGCGACCGCGCCGGCTTGGTCGACTTTGCCGAGATCCTGCTACGCAGCTTCGAGCTGTTAAAGCAAAACAGCGAGGTACGCGGCCATTATCAGCAGCGCTTTCGTCATATTCTGGTTGACGAGTTTCAGGATACCAATGCCATTCAGTACCAGTGGCTACGCTTACTGGCCGGCACTAACGCCAAAGTGATGATCGTCGGCGATGATGACCAGTCGATTTACGGCTGGCGCGGCGCCCGGGTAGAGAACATTCAAACCTTCTTAAAAGATTTTCCCGATGTAGAAACCGTACGGCTGGAGCAAAACTACCGCTCGACCGAGACTATCTTAAAAGCTGCCAATGCGGTCATTGCCAACAATACCGACCGGCTGGGTAAAGATCTCTGGACCGACGGCGCCCGGGGCGAAGTGATCTCGCTGTACACCGCCTTTAACGAGCTGGATGAAGCGCGCTTTATTGTCGGCCGCATCCGCGACTGGCATAAACAGGGCGATCGTTTATCCGAGACGGCAATTTTATACCGCAATAACGCTCAGTCGCGGGTGTTAGAAGAAGCATTAATACAGGAAGGCTTGCACTATCGCATTTATGGCGGCCTGCGCTTTTATGAACGCCAGGAAATTAAAGACGCCCTGGCTTATTTACGCCTGCTGCATAACCGCCAGGACGATGCAGCGCTGGAGCGGGTGATTAATACGCCGGTACGCGGCATCGGCGATACCACCTTAAATAAGGTGCGTGAATATGCCCGCGCTGAGCAACAAACACTGTGGCAAAGCCTGCAGCAAATGCTGGCGCAAAAGCAACTTACCGGCCGAGCTGCTTCGGCTATCAGCACTTTTATGCAGTTAATCGACGAGCTAGATAGCCAGGTCACCGATTTACCACTGCATGAGCAGGCTGAGCATGTGATTAAACGCTCTGGCTTATATGCCATGTATCAGGCGGAAAAAGGCGAGAAAGCCGAAACCCGTATTGAAAACTTAAACGAGCTGATCACGGCCTGTCAGAACTTTGATGAGCGCCGCGCCGAGGATATGACACCACTGGCGGCGTTTTTGTCACAAGCCGCGCTGGAAGCCGGTGAATATCAGGCCGAAGAACACTCAGATGCGGTACAGCTGATGACCTTACACAGTGCCAAGGGGCTGGAGTTTCCACTGGTATTTATCTGCGGTTTGGAAGAAGGCATGTTTCCCAGCCAGCAAAGCGGTGACGACCCCACCCGCTTAGAAGAAGAGCGCCGGCTGTGTTATGTCGGCATGACGCGGGCAATGAAAAAGCTGTATTTAACCCATGCTGAAAGCCGGCGGTTGTATGGTCAGGAACAATACCCGAAGCCCTCGCGCTTTATCCGTGAAATCCCGGCGGAATACGTAGAAGAAATCCGGCTGACGACCCAGGTAAGCCGCCCCACCCAGTTTAACCGTTTCGGCAGTGCTGCCAGCCACGTCGCTTTTGAAAACACCGGTTTTAAATTGGGCCAGCGTGTACTGCACGATAAATTTGGCGAAGGCACCGTGCTTAATTATGAGGGCACCGGCAGCCAGTCGCGTATTCAGGTCAATTTTGACGGCCTGGGCAGCAAGTGGCTGGTTACCGCCTATGCCCGCTTGCAGGCTATCGGCTAAATGTACAGCCGCCTGCTAAGTCAATTACTGCAATGGCAACAGCAGGCGGCGAGGCTGCACATCCGTTTACCTGCGGTTTGGCAGGGCGAACGTGACGAACTGCTTGCGCAGTGCCGGTTATTGCTACAGCAACACCCAGCACCCACTTTATACTGGCTGGGCGATAATGCACCTGAGCACGCCATTCAATTAAGTAACCGGCAAAATTATCAGCTACTGGGTAGCGAATGCGATATGCTGGTGATCAATGCTTTTAGCGGTTTTAACGCTGATCTGGTGGCGGCCTCGGCCGGCTGTGTTAGGGCCGGTGGTATCTGGCTACTGCTGTGCCCACCTTTCGCCCAGTGGCAACAACAACCCAATACTGCACACAAAAACCTGCTGCCATATCCTTTAGATGCCGACAGTCATCAGGGCCATTTCATTCCGTTCTGGCTAAACCAGCTACAGCAACAAAATATGCTGCTACTGGAAAATCAAACGATCAAAAGACCTTTTAACTGGCCGGAAGCACCCGCTGCCCTGGAGACCAAAGCGCCTTTTGTTACGCCAGACCAACAGCAGGCCGTCGAGGCTATTTTACATGTAGTCAGGGGCCACCGGCGACGGCCGCTGGTGCTGACTGCAGACCGTGGCCGCGGTAAATCGGCCGCGCTGGGTATTGCCGCCGCCCAGCTTATTAGTACAGCCACCGCGGCTAAACAGGTTGTTATTACCGCGCCATCACCGCAGGCGGCGCAAACCGCGCTACAACATTTTCAGCAGCTGACAAACCCAACACAACATTCGCAGTTGCAGTTTATAGCTTTTGATCAGCTGCTGCGTGACAAACCCAAAGCCGACTTATTGCTGGTAGATGAAGCTGCTGCTATCCCAACACCTGTGCTGCAACAGTTGCTGGCGCATTTTAGCCGTATCGTATTTGCTACGACCGAGCATGGCTATGAAGGCACTGGCAGAGGTTTTCAGCTGCGCTTTATGCAGCACCTGAATGCACAATGCCCCAAGTGGCATAAGTTAGAGTTACAACAACCCATTCGCTATCAGCAGCGGGATCCGTTAGAGCAACTGATCTTTGGCGGTTTCCTGCTCAGGCAAAACCTGTCGCAGCCAGAGCAGCTTAACGCCGCAGCACAGCAATATTGTCAATATCAGTCCAGTGACTGGCGTAGCCAGTCAGATAAACTACTACAGGTTTTTAGCCTGTTAAGCCTGGCGCATTATCAAACGCAGGTGAAAGACTTAGCGGCCTTGTTAGATAACAGCCAACTACGGGTATTTACCCTGGAGCAGCAAGGTAAGGTGCTGGCCTGTGCACTGGTCAGTATTGAGGGTGGCATCAACGCCACACTGACAGAAGCGATTTACCGCGGCGAGCGGCGGCTGCAAGGCCATTTACTGGCTCAAAGCTTGGCATTTCATCTTGCACGGCCAGAGTTGGCACAACTGCCATTATGGCGGGTAATGCGTATCGCCGTGCAACCTGCCTTACAAAGACAACAATTAGGCAGCACCTTACTGCAGTATATCGCCGGCGCGGCTAAACAACAGCAGCTAGCTTATTTAGGCACAAGCTTTGCTGCCAGTACTGAGCTTATCCACTTTTGGCAGCAAGCCGGCTATCAGCCGGTGCGCTTAGGCCACAGCAGTGATAATGCCAGCGCTGAGTATTCGATACTCATGCTGCGCCCAGTCAAAGGCGACGCCGATGTGGTGCATGCTATGCAGCACGATTTCAGCCGACAGCTCTACTGGCGCTTAGCGCATTATCCCCGGCTTAACACCGAATTGTTGCTTCGGCTTATAGCGCCGCCACCTGCAACGTTCAGCCAAGCAGAACTAGCACAGCTGGTGTTATTCTGCCAAGGCAAGCGGCCTTATGAATTAGTCAGTCATCTGCTGTTAAGCTGGTTTAATCTACATTACAAAAAACTGGAGCCAGCACTACAGCTGCAACTGGCTGCCTTACTATGGCAACAACACTGCTGGGCGGAACTACAACGTCAGTTTGGTTACAACAGCATGAAGGCTATGCTGACCGAGATAGGAAAAGCCCTGCTTAATGGTGGCTATTTGTCTCGTTCCACCACCGATTAAGCTGATCAAACCAGTAATCACTTTCTTTTTTTGTTAGCTCAGGCTAAGGTGCCGCCAACATTTTTCGGATATTGTCTTTATGTTAATTGTTTTACCTTTGCTGGGTGCATTAACACTCACCGCAATCAGTGGTCAAAGCTGGTCTACGTCAGAAAAGCGTACGCTGCAATCGGCTATTAATAGCGCCTTACATTCAGCCGAGATCACTAAATTTTATCAGCTGTGTAAAGAGCAACCTGAAGATGGCTCTGCGCCATACAGCCTGACTGATAAAGAGCAACACCGTCTGCAAACCCTTCTGCAGCAGAAAGTGCATACACAGAATATTGAACAACTACTGAAACTAGACACTAAACTGACACAAAGTGTTAAAGCGAATATTGTTGCACCGTCAAACTGTGAGGACAGCAAAGCGGTGCAAACTTTATTAGATAATTACGAAGTAGCGTTATTCTCACTCGATATAGCTATGCCATTGGAGCGGGGGATAAACCGAACTGCTGTCGTGAGAACACCACAGGCCAGTTCAAATGCAGTTCAACAACTTATCGATCGCAGCCATGCTATTGCACTGGTCACTGTTGTGGATAAACAACAACTAAACGCTGTGCAACAGGCGAATTATCTGCACCCGGATTACAGCAGCCGTTATGTATTTAAAGTCCAGCACGGCTGGAAAGCAAATGTGAGTTACTATCTTGGCATGCATGTTTTTGTAAGTGATAAAGACGTCGACAAGCTAGGACAGCAATGGCTAATTTTTCTCGATAAAAATGGCCATTTTATTAAAGCGTTAGAATTCAGCAAAGCCAGACCTTATCTGAACACCCTGAAAGATGCCCAGTGGCGTTATGATGTGTATGGTAACCTGCACCGCAATTAATATCGACGTGCCAACCAAGCCCGCTTAGCGGGCTTTTTTATTGCTGGCATTAGAGCAATTAACGCTGGCGGTGAACGACATTGCTCAGCCCATCCATGGGGTTCGCCGCTTCGCCGCCAGCTAAAGCTGTCCAAAAATGTTCCAGACATTTTTGTCGCATAGCGTTCGCCCGCTCGGGCAGATAACCCACCCGCAATACAAATAAAAAAACCCTTCGTTTTCACGAAGGGCTTGTTTATTTAGGCGCCTGGCGGTGAACTACTCTCGCATAGCGAATGCTACACTACCATCGTCGCAGCTGCGTTTCACTTCTGAGTTCGGAATGGGTTCAGGTGGTTCCACAGCGCTATTGCCACCAGGCAAAACTGTTTACTGTCTTTA
>JAJLKZ010000010.1:0-225451 GCA_033838465.1 Chromatiaceae bacterium
TTTGGATCCGCTGTTTGTCGGCATGATGGATGAACTGAAACAACTGCTGCAATATGCGTTTCAAACCCGCAACGAGATGACGCTGGCGATTTCCGCACCGGGTTCAGCCGGGATGGAAGCCTGTTTTGTCAATTTGGTGGAGCCTGGTGATAAAGTGATCGTTTGTCGTAACGGCGTGTTTGGCGAACGGATGCGGCAGAATGTCGAACGTTGCGGCGGTATTGCCGTGACGGTCGATCATAGCTGGGGCGAACCGGTCGACCCAGCTAAGGTTGAAGATGCTTTGAAACTGCACCCGGATGCGCGCTTTCTGGCCTTTGTGCATGCGGAAACCTCAACCGGGGCGTTATCAGATGCCAAAACGCTCTGTGCGCTGGCCAGGCAGTATGGTTGTCTGAGTATTGTGGATGCGGTGACCTCACTCGGTGGTGTCGAGCTGCGCGTGGATGACTGGGGCATTGATGCCATTTATTCCGGCAGTCAGAAATGTTTGTCTTGCGTACCGGGTTTATCACCGGTGTCTTTCTCGCCGGCTGCGGTGGCAAAAATCAAGGCACGTAAGACGCCGGTGCAAAGCTGGTTCCTCGATCAAAGTCTGGTAATGTCCTATTGGAGTGGTGGTGCGAAACGGGCTTATCACCATACCGCGCCGGTTAATACGCTGTATGCGCTGCATGAATCACTGCGGCTGTTAGCGGATGAAGGGCTGGAACAAAGTTGGCTGCGGCATAAAAATATGCACCAGCTACTCAAGCAGGGCCTGACCGAGCTTGGGCTTAAATTTGTGGTAGCCGAACCTTACCGCCTGCCACAGCTAAACAGTGTGTATATTCCTGCCGGTGTGGATGATGCTGCTGTACGCAAACAGCTGCTGCAACAATACAACCTGGAAATTGGCGCTGGCTTAGGTGAGCTAGCCGGTAAAGCCTGGCGTATCGGCCTGATGGGGTATGCGGCGAGGCGCGAAAATGTGGCGCTGTGCTTAAAAGCGTTGCAAACAGTGTTAGGTTAAACGTAGCGGTGCTATTGGCTTTTTACGCGCTTAGCGCTATGTTCAGTACAACGTTATAAAAAGGAGTGACTGCGTATGCCAATATCACCGCAATTGAATGCTGAGATCCGGGTGCTGACCTTGTTTAACCTCGACAGTGCAATGGAAGGTATTAAAGTGCACAAGTCGGCTGATGCAGACACTGTTGCTGCCATCAGCCGTTTATATGCAAAAGGCCTGGTGACCCAACAGGACGGCGGCTACCTGACCGATTTAGGCATTCACTGTGCTGAGCATTTGCAAACTGCGCTACGTATTCTGGGCGCCGAAACGCAACCTTCGTAAGGCATTACGGTGTTTTTTTAGCTGTTGTTTCAGCAATGACAGCGCCGCCGTGTCATCGTTAAACAGTGCAAGCTCGTAGTACTTGGCCAGCGCTAACAACAGTTGGCGTTGCTCATTCTGTTGCTGCTCTGCTAGTGCACGTAAAAATTCTGACAAGGGTTGCTCAACAGGTTTGTGTTGCAACACACCAGACAGCACCTTGCTTAACAGGCGATAAGCCTGTGGCTGAGTGGGGCGTTCACGGCGTTGCCACCATAGCAGAGCGATAACCAACAAGGCTAATACCGTAATAAGTGCCAGCCCATAAGCAAAGCGCTGCAGATTCTGCCTTAACTGTTGCCATAAGTCGCGCTGGTTATCGTCGTTAAAGCCCAACACCCATACCGACCAGTAGTAATCCAGGTGCATCAACTGCTGCCTTAGGTTGTTAAGCAAGGCGTTACGTTGCCAGGGCGAGGTCAGTAGCTGACGCTGCTCGGCAGATAAGGCATCATCCAGACTGGATAAAATGCGCTGTGGTGCGACGGCAGCGGTTGGATCAAACTGTTGCCAGCGGCCCTGATCGGCATATTCTACCCAGGCATGGGCATCGCGCTGGCGCACGGCCAGATAACCCTGCTCCGGATGCCAGTCGCCGCCCTGATAACCGCCAACTACACGGGCGGGAACACCTGCAGCGCGCAGCAGCAATGCGGTTGCAGAAGCGTAATGGCTACAAAAGCCGGTGCGGCTATCAAATAAAAACTGATCCACACTATTTGCGCCAAGCAGCGGCGGGGTCAGGCTGTAAAAATACGGCTGCTGGCGAAAATGGCTGGCGATGGCATCAACCAATGCCGGTACTTGCGGGTGTTGCGCTTTAAGCTGGCGGCCAAATGCCAGTGTTTGTTCATTGCCGGCAGGAATATGCAGGTTAAGCTGTTGTTCCTGCTCCGACAGTATCGTCACTGGCTGTAATTGACTACTTAGCTGATAACTTAGGCGCTGGCTTACCGGTTTGGTGGAGAGCACCAGGCCAGAGGGCGCAATATTTACGTTAGCACTGGTTTGTAGTGGGCTGGCCAGAGCAAATAAACTGCGCTGCTGGCTGGCCTCGGCAATAATGCGGTAGTTTATCACTGTAGCGCCAGGTGAGCCGACTTGGCTGACGTTGCGATAATTACTGCTGGTACGCAGCGAATTTTCCTGCCAGCGGCGGCCATCAAAATCCTCATATAAACGGGCGCGCCAGTACAATAATTGCCGCTCTGGTACACCGTTTTCAAATTCAACACGAAATGCCAGGCTATCGTCTTGCACTAACTGCTCGATACTACCCGGATCTAAGGTATCGCTTAAGCCGGTACTGGCGACCTTGGCAGTGGGGATCTGCCAAAAGGGTGGTAAACGCGGAAAGAGTAAAAACATCGCCAGCCAAAGTGGCAGGATAATCAAGGTTGCACGCCCTATATTGCCCGGTTTAAGTGTGCTACCCGCCGGGGCGAACAACAGATAATGGCTGTATATGTTGGCGAACAGGCCGGCCGTAATAACCAGCGCCACCAGCATATTCTGATGCAGAATAAAGCAGCAACCGATAAGAAAATAATGCACCCATACCAGCTGGCGTGCTTCAAACAGCTGTCGCAATGCCAGTAAACGTAACATGGCGGCCAGTAACAGAATTTGCAGCATAAAGTTAAGCACACCGGCTTGCTTTAGATTAAACAGCAGTGCCAGTGCAACGCCGGCGCCAATCACATTGACGGCTTTAAGGCTAAGGCTGGTGTTGGTGTAAACCAGGGTGGTAAAACGTGTCAGCAGCAGGGCCGCGAAGAGTAAACTTACCCACAGCGCAAAGGCTTCTTGTAACAACAGCATAAATGCCAGTTGCAGCCCCAGCCAGATCATCATTAAGCGTTTTTGTTTTAGCATACTGCCAGCGCCTGTAAACAGCGTTGTAATTGTGCCGGCCCTTTGGCTTGCGCTATGGTTAACGCCGGTAATTTAAGCCCGTAGCTGGCACCGCTTTGCTCCAATATCAGTAAATCGCGACTGGCCTGGCGTAAGGCGCGCTCCAGCGCATCGCCCGATACGGCCGGCACCACCACCCAATCGCTCTGGAGTTGAGGCGGCGGCGTGTGTTGTTGCCTGACAACCGGTGTGGCCGGGTCGCGCGCTAAGCGTTTCCAAACCAGGTGGCGAATACTGTCACCCTGCCTGTAGGTTGAGAGGGTATCATCACTGACTTGCTGACGGGCAGTGGTTTGGTCCTGCTCTGGCATGATGCCAGCAGCCGGGCTCTGTTGTGCTGGTGCCGGATATACCCAATAGTGCTGCGTCAGTGCAACATAACTAAAGGCCTGCCATAAGCCAAACGGATACTGGCTACTTACCTTGATTCTGGGTAAGGTATATTTGCCGCGTTTGCCGGCAAAAATATTCAGTGTAATGGCCGATGTACAGTGCTGACTTACCACCTGATGCTGCTGACCGATAAATTGCAGCCTTAACATCTGGTGGCGCTTGTCGTCATGATCTGCGGCTATCAGCTGCAGGGTAAGGCCAATGTCTTGTTCACTGAAGCCTTCACCTGGCGCTAAGCTGCGTAGTGTAAGCCCACTCAAATTTTGGTAACACAGCACTATGGACAATAAGAACAGGCTGAGCAACAAATAGCTTAACAGCAAAATAAGGTTGTTCTGATAATTGGTACCCAGCAGGTAAAGCAGCACAATCAAGCCAAAGAACCACCAGCCATAGCGGGTTGGCAAGATAAAAATCAGCTTTTGTACTAAGGTAACGCTGGGCACGGCGGGCTGGCGTTTGTCCAGATAACGGCTGAGCAGGCGCCAGTATAGCGGATACAGCGTTTTGGTTATAGCTGACATGGCGTTTGTTGCAGTAGTACCTGACTTAAGCGGCTATCCTGTGCTGATGAAGCCGGATCCAGCCGGTGCTCGGCTACATAAGGAAATACCTGCTGCACATCGGCGGCGCTAACATAACTGCGCTCTTCCAACAGGGCGAAGGCTTTTGCCGCCCGCAAAATGGCCTTAGAGGCACGCGGCGATAACGGTAGCATGTCGCTGCGGTGGCGGCTGTTGTTTACCAGTGCTAACAGATAATCCAGCAACGCGTCAGAGGCATGCACCTGCGGCACCTGTTGTTGCAGCGCACGCAATTGCTCGGTGTTTAGCTGCTCGGTTAACAGTGTCAGCCTGGATTGATTGTTATCGTGTTTTAGTAGTTGATGCTCAGCCTGATGATCAGGAAACCCCAGCGACAGCCGGAACATAAAGCGGTCTAATTGCGACTCGGGCAGCGGTGAGGTGCCAGCGTGAAACAACGGGTTTTGCGTGGCAATAACAAAAAATGGCTTCGGCAGCGGGCGGGTTTCACCGTCAATCGATACCTGTTTTTCTTCCATTGCTTCAAGCAGTGCACTTTGTGTTTTTGGGCTGGCGCGGTTAATTTCATCCGCGAGCAACACCTGGCTAAATACCGGACCAGCCTGAAAATGAAATTGTTGTGAACGGGTATCATAAATATTCATGCCGACTAAATCGCCCGGCAGTAAATCATTGGTAAATTGCACCCGACGATAGCTCAGGCCAAGGCTATTGGCCAGCGCGTGTGCCAGCGTGGTTTTACCCATGCCGGGCAAATCTTCCAGCAGTAAATGCCCCTCAGCTAATAAACAACATAGCGCCAGGCGGATTTGCTTTGGCTTACCCAAAATAACCTGATTCAGGCTTTGCTCTACGTGATGTAACTGTGTTAACACCGGCACTCCTTACTGCGTGGCGATTGACCGTGCTTATCTGTTGTTGGCAAAGGCTTAATAGTAACTGCGCTTGGCAGAACTGCAACCATAAAAAAAGGCGGCCTGCGCCGCCTTTGGATTAACGTCAGCCGTGATTAAAAGTTCACTACCAAATCTGCAGAGCAGGCATCGCTACCTGTTACACAAATTTTATAGCTTACAGATACGGCCTGAGAGGTAAAGCGATCACGATAGCGACCAGTATTATCAACGGTATCGACCAGGTTACCATCACGGTAGATATCTACCATATCGGCACTGCCGGTGAAGCGCAGGTCAACAATGGTTGAACCGGTGCGGGTGCGAACAGAGCGCTGCAGGCTAAGTTGCAAATCAGTATTCGCTTCGCTTACCGTTACCGCTTTACTGATGGTGTTGCTTAAACCGGTAGCATCGGTCGCAGTCAGGCTAACATTGTAAGTACCAGCGGCGGCATAGCTATGGCTTGGGTTAGCGTCGGCTGAGCTGTTACCGTCACCAAAATCCCAGCTCAGGCTGCTGATATCATCGTCAGCGTCAGTGGACAGATCACTAAAGTTTACTGTCAGGCCAGAAGCGACGAAGCTAAAGTCAGCTACCGGTGCTACCGGAACCGGCGATGTGTCGTCGTCTGATAAAGCGGTAAGCGTCAGATCCCAGCTGTTTAGCGTGCCGGTATCCAAGCCTGCATTGTCTGACACCAGTAAGGTCCAGTCACCCTGCATTTGCTCGCTGTTAAACGCATCGGTTTGCCAGCTTTGTACGATATCATCAGCACTGCCACCGCTGCGGTTGTGTAGTATATGCTCGGTACCTGCAGGTGAGCGCAGTTTTACAATCAGGTCGCCTTGCCAAGTATGGGTAATGTTAACGCCAACATCAGTGCCAAACACCACACCGTTTTGCGGCACGTTGATAACGCTGCTGATGCCTTCAGCATTGTTGTCCGGAATCGCAACTGGCGTGCTGTTGCTATAGTCGTAGTCATTAAGCCCTTGCGGCAGCACACTTAAACTGGCGTTTACTGATTTAACCAGCTCACCGGTTGCGGCATCGGTGCCGGTGATGGTGAACTGGTAGTTGCCCCAAGGCGTGTCAGCACTGGTTGCCGCGCTGAGCATCAGTGTTTGGCCAGGTTGCGCGGTTGACGCCGATAAACTGACGCCCTCTAATGCTGGCTGTGTACTTAAGCTAAGTTCAACATCGCCCATCCAGTCAGCAATGTTACCAACATCAAGTGTGTATTGGGCAGTTTCGCCGGCAGTAATTTGCTGGTTACGCGGCGTTAGTGACAGTTTAAACGAGGGTGTAGGATCTGCTTCAGCCAGGGCATTAACCAGATTTAACCGCTTACCTGATACCGTTTTACCTTCCAACGCGGCTAGGGTGTCACCCGAGTCCATTAAAATGGCTTTCATTTCCAGCGGGCTTAAATCCGGGTTAATCGACCATAGTAAGGCTGCAGCACCGGCAACATGAGGCGATGCCATAGAGGTGCCAGAGTAAGATGCATAGCCACCACCTGGAATGGTAGACAAAATTGCAGAGCCAGGCGCACCTAAGTCAACCGAGGTTAGACCATAGTTTGAAAAGCCTGACATGGCATCATTACGATCGGTCGAGGCGACAGAAACGATCACATCCAGATCATAGGCTGCCGGGTACATTGGCGCTGAATCGGCATTACCACCGTCATTACCGGATGCGGCAATGAATAAAATACCAGCATCACCGCCAGACTGAATAGCAGCGCGCAGGGTTTCAGAGTAGCCACCGCCACCCCAGGAATTGTTGGTCGCTTTAATATCAACACCGTGATTTAGTTTTAAATCGGTGAAGTAGTTGATACATTCAATAGCACCTGCTGTGCTGCCGCCCGTTGGGCCAAGGAACTGACAGGGAAGTAGCGTTACATTCCAGTTAACGCCAACCACACCAACGCCGTTGTCGCCCGAGGCACCGATAGTACCGGCAACATGGGTACCGTGGCTGTCGCTGTCCATGGGATCTTGTTCAGCGTTTAAAGTGGAATAGCCATAAGTACTACCGGGTAGGTTGCCGGGGTTTACCCAGCGGTTGGCGATCAAATCCGGATGGTTGTAGTCCATACCAGTATCAATAACACCGATAATAATGTCCTGACTGCCGGTAGTGATATCCCAGGCTTCTACCGCTTTGATATCCGCGCCAGCGGTACCGCCGCTTTGACCTGTGTTTTGTAAGCCCCAAAGCTCACCAAAACGCGGATCGTTCGGCGTTGCTAAGGCCTTCAACGGAAAGTCAGGCTCGGCAACTTCAACAGCAGCATGCGCGGCGAGCTTCTTAATTAGCCGGTCACGGTCGACGCCTTTGGGTACCTGAACTTTAACAATGCGACCATCCGCCACATAACGCATCTTCATATCGCGGCCCTGAGCATCTAACTGACGCAAGCTGGCACCATTGCGTTTAATCACATCGACCCGTTCTTGCTTCGATACACCGGGTTTAAACATTACCAGTATCGAGTCTTGTGCTGCACTGCCAGTGTTAGCCAGCGCTGTGCCTGAGAGCAGGGCGGATGCAATCGCCGCTGCCAGCATAGTCTTTTTATTCATAACTGTTCCCATATTAAATAATTGTAAATTATATGCTTATTATTTAGCACAATTATGGATAGCATGATTCCGCTTACTGATTAAACTAAATTGTAAAAATAAGACTTTATTACTAGCTTATTTGGTGTCTTATTTGTTAATGGATGTGTGTAAGGTTTTGATTATTAAATTTTCCCTACGCATGTGTGCATAATTCCAGGTTGTGTAAAATAGTTGCTTATTACTATTGATAGTTTTTGTTACTGCTTTAGCCTAGGTTTTCGCTACAACAGGAAAGGAAGTTAAGGTGAAAAAACGTATTGCGTATTGTTACGGCGGCCTATTAGCTTTGCTCTCTGCAAGTGTTTGGGCTGATGTATCGCTGCAATTCACTACCTTGTTAGAGCGGCATGCGCTGGCTAATGGTGTCGATATTACCCAGTTGGGTGATTTGAACGTTGCTGATGTTACACAGTCTGGCCAGGGGCACTATGCGGTGTTATTGCAACAAGGCGTACTTAATCAGCTGAGTTTAACTCAGAGTGGTTTTGCCAATCAGGCAGAGGTAAGTCAAATTGGTAACGGCAATAGCGCGCAAATTATCCAAAACGGCAGTTACAACCTGATCCAACTGCAGCAATGGGGTAATCGTCAGTTCACAATAGAACAAAGTGGCGTAGGTGCCGAAATCTCAGTAATTCAATACTAATAATAAGTTAGGGAGAATGTTATGAAGTTACAATTTCCACGTAAGCATATGCTTGGCCTTGCTATTGCCCTGATTGTCAGTGGCCCGGCTCTGGCAGAAGGTAACGAAGTTATCATTAATCAAACGTCAGCGTCTGCGGCTGAAGGTAACCTGGCTGAAGTTAGCCAAAGTGGCGAAATCAATCTTGCTGTGGTGGAGCAAAACGGTGCGGTTAATAGCGCCTCTGTGACTCAGGACGGTGTCTGGTTAGAGAGCTATAACTTTGTTAATGGTAATGATAACCAGACGCGCATTGAACAAGCTGCGGACTGGCACATTGCTTATGTTGACATCAGCGGTGACGATAACACGGCGACTGTTGCACAGGATGGTTTTTATAACACAGCAGAAATGATCGTGAGCGGCAATACTAACGACGCTGTTGTTGTGCAATCAGGCGAAATCAACGAAGCCATAATCAGCCTGGCAGGAAACATGAACCTGGCTGAAATTGAACAAAGCGGTAACGGTAACTGGGCTAATGCAGGTTTTGCCGGTAACGACAATAGCCTGTTTAGCATACAACAGGGTGACAACAACGAAGCCGGCATGTTTAATCTGGCAGGTGACCGTAACAGTTTCGAATCTGAACAGTTTGGTAATGCCAACGTGGGTGGCGTTGTTGGCTTAAATGGCGACAACAACAGTTTCTTTGTGTTGCAAGAAGGTGATGCTAACGCCTTTATCGCTTTTGATGTAGCCGGTAGTGATAACCTGGTTGATGTGATGCAACTGGGTAACGCTAACGAATTTATTCTTGACCCACTGTCAGGCGAGCAAAACCTGGTATTAGTTGAACAGCGTGGCGATGCCAATAGCGTAACAGCACCCATTGGTTTAACCGGCAATGACAACCAGATTGATGTATTACAGCGTGGTAACGGCAATAGCACAGTATTTGCCACCGCAGGTGACGGCCACAATGTTGAGGTTCGTCAGATTGGCGACAATAACAGCAGCGAAATGGTGCTTGCCGGTGCAGATAACCGTGGCACTATCTACAGCCGTGGCGATAATAACCTCGCTGCAATCGGTGTTCTTGGCGCAGGCAACACAGCAGATGTGCAACAGTTTGGTGATGATAACTTTGCCTTAGTTGATGTACAGGGTGACAGCAATGATCTGTATGTGGACCAGTCAGGCAATGCTAACGAAGTGCTGTTGACTAGCGAAACCGTCGTCGAAAATACCGTTGTTAGCATTGAGCAAAACGGCGATATCAACCTGGTTGACATGCTGATCGCTGGCAATGCCAACAGTATCGACATTTTACAAAGCGGCAGCGGTAACTGGGTTGCCGGCGATAACGGTTACTTTGCGGTGTCTGGCAATAATGGCATGTTAACTGTTACACAACAGGGCAGTGACAACCTGGTGCTGGGGAGTCAGGCCGGTGAAGGTAACATGATGTCCATCACACAGGTAGGTGATTTCAACACCGCCATAGTGTCGCAGAACTAACGGTAGACACAGGGCGGCGCATGCCGCCCTTATCACAACTATGAAGTATTTTGTCAGTTGGTTTTATTGCATGTTGCTGGCATTTAGCCCGATGGCGACAGTCGCCGATGATATAGAGCTCGGTGGGCTGGTGCTTGACCGAACCATATCCCGCTTTGGTAAAGACTTTTCATTCTATTACACGGGTTACTGGCGTGATATGCCAGGCACCGAAGGTGTGTCAGTAGTGATCTACGAGCAGGTATACCCACAAGCCGGCACTGTGCTTTGGATAGAAATGAACCAGCAAAAAATATACCAGACCTATTTTGGCCGCCGCTATAACGATGTGAAACAAATGGCGGAGCAGGCGGTACTTGCCAGTATTAATGAGCTGGCGAATATTCAAACCGAAAAAATGTTGGGTGAACCAACGCAAGAATTGCAGTAAAAGGATAACAAAGGATGAGAGTAATAGTACCTCTGCTACTGTGCTTTGTCGGCACCGCTGGTGCAACAGAGCTGGTGTATACGCCGATTAACCCCAGTTTTGGTGGCAACCCGTTAAATGGTAATTTTTTGCTACAAAAAGCCCAGAGTCAAAACAGCCATAAAGCCGATTCAGTAGGTTTATCTTTTGTTGATAAATTTCAGGATGCATTAGAGCGGAACATTATTAACTCGCTGACCCGACGCATTGCCGATGGTGAATTAGTCGACGGGGTGTATAACACCGGCGAGTTTTTGGTTGAGGTTAGCAGCGGTACCGATGGCAGTGTCATTGTTAATATTACCAACCTTGAAAGTGGTGAAATTACCATTATCACCATACCGGCAATAGGAGGTTGATGATGAGAGCTCTGGTTGCCACTACTATACTGATGCTTAGCGGATGCTCATTAATACCTAAGCCTGAGATTAATATAACGCCCGCCAGCATTGATGCCCCCAGCACAGTGATGCAGCAATTACGCCAGCAGGGTCAACCACGTAGTTTGATTCCGGTATCGGTGTACGCTTTTCGCGATCAAACAGGGCAGTATAAACCTCAGGCTAATGTCTCTAGTTTCTCTACTGCGGTGACTCAGGGGGCGACCTCGATGTTGACGCAGATCTTGTTGGATAGCGGCTGGTTTGCGCCGCTTGAACGTGAAGGGCTACAAAATCTGCTGACTGAACGCAAAATTCACGGTTCGAACAAAAAGTCGGCCGAGTTACCACCGTTAAAAGAAGCGCGGCTGTTATTTGAAGGCGGCATTATTGGGTATGAAACCAATTTAACTACCGGCGGCATAGGGGCAGAGTATTTCGGTATCGGGGCCTCTGAGTTGTACCGCGAAGATCAGGTGAGTGTGTATTTAAGGGCGGTAGATGTGCACAGCGGCCAGGTGCTGTTGTCGGTGTCCAGTAACAAAAAGGTCTTCTCGCAAGAGTTAAGAGCAGGTTTGTTTCGCTATGTATCGCTAAATCGCCTGGCAGAGGCTGAGGGCGGCTACTCAACCAATGAGCCGGTGCAATACTGTGTGAAACAGGCGATGGAAGCGGCGGTAGTGGCCTTGGTAGAGCAAGGATTACAACGTGGTTTCTGGCGTCTGGACGATCAGTTAAGTCTAAACCCGGCAACGGGTTCCTGACGTTGTGGCTGCTGCAGCCAGCGCAGCAGCTCCACTCTGTTTCTTGATTGTGTCTTTCTGAATATGGTAGACAAATGCGCCTTAACGGTATGGGCACTGATATGCAGCTTTTCGGCAATTTCTTTGTTGCGGGCACCTTCGGCTACCAGCTGAATAATGCGCTTTTCTTGTCTGGTCAGTAAGTTGTTTTCGGGTGTCACTATGGCGGCGGGGCGGTTCGCAGCTTGCTGTGCTAAAAACTGATCAACCACGGCGGACATTACCGGACGGGCGTAGTAAAGTTCGCCGTCCATCATGGTTTTAAGCGCTGTCATGACCCGATCCAGCTGTTCATCACGATAAATAACGCCGCGGATCCCAGTGTGTATTGCCTGTATTGGGTCAATTAAGCTGCGCTCTGCCTGAAACAAAAACAATGAGCAGCGGTGTAGCAGATAATACAGTTCAGCTGAGGGCCCTTTTTTACTGTAATCTGCGCTGCTGTATGGGCACGCAATTAATACATCCGGGCGGTAGTTGCCGGCACATAACAACTTAACTTTGCTGGTTTGTTCTACCTTTATACCAACCGATTGCGCCAACAAGGTAAGATTATGCAAAGACTCATGCTCACTTACCACAATAAGCCGGCTAAACTTTTCCATTACTTCTACTCCTGCGCACAACCTATACTGATACTCCCTGAGCCACTTATACTGTACCGGCTGTACGTTTAATGCAACCATTTAACCTATTGTTTAAAGCGTGCTAGCATATTTTCCGCATTAAGCGTAGGAGATGGCAGCTGTGAAAATTCTGTTTGTGTGTTTGGGTAATATTTGTCGCTCACCTACTGCGCATGCGGTCATGCGGCAAAAAGTGCGCCATCTGACACGCTGGCAGATTGAGTCTGCCGGCACCAGTGCCTCGCATCGCGGTGAGAAGCCTGATGCACGTAGCCGGCGTGAGGGCGAAGCGCGTGGCTACACTTTTGAGGACATTTTTTCCCGGCCGGTAAAAGACACCGACTTTGCTGACTATGATTTATTGTTGGCCATGGATAACGCTAACTTAGCGGAGTTACAACGGCGTTGCCCGCCAGAGCATCAGCATAAACTGTCGTTGTTTTTGCGTTTTCATCCTGATTATCCCTTGTTATCAGAAGTGCCTGATCCTTATTACGGCGGCAGTCGTGGCTTTACTCTGGTGCTTGACTTGATAGAGCAGGGCTGCGAGGCGATTTTACAGCAGCTAAATCGCAATAACGCAAGTTGAAACGCTGATTTTCTGCACAATTGGTATCTAAGAGCCGTTGACGGCGTAAAATGTCATAAATTATGCCAAAGTCGGCATTGAATTTACGTCCAGAAGTCTATAACTTGCTGGCTAGGTATTTAGACAAAGGACAAGCATCGTGACCACCTGGACGCCCCAAAGCTGGCGCAGCCTGCCGATCCAACAGCAACCCAGCTATCAGGATCAGGCTTTATTAAAAACTGTCGAGCAACAATTACACAAATATCCGCCACTGGTGTTTGCCCAGGAAACGCGTGATTTATTTACTCAGTTGGGAAATGTCGCTAACGGCAATGGCTTTTTACTGCAAGGTGGTGATTGCGCCGAAAGTTTCAACGATTTTAATGCACCAAAAATTCGTGACACTTTCAAAGTGTTGTTGCAAATGGCCGTGGTACTGACCTTTGCTGGTGGTTTGCCTGTGGTAAAAGTGGCGCGTATGGCGGGCCAGTACGCGAAACCCCGCTCCAGTGATTTAGAAACTATAAATGGCGTGTCGCTGCCAAGTTATCGCGGTGATATTGTTAACAGCTTCGAGTTTACCGAAGCGGCACGCCAGCCAGATCCGAACCGTCTAACGACAGCCTATCATCATTCAGCCGCGACACTGAACCTGCTTAGGGCTTTTGCGCAGGGCGGTTTAGCTGATTTACACCAAGTGAGTAAATGGAACCTGGGTTTTGTTGAGTCTAACCCGTTAAAAGACCGCTATCAGGATGTGGCGCAGCGCATCCAGGAAGCATTGCGCTTTATGGAAATTTGCGGCATTACCGCACAAAATTCGCCATCTATTCGTGAAACACAGTTATTCACCTCGCATGAGGCGCTGCTGCTGAACTACGAAGAGGCCTTAACGCGGCGCGATTCGATTACCGGAGATTGGTACGACTGCTCTGCCCATATGGTATGGATAGGCGAACGCACCCGGCAGCTGGACCATGCCCATATCGAGTTTTTCCGTGGTATTCATAACCCTGTTGGCGTAAAAATTGGCCCAGGCATGCAGCCAGATGAGCTGATTAAGCTGATTGACGCGCTAAACCCGAATAATATTCCTGGCCGCTTAACACTTATTACCCGCATGGGCGCCGACAAGCTGGCCGATAAGCTGCCGGCCCTGGTTCGACGGGTACAACAAGAAGGCCGTAAAGTGGTTTGGAGCTCGGACCCAATGCACGGCAATACGGTTAAAGCCAGCAACGATTATAAAACGCGTGACTTTGAAGCCATTTTACGCGAGATCCGTAACTTTTTTGCTGTGCATAAAGCTGAGGGTAGCCACGCCGGCGGTATTCATCTGGAGATGACCGGTGAGCATGTTACCGAATGTACCGGCGGTGCTTATGGTTTAAGTGAACATGATTTAGGTAAACGCTACTTTACCCAGTGCGATCCACGCCTAAATGCTGATCAGGTGTTAGAACTGGCGTTCTTAATTGCCGATACGCTGCGTAGTGCAAAAAAATAAACACTGTTTGTAATGTGAAGTGTTGGCTGCTCAACATTAGGTGTTAATAGCAAAAAGCCGGCGGGTGTAACACACTCGCCAGCTTTTTTGTTTATCAGTATTTATGCCGCTTTAAGCCGGTTCTAGCGATAATTTTGGCGGAAATCTCTTCTATCGATAAATGAGTGGAGTTTAAAAACGGGATTTGCTCACGCTGATACAGTTTTTCGACCTCCGCCAGCTCCATCTGACACTGGCGCAATGAGGCATAACGACTGTTGGCACGGCGCTGCTCTCTAATTTGGCTTAGCCGCTCCGGTGTAATGGTTAAACCAAACAGCTTGGCTTTATTGCGTTTTAACACCTCTGGCAGGCGCAGCTGCTCCATATCTTCCTCGACAAATGGATAATTGGCCGCTTTTATGCCGTACTGCAGTGCCAGATATAAACTGGTAGGCGTTTTGCCCGAGCGGCTGACGCCGATCAGAATAATATCGGCCTGATCGTAGTTTTTCAGGTTAGAGCCATCGTCATTAGCCAACGCGAAATTCACTGCATCGATACGAAAATCGTAGGTTTGTTCATGAATACTATGGGTGCGGTGCGTTTTTGGTACCGGCGCCACACCCAGTTCGCGCTGTATTGGCTCGACAAAGGCATTTAAAAAGTCGTAGCAAATGCCATCGCTGCTGTTAATAATTTGCCGTAGGGCATCATCAACAAAGGTTTGAAAGATCAACGGCCGTTGTCCCGTTGTTTTATAACGATCGTTAATGCGCTGCTTTACCTGCTCGGCCATATCGGTTGTTTCAACGAATGGAATAGTAACATGTTCAAATTGCGCAGGAAAAAGCGTGAGTAACGCATGGCCAAATACTTCTGCGGTAATCGCTGTGCCATCTGAAATATAGAATGCTGTTCGCACCGTTGCTCCGTTTTGTCGTTATAAAATTACATTTAAAATTAAGGTTTTAATTCATCTTAGCCGCGGTGTAAAATTAACGCGCCCTGTAATGCTATTTGTAAGCTTACACGCCACACGACAAAAATTGGAGACGAACTGTGCAAGAATTTGTGATTTGGTATGAAAACCTGGGAATGCACGATGTTAACCGGGTAGGCGGCAAAAACGCCTCCTTAGGTGAGATGATCAGTAATCTGGCCAATGCCGGGGTACAAGTGCCAGGCGGTTTTGCTACCACAGCCTTTGCTTTTAACCAATTTCTTGAACAAAGCGGCGTTAACGAGCGTATTTATCAGCTACTGGATGGCCTGGATGTGGACGATGTCACAGCCCTGGCTAAAGCCGGTGCGCAAATCCGTCAGTGGGTAATCGACACGCCGTTTCAGCCAGAGCTGGAGAAGGCTATTCGTGAGGCCTATGAAAAGTTGCACCCGGAAGCAGCCCATGATGTGTCTTTTGCTGTACGTTCGTCGGCTACTGCGGAAGATATGCCTGATGCCTCTTTTGCCGGTCAGCAGGAAACTTTCCTGAATGTCCGTGGTTATGACGCCGTTATCGTTGCTATAAAACACGTATTCGCCTCTTTGTTTAATGATCGTGCTATCTCATATCGCGTGCACCAGGGCTACGACCATCGCGGCGTCGCTTTATCTGCCGGCGTGCAGAAAATGGTGCGTTCTGATTTAGCCTCATCAGGTGTGATGTTCAGTATCGATACTGAATCAGGTTTTGAAGATGTGGTGTTTATCACGTCATCTTACGGTTTGGGCGAAATGGTGGTGCAGGGCGCCGTCAACCCGGATGAATTCTATGTTCATAAGCCTACACTGGCAGCAGGCCGTCCGGCAGTAGTTAAGCGTAATTTAGGCAGCAAGAAAGTTGAGATGGTGTATTCAGGCGAGCAAGGCCATGGCAAACAGGTAAAAGTGGTCGATATTGCACCAGAGCGTAGCCGTCAGTTTTCATTGACTGATGCCGAAGTTGAAGAACTAGCCAAGCAAGCGGTGATTATCGCCAAACATTACGGTCGTCCAATGGATATTGAATGGGCCAAAGACGGTAATGATGGCAAGCTTTACATCGTACAGGCACGTCCAGAGACGGTTAAAAGCCGTGAAGACAGCAACAGCATGGAGCGTTTTCAATTACAGAGTAAAGCACCTGTGCTGGTGGAAGGGCGCGCTATCGGTCAACGCATTGGTACCGGTACGGCAAAAGTATTAAGCGGCATCGAGCAAATGGATCAAATTCAGCCGGGTGATGTACTGGTTACCGATATGACCGATCCGGACTGGGAGCCAATTATGAAGCGTGCTTCTGCCATTGTGACTAATCGCGGCGGCCGTACTTGTCATGCTGCCATTATCGCGCGTGAGCTTGGTATTCCAGCTGTCGTAGGCTGTGGTGACGCAACGAATAAAATTAAAACCGGCCAGCAGGTTACGGTGTCGTGTGCCGAAGGCGATACTGGCTTTATTTACGATGGCAAACTGGACTACAAAGTGGTCAGCAGCCGCGTCGATCAGATGCCACAACTTGATTTAAAAATCATGATGAATGTGGGTAACCCGGAGCGTGCGTTCTCGTTTGCTAAGTTACCGCATGCTGGTATCGGTCTGGCGCGGCTTGAGTTTATCATCAACCGTATGATTGGTGTGCACCCTAAAGCACTGCTTAATTTTGATGCACAAACGCCAGAGTTAAAAGTGACAATCAGTGAGATGATTGCTGGCTATGATAATCCGGTTGAGTTTTACATCGCCAAGCTAACTGAAGGCATTGCCACTCTAGCGTGCGCTTTTGCGCCGCAAAAAGTTATCGTTCGGATGTCAGATTTTAAATCAAACGAGTACGCTAACTTAGTCGGCGGCCGCCAGTACGAGCCGCATGAAGAAAACCCAATGATCGGTTTCCGTGGTGCCTCGCGCTACATTTCCGAAGACTTCCGCGACTGTTTTGCACTGGAAGTCGAAGCGTTAAAGCGTGTGCGCAACGTAATGGGCTTTACCAATGTTGAGGTGATGATCCCGTTTGTGCGTACGCTAGAAGAAGCGAGCAGCGTTATCGATTTATTAGCTGAGCATGGCTTGAAACGAGGCGAAAATGGCCTGCGAGTCATTATGATGTGTGAGCTGCCATCGAACGCGCTGTTAGCCGAAGAGTTCCTAGAATACTTTGATGGCTTCTCTATCGGGTCTAACGACTTAACGCAGTTAACTTTGGGGCTGGATCGTGACAGCGGTTTAATCGCGCATTTATTCGATGAGCGTAACCCGGCCATATACAAGTTACTGGAGATGGCCATTAAAACCTGTAAAGCCAAAGGAAAATACATTGGCATTTGCGGCCAGGGGCCTTCAGATCACGAAGACTTTGCTGCCTGGTTAATGCAACAGGGCATTGATAGCGTATCGCTTAACCCGGATACCGTATTGGAAACCTGGCTGTACCTGGCCGAGAAATACGGCAAAAACTAACAGCTTAAAAACACCCCGCTAAAGCGGGGTGTTTTTTCTTAACTCAGCTTTGCCAAAGCGAAGTCGAGTTCATCACGTGTCGGCGGGTTACAGCCTTTAGTGGCGATATTCAAGCTTGCCGCCTGCATAGCCCGTTTAAGGCAATGGGTTAACATTTCAGATGAGACATCTTTCGCCGTAGGTAAGCCCAGTTTAATTATCGATACCAATAAGTTAGCCCAGAAGGTATCACCGGCACCGACAGTATCGACAAAAGGCGTTGCAGTAATAACAGGCAGACAAATTTGATGCTGTTGCCAAAACAGGGTGGCACCTTTATCGCCCTCTGTTAACGCCAACATGGCCTCAGGTGCACTGCGCCGCACCAAAGCGACAGATTCGAGCAGGTCTTCACAGTCAAATAACAAAGCGAGATCTTCATCGCTGGCTTTTATGTAATCGCTTTGCGTGATCATTTGCAGCACAAAATCGCGATAAGCCGCGGCATTAGTTACGGCATTTAGTCTTACGTTGATATCCAGCGCAATATGGATACATCTCGCTTTTGCGGCACTTACTACCAGAGCAATACGTGGAGCGTCTTCACTTTCTAAGGCCAGCGAACCCAAATGCAATACTTTGCAATCGGTTGGCAAGGCGGCAATTTGTGTTTCGACACTGATATCTCTATCGGCAATACCGGTGCGATATAAACTGTACTGCGGTTGTAATTGCGCATCCATGGATACCATCGCCAGCGAACTGGGACAGGAGCTAAAGTACTGTAAACCGTAGCTAGCGCCATTTTGTTTAAGATAAGCTGCAAACTGCTGGCCAAACGCATCTTGTGATAATGGCGATATATAGCTTACGTTAAGTTGCTGCCTCGCTGCGGCGATAGCAACGTTAAACGGCGAACCGCCCAAACACGGGCGATACAAGCCATCGTGCTCTGGCAGCATATCAACAACGTTTTCTCCAATAACCGCAAGCATAGTAGTTTCCTGTCGCAATGAGCTGTGTAAAGATAGCATTTGGCAATAGGGTTAAAATCATATAACTTAATCAATTAAGAAGAAAGCCTGAAGTGACTGGAACGATGAGTAAATTAACGCTGAAAAGTGTTGCTAAAACCCTTGGCGTGTCAACTGCGACGATTTCTAATGCGTTTAACCGGCCGGATCAGCTGTCGGTTGCGCTGCGGGAAAAGATACTGAGTGCCTGTGCTGAATTGGGTTATTTTGGTCCGAATAAAGCGGCGCAATCGTTACGTACCGGTAGCTCTGGCATTGTTGCGGTTATTTTGTCTGACTCGCTGGAATATATGGTCAGCGATCCGGTGGCCAGTCAGTTTTTGCAAGGTGTCACCCGCGAGTTAGAGCGGCATAAACTGCATTTGTTATTGTTCTCCGGCAGTAGTGCTAACCTGGATGCGATCAGCGATTTTGTTGATGGCTTTATCTGCTACGGTGCACCGCGAAATCTGGGATTGATAAAACAGCTGGCACAAAGCCCGAAACGCGTGTTGACGGTCGACTTCGATCTTCCTGGTCGCCCTTCAGTAAACATAGATAACGAGCAAGCAGCGTATCAAAGCGCAAAAGCGGTCATCAATAAAGATGATACCGTTGCGATACTAGGTTTGAGGCTGATCGACGCCAGCGATACCCGACCGGTATTGGATGCACCGCTGTGGGATAATCAAAGCTCTATTGCTCACCGGCGGCTCGACGGATACCAGCGCGCGATGGCAGAGTATGATCTCATTCTGCGGCCTGATTATCTATGGCATATTCCGGAGAGTAACCAGCAATTCGCGCAGTACGCTGCCAGGTCGGTGTTAGCACTTAACCCCAGACCGACCGTGCTGCTTTGTATGAGTGATTTAATTGCACTTAGTGCGATGCGCGAAGCGCTTCAACTGGGCATTGCCATTCCAGAGCAGCTTAAAGTGGTAGGTTTTGATGGCATTGACGAGACATTACGTTATCACCCGACATTAAGCAGCGTATGGCAGTTTAGTGACGTCAAAGGCGAGGCTGCGGTTAGGGCATTTTTATCCGCGGATAACAGCCCCCAGCTATTGCCATATCAGCTCAAGCTGGGGGAGAGCAGTTAAAATAGCTGCTGAAAGGCTTACGCCAGCAGGCTATTAAGCACTATATGCTCAGGCGCAGCACCTTCATTTTGCCAGCTTAACGTTGCGGTCAGCTTACTAAGTGCCAGCGTTAAACTGGCTGATTGGCCCTGATGTTGCCAGCTCAGTTGATAACTGTCATCTGTCAGCGATTGGCTAAAGCTGCCATTGAATGCCTGCATAGAACGGCGTAGCTTAATCAGATTAAGCAAGGCTTTTACGACAGGCTTTTGCAAGGCGACATTAACGGTATCCTGGTTGAAATAGGGGCGGTTAATGTCTCGCCCTACGCCGGTACGTTGTAATAACGTCACATCATTCTCTGCCGCCAACAAGCCACCATAGTAAATCTGACTGATCCCCGGGCAAAAAAGTTGTATTGCCCGCGCCAGTAAATAATGGCTGTCGTCCTGGCCCAATGCATCGTAAAAACTGCAGTTTACCTGATATAAATCAACGTTGTTGGCGGCATTGCCGGTGGCAAGTTTGGAACTACCTTTGCTGTTCTGATGAATTTTTTCCACCAAAGCATCCAGTTCTGGATCGTTTAACAGCCCGGGCTCGCCATTATGATCGGCGGCATCGACAATACCTATACCGTCATGGGTATCCAATACGGTGATACAATTGCGCGGCGCTATATCGAGCCAGGTTTTCAGTGCCTGTGCATTACGGCTAAACAGGGTATGCAGTACCAGAGGTGGCAGGGCAAAATCGTATACCATGTCACAGCGTTTGGCGATTTCAATTTGTGTTTTGTGGTAACCATGGATCTCAACTAAGCACGTCATGCCGCGGGCTCTGGCTTGCTCAGATAATTGGGCGATGAAGTCAAAGGTTTCAGGTAGCATAAAGCAATTGGTACCAGCTTTTTTAATGGCATAACCCGCCGCATCCAAGCGGATATATTTCACACCATGATCGGTAAAGCGTTGCAATATCGCCTGCAAATAGGCTTTGCCCGGTTCAGAGTTAACATCGATATCAATCTGGTTCGCCGTAAAGGTGGTCCAAAATGGCACAATTTGGCCGTTTGCTAATGTAATATCGGTAAAACATGGCGTAGGGCGAGGCCGGTAAATGGCGCTTATATCTGTAGTATCTGGCTTGGCACCAAACACTTTCTCGCGTGTTAAAAACAGCGGCCAGTATGTGGAAGAAGCGCCATGTTGCAGCACGTCGAGAAATTGTGGCGATTGCGCCGACATATGGTTAACAATCATGTCAGCCATGATCGGATAGTCTTTTGCTAACGCTTCGATATCCTGCCAGGTACCTAAACGACTATCCACTGCAGTATGGTCGTTGGGGTCGAATCCGGCATCTTCACCGTCTATCGGCGGGTAAAAGGGTAATAAATGCACGCCGTCGAACAACTCAGCAAGCTGGCCGTTCATTAGTCTGTGTAAATCTTTTATTTTTCCGCCACTTAGCCTGTCAACATAAGTGATTAACTGGATCTGATTGGTGTTTACTGCATTGGTCATTTCCGGCATCCTGAAAAAAATATTTGCATCTTAAACGATTAAGATATAGCTTTAAGCCAACGCACAACTTTGTCAAGCCCCGGCACAATAATAACAGGGCAAATTTTCAAAGCGGTGTCACAACGTGTGTTAACCAGCCGGTGCGCTTACACCGGTTAGCCACAAACGGGGAACAAAATGCTTACTACCAAAAGTAGTGTTTCGGCTGTCGGGGCAGTTGAAACGAACGATTCGGCAGTACGGTTACAGCGTCAGGTACGCTGGATGACCTACTTGATGTTTTTTGTCTTCGCAATGACGACCGACGCCGTAGGCGTGATTATTCCGCAGGTGATGGATCAGTATCAGCTTACGATGTTTCAGGCCAGCGCCTTTCATTACGTGCCTATGGTCGCGATTGGCTTTGCCGGACTGTTACTTGGACGCCTAGCGGATAAGTTAGGCCGCAAGACGCTAATTATTGCCGGCCTGAGTCTTTATGCCGCTGCCTGTTATAGTTTTATTGCCGGCGATAGTGCGATGTTTTTTATCCTGCTGATGGGTATTTGCGGCGTGGCGATAGGGATGTTTAAAACAGCCGCGTTGGCGCTTATAGGCGATATTAGCGCGGATAGTGTGAGCCATACCCGCACCATGAACAAAGTAGAGGGATTCTTTGCCCTCGGCGCGATTGCAGGCCCGGCGCTTGTCACGCTAATGATTGCCGCGTCAATACATTGGAAACAACTGTATTTAGTGGCAGGGCTGTTGTGTACCGTATTGGTGATTATGGCGGCACGCTTGCCTTATCCACCCTACAAAGCTTCCGTCACACAGATCACACTTGGTCAGTCACTGGCTTTACTCAAAGATCGTTATGCGCTGGGTTTTTCGCTGGCTATAGCGCTATACGTTGCGTGTGAAGTGGCAATATTTGTCTGGTTGCCGACCTTATTGGCAGGCTATGACGGTAGTTTTGGCTTTGTTGCCATGCATGCTATTACGATATTTTTTATTCTGCGCGCAGCAGGCAGGTTTTTAGCCGGGATCATTTTACAGCGTTTTTGCTGGAGCAGCGTGATGGTGTTGTTTACCGCTGCAATTTTCTTCTGTTTTTTATTCAGTATGCTTGGCGGAAAAGATACGGCATTGTGGTTAATGCCGCTGTCCGGACTGTTTATGTCGATGATTTATCCAACGTTAAATTCCAAAGGCATAAGCTGCTTCCCCCGTCAGCAACATGGCGCGGTAGCAGGGCTAATCCTTGCTTTTACCGCACTTTCTGCGGCGTTGGCGCCCGCCCTGATGGCGATAATTGGCGATATGGCAGCGAATGTCAGTGCCGGATTTTATCTGGCAACCGGATTTTCAGCGCTGCTAGCGGTGGCCATGCTTTATAACTGGCTAGCACAGCCAGCAAAGCAACGCTTAGCACAGCAACATACCGATTAAATTTATATAAGTGATAAGTCGTTAAGTTTTAACTGTAATTTATCGCCTTAAGACTTAAACGATTAAGTTTGTAATTAAATTAGCTATCCAACAAAAGAGATAGCAAAATAAACACGGGAGCTAGACGATGAAACAACATAATAAACCGGCGTATCTGGCATTAGCGGTTAGCCTGGCGCTAAACAGTGCCTATGCACAAGAACAAGCAGCAGACGCAAATGCAAGGCAAAACAATGCAAGTGCTGAAGCACAGGCAGAGGCTGCTGAAAACAGCTCTGGTTTAGGCTTTGAGCGTATCGTAGTCACCGGTGCGGTATCACGTAATCAAACCGTGATGCAATCCAGTGTGTCTGTCAGCAGCTTAACACCAGCCGATATTGAAATTGCTACGCCACGCAGCACCGCTGAGATTTTTCGGATGTTACCTGGGGTGCGCAGTGAGTCGACCGGTGGTGAAGGTAATGCCAATATCGCGGTACGCGGTTTACCGGTCGCATCAGGCGGGGCAAAGTTTTTAGCCTTACAAGAAGATGGCTTACCTGTGCTGCAATTTGGCGACATCGCCTTTGGTAATGCCGATATCTTTTTGCGTGCTGATGCGACCTTATCGCGCTTAGATGTGATCCGCGGTGGCTCTGCCAGTACTGCGGCGAGTAACTCACCTGGCGGTATTATTAATTTTGTCAGTAAAACCGGTGAAGCGGGTGGTGGTAGCCTTGCCTTTACCTCTGGTTTAAATTACGACAGTTTTCGCACCGATTTCGAATATGGTGGTGACTTAAATAGCGATACCCGTTTTCACGTTGGCGGTTTTGTGCGCCAGGGCGAGGGGGTGCGTGATCCAGGTTACCAGGGTGAAACCGGATATCAGTTAAAAGCTAACCTGACCCGCGAATTTAACAGCGGCTATGTCCGTTTGTACGTAAAGCACTTAAATGATAAAGCCGCCAGCTATATGCCAATGCCAATGCTAGCAGACGGCAACTCGGTGGAAGGCTTTGATGCGCAGCGCGATACGCTGCAGTCAGCCTATTTAACCCAGACTGTGCGGCTAAATAGTGATAACCAGATATCGCGTGGTGATGTGCGTGATGGCATGAATCCTGAAGTCAATAGCGTTGGCGTTGAAGCGGTATTTGATTTAGCAGAAGGCTGGACACTGGAAAACCGTTTTCGCATCAGTGATGTCAGCGGTAATTTTAATACCCTTTTTCCGGCAGAAGTTGGCAGCACGCAGCAAATTGCCGACAGTATTGCTGGCAGTGGTGCCACTGTGAGTTACGCAGTAGGGCCTAACGCAGGGAGTGCTTATAACGGTGCTAATGCCATACGCATTCACACCTTTGATGTTGAGATCAATGATTTTGGCTCCATCGTCAATGATCTGAAGTTATCCCGCCGTTTTGGCGACGTCGATGTTAATGTCGGTTACTACGTTGCTGATCAGAACATCAGTATGTCCTGGTTATGGAACAGTTACTTTATGGCGTTAAAAGGCGATAACGCTGAACTGTTAAACGTTAACGCGCAGGATGGTACAGCGTTTTCTGAGCAGGGATTATTAGCCTACGGTGTCCCTTTCTGGGGCAACTGCTGCCAGCGCAACTATGACACCAGCTACAGCATTAAAGCACCTTATGCCGGCGTAAGCTGGGCCTATGACAAGTTATCGCTTGATGCCAGCATTCGTCGCGATAACGGCAGTGCAACCGGTTCTTATGCCGGTGCAGCACAAGCATCGCGCGATATGAACAACGATGGCGTGATCAGTCAGGTAGAACAAAGTGTTTCCGGCATCGATATCGCCAATCCAAGCCTGGTTAATTACAGCTGGGGCTACAACTCATATTCTGTCGGTGCAAATTATCAGTTTGACAATGACTGGGCGGTATTTGCCCGCATTAGTAAAGGCGGACGCGCTAATGCCGATCGCTTGCTGTTTGGTAAAGTTAACGCCGATGGTAGCGTGGCAAAACAAGATGCGGTAGATGAAGTCACCCAATACGAATTTGGTAGCAAAAGCCGTCATGGCAACTTAAATGTGTTCGCTACGGCATTTTTCGCTGAAACTGAAGAGCAGAACTTTGAAGCAACCAGCCAGCGTTTCTTTGATCGCGTATACAAAGCGCAAGGTGTTGAACTGGAAAGCAGCTATCGTTTGGGCGATCTGGAATTGCGTGGTTCTGTGACGTTAACCGACGCTGAGATCAGTAAAGATGCGTTAAGTCCGGAGCTGGAAGGTAATACACCTCGCCGTCAGGCCGATATGTTGTACAGTTTAATGGCACGTTACTATCTGGATAAGGCGCAGCTGGGCTTAAGTGTTATTGGTACCAGTGATGCTTATGCGCAGGATAATAACGACCTGAAATTCAGCGGTTATGCTCAGGTGAATGCGTTTGCAAGTTACGAGTTAGCCGAGAATTTACAGTTATCTTTCAACATCAACAACCTGTTCGATGAGGTTGGCTTAACTGAAGCGGAAGAGGGCTCGGTGCCAGCAAATGGTATCATCCGCGCCCGAACCATCAACGGCCGCACCGCGTCAGTGGGCTTACGTTACCAGTTCTGATTGAATTGGACGTCTGATATATAAAACCCCGCGTGAGCGGGGTTTTTGCTTTTACGTGCCACAAAACGTGTTGCTGATACACTGCTCTGGTGTGGGTGGCTGTGTCAGATCCGCGTTATCATCGCTTACCGTAAAGGGCGTTTTCAGTGCGTTGTGCAAGCGATCAAACAAGCTTAAGTCACCCTCGCTTGTTGCAAGTTCAATTGCGCGGGCTATCTGATGGTTACGCGGAATAAGCGTGGGGTTCACGCTATCCATCAAAGATTGAATATCAAAAGTGGTTAGATGTTGTTCAGCCAAACGAGCATGCCAACGTGCTGCCCACTGCAGCCACGCGGCTTTGTTGCTAAATAAAGATGCCGCGCCTTGATGAGTGTCAGCAACTGACTGGCTTAATAAGCGAAACGCCAGCGTAAAGTCGGCACTGTTTTTTACCATTAAGTTTAGATAATCGCGGATCAACGGCTCGTCGGCTGCAGTTGCCTCACGGATACCGAGCTTTTTGCCTACAAGCCCAAGAAATTCAGTTTCGTTTATAAGGTTAAACTGTTGCAGCGCCTCTGTTGCCAACGCAACGCTTTGCTCGGTGTTATCGCTTATCAGCGGCAGCAGGCTTTCGGCAAAGCGCGCCAAATTCCAGCTAGCCATTTTCGGCTGGTTGCCCCAGGCATATCGGCCATTGCGGTCGATAAAACTGTAAACTTGCGCCGGATTAAAACTATCCATAAAGGCGCAAGGGCCGTAATCAATGGTCTCACCGGCGATGCTCATATTGTCAGTATTCATTACGCCATGTATAAAACCTAGGCTCATCCATTTAGCAATCAATTTCGCTTGAGCGGCGACAACCGCCACTAATAACGCCAGATAAGGCGAGTCTGAGTCAGCACAAGTGGGGTAGTGCCGCGCAATAACGTAATCGGCGAAGGTTTTAAGCTGTTCAACATCAGCGTGCGCGGCCAAATACTGAAAACTGCCAATACGGATATGGCTTTTCGCCACGCGGGTGATAATTGCGCCAGGCTCTGCTGTTTCCCGCTGTACCCAGTCACCCGTTAACACTGCAGCAAGGGCGCGAGTTGTCGGCACACCAAGCGCGTGCATGGCTTCACTAACCAGATATTCCCTCAGCACCGGGCCAAGCGGCGCTCGGCCGTCGCCTCGGCGCGAGAATGGCGTTTGACCGGCACCTTTTAACTGCAGATCAAATAGCTGGCCGTTTACGTCTTCTAATTCGGCTAACAGCAACGCACGGCCGTCGCCCAATTGCGGTACAAAGTGGCCAAACTGATGGCCGGCATAAGCATGTGCTACCGGCCTGGTCCAGTCCGGCAGGGCATTACCGCTAAATAAACCAATACCTGCATCGGTACCCCAAAATTCTTCAGGTAGCTTTAGCTGAGCGGCGAGCTCTGGATTAAACGCTAACCACTGGGGTGCTGATACCGTGGTTGGCTGACAGGGTAGAGAAAAAGGCGCACCAAGTTCAGCAAGAGTGTGATGATACATAAGTTTGGACATTTTATTGTCGCAGCAGAGGTTCAGATAGGTGCCAGTGTACAGGGGGACAATTTCAGATACAAAAAAACCAGCTAAATGCTGGTTAAGATGTTGGTTGCGGGAGCCCTGATTTTTGTGAAAAGTGAACCGACGACCTTCGGGTTATTGAATTTCAGACACAAAAAAACCGACTGTCAAGTCGGCCTTTAAGTTGGTTGCGGGAGCCGGATTTGAACCGACGACCTTCGGGTTATGAGCCCGACGAGCTACCAGGCTGCTCCATCCCGCGTCCGTAATACTACAACTGAGCAGTGGTTGTAATATGTTGTAAACAATGACAATTTGGTTGCGGGAGCCGGATTTGAACCGACGACCTTCGGGTTATGAGCCCGACGAGCTACCAGGCTGCTCCATCCCGCGTCCGTCATTGCGGGGCGCATCTTAGTGTTTTTGCCAAGGCCTTGCAAGCGCTTAATAACATTTATTTTCGATAACCGGTTTGACTGCCGCTTTCTTAAGCAAGGCGCTGCTTTATCCGGCACTTGAGTAAAGTGAAAAAGCGCACCGGTTAAAGTCGTGTTTCTGCTATACTAGGCGCCATTTTTGATTCGGGTGTATAGCAATGCTGCAATTCTGGGCGTTAACGTCTAAAGGCGTAGAAGAGTTATTGGCGGACGAAGTTCGCCAGTACGGTGGTGAAGTTTTAAAAGTGACCATGGGCGTGGTGCGCTTTAATGCTGATTTACGTAGTGCCTACCAGTTATGTTTATGGTCGCGCTTGGCGACGCGTATTTTACGCCTTATTCAATCTGAGCCGGTAACAGCGGACAGCGACCTGTACCAGATTGCAGGTAAAATTGACTGGCTACAGCATATGGCACTGCGTAACACGCTTGCGGTTGAGTGTGTCGGCAAACACCCGAAAATAGATAATACCCAGTTTGGTGCCATTCGCTTAAAAGATGCGATAGTCGACCAGTTTCGTGAAGAAACCGGAAACCGGCCTGATGTAGACCGGTTAACCCCAGATGTACGCTTTCAGGTGCGGTTAGATAAAGCCCACTTTCACTTTTTGCAGGACTTCTCCGGCCCATCGCTGCATCAACGCGGCTATCGTGCCGGGCAGGGCGATGCGCCGTTAAAAGAACATTTGGCTGCAGCGTTAATTAAGCGCTCTGGCTGGACACCCGAACAGCCATTTTTTGACCCATTTTGCGGCAGTGGCACCTTAGTGATAGAAGCAGCGTTGATAGCGCTTAACCGCGCCCCGGGTTTAACACGGGAAAAGTTCGCTTTTGAAAGCTGGCCTGGTCACAGGGATACCGTGTGGCAGCAACTGCGTACAGAGGCTAAAGCGGCAGCAAAGCCGGTGGCGAAAGAGATTAAGTTTTGGGGTTCGGATACCGATGAGCGCAGCCTGACCAAAGCACGGCATAATGCTCAGCAAGCTGGCATCAGTGCCATGGTGCAGTTTAGTCAGGCCGATGCGACAGCGTTAAGCGCTGCGGTGTCAGCAGAGCCAGGCGTAATTGTGACCAACCCGCCGTACGGTGAGCGTTTGGGCGATTTACCATCGCTAATACCGCTTTATAGCAAGTTTTCACTGGCGCTAAAGCAGCATTACGCCGGCTGGCGTTTGGCTATTATTACCTCGAATACTGATTTGTTACGTGCGCTGCGCTTATCAAAAAGTAAAAGCTATAAATTTACCAATGGTCCGCTCGATTGTGACTTTACTCTGTTTGATCTGACCGAAAAACAAGTTGCGGTTAGCTCTGACGCGCCAGCGCTGTTTTTTAGCGAAAGCAGCTCTTTTGGTAATCGCTTAGCGAAAAACCTGAAGCAACTGCAAAAGTGGGCAAAAAAAGAAGGTCTGACTTGTTACCGTTTATATGATGCAGACATACCTGAATACAATGTCGCGGTAGACTGGTACGACGGTGAAGTGGTGGTGCATGAATATGCTGCTCCGGGTACGGTAGACGAGCAGGTGTCGCAAAAACGTTTGTTTGATGTTGTAAACCAGGTGCCGCAGGTGCTGGGTATCAGTTCAGATAAAATGGTATTAAAGGTACGCGAGAAACAAAAAGGCACCTCGCAGTACCAGGCGCTGAATAAAGCCGGCCAGTACAAAGAAGTCAGCGAGTATGGCGCTAAGTTTTTAGTCAACCTGCGTGACTATTTAGATACCGGGTTGTTTTTAGATCACCGTATTACCCGGCACATGATCCAGCAACAGTCTAAAGGCAAAACCGTGTTAAACCTGTTTGCCTATACTGGCAGTGCCTCAGTGCATGCCGCTATTGGCGGCGCGGCCAGTGTTACCACAGTAGATATGTCCAATACTTACCTAGACTGGGCCAAGCGTAATTTTGCTATTAACGGTTTAACCGGTAAGCAATATCAGTTTGAACAGGCCGATTGCTTACAGTGGTTAAGCCGCTGCCGTAACCAGTTTGATTTGATTTTTGTTGACCCGCCAACCTTCTCTAACTCCAAACGGATGCAGGACAGCTGGGATGTGCAGCGCGATCACGTGAAGTTACTGAACATGCTAACGCAACGTCTGACGCCAGGCGGCAAGGTCATTTTTTCCAACAATAAGCGACGTTTTAAAATTGATCAGCAGGCACTTAATGACGCTGGCTGGCAGGTAAAAGATATTTCTGCCGCGACCTTGCCGGAAGATTTTAAGCGTAACCCGCATATTCATGTCTGTTTTGAACTGACACGTTAATATGCAAGCACAACTCATTTTATACAGCACCTGGGGCTGTCATCTGTGCGAAGAAGCGGAGCAGCTGCTAAAGCAGACAGATGTGGCCTACAAAGTGGTTGATATTGTTGACGATGAACAGGCATTCGCCCGTTACCGTATATCAATACCGGTACTGTGTTTTGCCGAGCAAGAATTATGCTGGCCTTTTGATAAGGTGCAGCTTACAACCTGGTTAAAGGATCTTAGGTAGTGGAATTATTACGTTTTCAACAGGCCTGTCTGGCATTTGGCACTCATCCTATTTTGGATCATGTTGATTTCAGTTTATTCAGTGGCGAGAGAGTGTGTCTGGTTGGGCGCAATGGTGCCGGTAAGTCTTCATTCTTAAAATTGCTGACCGGTCAGCAAAATTTGGATGACGGCCAAATCGTCGTCAACACCGGCGTAGTGATAAGCCGGTTAGAGCAAGATCCGCCAGCCAAAATGGACGTGAAAATTGCCGACTTTATCCGCGAAGGCGCCGGCGATTTAGCCGCTAAGCTGCAGCAGTTTTATACCCTGTCAGAGAATCTTGATGGTGCAAGTGACGCCGATTATCGTCTGTTTGAGCAACTGCAAGCCGAGATGGACACCCGGGATGGTTGGGGCTTAGAGGCCCGTGTAGCTGATTTATGCCAGCAATTTGAGATGAACCCTGATGCCAGTTTAGCCACTTTATCAGGCGGTTGGCTGCGTAAAACGGCGTTAGCCAGGGCGCTTATCGCCAAACCGGATATTCTGCTGCTGGATGAGCCTACTAACCATTTAGATGTGGCAGCAATACAGTGGCTGGAGCAGTTTTTACTGAATTTCTCCGGCGCTATTATTTTCATCTCGCACGACCGGGCGTTTATCCGCGCGCTGGCCAGCCGTATTATCGATTTAGACCGCGGCCAGTTAACTTCACACCCGGGCAATTATCAGGAATATTTAGACCGCAAACAGAAAATGCTGGAAGACGAGCAGCAGCACAATGCGCTGTTTGATAAAAAGCTGGCCGAAGAAGAAGTGTGGATCCGCCAGGGCATTAAAGCGCGCCGAACCCGTAATGAAGGCCGGGTGAGGGCACTTAAAGCGCTGCGCCGTGAGCGCGCCGAACGGGTAGAAACCTTAGGCAAAGTTGACTTTAATATCGAGCAGGCTGACCGCTCCGGCAAGCTGGTGTTTGAAACTAAAGCCATTAGCTGTGCCTTTAATGGTAAAACTATCATCGATAATCTGGATTTATTGGTGATGCGTGGTGACCGTATTGCGCTGGTGGGGCCAAACGGTGTCGGTAAATCGACGCTAATTAAGCTGTTGCTGGGCGATTACAAACAGGATAGCGGTGAAATTAAGCGCGGCACCAATATTGAAGTGGCTTATTTTGATCAGCACCGGATGGCGCTGGATCTAGAGGCCACGGTGCAGGACAACGTCGCTGAAGGCAAGCAAGAAATTACTCAAAACGGTAAAACCCGCCATGTGCTGAGTTACCTGCAAGATTTTCTTTTCCCACCGGCACGGGCCCGTACACCGGTTAAAGCCCTGTCGGGGGGGGAGAAAAACCGTTTGCTACTGGCAAAACTGTTTGCCAAGCCCAGCAATCTTTTGATCCTCGATGAGCCAACCAACGATCTGGACGTTGAAACGCTGGAACTGTTGGAGGATATTTTGCAGCAATATCAGGGTACTGTGTTGTTGGTTAGTCACGATCGTGAGTTTGTAAATAATACCGTGACCAGCTCGCTGTTATTCGCCGGTGAAGGACGAATCGTCGAGATCGCTGGTGGCTATGATGATGTTATTGCCTACCAGCAACGTCAGCAAACAACAGCTCCGGCACAAAAAGTGACAAAAAATACCAGCGCTGTAGCAGAACAAAAGCCGATGCAGGCTTCTGTTAGCAATGCTAAGAAGCTATCATACAAAGAAAAACGTGAGTTGGAGCTGTTACCGGCACAAATTGAACGGCTGGAAAATGAGCTTGAAGCGTTACAGGCAAAAGTTAACGATGCCGAGTTTTTTAAGCAAAGCAGCGAACAAACCCAAAGCACGTTGAACCTATTACAACAGACCGAGTCGAAGCTGGCGCAAGCATACGCGCGCTGGGAAGAACTAGACGCATAAAAAAGAAGTAAATTTAGGGGCTTAGAATGAAGTTATCTCGCATCAGTCTGGCGATACTGCCGCTGTTAAGTTTGTGTTCGGTACAGGCGGCCGTTTATAGCGTCGAAGAGATTGGTGAAGTTGAACAGGTGAAGTCTACCTATGCTGCGGCGTTAAATGATAATGGCGATAGCGTTTTTAATGGTGCTATAAGAAGTGTTCAGCAAGACATTTTCGGCGCTACTGAAGTATTTCAATATTACAATTTTCCGTTCCGGTTGGATCTTATAGATTTTGATGACGAGGCAGTGCAAGCCTTTTTTACAGATGAGCAGCTTGCCGATGTTTCTAACGGCGTTATTACTAACGATATTATGCAAATTCTGTTTCAAAGAAACCCTGCGGCACAACCGATAGGTAATGCCCTAAGCTATTTGCAGCTAGGTACTGCTGATGTCGAGAACCCGTTGTTGCGAGATACAAACGTGAGCCGGGGGAACAGTGAATATTTGTATGATATCAACAATGCCGGCGTAGCCGTGGGTGTAGCGACGACCACGTTTGAACTGACCAGTTTTACTCCTGAGGCGACCACCGAGCAACCAGAGCCTGTAGCAACAGATGTTTGGGTGCCACAAGCAGGCTATCAGTTAGGTGTAGTTCTAAAAGATGGCATTAGCACACTTTTGCAACCGCCTTATCAAGAATTTGGCGGTGGTTTCTCGGGTGCTAGCGGTGTCAGCGAGGATGGCCGTATTGCCGGTTATGGCAGTATCGGCTTACCCGAGAGCTTACAGACGAGCTTAACATCAAATTGTGATGGAAAAGCATTGCCTGTGTCAGTGTGCTTATATCGAAACACTGTGGTGAGTGCGGGTCCAAGCCGATACCAACAGCGCGCTATGCTTTGGCAGTTACAGGATGATGGTTCTGTTGGCGTGCCTACTGTGCTGGGGTTTTTAGGTGAAAAGAACACCGGAGAGACTTATACCGACGCTGCCATACCCGTAAATTACGACAGTTACAACCAGGCCAATGCGGTTAACAGTAAAGGTATTGCTGTTGGCCACTCAATGTACAGTGATTCAGACCGTAAGGTGCGTTACCAGGCCGGTGTAGCCGAGGCGGCTTACCGGCAGGCTCATGCGACGCTGTTTGTTGACGGTGAAACGTTGCCTATGGTTGATCCTAACGAATGGTTTGTTTTTACGAATGACCCTATTTTACAAGTTGGTAGCAGTGCGGTTGATGTTAATGAGAACGATATTGCCGTTGGTTATGCCAGCAAAGTGATCAGCGGCAATGTGCGGCGTAAGCTCTTCTATTATGACTACGGCTCCGGTCAAACGCGCTTTGTTAATGGTTTTTTTGATAGCTCCAGCACTATACCCAGCGCCATTAATGATAGTAACCAGGTAGTAGGCCGGGCAGAGGTGATTATTGGTGGCACCACTACGCGTCGCTTGCATGGTTTTGTTTACGATATCGCCACTGAACAATTTACCGATTTGAATAGCCTGATAAGTTGTGATGCACCCTATACCATTGTGGATGCGAAAGACATCAACAACAATGGTGAAATTCTTGCAACAGCTTTGGTGGAAAAAGAACGTAAAGATTTACTGGGTAATGTCGTGCTGGACGACCAAGGTAACCCAGAGCAGGAAGAGGTCGCTATTACGGTAAAATTGCAGCCGGTTGCCAACGGCGAGCCTGAAACTTGTGGTGGCGAACAAGTCGAGTATGAACGCAAAGGCGGCACGACCGGCCTGTTTTCATTGCTGTTTGGCGGTATCCTACTCGGTTGGCGGCGTCGCAAAGCTTGATATTTGAAATGCATAAAAAAGCTGCTGTGGCAGCTTTTTTATTGCCCTCAGCTTGTTACGCATAAATGCTATAAAAAAATGTTTTTTAGTGTAATTAGATATAAATAATTTTGTCATCATAACTTAAACAACTTCAGCTTGTTAGCCGTTGTCAAGTGATTAATCTGCCAACGTGCAATTGAACCTTTCGCCAGAGTCAACTATCAATAAAGAGTAACCGCACAACGTGCTGCGGTTATTATTATCAGAACAAGTTGAGGAAGACTGCCGTATGAAAAGACAAAAACGTGATCGTCTGGAACGTGCTCATGCTCAAGGTTATCGCGCCGGTGTTACCGGGCGTTCAAAAGAAATATGCCCTTATCAAAGTTTAGATACGCGCTCACAGTGGTTAGGAGGCTGGCGCGAGGCAATTGAAGACAGAAGTGTCGGCCTGTTCAATAAAGGCCAATAGGTTCAGCGATTAGCAAAAAGCCCCGTTGAGATACGGGGCTTTGTTGATTTTAAGGCTTAAACCGTAGTGCTTAGAAGCTGGACGTATCCTGGAATAAACCTACTTTTAAGTCGGTAGCAGCGTATATATCGCGGCCATCTACACTGACTACGCCATCACCAATGCCCATAAACAGCTTACGCTTGATTACCCGCTTCATATTAATGGTATAAGTGACCTTTTTTGCGGTAGGGAGTATTTGACCAGTAAATTTAACTTCGCCCACTCCCAGAGCGCGGCCTTTACCCGGGCCGCCAGACCAGCCTAAAAAGAAGCCGACCAGTTGCCACATGGCATCTAGGCCTAAACAGCCTGGCATAACAGGGTCGCCTTTAAAGTGGCAGGCAAAAAACCACAGCTCAGGTGTAATATCCAGCTCGGCGATGATCTGGCCTTTACCGTATAAACCGCCCTCTTCAGAAATATGCACGATACGGTCCATCATCAACATATTGTCAGAGGGGAGCTGGCTGTTGCCAGGGCCAAATAGTTCGCCATTACCACAGGCAATTAAATCTTCTTTTGTAAAGCTATTCTTAGTCATGTATGTTTTATCCAGTAAAATTTGTCGGCCACTTTAGCGAACAGTTGTACGCCAGACAAGTCCGATTTGTAACACTACCACCAATACGCACCAACCTTAGCTCTGGTTGAGTGTATGACCATTAGATGACCAAAGAGTGAAACATGACAAAGCCAACCACCAAGGCATTAAGTAACGCTGAAAAGCAACAGCGTTATCGCGAGCGGCAAAAGCAATCGGGCAAAAAGGAACTGCGCGGCTATCTGACGCCAGAGGCGCTGAGTTGCTATAACGAAATACAACAAAAAACCGATTGGAACGACAGCACCTTGCTTAGCAATGCGATCCGCTTAATGTACGCAGCACATAAATGTGGCCAAATAGGTATTTTAAATAGCTGGCTGACTGAACATAAGCGCTAAACATCGGCGCACAGCGGTGTTTTGCCGGCGCTAACAGCGCTATAATGTCAGCTCTGTTGTTGGCCATTGAGGCATTTGATGATTCTGTTTGTACGTGACCTGACGGTTATTGATTTCTCTTACCTTTGCCCTAAGCGCGGCATGCTGGGTGAGAGTTATATTGTGGATGTAGAGCTGCATGGCGGTCTGGATCAAGCGTCCATGGTGTTGGATTTTAGCAAAGTCAAAAAAGTCATTAAGCAGGCTATCGATAACCTGGTTGATCACAAACTGGCGCTGCCTGCGGCTAACCCGGCGCTGCAATTAGACCAAGTTGGAGATAGCTGCGTGCTGCGATTTGACAGCCTGCGCGGCGTAATAAAAATGGCCGCGCCACAGCAAGCCGTGGTCTTGATACCAAACGAGCATATTAATGAGCAAAGCGTCAGTGCCTTTTTGGTTGAGCAAATTATGCCGCTGCTACCAGCTAATTTACAACAGCTTAATTTGACGCTGCGACCTGAAGCCACAACAGGGTTTTACTATCATTACAGCCACGGTTTAAAAAAGCATGATGGTAATTGTCAGCGCATCGCGCACGGTCATCGCTCGACTATTCAAATTTATACCGACGGCATGTTAGCGCCTCGACTGAATAAATACTGGTGTGAGCGCTGGCAAGACATCTACCTGGGTACGGCGGACGATCAAGTGGCGGCAACTGAGCTTACGCTTTTGCAGGCAGAAGATGGGGATTACTGCTTTGCTTATCAGGCAGCACAGGGTTGGTTTGAACTAACCATGCCAGCGGCACACTGTGAAATAGTCCCCTGTGATACCACAGTTGAATGCCTGGCGGACTTTATTGCGATGAGCTTAAAACAACAGGATGCCAGCAAAAATTATAAGGTTGTAGCCTATGAAGGTGTGGGTAAGGGCGCTATCGCTACTTGTTAGCTTAAGCTGCAGTGTCTCGGCATTTGATGATTTAACGCTGGAAGGCCAGTTTACACAGGGTGGTCTTATTCGTGGACAGTTACCCGGTGTTAGCAAAGCCTGGTTTAACGACACACCGCTGCCTGTCAGTGCTGATGGCCGTTTTGTCTTCGGCGTCGGCCGCGATGCCCCAGCTGACCACCAGTTGCACCTGGAGCGTGATGGCATAAAAGTCAGCAAACCGCTGCACTTCAGCTCACGCCAGTATGATATTCAGCGGGTTAACGGCGTAGCGCAAAAGTATGTTACGCCGCCAAGCGACGTTACCGAGCGGATCCGGCGCGATAACCAAAAGGTGCGTGCAGTAAGGACCACACAAAGCGCACTGCCTTATATTTTTACCACGCCGATAATGCCGGCAAAGGGCCGCATTTCTGGTGTTTACGGCAGCCAGCGTATCTTTAATGGTGAACCGCGTAACCCGCATTATGGATTAGATGTAGCGGCGCCTACTGGTACCCCTGTAATAGCACCACTTAGCGGTACTGTGCTGTTGGCGGATGATTTGTACTATTCGGGCTTAACGTTAATTATCGACCATGGTTTTGGTGTCAGTTCTACCTTTATGCATCTGGATAGCTTTAGTGTGCAAGAGGGCGCTAAGGTAGTGCAGGGCGATCAGATAGGTAACATAGGGGCAACAGGTCGGGTAACCGGGCCGCATCTGGACTGGCGTATTAACTGGCAGCAAGAGCGGTTAGATCCCGCCTTACTGCCAGGGCTTGCTATTACACTGCCAACATCCAGGTAAAGCTCAACTAAAAGACCTGTTGTATCGCACGAGCTAGTCGCTGACCGCCAGCCAGGCGTTGCACAATACCTCGTCTTTAATCGTTAATATCGCCACCTGTTGTGTGGCTGTGTTTAGCATCAGGTTGGCACTTAACAACCGGTCTTTGCGGTAAAAATGGACTTTCAGCTGGTCACCCACACTGTAGCGGCTTAGCAATTTACTCAAGTTGTTGGCGCTAACTTTAACGCCATCAATCGCCAGCAACTGATCGCCTGCCATTAAACCGGCATTATGCGCATTGCCGCCCTGATAAACCTGGCTTAGCTGCAGTAGGCCATTAACCACTGTTGTTTGAGCACCAATAAAAATGCTATCGTTGTTGCTAGTGCCACCGTTATCATCCATATGCTGCATCGGCCGGAAGACCAGCTCTAGTCCAAGTGCTGGCAGTATTTGCTGCAGTGGCAAGGGAGCAGCTTGCGACAACCATTGTGCCGATAAGGCGGCAATCTCAGCAAATCCCATCTGGGTTAAGCTACATTCAACAGCGTTATCGTCTGTGCCAGTGCACAGGTAATGCTGCCATAACCAACGCACTAACTGTTGTAAACTGCTACCGTTAGTGCGTAAGTGAGCGTCCAGGCACAGTGCCAGTAGTGCACCTTTGGCATAATAACTGACCACCGCATTAGGCGCATTTTCGTCTTGCTTGTAAAACTTGGTCCAGGCGGTAAAGCTGCTTTCTAACAGGCTTTGCACGCTATCACTGGGATTACGCGTAACACGGCTGATGGTTTTTTCCAGATTGCTAATATAACGCTCGGCTTTAATCAGCCCGGCTTTTGCCAGTGCCAAATCGTCAAAATAAGAGGTAAAGCCCTCATACAGCCAGAGCTGTGAGGTATATTGTTCGGCGTGTAGTTGATAGGGATGAAAACAGGCCGGCTTTAACCGTTTAACCCACCAGGTGTGAAAATACTCATGGCTGCAAAGTGCCAGCAGGTTTTGATAATTGTCGTCTATCTCTGTTGCGCCGGGGGCGGGCAAGTCAAACCGGCTGCAGAGCAGCAGGGTAGAGTCTTTATGTTCCAGTCCACCATAGCCGTCTTCAGTCACCCAAAGTAAAAACCAGTACTGAGTCAGATCGTCAGGCAAGGCACCAAAAACGGTTTTTTGCTGCTGGCAGATTTTCGCCAAATCGTGGGTAAACCGGGTTAAATCAGTACGGTTGCTTCCGCTGACGACGACATAGTGAGGAACTTCGTCAATACTAAACTGACTGAGGCTAAAACGCCCCAGCAGCAGCGGCCTGTCAATAAGCTCGTCATAGTTGGCGGCCTGGTAGCGGCCAAAGCCCAGCACTTTGGTGGTGCTATGATGGGGCAGTGCGGTGGCTACCCGCCAGTCTTTGCAAGCCGACACCACAGGTTTTACCAAGTTGAGCTGATTGGGTAACGCTTGCTGACCTTCTACCGCCAGACATAAACAGGCCGGGTTTAATATCGCTACTTCATCATCAATATAGGCGGCGCGAACAGATAAATCGTAAGCATATACTTTATATTCAACAGTCACGACGTCACTGTTACACTCAAGCTGCCAGCGCTGCTTATCCAGTTGTGTCAGCTTGAGCGCGCCACCCTGATCAAAAGCACGAATTGACGTAATGTTACGGGCAAAATCCCTAATCATGTAACTGCCGGGGATCCAGGCGGGCAGGCTTAACACCGTGCTTGGTTGTCTGGGGCTAAATTGCAGCGTTACTCGCAGCATATGCGCTGCGATATCAACAAGTTCAAATTGATACTTTACAGATTTCATGGTTTTACTCTTTGCCAGAGCGCCAGCTCGTATTAAGCTGGCTATTATGCCGTGAAAGCCGCAACAGGAAAATGCTATGGCCGTCGAAACTATCTTCAGCAAAATTATCCGTCATGAAGCCAACGCCGACATCTTGTATCAGGATGAGCTGGTCACGGCGTTTCGGGATATTCGTCCACGGGCGCCGGTGCATATTCTTATTGTGCCAAACCAGTTGATCCCAACCGTGAATGATGTCAAACCGCAGCATGAAGCGGCACTGGGGCGTTTATTTACTGTGGCAGCAAAGCTTGCCGCTGAGCATGGTATAGCCGATAAAGGCTACCGGCTGATTATGAACTGCAATGCGCATGGCGGGCAGGAGGTGTATCACATTCATTTGCATCTGGTAGGAGGCCGGGCACTGGGGCCCATGCTGAGCCGCTGAATACGTATTTCTGTGTCATACTGTTGCAATTGCAGCACGCTCTTATAGAATTCGCGGTTTTATGATGCCCTAAGCGGGTTCACCTATTCAGTGTTTAATGAGTAACTAAATGAATAACGACGCTTTAATCGCCAAACGGATGGAACATGCCGTTACCCGTGTCACCAAAACCGTGTTTCCCGGACGCACCAACCATCACAACACCTTGTTCGGTGGCGAGGCACTGGCCTGGATGGACGAAGCGGCCTTTATCGCAGCAACCCGTTTCTGCCGTAAGCCGCTGGTTACCGTCAGCTCTGACAGAGTTGATTTTAAAGAGTCGATACCCGCCGGTACCATTATTGAATTAGTGGCGAAGGTCGAGCACGTTGGTCGCACTAGTATTCGCGTGCATGTCGATATATTTGTCGAAAATATGTACAACGACGATCAGCACAAAGCCATTTCTGGCAGTTTCACCTTTGTTGCGCTGGGACCGGATCGCAAACCGACGCCAGTGCTGGGTTAGACCGATTCGTTAATGCGATTAACGCTAAAGCAGATACGGCAAGTGGCAGCGGTAATTGTGGTTGCTTTGGTTATAATCGGCTCATTCACGGTAAAGCCGCAAGGTTGCCAATTTGTATAAGTCACTTGAAGATCGCAGCCGCCAGTTCTGGATTTTACATAGTCTGGGTTGGTTGGGCTTTGCTATTGTAAATTACCTGAACTCGCTGGTGCTTGAGACGCGCGATGCTTACCTTATTGTGGTCGCGCTTGACTCTTACCTTGGTTGGTTAATCACCATACCTTTGCGTTATACCTATCAGCGGATCTGGCACTGGAGCCCCTGGAAGCTGGCCTTAACTGTGTTGCTGATGGCGTTTGTTCTCGCTGCAATCTGGACTGCGGTACGCAATTTTAATTACTGGGAAATTTACCGTCACGGCGCAAGGCCAGATGACTGGTTAAAGTACATCCGTGATACACCCTTTGCCTTTTACGTGATGCTAAGCTGGAGTGGCTTATATTTTGGTATTAAGTATTACCAGACGCTGCAGCTTGAGAAGCAAAAGTCGCTTACTGCCACCAACAAAGCACACGAAGCTCAGTTAAAAATGCTGCGCTATCAGCTTAACCCACATTTTTTGTTTAATACGCTCAATGCCATTTCTACCCTGGTGCTGATTAACGAAGCGGACACGGCCAATAAAATGGTGACCCGTCTTAGTGACTTTTTACGCTATTCGTTGTACAAAGATCCAATAAACAAGGTGCCGCTGGAGCAGGAAGTTTACGCAGCAAGGTTGTATCTTGAAATTGAAAAGGTGCGCTTCTCTGAGCGCTTGTCGGTCGCTTTTGATTTGGAGCCCGGTACCGAGAAAGCCCTGGTGCCGAGTTTAATACTGCAGCCGCTGATTGAAAACGCCATTAAATACGCGGTCGCCAGCCAGGTTGATGGCGGTGAAATAGCTATTACTGCCAAACGGTTTGGCCACGATTTGTTACTGGAAGTCGCTGATAATGGCCCTGGGATGTCAATCAGCGATGGATTACCCAAAAGCAGTGACAGCGGCGTTGGTCTGGTCAACACCAAAGAGCGCCTGTCGGCGCTGTATGACAATAATTTTGCTCTGGTGTTAACGCATAATCAGCCGCGCGGCTTGAAGGTGAATATCAGAATTCCATTACAATTAGAAAAAACGGAACAGGAACATGTTTAAGGTAATAGTTGTTGACGATGAACCCTTAGCCCGCAAGGGAATGATGGTGCGTTTGGCGGAATTTGCTGAGCTAGAGGTGATTGCACAGTGTAGCAATGGTCAGCAGGCAGTGGAGCAAATTAGCCAGCTAAAACCGGATTTAGTGTTTCTGGACGTAGAAATGCCAGGCATGGACGGCTTTAGCGTGTTAAAGCAGTTACAGGCTCAGCAAGTTAGCTTGCCGTATGTCATCTTTGTTACTGCTTATGATCACTATGCCTACAATGCCTTTGAAGTCAATGCGCTGGACTATGTGTTAAAGCCGGTAGAGCCAGAGCGGTTAAGACAAGCGGTAGAAAAAGTGCTGCGGGTTTATCAGGCACAGGACACCCAGCGCCATAAAGGCCAGTTAGCCGAAGTTGTCGCCAAATTAACCGGCGATGATGCCGGTGACATTTTACAGCGGCTGAATAACGCTGAGCCGGTGGTCAGTGACCGTTACCCGGATGCTATCAGTATTAAAGACAGTGGCGAGATTACCCGGGTACCCGTGGCAGCCATTGAGTGGGTTGATGCCGCCGGTGACTATATGTGTATTCACACCCGCGACGGCCTAACCCATATTTTACGCCGCACGATGAAAGAGCTTGAGCAAGAGCTGGACCCGAAACTCTTTGTGCGGGTGCATCGCTCGGCCATAGTCAATGTGCATACCATTGCTAAACTACAAATGCTGGCCAATGGCGAGCACCAATTGATGCTAACCAATGGCCAGGCGGTTAAAGTTAGCCGCAGCTACAAAGATCGGGTGAAGCAGGTGTTTAATCAGTAAAAGTACTCACTGATTAGACAGAGCCGCTAGTCGCTGGCAATAAGTTGCTGCCAGCGTACCAGGTAAGGATCTATCTGTTTAGTTTTATCACCTGTTTTAGCCAGCGGATACAGCACTGCTTGCTGGTTTACCTCACCGGCCATCATCAAGTGAGCGCCGGCCACCAGTTGCTCTACGGCAAAGGCACCCAGCTTAGTCGCCAAGATCCGATCTGCGCCCACGGGCGAGCCACCTCGCTGAATATGGCCTAAAATACAGGCCCGACATTCCACGCCCAACTCGTCACTCAGTGCCTGTGCCAGTGCAGTTGTACCTCCAGGGTAACTGTTCTCAGCCACCACTATAATATAACTGCTTTTGCCTCTGAGCAGCTGCGCGTGCTGGATAGGGCTTAATACCGTTTTTAGATTATCCGGGTTAAGTTGACCAAACTCCGGGCAGATGATTTGTTCAGCGCCGCCAGCAATACCCGCAGACAGCGCGATGTAGCCGGAATGACGGCCCATAAGTTCTATTAAAAAAATACGCTCAAAAGCATCAGCCGTGTCGCGTATTTTATCTATGGCATCCAGCGCAGTGTCAATCGCCGTGGCAAAGCCGATGGTATAGTCGGTGCCATCGACATCATTGTCTATGGTGCCGGGCACGCCGATAATCTGGCCACGGTAATGTTCGGCAATCGCAAGCGCACCACGAAAGCTGCCATCGCCACCAATAATGACCAACGCATCCAGCTGATGGCGGTGCAGAGCATCGGCCGCTTGCGCCGGCCCGCCTGGCAACTGCAGTGCTTTGCAGCGAGCACTTTTAAGCAGGGTGCCGCCATGCTGAATAATATGCTGCACATGCTGGGGGAGTAAGGTTTGGTAATCATCGTCAAACAAGCCGTTAAAGCCATGGTGAAAGCCTACAACATCAATGTTGTGGGCGTTGGCCGTCAGCACCATAGCCCGGATAGCGGCATTCATACCCGGCGCATCACCACCAGAGGTAAGCACACCTAAACGTTTGATCATGAAAAAGTCCCCAAAGCAAATATGAAACGCAGTATACAAGTAGCGCTGTGTCAACTTACTTGATACAGCGCAATCTCTAGTACATTAGTCGACTAAGCATAAACTTGCTACAGACAAGGGGCATCATAATCGGTAACAATAGCCGCCTTGTAACCTCGCTTAGCCTATCTGAGAACCCTGATGCATAAAACCACCGGTAACAGCGTATTAGGCATGCTACTGGCACTGACCACCGCGATTTTGTGGGGTATTTTGCCAATAGCCCTAAAAATTTTACTCGACATCATGACAGCAAACACCATCACCGCGAGCCGTTTTTTTGCCGCTGCGCTGCTGGTGGGGCTGTGGCTGCTGGCAACGGGTAAACTGCCTAAGCTGGCACTACTCAGCAGCACTAAGGTGCTGTGGTTGATGCTGATTGCCATTTTGGGTTTGCTGTCAAATTACATTATGTACTTGACTGGACTTAATTTTTTAACTGCTGAAACAGGGCAGGTAGTGATCCAGCTAGCGCCATTTCTGATGATGCTCGGTGGCGTGATTATTTTTAAAGAACGCTTGCTGCTGTGGCAAAAAGTCGGCGCACTGCTGTTAGTTGCTGGTTTATTGCTGTTTTTTAATGAACGTTTATTGATGTTAGTCATGCAGGCGGGTAATGAAACCCTGGGTGTTCTCCTTATTGTGGCGGCAGCGGTCACCTGGGCCGCCTATGCTTTAGCGCAAAAGCAGCTGTTGGTGCACTACAGCTCGCAGCAGATCATGTATCTGTTGTATGTTGCCGGCAGTCTGGCGTTTTTGCCAGTGGCTGATTACAGCCCTTTTGCCAGCATGAGCGCGCTGCATTGGGCGTTGCTGATTTTCTGCTGCCTGAATACCGTGGTGGCTTACGGTGCTTTTGCTGAAGCGCTGCATCATTGGGAAGCGTCTAAAGTCAGCGCTGTACTGGCAGTAACGCCGCTATTTACCATTTTGTTTGCTTCTCTGGTCAGCAATTGGTTCCCGGCTTATTTAACCGCGCAGCCGCTTAATCTGTTGTCTTGGCTCGGTGCTTGCCTGGTTGTGGCCGGCTCGGCATTGACCGCCCTGGCACCACAATTTGCTCAGTACCGTGAGGCGCGGCGCGTACGCAAATTGCAGCGCGATGTGTTTTAGCCTGAATACAACAAGCAGCTAAACCAATAAAAGGAACTAAAAGTAAAAAGGGCTCAGAGAGCCCTTTTTAAACGACTGTAATGTCTGGCGTTTATTTAACCTGCACAATTTTACAGGTGTTTGATGCGCCAATGGTTTCCATCACATCGCCGTGAGTCAGGATCACCAAGTCACCGATTTTTAATCCGGCTTTACTGCGTACTGCATCTATCGCAGCGTCAGACAATAACTGGCCGTTAAGTGCTGTACTGTCAAAAAAGGCCGGATAAACGCCGCGGTACAGCGCCATCTTATTCAACGTCTTGGTATGGCGTGATAGTGCATAAATCGGCTGTGGAGAGGTAATACGTGACATCAGCTTAGCGGTGTAGCCAGACTCTGTCAGTGTAATAATGGCCTTGATACCTTCCAGATGGTTTGCCGCATACATAGCTGATAGCGCAATGGTTTCACTGATTTCAGTAAAGGTGACGTCCATCCGGTGCTTGGAAATTTGCACACTGGGGTGTTTCTCTGCGCCGTCACACACCCGAGCCATGGCTCTTACGGTTTCTGTCGGGTACTTACCGGCAGCGGTTTCGGCCGACAGCATCACCGCATCGGTGCCATCAAGCACAGCGTTTGCCACATCCATCACTTCAGCCCGCGTTGGCATCGGGTTTTCAATCATTGATTCCATCATCTGGGTGGCGGTAATGACCACCCGGTTTAGCTGACGGGAGCGGGCAATAATACGCTTTTGCTGGCCAACCAACTCGGCATCACCAATTTCAACGCCTAAGTCACCACGGGCTACCATCACAGCATCTGAGGCGCGAATAATATCATCCAGCGTTTCATTATCGGCAACGGCTTCGGCACGCTCAATTTTTGCCATGATTCGCGCTTCAGAGCCTGCGGCCAGGGCTAAGTCACGTGCCAGCCGTAAATCATCACCACAGCGTGGAAACGAGACTGCCAGATAATCAACATCAATCTCAGCTGCAGTAATAATGTCACGTTTATCTTTGTCCGTTAGGGCAGGGGCAGTTAAGCCGCCTCCCTGACGGTTAATGCCTTTATTGTTACTCAATTTACCGCCCACAGTGACAGTGGTATACACTCGGGCACCATCAACCCGCTCAACGGTAAGTTGAATACGACCGTCGTCCAGCAATAACAAATCACCTGGTTTTACATCCTGTGGCAGCTCTTTATAATCAATACCAACCTGCTGCTCATCGCCTTCACCTTTAGCAAGCTCAGCGTCAAGCACATAAGGCTGGCCTTCTTCTAACATGACACTGCCGTTTTTAAAGGTTGAGACGCGGATCTTCGGGCCTTGTAGGTCACCCAAAATGGCCACGTGTGCGCCCAAGCTATCCGCCGCAGCGCGCACCATAGCAGCGCGCTCACGGTGGTCATCAGCACTGCCATGCGAGAAATTTAAGCGAAACACCGAAGCGCCGGCTTTAATCAGTTTTTCAATTGCCTGTTGCGTATTAGTGGCCGGACCCAGAGTGGCGACGATTTTTGTTCTTCTGTGCATGCGTAGTTCCTGCTTGTTGCAAAAAGAGGCGGTTTGGTTAGCCTTAGTGTAATGTAATTTAATTACAGAATACAGCAAAGGCAGGAAGAAAAGTTACAGGTTGGTGCAGTTGCAACAACAACCACACCAGCAGGAAGAATAGTGTGGGCTGGCGTTAGTTAAAGTCTTTTTTATCAAAGCGCGAGCCACGCAAGCTGTCTTTAACCTTTTTCAGGTTCTCGCGAAATTTACTGCCGCGGCGCAGGGTAAAGCCGGTTGCCAGAATATCAATCAGTACTAACTGTGCCACCCGCGAGGCCATCGGCATATACATATCAGTATCTTCCGGTACATCCAGTGACAATACCAGCGTACATTCTTTTGCCAGTGGGCTGTCATAGGCGGTAATACCGATAACAGTGGCATCATTTTCCCGCGCAATAGCAGCGATATCACACAGGTTTTTGGTGCGCCCGGTGTGGCTGATACACACCACAACATCGCCTTCGGCACTGTTAATCGCGCTCATGCGCTGCATAACAATGTCATCAAAACACACTACCGGCACATTAAAGCGGAAGAATTTATTCTGCGCATCGTGCGCCACCGATGCAGAAGCACCTAGGCCAAAGAACGAAATCTTTTTTGCCTGAGTCAGCACGTCAACGGCACGGTTAATCGCATTAATATCCACGCGTTGGCGCGCGGTATCTAAGGCTGCCATGGTAGATTCAAAGATTTTTGCGGTGTAGGCTTCCGGGCCGTCTTCTTCTTCTACATGACGGTTAACGTAGGGCGTGCCATTAGCCAGGCTTTGAGCCAAATGCAGTTTGAAATCAGGAAAACCTTTGGTATCCAACCGGCGACAAAAGCGGTTAACAGTAGGTTCGCTTACATCGGCCATCTTTGCCAGGGCAGCGATACTGCTGTGAATAGTCGTTTGCGGGTTTGCCAGAATCACGTCGGCTACCTTGCGCTCTGACTTACTAAAACTGTTTACGCTATTGACGATCTTTTCCAGCACGTTCATCCGCTTGTTCCTGACGTATAATTAGCCTGCTTTGGAGTGTAACATTGAATGTAGCCCTTCAGATCTGTAGTCAAAACAGTATTAAATTTACCACAAAACCACAGATACGTTGCTAAGGCTGCCTTATTATATAAGAATAGTCAAAACATTACGCAATCTGTAATTTAATTACAATATATCCGGTTTACAACCCAGTTATGCTGCGCTAGTATGGCCTTAGTGTTGTAAAATTACATCTATATCAAGGGTCAGTTATGACAACCACAGCACAGAATTCGGCATGTGATTTAATTTTATTTGGCACCAAAGGCGACCTGGCCCGGCGTAAGCTTCTACCGGCAATGTATCAGCTGGAAAAAGCCGGCTTACTCTGTGCGGACTCGCGTATTATCGGTGTCGCCCGTGACGAGATGTCTACTGATACCTACGCTGAGCTGGTGTTAACCAACCTGAATAAGTTTTTAAAAGAGCCACTTGATAACGAGGTTTGGCAGAAGCTGCAGCAGAAATTGCTGTATGTGCAGCTGGATTTAACCAATGAGGCGGACTATCACAAATTAAGCGCGGTTACTGACAGCACTAAACGAGTACCGGTCAGTTATTTTGCCACGCCGCCCTCATTATTCGGTGCTATTTGTAAAGGCCTGGCCGCAGTTGGTTTGGCAGATGAACCTGCACGGGTAGTGTTGGAAAAACCTATCGGTCACGACTTAGCCTCGTCTAAAGTGATTAACGATCAGGTAGCGGAATTTTTTAAAGAAAGCCAAATTTACCGTATTGACCATTATTTAGGTAAAGAGACCGTACTTAACCTGCTAGCGCTACGCTTTGCCAATGCCATTTTTGCCGGGAATTGGGATCACAATTCGATTGATCATGTACAAATTACTGTAGCAGAAGAGGTGGGTGTAGAAGGGCGCTGGAGCTACTACGATGATGCCGGCCAAATGCGCGACATGGTGCAAAACCATTTACTACAGGTGTTATCTCTGATTGCGATGGAGCCACCAGCGCGGTTGGACGCCGACAGTATTCGTGATGAAAAACTTAAAGTGCTCAAAGCGCTGCGCCGTATTGATATTAGCAATATTCAGGAGAAAACCGTACGCGGCCAGTACGCCAGTGGTTTTGCCGGCGGTAAAGCGGTACCAGGTTATCTGGAAGAAGAGGGCGCCCGTGCTAACAGCAAAACCGAGACCTTTGTCGCTATTAAAGTAGATATCGACAACTGGCGCTGGGCGGGTGTGCCGTTTTACTTACGTACCGGTAAGCGCATGGCCACTAAACTTAGCGAAGTGGTGATTTGCTTTAAGCCGCAGCCGCACAACATTTTCCGCGCCACTTACAGCCAGCTACCGTCGAACAAACTGATTATTCGCCTGCAGCCGGATGAGGGTGTAGAAATTCAGGTGCTGAACAAAATTCCAGGCTTAGGCGAACACATGCGTTTGCAAGAAACCAAACTGGATTTAAGTTTTGACGAGACCTTCAAATCTCAGCGTATCGCCGATGCGTATGAGCGCTTGCTACTAGAGGCAATGTTGGGTAATCAATATCTGTTTGTGCGCCGTGACGAAGTCGAGCAGGCCTGGAAGTGGGTAGATGGCATTATCAATGCCTGGAAGACCAGTAACGAGCCGCCGAAGACTTATCAGGCAGGAAGTTGGGGCCCGGTTGCCGCTATCTCGATGCTGGCACGTGACGATCGCAACTGGGAGGAATAAGCATGATGCAATTAAACCAGTTCGCTGACGCCCAGGCGTTAAATGCTGAATTTGCCAAACGCCTGATCAATATTTTACAGCAAGCCATTCATGAGCGTGGCGAGGCCTATCTGGTCGTTTCTGGCGGTAAAACACCACAGGCATTGTTTAACACGCTAAGCCAGACACCGTTGGCGTGGGATAAAGTCACGGTGCTGTTGGCCGATGACCGCTGGCTTGATGACAGCCAGGCTGACTCAAACGAGCGATTGGTAAAGGCCACCTTATTACAACAAAACGCCAGTGCAGCCCGGTTTATCAGTTTATACGCCAATACGCCATCTGCTTTTGATGGAGCAGCAGCAGTGCTTGAGAGAGTGAAAAACTTACCTACTTTTGACGCTGTAATTTTGGGCATGGGTGAAGATGGCCACACCGCGTCATTATTTCCCTGCTCTGAGCAGATTACACAGGGCCTGGCGGCAGATGCGCCGGCCGTGTTGGCGGTAGCGCCTACCACCGCACCTTATCAGCGCATCTCGTTGAGCGCAGCGCGGCTACTTAACAGCCGCCAGCTGTTTTTGCATCTGGTGGGCGCCAATAAGCTTGCCGTTTTGGATAAAGCCATGGCAGGGGATGATGTCTATGCCATGCCAATCCGCGCCTTTTTACAGCATCCGGTCGCAACAGTCACCGTGATGTACACCGCTAACTAGGGGATAGTGATGGATCCTGTAATTCAAAAAGTAACGGACAGAATTATTGCCCGTAGCCAGAAAAGCCGTGAGATTTATCTGCAGCGTCTTGAGCAAGCACGCTTAAAAGGCCCGCATCGTGGCGTATTAAGCTGCGGTAACCTGGCGCACGGTTTTGCCGCCTGTAATAAGCAGGATAAAGCAGACCTGCGTAGCTTGACTAAAGCTAATATCGGTATTATTTCATCTTACAATGACATGTTATCTGCGCATCAGCCGTATGAGCAGTATCCGGCGCTGATTAAGCAAGCGGTAAACGAAGTGGGCAGCGTGGCACAGTTTGCCGGTGGTGTGCCTGCAATGTGTGACGGCGTCACACAAGGCCAGCCTGGTATGGAGCTGAGCTTACTAAGCCGCGATATCATTGCTATGGCAGCGGCTGTTGGCTTGTCTCACAATATGTTTGACGGCGGCCTGATGCTGGGGATTTGCGATAAAATCGTGCCGGGTTTGTTTATGGCCGCAATGAGTTTTGGCCACCTGCCATTTGTGTTTGTGCCGGCGGGCCCAATGCCATCAGGTATTCCAAACAAAGAAAAAGCCCGCGTGCGTCAGTTGTATGCTGAGGGTAAAGTCGGAAAAGAAGAGTTGTTAGCCGCAGAGTCAGCCTCCTATCATTCAGCAGGTACCTGTACCTTCTACGGTACTGCCAACTCTAACCAGTTGGTGGTTGAGATGATGGGCCTGCATTTACCCGGCGCCTCTTTTGTTAACCCGGGCACGCCGCTGCGCGACGAGTTAACCAAGGCTGCCGCGCGACAAGTTACCCGCCTAACCGATTTGGGCACCGAGTATCTGCCAGTTGGCAAGATGATTGACGCCAAAGCCATTGTCAATGGCATAGTCGGCTTACTGGCCACCGGTGGTTCAACCAACCACACCATGCACTTAGTGGCTATGGCCCGCTCGGCTGGTTTTATTGTCAATTGGGATGATTTTGCTGAGCTTTCTGCAGCAACACCGCTACTGACGCGTATCTACCCTAATGGTCAGGCCGACATTAATCACTTCCAGCATGCTGGCGGTATGGCGCTGTTGATCCGTGAACTTCTTGACGCCGGCTTATTACACGAAGACGTACAAACTGTCGCCGGCCCAGGCCTGCGTCGCTATACCCAGCAACCTGTGCTGCAAGATGGTAAGTTGCAGTGGGTGGATGCACCGAGAACCTCTCTAGACCCAGACGTACTGGCTACCGTGAAAAAGCCCTTTAAAGCGCACGGCGGGCTGGAAGTGTTATCAGGTAACGTAGGTCGTGGCGTGATTAAAACCTCAGCGCTACGTGAAGGCACCGAAGTGGTCAAAGCGCCGGCGGTAGTGTTTTCCAGTCAACATGAGCTGGACGCCGCTTTTAAAGCCGGCGAACTGAATAAAGATTGTGTGGTAGTAGTGCGTTTTCAGGGCCCTAAAGCCTGTGGTATGCCTGAACTACATAAATTAACGCCGCCACTTGGCGTGCTACAGGACCGCGGTTACAAAGTGGCTCTGGTGACCGATGGCCGTATGTCGGGCGCGTCGGGCAAGGTGCCGGCCGCTATTCACGTCACACCGGAAGCGGTAGACGGCGGTAATATCGCCCGTATTCAAACAGGTGACATGATGCTGGTTGATGGTTTAACCGGCAAGTTGCAGGTACTGGTACCGGATGAAGAATTTGCCAAACGTGCGCCAGCGACTATGGACATGTCGGCTAGCTATTTCGGTATGGGCCGTGAGATGTTTGGCGCGCTGCGCAGTCAGTTGACCGGAGCAGAGCAGGGCGCCTGCAGCTTGTTTACCACGGAGGAGCACTTACATGGCTAAGCTGCCTGCCTATGCAATAGTAGCCGACATCGGCGGTACTAATGCCCGTTTTAGCCGGGTGGCGTTGGATACCCTGCAGCTGGACAAGGTTGCGGTTTACCCCTGTGCTGAATTTGCTACTTTGGCTGATGCCCTGACGCATTATCAGCAGCAACAACAGTTGGCGGATCTTAAGCATGTGGCGATTGCCATTGCCTGCCCCGTGACCGGCGATCAGGTCAGCATGACCAACTTTCACTGGCAGTTTTCCATTAGCGCCATGCGCAGTCAGTTAGGTTTAGCCGCGCTGGAAGTGATGAATGATTTTACCGCTGTAGCTATGTGCCTACCGGCACTTACTGTTGAACAAAAAGTGCAGCTTGGTGCGGGTGACGCGTTACCGGGTAAGCCAATGGCAGTACTTGGTGCCGGCACCGGGCTTGGTGTTGCTCATTTATTACCGGTAAACAAGCAGTTTATTCCGTTACCCGGCGAAGGCGGCCACACAGATTGGGCTGCACAAAACGAGCAGGAATGGTTCATTCAGCAGATGTTGGCTAAAGAATACGGCCATGTTTCGCCGGAGCGGCTGTTGTCTGGTCCCGGTTTAGAGGCCATCTATAAAGCACTGGCACTGTACCGTCAACAGGTGGTATCACCGCTTAGTGCAGCAGAAATAGCCCGTCTTGCTCTGGCGAATGAGTCTGAGCTTGCCAGCGCGACTGTGCAGCAGTTTTTTGCCAGCCTGGGGAGCGTCGCTGGCGATCTTGCCTTAACGCTCAGCACCTTTGGCGGAGTGTATATAGCCGGCGGCATAGTACCCAAATTATTACCTCTGCTTGCGCAAAGCGAGTTCAGAGCCCGTTTTGAAGCAAAAGGCCGGTTTAGCGCATTTAATCGCCAGATCGCCACCTATGTCGTGACCGCAGAGCAGCCCGGTTTAGTCGGAGCCGCGGTATACCTGAAACAATCTTTGGCGAGTAACTGATATGGCATTTGATAACTGGCAACTTCAACCCGGCACCTTATTCGAGATGGGGCCTGTGGTTCCTGTAATTGTAATTAAAGACTTAGCCGATGCGGTGCCTATGGCGAAAGCCTTGCTGGCTGGAGGCATTAAAGTATTGGAAGTGACGCTGCGCACACCGGTCGCGCTGGATGCCATCAGGCTACTTGCCGAACAAGTACCGGATGCAGTTGTAGGTGCCGGCACTGTTACCACAGCGGCACAATTACAACAGGTAGCAGAGGCGGGTGCTAAGTTTGCCATTAGCCCGGGCCTGACCCGCGAGCTGCTGCAGGCCGGTAAAGACGCGGCTATTCCGCTTATTCCCGGTATTGCCAGCATTTCAGAGCTGATGGAAGGCACAGGCCTTGGTTACAGCCACTTTAAATTCTTTCCGGCAGAAGCAGCTGGCGGCGTGAAAACGTTAAAATCCATTCATGGCCCCTTTGCTGATATTCGCTTTTGCCCAACCGGCGGCATTAATGAGAAAAACTTCCGCGACTATCTGGCGCTGCCCAATGTCAGCTGTGTCGGCGGCTCTTGGATAGTACCAGACGATGCGGTAGCTGCAAAAGACTGGGGCCGGATAACAGAGCTGTGTCAGGCAGCAGTGGCGCAAGCCCGCGGCTAATCTACTCGCTGCGTAAAAATCTGCTAAAACGCCCGGTTAAACCGGGCGTTTGTTTTGAGTTAACCGCTAAATCAGCGTATAGTAGCGCACTTTTTACGCTGCCTGCCTGTTAAAGGTCGGCAACACACTGTTTTAACCTGTTTTGGAACACAACGTGATATCAACTGCAAACATTACCATGCAATTTGGCGCTAAGCCGTTGTTTGAGAATATCTCCATTAAATTTGGCGAGGGCAATCGCTATGGTTTAATTGGTGCGAACGGCTGTGGTAAGTCGACCTTTATGAAGATTTTAAGCCGTGAGCTGGAGCCTACCTCTGGTAATGTGTTTGTAGAACCGAACCACCGTGTTGCCAAACTACATCAGGATCAATTTGCCTTTGAGCAGTATTCGGTCATCGATACCGTGATCATGGGCCATGCTGAGCTTTGGGCGGTAAAAGAAGAGCGCGACCGCATATACGCCAGCAGTGAAATGAGTGAAGAAGACGGCATGAAAGTGGCCGATCTGGAAGTCGCCTTTGGTGAAATGGACGGTTATACCGCCGAATCACGTGCTGGCGAGCTGTTAATTGGTGTTGGTATTCCGGTAGAGCAGCACTTTGGCCCGATGTCGGCCATTGCCCCAGGCTTTAAACTGCGGGTGTTGCTGGCACAGGTACTGTTTGCTGATCCGGAAATTATGCTGCTGGACGAACCAACCAACAACCTCGACATTAACACCATTCGCTGGTTAGAAAACGTGCTGGCTGAGCGTAACAGCACTATGGTGATCATCTCGCACGATCGTCACTTTTTAAACAGTGTCTGTACCCACATGGCTGATCTGGACTACGGCGAGCTGCGCTTATATCCGGGTAACTACGACGAGTACATGTTTGCCGCCACTCAGGCTCGCGAACGTTTGTTGGCCGATAACGCGAAGAAAAAAGCCCAGATTGCTGAGCTGCAGACCTTCGTCAGCCGCTTCTCAGCCAATGCGTCTAAAGCCAAGCAGGCCACCTCACGTGCCAAGCAAATTGATAAAATTCAGTTAGAAGAAGTAAAAGCCTCCAGCCGGGTTAACCCTTTTATCCGCTTTGAGCAGCAAAAGCAGTTATACCGCTTAGCGCTGGAAGTAGAAGGCCTGAATAAAAGCTTCGGTGAGCTTAACCTGTTAAAAAACTTAGGTATGACTATCGAAGTTGGCGAAAAAGTGGCCATTTTGGGCGCTAACGGTATCGGTAAATCAACCTTGCTTAAGTGCCTGGTCGGCGACTTGACGCCGGAAGCGGGCAGTGTGAAGTGGTCTGAAAACGCCAATATCGGTTACTACGCGCAAGATCACGCACACGAATTTAGCGAGGATATCAGCCTGTTCGATTGGATGAGCCAATGGAAACAACCGTCAGATGATGAGCAAGCCGTACGCGGTATTTTAGGTCGTTTACTGTTTTCTCAAGATGAAATTAAGAAATCGGTTAAGGTGTTATCCGGTGGGGAAAAAGGCCGTATGTTGTTTGGTAAGTTGATGCTACAACGGCCCAATATTCTGGTGATGGACGAACCGACCAACCATTTGGATATGGAGTCAATAGAGTCACTAAACCTGGCACTGGAGCATTACAAAGGCACCTTGTTGTTTGTCAGCCATGACCGCGAGTTTGTCTCAAGCTTAGCCAGCCGTATTATTGAAATTACCGACAAAGACGTTCGTAACTTTGTCGGCAGCTATGAAGAATACCTGGCCGCCCAGGCGGTGTAGTTGCGTTAAGCGACGGTTGAAAGCCGGCCTAGTGGCCGGTTTTTTATTACCTTGAATTTAGTAGCTTGCGTCCCCATGTCTTCGATAATGCTGCTAAACCGGTAACACACTGTTTTTTCTTGCTGAGTATTAAAGTTCACCACCGTTGTGCTATGTTGTTTCACGTTACCGGATAACCAAGAGGACCTAAGATGAAAATTAATATTGGGATTAATGAAGAACAACGCAAAGCCATTGCCCATGGTTTGTCGGTATTGTTGGCAGACACCTACACCCTGTATTTAAAAACCCACAATTACCACTGGAACGTGACTGGCCCCATGTTTCAAACGCTGCACACCTTGTTTGAGACTCAGTATAACGAACTGGCACTGGCGGTAGATGAAATTGCCGAAAGGATCCGGGCGTTAGGCGAATTTGCACCGGGTTCTTATAAGGAATACGCGAAACTCACCAGCATCAAAGAGGCTGATGGCATACCTACAGCAGAAGAGATGATTAAAGATCTGGTGAAAGGCCAGGAAGCGATCGCAAAAACGGCACGCTCAATTGTACCTACTGCTGATGAAGCGTCGGATGAAGTGACCCTAGACTTGCTTACACAGCGCATGACGGTGCATGAAAAAAATGCCTGGATGCTGCGTTCATTGGTCGCCTGAGTTGTGCTTCTGCCGGGGGACGGCGTCCGTCGTCCCTGCCTTACACATTTACTTACAGCTTTGCCGGCTCTGGTCGCAAAAAACGCTAAGTATTTCGGTCTAAAGCTTGTAAAATCCGCACCAGCAGTAACACTTAAAGCTGTTAAGCCGTATCTGACAGTGATTGGAGATCTCAGCAGATGAAAGCCTTGCAATATGCGCAGAATGTTGCGGAACTCTTTGCTTTACCTGAAGGCTATTTACGCGTTAAGCAATTGATGGACTCTGAAACGGCTAGTCTCGATGAGATAGCCGAAGTTATCATGCTGGATCCGGTGCTGACTTCTAAGTTATTGAAACTCGCTAACAGCGCCATTTATAACTTACCATATCAGGTAGAAAGCGTTAGCAAAGCTCTGTTAGTGCTAGGTAAAACGCAGGTCTACAACCTGGTGATTAGCATTGGCATAGCGTCAGCCTGCAGCAAAATCGACACCTCAGCAATTGACCTGGAGCGATTTTGGGAGCAGAGCATTAATGCGGCACTTATCGCCAAGTTTTTAGCACAAAATTGCCAGTTAAAGCCAACAGACAGGTATTATGTTGCCGGCCTGCTGCACAACATTGGCGAAATGGTGCTGTTGCACAACAATGCCGAACTTGCGCATTTATGTCAGGATTACTCGGCTGACGAAAAGCCCTGGCAGCGCCAGCAAACCATTTTGGGCTGTACCTATGCCGAATGTGGTGCTGAGCTGTTACATTTGTGGCAATTGCCCGACAGCATCGTCGAGCCGGTAGCACTGCAGCATAGCCATAAATTCGATCCTAAAAACAAGGCCCAATTGGTCATTTTCCTGGCGGTGCGTTTAGCGCTAGCCAACCAGCACCCAGAGTTATATTCCACCCGGCAACTGGTCGATCCATTTGTACTGGAATTGCTAGACCTGACTCAGCAGGATATCATCCGCGCGATTGATTTTTGTAACACTGAGGGGCTGTTTATCTTGTCTGTATTAAACCCCCGCATCAGCACCATTTATTAATTTTCTTGCCAGCGCTGTCTTGGGGCAGTGCCTGGCAGGTTTCGATTAGATACTCATGAGCAGTGCAATGAAAAAGTCTCCGCTGTATACCGCCTATGCCGGTTCCGCTTTACTGGAAACCCCTCTATTAAACAAAGGCAGCGCCTTTACCGCTGAAGAACGTTTGGCCTTTAATCTGGCTGGTTTGCTACCGCCACGCTTTGAGACCATTGAAGAGCAGGTGAGCCGCGCTTATCTGCAATACAAGAGCTTTGATACTGCTATTAATAAGCATATCTATCTGCGCGCCATTCAGGATAATAACGAAACCCTGTTTTACCGCTTATTGCAGCAACATCTGGAAGAAATGTTGCCAATTGTTTATACCCCGACAGTGGGTGATGCCTGCGAGCAGTTTTCGGACATTTACCGCAGCGCCCGTGGTTTGTTTATCAGCTACAACGACCGTCATCAGCTGGATGATGTGCTGCGTAACGCCACCAAGCGCAAGGTAAAAGTGATTGTCGTGACAGACGGCGAGCGCGTGCTAGGCCTGGGCGATCAGGGCATCGGTGGTATGGGTATTTCTATCGGCAAGTTATCGCTTTACACCGCTTGTGGTGGTATCAGCCCGGCGTATACCTTACCGGTGATGCTGGATGTGGGCACTAATAATGAAAAGCTGTTAAACGATCCAATGTATATGGGCTTGCGGCAAAAGCGTGTGAGTCAGGCTGAATACGATGAATTTGTCGATCTGTTTATTCAGGCGGTTAAACGTCGCTGGCCAGAGGCGATTATTCAGTTTGAAGATTTTGCCCAGCCAAATGCCATGCCACTGCTGCAGCGTTACCGCGAGCAGGTATGCTGCTTTAACGATGATATTCAGGGCACGGCTGCGGTAACCGTGGGCACCTTGCTGGCAGCCTGTCGTACCAAAGGCGTTAAATTATCAGCACAAAAAGTGGTATTTGTAGGTGCCGGCTCGGCTGGCTGTGGTATTGCCGAGCAGGTGATTAGCCAGATGGTGGCCGAGGGTATTAGCGAGCAACAGGCCCGTAGCCAAATTTATATGATTGACCGGTTTGGTCTACTAACTGACACCACACCTGGCCTGCGGGATTTTCAGCAGGCGCTGGTGCAATCATCAGAGGCAATCGCCGAGTGGAGCTACAGTAGCGAATACCCCAGTCTGCGCGATGTCATGAACTGTGCCAAACCCGGAGTCTTGATTGGTGTATCCGGTCAGGCCGGCTTATTTACCGAAGCGGTAGTGCGGGCAATGAAAAAAGGCTGTGAAACGCCGATTATTTTCCCGCTGTCTAACCCGTCGCGGCAGGTTGAAGCCACACCAGAGCAAGTCATAAGCTGGACAGAAGGCGATGTGATTATTGCCACCGGCAGCCCGTTCGCGCCGGTAGAGTACGATGGTAAGCGTTACCCAATCGCGCAGTGTAATAACAGCTATATTTTCCCTGGCATTGGCCTGGGGGTTATTGCCTGTAAGGCCCGTATTATCAGTGATGAAATGCTGCGCGCGGCCAGTAAAACATTGGCAGAAGCCTCACCGCGTGCCAATACCGGCGAGGGCGGATTATTGCCACCCTTTACTGATCTGGCTGAATTAAGCAAAAAAATTGCCTTTAATGTCGCTAAAGTGGCGATGCAACAGGGTTTGGCATTAGAGCTTGACGATGCACTGCTACAGCAGAAAATTGACGACAATTTCTGGACACCACAGTATCGCCAGTATAAGCGTGTCAGTGCTTAGTACTGACAAAGCTGGTTACAAATTGTTTTAGACTAACGCCCGTTCAAAGGGTAGGCTTGTTGCGTTTATAACCAAAACAACAAGGACCTTTTTATGCGTAAGTCTCTGTTAGCGCTGGCAATAGCCGGTATTATCAGCGGTTGTGGCCCGGCGCCTCAGCCGCCTGCTGCACAACAACCCGCGGCTACACCCACCACCGAAGTTGCTGCGGCGCAGCAATCAGAAACCGAACGGCTTAATCAGTGGTTTGAACAGAAGTACGAGCAGCAGCTGCAGCAAAGTCCGCTGCAAATGACGTTTTTAGGCCGTAAAGATAAATACGACCAGGTCGACGATACCTCGGTTGCGGCAGAAGATGCTCAACTAGCCTGGCTTGCCGACAGTGTGACAGAGTTAAAAACCAATTTTGATTACAGCAAACTCGATTTAGAAGCGCAAACCTCCTATGACATCTGGATTTACCAGTATGAACAAGCTAAGGAGGGCGTGCCATTTCGTAAAAATGCTTATATTTTCACCCAGATGCAGGGTATTCATGCCATGCTGCCGCAAATAATGATCAACTTTCACAAAGTTGATACCGCTGAAGATATGCAGGCTTACGTTAAACGGATAGAAGGTATCAGTCGCGCTATCACCCAACTGCTGCAGCGCGCCCAGGACAACGCCAGTCACGATGTTCGCCCGCCTAAATTTGCCTATGACGGTGTACTGAACCAAATTACCAATCTGATTAACGGCGCGCCTTTTACTGACAGCGAGCAGGACATCCCACTGTGGAGTGATGCTAAGGGTAAAATTGATGCCTTGGTAAAAGCCGATAAACTGAGCGATGAGCAGGCGCAGCAGTTAACGGAGCAAACCCGTGCCGCACTGCAAAGCCATTTTTTACCGGCCTATACGGCATTAAAGCAATGGTTAGAGCAGGATGTTGCGAAAAGTGATCAGGTAGCCACCGGCGTGGGTAAGCAAAAAGACGGTAAAGCCTTTTATGACTACCGTTTAAAAGTGTCAACCACCACGGATCTGACGGCTGAGCAAATTCATCAGATTGGCTTGGACGAAGTTGAACGCCTGACTGCAGAGATGATCGCCATTAAGGACAAAGTCGGCTTTAAAGGTGATTTAAAGGCATTTTTCAAATTTATCAAAGACGATGATCAGTTTTATTATCCTGACACCGACGAGGGCCGTGAAGGCTATCTGGAAGACTCGCGCCAATATCTGGCTTTTATTAACGAAAAACTGCCGGAATATTTTGGTATTTTGCCCAAAGCCGATTTGATCGTAAAACGGGTTGAACCGTTTCGCGAGCAACCGGGTGCGGCTCAGCACTACTTCCCCGGCACACCCGATGGCGCTAGGCCAGGCATTTACTACGCACATTTATCCGATATGCGCTCTATGCCGAAAAATGAAATGGAAGCCATTGCCTACCATGAAGGCAACCCGGGCCATCATATGCAAATTTCTATCGCACAGGAGCTGACATCAGTGCCTACCTTCCGCACTCAGGCGGGCTTTACTGCTTATGTAGAGGGCTGGGCACTCTATTCTGAACTGTTGGCAAAAGAGATGGGCGCCTATCAAAACCCGTATTCTGATTTTGGCCGCCTTATCACCGAAATGTGGCGGGCGGTGCGCCTGGTTGTTGATACTGGCCTGCACAGTAAAGGCTGGACCGAACAACAGGCCATTGATTACTTCCTGGAAAAAACGCCGATTGCCGAGGGCGCGGTGATTTCCGAAGTGCGCCGCTACATCGTTTGGCCAGGCCAGGCAACAGCCTATAAAATCGGCATGATTAAAATACTTGAGCTTCGCGCCAAAGCACAGCAGCACCTGGGCGACAAGTTTGATATCCGTGCCTTTCATGACACCATTTTGGGTGGTGGTGCACTGCCGTTAAATGTACTGGAAAAGCGGGTAGATAACTGGATAGCCAGTGTAAAAGCCAGCTAAGCCAGTCCGCTGTAACGAAACCTTAAAGCGCAGCAGCGTTTTAGCGGTAATTGGAGGCTGTTCATCGCGTATGAGCAGCCTTTTTTGATCATGTCTTTCTGATTTCCGTATAGTAAGCAGCCATTCAATTAGCGTTTGGTAAAGACACCGTAAAGAGCCTTGATGGTGTCAGATCGTAATTCGTATAGTAAACGCTGCTTCGCATCATATTGAATTGAAGGAAAAAACATGAAGTTGACACGTCGGCCGTTACGCCAACTCTTCTGTCTGTGGGCATTGCTGATGCTGCCGGCAGTCCATGCTCAGACGGCAGGAGGCGGCCGCGCCGCTCAGGTGATCACTCAGGCCGTAACCTTTGAGCAGCAAAGTAGCCGGGTAGAGGCGGTTGGCAGTGCTGAAGCAATTCGCTCTGTGGTGCTATACCCAGCAGCGGCCGACAGGGTTACAGCGGTTAACTTTGCGCCTGGGCAGCAGGTTGAAAAGGGTCAGGTTCTGCTGGAGCTGGACTCACGCCGTCAGCAAGTGGCTGTTGAGCGTGCCACTATTCAGCTGCGCGATGCACAGCGCACAGTGGCACGGTTGCAGGAAAGCCGAGAGCGGGGCGCTATTGCGCAAAGCGTGTTGGACGATGCCATTACCGCCCGAGACTTACTTCAAGTACAGTTGGCAGAGGCAAAAACCGAACTGGAAGACAGGGTGGTGCGGGCACCTTTTAGTGGTGTAGTCGGCTTGACCGATATAGAGCCGGGCGACCGCATTACCCTACAAACAGCGATTACCACCATAGATGACCGCTCACAGCTGTTAATTAACTTTAACGCGCCGGAAGATGCCCTACCTATTGTTCAAGGTAGTGCCAGTGTTCAATTGTCGCCGTGGCAAGCGCAGGGTACCAGCATTAGCGCCGAAATTGCTCAGGTCGACTCGCGCATTGACAGCAGTAACCGCAGTATCAGGGTGCGGGCGCTGCTGAATAACAGTAACGACAGCTTTCGCCCGGGTATGAGCTTTCGTGTGCAGTTGCAACTGGCCGGTGAGTCTTATGCGGTAATACCCGAAGCAGCATTGCTGTGGGGCGCCACCAGTGCCTATGTTTGGCTGGCCGAAGAGGGCAAAGCCAAGCGGGTAGATGTGCAAATTAAGCAGCGTTTAAGCGGGCGTTTGCTGGTGGCAGGCAAGTTAACCGCCAATGACCAACTGATTGTTGAGGGCGTGCAAACGCTGCGCGACGGCCAGCTTGTGCGCGCCGTCAATCAAAGCGCTAGCCCAACAGAGGTCGCCGCACAATGAAGCTACAAAACCCGTTAAACGACTTACCGTCATTATCTATTCGCCGGCCGGTACTTATTGTTGTACTTAACCTGCTGATCATAATCGCCGGTGTTGCCGCGTTAAACGCGATTGAAGTGCGCGAACTGCCTGATGTCGACCGGCCCATCGTTTCCGTCACTGCTGCTTATCCCGGTGGTTCACCTGAGACGGTCGATACCGAAGTCACCAGTAAATTAGAGGGCGCTGTCGCGCGTGTTAGCGGCGTTAAGTCAATCAATGCCTCAAGTGAAGAGGGCAGCTCGCGCGTGCGGGTAGAGTTTCGCCCGGGCACCAACCTGGATGATGCGGCTAATGAAACCCGCGAAGCGGTAAGTCGTATTCAACGGGAGTTACCTGATGCGGTAGAGCGGTTAGCCATTATTAAAGCAGACAATGATGCTGAGTCTGTGGTCAGTTTGGCAGTATCCAGTGCCAGCTTAGATTTAGAAAGCCTGACTGAACGGGTAGAAACTGACTTAGCGCCGTTATTTTTAAGTGTGCCGGGCGTGGCCGATGTGCGCTTAAATGGCGATCGTGAGCGGGTACTGCGGGTATTGTTAGATCCGCTGCGGCTGACCAGCTTTAATCTGGCGGTAACGGATGTCGCAGCTGCACTGCGTCAGGCGCCGTTTGATGTACCTGCCGGTAGCATGAAATCAACCGATCAGCAGCTGATCGTGCGGGCAGACGCCACCTCTGTTACGGCCGCTCAGGTAGAAGACATTATTATCAGTGGCAATACCCGTATTGGTGATGTCGCTACTGTCTATTTTGGCCCGGCTGACGCGCAGAGTTTAGTGCGTTTGGATGGTAAGCCGGTGATTGGTTTAGGCGTGATCCGCCAGGCCCGCTCTAACACCATTGAAATATCCGATGAAGTATTAGCCTTGGTGAAGCAGCTGCAAAGCCGCTTTCCCGATCTCGAGATCCAGGTTACAGCCGATGATGCCGAATTTATCCGAAGTTCAGTAGAAGAGGTGTTTACCTCGTTACTACTAACGATAGTGCTGGTAATCGCTACCTTGTGGCTATTTATCGGTTCGGGTCGCGCCACTATAGTGCCGGCGTTATCTATTCCGGTATCACTGATTGGTGCATTGGCAGCAATCTGGTTGATGGGCTTTTCTATCAATATTTTAACCCTACTGGCATTGGTGCTGGCCACCGGCCTGATTGTCGATGATGCCATTGTCGTGACTGAAAATATTCAGCGCCGTCGTGCTATGGGGTTAGGGGCTCGGGCCGCCGCGGTGCTGGGCACGCGGGAGGTGTTTTTCGCGGTTATTGCCACCACGGCAGTCTTGGTAGCGGTGTTTGTACCAATTGCTTTTTTACCCTCTACAGCCGGCCGTTTATTCCGCGAGTTTGGCGGTGTGCTGGCCGTGTCGGTGATTATCTCTTCGTTTGTTGCCTTATCACTAGTGCCGGCGTTAACCGCACGCCTACCATTAAAAGCCGCTAGCGCCAATATGCTGTCAGGGATCGGACAACGTTTGGTAAATCTGTATCAGCGCAGCCTGCATTTTTCGCTTGATAAAGCCTGGTGGATCTTTGCCGCGAGCCTTGTGGCAGCGGTTGCGGCGTTAAGTTTGCACAGCCAGTTAGCCAGTGAGCTGCTGCCAAGTGAAGACCGCGGCAGCGTGCGAATTTTTGCCCGCGGCCCGGATGGTGTAGGCTTAAACTTTATGGACCGCCAAGCCGACCAAATGGAAGACATTTTACTGCCATATGTTAACGGCGGTGATATCGACTCAATTTATACTGTGGTAGGCCAGTGGGACCCTAATCTGGCGTTTATTACCGTGCCGCTGAAACACTGGGATGAACGTTCGCGCTCACAGCAAGAGATTATTGATGAAATACGCGGCCCGCTGGCGGCGATTCCCGGTGCACCGGCGCGTGCTTTTGGCTCAAACAGTTTAAACCTGCGTGGTCAGGGCGGTGGGCTTGAGTTGGCATTAACCGGCGCTAACTATGCCGATATTTTTGCTGCGGCCCAGGCTTTTGCAAAAGTGGTACAGCAACAGCTGCCTGAAATGGGTACGCCACGCATTTCCTATCAGCCCACTCAGCCGCAGCTTCGGGTAAATATCGACCGGCGCCGGGCACAGGAACTGGGGGTGCCGCTTTCTGATATCGCCACCACACTGCGGGTGGCCATTAATGGTGATGATCTGGCCGATTTAAATGTCGGCGATCAGGCTATCCCCATTATTTTGCAGGCACAAACTGAGCGCATTAATGACCCTGCTGATCTGGCCAATCTGTATGTTGGCTCAAGTTCTGGTGCTCTTGTGCCGCTATCCAGCCTTGCGACCATTTCGGAGGAAGGCGTGGCAGCAGAGTTGGAGCGCCAGGCCCAGCGTCGCGCGATAGAGCTGGATATGGAACTGCCACCCGGCTTACCTCTGCAGCAGGCGGTCGAGCAACTACGCAGCCTGGCAGAGCAACATCTACCCAGCGATATTGGTCTGATTTTCTTAGGTGAAGCCTTAACCTTTGAAGAAACCGCCCGCGAGGTTACGTTGACCTATGTGCTGGCGTTTCTCATCGTACTGTTGGTGTTGGCAGCGCAGTTTGAGAGCGTTAATAGTGCTGTGGTGGTGATGATTACAGTGCCTTTTGGTATTGCCGCGGCTATCTTTGCGCTATTTTTAACTGGTACATCGATCAATATCTACTCGCAAATCGGCCTGGTAATGTTGATCGGACTACTGGCTAAAAATGCGATTTTACTGGTCGAATTCGCCGATCAGCTGCGCGACCAAGGCTATGACGTAAGAAAAGCGGTAGAGCAGGCCGCGGCTATCCGCCTACGACCTATCGCGATGACGCTGTTATCGACACTCCTTGGCGCGCTGCCGCTGATTTTATCCAGCGGTGCCGGTGCTGAAGCACGTAATGCAATCGGCTGGGTAGTGTTTGGCGGTCTGGGCTTAGCGGTGGTGTTTACTTTGTATTTAACGCCGGTACTTTATCTGGCGCTGGCCCGTTTTGCCAAACCCAGAGCCGACGAAAGCAAGCGGCTGGAAAGCGAATTGGCGCAGGCGGAACAGTTGGAGCAAAGGTTCTGATACGGAGGCAGTTATTAACAACGCACAAGCGCCTGATGCTAGTAGGCTAAAAGAACCAGGCGCAAACGATTTGTGGTTTTTACCGCTGGGTGGCTGCGGCGAAATTGGTATGAACCTAAATTTATATGGTCATGCCAGGCGCTGGTTAATGGTGGACTGTGGTGTAACGTTTAACAATCCACTGTCGCCAGACTATGAACCGAACAGCCCCTTAGCGTCTGCTGAGGTGCTGGCCGCTGATCCGGCCTTTATCAGCGCACGGCGTGATTTACTTTGTGGCATTATCATTACCCATGCCCATGAAGATCATATCGGCGCTTTACCCGCACTATGGCCACGCTTGCAATGTCCGGTTTATACCACACCTTTTACTGCTGAGGTGCTGCGGCGTAAACTTTCCGGCACTGGCTTGGCACAGCACATGCCGATAATTGAGGTAAGTTCTGGTAGCACGGTCAATATTGGCCCTTTTACCGTACATTTTCAGGCAATTACCCACTCTATTCCTGAGCCGCAGGCGCTTGTTATCAAAACCGAAGCCGGTAAGGTCTTTCATACCGCCGATTGGAAAATGGATGCCAGCCCTATTACCGGCAGGGCTTTTAAAGCAGCGCCGTTTAAACGGTTAGGGCAGCAAAATATTACCGCCATGGTGTGTGATTCTACTAATGCGCTGCGTGATGGATTTTCCGTCTCAGAGTCAGACTGTGCTAAAGCGCTTGAGCAGGTAATCGCGCAGGCAACCGGGCGGGTTGTGGTCACCAGTTTTAGCTCAAATGTTGGCCGGCTGATATCGCTTGCCCGCATTGCCGCTAAAACCGGCCGTTATCTGGCGCTAATGGGACGCGCCTTACACAATATGGTGGGTGCTGCACGCGCAACCGGTTATTGGCCAGCTGAGCTAACGCTGGCCGACGCCGAACACATCGGCTATTTACCCAAAAACGAAGTATTGGTACTGGCTACCGGCTGTCAGGGCGAACCCCGCGCAGCGCTCAATAAACTGGCCGACGACAGGCATCCGCAGTTATCACTGGAACCCGGCGATCTCGTCATTTTCAGTGCCATTATTATTCCCGGTAATGAAATGCTGATTAGTCGCCTGGTGGATAAATTTCGCGCACGCAACATCGACACCTTGCAAAAACACGACACTGAACTGCCAATTCATGTGTCTGGCCACCCATGTCGGGGCGAGCTCGATTTACTGTATCGCTGGGTCAAGCCACAGCTGGCGGTGCCAGTGCACGGTGAAGCACAGCATATGGTCGCCAACGGCGAGGTGGCCAAAGACGCGGGTGTTAGCCAGCAATTAACCGGCAAAAACGGCGATCTGTTCGTTTTGGCACCTCAACCTCGGCTGTGGCCGAACTTTGCCAAAGCCGGGCGAATAGCCATAGTACGTGACTGATAATCGCACAAGGGGCGCCACCAAGGTGTGCGACTGAGCCATACCCCTGAAATCAGCGTAAAAGGTTTACCAGCTATTTTGGCTATTACGCCTGTGCTATTTCACCTGGTATTGGAGCCTTATGTCATCGTCGCATTCAAAAGTGCCGGTAAACCGGTTATCACGTTTGGGCAGTTTAGCCTCATTAGCCGGTCGGGTTGCCGGTGGCATGCTCGTCGAGGGAGCCCGGCAGCTGGCTAAAGGTGAGAAACCCAATAAAGCCAGCCTGTTGTTAACCACAGACAACCTGCGTCGGGTAGCAGATAAACTGGCGCATTTGCGCGGCGCAGCAATGAAAGTTGGGCAATTGTTGTCGATGGATGCCGGCGATGTACTACCGCCTGAGCTCGCTGAGATCCTATCGAAGCTGCGTGCTAGCGCCAACCCCATGCCTCCCAAACAATTAACCCAGGTGTTGCGCACTGAACTGGGCGAGAACTGGCTTAACCATTTCAGTGATTTTCAGTTTGTGCCGCTGGCCGCAGCTTCCATCGGCCAGGTGCATTTGGCCTATCATGATGATGGCCGCAAACTGGCGGTTAAAGTGCAGTATCCGGGCGTCAAAGACAGTATCGACAGTGATGTCGATAACGTGGCGACCTTGCTACGTGTCAGTGGTTTGTTACCCGCGTCGGTAGATTATAAAGGCCTGTTGCAAGAGGCTAAGCAGCAGCTTAAGCAAGAAGCTGACTACACCCGCGAAGCAGGTTTTTTAATGCGTTATCAGCAATTATTGGCTAGCGATAAGCGCTATGTATTGCCTCAGGTATTGCCCGAACTCAGTAGTGCTAACTTGCTCACGATGACCTATGTTGACGGTGTACCCATCGAGTCATTGCAACATGGCCCGCAGTTGGTTCGCGACAGGGTAATGCAACAATTGTTTACTTTGCTGTTTCGCGAGCTGTTCGATTTTAAGCTGGTGCAAACTGATCCTAATTTTGCTAATTATCTCTACAACCGAGACAGCGCACAGCTGGTACTGCTGGATTTTGGCGCTTGCCGCGATTACCCGGTTAAAGTGAGTAATGCGTATCGAAACTTGTTTATCGGTGCAATCGAACACGATAGTGCCGCACTGGAAGAAGCGTTGACTGATATCGGTTTTTTTAGCCAGCATATTTTACCGGCACAAAAACAGGCGGTGTTGGAACTGGTACAACTGGCATGCGAGCCACTTCAGCACAGTGGCGAGTTTGACTTTGGCCAAAGCGACTTAGCCGGCCGGTTACGTGATGCCGGCACTAAATTGAGTATGCAGCAAAACTACTGGCACACGCCGCCGGCCGATGCACTGTTTTTACACCGTAAAATTGCCGGTTTATATTTGCTTGCGGCGCGGCTAAAGGCTCGTGTTGATGTACGACTGCTATTAAAGCCTTTTTTAGCTGGGACGTAACAGCTAGCTGGTGACTTATTCAAGGGCACCAGCTGCTAACGCGACAAAGATTAAATGCCAAGCGTATCAAAGTCAGCGCTGCTATGGCGCTCTGGTAGCTGAGGGCCATCACCCCAGTTTCGGTTTACGCTATAACCGCGCTTTACTGCCGGCCGCTGATCAAGCTGTTTTGCCCAGCGCAGTACATGTTTATAGCTGGTAACATCGAGAAATTCTGCCGCATCGTATAATCGGCCCAGCACCAAGCCACCATACCAGGGCCAGATCGCCATGTCAGCAATGCTGTATTCATCGCCGGCAACAAATTCGTTGTCGGCCAGCTGTTTATCTAGCACGTCCAGTTGGCGCTTGGCTTCCATCGCATAGCGGTTAATCGGGTACTCGTATTTTTCTGGTGCATAGGCATAAAAATGGCCAAAGCCACCACCGACAAAGGGCGCGCTGCCCATTTGCCAGAACAGCCAGTTTAACGCCTCGGTGCGCTTGGCTGGCGTGGTGGGTAAGAAAGCACCGAACTTCTCAGCCAGGTACAACAAGATCGAACCCGACTCAAATACCCGGCTGCCGTTGGTCGTATCCAGCAGTGCGGGAATTTTAGAATTGGGGTTAATCTCTACAAAACCACTACCAAATTGGTCACCATCTTTGATACTGATAAGCCAGGCATCGTATTCAGCATTGGTTTTGCCAAGCGCCAGTAACTCTTCCAGCATAATGGTGACTTTTACGCCATTTGGCGTTGCCAGGGAATAAAGCTGTAACGGTTGTTTGCCTTTGGGCAGGGGTTTTTCGTGCGTAGCGCCCGATATTGGCCGATTAATGCTGGCAAACTGCCCGCCATTGGCAGCATCCCAAGTCCAGACTTTAGGGGGAATATACGGTGAACTCATGTTTGCTCCTATTAACTTGCTGATCGCCGTTGCAAAAGCTTTATTACTACGCTGATATGGGTAACACGGTGCAAAAATACAAGCTAAATAGCTGATCCAAGCAGCGTTTTTACCACTAAGTCATAACAAATAAGCATAACGCACGCTGCGCTGCTGACATACACTGGCCCAATATTTCGCAAATTTACAGCTAAGTTTATGATAAGACGTTTAATATTACTTAAAACCGCCATGTTGCTCACTGCCTGCAGTACAGCATTGCCGCCAGACAAAACACCACAAAACATCAGTCAACCGGTCAATGTCAGCTATAGCAGCCTGGCCGGGCAAGCTCAGTCAGATAGCAGCATACAAATCGCTTATGGCGACGAGCCATTGCAGTTTGGCCGTTTGTATTTACCAGCGCAGCGTACTTATCAGTTCGATATGCAAACCAAGCTGCCGTTACTGGTGTTTGTGCATGGCGGCTGTTGGTTAAATGCTTACGATCTGAACCACGCCACCGCTTTTGCCCAAGCCATGGCGGCACAGGGCATTGCCGTTTGGTCCGTTGAATACCGCCGGGTAGGGGATGAGGGCGGTGGATGGCCGGGTAGCCTGCAAGATGTTGAACAGGCGCTTAGCTTTGCATTACATGGTCTTAGTGGTTATCCGCTGGATAAAAATCGAGTTGCCATAGCAGGCCATTCCGCTGGAGGGCAGCTTGCGCTATTAACCGCTGCCAATTCTAAGCAAGTGCCTTTCAAGGCCGTATTAGGTTTAGCGGCAATAACCGATTTAACCTTGTACAGCGCCGGCAGCAATGGCTGTCAGCGCGCTACCACTGGCTTTATTGGCGGCAGCGCCACGCAGTTTCCCGGCCGCTACAAGCTGGCCAGCCCACAAGGGCAGCCGTTAGCGGCGAACACATTGTTGTTACATGGCAGCAGCGATACTATAGTGCCGCTTAGTCAGACCACACAAAGTGGCATGGCCTACAAAGTTGTCGAAGGTGCCGGCCATTTTGACTGGTTGCACCCACAAACAGCGGCTTTTGCCGCAGTGCTACAACAGTTACAGGAGCAGTTCGCCAAGTGACTCTTGATGTTAAATTAACCTGTGCCGCGCTGAAACAGCGCGATCTGGACGATCCGCTTTTCGCCAAGCGGGCCGCTTTTCATTTTCCGGATAACACACTGTATCTGGATGGTAATTCGCTGGGTGCCATGCCGAAAATTGCTGCCGAGCGAGCCACAGAGGTGGTTAGCCAGCAATGGGGCGAGCACCTCATTACCAGCTGGAACCGCCATCACTGGATAGATTTGCCCGTAAGTGTCGGCGATAAAATTGGCCGCTTAATTGGCGCTGCACCGGGGCAAGTGGTGTGCTGCGACTCGACATCAGTAAACCTGTTTAAGGTGCTGTGTGCCGCACTGTCACTGCAGCCAAAGCGTCAGACGGTGCTGTCTGTTAATGGCAATTTCCCTACCGATTTATACATGGTTGAAGGCCTGTCGCAATTAACTGGCGCACAGCGCTGCCAACTTAAATTGGTTGAAGATGCTGAGCTTGAAGCCGCTATTGATGAAGAGGTGGCGGTGTTAATGCTAACTCAGGTTGATTTTCGTAGCGGCCGACTGTTTGATATGGCTAAGTTGACCCGGCTGGCACAGGAAAAGGGCGCACTGGTGATCTGGGATCTGGCTCACAGTGCCGGTGCTTTGCCCGTAGAGGTTGATGCCTGCAACGTCGACTTTGCTGTCGGCTGTGGCTACAAATACTTTAATGGTGGCCCGGGCGCACCGGCCTTTATATATGCCGCCAGACGCCATCATAGTGCCATTTGCCAGCCATTAACCGGCTGGATGGGCCATAAAACCCCGTTTAGCTTTAATACCCAGTATGAAAAAGCGCCCGGTATTGCACAATTTCTTACCGGCACGCCAGCGGTGCTCTCGATGAGCGTACTGGATGCAGCGCTTGAGGTGTTTGCCGATGTTGATATGCAACAGCTGCGGCAAAAATCGCTGGCACTGGGTGACTGTTTTCAGCAGCTAGTTAACCAGCATGACTGTTTACAGGTGCTTGAGCGCATTACACCCGTTAATGACGACGAGCGTGGTAGCCAGTTAGCGTATCGTCATCCGCAGGCGTATGCACTTTGTCAGGCGCTAATTAAGCAGGGCGTTATTGCTGATTTTCGGGCGCCCGACATCCTACGACTGGGGTTTACCCCGCTGTATTTGCGCTATATCGATATCTGGACCGCGGTTGAAATTCTGGCCGATGTGGTGCGAAGCGGCGAGTATTCAAAAGCTGAGTATCAGGTAAAGCACAAGGTGACCTGATTGCTGAACGTGCGGTGGTTATCCAGCTTAGCTGAGGTCACGGCTGCGCAGTGGGATGCGCTATTTGCCGAAGGCGGCTATCCGTTTTGCCAGCACCGCTTTTTACTGGCGCTGGAGCAGGGCGGCAGTGTTGATGGTAAAAGTGGTTGGCACAGCCAGCATCTGACACTGTGGCAGGACGATACGCTGCTGGCGGCGGTGCCAGGTTACATAAAACAGCACTCTTACGGCGAGTATCTGTTCGACTGGCAAATTGCCGATGCGTACCGCCAGTTCTCGCTGCCGTATTATCCGAAATGGATAGCAGCCATACCCTTTACGCCCGCCACAGGGCCAAGGCTGGGACTCTTGCCAGCGCTTACTGCGGATGCCGCTTCTTGTGATACGCTGTTGACGCTTATCTGCGATACATTAAAGCAAACTCTGGCGAAACAGCAGTTTTGCAGTGTGCAATGGCTTTACGTTGGTCACGCGTTACATAAAAAACTGCTACAACAGGGCTTTTTAGCCCGCCACGATGTGCAGTTTTTATGGCATAACAAAGGTTACACGTGTTTTGACGATTTCTTAGCTAGCCTGAATGCCCGTAAGCGTAAGCAAATAAAGCAAGAGCGCAGCGCTGTTAGCGACATTAAACGGGTTACGCTTGCCGGCAGCGAACTTAGTGAGCAGCACTGGCAGGCCATAGTGCGCTGTTACCAAGCCACTTATTTAAAGCGCTCCGGTCATCATGGCTATATTAGTGGCGAGAGTTTCTATCAGTTAGGGCAAAGCATGTCGCAGCAGCTGGTGGTATTTGCCGCGTTAGGTAGCGACGAAGAAATACAGGCGATGGCACTGTGTTTTAAAAGTCAGGACACGCTCTACGGCCGCTATTGGGGCGCGCTTGTCGATGCCGACAAACTGCACTTTGAGCTGTGTTACTACCAGGGTATCGAGTATTGTATTCAACACGGCCTGACATACTTTGACGCCGGCGCCCAGGGCGAGCATAAGCTAAAACGCGGCTTTGAACCTGTAACGCGTTACGGTAATTATCTGTTTGCCGACACGCCGCTAAGCGGCGCCATTGCTGATTATTTCAGGCAGGAGCAGCAAATGCTGCTCCTGTATAGTAAAGAGGCAACGCAAGCATTGCCATTTAAGCAGGATGCGGGATGCCAGGTACTAGAACTTAACAGCAACACCCGCGCCAAGTAAAGACACATCACTGTCAAACTGATAATTCAGGTACAGATCAAACATGGTTGTCACACTGTAGCGTGCACCAATGTCGCCATAGGTACTGCTGTCTGAATCTGAGCTGTCGTTATAACGCAGCGCAGCGGATAACTCTAATTCAGGTAGTACTTTATATCTGAAGCCCGCCACAGCCTGAAAACCGTTTAAGGTATCATTTTCAAAACCGACGACACCAAGCTCAGAGCGCACATACCCGGCTTGAAAAAATGAGTCGATGTTATCGTAAACAGCATGCCGGTAACCCAAACCGAATTGCCACTCTGATGCCTCAAATTCCAGCCCCATAATGTCATCCAGCAGGGGTAAGTCTCCCGACACATCGTAATAAGACGCATGGAGGTACACATTGTCTGACAGTAAATAACTACCGTTGAGCTGATAACCGTTCAGATCAATATCATTGCCGGCAATATTCTTTATATTTGCTTTTGCATAACCGGCACCAACATAGTTCCAGCTAATGTCTGACGTTGCTGCCTCTGTGGTAAACGCAGCACAGCCAATAGCCGAAAAGGCCAGACCCAGGATAATAGACTTCATAACACCTCTAATAATTTATTGTAAAATTGCGCAAAAATTGTAATCGCATTGTACTGAATGCGTAACCATTCATTTGTAATGACTTGTAAATATTAGATTTTGCGATTTAACGCTATTGCCAATTGCTGAGTCCATTGCTGATAACCTTCAGCTGAAGGGTGAAAGCCATCCTTTGCCAGCATAGCGGCTGATACCTTATTCGGTGTGGCAACATAGCTGGCATTAGGCCAGCGCTGCAGTAAGTTCTTCGAGCTGTGGTTTAATATTGCGGCGTTAAGGCCAAGCCAGTAATTAAGCGGAGCGGGTAGTGCACTGAACTGCTGCATCGGCGGTATGGCGCTAAATAACACCATCGGATCGCCGTTTTGCTGCTGTAACAGCTGTAGGCACCTGGTAAGCTGGTAGAGAAAACGGCGGGCAGAGCAAAGCGATGTGACATCGTTAACGCCAACAGACATCACCACCAGATCAAAACACTGGCCATTAAGTTTTGCCAATCTAGCAGCTAAAGCGGCGCTATCCAGCCCGGTTTGCGCTTCCAGCTGCCACTGCACCTGGTATTGTGTGGCCAATAAACGCACCAACTGGCCGCTAAGCGCATCGTCTTGCTGTGTTACCCCCACACCAGCAGCGGCAGAATCGCCACAGATCAATAACCGCAGCGGCGGTAGCTGTGCATCACCCGACACGCCAACCCGCGGCCCAGCAGCCTCCGGCAAGCGCAGCGCCAGTTTACGCACCCGCTTACCTTGCCACAACAGCAGCGGCCAGCAGAGCAGGGTGATAAACCACCACCGTAGCGATAGCAAAACGTGTGACACGATTATTCCAATGATTTGTTGATACAGTGGCGTATCTTAACAAAGTCAGCTAGTTAATAAGCAAACAACTTACTTATCTGACAAGCAATGTGCGGCAGACTAAATGTTATCGACGACCCGGGCGTAATTGAGCTTTGCGAAGGCCTGCAAATTGCGCTTTTCAGCTCACCACTAATTGTCAGCCGCTTTATCCGCACCACGCAAGCAGTCAGCATAGTCCGACAACGAAATGGCAGATGTTTGCCGATTTACTTCAAGCGCATTTACCGCAAAACCTTATCGCACAGCAAATAGATAAGTCCAGCAGCTACAGGGCAGTAGCACCGGCATTTGAGATAGAGCAGGATTGAAGACTCAATATTGTATTTAACATAATATACATTATGGGATATATTGTATTGGCAGATAAATTAGCAATTAACCCGCTACCCGTTGCTTTTTCACCCAATCAACATGCTGTTTGATACTGCCATCTGCTTGCAGCTGTTCTATGGTATTGAGCCGTTTCGCTAATGTCATTTCATCGTACAAGGTGTGAATACCTTTGTGGCATAACTTGCACAGCATTACACCTTGTTGCAACGCCGATTTGTCGTAGTGTTTTTTAAAGTATGGCCGCCGGTGCATTTTGCGCGGAATAAGATGATGAAACGTTAAAAAGCACTTGCGCTGGCATAACTGACATTGGGTAATTTTTTGCATTTCGCTTATCCGACTTACAGGATCTGTTTTGCTGTGTACTGCGTAAATCAACATTATGTTTTATGCCGTTTTTACCCATGACGATCAGCATTCGCGCTTTGTTTACGCTATAACCTGTGCATGGTGCTTTGCTGTGCTTGCAGCGCCTGAGCGCGCTATAACAGCTGCAGCTGTCTCTATGACTGATAAGGTACAACTGAATTTTCGCGACTATAACCACTTTGAACGTATTGTGCTTATTCACGATACGGTTATGGGTGGCCGCTCCAGTGGTACTGTAATTCGCCATAATGACGATGCTGTGCTGTTTACCGGTAATTTATCGCTGGAAAACAACGGCGGCTTTGCTTCAGCGGAATTTAAACTGCTTAACCCGATAACGGCGGTAAAAAGCACTCAACTTATACTGAACGCCAAGCCGGATAACCGTACTTACCAGCTGCGGTTAAAAACCGCTTTAATACCGCAAGGCGTGGCTTATGTAGCTGAGTTTTCTGCAGGCAACGGCCAGCAGACTTTTGTGTTTACCCCGGATGACTTCTCAGGACGCTATCGCGGTAACCCGGTGCTTAATCTGCCGCCACTGCACTTTAGTGACATCAGCCACGTCAGTATTATGCTGGCTGATAAAACGCCGGGCCCATTTCAGATAGCCTTGTACTCACTGAGTTTTAACCTATTACCACCAGACTAATCGGCTACTGGTTTAATACCTACCTGGATAGCTTCACCATCATCGTTCACCTGCCTAACCGTTAACAATAATTGATCTAACTGTACCTGGTCGCCAATAACCACGCGGCGGTGGAAACGCTGTGCGATATAACCGGCCAGGGTTTGCTGGCTGTCTTGATCAGCAAGATTAATGGTATAGAAAGCATCTAAGTCACGCAGGCTGATATTGCCATTTAGCACGAAGTCACCGAAGAAGTTACTGTTACTCAGTACAGATTTTTCTGCATCTTTGGCCAGTACTTCACTGATTTTCTGCACGTGTTTTAACTTTGCCAGCACCATGATGGTGTCTTTCACCGTAAATACCGGTTTTTTCTCCGGCAACAGCCATTCACCATCGCGGATTAGGCCTAAAAACTGGATCGGCTGTTTAAACTGTAAGTCAGACCAACTAAGCGCTAACACCGGTGAGCTGTCAGTCACATTAAACGCCAGCACCTCCATTACATCATTACTGGGTACGGCATCCAGCGGCATGGCCTGATCCGGCGCGACCTCTTTTGGCACCTCCAATTTTAGCCAGCGCGCTACCGGTACGATGCTCCAGCCCTGCAACACCAGAGATACGATTACCACCACAAAAGCCACATCGAAATATAAATGCTCGTCTGGCATGCCAGCCAACCACGGAAACAGCGCCAGTATAATCGGCACTGCCCCACGCAGCCCTACCCAACTGATAAACAGCTGGTCGCGGGCCGGAAAACGAAAAGGTATTAAACTAACCAAGACAGCAATAGGACGAGCAATAAATATAAGCACGCCTGCCAGCAGTAATGCCGGCACCAGGTGATCAAGTAAATTCGTAGGCACCACCAATAAACCCAACATCAGAAACATACTGATTTGGCTTATCCAGGCCAAGCCGTCATGCATGCGTAAGATATGAATAATTTGTGGTAAGCGCGCATTGCCCACCAGGTAACCCATTAAATAAACAGCCAAAAAGCCACTGCCACCCAAGGTGTTAGTCACGGCATAAATAAAGATACAACTGGCCACGGCTAATAATGGAAAAAACGCAAAGCTAAGCGGTAACTTTTGGCATAACACGACAAAAATACGCCCGGCGGCATAACCCATTACCCCGCCAACAACAGCTTGTTGTAAAAAGGTTTTTGCCACGTCCCAGCCTAACGGCTCACCCTGCGCCAAAACACCAACTAGTGTCAGCGTAAGCATGACCGCCATTGGGTCATTACTGCCCGACTCTATCTCCAGCGTTGATGCTACCCGCTCTTTTATCCTAAGGCCTTGTGATTGAAAGATTGAAAACACGGCAGCGGCATCGGTAGAACTTAGAATTGCGCCAAGCAGCAAGCCCTGCAACAGGGTTAAATCGAGTAAATAGGCAGCGGCAACCCCGACGATGCCACAGGTTAGCACCACGCCAACGGTAGCCAGCATTGAAGCCGGCGCCAAAGCAACCCGGAAGCGCTCTGGATGAGTGCGCATACCGCCATCGAACAAAATAATAACTAACGCGATAGAGCCAATTAAAAACGCAACCTGAGGATTGTCAAACTGAATACCAACCAGGCCTTCTTCGCCAGCCAGCATACCGATGACCAGAAACACCAATAGCATGGGCGCGCCTAAACGCGCCGAGATAAGGGTTGCTATGATGCTAATTACAAAAAGAAAACCGCCAATTAATATCGCGAGGTTTATGCCATCCACCCTAACCTCCTGATTAATTAAGCGTTTGAGATCTCCCGAACGATGGCGTGTAGCGCATCCAACGGCTGAGCCGCCTTAGTGATTGGCCGGCCTATTACCATATAATCCACCCCGGCCGTGACCGCCTGGGCTGGCGTCATTACCCGTTTTTGGTCGTCCTGGCTGCTGCTGGCCGGGCGTATACCGGGCGTCACCAGCATAAAGTCTTTACCACATTGTTGTTTTAACAGTGTAGCTTCCTGCGCTGAACATACCACACCGTCCAAACCGGCCTGCTGCGTCAGCGCCGCAAGCTTCAGTACCTGTTGTGCCGGTGTTAGTGCAATGCCCAGTTCCGTTAAATCGGCCTGCTCCATGCTGGTTAACACGGTAACTGCAATAAGGTGTGGTTTATCAGTACCATAAGATACCAAAGATTCCCGCGCCGCGCTCATCATTTTACTGCCGCCGCTGGCATGCACATTCACCATCCATACACCAAGATCCGCAGCGGCTTTTACGGCTTTAGCCACTGTGTTGGGAATATCATGAAATTTAAGATCCAAAAAAACGTCAAAATTGCGCTGTTGCAGCTGCTGCACAAACTGCGGGCCAAAATGGGTAAACATTTCCTTGCCTACTTTTAACCGGCATAGCGCTGGGTCAAGTTGACTCACTAAGTTAAGCGCCTGATTTTGCTGTTCAAAATCAAGAGCGACGACAACAGGGGTCTGACACGACATAAAGTTTCCTTCGACTAACGGCCATCAATACCGGCAATAGGCTCCACTGTTTCCCATTGCTGACAGGACGGACACAACCAATAATGATTGCGGGTGTTAAAGCCGCAATTGCGGCAGCTATATAATGACTTCTTTGCCAGATAGGCATTGACCAGTTCTTCAACCGATGACAGCGCCTCAGCGGCGGGTGCAGATTGCTGCTGGCGTACTTTTAGCAGTTGCTGAAACACCCGGATACTGGGCTGAGCCGCTAATTTATCCAGTAAAAACTGCTCCGCAGCCTCTGCTGAACCATGTTTTGTCAGCCACTGCCCCAACAGTACTACTGCACTGGTATTGTGTTGTTTATTCGCCAACCGGCTTAACAGTTGATACCACTCTTCGTCGCTGAGTTGGCAGTTGGCTAACAACGGCAGCACGTCAGCGCTCCATTGCGGCTTGTGTTCAATAATGTATAACAGCGCTGATTTAGCCAGTGTGAGATCCTGCTGTGCCAATGCCTGGTTGGCTAACTCAAACTTAGGCCGTATAGCGCCCGGATAATGCTCGGCTAACGTCAGCAATAATTGTTTTCGGTTATCATCTTGCAGGCTGGCTTCTACCTGCATATTCGCCATAGCAATACGCAGCGAGCGTGATTCTGTTTCTTCTACTGCTGCCTGATAGCTCGCTGCTTTGTGCCATTCATGGGTGGCAACAAAGATGCTAAATAACTGTTTTAACGCCAGTTCGGCCAGTTTCGGTGATTTTACCAGGCTAACCAGCAGCTTTTCTGCCCGGTCATACAAACCGGCACAAAAGTAATCTTTGGCCAGTTCAAACTGTATTTGCTGTGCCTGCGGCTTGGGCAGCTTTAGCTGGTGCAGTTTTTCGTGAATACGAATGGCTTTATCCCAATCGCCTTTACGACGGAATAAATTAGCCAGTGCCAGATAGGTTTCAATGGTGGCCGCTTCGATATCTAACAGCTCTAACAGCTGCTCTATCGCTTTATCTTCTTGATCGGTCAGTAAAAAATTTAAACCCGAAGATAAATTACGGGTAATGTTGGCGCGGCCTTTTAGTTCTTTATGTTTCAGGCTGTTACGCCCCATAAACCAGCCATAGGCTGCTGCGACAGGCAATAATAAAAACAGCAGCTCCAGCATAATCTAACGCTGATCCGCTGTTTTACGCAGCCAACCTTTAGCTTTGCGTTGCAACGAGTACAGCATGGCAATGAGCAGGCCCAGTAATACGCCCAATAACAGAAAAATCAGTGCAATATCCACTACCCGTAACTGCACACTGATAATAAGAAGATGTAAATCAGCTAATTGCTGATTAATAGAACCAAATAGCACCCCTACTACCACCAGGGCTACCAGTACGGCGATAAAAAGTAGTCTGCGCAAGGGAAACTCCGTTTACGCCTGCAAACTCAATAGTTTGAGATCAGGTGTTGTCTTTTACCCGGTCACGTAATTCTTTACCTGGCTTGAAATGCGGTACATATTTACCGTCCAGTTCAACTTTGTCACCGGTTTTTGGGTTGCGGCCGACACGAGGCGCGCGATAATGCAGCGAAAAACTGCCAAAGCCACGAATTTCAATGCGTTCGTTGCTTGAAAGTGATTGTGCCATCTGCTCGAGGATTTCTTTAACTGAAGCTTCAACATCCTTGACCTGAATATGGGGGAAATCAGTAGCTAATTTTTCAATTAATTCAGACTTGGTCATAGACCCTCCGGCAAACCTGCTGTTGGATAAAGCAGGAGGCATAAGCCCCCTGCTTTGCTCGCAATTAATCCTGCTTCTGAGCAGCTTTAAATGCTTCGGCCATAGCGTTACCACCAAAATCAGCTTCTTGTTGCTTGCTGTTGATAGTGTCCATAGCTTCTTTTTCTTCAGCTTCGAATTTCGCTTTGATTGACAGGCTGATTACGCGGTTTTTGCGATCAACGCCCATTAAACGAGCTTCAACTTCTTCGCCTACTTTCAGTACTGTAGTCGCATCTTCGATACGCTCACGCGCGATATCAGAAACGCGGATGTAGCCTTCTACACCACCTTCTAACATAACAGTAGCGCCTTTAGCGTCAACGGCAGTTACTTCACCTTTAACGATAGCACCTTTTTTGTTGTCAGCAAGGTAACCGTTGAACGGATCTTCATCCAGCTGCTTGATACCTAAAGAAATACGCTCGCGCTCTGGGTCAACTTGCAGTACAACAGCGTGTACTTCGTCGCCTTTCTTGAACTCACGTACGGCTTCTTCGCCAGTGGCGTTCCAGCTGATGTCTGATAAGTGAACCAGACCATCGATGCCGCCATCTAAGCCGATGAAGATACCGAAGTCAGTGATTGACTTGATCTTACCGCTTACGCGATCACCCTTGTTGAAGCCCTTCGCGAACTCTTCCCATGGGTTAGCTTTACACTGTTTCAGACCTAATGAAATACGACGACGTTCTTCATCGATTTCCAGCACCATAACTTCAACAGAATCACCCAGGTTAACCACTTTAGATGGGTGGATGTTCTTGTTAGTCCAGTCCATTTCTGATACGTGTACTAAGCCTTCAACGCCTTCTTCGATTTCAACGAAGCAGCCGTAGTCAGTCAGGTTAGTCACGCGACCAGTGATTTTCGCACCTTCTGGGTAACGTGAAGCGATAGCTGCCCACGGATCTTCGCCCATTTGCTTCAGGCCTAAAGATACGCGCTGCTTCTCGCGGTCGAATTTCAGTACTTTTACTGGAATTTCGTCGCCAACGTTAACGATTTCGCTTGGGTGCTTAACGCGCTTCCACGCCATATCAGTGATATGCAGTAAGCCGTCTACGCCGCCTAAGTCTACGAATGCACCGTAGTCAGTCAGGTTCTTAACGATACCTTTAACTTCCATGCCTTCTTCCAGTGTTTCTAACAACTGGTCACGCTCATGGCTGCTTTCTGATTCAATAACCGCACGACGTGATACAACCACGTTGTTACGCTTCTGATCCAGCTTGATAACTTTGAACTCAAGTTCTTTGTTTTCCAGGTGCAGAGTGTCACGCACCGGACGTACGTCTACTAATGAACCAGGCAGGAATGCACGAATACCGTCAACTTCAACCGTGAAGCCACCTTTAACTTTACCCGTGATAACACCGATAACAGTTTCTTTGTCTTCACAAGCTTTTTCCAGGCGTACCCAGGCTTCGTGACGTTTGGCTTTTTCGCGTGATAACAGCGTTTCGCCGAAACCGTCTTCGATAGCGTCTAAAGCTACGTCGATGATGTCGCCTACGCTAACTTCGATTTCGCCGTTCAGAGATTTGAACTGCTCAACCGGAATAGCAGCTTCTGATTTCAGACCGGCGTCAACCATAACGACGTCTTTCAGAACGGCTACAACAGTACCTTTAACAATGGCACCCGGACGGGTTTCGATGGCTTTGAGGCTTTCCTCAAATAATTGTGCAAAATTTTCAGTCATATTCACTTTTTCAGTTAAGTGCTCCACGCTGCATCATGCGTTGTGGGGTTGCTACATTTACCTGATTAAATCCGTTTATCAGGCTGTCCAAAGCGCGGTTTTGGCCTGGTTCACACCACCGCAGGCAACTTCATGCCAACGTAGTTCAGTACCTCTTCCAACACTTGTTCAATCGATTTACTGGTCGAATCCAGGATGTACGCGTCAGCAGCCGGTTTTAGTGGTGCTGTGGCGCGGTTCATATCGCGCTCGTCTCTGGCCAGAATTTCGCCCAAAAGGTCGCCGATGTTAACATCAAAGCCCTTTTCTTTCAACTCTAAATAGCGCCGTCTGGCGCGCTCTTCCGCGGTGGCGGTTAAAAAGATTTTAACGTCGGCCTGCGGGAACACCACAGTACCCATATCGCGACCATCCGCTACCAGGCCGGGTTCTTCGGCAAAAGCACGCTGGCGGCGCAGCAAGGCTTCACGTACCCGGGGCAATGATGCGACTCTCGAGGCCATATCAGCCACTTCCTGCGTGCGAATGGTATGAGTCACATTCTCACCTTCAAGCGTAATGCGTACATTGCCCTGTTCGTCACTGCCAAACTGCACATCAAGGTGCGCGGCTAACGGCTGAAGCGCTTCTTCGTCATCGCAAGCAATCTGATGATGCATCGCAGCCAGGGCGAGCACCCGGTAAATAGCGCCACTGTCGAGTAATTGCCAGCCCAAACGTTGGGCTACTAAGCGGCAAATGGTCCCTTTGCCTGCACCACCCGGGCCATCTATGGTAATTACTGCTGCAGAATGTGGCATCCTACCCCCTTGTCATACTGCTGGTTAATCGGATTAAAAAACGGCGCTATTATACAGCTTTTCGTGACAAAATCTGTGTTTAATTCAGTTAAAAAGCAGGAAAAGCGCACAGCCAGACGGCTGTGCATCTACATGAAAATGCCGCTAGAGGGCTAAACGGGCAAAGGTATCAAAATAACCCGGGAAGGTTTTTGCGGTACAATCCGGATCTTCAATGGTGACGGGGGTGTCACTCAGTGCAACAAGTGAGAAACACATCGCCATGCGATGATCATTATAGGTCGCGATACTGGCGTTTTTAAGCCGAGCCGGCGGCACGATTTTCAAATAATCATGGCCTTCTTCCACCTCGGCGCCCACCTTTCTAAGTTCGTTTGCCATCGCCGCTAACCGGTCGGTCTCTTTTACACGCCAATTGTACACATTGCGGATAACCGTTGGCCCTTTAGCAAACAAGGCGGTGGTGGCAATAGTCATGGCCGCATCAGGTATGGCGTTATAGTCCCGATCTATACCATTTAGCTGGTTTCGCGTAACCATAATGTAGTCATCGCCCCAGTCAACCTCCGCGCCCATAGCTTCAAGGGCATCGGCAAAGTGAATATCACCCTGGACAGCATGTTTGCCAATGCCGGTTACTTTAATGCTACCACCTTTAATGGCCGCTGCGGCTAGAAAATATGAAGCGGAAGAGGCATCACCTTCGACCAGCCATTTACCCGGTGAGCGATATTGCTGCGCACCACTGATACTAAAGCGCTGATAGCCATGATTTACCACATTAACGCCAAAACGTTGCATCAATGCCAGGGTTATATCGATGTAAGGTTTGGAGACCAGCTCACCAACAATTTCAATCTCACTATCACCCTCCAGTAAAGGCGCTACGATTAATGCCGCCGTTAAAAATTGACTGGAAATACTGCCATCAATTTTCATCGTACCGCCCGACAGTGACTTGCCTTTGATTCTGAGCGGCGGATAACCGTCTTGCTGCAGGTAGTCAATATCGGCTTGCCATTGGCGCAGCGCATCAACCAGATGGCCGATGGGTCGCTCATACATGCGCGGCTCACCGGTCAGAGTGACATCCACCTTTGACGCAGCCAGCGCAGCAGTTAACGGCCTCATGGCCGTACCGGCATTACCAAGGAACATAGTCATCGCATGCGGGTGATTAAATAAGCCGCCGATACCATGCACTTCACATTCTGTGCGACAAGACGATAGCTTGTAGTTCACGCCAAGCGCTGTCAGCGCGTTAAGCATATGCCTGACATCGTCGCTATCAAGTAAGTTGCTGATCTGCGTTGTGCCCTCCGCCAGTGCCGCCAGCAGCAGCACCCGGTTCGAGATACTTTTCGAGCCGGGCAGGTGCACTTCTCCTGTCACTTTAGCAATCGGATTAAGGGTTAGTGTTTTCATCCGTGCACCCGCTCAAATTCCTGCATAAAGCTCACCAGCGTTTGCACACCTTCCAGCGGCATAGCGTTGTAAATACTGGCCCGCATACCGCCTACCATACGGTGGCCTTTTAACGCCAATAAGCCATGCTGCTCGGCCTGCGCCACAAAAGTGTCGTTTAGCCGCTCATCGGCCAGGAAAAACGGCACATTCATCCAGGAGCGGTAAGCCTTGTCGACGTCGTTACTGTAAAAATCACTTTTATCAATATAATCATAAAGTAAGCTTGCTTTAGCTTGGTTACGCGTAGCCATTTCGGTTACGCCGCCCTGCCGCTTTAGCCATTTAAACACCAAACCGGCCAGATACCAGGCAAAGGTAGGCGGTGTATTAAACATGCTGTCGTTTTCAGCTGCCAGGCGATAATCCAGCACAGAGGGAATGGCCGCATCTTTTGCCGGTAGTAAATCGTCGCGCACTATCGCCAAGGTTAAACCCGACGGGCCGATATTTTTCTGTGCGCCGGCATAAATCACGCCATAACGGCTGACATCAATTGGCCGCGATAAAATAGTGGAGGATAAATCGGCCACAATCGGGCTGTCAGTTTGCGGAAGACCGGTAAACTCAACGCCGTCTACCGTTTCGTTCGGGCAGCAATGCACATAGGCAGCCCCCGGTGTTAACTGCCAGTGCTCTGGTGCAGTAATGCTGCGAATACCGCCGGCGCTTTTGCTGCGAATATCCTGAGTGTTAATCACACCGTATTTTTGTGCTTCTTCTACCGCCGACTGTGACCAGGCACCCGACACGATATAGTCCGCTGTTTGGCCTGCCTTTAATAAATTAAGCGGCACGGCAGAAAACTGCCCGCGGCCGCCGCCGTGCATAAACAGCACCTTGTAATTGGCGGGGATACTGAGTAAATCACGCAGGTCCTGCTCGGCCTCAGCGGCTAATTTGATAAAAGGCTTACTGCGATGGCTGATTTCCATCACCGAGCAGCCTAATTGTTGCCAGTTAATAAATTCTTGCTGTGCCTGCTGCATTACGTCAACCGGTAGCATGGCCGGGCCGGCACAAAAATTAAACGTTGTCATTGTTACTGCGTGCTCCTGAATTAGCGTTTTTATTCTACTGGCCTGGTTGTTCATTCATGCCGGCTTAGGCCGATCTTATTGGGTAAATTACCAACAGCTAAAAAGCAAAACGAGCGCAGATGCGCCCGTTTTATCTGGGTGTTACTCTTCTTCATCCTGGGCTAACTGGGTGTCCGTCAGCACGGTGTTCGCTGCCTTTTCCGCCTCCGCAGCAGCCAGCTCCTCAGCGTCTTGTATTTCATCAATACGTTCAACGCCAACCACCTTTTCATTATCGGCGGTGCGAATTAAAATTACGCCCTGGGTATTACGGCCTACTTCAGACACTTCGTTTACGCGGGTGCGTACTAGCGTGCCCTTGTTTGAAATCATCATAATTTCATCAAGTTCATTCACCTGTACCGCACCCACCACCAGGCCGTTACGTTCTGACACTTTAATCGATACCACGCCTTGCGTAGCACGGCTCTTCGCCGGATATTCCTGCAGCGCAGTACGTTTGCCGTAACCGTTTTCTGTAACGGTAAGGATTGGGCCGTTGCCATTTGGAATAATTAACGACACCACTGAGCCGCCTTCACGCAGTTTAATACCACGTACACCGGTAGCGGTACGGCCCATGCTACGCACCTGTTCTTCGGCAAAGCGCACCACTTTACCATCATCTGAGAACAGCATAATTTCGCTGTTACCGTCAGTAATACCGACGCCGATTAACCGGTCACCATCATTCAGGTTAACGGCAATAATACCGTTTGAGCGCGGACGTGAGTATTCGGTCAGCGCGGTTTTCTTCACCGTACCGTTGGCGGTTGCCATAAACACATATTTGTTTTCTTCATACTCACGTACCGGCAGAATGGCATTAATACGCTCGCCTTCTTCTAGCGGCAGTAAGTTAACAATAGGCTTACCGCGCGCGGTGCGGCTGGCCAGCGGTAACTGATACACCTTCATCCAGTACAGACGGCCGCGGTTAGAGAAACACAAAATGGTATCGTGGGTGCTGGCAACTAATAACTTATCAACGAAGTCTTCATCTTTCACTGTAGTAGCGGCTTTACCCTTACCACCGCGACGCTGCGCTTCGTAATCCGACAATGGCTGATACTTGGCATAGCCCAGGTGCGATAAGGTCACCACCACGTCTTCTTCAGTGATCAAATCTTCCATATTGATATCCAGCATATTGTCCTGAATATCGGTGCGGCGTGCATCGCCATATTGGGTCTTTATCGCTTCTAGCTCTTCACAGATCACTTCCATTAAGCGCTCTGGGCTAGCAAGAATGTGCAGCAATTCAGCAATAAGCTCTAGTAGCTGCTTGTACTCATCAAGAATTTTCTCGTGCTCTAGGCCGGTTAGCTTGTGTAAACGTAAGTCCAGAATAGCCTGAGCCTGTTGCTCGGTTAAGAAATACCTGCCGTCACGAATACCAAAATGCGCTTCTAACCACTCTGGGCGCGCGGCATCTTGTCCAGCACGCTCCAGCATGGCGCTAACATCACCTAACTGCCAACCGCGATCCACTAAACGCAGCTTTGCTTCAGCCGGGCTGGGCGAGGTTTTAATCAGCTCAATGATATCGTCAATATTGGCCAGCGCTATGGCTAAGCCTTCTAAAATATGAGCGCGGTCACGGGCTTTACGTAAATCGTAAACCGTACGACGGGTTACCACTTCGCGCCGGTGCAAAATAAAGCACTGCAGCATTTCTTTAAGGCTTAACAGCTTAGGCTGGCCCTGATCCAATGCCACCATGTTGATACCAAACACCGTTTGCATTTGGGTGTTGGCATACAGCTGGTTCAACATTACATCACTGGACTCACCACGTTTAAGCTCGATAACGATACGCATACCGTCTTTATCAGACTCATCACGCAGCGCTGAGATGCCTTCAATACGTTTTTCTTTTACTAATTCCGCGATCTTTTCAATCAGACGCGCTTTGTTCACCTGATACGGAATTTCGTTAACGATAATAGCTTCACGACCTGTTTTTTCGTCCGTTTCAATCTCAGTTTTGGCGCGGATATACACCTTTCCACGACCGGTACGGTAGGCTTCTTCGATACCTTTACGGCCGTTGATAATAGCGGCTGTGGGAAAATCTGGCCCCGGGATATACTGCATCAGCTCATGCAGCTCAATATCCGGGTTAGCAATTAAGGCTAAACAGCCATCAATCACTTCAGTCAAGTTATGTGGCGGAATATTAGTGGCCATACCTACGGCAATACCACTGGAGCCATTAATCAGCAGATTTGGCACCTTAGTTGGCATAACCGCTGGAATTTGCTCAGTGCCATCGTAGTTAGGCACATAGTCGACGGTTTCTTTATCTAAATCGGCCAGTAATTCATGGGCAATACGCGCCATACGCACTTCGGTGTAACGCATTGCTGCAGCAGAGTCGCCATCGATAGAGCCAAAGTTACCCTGACCGTCCACCAGCATGTAGCGTAAAGAGAAAGGCTGCGCCATGCGCACTATGGTGTCATACACCGCGATGTCGCCATGCGGGTGATATTTACCGATAACATCACCGACCACACGGGCCGATTTTTTATAGGCTTTGTTCCAGTCATTGCCCAGTTCCTTCATCGCAAACAACACGCGACGGTGTACCGGCTTTAAACCATCCCTTACGTCCGGTAAGGCGCGGCCAACAATAACGCTCATGGCGTAATCGAGGTACGAATTCTTTAATTCGTCTTCGATATTTATCGGAACTATTTCTCTGGCCAGATCTGTCATAAAACGCTAATTTCCCTTAAATCAGATAGATAACTCGCTTTTGTCGATGTTATAAAGCGCGAGACAACGCGGGATTCTAACACAGAAAATCACGCTTGCCATGCCCCAAATGCAGCGCAAAACCACCTTTGCCATTGCTGTCACCGCTGCAGGCTTTATAATGCGCAAAAAACTAACGAGCAACTTTGATGACAAGCAGCCTTAATGTAGATAACCGCGAAATTGCCAAGTTTAACGATATTGCCTCGCGCTGGTGGGATCCTGATGGCGAGTTTAAGCCACTGCACCTGTTAAACCCGGTACGCTTAAGCTTTATAAGTGATGAGCTACAGGGTTTATTTGGTAAAACGGTGATTGATATTGGTTGTGGTGGCGGTATTTTGGCTGAGAGCATGGCGCGCAGTGGCGCTGTGGTAACAGGGTTAGATATGGCCAGTGACTCACTTGACGTGGCACGTTTACACGCGCTGGAAAGTGGTGTCACAGTAAATTATCAGCAGGCCACTGCCGAGGATTATGCCCAGCAGCACGGCGGCCAGTTTGATGTGGTAACCTGTATGGAGATGCTTGAGCACGTGCCAGAGCCGATGTCAGTTATTCAGGCCTGCGCCGATTTAGCCAAACCCGGTGCTACGTTGTTTTTCTCAACCTTAAACAAAACGGCTAAGGCCTATTTACTGGCCATTATTGGTGCCGAGCAGGTACTTAAGCTGGTGCCCAAAGGCACACATGAATTTAGCAAATTTATTCGCCCCTCTGAGCTAATGCGCTTTGTTGAGCAAGCCGGTCTTGAGTTGGTAGATGCTACCGGCCTGCATTTTAACCCGCTGAAAAACAGTTTTAAAACCGGCCCGGGCCTGGATGTCAACTATATCGTGGTGGCGAGAAAACCACTGTAACGCTGTTTTTTTCAGCACTTAAATAGCCGATAGCTATAAAAAAATTATTGATAGAATAAATAAATTTAACCAGAAAAAAAGCTTGCACCTAGAGCACTTTTCTTCGCACACTGGCACCGCGGTTAGCAGTCGCTAACCGCTTCTTTTTCCCCGATGCTTTTCCGCGTTGTCAAGCCTTGCAAAAACCCCAGATACACACTATCTTGTGATCACTTTCAAACAGACCACTATATGTTGTGTAATTAAACAACAATAGCGGATGATAAAACAGCCGTGCGCTACGGCTAGAAACCGTTAACAACTATTGAAATGGAAAGCAGCAGCAATGACTCAATCTCTTTTTGTCACTAAGCGTGATGGTCGCCGTGAGCCGCTGGATTTGGACAAAATCCACCGTGTGATTACCTGGGCCGCTGAAGGCTTGTCGAATGTGTCGGTGTCTCAGGTTGAGCTTAAATCGCATATCCAGTTTTACGATGGCATTAAAACTGAAGATATTCATGAAACCATCATTAAAGCTGCTGCTGATCTTATCTCTAAAGACAGCCCGGACTACCAATACCTGGCTGCCCGCTTAGCTGTATTCCACTTGCGTAAAAAGGCCTACGGCCAGTTTGAACCCCCGCACTTGTACGATCAGGTTGTGCGGATGGTAGAGGCCAAGCGCTATGACGCCCATATCCTGGCCGATTACAGTCGCGAAGAGCTGGAAACGCTGAACAGTTATATTGATCACAGCCGTGATCTGAATTTTAGCTACGCGGCGGTAAAACAGCTGGAAGGTAAATACCTGGTACAAAACCGCGTCAGTGGCGAGATTTACGAAAGCGCACAGTTTTTATATATGCTGGTAGCAGCTTGTTTATTTGCTAACTACCCCAAAGCCACCCGGCTGGATTATGTGCGCCGTTTCTATGACGCTTGCTCCACCTTCAAGTTGTCGTTGCCTACGCCCATTATGTCGGGTGTACGCACCCCTACCCGTCAATTCAGTTCATGCGTACTGATTGAATGCGGTGACAGCTTAGATTCTATTAACGCTACCTCAAGTGCCATTGTTAAATACGTCAGCCAACGTGCCGGTATTGGTATTAACGCCGGCCGCATTCGTGCCTTGGGTAGCCCAATCCGTAACGGTGAAGCTTTCCACACCGGCTGTATTCCGTTTTATAAACATTTTCAAACGGCAGTGAAAAGCTGCTCGCAGGGCGGTGTGCGCGGTGGTGCAGCTACGCTGTTCTACCCACTGTGGCATTTAGAAGTCGAATCGCTGCTGGTGCTGAAAAACAACCGCGGTGTGGAAGAAAACCGGGTACGCCACTTAGATTACGGTGTGCAGTTTAACCGCCTGATGTACACCCGCTTAATTAAAGATGATTACATTACACTGTTTAGCCCATCAGACGTACCAGGCTTGTACGATGCGTTCTTTGAAGATCAGGAAAAGTTTGAACAGCTGTATGTGAAGTACGAGAACGACAGCAGCATTCGCAAGAAGCGCTTAAAAGCACTGGAGCTGTTTACCCTGTTCATGCAAGAGCGTGCCAGCACGGGACGTATTTACCTGCAAAACGTTGATCACTGTAATACGCACAGCCCGTTTAATCCTAAATTTGCGCCGGTACGACAAAGCAACCTGTGTCTTGAAATTGCGCTGCCCACTAAGCCGTTAAACGATGTTAACGATCCTGAAGGTGAAATTGCCCTGTGTACGCTGTCAGCGTTTAATTTAGGTGCCATTGAAAACTTAGCGGAACTTGAAGAGCTGGCCGAGCTGGCGGTGCGCTCACTCGATAGCCTGCTGGATTACCAGGACTACCCTATCCCAGCGGCGTTTCATGCTTCTATCAACCGCCGTACGTTAGGTGTTGGTGTCATTAACTACGCCTATTATCTGGCGAAAAACGGCGTGAAATACTCAGATGGCTCTGCTAATGCGTTAACACACCGCACCTTTGAAGCGATGCAGTATTATTTGCTGAAGGCGTCTAACAAACTGGCACAGGAGTTTGGTGCTTGTCCGAAGTTTAACGAGACGACGTACGCCGAAGGTATTCTGCCGATTGATACCTATAAAAAAGATTTGGATAAGGTGTGCCAGGAGCCACTGCAACTGGATTGGGAACAGCTGCGTAAAGACATTACGACGCATGGTCTGCGTAACTCGACGCTGTCAGCGCTGATGCCATCTGAAACCTCGTCGCAAATCTCTAATGCCACTAACGGCATAGAGCCACCACGCGGCCATATCAGCGTTAAAGCCAGTAAAGACGGCATTTTAAAGCAGGTGGTGCCAGAGTATGAGCGGCTAAAAGATAAATACGAGCTACTGTGGGACATTCCGAATAACAATGGTTACCTGACTTTAGTGGCTATTATGCAGAAGTTTGTTGACCAAACGATTTCGGCTAATACCAACTATGACCCGAATAAGTTTGACGCAGGCAAAGTGCCGATGAAACTGTTACTGCAAGACTTGCTAACCGCGTACAAGCTGGGCGTAAAAACCATGTATTACCACAACACCCGTGATGGTGCAGCTGACGTGCAGGACGATATTAAACCGGAAGCCCAGGACGATGGCTGTGCTGGCGGTGCCTGTAAAATTTAATCTGATAGTAAACGGGCTGGTAGTACAGCCCGTATCGAGTTTTGACACCCAGTTAGGACGATAAGTGGCTATGGCGTACACAACCTTTAACAGACAAATCAACGATCAATTAAAAGAGCCAATGTTTTTTGGCAACCCGGTTAATGTGTCACGTTACGATCAACAAAAATACGGTATCTTTGAAAAGCTGATTGAAAAACAACTGAGTTTCTTCTGGCGGCCGGAAGAGGTCGATGTCAGTAAAGATCGTATCGACTTTCAAAACCTGCCAGAGCATGAAAAGCACATTTTTATCAGCAACCTGAAGTACCAGACCTTGCTAGACTCGGTGCAGGGCCGCTCACCTAATGTGGCGTTTTTACCTATTGTTTCGCTGCCAGAGCTTGAAACCTGGATTGAAACCTGGGCGTTTAGTGAAACTATCCACAGCCGCAGTTACACCCACATTGTGCGTAATATTAGCGCCGAGCCGCATAAAGTGTTCGATGATATTATGCTGAATGAAAAAATTCTGCAGCGCGCTGAAGATGTGACCCGCTACTACGATGCGCTGATTGACGGCATTAATTTGTACCAGCGCTGTGGCGAAGGCACTCACACCATCAACGGTGAAACGCACAGCATCAGTCTGTATGAGTTGAAGCGTCGGCTGTACCTGTGTGTGATGTCGGTGAATGTGCTCGAAGCAATCCGCTTTTACGTCAGCTTCGCCTGCAGCTTTGCGTTTGCGGAGCGCGAACTGATGGAAGGTAATGCTAAAATCATTCGTCTTATCGCCCGTGACGAAGCACTGCACCTTACCGGCACCCAGCATATGCTAAATATTATGGCCGCTGGCGACGACGACCCGCAAATGGCGCAAATTGCCAAAGAATGTGAAGAAGAAGCTTACGCTATTTTCCGCAAAGCAGCAGAGCAGGAAAAAGACTGGGCCGAATTTTTATTTAAAGATGGCTCGATGATTGGCTTAAATAAAGATATTTTATGCCAGTACGTTGAGTACATTACGAACAGCCGCATGCAGGCAATCGGGCTAAAGCCTATTTTCTCTACCACACAAAACCCCATCCCTTGGATCAACACTTGGCTGGTATCAGATAACGTGCAGGTGGCGCCACAGGAAGCCGAAATCAGCTCTTATCTGGTTGGCCAGATTGATAACGAAGTTGATGGTGCCGACTTCGGCGATTTCGATCTCTAACAGATGCCCAGCGTCAGGCTTAGTCAGCACAGTGCCATTGACTTTGATGGCACTGATGCCAATTTACTCTGTGCGCTGGAGCGCCATAAACAACAGGTGAACTTTCACTGCCGCGAAGGGTATTGTGGCGCTTGCCGCTGTAAACTGCTGTCTGGTGAAGTGCGTTACCTCACCGAACCGCTAGCTTTTGTGCGAAGCGGTGAGTTTCTGCCCTGCTGTAGCATTCCACTGACAGACATCAGTATTGAAGTACCTTGAGCCGGTGGTAATTTAACAGCAGATGTCGCAGACTATACCCATTCGCGATTTCGGAGGAGTTCTGTATTGAAAACGCTGTTATTTTTGTTGGCGACAGTGCTACCTGCGCAAGAGCTGGCTCATTTTGAGCAGTTACTGGCTAAATCACAATTTACTGAACTTGAGCATCAACTGGTAAAGCGACCTGATTACAAACAGCAGGACACCTTACTAGTACTGTATGCACGTGCGCTAATCAGTCAGCAACGGCTGGAAGATGCCAATACTCTGCTCAATTTCGCCGTAGAGCAGTTTCCTACCAACAGTGAGCTGAATTACCTTGCAGGTTTAAGCAAGATTCGCCTGGCCAGTGATGGCAATGTTTTTGCTGCTAAAGAGCGGGCTGCACGTGGTGTGGCATTGTTACAACAAGCGGTAAAGTTAAAGCCCGATCATTTCGCCGCCCGTCAGGCGCTGATTGACTTTTACAGTGTCGTGCCCGCCTCTGCCGGCGGCGATAAAGTGCTGGCTAATCAAATGGCAGAGCAACTGGCACAAGATAATCCGGCACAAGCTTTGCTGGCACAAAGTCGTATTTTACTCAATGAGAAAAAACCGGCAGAAGCATTAGCTTTACTGGAAAAAATGATGCCCAACCCTCCCACCGCCCGCTTACTGGCACGTAAGGCACAAATTGAGAACGAATTAGGTGCTTTTCAGCAAGCGTTTGTCAGTTACCGGCAAGCAGCAGACTATGCGACAGATCTGACCGAGAAATACACAGCGCTTTACCATATAGGTCGTTTAGCTGTGGTAGCTGATCAGGATGCTGATCTTGGTATTAAAGCACTGCAGCAGTATCTTGAGTTTTTTAAAGACAGTGAAAACCCAAGTTTACCCTGGGCGACATTGAGGTTAGCGCAACTGATGTATCGCACCGGTGATAATTTTGAAGCCACACTATTAGTTGGTAGCCTGACCAACACCAAAGTAGAAGATGAAGAGTTTAATCTGATTTTATTAAGCTTACTCAGTGCACTAAAGCCAAAGACACAAGCTGAGCCGGCAGTAGAAACTAAGTTAGATACAAACGATTCAGTAAAGCAAACACCGGTGTTATAACGCACCGGTGTTTGGATAGGCCGTTATAGTTTACTTGCGGATCCCTTCTACCGTCAGGTCCAGCTGCACAGTGGCTGATGCTGGGCCTAAATCAGTGTTAATCGCAAAGTCTTTCAATGTTAGCGTGGTAGTACCGGCAAAACCTGCGCGGTAACCGCCCCAGGGATCGGTGCCCTCACCTAGTTTTTCTGCCGCAATAACCACTTCTTTCGTCACGCCGTTCAGCGTTAAGTTACCATGCAAATCGAAGTTATCACCGTCTTTTGGCACTACTTTAGTGCTAACGAAAGTCGCTTTAGGGTGTTTGCTCACATTTAAAAAGTCGGCGCTGCGCAGGTGTTTATCACGCTCAGCATGGTTGGAGTCAACACTGGCAGTATCAATAGTAAGCTGGATTTTTGACTCGGCCAGTTTACTGGCATCGTAGCTAAAATCACCGCTAAAGGTGTTAAAACGGCCATATAACCAGCTGTAGCCTAAGTGGCTAATTTTAAACTGAATAAACGCATGGGCACCTTGGGTGTCAATCACATAATCAGCTGCTTTTGCTGGTAATACCATCATCGAGGCCATTGCGGCAGCCAGGGCTAGTCTTTTCATTTCATCCTCCGGTTTTAGGGTTTACGGCCGAACATTCGGCGAAGTGTATTGTCTTTATCAATAATATGGTGTTTTACAGCAGCCAGCCCATGTAACAGGGCCAGCGTAATTAAACCGTAAGCAGTGTACTCGTGTATCGCGCCAGCAATGTCGGCCTGACGGTTAAACAGTGCGCCCAATGCCGGTACTTCAAACCAGCCAAACACCGCAATAGGCCGGCCATCTTCAGTGGAGATTAAATAACCGCTGATAATCAATAGACCAATACCCAAATATAACGCCAGCTGCACTGTTGTTGCAGCAAGGCGCTCCCATTGTTTGTGCGTGGCAAGTGGCGAAGGTGGCGGGCTAATCAGGCGCCAACTAAGGCGAAACAGCATCACCAACGCCAGCAAAATGCCAATACTTTTGTGCCAGTGTGGCGCCGTACGATACCAACTACTGTAATAACTGAGATCCACCATCCAAAACCCCAGCGCAAACAAACCAAATACGGTCAGTGCCACCAGCCAATGCACGGCTACGCTGACTAAGCCGTAATGAGAAAGGGTATTTTTCAGCATAGGATCTCCTGATTCGCTTGTATCATAGCGTAAGAAAATAAAACAAAAATTGCATTTTTACCGCAGTTTAATTCTAATTTATCGAAAAGATAGCGGTTTAGCGGCATAAAAAAGCCAGCAATTTCGCTGGCTTAGTCGTGTGCTATTTCACCTAATGGCTGCGGGTATTACTCAAACTTCCCATCGCGGATATGTTTTTCACCGCGCTGCTTGGCCAGTTCAACCTGACGTTGACGCTCAGCAAAGGCGGCTTTTTGCTCTTCAGTGGTTTTATCATAGCAGTGCGGGCAGCTTAAGCCTTTTACATAATGTGGTGAAGCCATTTCTTCTGCAGATAACGGCATACGACAGGCATAACACTGATCATAACTGCCTTGCTCTAAACCGTGCTTTACCGCAACGCGCTGGTCGAAAACGAAGCACTCACCTTGCCACAGGCTATTTTCTACTGGTATTTCTTCTAAGTACTTTAAAATACCGCCGTCGAGGTGATACACCTCGTCAAAGCCCTGCTCTTTTAGGTAAGCGGTGGATTTTTCACAGCGGATGCCACCGGTACAAAACATCGCCACTTTTTTGTGTTTGGTTTTATCCAGGTTTTCAGCTGCCCATTTAGGAAACTCACGAAAGGTCGTGGTATTGGGATTAATCGCATTTTTAAAGGTACCAATGGCCACTTCATAGTCGTTGCGGGTATCAATCACAATAGTATCCGGATCGCTTATCAGCTGATTCCAGTCGTCACCTTTAACATAGGTACCGACAATGTGAGCCGGGTTAATGCCTTCGACTCCCATGGTAACAATTTCTTTTTTCAGTTTTACTTTGGTGCGGTAAAACGCTAATTCGTCAGATAAAGACTCTTTATAGCTCATACCTTCAAAGCGTCCATCGGCGTCAAGCCAGGCTTTTACGGCGTCAACACCCTGGCGCGGACCGCAAATGGTACCGTTAATGCCCTCTTCAGCCAGCAGCAAAGTGCCTTTAACCTGATGAGCAACCATAGTGTTATACAAGGTATCGCGCAGGCTAACGTAATCGGGTAAGTGAACAAATTTATATAAAGCAGCAACAACGTACATAAACAACTCCTTGCGTTGCCGGATCGTAAATCCGGTGCAATGTTAAAAACCGGCGTATTATAACGTTCAGTCGCGCTAACACAAGGCCACAGAATCAGTGTGGCTTATCCAACAAGAATGTACAAAGTAGCTGCAGACAACATGGAAAGTCGCGGGCTTTAACGCAACACCGTGGTAATCACCAGATGAAACGCTAGTACCATTAAGAGTGCTCCCATCAAGCGGTCGAACCAAAAGCCTTTAAGCAGTAAAAAGCCCCGCACTTTGGTTTGTGTCAGCACTACAGACAACAAGGAAAACCAGCAGGCTGTCGCCAGCGCCATATAAACACCGTAGATCACCTTGTACGACAGCGGTGTTTGCGGCGAGATAATGACGGCGAACAACGACAAGAAAAATAGCGTGGCTTTTGGGTTTAAACCGTTGGTGATAAAACCAGCAGCGAATGCCTTGCCGCCGCTTGGCACAGGGTCTTGTGCACTACCACCGATGGCTTGCTCCGGATGAGCCGGTGCTTTGCTCTTTAGCGCTTGCGTACCGATATAGAGTAAATACGCTGCACCGGCCAGGCTTAACGCACTGAACAACCATTCTGTGGTTTGAATAAGTACTGCAATCCCCAGTAAAGACCAGCTCACGTGCAGCAAAATGGCCAGACCAATACCTGCACTGGCTAACAACGCCTGACGCCGGCCAAAGCGCACAGCATAACGCAGCACTATGGCAAAATCAGGCCCGGGGCTGGCAACTGCCACCAGATGCACTGTCGCAATTAATAAAAATTCAGGCCAAAAAGACATATAAGCTATTCCAGACTTAAAAATTACGGCTAATCTTCAGACACGCCATCTAACGGATGAAAGTCACTTACAAGAAACGATCGCTAAATCGCCCCCACTGATAATACGCCTGCTGACCAAGCCGACGCAGTGAAGGCAGCGGAAAGAGTTTTAACGGCCCCTGATAAAGCGGTAAAGCCGGTAACGCCTCCCCCATACAAAGCTGTGCTAACCGCCTACCCGCCTGGGTACTAAAAGACAATCCGCTGCCACAATAACCAGCCGCATAAAACAGATCCGGCTCAGCCTGACAGACTCTGGGCAAATCGTCTATGGACACTGCTACCCAGCCACTCCAGTGATACTCCGCTCGAATGCCTTCCAGCATAGGAAAACAGCTTGTCAGCGCCTTTAATAAACGGCTGGGGTATACCGGTTTCTCCGCATCTTTGCCATAAACCGCGCTGCGACCACCAAACAGAATCCGGTTATCCGGCAACTTACGGTAATAATATTTTAGTGCCCGGGTATCCATCACTAATTGGTTATGCCATAACCGACTTTGCGTAACTTGCTGCTCCGTTAACGGCGAGGTGACAATAATGCTGCTTAGCACTGGCAAGCAAGCCCCGTTTAACGCCGGGTAAAACCGGTTTGGTGTGTAGCCGTTAGTGGCCAGCACCAATTGTTTACAACGCACGGTCGCTTCGGGGGTGTTTAATACAAAGCCGCTCTGGCTGCTGCGCTGCCATGATAGCACAGGCGTAGCACTGTAAAGTTTTGCACCAGCCCCTGTTGCCATACGGGCATAACCCAGCGCCAACGCCAGCGGATTTACGCCATAGCAATCTTCAAACCTTAAGGCGGCATAAGCCTGGCTATTTTGCATATAGCGCTCACTCAGCGCCTGTGCCGATAAAAACTCCGCCTGATAACCAAACTGCTCTTGTAAATACGTTGCTTGTTGTTTAAGGCTTTGCACCAACGCAGGTTTATGCGCCACTTTCAAATAGCCTGGCTGTTGGCGCTGACAATCAATATTGCCGGTGTCAATCATCTGCGCCACCAGCGCCAGCGCAGCGCTATATTCCTGATGAAAGCCTTTGGCAATATCCAACCCAAACTTTTCACTTAATTGTGCTAACCCCAACCTGCCCGTGCCGCGCAGCACGAAACCAGCATTACGGCCACTGCACCCCCAACCGATTTGATTGGCTTCCAGCAGGGTAACTTCACGCGAAAACTGAGTGGCTAACTGATACGCACAGCTTAAGCCGGTATAACCGCCACCGATGACAACCACATCAGTATCAATATCGGTGCTGAGTTTGCTGTATGGCGTTGCATGCCGGTTTACCACCTCAGTCGTCGCCCAATAAGACGCCGGGTAAGGCATGGCCGCACCAATATTGCTATCTACCAGCGGATCGTATATCAGCTTATTACCTCATCAAATAACAGCACCATCTCGGCCGCACTGCAACGACAAAGCGGGCCACAGCGTGGACATACATAGCCCTCAAGCTCAGACAAATGCCGCCATTTATCAGCGTGTACCTTAAGCACTCTGGCCCCGGCATGGCTAAAATAACGCTCTGCAGCGTTGCCCGGGCTTTCACGCCAAATATGTGCCAGACCGGCTTTTGCTCCTTGCTTACGTAACATCGCTGTTGATTGGCGCAATAAGGCAGAAGCAACGCCCTGCCCACGTGCTGTCGGGCTTACCCCAACCGACTTGAAGTACGCCATTTCAGATACTGAAACCGGCCATGACGTCAGACTGCACCATTTATCCGGCTGCCACTGCCCTGCAGCAAAACTTAGACGATAACCAATAATCTGCGCCTGCTCGTCCAGCGCAACAAAACTGGCATTTGCCCCCTTTTTAATACCTCGTTGCTGCATCTGCAACAAACTGCCTTGCGTTAGATAATTATCACCATGGATCTGGTTAGCCAAAGCGATAACATCAGCAAAATAATTTGGCGTAAGTTCAAGGATTTGCATGGCCATATCTGCTTAGTATTCGATAGCTTTGTTATAAATCAGCCCACCTTTCTATAGCAAGGGCTATTTGCTTTTATTGCACGCCGCAATTCCCCATTTTTAAGACGAATTGGCGAAAATATACGATAGACAACAGCGGTTTTATCAAATAAGGTTAATGGGACGCAAAAACAAAAACATAAGCGTCAGACGACTCCAAAAATAATCCAGGAAACGAGCTATGAAAAACCATAATAAGTACCATCCGGTCGCCCGTGCCGTGAAGTTTGGTCTGGCGGCATCACTGAGTTTAGGAATTAGCACGACTGCTATGGCACAGGACGAGAATCCTGATAGCGTTAAAAAAGAACAAGCTGTTGAAAAGATAGCTGTTGTTGGCACACGTTCTGCTCCACGCTCTATCGGTGATTCCCCGGTGCCGGTCGATATTATCGGTGGCGAGGAGTTAAACAAAAACGGAAACAGCGACATGCTGAACCTGATTAGCACCACAGTGCCGTCGCTGAACGTACACGCACAACCGATCAGCGATGCGGCTACGTTGATCCGGCCAATAAACCTGCGTGGTTTATCCTCAGACAGTACGCTGGTGTTATTAAACGGTAAACGCCGTCACCGTGCCTCGGTTATCTCATTTTTAGGTGGCGGTATTAACGATGGTGCCCAAGGCCCAGATTTATCGGTCATTCCCGGCATCGCCTTAAAGCAGGTTGAGGTATTACGTGACGGTGCAGCGGCCCAGTACGGCTCTGATGCTATTGCAGGCGTGGTCAACTTTGTACTAAAAGATGCTGCTGATGGCGGTACTGTTGAGGTAAAACACGGGGAATATTATGCCGGTGACGGTACCTCAACGGAAATCGCTGCTAACGTGGGTATGCCGCTGACCAAAGATGGTTTTGTTAACGTCAGCATGCAGTATAAAAATGTTGATGCGACCAGTCGCAGTGTACAGCGTGACGACGCACAGGGGCTGGCGGATGCTGGCAACCCCTTTATTCAGGACCCTGCCCAGGTTTGGGGCTCTCCTGAAGTAAAAGATGATATTACTTTATTTGCCAATGCCGGTTTAGATCTGGGCAATGGTGGCGAAGCCTACATCTTTGGTAACTATTCAGAGCGTGATGTGCGTGGTGGTTTTTATTACCGCAACCCAACTAACCGCCCGCAGGTATTTTCTAACGATGGCGGTGAGAGCTTGCTGGTGGTTGACTTAACTGATCTGGGTAGTGGTGGCCAGGGCGGTTGTCAGAACATCCCGCTGAGCGGTTTAAACTATCAGCAGATAGATGCTGCTGTACAGGCACTGCCGGATAACTGCTTTACGTTCTTCTCCATGTTCCCTGGCGGCTTCACGCCTAACTTTGGTGGCAATATTACCGATACATCATTGGCAGTAGGCACCAAAGGCGAGTTTAAAACCGGTTTTATGGAAGGTGTGCTGTATGACTTTAGCGGTGTAGTAGGTCGCAGTGAGTCTAACTTCCAGCTGTTTAACTCAGTAAACGCCTCTTTAGGCCCGGAAACGCCGACAGAGTTTGATGCCGGTAAATATATTCAACTGGAAAAAACCTTCAGTGCCGACTTTGTTAAGTATGTGCCTGCAGGTTTGTACGAAGACTTAACAGTGGCTTTCGGTACACAATGGACCGAAGAAAGCTTTGAAATTGTCGCAGGTGAAGAAGCGTCATGGGAAATTGGCCCTTACGTGTCTCAAGGCTTAAGTAATGGCTCAAACGGCTTCCCAGGCTTCCAACCACAAACCGCCGGTACATCTGTGCGTCGCAACTATGCAGCATACGTTGATGTAGAAGCCGAATTTACTGAAAACCTGCTGGGCGCATTAGCTGTGCGGTTTGAAGACTACGATAGCTTTGGTACTACCACTAACTATAAACTGACCGGTCAATATCGCTTAAACGATGACTGGGCGCTGCGCGCTTCAACCAGTACCGGCTTTAGAGCCCCTACCGTTGGTCAGGCTAACGTCAGTAACGTACGTACTGAGGCAGATCAGGGCGTATTGGTGGATATCGGTGTGTTACCTGCGACCAACCCGGTTGCCATCTTAAAAGGCGCAACAGAGCTGCAACCAGAAGAGTCGACCAGCTATGCCTTTGGTGTGGTATATACCGGTTATGACTTCTTTGTCACCGCCGACTACTATCGTATCGATGTTGACGACCGTATCAGCCAATCGACAGCCTTTGATGTAACGGCAGACGATATTGCCTTGTTAAAAGCGGCTGGCGTTCGGGGTATTGATTCTTTAACCAGTATTACCTATTTGACCAACGACTTTGACACCCGTACTCAGGGTATTGATATTGTTGCAAACTACTCGATGGACTTATTTGATGGTCGTAGCAGCTTTGCTCTGGCTTATAACTGGAACGATACGGAAGTTACCCGTTTCACTGATATTACCGGTGAATTCCGTGTATCTCGGTTAGAAAATGATCTGCCAAATCATCGGGCAACCTTTACCTGGACTCAAAGCTGGGATGATTGGTCTGCATTCGTCCGCACTAACTACTATGGTAGCTATCAGGGTGTGCATGCTGACGATCCGGGTCTGGCTGTAAATGCGACTTGGGAAGTGACACTGGATGCTGAGGTTAGCTACTTTATTAACGATAACTTTATCGTATCTGTCGGTGCACAAAATTTGCTGGATAATGATCCTGCAGAATTACCCGACGAGTGGAAAGGCATCTTAGGCGGCAAGTTCTTTGAAACCTCCCCTATGGGCATTAACGGCGGTTATTGGTACTTAAAAGGTACTTACAAGTTCTAATCTGCCAACAAGCTAAAAATCCGCCTTCGGGCGGATTTTTTTATGCTTTGAAAAAGCGCGGTAAAGTTTAAAGCCGCTGCAAAAGAACCTGTAGCGGATGTTTGGGTTTATCCCCTACTAAACGCTTTACCTGGCTACGGCAGGAAAATCCGGTCACCACTACGTTATCCACACCATACTGCGCAAGTGGCTGCTGCCAGCTCATCGCAAATAAGCTTTTACTATTTTCCAGATTTTGCGCTTCATGGCCATAGGTGCCAGCCATACCACAACAGCCTACACTGACCGGCGTTAAGCTAAGCCCGGCTTGGGCAAAAATTTGCTGCCAGGCCTTTTCTGTGGCCGGCAAGGCGGTGTTTTCCGTACAGTGTGCCAACAACGCGTATTGGCCTGATTGGGCGGTTTTGGGGATCGGCTGCTTAACCAACCATTCGTGCAGCAGCAACACACTAAAATCGCCACGTTTATCGCCCAGCGCCTTGTTGTACTCGTCACGGTATACCAACACTAAAGAAGCATCCAGGCCAAGCAACGGCAGATTTAGCTGGCTTAGCTGATTAAAAAATGCCGCAGCAGTGCCCGCTGTATGCGCAAATTCACGTAAAAAACCCTTCACATGTTGTGGCTTACCGTTTGGTAAAAACGGCAACAATATTGGGTTAAAGCCCAGTTTTTCGATTAAACGCAGCGCATCAAACACCAATTCTGCTTCATAAAAGCTGGTAAAAGGGTCTTGTACCAGTAGCACAGTGCGCTCACGCTGTTCAGCACTTAACGCCCTTAACTGCTCAAGATTAAACTGATAACGCCCGGCCGTTTGCTGGGCTAATGTCGGCACTGATAATAGGGGCGTATCAACATAGCCAACGGTTTTTTCCAGCAGCTTGGCCGTGACGCGACGTTTTAGCACAAAGTTAACCAGCTTGGGCGCCTTGGCCAGCCAAGGGGCGGTGCGCTCAATATTGGCGACAATATAGTCTTTCGCCGGGCGCAGGTAACGACTGTGGTACAGTTGCAAAAAGCGGGCGCGAAACGATGGCACATCGACTTTAATCGGGCACTGACCGGCGCAGGCTTTACACGCCAGACAGCCTTCCATCGCCTGCATAACTTCATGCGAAAAGTCCGCTTCACCCTGACGTTTAGCCAGGGTGTTTTTCAGCTTTTGCCACAGCGCACCTACGCCGCTGGAGCGCTGCAACAACTGCTGCTCCTGCGCCAATATATCTATGCCCTGCAGCTGATTTAGCCTAAGCCACTCGCGCATCAGGCCCGCGCGCCCTTTCGGGCTGTGCCGCCGGTCTTTCGTTACTTTGCTCGACGGACACATCGGCGAGTTTTCTTCATAGTTAAAACACAGGCCATTGCCGTTGCAGTTTAGGGCGCTGTCGAAACTGTCCTTAATCAGCGTTGGGATTTGCCGATCAAACCAGGCACGCTTTTGGCCATCAACAGAAACCAGCGCATCGCTACTCGTAAACGGTGTACAAATTTTGCCTGGATTTACCCGGTTACGCGGATCAAACGCGGCTTTAATTTTACGTAATTCGTTAAACAGCTCGTCACCAAAAAAGGCCGGGCCGTATTCACTGCGATAGCCTTTACCATGCTCACCCCACATCAAGCCACCGTACTTAGCCGTAAGGGCGACCACTTGATCAGAGATGGTACGCAGCAGCTGCTCCTGTGCCGGATCGCATAAGTCTAAAGCCGGTCTTACGTGCAGCACGCCTGCATCGACATGGCCAAACATACCATATTGCAGGCCGTGGCTGTCCAGTAGCGCACGAAACTCCATAATAAAGTCGGCCAGGTTCTCTGGTGGCACCGCCGTGTCTTCAGCGAAGGCTAATGGCTTTTGGCTGCCTTTGGTGTTGCCCAGCAATCCCACTGCTTTTTTGCGCATCGCGTAAATATTGCTAATAGCGGCGTTATCGTAGGTTAGCTGGTAGCCAATAATACCGTCGGCTTTATCAACCATTGCCTGCTCCAGACGTGCGGTTAAGGCAGTAATTTTCTGTTCAATATCAGCTTGCTGCTCGCTGTTATACTCGACCATGTTAAGGCCCTGCATATCTTTGCCGGGCACATCGGTAATTAAGTCTTTCACCTGATGCCAAATAATGTCATTGCGCGCCAGGTTCAGCACTTTGCTGTCGACCGTCTCCACCGAGGTAGCCTGTGCTGAAACCAGAAAAGGTGCATTTCTCAGTGCGCTTTCAAAACTGTCGTACTTTACGTTGACCAGACATTTGTATTTGGCAATCGGCGTAATGTTCAGTTTGGCTTCAACCACAAAACCCAGCGAGCCTTCAGATCCGGTAATAATGCGCGATAAGTCAAACTCGGTTAAGTCATCGTTAAACACATGCTCTAAATCGTATCCGGTTAAAAAGCGGTTTAAACGTGGGAATTTTGCCAGTATTTGCGGTCTGAATTCACGGCAGCTTTGTAGCACCTGCCGGTAAATGCGACCAATGCTATTGGGCTGCTCGGCTCTGTGCTCGGCTTCAAAGGTCGCCATTTTGTGCGTATTTAAAATGTTACCGTCAATCAGCACCGTTTTTAGCGCTAAAACATGATCACTGGTTTTGCCGTAAACCAGCGACCCCTGCCCGGAGGCGTCGGTGTTCACCATACCGCCAATAGTCGCGCGGTTAGAGGTGGATAGATCCGGCGCAAAGAAGAAACCATGGGGCTTTAAAAAGGCGTTAAGCTGATCTTTAATCACACCTGCCTGCACCCGTACCCAGCGCTGTTCAAGGTTAAGTTCAAGTATGCCACGCATGTGGCGCGATAAATCAACCACCACATGTTCGGTTAATGCCTGGCCATTTGTGCCGGTGCCGCCGCCACGCGGACTGAACTTGATATGAGAAAAACTGGAGGTTTGCGCTAATGACGTTAGGATCACCACATCGTCAGTCGTTTTGGGCAGTAATACCGCTTGAGGTAATGCCTGGTACACGCTGTTGTCGGTGGCAACAGCCAAACGGCTGGCGTAGCTGGTTTCAATGTCACCGGTAAAACCGGCAGCCACTAAGGCTTTGCTGTAGGCAACAATGCTGGCATCCAGCGCTAGTTCAGGGGCAAGCTTTGGGATCATAACTGCAGACACTCGGCAATAAGTGGCTGCAGTATAACATTAACTTTATGTCGCGATCAGCTGGCAGCCGGACGGAATTTCAACTGAATACCGCGCAGGAAATAACGCAGTACCTGGTCCTGACATTCGCGGTAGTGTTTATGATCTGGTCGACGGAAAAACGCACTGAGTTCAGACTTGCTCAGGCGAAAATCCGCTTTTTCCAATAAGGCGATAATGTCATCGTCTTTTAAATCAAAGGCGATTTTGAGTTTACGCAGCATAATATTATGGTTAAGCCGCTTCTCAGGCTCGGGGATCACGCCATCTTTGGCGCCGCGCCGCTGAATTATCAGGCCATTTAAAAAGCTGGCCATTAATTCATCGCTAATAGCCGCAAAGCCTTCATCTTCATCTTTTTTCAGCCAACTGACCACCTGCTCTTTACTTACGCTGACGCCTGCCAGGGAAAAAATATCCATCATGCCATAGTCATGCACATTTAAGCTGTAGCGCAGACTGCGCAGTACGTCATTCGGTGTCAAAGCAATATCCTGTTAGTATTAATGAAAATTGGCGCCATAATAACACAGCGCTTGGTTAGACAAAGATATTCAGTTTAAGGCAAGTGCCCAAGCTTACTGGCCTTGGTTGCCAAATAACGGTGGCTGTGCGCGGTGGTTTTTACCCGGTGCTGCACCCGCTCCAGTACGTTCACACCAGCGTCAGTAAGGGCTTTTAACTTACGCGGATTATTGGTTAGCAGCCGTACTTGCTTAATACCCAATTGAGTAAACATCTCAGCAGCAATATCGTATTCACGCATATCCGGCAAAAAACCCAAAATTTCGTTGGCTTCTACAGTATCCAGCCCCTTGTCTTGCTCGGCATATGCGCGGATTTTATTAATAAGCCCAATGCCACGGCCCTCCTGGCGTAAATACAAAATGCAGCCACGGCCGAGATCAGCAATTTTACGCATCGCGGCCTCTAATTGCGGACCACAATCACAGCGCAAGCTAAACAGCGCATCACCGGTTAAACATTCCGAGTGAACCCGAGCCAACACCGGCTCGTCGCCAGTAACATCGCCCAGCGTTAAGGCCACATGCTCTTTGCCGTTAGGTGCTTCAAAGCCGTGCAGCCGAAACTCAGCAAACGGGGTGGGTAACAAGGTAGAGGTGACAAGTTTCAGTTTCATAATACATCTCAGCAAACCGCTGCTTGCTTGGCAGCACAGGCGTTATGGGGACCACTGACTGGCAATTCAAGCCCGGGACAACAGTGTTGGCATTATAGCAGCGTTCGCCGGTGGTTTAATGCATTTTTGTGATAATGTCACAATATTTACCACTGATGCTGACAACACTTTTACTGTTAAAACCGCTACAATAGCCACTCTTTTAGTAACGAGTAGCCGCGATGTTGAGTTTTTTCGAACGGATCATAAAGCCCTTCCCTGCCACTGAGCCCACTCAGCCGCCCAAGGGCTTGTTTGCCTTTTGCCGCCATTATACCCGCGGTATGGAAACCTCATTAATTCTGATGTCGATAAGCACCGCCTTGCTGGCAATGCTGGAGGTGTCGTTATTCAGTTTTATGGGCCAGTTAGTCGACTGGTTGGTGCAAAACGATCCGCAATCACTTTTTACTAACGAGCGCGCCACTTTAATTAAAATGGCAGTGGTTACCGTAATTTTATTACCGGCACTCAGTTTTCTTCACGCTGCTATTGTGCATCAAACCTTGCTGGGTAATTATCCTATGTCGATCCGCTGGCTGGCACACCGGTATTTGCTGCGCCAGAGCATCAGCTTTTACCAGAATGACTTTGCCGGTCGTATTGCCACCAAAGTGATGCAAACCTCACTGGCAGTGCGTGAAACAGTGATGAAACTGTTGGACGTGATGGTATACATTCTGGTGTATTTTGGCTCTATGCTGTTTTTTATTGCCGATGCCGACCTGCGCTTAATCATTCCAATGCTGGTGTGGCTGGCGGTGTATATTGGTATGCAGTTTTACTTTGTGCCCCGGTTAAAAGCAGCCTCTACCCGTCAGGCTGATGCGCGCTCAGAGATGACCGGCCGCATTGTCGACAGCTACACCAATATCACCACCATTAAGCTGTTTTCACACACCAACCGCGAAGAAGCTTACGCCCGTGACAGCATGGAAGTGTTCTTAAAACCAGTGTATCGGCAAATGCGCCTGGCCACCGGTTTAAGTGTGTCGGTACAAACGCTGAATTACTTGCTGGTATTCGCCATTGCCGCCTTGTCTATTTATTTATGGGCCGACAGCGCAATCAGTGTTGGCGCTATCGCCATCGCCGTCAGCCTTGCACTGCGCTTAAACGGTATGGCGCAGTGGATCATGTGGGAAATCAGTAGTTTGTTTGAAAATATCGGCACAGTAGCCGATGGTATTACCACGCTGTCACAACCGGCTCAGGTACAGGATGTCGCCGGCGCCAAAGCGCTTAACGTAACCCAGGGCGCCATCTGTTTTGATCATGTAGGTTTTAATTACGGTAAAGCCACTGCCGATAACAGCAAAGCGCCGGTGTTACAGGATTTACAGCTTGATATAAAGCCAGGTGAAAAAGTCGGTCTGGTCGGCCGCTCAGGCGCCGGTAAATCAACCCTGGTTAATCTGCTACTGCGTTTTTACGATGTCGAGTCAGGCAAGATCCTTATCGATGGCCAGGACATCAGTCAGGTCAGTCAGGAAAGTTTACGCCGCCATATTGCCATGGTGACACAGGATACCTCACTGCTACACCGCTCTGTACGCGACAACATCATTTACGGCAAACCCGATGCGACAGAAGCCGAGCTGCTACTGGCCGCTGAGCAGGCAGAAGCCAGTGACTTTATCAGTGATTTGACCGATCCTAAGGGCAATACCGGCTTTGATGCGCAGGTAGGCGAGCGTGGTGTTAAGTTATCCGGCGGTCAGCGCCAGCGAATTGCCATTGCCAGGGTGCTACTTAAAAACGCACCGATTTTAATTTTGGACGAAGCCACCTCAGCGCTGGACTCTGAAGTAGAAGCCGCGATCCAGGCCAGTTTGAATACCCTGATGGCGGGTAAAACGGTAATCGCTATTGCCCATCGTTTATCGACCATCGCGCAGATGGACCGGTTAATCGTGCTGGATCAGGGCCGAATAGTCGAGCAAGGCACGCACAGTGAACTGATTGCAAGCGGTGGTATTTACGCCCAGTTATGGGCGCACCAAACCGGTGGTTTTATTGGCGTGGAATAAAGCTAAGCCTGTTTTATAACCTGAACGCATTCAGCATAAAAAAGCCCGTAACTCGTTACGGGCTTTTTACTATTAACAGTAAGGGCGTTTAAGGCAGATGTTTATCTTGCTCAGCCTTGGCCTTTGCTAACTTGTTTTCCCAGAACGTGGCGTTGGTAATGCCCAATTTTACCGGGTCAAAGGTAATAGGTCCGCCGGCCTTTTTCTGCTCTTCAAAATCACGCAGACAACGCATGGTAGGCTTATACATAAAGAAGATAACCAAAATACCCACCACGTTAACCCAGGCCATTAAACCTACGCCAATATCACCGATATTCCAGATATAACCAGCACTATTGACCGTGCCATACGCCACCATAAACATCAGCAGCAGTTTAAATACGATGCTCGGCAGTTTGTTATTAAATACCCGGTTTAAGTAAGCGACGTTAGTTTCGGTAATGTAGTAATACGCCAGTATGGTGGTAAAGGCAAAGAAAAACAGCGCCAGACCGACAAACACCTGACCAAAGTTACCAAACACACTTAACAGTGCCATCTGGGTAAAAGCCGCAGAGCCTATTTCTGTTGCAGCATCAACATTTTGCACAATGAAGCTGCCGTCTGTCAGCTCACCGACCACGTTGTATTGCTGCGTGATTAAAATCATCAGTGCCGTTGCAGTACAGACAAATAAGGTATCAACATACACTGAAAAAGCCTGCACTAACCCTTGTTGTGCCGGATGGTCTACTTCAGCTGCAGCCGCCGCGTGTGGGCCGGTACCCTGCCCGGCTTCGTTAGAATAGATGCCGCGTTTCACCCCCCAGCCAATAGCTGCGCCAAAACCAGCCTGTGCGGTAAAGGCATCACTGATAATCAGGCTGAAAATGCCGGGTACTTTGTCCAGATTTAAAAACACCACAATAAGGGCCATCACGATATAGCCCAACGCCATAAAGGGCACCACTATCTGTGTAAAATGGGCGATACGCTTGATGCCGCCAAAGATGATAAACGCCAGCACAATCAGGATCACAGCCAAAGCAATCAGTTTATAGGTGCCCACCTCGCCGAAGGTCGTCACCACCATATTACCATCACCAAAAATCTGCGTTACGGCATTACCCACTGCATTAGCCTGAACACCCGGCAGGAAAATACCACAGCCAATAATGGCTGAAATCGCGAACAGAATGCCCAGCCAGCGCCACCCCAGGCAACGCTCAAAATAGTACGCCGGGCCACCACGGTACTGGCCATTTTCTTCCACTTTGTACAGCTGCCCCAGGGTGGACTCTGCATAGGCTGTGCTGGCACCTAAAAAGGCGACCACCCACATCCAGAAAATGGCACCAGGTCCACCAAAACCGATAGCAGCAGCGACACCTGCAATGTTACCTACGCCAACCCGGCCAGATAATGACACGGCCAGTGCCTGAAATGATGAGATACCTTTATCCGACTCGCTGTTGTTAAGCAGCAGTTTGCACATTTCTTTAAAATGCCGCACCTGAGCAAAGCGGGTCAGAATTGAGTAAAACAAACCGGCGCCAAGACACAAATAAATCAGCGCCGGGCTCCAGATAATGCTGTTTAGCGCACTAATAAAGCCTTCCATTTCCCTTCCTTATAGTTATTGTTAAATCTTATCGTTATACGGGGTGTAATTTGCCACATTGACAACACAATAGCTACGCTAACCGCTGTGCTGTCTCAGATCTGCGGTAATTTGTCCATACTGCGCCACTTCTTCATCATGTGCTTCATCCAGCCAGGGCTCTGCCAGCGCTTGTTGATACCAATCTTGCATCGCGGGCAAGGCTAATAAACGCTGCAAATACTGCTGTGCTGTGTCGCTAAACACTAAACCATAGCTTTGCATACGAAACGCCACTGGCGCGAAAAAAGCATCCGCAGCGCTAAATTGGCTGCCGGCAAGAAAAGGCCCACCAAATTCGTCTAGCCCCTGCTCAAATAACTCAGTTAAGCGGTCAATATCCTGCTGTAATGGTGCGCTTATCTGATGTAACGTCACCCGATGGCGACAACTCATACCACAGATATTACGCAGTGCGCTAAAGCCTGAGTGCATCTCGGCAGCGGCACTGCGGGCAAAAGCACGGGCTCTGCTGTCCTTTGGCCAGACATTCGAATGATGCTCGTACAGGTATTCTGTAATCGCCAACGAATCCCAAACCACTAGTTGCTGCTGTACCAGGCAAGGTACTTTGCCACTGGGTGAAAAGGTACGGAATTTTTCAAAATTGCCTTGTTGGCTAAAGGGAACTAATTGCTCGATGAATGGAATTTGTAGCTGACGCATCAATAACCATGGACGCAGCGACCAGGACGAGTAATTTTTGTTAGCAATATACAACTCTCGCATAGCACACTCCTTGTTTGGTATGGGTTTATATTCAACACTAACAGGCTTTCACCGTTATGGTAGTAACAGTAGCAATAAAACATGACGTAACGCCGTGTGATATCACCTTAGCCAACAACTAAATGCCATATCACACCAGCGCCAGCAGCCAGCACAACCACTATCTGCGGCGGCCAGCGCCAATGTACCAGCGCAACAAAGGCCAGCAGTACCGCAGCCAGATCGTAATTATGACTCACAGCACTGGTAAACACTGGGTTATAGAGCGCCGCTAATAATATACCCACTACTGCAGCGTTAATGCCAGCAATAGCCCGGCGCATAGCTTGATGCCTGCTAAGATGTAGCCATATCGGTAACGCGGCAAACAGCAGCAAAAACGCCGGCAAAAATATTGCCAAGGTCGCTATAATTGCACCTTGCCATGACGGCAGTTCTGTCACTGCACCCAAATAGGTTGCCAGAGTAAATAATGGGCCAGGTACGGCTTGCGCTGCACCATAACCCGCTAAAAAGGCGTCCTGAGACAACCAGGCTGGCACCAGCTCTGCCTGCAACAACGGCAATACCACATGGCCCCCACCAAACACCAGAGCGCCGGCGCGGTAGAAGTGATCAAACAGTTTAATACCGGCATGCTCACTGTTTGCGGCTAACCAGGGTAACAGTAGCAGTAACAGACAAAACAGCAATAAAATCAGTGTAGGCTTAAACACATCAGGTTTGTCTGGCAATGAAGCACGGCTTTCATCTGCAATCTCATGGCGGATAAAACGCCAACCAATTGCCCCGGCAAACAACATCAGCGCAATTTGTACCAACACCCCTGATACCAGCAACAACAAACAGGCAGTGAGTATGGCCACAGTAACACGCAGCTTATCCGGACACAGGCTTTTAGCCATCGCCCAAACGGCTTGTGCCACTACCGCAACGGCCACAAGTTTCAGCGCTTTTATCCAGTAGTAACCCAGACTGTCAGCAATATTAAGATAAAAATACGCAAAACCCAGCAGCAAGATGGCAGAGGGCAACGTAAACCCCAACCAGGCAATAAGAGCCCCCCAATAACCGCCACAGCGCTGACCAATTGCCATACCTACTTGTGAACTGGCGGGGCCCGGCAAAAACTGACACAGTGCAACGGTCTGGGCATAGTCCTGCTCAGTATACCATTGACGCCGCTGTACAAATTCGTGACGAAAATAGGCCAGATGCGCCACCGGCCCGCCAAAACTGGTGCAACCCAGGCGAAAAAATATCACGAACAGTTGCCACAGCGAGACAAAGCGTTGCACGGCCATTATTGGATGAAGAGATGCCAAAACAAAGTCTTATGCTAGAGTGTTAATAACTTGTATTGCAAGCTGTTTGGCTTAATCCTTAACCGGTTGTGCCTGTAACAGGCTCTCCAGACAGTGCTCTTTAATACCGTAAAATTGTTTAATGGCAGCAATTTGCTCAAGGATGGCGGTGTTATCCCGCGGCTTTTTGCGCCGGGTGGCCAGGATCATTTTGTTTTTACTGGTGTGTTCCAGTGAAATAAATTCAAACACCTTGGTGTCATAACCATGCGCTTCCAGTAATAACGCGCGTAAGCTGTCGGTGACCATTTCGGCTTCTTGTCCCAAATGAATACCGTGCACCAGCATTGGCGCCAACACCGGCGGCAAGCTCATTTGCGGCCGGATCTGCTTATGACAGCATGGCGAGCACATAATAATCTCCGCGCCGGTAGCGATACCCATATGTATGGCATAATCGGTGGCAGTGTCGCAGGCATGGAGTGCAATCATCACGTTAATACCACGTGCTTTAAAATGTTTTACATCGCCCTGCTCAAACTGGATACCTTTCAGGGCTAATGTATTGGCGGTGCTATTACACAGGTCGACCAGATTTTGCCTAAGCTCAACGCCAGTCACCTGAGCGTCCAGCCCCAGTGTATTGGTTAAGTAGTCATGTACGGCAAAGGTCAGGTAGGCTTTACCTGAGCCAAAATCAGCCACATGTAACTGTTGCCGGTCGGCCAGCCCGCAATCCTCGACGGCGCCGGAGAATATCTCGATAAATTTATTAATCTGCTTCCACTTACGCGACATTGCCGGAATCAGCTGTTGCTGGCTGTCGGTAACGCCAAGCTCACGTAAAAAGGGCCGGGAAAGCTCCAGATAACGTTTTTTCTGCCTATCATGCCCAGCTATGCTGCAGCCCGCTTTTGTCTCTGATGATGTTGCCTGGCTGCGTTTTACTTCACGGTATAAGGCTTTACCTTTTTTACTGATACTCAGTTGTACTTCCTGCGCTGCGGTAAATAGATTGGCGGCAAAAAACTGCTGCCCCAGCATCTGGCTAAGCTGCATCAGCGCCTGTTCAGCTGAGAAATTTTGCGTCACATCATTGGTTTGATATTTAAAGGTAAAACTAAGTTGCCACTGCTCTTTTAATATTACCGGCCGGATCTGCAGCTGTTTAAGGGGCGCACTGCCTTTGTACTTACTAAGTACCAGCTTTTCCAGTTGCCGGGTGTCCAGTGCATGCGCTAACCGCTTAATAAAAGTAGCTAACTCGGATGAAACCGCAGTTTGAGACATAATCTATGGGGCTCTGACACAACAAAGCGCCTAGTGTAAGCCAGACGCTGTTGCAGGGAAATAGTGTTGTAAAGTTATCAGGCGCTTTGGCGATACTGCGCACTTTGTTGCAGCGGTAACAAGCGGTTGTTTAATAGCCGCAAAAGGTGCAGGCGTGGCAGCGTCTTCCCGGCCAGAGTATCAACCTCACCCAACAGCAAACAGCTCGAGCTTTGCCCCTCGGTTGCTACAACCAACGCGTATTGGCTTGTGTTGCCGTTTAACTGCACCAGCTCAAACGCTTTGGGGCAGTGCTCGCTATATGCCTGGAAATACCAGCTTTTATGGCCTTGTGGCAGCACAAAAACACAGGATAATGCCATCAGACAAATTTCCAGCCTAACCTCTGGCGGCAGCGCCAATGTCTGCAAGCTGTCGTCAATAGCCCAAAACATTTCCGCTTCAGCCATAGACAACGCTTGTTGTGCAGGCTGGCTGATAAGCTGTGATGCGCTAAAAGGCGAACAGAACTGGGCATCATCACTGATATCCAGTAATAAGCGGTCTTTTGTCGGACAATAGGTCCAGTACCAACGTTCTGACGGCCTTAACATAGGCATCCTGCTAAAATAAGTTGTTGATTAATTATGTAGTTACAGGGATACACTAAGCTGATCATGATGTTAAAGACTATTTTGTTCTAACAGCAGATGATCAGCTACTGATCCTTATAAGCTGGTGACGATCTGTTTAATCAGCGCCGGGCCATGGTAAATAAAGCCGGTATACACCTGCAGTAAGTTAGCTCCTGCGGTCAGTTTTTCCTGTGCCGATTGTGCATTGTTAATGCCGCCAACACCAATGATCGGCAGTTTTGGGCCAACCGCCAAGCGTAACTGGCGTAAGACTTCAGTACTTTTATCACGCACCGGTAAGCCGCTTAAGCCACCGGCCTCATCGGCATAGCGCTGGCCTTGCACCAAACTTCTGTCCAACGTGGTGTTAGTGGCAATAACGCCATCCATCTTACTTTTCAGCAAGGTTTCAGCCACTTGCTGCACTGCAACATTGTCCATGTCAGGCGCAATTTTAACAAAGACCGGTACATATTTATCGTACTGCGCCTGCAAGTCCAACTGCTCATTTTTCACGCTTTGCAACAAATCAAACAAGGCGTCACCAAATTGTAGATCGCGCAGCCCCGGGGTATTGGGTGATGAGATATTCACCGTAATATAACTGGCATGAGCATAGACTTTACGCATGCAATGCACGTAGTCATCTTTACCCTGCTCGTTCGGCGTGTCTTTATTTTTGCCGATATTAATGCCCAGCACGCCTTTGTAACTGGCGTTTTTCACATTCTCGACCAGATAGTCAACGCCTTTATTATTAAACCCCATCCGGTTAATAATGGCTTCAGACTGTGGCAGGCGAAAAATACGTGGCTTATCATTACCCAGCTGTGGTCTTGGTGTTACCGTACCTACCTCAATGAAACCAAAGCCCATCTGACCGAAGGCATCAATACATTCGGCGTTTTTATCCAACCCGGCGGCAAGCCCCAACGGATTATCAAAGGTAATGCCGGCCACCGTTACCGGTTTAGCGGGTAATTGTTGCCGCCACAGGACATTTAACGGGGTATGAGCCAGGCGTTTAAGGCTGCCAAGCGCAAAGTTATGTGAGCGCTCAGCGTCACAGGCGAACATGATTTTCTGTGCTATCGGATAAAACATAAACTGCCTTCTTGCTATAAAAAAATACCCCGGACCAGCCGGGGTATTCTAGCCATTGTGAGCGTTATTTTACAGGGTCGCAGTGGTGACTTAACAACATTAATTCACGCAGTGCCACCGAGAATTTTGCAAACTCATGGCTCTTAGTGGTTTTAAATTCCGCCAGCATTAAACGCCAACGCTCTAACAGCGCATCATGCTCAGAGATCCAGCTGCTGATCACCTCATCCGCCGCACAAACTTTGCCACAGCTGCGCACCACAACAGCTGCCAGAGCACGTTGTTGCCAGTCCAGCTCTTCGCGGTATGATGCGCGTGCCAATGCCTGCCAGTGGTTAGCTACCGGTTGATTGGTGATCTGCTCTAAGAACCAGTGCAGATCTAACTTATCACCCAGCTTGAAGTAAATCTCGGCTACCAGAGCAAGCGGCACTTTTTCTGCATCGGCCACCTGGGCAATATCCATTACCGAGAACACTGTGCTTAATTGCGCCAGATACTGCGCGATATCTTCCGGTACACCCTGCTCCGTTAATACCGTTTGCTTCTGCTGCAGCTGTTCAACTTCAGCCTGAGCTAAATAGCTGTTCAGCTCTTTATTCAATTGCTGATAGGCTGGTTTGAAGAAATCGACTGTTTGCTGAATATCCAGTGCCTTGTTGCGATGGCGCAGGAACCAGCGGGTAGCACGGCGCATGGTGCGGCGCAGCTGATGCAGCAACTTGCTTTGCAGCGCAGCCGGGATAACATTGTCTAACAGTTCCAGTTTCTTCCAAACGCTGGCCATGTCAAACAAGTCACGGGCGATGGCGTAGCATAACGTCACTTCGCCAACACCGGCACCGGTTTCTTCCTGCATACGCTGAGCAAAGTTGGGGCCCATTTCGTTAACCAACATATTGGCCAGTTTCGTAGCAATAATTTCGGCTTTTAACGGATGGTTTTCCATCTGTGCGGCGAATTTATCCTGCAGCATTTGCGGGAAGTTACCAAATAGCTGGCGTTTAAAGTACGGGTTTTCATAAATTTCCGGCAGTACCAAACGCTCTTTTAACACCATTTTGCCGTAGGCGGTTAGTATTGACAGCTCAGGCCGGGTTAAGCCCTGACCTTTGGCCATACGGTCGGCTAACTCATCGTCAGATGGTAAAAACTCCAGCTCACGGTTTAACTTGCCGTCTTTTTCCAGCGTGTGGATAAAGCGGGTGTACTCTTTTAACTGCTCAGCGCCTAACAGTGAGGAAATGCTGATACTTTGCGTTTGCCGGTAACAGTCTTTAATCACGATAGCGGCAACATCATCTGTCATATCCAGCAGCAGTTTATTACGCTGCTTCAGGGTTAAATCGCCCCCTGCGACCAGAGTATTTAACAGGATCTTGATGTTAACTTCGTTATCTGAACAGGTTACGCCGCCTACATTGTCAACAAAGTCAGTGTTGATTAGACCGCCGTTCATGGCGAATTCAATCCGGCCGCGCTGGGTACAACCCAGGTTACCGCCTTCACCGAAAATCTTGGCTTTTAACTCTTTACCATTCACCCGCAGCGGCTCAGAGCCCCGATCGCCTACTTCAGCATGAGTCTCATTGGTTGCCTTAACATAGGTACCAATGCCGCCGTTCCAAATCAGATCTACCGGCATCATCAGCGCTTCGCGGATCAGCTCATTCGGTGTCATGCTGGCTTTGCTGGTACCGAGCATTTCTTTCATTTGCGGTGATAACTTAATGGCTTTAGCACTGCGCAGGAAAATACCACCACCTTCAGAGATCAGTGACTTATCGTAGTCATCCCAAGTTGAGGTAGGCAGGTTAAACATACGGTTACGCTCTTCCCAGCTTTTTGCTGCATCCGGGTTCGGATCGACAAAAATATGCATATGGTTAAACGCCACCTGCAAACGAATATGTTTCGATAACAACATACCGTTACCAAACACGTCACCGGCCATATCACCTATACCGACGCAGGTAAAATCGGTGTTCTGACAATCAATACCAATTTCACGGAAGTGCCGCTTCACAGACTCCCAACCACCACGGGCTGTGATGCCCATTTTCTTGTGGTCATAACCGTTAGAGCCACCTGAGGCAAAAGCATCACCCAACCAGAAGCCGTATTCTTCAGAAATGCTGTTCGAAATATCCGAGAAGGTTGCAGTGCCCTTGTCCGCTGCCACCACCAGATACGGGTCGTCTTCATCCAGCCGTACCACATCCTTCGGTGGTACTATCGCACCCTGTACGATGTTATCGGTGACATCCAGCAAGCCACGGATAAAGGTGCGGTAGCAGTCTTTACCTTCATTAAGGAAGGCTTCACGGCCGCCGGTTTCCGGCAGTTTTTTACAAACAAAACCACCTTTTGAGCCAGTAGGCACAATAACGGTATTCTTAACCTGCTGTGCTTTTACCAGGCCCAGCACTTCGGTGCGGAAGTCTTCGCGACGGTCAGACCAACGTAAACCGCCCCGCGCAACTTTACCAAAGCGTAAATGCACACCTTCTACCCTTGGCGAGTAGACAAAAATCTCGAACATCGGTGTTGGCAATGGCATATCCGGAATTAAGTCAGACTTAATTTTAAAAGAGATATACGGCTTGTCGGCACCGTCGTTCAATTTCTGGAAATAGTTGGTGCGCAAAGTGGCGTTTATCATATCGACAAAGCGGCGGATAATACGGTCATCATCCAGGTTGGCGACATGCTCCAACTGACCAGCGATTTGCTCTTCGAGCTTTTCAATGCTCTTGGCATTTGCTTTACTGTTAGGCGCAAACTTGCTGTTAAATAACTGCACCAGCAAGTTGGCAAGCTCAGCATAACGGGCAAAGGTGCTTTCCACATACGCCTGGCTGAAGGTACCACCAATTTGCCGTTTGTATTTAGCATAAGCGCGCAGTAATGAGGCTTCGCGGCCGTTTAAGCCTGCACCTAATATTAAGCGGTTAAAGCCGTCATCTTCTAACTGGCCATTCCATACCTTGGCAAAAGACTCCTGGAAGGATTGTTGTGCAGCTTCAAAATCTGCCGGCACGGCGCAGTTAAGCTCCATAGCGAAGTTTAATACCCAGCTGACCGAACCATCAGCACATTTCACTGCATAGGGTGTTTCACCAATGACGCGCAGACCGAAGTTTTCCAACATCGGCAACACATCTGACAAATGGATGGGGTGATCTTTATGGAACAGGTTTAACCGTACCGCCTTGCTGTCAGCGCGTTCTTCCTGTGGCCGGTAAAACAGCATTTCCAGTTTGTGATCATCATTGAGCGCTTCCAGCTTGCCGATATCGACCAACGCATCGTTAGGCAGCATATCTTCTTTGTAACTGCGCGGAAACGCATTGACATACTTGGTAATTAACTCACGACCGCGGGCTTCGCCATACACACCAATCAGTGCGCTTTCTAATTTATCTTCCCAGGTTCTGGCCGCTTCTACCAGATTACGCTCAATATCTTTCACTTTATACTCGACATGGCTATCGTTGATCCGCACTAAATAGTGAGTACGGGCCAACACAGATTCAGAAAAGTAGGTGGTAAACTCTACCGGCTCATCGCTACCCAAAGCCCGTTGTAAAATAGCCTGGGTTTCTTTGCGAAGCTGAGTGTTATAACGCTCACGGGGCACATACACCATGGCAGTGACAAAACGGCCAAAGCTGTCTTTACGCATAAACAGCCGCGTCATATCACGCTCTTGCATTTGCAGCACACCCATTGCCACGTACAGCAACTCATCAGCGGTGGCTTGAATGAGCTCGTCGCGCGGATAGGTTTCCAAAATATTTAGTAAGGCTTTATAGGCATGCGTGCCAACAGCAAACTCAGACTTGTTCATCACCGCTGCCAGCTTGTTCTTTAGCAGCGGAATGTCGGCGGCACTGTTATTGTACAGTGACGACGAATACAAACCGATAAAACGATCTTCACCTATGACCTTGCCATCTTTATCGAACTTTTTCACACCAATGTAATCAATGTACGCCGGGCGGTGTACACGGGATTTGTTATTGGTTTTGGTTAAAATCAATAAACTGCTGTTTACTGCTTGCTTACGGCCACTTTCTGGCAGCTCCGACAACATCAGATCTCTTGAGGCTGAGCGGCGCATCAGTCCCAGAGAGGTATCGTCAATACCGCTGATTTTATAATCACCTTTCACCGGGCTAATGTTGTATTCGCGATACCCCAGTAACGTAAAGTTATCTTTGGCAAGCCAATTTAAAAAGTCGGTGGTTTGCTGTACTTCTTCAGCGCTGGCTTTACCCGCTGTTTTTGGCAGCGCTTTAATCACCTGCTGTAGTTTTTCGCGTGCTGGCTGCCAATCTTGCACCGCCAGCGACACGTCTTCCATTACTGAGTGCAGCTCGTCGGTCAATGCTGTCATGGCTGCTTTATCCGTCATACGGTCGATTTCAATATGAAACACCGTCTGCTGCGTACTGGCTTTAGCTTTACTACCCAGTTTGAAAAAGTCTGTAATACGGCCTTTACTGTCACGCTCAGTCTGCAGCGGATAATGCAGTAATAAATGCGCGGTAATACTCTGACGGCTTAACGCCATACGTACTGAGTCAACCAAAAATGGCATGTCCTGCACCACAATCTCTACAATGGTGTGCTTAGACTCCCAACCAAACTTGGCAATTTCCGGGTTAAATACCCGAATTTTTGCCGCTGGCTCAGCGTGCTCGTTAAACGTTTGCCACAAACTTAATGCTGCGCCATATAAATCGCTGTCGTTACGGCCGACTAAGTCTTCATTAGACATATTGCCGTACAATGTGTAAGCAAATTTTTCGACCAGACTAACCTGATCTTTTACTTTTTGTTTTATGAGTTTATTTACGTTTTGTAGTAGTACAGAAGGTTGACCGTCTATCAGTGCCATTTTTGTATCCTTTTTGCAGTCACTGCTTTTAACAGCAGGCGCTACCGAACAAACCAGAGCGTGTCAGGTGCGCAGTGTAGTGACTATTGTAGCGCTTTTCGAGCACTATTTGCCGCTTTTATGCTGGTTAAACCAGTGATTTTTAAGGGCTCTGACAACTTATTCATCTGCCTTAAATAGAAAATGGCCTTTCGGCCATTTTCGTGTTTATTCATGCAGAAAATATTTTTAATTTTTCCGCCATAAAAAAGCGGCCAGTGCCGGTAAAACCAAAATAGCCCCCAGCATATTGACGATGAACATAAAGGTTAACAAGATACCCATGTCTACCTGGAACTTCAGTGCAGAGAACACCCAGGTACTGACCCCTATGGCCAGGGTAATGCCGGTAAACAGCACAGCACTGCCCCGCTCTTTTAATGCTTCAAAATAGGCCTGACGCAGTGGCGCACCATCGCGCAGCATTTGTGTCATATTCGACAAAATATAAATGCCGTAATCGACACCGATACCTACACCCAGTGCAATAACCGGCAAGGTTGACACGGTAAGACCAATTTGCAGCTTGGTCATCAGCGCCGTAGCCAGTACCGACACCACATACAGTGGCACTATGACTGAAATGGTCGCACGTAATGAGCGGAAGCTGAGCAGACACAGAATAATTACGGCGCCATAGACGTACCACATCATCGGCTGCTGTGCGGCGGATACCGCTTCGTTGGTGGCTGCCATTACACCGGCAGGGCCTGACGCCAACATAAAGCGGGTTTGCTCATCACCCAGCTCGGCACCATACTTTTTCACTGCTGCGACAACCCGTTCTATGGTTTCAGCCTTATGGTCTTGTAAGAACAAGATTACCGGCATAACAGAACAATCGGCATTTAGCAGGCCGGTACTGGTTTCAACCCGTGAAGACGCCTGCACCAGAGACTGAGTATTGCGCGGCAACACCCGCCACTTAACGTTACCCTCATTAAAGGCCGCATTAATCGATTTTGATACCGACGCTAGTGAGACCGCCGACTGCACGCCTTCTACGTTTTCCATCAACCACTGGAAGTTATCAATCCGCGCCATAATATCGTGCTCAGTACAGGCGCTGGGGATGGTTTCAACCATCACGTTAAGATAATCCACCGATATGGCATAACGTTCAGTAATTAAAAAGGTGTCCTGGTTGTAACGAGAGTCTTCATGCAGCGCTGGTGCACCAGCATGTAAATCACCAATTTTTAATTGCTGGCTTTGCATATATCCCAGTGCAAAAAGCGCTGCGGTGATAAGCAAAATAACAGCAGCATATTTGCGTGTCGCAAACGCCGACAAGGCGAACCAAATTTTATCAGTCGTTGGCGAAGGTGCCGCGACCTTGTCTTTGTAACGCTGACTAAAACGAACAAACGACATCAGCACCGGCAACAAAATCAGGTTGGTCAGAATAATGACCGCCACACCTAAACTGGCGGTAATGGCCAGTTCACGAATCACACCGATTTCAATAATCAGTAGGGTTAAAAAGCCAACGGTATCTGATAGCAGCGCCACACCACCCGGCACTAACAGTTTACGGAAACTGGCCTGCGCCGCCGTTTTCGCATCCATACCTGCCGCTACACGCTTACCCGTTGAGTTAATCATTTGCACACCATGACTTACGCCAATGGCAAAGACTAAAAACGGTACCAGAATTGACATAGGGTCAATACCAAAACCCATAACAGACAGCAAACCCATTTGCCAGACAACAGCAATAAGTGAGCAAGCGATCGGCAGTATAGTTAACATTACCGAACGGCAGAAAAAGAATACCATGATAGTGGTTACGGCAATCGCAATAGCGAAAAACAGCAATACGCCTTTCGCACCGTCTGCGACATCACCAACCATTTTGGCAAAACCAATGATGTGTACGCTAATTGAGTCAGACTGATACTTACCGCGGATGTTTTGCTCCAAGGCAGCAGCAAACGCAATTGTGTCCAACTTTTCGCCGGTATCAGGGTCAACCTCTAACAGTTGTGCTGAAATCATCGCGCAGCTGTAATCATCGGCAACCATGCGTCCAACAATACCCGCCTTCTCGGTATTCTCTTTTACTTTAGCCAGGCCTGCTTCGTCGGCAACAAAATCAGCCGGGATCACCGGACCACCGGCAAAACCATCCTCTACGACTTCGACAAAACGGGTACTTGGGCTGAATAATGATTTTACCAATACCCGGTCTACTCCAGGGGTGTAGAGTAATTCATCGTGCGCCTGGCGCAAGGTGTCGAAAAAATTAGCGTTAAAAATATCGCCACTTTCATCACACAGTGAAATAAGAATATTGTTAGCACCACCGAAATCCTGCGCGTGACGCAGATAGGTCTGCATATATTCATGCTTTAACGGGATATTTTTAGTAAAGGCAGCGTCAAGCTTGATACTGGTTGCCTTAACTAATAAAAATACGGTCGCCGCCAAAAATGCCAGGATCACTAGTGCCCGGTGGCGAAACAGAGCGTACTCAAACTTATTAACTATTCGATTTACCGTCATTTTATTCTAGTTCGCTTAATTGGATCGTTTGTAAACCCGTCTCAGTTACCAGTACTAATTGGCCCTTCCATACCAAGCCATTTACTACTGCTTTGCCATCTTCACGCGATAAATTGCTGAAGGTTTTACCATCATCACGGCTGAGCCATAACGCACCGGCATTACCTACAATAAACAACCTATTTTCAGCATCAGAGAACACGCTATTAAAGGTGGCAGTCTCATCTAACTCAAACTGCGACCAACTTACACCCTGATCTAAACTTTGAAAGGCATGCCCACGCAGGCCCACCGCCACTAAGCTCATACCACTGCTTCGGGTAATGTCAAACAGTGAGCCATTGTAAAACTCGTCTAAACGCTGCCAATTTTCGCCCTGATCCAGGCTTTTGGCGACAAAACCCGCCTCGCCGACCAGATACAACACATTACCATCGGCATACAAACGGTTAAAATGCGGCAGTATGGCACCGAGCTCAATCTGATAAAGTTCAGGATCTGTCTCTTCAAGCTCGGCCAGATATTCCTGATCTTCTTCGGCTAAAAGCTCAGATTGAAACTCCATCTGCCAACTGTTACCACCATCAGTGGTGCGGTAAAACAGGCCATAAGCACCAACGGCGATGCCCTGTTGTTCATTAAAAAAGTAAATATCAAACAGCGGCTTGTCATTTTGTGGCGCATAGTGCTGTAACGACCAGTTTAAGCCACCATCTGACGTCATTAAAATACTGGCATCGTGGCCCACTGCCCAGCCTTGCTGCTTGTTAATAAAGTACACACTGTTCAGATTTGCCTGCACCGGCACCTGAGCTTGTTGCCAATTTATTGCATCGTCCGACAGCAAAATATGCCCCCGTTCACCGACGGCAACCAGACGCTGCTCAGCCACACTGATAATGTCTGTTAATAGCGCCTTATCGGCCAACACAGCAGGATAAGCTGCTTCAGGCTGCATCTTATTGTCATCACCGGACGCTGCGCTAGACCAAACAAGCGTGGGTAGCAGCACCAGACTGAGGAATGTTTTATACATGGTCTGAGTTATTACTCTAAAAAATTATTAAAATAAAAACGGTTGGCACCAGGCCAACCGTCATTATGCCGTTATTAAATTAACGGGTGCCTTCACGACGCAGTGCTGCAGGCGTGAAATCTGCATCTGTCAGGTTAACAGAGAAGTTATACATCTTATCTTCGTTATCCAGACCGATAGCAATGTAGCGGCGCGAATTAAGGTCATGATAAACCTCTAACGTACTCCAGTGTGTCGGCACTTCATAATAGTTCAGACCGTGTGCAACCGCGACCCGATACAGCTCATTACGGTTGTCATAAAGGTCAGCAACATGGATTTGCCAACTGTCTTCATCGATATAAAACACGCGCTTACCATACACATGGCGGGTATTTTCTTTCAGCGTTGCCTCGACTACCCAAACACGGTGTTTTTCCCAGCGCACATACTCAGGATTAATATGACCGGCCATCAGTAAGTCAGCATACTTAACGTCATTACTGTGTAGCTTGTAACTGTTATATGGAATATACAGTTCTTGCTTGCCTTTTAACTCCCAGTTGTAACGATCTGGAGAGCCGTTAAACATATCGAAATCATCTGTGGTACGTAAGCCGTCTGATGCGGTACCTGGTGCATCATAAGCGACGTTAGGTGCGCGACGAACCCGACGTTGACCGGTGTTATATGTCCAGGCCTGACGTGGCGTTTTCACCTGATCCATGGTTTCATGCACTAACAGTGCTGTACCGGCTAAACGCGCTGGTGAGGTCACTCCCTGCTTAAAGCGAAACAGAATGTTCTCAGCTGTCAGCGCTTCTGCAGTCGCATTAGGCTCTGAATACTTGAACATAATTTGCTCATCAAAGCCGATAATGGTGTAAGCCCCTGCTGCTGTCGGTGCTGCCTGGCCACCATTACGGCTAGCGGCTACGCCACGGAAGCGCAGTAGGTGGTTCCAAATTGCTTCTAAACCATTTTGTGGAATAGGAAACGGGATACCAATGGCCGCGTTAACAATACCGTTACCGCCTTCAATCAGCTCTGCTTTAGTGGCAATAGCTTTGGTAGCGTCATACACGTATTGCGGATAAGAGGCAGTACGGCGGGTTTGATAAATATTCATCTTGTAAGTATCGGGATAAATTTCAAACAGCTTAATTTGCCCCGGGCTTAACAACGATTTGTATTGATCAAGGTTTGACTTATCAACAGTCACTAATACCTTGTCATCTTTAAACGGGTCCAGATGGTGCATGCCTGGGGTATATCCGGCTGGCGCTTCGGTGATACCACCAGTCCATGCTGGGATTGAACCATCGGCATTAGCCGCTTTTTCTGCGCCCATCGGGGTTAAGTCATTACCCAGCCTGGCTGCTTGCTCAGGGCTAATTTTAGCCAGAGCTGAACAGCTAAGCACCAGAGCGATGGCTGATGAAAGTAGGGTGAGTTTTTTCATAATTAGTGCTCGTCCCTTAAATAGAGTACTTGATGTTAAAAGAGATAAAATCGCGGTCGGCTACGTTATTGGTCGTGCCTTGACCACCCCAGAATACGTTGTATGAAACTTCACCCGACCACTTGCTCAGGTAATCAAAGCTGATGGCATAGGCCAGCGATTTTCGATCTTCTACAAACATAAACAATGGATCTGGCGTAATACCATTAACGTCGTGTGAGAATACTGCACGCTGTGACAAGTTTACGCCGGCGAAGACGTTGTTGTAATCCATTTTTGCCAGTAAACGGTAACCCCAGGCTGATGCGGTTGGGAACGGATTGGTCTCAGCACCATTTGATAAGCCTGTATGCAAACCAGGGATTGCAACGCCTGAACTGTTCAACAGCGGAGCACCGCTTCGATCAGTGTTAGGACCATTTAACCGCAATACTGACTGATCAGGCATATCTTGGATACGGATACCACCAACTTCAGCAAGTAAACTGACATTATCTGCACCCAGCGCAGGGCCAACTAAATGAGTAAACGTCATTTGCGCCTGTAAGGTGTCAGCCAGGATAAAACCATTTGCTTTATCACCAGGCTGCACTTTTTCACCGTAACGTGGGTCACGGCCAATTTGTGAAATACCAGCCAAATCGGGACGTAAACCCGCATTGGCAAGCTGCTCTGGCATACCTGCGTACAGAATTTCTACGTCATCAATTTGCAGTGGTTCATCCTGGCGATATGAAATTTCACCCGCAACGGACGTGTCACCAACGGTTGTATTAAAGCTAAACCCGTACAGTTTGATGTCTTCTGGGTATTCAATTAACGCTTTGGAGAACGCAGCTAATTGTGTGATGTTTTCTTTGGTTACACCACCACTGGCGGCCATAGCCGCCAAGCGACCAATGTCAGCGCCTGCTTGTGAGAAATCAGAGGCAATACCAGAGATTACCGGAGTGCGGCTATGATAATTCATGTAGTACAGCGCAAATTCGGTATCATTCAGATCTGGTGAGAAGTATTCAAACTTGATACCGTACTGACCGCCATCTTCAGGCTCAATCTCACCCGCGCTGCCAAACGGACGTAACGTCACCTTGGTTGGATAAGCCAAATAGGCCTGTGCCGCCACAGTAGGATCTAAAGCACCTGATGCCACTCCATTCGCCAAAGCATTCAAGCTGCCAAGTAAATAAGCCAGATCAATATCGGGGTTACCGGCAAAACCTAATTGAACATTCTGCGCATAGCCGCCTTCACCGGCAAAATCGTTGGTTGAGAAATAAGTGCCTGGCACTGGCAAATAGCTATTTACCCACTCGTACTGATAAAACATCTCGGTTGACAAGTTTTCTGTCAAACCAATGTTCAATGTAGCCATACCAACCGGAATATAGGCTTCTTTTAAGTCAGCACCAGGCGAGCGCAGCACACCTACATCAATTGGCGTAGAGTTAATACCATGTGGAATAAACGTACTTTCACCCCAGCTTAATACCTGCTGCCCCACTTTAATGGTGACAGGATTCATGCCGTCATTAAAACTGAAGTTACCATACACATAAGCATCCAGCAGTCGGACGTCACGGCAGGTTAAATCACGGGCATCATCATCGGCACAAGGGTCAACGCGCTGGCCAGACAATGGGTTGGTATAAGCGCCATCTTTGTCCATCAGGGCAAAGTCGTAGAAATACATAAAGCGGGTAAATAAACCAATATTGTCTTTAGTGATCGACAACTCATGCAGGCCCTTAAACAGGCTGCTGAACATATCGCCGCGGTCGTAATTCAGATTCCCGGCATCACCGTTACTTGAATAAGCGCCAGGCTGTTGCCAGATTTGCGAAGGTGCATAGATTGGATTCGTAGCAGCGTTATAGCCGGTCCAGTCAAAACGTGGGTGGTTTACCTTACTGATCGTATCCCAGTCCCGGTCTTCCATACGCCAGCTGCCGCCGTAAGAGAACGTTGAGTCGAACGTAATATCTACGTCGCCAACTGTCCAGGATGCTGCTTGCACCGGCGCCATTGACAAGGCAAACAGTGCAGACGCAACACCTACCGCTAAGGGTTTCTTAGCAAAGGTTATTGACCTTTTATTCATTGTGTTATCTCCCCCCCTGTCCCTGCAGGTTTTTCAGTTTTTTCTAGTTATAACGCTTAGCCAACTGATCCGAGCTCAGCTTACTTAATTAAAATAATTACATCATTTCATGTTGCAGGCAAGGCCTGCCTTGCCGTAAATCTGTTGATTTGTATTCAGTTTTTACAATTAACGCTTAAGTTTCGGTCATTTTAACTATTTACCGGTTTGACGCACTTGTGCCATGGCTGGCATTTGATTTATAAATCAATGAAATTAAAGGACAAATTAACGATAAGTGCAAACTCAAAATTAAACATATCGTTTAAAGTATCTACTCTAATTAATTTTTTCTAACGCAACAAAAGCCCCCTGCTCTGTTACCGTCAGCCGAAAGCGACCGCGAAAGCCCAATGCATCGATATAGCGACGAAAATGACGAAACTGCAGTTGGATCCGCTCGCCATTATCTGCCGTTACAACCACATACTTTATCAACCCTTTGTAATACGCCTCGCATTGCTCACTGCTGAGGCTGGCGCTGAATAAATACTGGCGCATCAGTTAAGGCTTCTACTGACCTTTTCATATAAATCATTACTAAGATCAGGTAACTGCGCCAACTGCTGTAAAGTTTGACGCATAAGTAACTGCCGCTGGCCATCAAAGCGACGCCAACTTAATAGTGGCGTTACCAGGCGCGCAGCGACTTGTGGGTTAATAGCATCTAGTTTTGCTACTGTTTGCTGTAGCAGCCTGTATCCCCTGCCATCAGCGCGATGAAATTGTTCAGCATTACGTAAACTAAAGGCACTAAACAGCCCTCTTACCCGGTTGGGGTTTTGCCAGCTAAATAGCGGATGCTGCAGCATGTGCTCGACATTGCTAAATACCTGTTCAGTCGGATCGGTTGCCGCCAATGAGAATGCTTTATCAGTTGCCAGCGCATCATGACACCATTTCTCAGTAAAGCTTTGCAGTAGCTGTGCAAACAACTCTTGTGAGCCTTGCTGTGCCGCTTGCAGCGCCGAGATGGTATCAGTCATGTTATCTGCCTGGTGATAATGGCTAAGGATCAGCGCTTCACTGCCCAGCAGCGACAGATAATGTAAACAGACCGCGCGCAAACGCCGCCGGCCAACAGCATCTTGCTGATACTGGTAAGGCTCACAGCCCAAACTCTGGTAACAGTGCTGTAAGGCTGCTGCTAAGCGTTTAGCTAACTGCATTGATAGTTGTTTACGTGCGGTGATAATGGCGTCTACTGGAATTTCGGCATATTGCTCGGCCAGCGTATCAAAGTCCGGCAGCGTTAATAGTTCAGCACTCAGGGCATTATCATTACCCGGCGCTACCAACAACTGCGATAACTGAGTAAACAAGGTGTCTGGCAATAAGGCCTCTAAGGATTCCCCTTTTACCAGCTGCGCAATCTGGCGGCTCCAATATTGCTGCATCGCATCCCATCGCGCGACACCATCGCTCGCCTTTGTTGCGATATACAATAAGGCTTCATCACTGCTGTTAACGTGTAATTTAACCGGAGCAGAGAATTGCGCCAGCCACACAACAACCGGCTCAGCATGGATGTCTGAAAAAATAAACTCTGCTGCTGACTCTGTGAGTGTTAATAAATGCTGCTGGCTGGTTTCACCGGGAATTAACAGTTCAACTTTTACCGGCAATACTAATGGATGCTTCTCTGTCTGGTCTGCCGTGGCAGGGGTATATTGCTGTAAAGCCAGCCGTAATCGTTTGGTGTCAGCGTCATACTGCTGGCTGACACTAAGCTCTGGAGTGCCGGATTGACTGTACCAACGGGCAAAAGCGGTTAAATTAACACCACTGGCATCTTGCATGGCCTGCAAAAAGTCATCACAGGTAACAGCCTGGCCGTCATGACGGTGCAAATACAGTGCAAGGCCGTCAGCAAAAGCCTGTTTGCCCAACAAGGTTTGCAGCATGCGAATAACCTCGGCGCCTTTATCGTACACTGTCACAGTGTAGAAATTATTCATCTCCAGCACCTGTTCCGGACGGATCGGGTGCGCCATCGGGCTGGCATCTTCAGCAAACTGAGCGGTTTTAATCAGTTTAATCGCATCGATACGGCACAGCGTCGGCGAGCTCATGTCAGCGCTAAACTCCTGATCGCGAAATACCGTCAGGCCTTCTTTTAAGCTCAGCTGAAACCAGTCACGACACGTCACTCTGTTGCCGGTCCAGTTGTGAAAGTATTCGTGGCCAATAATGGATTCGATATTAAAGTAATCACGATCCGTTGCTGTCGCCGCATCCGCAAGTACATATTTGCTGTTAAAGACGTTCAGGCCTTTGTTTTCCATGGCGCCCATGTTAAAAAAGTCGACCGCCACGATCATGTATACATCTAAATCATATTCCAGATTAAACCGCCGTTCGTCCCATGCCATAGCCCGCTTTAAAGCCGCCAAGGCGAAATGCCCTCTGTCGCCTTGGCCTTTGTCCACATACAGCTGCAAACTGACATTACGGCCTGATTGCGTGCAGAATTGGTCTTGCACCATATCAAAGTCGCCCGCAACCAGGGCAAATAAGTAACAGGGTTTAGGAAAAGGATCGTGCCAGCGCACCACCCGCCGTCCCTGCGGATCAATATGCTCGGCTATTTTGTTACCATTTGATAATAAATGAGGATACTGCTTAGCATCGGCAATAATCGTCACGCTGTACTGTGTCAGCACATCGGGTCGATCAAGAAAATAACTGATCCGGCGAAACCCCTCTGCTTCGCACTGGGTGCAATAGGTCGTCCCCGCAAGATACAACCCCTCCAGTGCAGTATTCTGCTCTGGTGCTATCAACGTCACGATAGTCAGGCGGCATTCGTCAGGTAAAACGGCTAATGTCAGACACTCATCATCCAATTGGTACTGAGATTTGCTAAGTGGTGTCTCATCGACAGCGACACTGACCAGCTTGAGCTGCTGTCCATCCAGCCGCAGCGGCTCGTTATTCCGCAAGCGTTTAACCTGCATAATAGCAGTCACCCGTGTAGCCTTTGGGTCTAACTCAAACGTCAGGTCAATGCTATCGATAGAAAAAGCCGGGCTTTGATAATCGTGACGAGACTTTGCTACTCGGCGCTGATTGGACTGCGACATGGGATTTCCTGCGGTTATTGTCGATTTTCATTATCGAACGTTAAATTATTATAGTGATAAAAAAGCCTGTCGAATGCAGGCTTTTGGTTTCACCCTAATATGTCAGTTCACGCCTTGCCGGCCATCTCTTTTAACACTGACTCCGGCGGGCTCAGTTTTAAAATTTTAATACCGCAGTAGGCGTAAATAATCGCCAATACCGGGTTTATCAGGTTGAAGAACGCATAGAAGGCATAATCTAACGGGCTCACCTGCAACACGCTGTGCATGTAAGCACCGCAGGTGTTCCATGGGATCAGCGGGCTGGTTATAGTACCGCCATCTTCCAGCGTACGGGATAAGTTGACCGGCGCCAGGTTACGCCGCTCGTATTCTTCTTTAAACATTCGGCCTGGCATTACAATCGACATATATTGGTCAGCAGTCAGTACGTTAGTGGCAAAACAGGTGGCGATAGTGCTGGTGATCAGTGAACCTGTACTGCGGGCGAAGTATAAAATAGAGCCAACAAACTTACGTAACAGACCAATTTTTTCGATAGTAGCACCAAACATCATGGCACTAAACACCAGCCAGATCGTATTTAACATGCTCGCCATACCGCCGCCGCTAAGCAGCTCATTAAGGCTGCCATTACCGGTATCAATGCTAAAACCAGCATGCAGTGTGTGCCAAATAAGTTTGGTAATGCCCAGTGCGGCGGCCACGTCTTCTTCAATTAAACGGTTTAACAAATCTTGTTGAAATATCACCGCCCAAATACCACCAAGCAAAGCGCCGATAAACACGGTAGGAAAAGCAGGTACTTTTTTCACCGCCATCGCAAGTAACACAAACAGTGGCACTAACGAGATCACACTAATCGAAAAGTTAACTTCGAGCACCCGGGTAATTTCATCAATACGGGCTAAGTCAGCCGTGACATCAGAATTAAAGCCAATAATCGTAAACAAGACCAGTGCAAGCGCATAGCTGGGCACTGTGGTCCACAGCATATGACGGATATGATCGAACAGCTCAGCGCCGGCAACGGCAGGTGCCAGGTTGGTGGTTTCACTCAGCGGTGATAGTTTATCGCCAAAATACGCACCCGACACGATAGCACCGGCAGTAATCGCGGGTGATAACCCCAGGCCACTTGCCACGCCAATCAGAGCAACCCCTATGGTAGCGGCTGTAGTCCAGGAGCTGCCGATACTCATCGCGACTATACCGCACAGTATACAGCTGGCGGCATAAAACCAACTGGGGCTTAACACTTGCAAACCATAATAAATTAACGTCGGCACTGTACCTGACAGCATCCAGGTGCCAATTAGCGCGCCAACCGACAGCAAAATCAGCACCGCGCCAAGCGATAACGAAATGCCTTTTACCATGGCTTTTTCCATTACCGACCAACGGTAACCATTCTTCAGGCCAATAACCACCGCCACTGCAGTGGCTAAAAACAGGGCAATCTGATTAGGGCCATAAGATGAGTTATCACCAAACAAATAAACAGAAGCCGATAACAGCGCAATTAACACAAAAAGTGGTAAGGCTGCATCAAAAAAGCTGGGTTGTTTTTCAGACATCAACAAGCTCCGATTAGCAAAAGGCGCCATCGCGCCTTTTATGTCATTGTAATAATAATTGTCAGCTCAGAGCGGCTTACAACGAACGATAGAACATTAATACGATGATTAATGGACAGACAAATTTAACGTACCAGGGCCAAATGCGCCAGAACAGACTATGCTCGGCACCCGCATCGCCCAGTTTTAACTCTTGTAAAATTTCATTACGCCGCCAAACCCAGCCGGCAAACAGGCACAGCATTAAGCCCAGCAGTGGCTGACTGTAACGTGTCGTCAGAGCAATTACAAAGCCAAACAGTGCCTCGAAATTCAAAATAATAATACAGCTTAGTGCCAAAATAGCAGCAGCAATTAACCACACCGCTTTTGTGCGTTGCATCTGATGCTTTTCAACCACATAAGATACCGGCACTTCTAACATTGAAATTGATGATGTTAACGCCGCTATCGACATTAACAGAAAGAACGCTAACGCAACCAGCGTACCGACAAATCCCATGGCAGAAAATAGCGACGGCAACACAGTGAAAATCAACGTATCTTCGGCCAGTAGTTTGCCATCTTCAGCAAAAATTTGTACGCCATTATGCAGAGCAACATACATGGCCGGAATAATTAGCAAGCCAGCCAGCACAGCTACACCAATATCCACCAGAGATACTGCAGCACCAAGCCTGGGTAAATTCTCGCTATGACTAACGTAAGAGCCATAAATCAGCATCGTGCCTACACCCAGCGACATAGAGAAAAACGCCTGCCCCATGGCACTAATCAGTAAGTCCGGATTTAACGCCTGAGTAAAATCCGGTAGCAGGTATACCTTTAATCCCTCTAAGGCACCTTGTTGCGTCATAACATAGCCAAATAGCAGTACCATTATGATAAACAACGTAGGCATTAGACGCACAGACCAGCGCTCAATACCATTGACCACACCACCACTGACGATGCCAACGGTTAACAGCATAAACACGGTGCAAAACAGCAAATTACGCTCGGTAGAAAAGGCCACCAACCACTGAGCAAGCTGCTCCATGCCAGCCAGTTTCACCAAAGCTTCGAGGGTGTGCGATAGCATCCAGCCGCCAACAATGCCATAAAATGCCAGAATCAAAGAAACGGTGATAATGCCCCAAAAACCGACCAGCCGGCCACTGATACCTCGGGATACCTGCCCCAGCGCATCAACGACATTAGACTTTGTTGCACGACCGATTAATAGCTCAGCCATTAATACCGGGTAAGCTAATAAAAATGCCAGAATAAGATACATCAGTACAAAGGCGGCGCCACCATTGCTGGCTACTTGCGCGGGAAACCCCCAAATATTACCCAAGCCAACTGCAGAACCAGAAGCGGCCAGAATAAAGCCCAGCCGCGAAGAGAACTCACCACGTGTCGCCATAGTTAACCTTTATAATTATTATGTATTAATACGAATTAACAAAAGGCGGTAATGATACCGCCTTTTAGTGTCAGAGAAACCCTGCTTACTATTTTTTTGCCAGCCGACTAACCATTTTAAAATCAGCCGTAATATTGGCGGCTTCTTCCAAAAACGGGTCGATTTTTTCCAGCTTTTCCGGTACGTCATCTAACGAAGTCACCGCAGGCATACCAAAGCGTTTTAGCCGCTCATTGGCGCGCGCCAGCTGCTGCGCTTTGTTTTTATCGCGCTCAGCAATACGCTCAGCTTCTTTCAGTGATACCGTTTTGTCGTCGACCTGCTGCTTGTACTCTGCAATATCGGTCAGCAGATACTGAAACTCCGGCTCAACCGCGATGCGGGCATGATGTTTTTCACGTAACACAGGCACCATGGCGCTGATATCATTCAGACTGCTGTAGCGAGCGGCATCGATAGAATCCCAGGGTAACGCAAACTCTTCTTTGCTCTCGCCCCACTCGGCAGGGTCAATCGCTGTCGGAAACTGAATGTCCGGTATCACACCTTTGTGCTGCGTGCTGCCACCGTTAATACGATAAAATTTGGCAATCGTGTATTGCACGCTACCCAGCGGGTTGTCAAACATATCATAGATACGGCCCAGGCCACGGTGTTGCTGCACTGTGCCTTTACCAAAGGTTTGTTCACCCACGACTAAGGCACGGCCATAATCCTGCATAGCCGCAGCAAAAATTTCAGATGCAGAGGCGCTGTAACGGTCTACCATCACCGTTAGTGGGCCGTCATAGTAACTCAAGCCATCATTGTCCTGAGATACCGATACTTTGCCATCACCCTCTCGTATTTGCACCACAGGGCCGCTATCGATAAACAGCCCAGTTAACAAGGTGGCCTCTTGTAGCGAGCCGCCACCGTTGCCGCGCAAATCAACGATAATACCGTCAACTTTGCTATCTTTTAGCTCAACCAACAGCTTTTTCACATCTTCAGCAAGATTGTTATAAAAGCCCGGGATGCTGATTACGCCAATTTTCTGATCCAGCTCAGACAGCTGAGGCTTAAATACTTCAGCTTTGGCGGCTCTGTCTTCCAGGCGGATTTTATCGCGCACTATGCTGATAATTTGTGCCTGACTGGTACCAATGTCATTGGCACCAACCACTTGCAACCTGACTGTGCTCCCTTTAGGCCCTTTAATCAGATCAACAACATCGTCAAGACGCCAGCCGATAACATCGACAAACTCGGCTTTATCCTGGGCCACGCCAATAATCTTATCTTTTGGCTTCAGTTTTTGCGTCAGGTCCGCCGGGCCACCCGGTACCAGGCTTTGAATCACGGTGTAGTCTTCATCTGCGCGCAGCACAGCCCCGATGCCTTCCAGCGACAGGTTCATTTCCTGTTGGAAACGGTCAGCGTTACGCGGTGAAAGATAAGACGTGTGCGCTTCAATACTGCGGGCAAAAGAGTTCATTACTAACTGAAACACATCTTCGCTTTCAGTTTGAGCTAAACGTTTTTGCGTATTACGATAGCGCTTAGTCAGGATCTCTTTGGTTTCTTCAGCGGTTTTCCCTGCCAATTTCAGATTTAACGCATCAAACTTCACCCGCTGGCGCCACAGTTCGTCAAGCTCAGCCTGGTTAGCCGGCCAGTCGGCAACTTCACGGTCGTAAACATACGTATCGTCTTTGCTGAAATCGAAGCCTTTTTCCAATAGCGCCAGCGCATAATCAAAACGCTCGGCCCGACGTTTCAAGGTAAAGTTAAACATGTCAAAGGCAAAACTTAAATTGCCTTTATTAATCGCATCATCAAACTGGTCACGATATTGCTCGAAGTGAGCAACATCAGATTTCATCAATACATTGCGGTAAAAATCCAGGTTTTTCAGGTAGGTATCAAACATCCTGGATGATAACTCGTCGTCAAGCTGCACGCTATTGTAATGGCCACGGGTGAATAACGCCGTAATCCGCTTACTGGCAGTAGCATGCTGTGCATCCTGGCTTATTACCGGCAACACCGAAGGTGCGGCTTGCTCGGTAGCAACCGAATTCAGGCTAAATACAGCAATAACGGCGGTGGCAAGTACTGATAATCTTTTCATAAGCAACTCTGCGTTAGTCAGGCCTGATACAAACTATCCTGACGGGTTTTAATCACCATACCAGAACCCAGTTGTACGGTCACATCGTCTTTACTGATCTCCAGCACGGTTGCAGGCATCGGGTTTTGGCCCAGCTTAAGTAACACCTTGGCGCCTACTACCACAGTTCCGGGTGCTACCGGCGTAACTGCTTTGGCAGCTTGGGCAGGCACAGCGACAGCGGGTTCAGCTTTCTGGTTAACCTTAGTGCCTTTAGAGGGGCTATTGGCTTTTTTGTTCGGATTTTTTTTGTAAGCAGGTTTTGCAACGCCAGCTTTCGCCGCCGCACTCGCCTTGGCTTCGGCTATTTTAGCTTTGCGTTTCTCAGCCGCTTTAGCCTTACTTTCTTCCAGTGTTCTGGCAGCATGTTCTGCTTGAGAGGCGTCAATCAAATCACCGGCATTGCCGTCTAAATCAATGCGAGCGGCGCCCTCCGTCGTTGCTTCCAGATAACGCCAGCTTGAGGTGTACACCCTAAGCGCCTGGCGTAACTGGGTTTTACTGACGACGCTGTCGTCCTGCAGTCGCTCGGCCAAGTCCTGAAAGATGCCAATTTTTAACGGCTTGGCTGCACCATTTTCGCTAAAACAAGCCGGAAAACGCTGTACCAAATAGGCTAAAACTTCTTTCACGTTGCTTGCTTTTACCGCTTGTTCAGTTGGGGTGGTCATTAACGCTTCACTCTTCTTCATCTATGGTATCCGCGTCCGGTATACCGTCGTCCAGCTGTTGGCGAACAAATGCCAAAGCCCAATCAATTAACTCGTCTTCATCAGCTTCCAGCAGCACAGTGCCGCCGCGCAACTGATCCCAAATCGCCGGCAGCAAGTAATCTACCTGCTCAACACTGACGTCCTCTGGCAGTGATTGCCACACAGCATGATAGATACTGTTAACTTTGTCGGTAACCAGCTCTTCATCGCCTTCCCAGTCACCGATATCCGCTACATCGAACAAATAATCGTGAATGGAGATACTGTCTTTCATAATGTTTTAGCCAGATGCTGCTGAAAAACGCTAATCAGTTGTTCTAAACCGGCCTGATCTTCGCTGTCAAACCTTGCCAGGCTTGGGCTGTCAATATCCAGCACGGCAATAATGTCGCCCTGATGACGAAGCGGCAATACAATTTCAGAATTACTGGCAGCATCACAGGCAATGTGGCCTGGAAATTCATGCACATCTTTTACCAATTGTACCTGCCCTGTTGCCACGGCTGTGCCACATACGCCCTTGCCTACCGGTATACGTACACAAGCAACCTGGCCCTGAAATGGCCCAAGTACCAATTCACCGTCACGCATAATGTAAAAGCCCGCCCAATTTAAATCAGGCAGGTTATTAAAAAGGAGTGCACTAAGATTGGCCATATTGGCAATAAGATCGGTTTCCTGCTCAATCAGAGCTTGTGCTTGCTGCTGCAGCAAACGGTACAATGCAGTTTTTTCACTCGACATGATTTATGGATTTCTGGTTAAAACCTAAAGCCGTACATTACTCGTTTTAGCTGCGAAATTAAACTCCCTGACGGCAAAGTTTTAGCCCATGCGGCGTATTTATTGCCTTGTCAGCCCAGACAAGGCCAACATTGCGCAAAGATTAATCAGCCTTAGCCACAGCACCGACCAGTTTCAGCGGATTCGCCGGATAAAAGCATTGTGGTTGCTGAGCCTGGTGGCTGAAAAAGCGGGTGTCTTTAAACGGTAACTTCATAAAACCACCAACGCCCTCACCACTGATCAGTGATACCTTGGTTAAAATTGACTGCAGCAAACGGGCAAACTCGGGCTCAGCCTCCGGATCCAACAAACGGTAATAACTGTGGATCTTCATATACAAACTGGTGACTTCAAAAATAATACAGCCGGTATGGCGGATCAGGTTTAGCTTAGCGATATCATCCATAATTGCATCGGGCAGAATTAACTGCTCGTCGGGATCTTTACCGTCTTCAAAATAAGAGTGCTGTTTGCTGGCATCTTCAGTGCTCAGTACCGGCGCCAGCTGATAGGGGATCACGGCATCAGCCGGCGGTATAAAGGACGAGTCGGTTGAATCACGGCTAATATGAATGGTATTACGGGCATTAAACAAACAGGCTTTAAAAATACCCACTTTGGCAATAGCGCGCGCCAGCGTCACCACATTGTTAACCGATAAAGCAAAAGAGCGCGACAGCTTGGCGTCATATAAATTCAGGCTACTGTCAATATAAACACCATTGGCTTGCCAGTGGATCGCCAGGCCACCCACCACAGGATAACGCGCCAGGCGACTTACTGCGGCCACAAAGGCTTTTTCGGTTTCGCCCATACCCTCTAAGTAGTTTTTGTAATAACGCTCCAACTGCACATCGTCGACATAAGCAATGCCATCTTCCTCACTGTGCTCACGTAAAAACGATTTGCGTGACGAGTACACTACGGTATCCAGCTCGCGCAGTTGCGGGCTTACCCACACCGGCAGCAAGGGCGTGTCGTCAAATAAAGCAATATCCGGCAGTACCAGTTGTTTTAACCTTGGCATCTGCTGCAAAAAGTAGTCACCTGCTTGCGCGCGTAGCTGCGGATCATCGGCCAACATGCTGTCAAGCATAGTGGCAAACTCTACCGGCAAGCCCAGGCTTCGCGCGGGTATGGCTTTGCGGCCAAAGCGACAAGACTGACCCGAGGCCAGTGCATACAAGGTTCCTGCTACGCCCTGCTCATCAAAGCGTGGGCTGGATAACGCACCGCTGCGCTGTTCAGCGCCGATAAAATACACGTCGCCCATGCGGGCATTCGAGCTTTGCAGATCAGCCGACATCAACTGCATGACATTGTTGGATAAATACTGCCCATTAGCATCCAGCTGGGCAAAGACCGACGAGCCCCAGTCAATCAAGCTGATGCGGCCTGTTTGGCTATCAAACACCAGATTTGACGGTTTAATATCACCGTGCACTATTGGCTGTAATTCGCCGTCTTTGTGATAGCGACGTAAAAACAGCAATACAGCTGCCAGCTGACAGGCAATATCAATAATTAGCCTGGCAGACAGCCGCCCATGCTGCAGGCTGTATTGCTCTAAATCGATGCCGCTGGCACGCTGCATCATCAAAATACCCTGCTTTTTTACCACCTGATAGGTGATGTAACGCGGCACATTGGGGTGTTGCACCTGCGATAACATATAGGCTTCATCGGCCAGCCGCTCCTGGATATGCTGCGGCAGATTAATACGGGAGAATTTAAACACACAGCTTTGGTCACTTGCATCCAGACCGGCGAAGGCAAAGCCGTAAGCGCCCTTACCAATCAGCGCGATATCTTTATAGCCAAGCTTTTCAAGCTCTGAAATACATAGCGCTACCCAGTCTTTCAGTTTTTTGGCATCGTTGGTATTGAGCAGGTAAATCGACTGCTCTTCAGGAATATAAAAATTACGCAGCTGATTCTTGTATTGCATAATCAGGCCTTTACACAGCGTGACTGCGCCCATTGTCGCAAGGCGCTGACCTGCTCTGCCATTACTACCGATAGTGGCTGCGTTGCGGCTAATTCGTCCATCAGGTGCGCCAGACTAAACGCACTGCCACTGGCGCGGGCCCGATAACCGGCGCCGACCACTGCCTGCTCCAGCTCAGCACCAGAAAAACCACGGCACAGCGGTAACGCTGAACTTAACTCTGTATCGCTCAGAGACATTTGTCGCTTTGCCAGGTGCAACTGCAGTAACTGCATGCACTCCTGCTCGGTGGGTAAATCGACAAAAAAGATTTCGTCAAAGCGGCCTTTTCGCAGCAGCTCCGGCGCTAAATCATGAATATTATTCGCTGTAGCCACCAGAAACACCTGTGATTTGCGTTCTGACAACCAGGTTAAAAAGCTGCCAAGCAAACGGCGCGACACGCCATTGTCGTTATCGCCAGAGGAGAGGCCTTTTTCTATTTCATCTATCCACAACACGCAGGGCGACATAGCATCAGCCAGTGCCAGCGCTTGCGTCAGGTTCTTTTCGGTTTCACCAATGTATTTGTTGTACAGCGCAGCCATATCCAGCCGCAACAAGGGTAAATGCCAGCTGCCTGCTATGGTTTTGGCGGCCAAACTTTTCCCCGTCCCCTGCACGCCGGTTAACAACAGGCCTTTGGGCGTATCCTTAGCCTTATCAATCGGGGCTTGCTCCAGAAAAGCCTGCTGGCGCTGGGCTATCCACTGTTTTAAGTTGGTCAGGCCAATCACATTAGCGAAGCTGCCACTGTCAAACACCTGGCTTAATACACCATCGGTTTGCAACAAACTAAATTTCGCCCGGTTAATGCGCGGAATGTCAGCTTTGGTCACAGCACCATCGTCCGCTATTGCTTTATACGCCAGCCGTTTTACCTCATCAAAGGTTAAACCGCGTAAATTTTGTACCAACAGCGCCACATTTTCAGCCGTCAGCTCTGCCAGCATACCGGTTTTGGCGGCATAGCTATCGGCCATCTCGTGCACTAATTGGCGAATTTGCTGATCAGATGGCAAACTTAACTCAAAGCGATAACATAACCTGCTTAGCTCAGGCGGAATACTTATAGCATGGCTGAGTAAAATCAGGGTGTGGCCCAATTGCTCATGCGCCTGGGCAATTTCTTTGATGTAGCGCACATGCTTAGGCTCGGCTAAAAACGGATGAAAATCACATAACACATAAATGCCGCTGTTACGGGTGCCTTTAATTTGTGCCAGCAGGTTGGTCGGGTCAGCATTAAACGCCTGCGCGCCCTGCTCGCTGTCAAGCCGCTGCAGGCCGTCGGTAATGGTCCATTTAAATACCGGCCGCATCAAATTCACCGCCAGGCGTTTTATCAGCATCAACGCACGCGGCTCTTCATAGCTTTCAATAACTATCAGCGGGCTGTGTGCCTGCACTAACACCCGCAAATCATCAAATTCGTACATCCGTGCCCTTAAACAAAAAACCCACTGCAATGAGTGGGTTTTATCAGAAAGCCATCAGGCTGCCAAGTTATACGACAGCTTAATACAACAGCTTATTGCATTGTCAGCAACATACTGGCTGGCTGCTCCAGGTATTGCTTCCACAGATTGGTAAAGCGCGCTATGGTGCCACCATCAATCACGCGATGATCGCCCGACCAGCTTATTTGCATCAGCTGCCGCGCCTCTACTTCGCCTTTGGCATTAAAGCGCGGTAGCGCCTGCACCTTACCCAGTGCCACGATTGCCACTTCAGGTTTATTGATAATCGGCGTAGCCACCGTACCGCCTAAAGCGCCGATATTGGAAATACTGATAGTACCGCCTTTTAAATCGGCCGGGCTCACGCGGCCTTCGCGTGCCTGCTCGGTTAAGCGGGTTAACTCATTCGCAATATCGACAATCGACTTACTCTGACAGCCTTTAATGTTAGGCACTAACAGCCCGACTTTTGAGTCGACCGCGATGCCGATATTATGATCATCAAAGTAGGTCAGTTCAGTGCAATCGCTGTTAACCTGGCTGTTCATGATGGGGAATTGTTTAATAGCCAGCGACAATGCCTTAATAAAAAACGGCATCATGGTCAGTTTTACACCCTGCTTGGCGTATTGATCTTTTAAGCTTAAGCGCAGTGCAATCAGCTCCGTTAAATCAATCTCTTCGCAGTAGGTAAAGTGCGGTATGGTCGATACCGATTCTACCATTTGCCGCGCCATCGCCGCTTTAATGCCTTTAATTGGCTCAACCCGGCTACCGCCGGTTGCCATCACCGGCGCGGCAGCTTTCGCCTGTTGCGCAGCCGGTTTCGTCACAGGTGTAGCAACAGCAGTTTTACCTTCAGCAAAAGCGCGTACATCTTCTTTGTACACCCGGCCTTTATCGCCACTGCCAGGCACCTTGCTTAAATCGATGTTCAGCTCACGGGCCAAACGGCGTACCGCGGGGCTAGCCAGAGCTTTGCCCTGTGCTGCCGGTGTGGCTACAGCAGGTGTTGCAGTTTGCGTGGTAACAGGCTGCGTTGCTGTGTGCTGCGCAGGCTGAGCCGCAGCAGTCCCTTCATGGCTCATGGCAAATAGCGGAGAGTGCACTTTGGCAATATCGCCCTTGGCATAATACAGCTTAGTGACTTTACCAGAGTACTTGGCCGGTATTTGCACCAGCGCTTTGTCGGTCATCACATCGCACACCGGTTGATCTTCGACGATGTCATCGCCTTCTTTCACCAGCCAGTCGACAATTTCACACTCGACGATACCTTCGCCGATGTCCGGCAGAATAAAGTCCTCACTGGCAGCACCTGAGGCTACAGGCGCAGCTGCTGATGCGTTAGCCGCAACAGCTTGTTGTTTCGCCTCCGGCGTTGTCTCAGCGCTGTCGGCCAGCTGCATTTCAAACAGTGGCGCATGCACTTTTGCAATATCGCCTTTGGCGTAATACAGCTTACTGACGATACCGTCATGCACCGCAGGAATTTGCACCAGCGCTTTATCGGTCATCACATCGCATACCGGTTGGTCTTCTTTAATGGTATCGCCCTCGGCGACCAGCCACTCGACGATCTCACACTCAACGATGCCTTCGCCGATATCCGGCAGAATAAAGTCTTTTTTCATCTCTGCCTCCGTTAGAAGTTAACCGAGCGCATAATGGCTTCGTACGTTTTTAAATGATCGGCCACGTATTCTTTTTCCAGTGCCAGCGGGTACGGTGTGTCTAAACCACAGACCCGCTCAATCGGGCTTTCCAGGTGTAAAAAGCACATTTTCTGGATAGTCGCGGCAATTTCGCCGGCAAAGCCGCCGGTTAACGGCGCTTCGTGGTTAATCACTAACCGGCCGGTTTTCTTCACTGACTCGGCTACCGTATCGGCATCCCACGGCAGTATGCTGCGAAGATCGATCACTTCACAGGACACCCCTTCTTTCTCTGCCATTTCTACCGCTTTTTGCACGATTTCCATCTGCGCGCCCCAGGCCAGCACAGTGACATCTTTACCTTGCTGTGTCACTTCGGCTTTGCCCAGCTCAATCTCGTAGTAGTCTTCCGGCACTTCGCCAGTAGAGGCGCGATACAGTTTTTTCGGCTCGAAGAAAATCACCGGATCCGGATCGGCAATGGCCGCTAACAATAAACCTTTGGCCTGATATGGGTCACGCGGGATCACCACTTTCAACCCCGGCGTATGGGCAAAGTACGCTTCCGGTGACTGGCTATGGTAATGGCCACCGGCAATACCGCCGCCGTAGGGGCTGCGAAATACAATACCGCCGACATTGAACTCATTACCCGAGCGATAGCGGAACTTCGCCGTTTCGTTGACGATCTGGTCAAAGGCAGGGAAGATATAATCGGCAAACTGTATTTCTGCCACCGGTTTCATGCCCTGTGCCGCCATACCGTTAGCAAAACCGGCAATACCTTGCTCGGTTAACGGCGTATTAAAGCAGCGCGCTTTGCCATATTTTTCCTGCAGCTTGCTGGTGGCACGAAATACGCCACCAAAATGGCCAACGTCTTCACCAAAACATACCACACCATCATCTTTGGCCATGGCTAAATCCAGCGCATTATTAATGGCCTGCAACATATTCATTTTTGCCATTAGTCTAATCTCCCCGCCGTTACCGGATACGCATCCGGATATTTACGGATATGCGCTTTTAACTCATCTAATTGTTGTTGTAAGGCCGGAATAGGCTCGGCATACACATCTGAAATTAAGTGCTCAATGCCTGGCTTGGCCACTTTTTCCGCCACTTTTAAGGCATCAAGAATTTCAGTGCGCAGCTTTTCAATCGTGGCTTTGTCGTCAGCATCATTGAGCCAGCCTTTGTCAATCAGCCATAAGCGGTAGCGCGAAATAGGGTCGTTTTGCCGCCACTTTTCTTCTTCCTCTTTCGAGCGGTAGCCGCTGGGGTCATCAGACGATGAATGGGCACCTAAACGATAGGCGATAGATTCAATTAATACCGGCTCGTTGGTAGCCAGTGCATGCTCACGCGCCATCTTGGTGGCGTGGTATACCGCCAAAATATCAGCACCATCAACCCGCAGTGCTTTCATACCATACCCCACAGCGCGACAAGCGATGCCGTCACCAACAAACTGCTCGTTAGCCGGGGTAGAAATGGCGTAACCATTGTTACGGCAGAAGAAAATCACCGGCGCCTTATGCACCGCCGCCATATTCAGGCCGGCGTGGAAGTCGCCTTCAGAGGCTGCACCCTCGCCAAAGTAACAAATGGTGGTGTTGTTCAGACCACGCAGCTTTTGTGCATAGGCATAACCACTGGCCTGCGGAATTTGCGTGCCAAGCGGTGATGAGATGGTCATATAGTAAATGTCTTTGCTGCCATAATGCACCGGCATCTGACGGCCTTTACCCAAATCTTTCTCGTTAGAGAACAGCTGGTTCATAAACTGCTCCAGCGTAAAGCCACGATACCTCAGCGCACCCTGTTCGCGGTACTGCGCCATAATCATGTCTTTATCATCCAGTGCAGCAGCACTGCCTACGGTTGCGGCTTCTTCACCTAGACACTGCATGTAAAAGCTGATTCGGCCCTGACGCTGCGCGGCCAGCATGCGCTCGTCCAACACCCGGATAAATACCATGGTGTCGTACATCTTTAGCGCAGTGGCTTTGTCCAGATCAGGTGCAACGGCGCCTTCATACAGGCTGCCATCATCACGCAGGATACGCAGCGTCGGAATTTTTAACGCATCACCGGCAGTAAACTCTGCAGTGTGCACCGTGGTGATGGTGGCGTTATTTGGGTTAGTCATAGGGTGTCTCTTGTTTGTTATACGTGTTAGACATGTGGTCGGTACCGCTGGCGAGGCATTACCCGCCGCGGCGGTACTCATTTTCACTGGTACTTATTGTCACAGGTACTCAGTATAGCGGCTTTGCCGCGCTCCCCGTTTTGCGCAGTATATTGCTCTGCACCGGTTTGTTCTGTTTATTATCGGCGGCAACTTTACCTTTACGTAAACTGCATTGCAACCAAAGTAACCTATTGCCGGCGCGTTATGCCCCGGCGACTGTCAGCATAAATTTACTCTAAGACCGGTTTGCCACTATTTGCGGCCCACCACAGCCTTAGGCCAGGTTATGCGCCACGCTCGTTGGCACCACCATTAGCATAGCGCGCTGACCGATAGCCACTTTAGCATTGGGGAAGATAATCGCCTCACCTTCGCGCTCTACCCGGTATTCTGTGTCACCGTCTGTAGCCAGCAAGGTTCCCACCGGATAAGCGGTAAAGTTTTCTACATCATCAGCAAAGTGCAGCTTAAACGCCTGCGTTTGCTTATTAATGGCGCGGTATACCTGATACAAGTGAAACTGCTGCTCGTCAAAAGGTGTGGTTTGCACGTTGTCACGACTTACCAGCTGATGTATCGCCTCGCGTGCTTTGGCAAAGCGGCTCATGTCGTTTTTGCCAAAAGGCTGTACTTTACCCAGCTCAATGGTAAAGGCATCAGCGCCGTGGCTGTTTGAAGCATAGTAGCTAAAGGTTGACGCCGGCGTTTGCATTAACAGTACGGTGGTGACATCACAGGCCTGTAAAAATTCAAACTCGGCTTTTTGCCACTGCTTATCGTGTAAGAACGGATAAACGGCGAATTTCTCAAAGCGTGACCCGCGAATGGCGGTGTGTAAATCATACAAATAACGGTTACGCGGCACCAAATCAGTTACGCGTGACGCTTCGTAAAAGCGGCTAACATAGTCTTCCAAATCCTTAGCGCGCTTGCGCTCGGCGTTAATTAACCCGGCGCCCATGCTGTGATGACCAGAAAATAACCGGTTGAGGTTTTCAGTAATTTCGCGGGTACCGGCATTAATCGCCGCAGGGTTACCAAACAGCACCAGCAAACGGTGTTTTAGTGCTAGTTTTCCTGCTAATAGCTGTTGCACCAGCTCGGCGCATATTTCAATGGGCGCCGTTTCATTGCCGTGTACGCCACAGGATAATACGATATCTTTATTGCCCGGCTGGGCGGGTTCAAAACAAATCACACCGGTGTCCCAAATGCTGACTTCGGTGCCATCAGCCAGGGTAAACTGTGCCGGTGCCAGCCCGTCGGGGTTGGCTAGAGTAAGTGCAAGAAAATCGCCGTCCGGCATGAGTGATGTTAAGGTATGCGCCATGCGCCTGCTCCCTGAAATACGGTTGCGGCAAATTCTAACCCATTACGCCAGCAGACAAAACGCTGACGGCGCTTTTAGTTTTCCTCAGCGGTAGCCCTGTTAGTTAGGCGCGGCGCTTGCCTCTAGCGGGTAAAGGTGCTTACGGTATTACGGCCATCGGCTTTGGCCTGATACATCGCCACATCCGCATCGGCCAGTAGCTGTTTTAGTACATAACCGGAGGTGTCCGAGCCGCTAACACCAAAACTGGCGGTAAGCGGAAAATCAAAACCACTGTCGCTGCAATCTATGCTGGCAATGGCATCGCGGCAAATCTCGGCTAAAAGCGCTGCTTTATCGGTTTGACAGCCAGGCAATAGCACCGCAAACTCCTCACCGCCAATTCGGCCGAACACGTCGTTATTACGCATAAAGTTGCGACAGGTTTTTACCACCGCCTGCAGTGCCCAGTCACCCGCAGCATGGCCGTGTGCGTCGTTAATTTGTTTAAAGTGGTCCAGGTCGAACAAGATCAGTGCTACTGGTTTGGCATTTTTATCGCAATAATCCAGCGCTATCTGGGCCTGGTTGTTAAAGTGGTACCGGTTACTTACACCGGTAAGCTGGTCGTATTCGGCAATCTTTTTAAAGCGGTGGCGGCCAGTCATACCACGGTAGGCCAAAACACTGGCCAGTAATAACACGGCCGCCAAAATTAACACTAACAAGCGGTTTTGCCGCGCTTCCTGCTCGTATAAATCGCGTTGCAGTGCCAGTACTTCATTATCTTTATCTAATAGGGCAATACGCTGGTTTTTTACTTCTATTTCTGCTCGCGCCAGATAATAGGCCTGCTGTTGAGCAAATCGATTATCACTATTAGCCGTAACTGCTTCGCGGTATTTGCTCTGATAATAAAACGCATTCTTATAGTCTTGCTGCGCTTGATAAGCACTAAAAAGGGCATAATACGTGTTGATAAGCGGCAGGCTAAAGTCATTTTTATCAAGATTATTCAATGCTGTATTAGCATGCATCAATGCTGCATCCACATTGCCAAGTTTTACTGCAACTTGCGCCGCCAAAGCTGAAGCGCTGGCGATAAGTAGCGGGTAACCTACCTTGACTAAACCATCTTTATAGCTGCCATAATAACGGTCAGCTTCGTCAAGTTCACCGAGTTCCAGTAAGTAACTATGTCGCTTAATTCTTATGAGATTTGCAAACACTTGCTCACTGAGCTGATCACACTGCTCAATAGCACGCTCGACCAGCTCATTAAATTTATGCCAGTCTTTCAGACCAAATAAAGACTCGAGCAAATGATGTTTAGCGTGGCACTTTGCGCGCTCAGACACTGCAGTATCCACCAACATTTGCGAATAAAACTTGGCGACCTCAAATTCTTCCAGTTGATTGTAAGTGTAAGAAATCACGCTCAGACCATGCTCTTTTGCTCTACTAGTTTGTATTTGAGGTAGATCTTGAGTTATTTCTTGCAAAAACAAAAAGGCTGAGTGGTAGTTTCTGGTAACCGCCTGCACATTTATCAGCAGAGCCTTGACACGAAACAGAGTTTCAGCATCCAGACTACTCTGTAACATCGACTCCAGATGCGTCTGCGCTGATTTGAAGTCACCAGATAGCGTGTAATTATAGCCTTGTAACAGACCGAGGTAATTTCGCTCAACAACCGAAAAGCCTGAAGTATCTTTTTCAATCTCAGCAAGTTGCCGCCTGAACGCATTGACATCAACTACTTTTAAATCATCGAGTTTTTCAAATCTTTCACTGGCAAAGCTCGTTGAAGCAAACAGCAGAAAAAAACCAGCAAAAAAAATCATTTTTGCTGGTTTAACTGAGGCAAGCTTATTGCTTACACTTGGCTCAGCCATTACAAGCAATGGCTTTCTCTTCAGATTCGTCCTGATCGTCATCGTCTTTTTTCGGTGTTTCTGACGGCTCTTCTTCAGCAGGGCAAATAGCACATACCACCTTATTTCGAGCATTGAGCAACATCTCTAGAGCGGTATTGTCTTGCGCTAAAATTGCTTTTTGCACGCTCTCATCCAAATCAAGAGGATTAGCAACTTTCGCTAAAATGCTATCGTCAAGTTGACGTAAATCAGCACTACTACCAATTCTATCCAGCAGTTTTATTATATTGTTCATTTAACTCCCTCTGCAGTCATCCTAAACAAAAATTTATCAGGCACTAAGGTGTAGTTACCTGTTTCGCTACAATACACAAATCCAAGCTTTGCAACCAGTTTTTTAGCTGCGCTATTTTTGGGATCTAACTTTCCAATAATTGTCACACCAGGTATCAATGCAAAGACTTTTTCACACAACATTGCTAACGCCGTTTGGGCTACACCTTGTTGGTGAAACTTGGGTAATAGCATGATGCCAACTTCGACACTATTGCATACAGAACGCAGTTCAGAAACACCTAACAAACCGAGGTAAGCTCCCGTTTGCCTATCAACAATGACCAAAAACAAGCGTTTAGCAGGCACTTGAGTATTGAACTTCACCGCACAAGAAAAGCTGACAGCCAGACGCTGCTCACTCAAGGGTTCTGCGACATAGCGCATAGTAGCAATGTCACCATAAAGCTCAGAATACAGTTTAATGTGCTCGCTCGTCAGCGGCTCAATATCAAATACCAGAGAGGAAAAACAAAAATGCGCAGCTGAAGGCAATAATTGCATATACATTAAGACTCAGGAGCTGACAGTGTTTCCAATTGATTAACAATACTCGTATTTAACTCAGCTAAACGTGCAGGCGGAATAACCAGGGTGGTTTTTAAATCCATTTTCGCGTCGGGTAAGGCACTCAGCGGCAGGTATTCCATCCGTGGTTGCTGTATCGGTAAGCAACAGGCTTCATATAAAATCACCTGGTGGTCTTCCGGGTAATAGTCTTTTAACAGGGTCAGTAATACATTGCGATAGGCCGCATCGGTAGAAAACTTTGCCAATGAACGGTCACCGGCCACGCCTACCTGCCACAGCACTAAATAAGCGGCAGTATCAATGTTGCGTTTATAAAACATAAACTGGCTGGTTTCATAGTGTTGGCAGCCATAGGTGCCGGGGTCTATGCCTAAATCAGCATACAGGCAGTCTTCAGCCGATATGCCGGGCTCCATATGGGCGTTGTAACCCAACTCGCGGGCTTGTTTAATGGCATTGTGCGGCACCCAGGCAAATACGCCGGGGTGGCCGTAAAAAGCACCAACCACTTTTTTACCGGCGGTAACTTCAGCCAGCATAGCGGCGACCATTTCGCGGTAGGTGATCATGCGTGATTTACCTTCCTGGTAATAGGGCTGCAACGAGCGCACATCGGCGTTCATTTGCTCTATCCATTTTTCGGTAATGCCATCGGCCACCAGCACAAACACCACGTCGGCCTGTTCAATATAACTGCGGGAAAGCGGGCTGATATGGCTGCCCAATGTCATGCCTGTGCCTGTGCACACTAAACTGCCTTGCACTTGTGCTCCTTGTGCTTTTTTTAGCTACTATAAATTTATTGTTTGCTGATAAGCAAGCTCAACACAGGTAAAAAGCCTTAGTTCGTTGCTTTAGCAATAAAAAAGCCTGTTATAAAACAGGCTTTTACGCTGGTTATTAATGTTAACCCTAACGTTTAACCGGGCACTTTTCCAATTGCCACACCCGGCTGACGTAGTCTTCAATTGACCGGTCTGAGGTAAATTTGCCCACCGAAGCTGTGTTTAACATGGCCTTTTTCGCCCACAGTGATTTATCACGATACCACTGGTCAATTTTTTCATGCGCTTTGCAGTAGCTGTCAAAGTCGGCCAATACCAGATAAGGGTCCCCCCCTTCAAGCAGGCTGCGCTTTATCGCCGACAGCTCGCCCGGCTTACCCGGGGTAAAGTAATCGGTTTCCAGCCAGTCTAAAATGGCTTTGATCTCCGGGTTAGCATAGTAATAGTCCAGGCTGTTATACCCCTTGGCATGCAGCGCTTTTACTTCGTCTACCGTTAAACCAAAGATAGCAATATTGTCGCTGCCCACTTCTTCGGCAATTTCAATATTGGCGCCATCCAGCGTGCCTACGGTAATAGCCCCGTTCAGCGCCAGCTTCATATTGCCGGTACCGGAGGCCTCTTTACCAGCGGTTGAAATTTGCTCCGACACATCGGCAGCCGGGATCATCTTCTCGGCCAGCGTTACGCGGTAATTGGGCATAAACACCACTTTAAGGCGGTTTTTCACCCGCTTATCGTGGTTAATTTTCTCAGCCACTTTATTAATGGCGTAGATAATTTCTTTTGCCAGCTTATAGCCCGGCGCTGCCTTGGCGCCAAACAGGAAAACGCGTGGCACCATGTCGTAATCCGGCTCCTGCAAAATGCGGCGGTACAGCGCCAGAATATGCAGTAAATTTAAGTGCTGACGCTTGTATTCGTGCAGGCGCTTAATTTGAATATCAAAAATAGCGTGCGGATCGATATCAATATGCGTCAGCTTTTTCACTACGCTGGCAAGCTCGGCTTTATTTTGCTGCTTAATGGCCATAAAAGCATCCTGCACCGCAGCATCATCGGCGTAGGCAGCAAACTTAGACAGCTGCTTTAAATCGGTTGGCCAGTCGCTACCAATATGTTTATCCAGCAGGTTAGCCAGCTTGGGGTTACAGGCTTTTAACCAGCGCCGCGGCGTGACACCGTTAGTCACGTTGGTAAATTTATCCGGCCACAGTGCCACCATCTCCGGGAACAAGTCAGATTTCACCAGTTGCGAGTGGATCTCGGCCACACCATTAACGCGGAACGAGCCAACTACCGACAAATGCCCCATGCGTACCATGGGCTCGTGGCCTTCTTCAATAATGGACAGCTTGCGCTTTTTCTCGTTGTCGTTTGGCCACAGCACATCAACCTGCTCAACCAGGAAGCGACGGTTAATCTCGTAAATAATCTCTAAATGGCGCGGCAGCACTTTTTCAAATAAGCGTACCGGCCATTTCTCTAACGCTTCCGGTAGCAGTGTATGGTTAGTGTAGGCAAATACCTGCTGACAGATAGCCCAGGCCTGGTCCCACTGCATTTCTGCCCGGTCAACTAAAATACGCATCAGCTCCGGAATCGCCACCGCCGGGTGGGTGTCGTTTAACTGCACCACCACCTGCTTGGTAAAATCGCTCCAGTCATCGCCGTGCGCCCGCTTATAACGGCGGATAATGTCTTTAAGTGAACAGGAAACAAAAAAGTACTGCTGAATTAAACGCAGCTCTTTACCGGCGTCGGTTTCATCATTCGGGTATAGCACCTTAGAAATGGTTTCGGCTTCGATATTCTCGCGCGCCGCATCAATATAACCGCCCGAGTTAAACACGTCCCAGTTAAAGAAGTCACTGGCACGGCTTTCCCACAACCTGAGTACATTTACCGAGCTGCCGTTATAGCCCACTACCGGAATATCCCAGGGTACACCTTTGATAATACGGCCCGGGTGCCAGACTTTTTTCATCCGGCCCTGCAAGTCGTAAACCGTCTCGACATAACCGTATACTGAAATTTCCTGTACTGACTCTGGCCGGCAGATCTCCCACGGGTTGCCATATTCACGCCAGCTGTCTGGCCGCTCTATTTGCCGGCCATCCTGAAAGCTTTGCTGGAATAGGCCGTGCTCATAATGAATACCATAACCAATGGCCGGATAGTTTAAAGTGGCCAGCGAGTCGATAAAACAGGCCGCCAGCCGACCCAAACCACCGTTACCCAGCGCCATGTCTTCTTCCTGATCTTCCAGATCAGCGATATTCAGCCCAAGCTCTGACAGTGCCTGCTTGGCCTGAGCATACAGCCCCAGGTTGTGCAGGTTATTGCTGAACAAGCGCCCCATCAGGTATTCCAGCGAAAAATAATGCAGTGCGCGGGTATTTTTCTCATAGTGGGTGCGCTGAGTATTACGCAGGCCATCATAGACCTGCTCATTCACTGCAGCGCAGGTAGCGCGCCACCAGGCTTGCGGGCTGGCTTTGTTGACATCAGTGCCTAAGGTAGCATGCAGATGGCGGATAATTTGCTGTTTTAACTGCTCAGTGCTGGTTTGCTCCAGTTCTGGTGCAGCAGCGGTTGCGTGTTTTTTCATGACCGATCCTGATAAGGTGCTGCCCGAACGGGCAGCAGCAAAGCGTTATGTGTAACATAATTACAAAAACATACCCTAAATCGGCGTTCAAGGCAAAATCTACGGCAGTGAATGTAATTTAATTACACCTAAATTCACTGCAGTTTCAGCAACTTAGCTATTACTGAATACGTATTCAACAAATGCCTTGGCATCATGCTCTAACTGCAGCAAATGCGCCTGGTCGACAAAACTCTCTAAATAAATTTTATACGCATTTTCGGTGCCGGATGGCCGGGCGGCAAACCAGCCGTTTTGCGTAACCACCTTAACACCGCCAATATCGGCATGATTACCCGGCGCCTTGCTCAGCACCGCCAAAATCGCATCGCCAGCCAGCGTTTTTTGCGCCACGCTGCTGACATCCAGCTTTTTCAGCGCGGCTTTTTGTGCTGCTGTAGCCGGTGCATCCAAACGGCGATACAGCGGCGAACCCAGCTCTTTGGTTAAGCCCTGATACTGCACATAGGGATCGACGCCGGTTTTAGCCAGCATTTCTGCCGCTAACAGGCCAAGAATAATGCCGTCTTTATCGGTAGACCAGGTAGTGCCATCCAGCCTTAACATGCTGGCGCCGGCACTTTCTTCCCCACCAAAGGCAATAGTGCCCTGATGCAGGCCGTCGACAAACCATTTAAAACCGACAGGCACTTCCAGCAATTTTCGCCCGCGCGCCGCGACGACCCGGTCTATTAACGCGCTGGACACCAGGGTTTTGCCAATCGCCAGGCTGGGGTTCCAATTGGGCCGGTTGGCCAGCAGATAATTGATCGCCACCGCCAGATAATGATTCGGGTTCATCAGGCCGCCACTGCGGGTAACAATGCCATGGCGGTCAAAATCCGGATCATTACCAATGCCGATATCAAACTGATCTTTGAGCTGAATCAGGTTGGCCATGGCGTAGGCCGACGAGCAGTCCATGCGGATTTGGCCGTCTTTATCCAGCGGCATAAAGCCAAAAGCCGGGTCAACTTTGTCGTTCACGACCGTGATGTTCAGGCCATAACGCTCGGCAATCCGCGGCCAATAGGCCAGACCCGAGCCACCCATCGGATCGACACCAATTTTAATGCCGGCTTTAGCGATAGCCGCCATATCAATAACGTTTTCTAAATCATCCACATAATGCTGGATATAGTCGATATGCTGGCAATAACCAGACTGCAGTGCTAACGCATAAGGCTGCATTTTCACGCCTTCTAAGTCTTTGCTTAAAAGCTCATTGGCACGCTGCTCGATCCAGTTTGTCACGTCAGTATCGGCTGGCCCGCCATGCGGTGGGTTGTATTTAATACCGCCGTCCTGCGGCGGGTTGTGCGATGGTGTAATCACTATGCCATCGGCCAGTTGTGCGTTAGCGCCTTGGTTTTGCGTTAAAATGGCGTGCGAAATCACCGGTGTTGGTGTGTAGCCTAAGTCTTTTTGAATACATACCTGAATTTTGTTGGCAATTAGCACTTCCAGCGCGCTGGCAAAAGCGGCTTCAGATAAGGCGTGGGTATCTTTGCCTAAAAACAGCGGTCCGGTAATGCCCTGCTTTTTGCGATAATCGGCAATAGCCTGACAAATGGCTAGCACATGAGGTTCATTAAAGGAGCAGCTTAGCGCGCTGCCGCGATGGCCTGAGGTACCAAATGCCACTTTGTGCTCTGCCCGGGTGTGTACATCAGGCTCCAGCACATAGTAGGCGGTCATCAGACGGCTGATATTGGGCAGCTGCGATGGCGGCACCTGTTGGCCGGCCAGCGGGTGTAAAGACATAGCATTTCCTTTTACAAAAAATCGCGGATACGTTCGGCGTCCTGTTCACTATAGCCAAGTTTCAGCGCGGCCTCGGTTAACATCATCTTTTTACGCGTGGTATTGGAGTTAGTGATCACCCAAAACTCGGTATTGGGGATTTGTTTGGGGTTAGTGCTACTGCCCGCTTCCGATAACTCGGCTGCGCTGCGGCCAAAATACAGCCGGTTACGGCCTTTAATATCTAACACCTTGGCAAACTGCTTTTTATGCGCCCGCGCCAGCACCGACAAAATAAACAAAAACCGCCCGACCACACTTTGCTCTGCCTGCAGATCTTGCCGGTTTATTAAGTCAAAAATATTACTCTGCACGGCCGGCGTCGCGGCAGGCTCAACCTTGTCAGTCGTGGCTGTAACTGGCTTAGCAGACGAGAGCGGCGCATCGCCTAACAGTAAACGGCGCAGTATTTCAGACGCACTTTCACCAATTTTCTGCGTCTGGCCAGCAATGTATTGATAGAGTTCGTCGTCTATTTCAATGGTTTTCATATATTTAATCCGCGCACTTAAGTTGGCCTCATTATATAAAGCCTTACCGACTGACGCCAGCAAGATGATTTGCTAGACTAGCGCCTGGGTTAACTAAATGTATTTTCTATGCTTTTACACACACAATTAACAGGCCAGCCGGGCAAGCCCGCCGTGGTACTGATCCATGGTCTGTTTGGCAGCTATGAAAACTTAGGCGTGATCGCCCGCAGCTTAAGCGAGCAGTATCAGGTAGTGAATGTCGATGTACGTAACCATGGCCGCTCGGGTCATAGCGCTGACATGAGCTATCGCCAGATGGCAGATGATTTAGCGCAAACACTGGATGCGCTTGAGCTTACACAAATGGCGCTGCTGGGCCATTCGATGGGTGGTAAGCTGGCGATGGCCTTTGCGCTGTTATACCCAGAGCGGGTTACCAAACTGATTCTTGCCGATATTGCGCCAGTGGCCTACAGACCGAGACACAATAGCATTTTTGCCGGCCTGGAAGCGGTTGACCTGGATAAGTTAACCAGCCGGGCAGAGGCCGATAAACAGCTGGCTGAATATATAAACGAGGCTGGGGTTAGGCAGTTTTTATTAAAAAGCCTGGTTAAAGATAACGACCGCTTTTACTGGCGTTTTAATTTAGCGGCGCTTAAAGCTAATTATGCCGCGCTGATTGGCGAGCCGCTGGTGCAAGGGCAATACGGCGGGCCGGTACTGTTTATTAAGGGCGGTGACTCTGACTATATTTTGCCCGAGCATCGCCCAGCGATTATGCAGCTGTTTCCACAAGCACAGGCCAAGATCATTCAGGGCACCGGCCATTGGCTGCACGCCGAAAAGCCGGCCGCCTTTACCAAGCTGGTACAAGACTTTTTATTGAGCTAACGCACTAAATTTTTTCGCTAATTGTGCTATAGTGCGCGCACTTTTTTTACGGCAGGTAGCTCGTTATGTCTTTTGAGCAGTTTGAGACACTGAGTTTATGGCTTGGCCTGGGTATTTTGTATGTTTTTATCGTAATGGCGATTCGCGATGTACTGAAAAAAAGCAATGCACCCAAACTGGGACAATTCTTTGTCTGGCTGGTACTGTTTTTATCACCAGCGGTATTTATTATCAAAAGCATAGTGCCCTATTTTCTTGAGTAGTAAGGTTGGTTAAATGGCGAAAATTGCCACTGATCGCACTACGATTGATTTGTTTGCACAGGATAAGCGCCCGGGGCGGCCCAAAACCAACCCACTGCCCCGGGAAGAGCAACTGAAACTGAATAAGCGCAACCAGATCAAGCGTGATCGCAGTAAAGGCTTAAAACGCATTGAGTTTAAAGTGTCCGACCAACTGTATAACGCCTTAAGTCAGCAGGCTGACCAAGCCAACCTGACCCGCAGCGCGTATATAGAGCAGATTCTGACGCAAGTTTTAACCAGGTAAGAAGGTTAGATTGAATGGCAACTGTAGGCATTTTTTTCGGTAGTGATACCGGTAACACTGAACATATCGCCAAGATGATCCAGAAAGAGCTGGGTAAACACTTGTTCGACGTGCGCGATATTGCCAAAAGCAGCAAAGAAGATATCGCTGCATTTGATTTATTGCTGCTGGGTATTCCTACCTGGTATTACGGCGAAGCCCAGTGTGACTGGGATGATTTTTTCCCGGAGCTGGAAAACATCGACTTTAACAACAAGTTGGTAGCCATTTTTGGCTGTGGCGATCAGGAAGACTACGCTGAATACTTCCTTGATGCCATGGGCACACTGCGCGATATTATCGAACCTAAAGGCGCTATTATTGTTGGCCACTGGCCTACTACCGGCTACAACTTTGTCGCATCAAAGGCCCTGGTAGACGATAAGCACTTTATCGGCCTGGGTATTGATGAAGACCGCCAACCGGAGCTGACCGAGCAACGGGTTAAGCAGTGGTGTAAGCAAATTTATGAAGAGATGAGCTTAAAAGAGTTCGAAGGCTTGTAAAACATGAAAACCGGCACAATTTGCCGGTTTTTTATTTCCGAGTTTAGCCTGGTCGGTATTTGGCTTTTTTACGCACATACAAGGTGCGGTTGACTTCAGCGACAATCTGCCCCGTCTGATCTTTAATATGCACCAGAAACTGTGGAAAATGTTTATCGCCCGACTCAGTGGCGGCTTTGATTTCATCTACACTGCTATCTGATAACCAAAACTCCGCGCTAAGACGGCCCTTCCCCGGTTTAATAAAATCAATATCGGCTTGTTTATCCCATACCAGATACTCTTTACCCAGCGCGCCCATCAGCATTAACGGGTATATAGGATCGGTCATCGCAAACATGCTGCCACCAAACTGGGTGCTATTGATATTGCGCGTCCAGGGCCGGCCTTTTAACTCGACCCGGCAGTAGCGGTAATCGTTACTCAGCTGTGCCACTTTAATGCCGGGAAAGAAAAAAGGTGGCCAAAAATTTAATAAATGCCGCATTACAGCGGGGTTAAATGCCCATTTCATCGAAAACACTCTGGTATGACCTGTTTTAACTATTTTACTTGGCTCTGTCCTGCACACAAGTAGCGGCAGGCAAAGTGGCTTAACTATTTTTGCCATTTCATTCTGTGGCTAATGTCTTTATAATCTTTGGCATATCTAATTTACGAGTATCGATAGCTATGTCAGATCACAACAGCGAATTACGTAAAGCCGGCCTTAAAGTGACACTGCCGCGGGTTAAAATTCTGGAGATTTTGCAAGATCCGAAGAATCAACACATCAGTGCCGAAGACGTATATAAGCTGTTGCTGGAAATTGGCGAAGACATTGGTCTGGCAACCGTGTACCGGGTACTTAACCAGTTTGATGATGCCGGCATTTTAACCCGCCACCACTTTGAAGGTGGGAAATCGGTATTTGAACTGACCGGCGGCAGCCACCATGATCACCTGGTGTGTTTAAAGTGCGGTAAGGTTATTGAATTCGAAGACGATGTGATTGAAGCCAAACAGCTGGAAATCGCTGAGAAAAACGGCATTAAACTGACCCACCATAGCCTGTACCTGTACGGTGAATGTAAAGATACTGTGCAGTGTAAAAAGAACAGCGAAGCAAACTAAGGCTGACGAACACCAACAAAAGGCACCTGCAGGTGCCTTTTGTTTTTCCACGTCACCGCTAATAAACCGCTTAAACGGCAGCGCTGTTAATACGCGCCATACACAGAGCGCTAACGTAGTTACCGTACTGAAAAGCAAAATCTGACAGTTCGGCCTCAACTTCAAAACCAAAGCGCTCGTACAAGGCAATGGCGACTTCGTTGCTACTGTATACTGTCAGTTCCAGGCGGCGGATATTTAGCCACTGATCAGACAGCTCTAACGCAGAGCGCAGCAGGGCTGAACCGATGCCCTGGCCCTGGTAATCTTCTGCTACACCCATGCCAAGCTCAGCCACATGCCGGCGTCTGGGGTTTTGGCAAACCTGTAGTCCTAGCTGCCCTACCACTTTGCCCTCAAACTCGGCCACCAGGTTATAAAACCCCGCGCCAGCGTTATACAGTTTTTGCCAGTTTGCTACCGGCTGATAAGGCAGTTGCAGCGTATTGGCATACACACTGGGCTGGTCGTAAATGGCTTTAATGGCATCAATATCAGCAGGTTCAGCATGGCGGATCAGAACGGGCATAGCAGCATCCTTGTAATGGTCAGTACTTATCTTAAGCGGCTAACCGCTACAGCAACAAGAGCCAGGCATAAAAAAGCCGGCGTTACGCCGGCTAATTTTATAAGCGTACGCTTTACAGCTGCTGCTCCAGCTCTGGCAGCACGGTAAATAAATCGGCGACCAGGCCATAATCCGCTACCTGGAAAATTGGCGCTTCAGCGTCTTTGTTAATGGCAACGATGACTTTGGAGTCTTTCATCCCCGCCAAATGCTGAATAGCACCGGAAATACCCACAGCGATATAAAGCTCAGGCGCGACGATTTTACCGGTCTGGCCAACCTGCATATCGTTTGGTACAAAGCCGGCATCGACAGCAGCGCGCGAGGCGCCAATCGCCGCCCCCAATTTATCGGCAATACCGTTTAGCAGCGCGAAGTTGTCGCCATTTTGCATACCACGACCGCCGGAAATGACTACCCGCGCCGCCGTCAGCTCTGGCCGCTCTGATTTCGTCAGCTCTGCACCAACAAAGGCAGAAACGCCCAGGTCGTGCACGGCAGATACCGCTTCAACAGGAGCCGCGTTACCCGTTGTGGCCGCAGCGAAGGCAGCCGGACGCACGGTCAGTACCTTAATCGCATCACTAGATTTTACCGTAGCAATAGCATTACCGGCATAGATCGGCCGCACAAAGGTATCGGCGCTTTCAATGGCAATTACATCGGAGATCTGCGCCACATCTAACAGTGCCGCCACCCGAGGCAGGAAGTTTTTACCCGTAGTGGTGGCTGCGGTTAAAATATGGCTGTAGTCTTTGCCCAGCTCAGCCACCAAAGCCGCAATATTTTCGGCAAGCTGATGCTCGTAAGCAGCGTTATCGGCCACTAACACCTTGCCTACACCGGTAATGGTAGCGGCTTCGTTGGCTGCTGCGGCGCAGTTAAAGCCGGCGACCAAAACCGTGATGTCTGCACCAATGGCGGTCGCCGCCTGCACGACTTTATGCGTTTCAGCTTTCAGACTCTGATTGTTATGCTCTGCAATGATTAAAATCGCCATTAGATCACCTTCGCTTCATGCTTTAATTTATCAACCAGCTCTGCTACCGACTCAACTTTAATACCACCCTGACGAACCGCCGGCGCCGTCACTTTAACTAAAGTCACCGCTGAGTTTAACGACACGCCATAGCTGTCGGCCGCTTTAACCTCTAATGGTTTTTTCTTGGCTTTCATAATGTTAGGTAAAGACGCGTAACGTGGCTCGTTTAAGCGCAGGTCAGTCGAGACCACTGCAGGCAATGTCAGCTGTACCGTTTGCAAACCGCCGTCAATTTCACGGGTGACCGCGACTTTGCCATCAGCTACGGTAACCTTTGAAGCAAAGGTACCCTGCCCCATGCCAGTCAACGCTGCCAGCATCTGGCCGGTTTGGTTGTTGTCAGAGTCAATCGCTTGCTTGCCTAAAATGACCAGGCCTGGCTGCTCTTCTGCGACCACTTTGGCCAGCAGCTTTGCTACCTGCAGTGAATCCAGATTCAGTTCAGTGTCAATATGCAGTGCACGGTCGGCACCCAGTGCCAATGCCGTGCGCAGCTGCTCTTGTACAGCGCTGCTACCAATAGATACCACCACCACTTCGGTGGCACTGCCGGCTTCTTTTAAACGTACAGCTTCTTCCACTGCAATCTCACAAAATGGGTTCAGGGCCATTTTGACATTGGCTAAATCAACACCTGTTTGGTCGGCTTTTACCCGCACTTTTACGTTGTAATCTATTACCCGTTTTACCGGTACCAGTATTTTCATAAGTTCCTCGTTCTTGTGCCGTACCCAGCCATGACACTCGCCAGGTTTACGTTAAGGTAAAGCAATAAAAGGTTATTGTGCGACAATCTACTTACTGTTGACGTTAACGTCAACCTGCAATACCCTAAAGGCCCCAATAAAAGCGGCGTCTGCTGTAAATATTAAACTCCAAGAGGTCAGTGCTGTGGAAAGAGAATCAATGGAATTCGATGTAGTGATCGTAGGCGCCGGTCCGGCCGGTTTAGCTACCGCGATCCGCTTAATGCAACAGGCAAAAGCCGCCAACACAGAACTGACCGTGTGTGTAGTAGAAAAAGGCTCTGAAGTTGGCGCGCACATTTTATCTGGCGCCGTGTTTGAACCACGCGCATTAAATGAATTGCTGCCCGACTGGCAACAACAAGGCGCTCCGCTAACGGCAGAGGTAAATCAGGATGATATTTACCTGTTTAAAAACGCTGAGCAGGCCAGCAAGCTGCCCGGTTTTATGGTGCCCAAAACCATGCACAACCATGGCAACTTTATTGTTTCTGCTGCCAATTTATGTCGCTGGCTAGCGCAGCAGGCAGAGCAGCTGGGCGTAGAGATCTTCCCCGGCTTCGCTGCCAGTGAAGTGCTGCTGGAAGATAACGTGGTAAAAGGTATTCTGATTGGCGATATGGGGCTTGATAAAGACGGCAAACCCAAAGACAGCTTTGTCCCGGGTATGGAGCTGCGGGCTAAGTACACCGTGTTTGCCGAAGGTTGCCGTGGTCATTTGGGCAAGCAGTTAATTAACCAGTTTGCTCTGGATGACGGTAAATCGCCGCAGCATTATGCGCTGGGCTTTAAAGAAATTTGGGACGTGCCGGCAGAGCAACACAAACAAGGTTTAGTCGTTCACTCCGCCGGCTGGCCGCTTGATAATGACACCAGCGGCGGCGGTTACTTGTACCATGCTGAGAACCAGCAAATAGTGGTTGGCCTGATTGTCGACTTAAACTACAGCAACCCGCATTTAAGCCCGTTTGAAGAGTTTCAGCGCTATAAACAGCATCCTGTCATCAGCCAATATTTAAAAGGCGGTAAACGGGTGAGCTATGGTGCCCGCGCCATTGCCAAAGGCGGCCTTAATAGCCTGCCCAAAATGAGCTTTAACGGTGGCTTACTGGTAGGCTGCGATGCCGGCACGTTAAACTTTGCCAAAATAAAAGGTAACCATACCGCAATGAAGTCGGGCATGTTGGCGGCGGAAACCCTGTTTAGCGCCCTGTCACAAGGTGATGAAGGCGGCAACGATTTAACCGGTTTTGCCGATGCGATTAAAAACAGCTGGCTATACGATGAGCTGTACCGCTCACGTAATTTCGGCCCGGCACTGCATAAATTCGGCACCTTCTGGGGCGGTGCCTTTAATACCCTGGAGCAAAACTGGTTTGGCGGTAAACTGCCGTTCACGTTAAAAGACGACAGCCTGGACCATGCCCAGTTAAAACTGGCCAGTGAAGCGCCGGTAATCAATTATCCCAAACCTGATAATGTGTTAAGTTTTGACCGCTTATCGTCGGTGTATTTATCAAATACTAACCACGAAGAAGAGCAGCCGTGTCATTTAAAACTGAAAGATGCGCAGATCCCAATTAGCGTTAACCTGCCGAAATACAATGAACCGGCACAACGGTACTGCCCGGCAGGTGTTTATGAAATTGTGCAGGATGAAAACAGTGAGCCACGTTTTCAAATTAATGCGCAAAACTGCATTCACTGTAAAACCTGCGATATTAAAGATCCGGCACAGAATATTACCTGGGTAACACCAGAAGGCGCTGGCGGGCCAAACTATCCCAATATGTAATTTTCAGACTTGGCCTGCTTACTACTGAGCAGGCCAATATTATTTAAGCCATTGTTTTACCTTGTGCTATTGTTATTTCTCCTACCTAATAATCTGCTTACTTTTTTCATTATTTGATTGCCTTAATTTTCAGCAGCAACTACCTTTAGTACTGACCATTTTGCAAAATTGTGCAGTAATGCCTCGACAGAGACAGGAAGTAGCCTGATGACCAATAAAATAAAAACCGAGCTGACACCACAAGATGATGTCGTCGTGGTAAAAACCGCGCTGAAAAAAACCACGCCGCCTACATTACCTCCGTCTTTTGCCAGTGACCGTTACATGTACTTTACCGAGCGAGACCTGAACAAAATTCTGACCAATTTAGATGCCCTGCGCAGCAGCGTATTTCCAACACCGAACCCGGATAATGAAATTCAAAGCCGTAAACAGCAGCATTTTCCGTCAGTGTGTTTAATTGGTTTAGGCCGCTGCGGGTCAAATATTGCGCTGGATGTGGCGTCATTGGTCTATAACGCCCGTAATTTTTATTTAAATGAATTTAATAACGAAGAAAAGCAAAACCGCGAGCAGGAATACCGGCCGATGCGCTGGATAAAGCGCAGTCTGCATTTAGCTACAGAGCAAGCGATTAAACCGGTGTTTTTAATTGAACCGCTGGTGATGTTAGGCGATTTGGACAAAGACATTGAAGGTCGCATTCGTTTTTCGCATAAGGGTGAAAAAAGCGGCTTTTTACATGACTACACCAAAATGAAAATTATGGACTTGTCTGAAGTGCACGCCGGAGGTGCTGGTAATGCGCCGATTTTGGGCCAATATCTGGCCAAAATTATCCTGAATAAAGACACCCAGCGTTTTGCCAACGCCGATTGGAAGTTTATTCACTCCTACCTTATTGATTCTTGCGGTATTAAAGCTAACCAATCACGGCTGTATTTCTATATTTTCAGCGCCGGTGGCGGTACAGGCTCAGGCATGGCGTCAGAGTTTGGCCTGGCGCAGCAATATGCTTACATGAGTAAAACCTTCGACACTCGTATGATGGCCGAAGACGAAGAAAACCGCGGTCATTCCTTTGTGTTTGAACCGATATTTACCAGTGGTATTTGTATTTTGCCAAACATTTCCGACCATGGCGTTGAAATGTCAGAGGCGCTGCATATCAACGCCGGTCGCTTACTATGTAAATACCTGGCTGAAGAATGGGATTTCTCTTACAACTTTGACAACGAAGATAGCAGCGAGTCCAGCGTCATGCACCGCATCCGCCCCTGGAATGCGATGATGCTGATTTCAAATGACATTATGCGCTACGCCGAAGAAACCGATGACGGCGGTATTCAGCATATTGATGTTAATGCCATGGAGAAGTACGCCAATCAGTATATCTCTCAGCAGATCTTTAATATTTTAACGGCCCAAGCGGTCACTACCGACTACGATGAAAACTATTTCCGCCGCGCTGGCATTGATATTGGTGAAACCATACGGCTGGACGCCAATGACTTGTTTATGAGCCTAGCCGGTCCTGTCGCCGTGGCGTATGCCGAATCCGTGGTACCAACAGATAACAGCGGTGAGAAACTAAAACTCTTCGATAAGGGCACCACTGGGCTCAATATCGACGATCTGTTTTTCCGCTCAATTGACCTACCGCATTTTAATAAAGTGACTCAGGCGATTGAGGGGATCAGTCTGCTGCCGATTGAATCGGGCCGTTATCGCGAAACCTTAGCCAACTATGTGAAAAACGGCTATAACGCAGCCGAGCTTAAAGATCTGCATTTCTTTAAGAACTGCTCGTCAGTGGTGTCTATCGTGTCGCTGCCAAAAGACTATAAACTGTCTTACATGGATTTAAACCGGCTGAAATCGCATTTAAATGCGCTGTTCCCTAACACCACATTAAAACGTTATGCACTGGTCATTGGCGCGTCTGCCAATATCTCCCTCACCACGCTTATCGTAAAAAGCCCCTGTTTGAGCGATGATTTCTTAACGCTAATTGTCGCCTTTATCAAGCGCTGCTTTGCTAAAGATAACTTCCGCTTTGATGAGCAACTGGATAAAGCCATGCTGGACTTTATACGCGCTGATGAGTTTGATGAACAGCGGTTGGATGAGATGCTGCATGAGTTTGAAAACCCGGCCAAGATTCTCGACACCAACTGGTATGCCATTAAACCAATGTACGAGAAGAAATACCGCGAGCTTATCCATAATAAAGACAAGTTTGTCTCAATTAACGATATTCGCTTAAGCCGCGACAGTGTGAAAAAGGCGATTAAATACCTGCGGGAAATTTACCGGCATAAAATCAGTAAAACCAAGGTTATATCGCTCAACAGTACAGCGACAACCAAACAAAGCAGTAAAGTACCGCTTCATAGTGAGGAAAAGTAGCGTAAATCAGCACGCGTTTTAACTGCTAAAACAGACCCGCCGGCCGGGTCTGTTTTTTATCTGCCTTAAGGTAAAGGCTGGCCACGGCGGCTAACGTACAACTGATACCAATGCTCCCGGCTAAGGGTAATATCAACTGCCTCAGCGCAAGCCGCGATGCGCGCAGGCTGAGTACTGCCAATAACCGGCTGCACCTTGGCGGGATGTCGCATCAACCAGGCCAGCACTATGGCTTCACGGCTGCAGCTGTAGTGCTCTGCCAACTGCGCCACTAATAAGGCTGTTGCGTGATCGGCCTGCTGTGGCTGATCAGTACTGTACCGGCCCTGCGCCAGACTGCCCCAACTTTGCAGTTGTACACCGTGTTGCACACAATATTCCAGCGTGCCATAACCAAAATGATGCTGTGCACCTTGCACCATACCGGTTAGCACGGTTTCCTCCAACCAGTCGATGTCGGCCAGACTCATTTGCAGCTGATTCACCAGCAACGGCTGAGATAGAGCTTGCTGCAGATATTGCATTTGCGCCCAGCCCATATTAGACACACCAAAATGCCTTACCTTACCCTGCTGACGCAACTGCTCAAAGGCCTGTGCTACTTCCTCCGGCTGCATTAAGGGATCAGGCCGGTGTAACAACAGAATATCCAGATAGTCCGTTTGCAGACGACGCAGGCTTTGCTCAACGCTTTGCACTATATAAGATGCGGAAAAATCGTACCGGCCAGGCCCCTGAGCATCGGCAAAACGGATAGCACATTTGCTTTGAATAAACAGTTTGTCGCGCTGCTGCTGTGCCTGTTTCAGATAATCACCGAACACTTGCTCGGCTTTGCCCAGGGTATAAATGTCGGCATGGTCAAAAAAATTAATGCCGTGGTCCAGCGCGGCATCTATGGCTGAAAACGCCTGCTGCCGCTGCTCGGCGGTGGTGATCTGGCTATCCCAACTGCCGCCAAACCCCATACAGCCCAGCACCAATCGGCTAATGCCAGGCAACTGCTTTTCTAATGCAAACATCGCAACCTCTATTGGTTAAAACAGTGCTCAGTGTAGCGAAAAAATGGCTAAACCCCTACACTATAGCCACTTTATGTTTTGGGATGAGTACAACGAATGTCTGAGCTGCCGTTATACCGGTTAAACAAATTTATCAGCGATACCGGCATCTGCTCGCGCCGCGAAGCCGACAAATATATCGAGCAGGGTCAGGTCAGTGTCAATGGTGTAGTAGCCAGTGTAGGCACTAAAGTCAGCCAGCAGGATAAAGTACTGGTTAACGGCAAACCGCTGCCAGACAAACCGAAACGGGTCTATCTGGCCTACCATAAGCCGGTTGGCATTACTTGCACCACAGAGCGGCATATACATGGCAATATTATCGATGCCATTAAATACCCCCAGCGCATCTTTCCAATTGGCCGTTTGGATAAACCGTCAGAAGGGCTGATCTTTCTGACCAATGATGGCGATATCGTCAATAAAATCCTGCGTGCGGGTAATGCTCATGATAAAGAGTATGTGGTGACCGTGAATAAACCCATCACCGAGCGCTTTATTCAGCAAATGAGCAAAGGTGTGCCAATACTGGACACTGTTACCCTGCCCTGTGTAGTGACACAAAAATCTAAACAAAGCTTTAGTATCATATTGCAGCAGGGGCTAAACCGGCAGATCCGCCGTATGTGTGAATATCTGGGTTACGAGGTACAAACGTTAAAACGCACCCGCATTATGCATATTCGCCTGGCCGGATTAAAACCCGGCCAGTGGCGTCTGCTGGACGATATCGAAATAAAAATGCTGGAAGCGCAATTATTAAACTCCAGTAAAACGGTCAGTTTTGCCGGACCCGCCGACAGTTTTGACGATTAGAAGACAGATAAATGAGCAGCACTAAATTGCCATTTTATGTAAATTTACTTGCCGGGCCGTTACTGTTTTTGGCCGTGCTACTAAGCGAGCCCGTGTTTGCCGGCATGTTGGAGAACGCCTGGTTAATAACGGGATTAACTGCCTGGATGGCCTGGTGGTGGATCACCGAGCCGGTGCCTATTCCGGTAACCGCTTTACTGCCAATAGTATTAGTACCGCTACTGTCGCTGGATAGTGTCGCTAATGTCACCGCCCCTTATGCCCATCCGCTGATCTTTTTGTTTCTCGGTGGCTTTATACTGTCTATTGCTATGGAGCGTTGGAACCTGCATAAACGCATCGCCTTATGCACTATGTTGCTGGTCGGCAGCAAGCCCAGTCAGCAAATTGCCGGCATTATGCTGGTCACGTCGTTTTTATCGATGTGGATGTCAAACACCGCCACTGCCGTGATGATGTTGCCGATTGGCTTGTCTATTATCGCCATGCAGCAGGAGCATGGCGTAACTGATGAAAAATTTGCCAAAGCTACCCTGCTCAGTATTGCCTATGCCGCCAGTATCGGCGGCGTTGCCACCCTCATTGGCACGCCGCCCAATGCCCTGTTGGCGGCTTATCTTGAGCGCACTTATCAGATCCAATTGAGCTTTAGTGACTGGATGCTGTTTGGCGTACCGCTATCGGTCAGCCTGTTGTTGATTTGCTGGTTATGGCTCACCCAGATGCACTTTAAGTTGGATAGCAGCAAAGCCGTAGACGCTTCAGCCTTATACCGGCAAAAACTGTCGGCGCTGGGTGCGATGCAAAGGGCTGAGAAACTAGTGTTACTGATCTTCACCCTGGCAGCGCTAAGTTGGATGTTTCGAGGCCCATTAAGCCGCCTGACAGGCATCGCCCTGGATGACACCTTAATTGCGATTTGTGCAGCCAGCCTGCTGTTTATTGTGCCGGTATCATTAAAAACAGGTCAGCGTATTTTACAGTGGCAAGACTGCCAGCAATTGCCCTGGGGCGTGCTGCTGCTGTTCGGTGGCGGCCTGACCCTGGCCGGACAAATTGATAATTCTGGATTGTCAGCTTATATCGCCGAGCAAATTGGTCAGCTGGGCCAATTTAACTTGCTGCTGCTGATTGTATTGGTCACCACAGTAATTATTTTTTTAACCGAAATTACCAGTAACACAGCCACCGCTGCCGCATTCTTGCCACTGTTAGGGCCTGTGGCCGTGTCGCTGAACGCACCGGCTGCTATGCTGGTTATCCCTGCTGCAGTAGCGGCAAGCTGCGCTTTTATGATGCCGGTGGCCACACCACCTAATGCGATTGTGTTTGCCTCAGGTAAGCTAAAAATTATCGATATGGTAAAAGCCGGTCTGGTGCTAAATCTGGCAGGCATCGGCTTGATCACTGTAGCTGTGTGGTTTTTAGCGCAGCATATTTTTACGTTTTAACGCACATTTTTACGCGCTAATGCTATGAGCAAGCTTTAGAAAAACAAAAACGCAGCCAATTGGCTGCGTTTTTGTTTATTTGGAGCGAGTAACGAGGTTCGAACTCGTGACCTCGACCTTGGCAAGGTCGCGCTCTACCAGCTGAGCTATACTCGCAAAATCTGGTAAGTGTCTAATGGTGCCCGGGGCCGGACTTGAACCGGCACGGGGTTTCCCCCGAGGGATTTTAAATCCCTTGTGTCTACCGATTTCACCACCCGGGCAGACAACTTTTCTGTGTTGTAACTTTTTAGCTATGTTATGGAGGCGGGTCCCGGAGTCGAACCGAGGTGGACGGATTTGCAATCCGCTGCATGGCCACTCTGCCAACCCGCCAAACAAGCAATTTATACTCTTTGTAAGAGTTGGAGCGAGTAACGAGGTTCGAACTCGTGACCTCGACCTTGGCAAGGTCGCGCTCTACCAGCTGAGCTATACTCGCATGCTTTTGGCCATCTGCCTTAACACGAGACGCATTCTACTGTTTTAATTGTGTCAGTCAATAATAAATTTTTTCTTTTACAACTGACTGATTAAAATTTGACTGCATTGGTTTAATTAGCAGCAAAAACAGCGATTAATGCACCAGATCGCGCCAGGCAGCTTTTAAATACACTGCCATAGACCACACCGTTAATACCGTCGCGATGTAAAGCAGCAGCATACCGGCCGGCGTAAACCAGCTGACCAGCCAGTGCTCTGGCCGCCAGATCAAACCAATTAATGCCAGCATTTGCGCAATGGTTTTGTACTTGCCCAAATTAGACACTGCGACATTGGCGCGTTTACCTAGTTCTGCCATCCATTCACGCAGCGCCGAAATAACAATCTCCCGGCTAACCATAATAATTGCCGGTATTGTTACCCATAACGACAAGCTATCGACCGCAATCAGTACCAAGGCTACCGCCACCATCACTTTATCAGCAACCGGATCTAAAAATGCACCAAAGGGCGTAGATTGCTTTAGTCGCCTTGCCAGATAACCATCCAGGGCATCCGTAATCGCCGCCAACCAAAACACAAACGCTGCCCAAAAACGGGCATTTTCAATGCCTGAATAAAAACAAACAATAAAAACCGGAATTAAAAACAGGCGAAACAGGGTTAACAGATTGGGAATATTCCACATCTTAGAATTCTCTACAGCATCTATGCTGCTATGCTACTTGTTATGACAGGCCTGGTAAATCTTTTCTGCCTGCGCCTTGGATATGCCGGGCACCGAGCTTAATTCAGCCACAGAGGCCCGCATTACGCCCTGTAGCCCACCTAAATATTGCAATAAGGCCTGCCGTCGCTTCTCGCCGATACCTTTTATTTGCTGCAACGGGCTTTGCAACAAGGCTTTGCCACGTTTACTGCGATGCCCGGTAATAGCAAAACGGTGCGCTTCATCCCTAATCTGCTGAATTAAATGCAGCGCCGGCGCATCATCAGCCAGGTTAATGCTGCGCCCTGCATGCGCCAATATCAGTGTCTCCAGCCCAGGCTTGCGGCTAGTACCCTTCGCGACGCCAACCAACAGCGGTGATTTTTCGTGTGGCCAGTCGCTAAAAAAGTCTGTCGCAACCCCTAACTGCCCTTTGCCACCATCAATAAAAATGACATCGGGTATGCTCTCAAGTTCTTGCAACTTGCTGTAACGTTTCTCTAGAGCAAAACGCATGGCAGCGTAATCATCACCCGCGGTAACGCCAGTGACATTATAACGCCGATACTGATTTTTATTTGGCCCCTGGCCGTCAAATACCACGCAAGATGCGATAGTCGCCTGACCCATGGTATGACTGATATCAAAACACTCCATTCGTATGATGGGCTGGTCCAATTGCAGCAGCTGCTGCAATTGCTGATAGCGCAGCGCCATTTTTTCACTCAGCGACTGTTTAGTGTCACAGGATAACTGAGCGTTTTTCTGCGCCAGGCTTAAGTACTGCGCTTTTTCACCACGCTGGGCATAAGTCAATTTTACCTTGCGCCCGGCCACTTGGCTGATTGCCTGCTCTACCTGAGCATGCTCAATAAGCTTTTTGCCAATGATAATATCGCGCGGTGTCTGCTGCGCGCCGTAACCGTCAAGGTAAAACTGCAACAAAAACGCGGTAAGAATTTCATCCTCGCTGGTGTCGCTGGGCACCTTAGGAAAATACGCTTTACTGCCCAACACCTTTTGCTCACGAACGAAGAGTACATGCACTGCCGCCACGCCGTGCGAATAGGCAAAACCTATCACGTCCATTTCGTCATGCTCGCCACTGACGCTTTGCTGCTCCTGCACCTTTCTCAGTGCAATAATTTTATCGCGTAGCTGGGCAGCCTGCTCAAACTGCAACTGTTCACTGGCCGTGCTCATCTGTTGCACCAGATCATCTATAACCTGCTGGTTTTTACCTTGCAAAAACAAACTGGCCAACTTTACCTGCTGCTCGTAGTCCTGATCGGATATCTTGCCGACACAGGGGGCTGAACACAGTTTCAGCTGATATTGCAGACACGGCCGGGTACGCGCACGATAAAAGCCGTCTTCGCACTGACGGATAGGAAATATCTTCTGCAGTGTTTTCAGGCTTTGCCAGACGGCGCTGGCATTTGGATAGGGGCCAAAATACTGGCCTGCTGTTTTACGCGGCCCGCGATGAGAGCTGATGCGCGGATGTTTATGGTCACTGATCAAAATATAGGGATAAGACTTGTCATCCCGAAGCAGCACGTTATAGCGTGGCATAAATTGTTTGATCAGGTTATTTTCCAGGATCAGTGCTTCAGTTTCGCTGTGTGTAAGCGTGAACTCAACCTGCGCTATTTGGCTGACCAAAGAGCGGGTTTTCACACTGTCGACCTGGGCACGGAAATAACTGCTTAGCCTGGCGCGTAAGTCTTTGGCTTTGCCAACATAAATGACCTGATTGCCGGTGTTTAACATACGATAAACACCGGGCTGGCGGGGCACTTTAGCTAAAAAGGTTTTGGCGTCAAACATCAGGCTTTAGCGATGTCGATCATTCCATGGCGCAGTGCAAGGTGCGTCAACTCAACGTCACCACTGATAGCCAGCTTCTCAAACATACGATAGCGGTAGGAGTTTACCGTTTTAGCACTGACATTAAGCTGCTCAGCAATATCGGTCACTTTTTGTCCCTGGGTGATCATCATCATGATCTGTAATTCACGATCAGATAAATCATCAAACGGGTTAGCACTGTGGTTATTCACTTTACTCAGCGCCATTTTTTGTGCGACTTCATCAGAGATATGCCGCACGCCTGAATACACCTTACGAATAGCCGCAACCATTTCACGTGGTGGTGAATTTTTTGAAATAAACCCCGCCGCGCCCAGTTGCATTACTTTAGTCGGTACCGGTTCTTCACAGGACACTGACAATGCCAGCACTTTGATATCCGGACAGTAATGCAAAATACGCTTGGTGGCTGTCATGCCGCCCATGCCAGGCATATTCATATCCATCAGCACGACATCGGGTTCGTGTTGACGGCAAAATTGCAATGCGTCTTCACCAGAGCCAGCTTCGCCTATCACCTTGATACCGCGCTCATCCATTAGTATGCGACTGATCCCAGTTCGTACAAGCTCATGGTCATCAACTAACAGAACGTTAATCAATTTCGCTTCTCCGCTTCACTGGTTTTTAGAATTATTATTGAGGTTTAGCATAGCCGAGCAACGCCGCTTTTGCTAACCCTAATATGCCGATAATATCAGTTTTGACCGGTTGCTGTGCATTGTGCCAGAAAGGTTAAAATTATGAAACTAAAGTTTAGTTAACTGACGATAAAAATGAGGGTTTTGTTGCTTTTGAGGTTGGATGTAACGTGGCGGAGGGAGAGAGATTCGAACTCTCGGTGGGCTATTAACCCACGCCGGTTTTCAAGACCGGTGCATTAAACCGCTCTGCCATCCCTCCGCGTTACAGGGCGCATATTAAAAACAGCCTGCGGCTTTGTAAAGGGCTTTTTTGTCAATTTCAACCGTTTGCCTAGTAAATCAACAACAAAGCCAGTATTTAAACAAATTTAACTCTGCAAAACGCCGGCTGCCGAAGCCGTTTCCCAAAAAAAAAACCACCGCTAGGGTGGTTTTAATGGCGGAGGGAGAGAGATTCGAACTCTCGGTGGGCTATTAACCCACGCCGGTTTTCAAGACCGGTGCATTAAACCGCTCTGCCATCCCTCCGGCGACGCGTATATTAATCAGTTAACCCGATAAAAGAAAGCATTTAATTAAAAAAAATGTCATGCAAATGAAATTGTGCCATCAGGTACTGGTCTGAACGGAACTTCCTGCGTATTATGCTGCCAAAGCAATCACTAAACCTTTGTATCAGGAGAACATAACATGTCATACAGAGATACAACTACCCTCAGTACCGCCGGAAGCAGTATTGAAGTAAATAAAGTACTGCGTAACACTTATTTTTTGCTGGCGATGACACTGACCTTCAGTGCCGTGGCTGCAGGCATTGCCATGGCGATGAATATGTCACCTGTGATGTCGCTGGTGTTTTTCGTTGCCGGTTTCATCACCTTGTTCATCGTTAACAAAAAAGCCGACAGTGCCAGTGGCATCTTTTGGGTATTCGCCTTTACTGGTCTGATGGGTGCTTCACTGGGCCCTATGCTGAATCACTACGCTAGCCTGGCAAATGGCCCAGCACTTATCATGCAAGCACTTGGCGGCACCGCGCTGATTTTCTTTAGCTTGTCCGCTTATGCCTTAACCACCCGCAAAGATTTCTCTTTTATGGGCGGTTTTTTAATGGTTGGCTTAATTGTGTTGTTGGTTGCAGCACTGGCGAATATCTTTTTAGCTATCCCAGCCCTGAGCCTGACCATCAGTGCAGTAATTATTTTGCTGATGTCAGCACTTATCCTGTTTGATACCAGCCGTATTATTCACGGTGGTGAGACAAACTACATTCGCGCTACGGTAGGCTTATACCTGAACGTGTTTAACATTTTCGTTAACCTGCTGCAGTTACTGGGCGTGTTTGGCGGTGATGACTAAGCGCCAGGCTTTGCCTTAACAGCGATATTCGCTAAAATGCCCCGCTCGCCGGGGCATTTTTATTGCCGGCTTTTAATCAGGACGACAGCATGGCACGACTTGGCCTATTGATAACTTCAGATTGCTTTGCCAGCCAAACACTGAGCAGTGTGCTGTGCTTTGTCAAAGCCTCGCTGGCACAGGGTCATCAGATTGAACATGTATTTTTATATCAGGCTGCTGTTAACGCAGTCGCAGCAGAGCAAGACTTGCCGGCTGACGAACCGGATCTCAGCGCTGAGCTGGTGCAGTTTTGTCAGCAACAACAAATAGACTTACTTTTTTGTGTTACTGCTGCCGAAAAGCGTGGTGTGATAAGCCAAAGCCACCCGGCCAAAGCAGGCTATATCGCGGCCGGCCTGGCCGAATTTGCCATGCGCCAAGCCAATATTGATAAATTGGTACAATTTTAATGGCGAATATTTTACTACTACAACGCCACAGCCCTTTTACCAGCAGTCATGGCCGTGAAGCACTGGATTTAGCACTGGCGCTGGCGGCGGTTGAACATAATGTCAGCATTTTGTTTAGCGGCGATGCGATATATCAGCTGCTGCCAACGGCTACGCATGCTGATTTCAAGCTAAAAGCGTATCCACGCAGTTTTGCCTTATTTGAGCTGTATGACATTGAGCAGGTGTACGTGTGTCAGTCGTCACTACAGCAGCGAGGCATTAGCGTTGACCAGCTGAGTCTTGCTGTTACAGCTCTGGCGCCAGCCGCGCAAGCGGCGCTAATAGCAGAGCAACATCAGGTAATTAGTAGCTAATGAAACTTATATCACTGATACATCCACTCGGCGACTTTGATGAACTTGCAGCCTTGTGCACGGCGGAAGATGTCTTACTGTTACGCCAAGATGCCGTGTATTTATGCTTACGGCCAGACATCAAGTGGCCGGTTAGACAATGTTTTGCACTCGATATTGACGTGCAAAGCCGCAATATTACGGTGCCAGACAGTGTACAGCTGATTAACGCCGCGCAATGGGTGGAGCTGGTCGTGCAAGCAGAGGTAAACCTGTTATGGCCGAGCTGATTGTGGGCGACCAGCATTTGCCGCTGGATAAACACGGATATCTGTTACAAGTGAATGACTGGAACGAAGAAGTTGCTCAGGCGTTTGCCTTGCTTGAAAATATCAGCCTTAGCGAAGCGCACTGGGAAGTAGTGCATTTTGTCCGCCAGTTTTACCTGCAGTATCACACCTCACCGGCAATACGCATACTGGTTAAAGCCATGGCGCAACAATTGGGGCCGGAAAAAGGCAACAGCAAATACCTGTTTATGTTATTCCCTCAAGGTCCGGCTAAACAAGCAACCCGTATTGCTGGCTTACCTAAACCCGCCAAGTGCTTATAGCCGCTCTAACCAAACGCATCTGTGACTATGCTAATAATGGCCTCCAGCGTAACAATAGCGAAAACGGCCACTATTCCCACGATAATGGCCCAGTAAATTGAGCGCATCAGCGCCGGGTTGGTTTGCTTCAGGCTTTTACGTGGTTTAGCGGCCATGCCCTATCCCTGTACCGACGTCATAATGATTAGTATAGACAGTAATAAAAAGCCCCGGCAAACCTGATCTGCCGGGGCTTTTACGTAACTGAAGTAGGCTGCGCTATCTTACCTGCTATTTACTTAGTTTTTCCACGCCGCCCATATAAGGCCGTAGTACCTCAGGCACTATGACGCTGCCATCGGCTTGCTGGTAATTTTCTAAAATCGCCACCAGGGTTCGGCCAACGGCCAGTGCCGAGCCATTAAGCGTATGAATAAGCTCCGGCTTTTTCATCTCTGCGCTGCGATAACGTGCCTGCATACGCCGGGCCTGGAAATCGCCCATATTACTGCAAGATGAAATTTCACGGTAAGTGTTTTGTGCCGGCAACCAGACTTCCAAATCATAGGTTTTGCAAGAGCCAAAGCCCATATCACCAGTGCACAACAACATGACACGGTATGGCAGGCCCAGCAACTGCAATACTTTTTCAGCATGGCCAGTCAATTCTTCCAGCGCCTGCATCGACTGCTCTGGCTTTACTAATTGCACCAGCTCCACTTTGTCAAACTGATGCTGGCGGATAAGCCCACGGGTGTCGCGGCCGTAAGAGCCCGCTTCACTGCGAAAACAAGGCGTATGCGCAGTGTATTTAATCGGTAATTCGTTGGCGTCAAAAATAGTATCACGCGCCAGGTTAGTGACCGGCACTTCAGCGGTAGGAATAAGCGCCATACCCTGCCCCTCTTCGGTTGCTGGCTGGGTGTGGAATAAATCAGCACCAAATTTTGGCAGCTGGCCGGTGCCATACAGACTGGCGTGGTTTACCAGATAAGGCACATAGACCTCAGTGTAACCATGCTCACGACTGTGTAAGTCCAGCATAAACTGGGTTAAGGCACGGTGTAAACGCGCCACCTGGCCACGCATCACGACAAAACGTGAACCGGCAACTTTAACCGCGCTTTCAAAATCCAGCCCTTTGTCCAGCGCTTCACCCAGCGCCACATGGTCCTGAATGGTAAAGTTGAACACAGTTGGCTCGCCGACGCGGCGCACTTCAACATTTTGAGTCTCGTCTTTACCGGCAGGCACCGACAGGTCAGGTAAATTCGGCACATTGAGCGCGATTTGCTCAACTTCGGCCAGAACAGCATCAAGTTGCTGCTTGGCAGCATCAAGCTGGGCACCCAGGCCATCTACTTCAGCCAGTAGCGGCGTAATATCTTCACCACGCCCTTTCGCCTGCCCGATCGCCTTAGACTTGGTATTGCGTAGATTTTGCAGCTCTTGCGTGTCAACCTGCAGCTTACGTCTTAGCTCTTCGAGCTCAGTTAAGCGTGCTATATCCAGCACAAAGCCACGTTGCGCAAGACGAGCGGCAGTTTCGGTTAATTCGGTACGTAAAAATTTCGCATCTAGCATAGTAATTACTTCATTGAACCCAGTTTAAGCCCTAACCAGGCAAGCGTTAAACATAACAACACGTTGAAAAATACGTTGGCGATTGCCTTTTGCCACTCGCCTTGTTGCAACAGCAACACGGTGTCCAGCGAAAAGGTTGAAAAGGTCGTAAACGCCCCTATCAAGCCAATAGCTACCAGCGCCCGCCATGGCGAGGTAGCCAATAAACCTGCGCTAAACAGGCCATATAGCAGCCCTAATACAAAAGAGCCCAGAATATTAACCAGCAAAGTGCCAAAAGGGAATGACTTACCCAAAACATTCAGCGCCAATTCGTTACAGGCATAACGTAAACACGCGCCGATTGCACCACCAAACGCCACAGCCAGGTAGGTTAACATGGCTCGTCCCGCTTTATCGCACTTTGTGCATCTAATTCATGCAGGTAACGCAGCTTTTCTGCCAGCTGCTTTTCCATGCCCCGCTCGGTAGGCTGATAAAAGCGCTGACCACGAAGCTCTAAAGGTAAATAGCGCTCGCCAGCGGCATAAGCACCTGGCTCATCGTGAGCATATCGATACCCTTTACCCATCCCCAACTGCTGCATTAACGGCGTTGGCGCATTGCGCAAATGCATTGGCACCTCATACGCGGGCTGATCGGCGACCAGTTGCTTTAACTGGTTAAAGGCACTGTATACCGCGTTACTTTTTGGCGCCAGTGCCAGATAAACTGCCGCCTGGGCGATAGCGCGCTCGCCCTCTGCCGGCCCAACCCGCTCAAAGGTATCCCAGGCATTTAGTGCCAGCGTTAACGCACGCGGATCGGCATTGCCAATATCTTCACTGGCAATCGCCAGTAGGCGGCGGGCAACGTATAAAGGGTCACCACCGCCGGCCAGAATACGGCAGTACCAATACAATGCAGCATCCGGATCTGAGCCGCGTACGGATTTGTGAAAGGCGGATATCAGGTCATAAAACATATCCCCTTGATTATCAAAGCCCGGTAACTGGCGCGGCATTAACTGTTTTAGTGTCTGCACACTGATGGTTGTTACCTGGCCTTCGGTTTGATTAAGCTCAGCTGCTTGCTCGAGCAAATTCAACAGCCGGCGCGCATCCCCCGCGGCCAGCTGTAACAATAAGGCTCTGGCGGCATCGTCTATTTGTATCTGCTGTTGGCCAAAGCCACGCTCGGCATCAGTTAATGCCTGCTGCAGCACCTGATCCAGTTCTGCCTCAGTCAGGCTTTTTAGCACACAAACACGGGCGCGAGACAAAATCGCGTTATTCAGTGCAAACGACGGGTTTTCTGTGGTAGCACCGATAAAAATAATGGTGCCATCTTCAATATGGGGTAAAAACGCATCTTGCTGGCTTTTATTAAAGCGGTGTACTTCGTCGACAAACAACAGTGTGCGCTGTGAATATTGCTGCTGGCGCTGCTGTGCTTGAGTGATAGCATCGCGGATCTCTTTAATACCCGATGTTACGGCAGACAGTTTGATAATAGCGGCATCAGCATGGCTGGCAATTACCTCTGCCAGCGTGGTTTTGCCGGTGCCGGGCGGCCCCCACAAAATAAGTGAAAATACCCTGCCAGCTTCTATGGCTTTTCGTAGTGCTGTGGCAGGTCCCACAAGATGTTGTTGGCCGACATATTCGTGCAGATCCCGTGGCCGCATTCTTGCTGCCAACGGGCGAAAATCATCGCTAAAATTAAACGGCAGTGAAGTCACAATCGTTATCGCTGGCGCTGATCGTCAATATCGGTGTGCTCTGGCGGCACAAACTGAAACAGGCTGTCGTCCAGGGTAACGTTCAGCTGCATCAGGGTAAAATTAAACTCACTTTGTTGCTGGTTCATATCCAGCACCTGCATGGCAGAGAGTGCATCGCCGGAAAACCGCAGTGTCAGCTGCTTTACCGGGCTATCGGCCTGCTTGGCGGTAATAACAAACTGCTCTGCCTGCTGGGTCACGTCGTACTGCGCCCACAACTCGGGTTTGGTTGAGGTTAACAGCACAAAAGGTGTGCGGTTAACTTCAGTGGCTGCATCATAAATGGTTAGCTGCTCCAACGCTTCGTTGTAAAACCACAGGCTTTGACCATCACCGATAAATAAATTCGCTTCAGGCTCGGTGGTTTCAAAGCGAAAACGCGCGGGCTGTTTAATTAACAGCTCGCCTTTACCCTGTTGCAGTAACTGGCCATCATGGTCGACTACCCGTTGCTCGAAGCTGGCAGCAAAGCTTTTAATGGTGGCCAGTTTGCGCTGTAAGGTACTCTCAGCAGTTTGTGCCAGCAGCGGCACGCTAACACACAACATCAGGCTCACAACAACACGCGCTAACATTTTAATATCCCTTAGGTGGCGGTGGCGCCATCACTTCACGATTACCATTGTGGCCGGGGCCACTGACAATACCACTGTGCTCCATCTGTTCAACCAAACGGGCAGCGCGGTTATAACCAATACGAAACTTACGCTGCACACCCGACACTGAGGCGCGTCGACTTTCTGTAACAAAGGCCACAGCCTGATCATACAGCGGATCGGCCTCGCCATCCTCGCCTTCTAGGGTTTCGCCTGGCAGCAAATTCTCTTCGGTGGTTTCACCGCTTAAAATCTCAGGTATGTAGTTGGGGCGACCGCGTTTTTTCCAATCAGCCACCACGGCATGCACTTCATGATCATCCACAAAGGCACCGTGTACCCGTGTCGGCACGCCAGAGCCGGGCGGCAAATACAGCATATCGCCCTGGCCTAACAAGCTCTCGGCACCCTGCTGATCTAAAATGGTGCGTGAGTCTATTTTTGACGACACCTGAAAGGCGATACGGGTGGGAATATTGGCTTTAATCAGGCCGGTAATGACATCGACAGATGGCCGCTGTGTCGCCAGGATTAAATGAATACCGGCAGCACGGGCTTTTTGCGCAATACGGGCAATCAGCTCTTCAACCTTTTTACCAACAATCATCATCATGTCGGCAAATTCATCTATTACCACCACGATAGCCGGCAGCTTTTCCAGCAGCGGCGGTTCGGTGCGCATATCGTCTGATGGCCGCCATAACGGATCTTTTAACGGTGTACCATCGGCAATTGCCTCTTTAACCTTAGCGTTGTAGCCCTTTAAGTTACGCACGCCCAGTGCCGACATCAGCTTATAACGGCGCTCCATCTCACCGACACACCAACGCAAGCCGTTGGCGGCGTCTTTCATATCGGTAACCACTTCGGTCAGCAAATGCGGAATGCCCTCGTAAATCGACAGCTCGAGCATTTTCGGGTCAATCATCAAAAAGCGCACATCGTCCGGCGTTGATTTATACAGCAAGCTGCAAATCATCACGTTAACGCCAACCGATTTACCCGACCCCGTGGTACCTGCCACCAGCAGGTGTGGCATTTTGGCTAAATCGGCCACTACAGATTTACCGGCAATATCTTTACCCAGCACCATGGTCAGCGCCGATTTTGACTGCTCGAAGACCTCATCGCCAATCACTTCTGATAAGCGAACAATTTCACGATGCTGATTTGGCAGCTCAAGACCAATAAAAGACTTACCCGGAATAACTTCTACCACCCGCACACTGATAGCGGATAACGAGCGGGCTAAATCTTTGGCTAAACCGGTAATTTTACTGACTTTGACGCCTGGTGCTAAATCAAGCTCAAACCGGGTAACCACCGGCCCCGGGTGCACACCCACGACTTTGGCTTCAACGTTAAAATCCAGCAGTTTGGCTTCGACCAGGCGAGATACCCGCTCTAAATCGGCCGGATCTATCGGATTAGTGGCTTTATCAGGGCGGTCTAGCAGTGCCAATGAGGGAAGTTCATCTAACTGATGCCACACTTCCTGGCTGTCATCTTCTTCTTCAATGCTAAGGCTTAGCATTGGGTCATTCTGGGCTTCTGGCGGTAAATCCAGTTGTTGCAGTGTATTGTCGGCCCAGCGCTCGTTATCAGGCTCGTCTATGGCACTGAATGACAAAGTTTCGTCGGCCAGGGTATCCACACTATAGAACGCTTTAGCCTGGGTTTTAACATCCAGTGGCGTAATCGGCAGACTGTCTGACACTGTCTTAACTGGCTGTGGTTTTGGCAAGGGTGTGTTGACAGCAGCATCGGCGCGGGATGTTTTTGCTGGTGCTACCGGCTCAATCTCATTTTCATCTTCGGCGAAAGGATCATAGTCATCTGCCTGACGTGCTTTTAACCGCGCTGGTACACTAATTAAGAACTGTATACCGCTATAACAGGCTGCGCCCAGCGCGTCGGCAACTGTCAGCCAGGAGATACCCGTCATCAGGGTCAAGCCAGTGGCAAAACCACAGAGCAGCAATAACACGGTACCAATAAAATTAAACGCCGGCAGCAGCGCGCCAGACACCACGTCGCCAATAACACCGCCTGACGAGAAATAGTAAATATCATTAAAATTCATACTACTAATAGCAGTGGCACTTAATAGCGTCAGAACCAGACCGATGAGTCTAAGGCCCAGGATCAGGTAATCCAGACTCATCACATGGTGAAAGCGTTTAAACAACAAATAGCCGGCAAAAGCAACTAAGAATGGCAGCAAGTAGGCTATCCAGCCAAAACTGAACAGCAACAAATCAGCCAGCCAGGCCCCCACCGGCCCGGCATAATTGTGCACGCTGTGTTGATAGCCGGTTTGCGACCAACTGGGGTCGGCCGGATCGAACGTTAACAGGGCCAACAACAAAAACAAGGCAAAGCCGGTAAATAAAATTAACCCGACTTCCAGCAAACGCTGTACCCCATTTAATGGAAAATAAGCTCGGTTTTGCAAATGAAATGCCCTACCCTTTTATCTTTATAGTGGTGCAAGCGCAAACTGTCGTTAAGATACCAGAGACAGTGTAAAAGTGCATCCGTGAAGCATGGCTGAACCAACAATTAGCTTGCAACACAGCGGACTAGCCGCTAATGGCCACGAAGGTGGTTTGCTTGACCTCTTCCATCACAACATAGGTGCGGCTTTCACGTACACTGGGCAAGCGCAGCAGGGTTTCGCCTAATAGCTCACGGTACGCTGCCATATTGGCAACTCGGGTTTTCAATAAAAAGTCGAAGCTACCCGACACCAGATGACACTCTTGGATTTCTTCCAGCTTCTGAACTGCCTTACTAAATTCGTCAAAATCTTCTGGCGAGGTTTTGCTTAAGGTAATTTCGACAAACACAAGCAAAGCAGCACCCACTTTATGCGGGTCAACCTGGGCGGTATAACCTAAAATTACGCCTTCAGCTTCCAGCTTACGTACCCGCTCCAGACAAGGTGTCGGGCTTAGACCAACCCGGCGCGCCAACTCAACGTTGGCCAGGCGGCCGTCGCGCTGTAGCTCAGCCAGTATTTTGCGATCTATTCTGTCTAACTTCTTGATACTTTTACTTAAAGAATACATAGCAGCTTAAAAAATTGCTTTTTATATTTAAACAGAATTTTGCACTACCAAACCACTTTAAAACAAGCATTAATTCTATATATTTAGCAGTATACTGCGCACAAATTTTACCTTGGCCAACCAAAACCTGATAAAAGGGCATATAAAGATGATTATTGGCGTACCAAAAGAAATTAAAAACCACGAATACCGCGTTGGCATGACACCAGCCAGCGTGCGTGAACTGATTAATCACAAGCACAGCGTGATTGTTGAGACCAATGCCGGTATCGGTATCGGTTTCACCGACGAAGACTATACCTCTGCCGGCGCAACTGTAGTGGCAACTGCCGCTGAAGTGTTTGCCAAAGCCGACATGATTGTGAAGGTAAAAGAGCCGCAGGCCGTTGAGCGCGCCATGCTGCGTGAAGATCAGATCCTGTTCACCTACCTGCATTTAGCACCGGATTTGCCACAGACTGAAGATCTGATCAAATCAAAAGCCGTTTGTATCGCTTATGAAACCGTTACCGATAGCCGTGGTGGTTTACCGCTGTTAGCACCTATGTCAGAAGTAGCCGGCCGTATGTCTATTCAGGCCGGTGCCCGTGCGCTGGAGAAATCTTGTGCTGGCCGTGGCATGCTGTTAGGTGGCGTACCGGGCGTAGCGCCGGCTAAAGTTGTGGTGATTGGTGGTGGTATGGTAGGTACTAATGCTGCGCAAATGGCGCTGGGCTTAGGTGCCGATGTTACCGTACTGGATCGCAGTGTTGATGTGCTGCGCCGAATCAATGCACAGTTTAACGGTGCCGTTAAAGCCATTTACTCAACCGCTGACGCGCTGGAGCAGGAAGTATTGGCGGCCGATTTGGTCATCGGTGGCGTACTGGTACCTGGCGCTGCTGCGCCTAAGCTGGTGACTAAAGATCATATCAAACGGATGAAACCAGGCTCAGCCATTGTGGATGTGGCGATTGACCAGGGTGGTTGTGTGGAAACCTCTAAACCTACTACCCACGCCGACCCAACTTACATTGTTGATGAGGTTGTACACTACTGCGTTGCCAACATGCCGGGTGCGGTACCACGTACCTCTACTTTTGCGCTGAACAACGCCACGCTGCCATTTATTATTCGCCTGGCCAATAAAGGCTACAAGCAGGCCTTACTGGACGACGCTCATTTACTGAATGGCCTTAACGTGATGCACGGTAAAGTGACCAATCAAAGCGTGGCTGAAGCCTTAGGTTTTGACTTTGTTGAGCCAAAAAGCTTATTAACTGCTTAATGTTCAATAAATAAGCAAATTAGTTCAAAGGCCGCTACAGCGGCCTTTTTTATTGCTGATAGTTTTTTATTTGTCTGACAACGGTTTATTTGCATTTTACTATATACATTCGCTGCAGACCTGTTATAGTGCTTTCCGGCCTGTAAAGCAGACCTATGTAACAAAATGTTTATGAACACTTCGCTACACAGCTTCATTGTAAGTCATGTCCTGAAGATTCACGCACGTTTGGCCGCATAAGTAAGGTAACAGTCAGGCTAAAAGCGCAATTAAGCGTCAATTAGTTTATTTAAATTTTTAGGAGTCATTCATGGCTAAAGTAACTGGTGTAGTTAAGTGGTTCAACGCTGATAAAGGTTTCGGTTTCATCACTCAGGACAACGGCGGCGCAGACGCTTTCGTTCACTTCCGTGCAATCCAGACTGAAGGTTACAAGACCTTAAACGAAGGTCAGCGCGTATCTTTCGAAATCGAACAAGGCCAAAAAGGCCCACAAGCTGCTAACGTTACTGTACTGTAATTTAAGCGCTTGCTAAAAAAGGACACTCAGGTGTCCTTTTTTATTGGCTGCAACTTAGCCAAATTCCGCCAAGCCTTACTCCTCTTTCTCTTGTCGCACAAAAGCAATATCGGTAAATCCCATGCGGGCAAATTCCTGCTGGCGATAATTTTTAACCGCAGCACCGCGCTTGGCTGTCATGGCTACCTGTTGCTCCATGGCTAAAAAGCGGGTTAAATCTATCCCCTCAGCCGCCGCCACCGCCTCATACATATCGCGGTACTTGTCATAGCTAAAGTTAATCACTTTACGCTGTTTATTAAAGCTGTAACTAATTTGTCTGGCCATGAGGCGCCTCTTTGTTACGGGTACACAACTTACAGGATAGCACCAGCAGTACTGAACCTAGCGCCAGGGTAGTGATATTCTCCTGCCGGTTCCACAGCAGAACGTTTACCACCAGGCCCGCCGGGATCAGCATATTATTCATTACCGCCAGCACACCGCTACTGACCTGGGTGGCGCCTTTATTCCACCAGTAATAACCGCCGCCAGACGCCACCAGGCCGAGCCATAACAGCACTGCCCACTGCACGCTGGTTTGCGGATAGTTGCCGCTGCCCAGTATCCACCAGGCAGGCAGCGCAATCACTAAAGCGCCAAAATAAAACCAGCCAAACAACTGGTGTTGTTGTATGGCTAACGGCTGCTGTGCCATCAACCGCTTATACCCCACCTGGCCGATGGCAAAACACAGGTTAGCGCCCTGCACCACGGCAAACCCTAGCCAGTAATCACTGCTCAGGCCCTGATAACGCATTATTGCCGCGGCCATTACGGCTAAAACAGCCGCCAGTAAAAACCGCAACTGAAAGCGCCCGGCCAGTAAGTCGTGCAGTAAGGTGATATACACCGGGGTAAAGATGGTAAATACCAACACTTCAGCCACACTTAACAGCAAAAAGGACTGATAGTAAAACAGATACATCAGCCCCAGTTGCACTGCGCCCAAGGCCATTAATTTTGCTACCAGCATCAGCGGCTGTGGCCGTAAGAACGGCAAAAACACCAACAGCGCCAGTAATACCCGGCTTAATACGGCAAAATAGGCATCCACCTGTCCGGCCAGATAAACGCCAATTAAACTAAACGAAAACGCCCACAGCAGTGTGACGGCAATCAGGTAGTTCACTGGTTGCTCTCATGTTGTGACGTTAATGGCTGCTGTAAAGCCAACTGTTGCTGCTTAACTAGCGGCGCGGCATACAGGGCGTTTAGCATTGGCGCTGCGCTGGCAGGCAGTTGCTGCAGGCGCTGCTGCCACAGCTCGGCGACGTTTTCGTTGATGTCGCTATGTTGCTGGCCGGCGGCTAAGTAATTTACCGGATACAAACGGTATTGCTGCCAAATTTGCTGGTCAATCAAGCTGGCTAATTGCTCCGGCTCAGCCGGAATGTCCGTTAAGGGTTTACCAAAGGCAACATGCACCCTGCCCTTAAAGCCAACAATGCCTTTGATAATACTGTCGATATCCTCAAACTCGCCTTTTTGGTAAGAGCCCTGTGTTTGCTTTTGCCACAGCTCGTTTATTTTATCGATATCACAAGGGTCGTACTCGTAAGACAGGCAAACCGGCACGATATTAAGCCCGGCCATGTAGCTGGCAAAGTCTTCACCGCGCTTTTTGCCTTCCATATAAAACATTTTCAGGATGGCCGGATCGGTTTGATCGTTGCCATCTTTGGCGCGGCCCTCTTTTTGCGCGATCCAGATAGCATGCTGCTCTGACAGTGATTGTTTAATATAGCCCGACAACTGCGATAAGTTTTTCAGCATCTCACGCGGGCCTTTAGCACCACGTTTGACGATAAAGCTTTTATTAAGCTTCATCAGTTCAGTGGCGCAGGGTTTACGCAGCAGGTTATCACCAATGGCAATACGTACCGTATCAAACCCATGGTGATGCAAGCACCAGTTAACCAGTGCCGGATCCATGGCGATATCGCGATGGTTTGACACAAATAAATACGCCTTACCCGGCGTTAACTGCTCAATACCTGATACGCTGACATTATTGGTGGTGCTGTCAATCATGCGATCCATAAAACCGGCCACCTGCTGTTGCACCGCCAATACCGTAGTTAACTTAGCCCAGCGCCGTTTTAGGGCAAACTTCACTAGCGGGGATAACAACCAGCCAAACGGGCCGGACAAATGCGGGAAGCGATAATGCAAAATGGCCTGAATAAATTCATCATCGGCAATTAAGCGGGCTATAGCCGGCGCCACTTCATCATCATTGTAAGGCCGGATATCGGCAAAAAGATCTTGGTCTGACACAACAATCACTACGTAAATTAGCCAACAAGCGCCACATTTTACTGGCTTAAACAAAATTCACCAGCAAAGATACATAATTGTTTATACCAGAATGCAGATTGCGCTCAGCCACCATAACAATGCAGCACTTTATCGCAATCGGGTTGCCGCCCGCTGCAGCAGTGCTGACAATAACGCCAACACTCACTAAGGGATTAAACCATGCGAAAACTTCTAACTGCTGCCGGTTTACTGTTAAGTTTTGTCAGTAATGCCAGTAGCTTTACCGTTAACTTTACCAGCCAGGCACCAGACAACAGCGACACCTTGCTGATGCTGGTCGGCAATAATACACCGCTTACTGACGCCGGCCTTAAACAACTGGCCGCCAGCGAAAATTTCAGCGGCAACAGCGGCCAGCAGTTACAGTATCTGAAACCGGCCGTCCCATTTGAAGGCTATCAGCGTCTGATGCTGGTTGGCGCCGGCAACGCCAGCGAACACAGCGCCAGTAAAGCGGCATTTATTGGTGGCGATATTGCCAGGCTACTAGGTAAATCTGCAGCAAAAAAAGTGGTTATTGATGCCAGCGCGCTTAACAGCAGCTTAAGCGATACTGAACTTGCTGCCCAACTGGCGTTTGGTGCTAACCTGGCCAGCTACACGTTTAACCGTTATCTGAATAATGCAACCGAACTTACATTGCCGACACTGCATTTTATCGTGTCAGATGAAAAAGCCGCATTACGACGGCACCAGCAATTAACGGCTATTGCCAACGGTGTGCGCCTGGCACGTGATTTAACCAACGAGCCTGCCATGGGTTTGGCGCCAGCTACTTTTGCCGCCAAAGCGTTAGAGCTGAAAAAGCTGGGCGTTAAAGTCACGGTGCTCGATGAAAAAGCGCTGGAGAAAAACAACATGGGCGCCATTTTAGCCGTAGGCCGTGGCAGCGCCCGCCCACCGCGGTTGGTCATAGCGCACTGGCAAGGCAGCCAGCAAGCACCGCTGGCCATTGTTGGTAAAGGCATAACCTTTGATACCGGTGGCTATAACCTGAAAACCCAAGCCGACTCTATTATCCGTATGACCAGTGATATGGCAGGAGCCGCTGCCGCACTGGGTACCGTAGCTGCACTGGCAGAGCAAAAAGCGCCGGTCAATGTCGTAGCGCTGCTGGCCCTGGCCGAAAATATGATTTCAGACCGGGCTTATTTGCCGGGCGACGTGATCAATACCGCTGCAGGCTTAAGCGTAGAGATCATCAACACCGACGCTGAAGGCAGGCTGGTAATGGCCGACGCGCTCTGGTATGCCGAAAACAACCTAAAGCCGCGTGCTATTGTTGATATTGCAACCTTAACTGGCTCTAAAGTTACAGCTTTGGGCGCCTACTATGCTGGCTTATTTACCCAACATGAGCCTCTTGCGCTGCAATTACAACAAGCTGCTGATAACGTAAATGAAAAGCTGTGGCGTTTACCACTTACTGACGAGATGCGGCCTGAGTTAAACAGCAGAATTGCCGACTTACGTAATACTGGCAGCAGCCGCAGTGCCGGTGCATCTACCGCAGCGCTGTTTTTACAGCAGTTTGTAAAAAGTACGCCTTTTGCCCATATCGACATTGCCGGTAATGCACTTACCAACAGCAGTAAAGGTATTACGCCAGAGGGCGCCACCGGTTTTGGTGTGCAGCTGTTAACAGAATGGGCGTTAACCCAGCCGTAAGACGTGTATACCCTGCCCGCTTTTTGCCTGAGGCAGCACTTGCTGTCTCAGGCCCACATTACGGCAATGGCCGCCAGTACAATTAACCCCAAACCCCAGTGATCGGTTTTTTGCAGTTTTTCTTTAAATACCAAGGCAGAGATCAGCAGCATAAATAGCACCTCTACCTGGCCCAGTGTTTTTACCAGCGCAACTGACTCCAGGCTCATGGCCGTAAACCAGCCGATAGAGCCAACACAGCTACATACACTCACCGCTAACGTCAGCTTAGGCCGCTGCCACAGTGCCGTTAAGCTGGCTGTATCGCGTAGCAGCAAGTAGCTACACAGTAGCAGGGTTTGCAGCAAAATGACCAACAGCAGCACCCAGGCAGCACCATGCGGAAAGGGTAAGCCCAATACCAGGCTGGCCTGACGCACCCACAACGAGGTTAACGCAAACGCCAGGCCGCTAAATAAACCCAGCAACAATACCGGCCAGGATAATTGCCGTAAGCTGGCACCACTTAACAAAAACACCGCTGTCGCGCCCAGTATCACACCAACCCAACCTAAAGCAGATAAAGACTCGCTGAAAAACACCACGCCCAGCACTGCCGCTAAAATGGCTTCGCTTTTGGCAAGGCCAGCACCGATAGCATAGTTTCTCAGTTTAAACAGTTTAACCATTAAGGCGGTGGCCAGTATTTGCGCCAGCGCCGCGGCGACAATAAAACCAGCAAAGCCCACACTAAACTGTGGCATTGCCACCGGCTGCCACTGATACAAACCCCATAAATACATAGCAGCCAGCGGCGACGCCCAAATAAACCTGGCCAGCGTTACCCCGGCGACACTCACTTCTTTGCTCAGTTGTTTTTGAAACGCATTGCGCCAGGCCTGCATAAAAGCGGCCAGCAAGGTAAAGGGGATCCACAGCACAGTGCTAAACTCTACAAGACGTAAAGACGGCTACTGTAACAAACAAAAAAGCCCGCGAATAGCGGGCTTTTGGTTATGTTCATTATTAATAATGCGTGATGACTTAGAGCCTGTAACCTCATGTAGGTAATGTGCTTACTCAGTAAAATCAGCCACTAGCGGAGTACTGCTTGCACTAATTGTCACGTTTTGCGCTTGTAAAAACTCCAGCGTATCAACCGCTTCCGGATCATCTTCAATATCACAGCTTAGGGCTGCTGTATAAGTGCCCGCATCGACGTAACCGATACTATAGGTGTACTCACTTACACCATCAAAGTACACATTGGTGCTGGCGTATGGTTGATAGGTATTATCACCACCGTTGTCTGACAGTTCTGCCAATGGTAGATCCGAACCTTCGTACAGGTAAACAGTAGCCACTGGCGTTGCGGTATCATCTGGTGCTACGGTACAGTTGTTGTTAATTAACAAACCTTCTGCAACCTGCCCTGTTAGGTGGCCAATCTCACTGTTGTCTACTAAGCGCAGGCCTGTCGGTTTTAACAGATAACCCTCTTGGCCTACCGCGTCAACAACGGCTTTGCGTAAATCAAACTCCAGCGTATAGTTAAAAGTACCACCGGCAGACAAGGTAACACCACCTAATTTAAGCTCGTTTGATGGCACACGCAGAGGCACTTTTAAGCCATCCTGCTCTTCGACATAACTGCCTTCAGCAATTTCCAGTCGCAATTGGCCGTAGTTACCGGCGTCAAATTCTGCACCGGTGATAAGAGCTTCAGACTTAGCACCGTCTAACAGCAATAAATCGATGCCACGGGTATTAGGGATAACATTTCCCTGCGCATCACGGCAGTTGTCGTTGGCTTCTGCCGCGACATCATCCTCACCTATGGTGAAACTCTGGCTGCCAACACCATTGCCTGTCAGTTCAATCTTGTTAAAGCATACCATCACAACCTTAGCGCCATTTACCGGGGCATCACTCACACCCAGGCTAAATTTGGCAAACATAGGTTCAGTGTCACTACCGCCGCCACAGGCAGTTAATACTACTGCCGACGCCGCTACTGCGCTGGCTAAGAGTGCTTTTTTCATTAGAATATCCTCCATAAGCTGCAACTACCTTATAGCAAGCCAGCCTGAACCACCACTTAATCAGCGGTTAATGATAAAACACCTGTTAAAGCTGGCGAAAATTGCGCCAGTCGGCTGCTATGGCATTGCATTCTGGCGGGGAATCATTATGATACGCCCTACGTCGGTACGTAGCGCAGCTTGGTAGCGCACTGTCATGGGGTGTCAGGGGTCGGAGGTTCAAATCCTCTCGTACCGACCATTTAATTCCTCAACAACAAAGCGCCGCTTTTGCGGGGCTTTGTTGTTTCTGCGTTTCGCTAATTGGTTTATAGCTTAAAGCCGCTAAGTGACTGTTTCATTTCCCGCGCCAATTGCCGCAGTTGCCATTATTGCACCAGCGAGTTGCTTTTGAGTTTAGTCAATTGCTAACAAAACTCGCCGTGCAGCAAGCAGTTAACCGCTGCTAGTTCGGATAGCCGGCGCTTTGGTTTTTGTCACACCTTGTAATTAACAACAAGGCAAGGTAGAACAGTGTTGTTATAAACGGAGGCGCTTATGTTGGCACAACGACACCTGATAATTTTTGCGTTATGGCTAAGCTTTGCCGTGCACGGCGCTCAGGGCAGTGCTGGCCAAGGTGCTGTTGCCTCTCCTGACCGCTATGGCGCCGACACGGCTGAACTTATTTTACGCCAGGGTGGCAATGCCGTAGATGCCGCTGTGGCAACTGCCTTTACATTGGCGGTCACCTACCCTGAAGCGGGCAATATTGGCGGTGGCGGCTTTATGACATTGTGGTTTGACGGCAAGCCCTACTTTCTTGACTATCGTGAAACAGCGCCGGCAAAAGCTCACCGCGATATGTACCTTGATGCAGACAAGCAACTTATTGCTGATTTAAGTCTGGTTGGTCACAAAGCCAGCGGTGTGCCGGGTACCGTGATGGGGCTATGGCAAGCCCATCAACGTTTTGGCAGCCTGCCGTGGGCAGAGTTGTTAAAACCAGCCATTGGCTATGCTAAAAACGGCTTTATCGTCGCAGAGAATCAATACCAGTATCGGGCAGACTTACTGCAACAACTGGAAGGTAAAACCAATTTTGCCCGCTATTTTGCCGACATGCAGGCCGGGCAGAATTTTACCCAACCTGAGCTCGCAGCCACTCTCAGCCGCATTGCCAAACAGGGCCCGGCTGACTTTTATCAGGGTGAAACTGCCAAGCTTATTGCGGCACAAATGCAGCGCGGCGGCGGCCTTATTACACTGGACGATTTAGCCGGCTATAAAGCAGGCTGGCGCGAGCCCATTATTACCCCCTGGCGTGATAAACAACTGGTGACCACAGCACCGCCCAGCTCAGGTGGCATAGCACTTAGCCAGCTATTAGGTTTAAAACAGCGCCTGGCAGCGCATTTTGACGGCGTTGCCCTTAACAGTGCCCAGTATGTGCATTTAATTGCCGAAATTGCAAAGCGCGTTTTTGCTGACCGTGCTGACTATTTAGGTGACCCTGACTTTACCGCAGTGCCGCAACAAGCGTTGTTAAACGCTACCTATCTGGATAAACGCGCCAGCGAGATTAATCCCAAGCAGCTTTCCGCTACTGCCGCAGTAAAACCCGGCCTGGAAGGATATCACACCACGCATTTTTCCATCTTAGACAAGCACGGTAATGCGGTAGCCAATACCTATACCTTAAACCTGGACTTTGGCAGCGGTGTGGTGGTTGAAGGCGCCGGTTTTTTACTGAACAACGAAATGGATGATTTCTCCGCCAAGGCCGGTGTGCCCAATGCCTTTGGCGTGGTCGGCAGTGATGCCAATGCCATAGCGCCGGGTAAGCGTATGTTGTCGTCAATGACCCCAAGCTTGTTGGTAAAAGATGGCAAGGTAGAACTGGTTATTGGTACGCCGGGCGGCTCGACTATTTTTACCTCGATATTCCAGGTGATAACCAACCTGTATGATTATCAGCTATCGTTGCAGGATGCGGTTGCCACGCCGCGGTTTCATCACCAATTACTGCCAGAGCAGCAAATTACCATGGAGCCATACGCCCCCCTGCAACCCGACGTGCAGCATACTTTGATAAAACAAGGTTATAACCTGCATACGCAAAGCTGGAACCTGGGCGATATTCAGGCGATACGGGTAACCGGCACAGAAATAGAAGCCGTAGCTGATCCGCGCTCACGCGGTGTAGCGCGGGTATTACGTTATTAAATGGTTTGAGTTACCAAAAGTGCAGTGAACAACATGGCGTTAAGATGTCGATAAGAACCGCGCTCATCAGTATGACTCTGCTGGCAAGCGCACTGCACAGCAGCCCGTTACAAGCCGATGTGCTGGCTACCAGTGGCGTACCTGCCCCGGTTACGGCAGTGACACTGCGCTTTTGTTATGAGGACAAACAATTACTGCCCTATTACGCCGGTAACAGCACTGAAATACCCGCGCAGCCCGGCGCTACCATCGAACACTTACGCCGTGCAACAACTGCTGCGGGGTTAACACTGGAGCTGGTTCGCCGGCCATGGCTGCGCTGCCTGCAACAACTGGAAGACAATAATGTCGACGCATTGGTCGCCGCTTATGATGAAAATCGCGCGCATTACACCCGCTACCCAACACAACCTGACGGCTTACCCGATCCAAGTCGCGCTATTAATCAGTTGGGCCTGTGTCTGGCCTATCGCTTTGATAACAGGCTGGAAGAAAAAATCAGCAGCCAAAGCGCTATAACAGTATCGCGGCCGCTCGGTTACCGCCCTATTCCGTTCCCGGCTAATACCGCCCTGGTGCCGGCGCACTCGCCTGAGCACGCCTTAGAGCTGGTCGTATCTGGCCGGGTTGATGCCACTACAGTGCTATGTCAGCTGAATGGTATTAACGCCAAAGAGCAGCATATAAACCGTATACCAGTACTGCTACTGTACCCGCCGCTGTATCAAAGTGACGGCTATTTAATGCTAAGCCAGAGGTTTTATCAGCAGTATCCACAGCTTGCAGAGCGCTTATGGCAGGCACTTCCCGCCACGCTGGATAAAAACCGCTACCTGCAATATCTGGATTACCCAATTTTATAAGTAAGCTGTACTAAAGCCTTATTGTCGCCGGATAGTATTCTTGCCATTGTTGCCCTAGCGTAACATTATTCTCTGGAGTCACCATGCAACAATACCTACTTGCCGGACTGGTTTTAACTGCCATGTCTCAGCCTATGGCCGCAGATACCGACACCTTGCCCAAACTGACACTGCAGCCCACCATTACTCTGTCAGGTCTCTCCAGTGGCGCTTATATGGCGGGCCAATACCATTTAGCCTTTGCTGAGCAGGTCGACGGTGTCGCCATGCTGGCGGCTGGCCCGGTGTATTGTGCGCAAAATAGTCTGGGCCTGGCGCTGGAGCATTGTTTTAACAAGGCAAGCAGCGCACCCGACATAACTGCCATAAATAGTTATTTGAAAGACCAGCAAGCCCAGGGCAACCTGGCACCAGTAACAGCACTACAACAGGATAAAGTATGGATTTTTCACGGTAGCAAAGACGCCACTGTCTATCCGGGCCTGGCGGTAACATTACAACAACAATATCAGCAATGGCTGACTAAGCCGAATATCGCCCTAATTAATGACAAAGCCTTTGGTCATACCTTCCCAACCGACCGCACAGACTTAGGCAACTGCGAGGTTTCCGAGCCGCCTTTTCTTGCTAGCTGCGCTTATGATGCAGCAGGCGAACTGTTAACTTTTTTGCTGGGTAAGCAAAACCCCAAGAGCAGCAGCGCTGCAGGACAACTGCTTACGTTGGATCAGCATCAATTATCTGCTGCAGCGCAAACTACACTGGCGCAAACTGGCTATTTATATGTGCCTGAAACTTGTGCTAATGGCCAACGTTGTCGCTTACATGTCAGTTTTCATGGCTGCAAGCAAAATGCCGACAGCGTTGGCGACGCCTTTGTCACCGGCACAGGCCTGAATCAGTATGCTGACACTAACCAGCTGGTGGTGTTTTACCCGCAAACCCGCGCCAGTAACATTAACCCCTTTAACCCCAATGCCTGTTGGGACTGGTGGGGCTACACCGGGCCAGATTATGCTACCCGCAGCGGCGCACAATTAAGCGCGGTGCGTCAACTCGTCGATAAGCTAGTGGCCAATTAAACCAGGCTGATACTGATAATACCGGCGGTAACAATTGCCGCCGTTGCCAACATCACTTTATTGGCAAACGCCCGCGAACCCAAGGTGTAAACCAGCGCACATTTCACTAGCGTATTACTCAGCGCCGCTATGGTAATCGCCACAGCGGCTGTCGTTAGTCCTTCTGCAGATTGGCGGCCATATTCAGACATCGACAAGGTAATAGCATCAACATCGGTTAAGCCAGCTACTGCGGCGAGCAAATACAAGCCCTCTTCGGCGGCGTAGTGCTCGGTGATTTTTACCAGCAGCAAAATTGCCGCAAACAAGGCGCCAAACTTTATCGCAGCCAGCAAACTAAAGGGGTTGGTCACTTTTACCGAGCTTTGCTGTGGCGCCTGGTAGCGCCTGCTACCACGCCAGTAAAACACGGCTGCCATTACAGCTGTGGTAAACGCCATGACACTAAAAGGCAGCCAAAGGGCTGCCAGCAGCGGTTTAAATACAATAGTTACCGTAACCATCACGCGGATAAACATGACCAACCAGGCCAACAGTAAGCCACTGGCCTGGGTATCGGCCGCCAACGGATCGCTTTCAACTTTACTGCTGCGGGCAAAGCTGAGTGTTACGGCAGTAGACGACGCCAGGCCGCCACTGATACCGGTTACCACGGCGCCATGCGCAGCACCAAGCCAGCGCACAGCGACATAACCCAATAGCGACATCGAAGAAATCAGGATCACCAGCAGCCACAGTTTGTAGGGGTTAAGCGCTTGCCAGGGATCAACCGGCGTATTGGGCAATAGCGGCAACACAATAAAGCTGGCAATCAACAGCTTTAAACCGGCATACAAGTCGTCCATGCCAATTCTGTTTACCAGCCCATGCAGTGGCTGTTTGAAGGTGAGTATTGCCGAGGTCAAAATGCCCAGCATTACTGCCAGCTCTGCATAACCGAACATGACCGCACCGCCGAGCAAGGTGACCGTAATTGCACTAATTTCACTGGTTAAACCCAATGAATTGGGGCTGTTGCGATTTTCCAGCACATAAGCAATTAACACCGCCAGTGCCACCACTAATACCGTCACCACAAACAACCAGGATGCCTGCAAATGTAAGGACAACCAGGCCGACACCGCGCCCGCCTGAGCAAACAGAATATAAGTACGCAGGCCACCAAAACTGTTTGGGTGCTCGTCGCGGCGGTGCTTTTCGCGCTCTATTCCTACCAGAGCACCAAGCAGTAGCGCGATCACAAAATTTTGTACGATTGCAAAATCAAATGCCGACATCGTTTGTAAACTCAACCGTTTAGCTCACTTTGCCACAGCATAGCGCAGTTTTTTATGTCATGGCATAGCCGCGCAGGCAAAAGCCGTTAATTGAGCCGCCAGGCACTTCAGGGTACACTCGCCAACCCGTTAGCACGCAGTGAGACACGCTTATGGCGCTTAAAGCCACCGTATTTAAAGTGCAGTTACAAATTGCCGACATGGAGCGGCATTATTATCAAAGCCATAGCTTAACGCTGGCGCAGCATCCATCTGAGAATGACGAGCGCATGATGGTGCGCCTGCTCGCTTTTGCCCTAAATGCGAGTGAGAGCTTAAGTTTTACCAAAGGCCTAAGCGCTGAAGATGACGAGCCGGAGCTATGGGATAAAAGCTTAAGCGGTGAAATAAACCTGTGGGTAGAGTTTGGCCAAAGCGACGAGAAATGGCTGCGTAAGGCCGCCGGCCGGGCCAAGCAGGTGCAACTGTTTTGCTATGGCGGGCGCAGTGTGCCGGTGTGGTGGAAGCAAAATGAACAAGCGCTGCAGCGCTATCAAAACCTCAGCGTACTGGAAATAAACGAAGCCTCGGTGGTAGAAATGGCTAAACTGGTTAACCGCACTATGCAGCTGCAATGCAATATCAGCGACGGCCAGGTATGGTTGTCCGACGCTGAGCACAGTGTGTTAATAGAGCCTGTTTGGTTAAAAAAAGCTGACTAACGGCCTGCTCAACCTAAGCGTGGGTCGCTGTCAACAACGCCCGGCTGCTGGTTATTGGCCGCAACAAAGGCCAACAGCGCAGGGTAATCATCCAGCTCAACTAACTGGCGAAACAGTGTCCAGTCAATCAGGCTGTACAATGCCATACTGACATAGTGCCACTGGTTGAACTCACCATTGGCAGCCTGCTGCTCTAACACATACAGACAAGTCGCTACCCGCTCTTTTTGTAAATTAAAAAACAGCTTATCGTCGCTGGTATCAAAACCGCTGCGGCTACATTGTAACAGCATGACCAGCGAATCATTTATGGCGTTAATCACCGTAAGCTGATTCTCCTGGTACCAACTCAGCGCGGTAAAACCCAGCTGCGTGGCCAGATAACGGTAAATTACCCCGGAGTCGAAAATGACTTCACCGTCACGCTCCAGCATTGGAATACGCAGCGTCGGGTTAAGCGCCGCCAAAGTTTGCCGGTCTTCATCAGCAAAAATATTCAGATTAATAAAGTCATGCGGTGTATCGGCCAGTAACAAACGGATCCGTCTGACATAGGGTGAAGTTTGTGAACCGTAGAGTTTCATTGTGTCTCCTTTGCCGGGGTAAAAAGTGCAGTGATACGAAAACCGGTAACCAGCATGGTGCCGGCAATAACAATAGCGGCGCCGAAAAGCGTATGCCAGCCGATCGTTTCATCTAAAAACACGTGTCCCCACAGCACACCAAAAACCGGAATTAAAAAAGTGACGCTAAGTGTCGGTGTGGCGCCAAGATCCTGCACCAGACGAAAATACAATAAATAAGCCACACCGGTGCACAGCACCCCCAGTGCCAGCACCGCTAACAGGCTGGTCGCGGCTGGCTCTGCCACAGGTCGCGGGATAAACCACAATAACGGCAATAACCACAGGCTAGCCGCCCACATACTGCCATGGGCATTACTAAAAGCTGGTACAGGTTTGGCCTGCCGGGTATACCAGGTCGCTATGCCATAACAACAGGCCGCTGCCGCAGCTGCAACCAATGCCCACACACTCGTTTTGTCTGTTACGGTGCCGTCAAACCCCACCAGGATGCCGACACCTGTAATACCCAGAAGCAGACCGGAAGCCAGCTTCAGTGACATAGGTTGGCGAAAGAACAGCCAGCCAATAATGGCGCCCCACAACGGTGCGGTGGCATTTAGCACCGCCAGTAAAGATGCGGTCAGGCTTTGCGCCGCATAGGCAAATAGCAAAAACGGCAAAGCCGTGTTAAAGAAACTCAGCAGCAGATAGTGTCCGGCATACTGTTTAAGCGGTAAGCGTTGCTTTAGTGCTAGCGCCACCAGCGCTAAAAACACCGCTGCCATAAATACCCGGCCAAACATCAACCACGCCGGGCCAAGCTCTGGCACGCCCAACCGCATAAACAAAAAGGACGCGCCCCAGATAGCAGCCAGTGCCACTAAGCGCAAAACACTTACTGCACTCACCCACTGTTTCCTGTTTTACTGCTGCCTGACAAAGCCTGTAACACCCATTATCGCGTTAACCAAAACCACAGTGCTGCACCTGCCAATATCACCATCACGCCTATCCAGCCCCATGGCCGCTTTTTCTCAGCAAAGGGATCAGTCATACTACGTTTGGCGCCCTTAGGTAATGTGGCTAACCCGGTTAACGAGGCGCCAAAAGGCACGTTAATGCGCGCCCGTGTGTTCACCGCCCAACCATTGGCATCAAGTAAAGGCCCGAGATTACGCCGGCGCAATGTCATATACGCCATCAACATAGATGGACAGGAGATCAAAAGCACAACGCCCAACAGCACCAGCGGCACTTGCCATAAAGGTAAGGCAAAAAGCCCCGACACAATTGCCGCTAACGCGGTGCCCAGCGCACCCACTGCCAGGCCGATGGCGGCAAAAATACCGGCAAATTTGGCAATATCAAAATTGCTGGCGCCCGCTGCCGGTGCGGCAGCAATATTCGCCGTGGTTTTAGTCTCGATGTCTTTATCGCGGCTGGCAGCAAACTTTTGTAATTGGGTTTCAATAAAAGCCGCAACACGTTTATAAGGTGACCAAAATGCCTGACGGATACTCACCGGCTGTGCCACAACTTTAGTCACACTGGCTTTCCAGTCCCGGCCCTGGCGGTCATAAAACACGCCATTACGCCCCGGTACCATTAACTCATCCACGTCGCCGCCGGTTAGCGCCGCGACAATACTCACCGGCGCTTCACCCTTGCGTACGCAGGTGCAGTACACCAGATAACAACCGCTAAAAGGCGCCATGGTAGCATGACGGGCCATATCATTAACAAACATCACCAGCTCGCAGCTGCGCTGATCCAGATACAGGGTCCCCGCCTGAAAGATGGCTTTCTTTTTACCTTGATAAAAATCACTCAGTGAAACAAAGTTACGCAATAAGGTCACCAGATAACGCTGGTAGTGCACCAATCGCTCGGCATTATCGACATTATCAGCAAAGGTTTTCTCGGCTTTATCTGCAGCGATCAAGGCTTTTAAACGCAAGGCAACATCTGAATTGATAATTTGCTGCAATCGCTCAGTGGGTAATTTGTGTAGCGCAGAATCAGGCTTGCTGGCCTGCCAGGCACGCCAACTGGCAAGCTGGGCTGAAATAGCCGCCCAATCAGCATGCTGCAGACTGTCGGTATCTTTGCCCAACAAAGGCTGAACCACTTTAGTACTGAATTCCGCTATGGCACCGGCCCAGGCCGGATTTACGCCGCTACCAAGCGGTAAAGGCCGCTCTGGCCCCACTTCGGCTAACGGTAAAGCAGAGATATCACTGTCTGCACTGGCAACGGCGCGGTTAGCCAGCACAGCATAAACGCCCGCTTCAGGGTTAAGGGCCGGTGTGGCACGGCTATCAAAGGCGGCTAGCTGACAGCGGACAAAGAAGTCATCGATTTTGGCCTGCACCAGCTCAAAGGCGGCAGCGGCATCAGCTGTTGCACTGCCCAACGGATGTAGCTCAGTGGCGCCAGCCTCACCGGCCTGATACCAGTCAACGATGGCCTTAGCATCTGACATAAAAGCAGCCAACAAGGTTTCATCTACGCCCTGGCCACCACTACGATCCGCCACGCCACCCGTTACAGTAACAATGTCGCTGATAAACTGCTTCAACTCATCGTCATCAGTCAGTTCAGCCATCACCACACCATCACCGTTAAAATGATCAGCCGAAAATAGCTTGGCTTTATCGGCAAAGTCTTCAGTCTGTAGTGTATCTTGTGCGGTTTTACCACTGTATTGCAGTACACGCTGGGCGGCGGTTTTAAGCGCCTGCCCCTCTTCGTCCTGATCATTGATGGCGGACAACGGCACACCAGGGCTTTGGAACATTAAATCGGCGTCTTGCAAACGCTGGCAGCACCAGCGCACAGCAGTTTGCACTTCAGGGATCCGCACCTGGCCATCACCATCGCTGTCTAACAGCGCCAATGTTCGGCTGTCAAACTCCAACCCAGTGGTTGGGCAGTTAAGCACGGTCCAAAGCTTAGGATCCAGCTCGTTTAAGTGCTGTAAGTCTGCTCCACGCTCCAGCGCAACCTGATCAAAACCTCCACTGCGAAAAAAATGCCATTTATGTTGATTTTCGTTCACTGACATCGTTTTTCTCTCCCTGACGATAAAAGTTAACTGAGCATAATGCACAGTGATTACATTTACCACGCAGCCGACTGGTTAATGCAGAAATATTGCGCACAGCTGTTGCCAAGCTATGCAACTTTATTGCATAATCATCCCGCTTCATTTTTGCTTTATAGCTTTTGGCCCACGCTCTGCGTGGGCTTTTTACATTAAGGCGTTGAAGATATCATTAGCCTTTATCATCATGCCCAATACGGCTTGCTACAGCACCGGTTTGTTGTTGATATTTAGCATCAGTTCTTTTGTTATACGGCCGTGCAGCCGGACCTGTCATTAACTCAAAATTCAATGCACCAATTTTCATTTTCGGCCGAAGCGCCAGCGGCAGTTTACCGCTGTTGTAGAACTCCAGAACGATATTACCAGACCAGCCCGGGTCGATACGGTGCGCGGTAACATGCACCATTAAGCCCAAGCGCGCCAATGATGAGCGACCATCTAGCCACCCGACAATATCATCCGGCAAGGTGACAGACTCCAGCGTCATCGCCAGTGCCAGCTCGCCTGGGTGCAGAATAAACTTATCGCCATCAGCGATGTAAATCTCGTTGCTCATCACGCTGTTCAGCGCTTTGTCGACTTCGGCGCGTGGGCCACTTAAGTCGATGTAAGGCGCGGCATGCGCCTGAAACACCCTGAATTTATTGCCCAGACGAATATCGACGCTGACACCACTTATCATGTCGGTGTCAGGCATAGGGGCAATGCTAATTTTCCCTTCGGCTAAATAGCGCTCTATATCACGGTCACACAGTCTCATTCTAATCGTCCGTTATGATAATTTCAGGTTGGCGGCGTTGTTGTGCACTGGCTTGCCAATGCAGCGCCAGCATGATTTGCTGACTGATTGTACGGTATATTTGCGCCACAGGCTGCTGTTTTAACACCACAGGTACACCCGCATCGGCCTGCTCGCGGATTTGCTTTTGCAGCGGCAATTGCCCCAACACCGGTACCTGATAGCGCTCTGCCAGCGCTACACCGCCATCGGTGCCAAAAATATCATCCTGCGCACCGCAGTGACTACACTGGTAAAAGCTCATGTTCTCTACCAGCCCCAGCAGCGGAATATTCACCTGACGAAACATGCTAATGGCTTTTTGTGCATCGGCCAGCGCTACATCCTGCGGTGTGGTGACGACAACAGCCGCAGTTACCGGCAGTTTTTGCGCCATGGTCAGCTGAATATCGCCGGTGCCCGGCGGCATATCAACAATTAAATAATCAATCTCTGGCCAAAGGGTTTCATTTAGCAGCTGTAATAAGGCTTGGCTGGCCATAGGCCCGCGCCAGACTGACGCCTGCTCTGGGTCGACTAAAAACCCTATTGATTGTAAGTACACCCCGTGCGCGAACTTAGGCTGCATCAGTTTGTTATCGGGTGAGCTAATCTTCTCTCCGGCCAGCCCCAGCATAGTAGGAATAGATGGGCCGTAAATATCGGCATCCAACAAGCCGACTTTTGCGCCTTCCAGCGCCAGCGCCGCGGCAATATTTACCGCTGTGGTCGATTTGCCAACCCCACCTTTGCCCGATGCCACCAGAATGATCTGTTTAATGCTTTTGAATACCGGCGCGGTATTAAGCTGGTAGCTTAGCTGTAAGGTGTAGCTAAAACTGGCATCGACCAGCGCCTGCTGCAGCGGCTGCTTAATTGATAATAGCGGCAGCTGCAAGCTTAACTGCACGGTGTTTTTTTCCAGCTTGGCGCTATTGAGCAACAAGGATAACGGCACACCGCTGTTCGGCAATTGCCATTGTTGCAAGAACTGTTGTAACGATTCCGGCAGCCCTTGCGCGTGGTTTGCTTTAAACCAGTTAAACATCAGCACATTTCCAATATTAACGTTAATGCGATTTTTTGCCCGATCCGCCGCGAGGCGGGTGCGCAACGATGGCGGCTAGTGTATCATTTAGCGAAATTTTTTCAGTTATTTATGCAAAAGAGCACCGCTTAATGTCGACACGGAAAATACTGGTAACCAGCGCTTTACCCTATGCCAATGGCCCCATTCATTTAGGCCACTTACTGGAATACATTCAAACCGATATCTGGGCCCGCTTCCAAAAAGCACGCGGCCACCAGTGCTACTACGTTTGCGCCGATGATGCCCACGGCACGCCTATTATGCTGAAGGCGCAGGAGCAAGGCATTACGCCTGAGCAAATGATTGCCAAAACCAATATTGAACATCAGGCTGATTTTGCCGGCTTCGCGATTGGCTTTGACAATTACTATTCGACTCACAGCGAGGAAAACCGCCAGTTTGCCAGTCAAATCTACAACAAACTGAATGAAGGCGGTTACATAAAGCGTAAAACCATCAGCCAGTTGTTTGACCCGGAAAAACAGATGTTTTTGCCCGACCGCTTTGTTAAAGGCGACTGCCCCAAATGCGGCGCTCTGGATCAAAACGGCGACAGCTGTGATGTCTGCGGCGCAACTTACAGCCCGACTGAAGTCAAGAACGCCCGTTCAGTGGTATCAGGCGCTACGCCAGTTTTAAAAGACTCTGAGCATTATTTCTTTGATTTACCGGCCTTTGGCCAGATGCTGCAAGACTGGACCCGCAGCGGCAGCTTACAGGATGAAATGGCCAATAAACTGCAGGAATGGTTTAAAGACGGCTTACAAATGTGGGATATCAGCCGTGATGCGCCCTATTTTGGCTTTGAGATTCCCGGCGCACCGGGCAAGTTTTTCTACGTTTGGTTAGATGCGCCAATTGGCTACCTGGCCAGCTTTAAAAACTTCTGCGATAAAACCGGCATTAACTTTGATGAGTTCTGGCGTTTAGACTCTGACGCCGAGGTATATCACTTTATCGGCAAAGACATTATTTATTTCCACAGCCTGTTCTGGCCGGCCATGCTGCATGGCGCCGGTTTTAGAAAACCCAATGCGATTTATGCCCACGGTTTTGTTACGGTTAACGGCGCTAAAATGTCTAAGTCGCGTGGTACCTTTATTAAAGCCCGCACCTATCTGGATCATTTAAACCCGGAATACCTGCGCTATTACTTTGCCTCTAAACTAACCAGTGGCATAACCGATCTGGATTTAAACCTGGATGACTTCAGCCAGAAAGTAAACGCCGATTTGGTAGGTAAAGTGGTCAACATTGCCAGCCGCTGTGCCAGTTTTATTACCAAGCGTTTTGACGGCAAGCTGTCAGCTTCAGTGGCTGAGCCTGCACTGCTGGCTGAATTTGTTGCTATGGGTAACAGCATTGCTGAAAGCTTTGAAAAGCGTGAATTTGCCCGCGCAATCCGCGATATTATGGCGCTGGCCGATAAGGCCAACCAATATATTGATGCCAAAGCCCCCTGGGTGCTGGTAAAAGATGAGAGCAAACAGCAAGAAGCGCATGATGTGTGCTCGATGGGTATTAACCTGTTCCGCGTCCTGATGCACTACTTAAAACCGGTATTACCGCTCATGGCGGCGGAGACCGAAGCCTTTTTAAATAGTGAACTTAGCTGGAACACCTACCAGAAACCACTGCTAAACCATGCAGTTAATCCATTTAAAGCGCTGATGCAGCGGGTTGATCCGGTAAAAGTGCAAGCCATGCTGGAGGCATCAAAGGATAACCTGCAGCCACAAGCCAGCACTAAGCCGGTCGCTGAAAACACCGCTAAACCTGATGCTAAAGTCGAAACTGGCGAGCGGGAGCCAATTGGCGACACTATCAGCATTGATGATTTTGCCAAAATTGACCTTCGCGTAGCCAAAATTATCAAAGCTAACGCTGTAGAAGGCGCGGATAAACTGGTGCAGCTACAGTTGGATATCGGTGGCGGCGAAGTACGCCAGGTATTTGCCGGTATTAAAGCGGCCTATGCACCAGATCAGCTGGAAGGTCGTTTAACCGTCATGGTAGCCAATTTAGCGCCACGTAAAATGCGCTTTGGTTTATCTGAGGGCATGGTACTGGCTGCAGGCCCCGGCGGCGGTGATATTTTTATCCTGTCACCGGATGAAGGTGCCACACCAGGTATGCGGGTGAAATAAGTCATGGGCAGCAGCCCTGCCCGTATTTTTTAAAAAGGCAAAGGATGTCTAGCAAAAGCCCTTATCGCAGTTTTAGTGCATTATTTTTAACCACCCTGCTAATGCTGGTGGCCCAGGGCAGTTTGTCGACCTACCTTGGCTTATCGCTGGCGCAGCAACAGGTAGACTCCACCTGGATAGGGGCGCTAATGTCCTGTTACTATCTGGGGCTGGTACTGGGCTCTAAGCTGGGCCATAAAGTCATAGCCCGGGTCGGTCATATTCGTGCCTTTGTCGCCAGTGCCGCTATTGTCAGCACCTGTGCGATGAGCCACGTGCTGATCGACGAACTGGCTATTTGGCTGCTGCTGCGGGTGGTGGTTGGCATGGGCATGATGTGTCAGTACATGGTGCTGGAAAGCTGGCTCAATGAGCAAACCGAGAGCTCGCAGCGCGGCACCGTATTTGCCTTTTACATGATTACCTCTTACCTTGGCATGATTGGCGGCCAGGCCATGTTGAGCCAGTTTCCAGAGCTTGGCATAGCGCCGCTGCTGATCATCAGCATGTGTTATTCGCTGTGCATAGTGCCGATAGCCCTGACACGGCGTATTCACCCGGCGCCACTGCAACCGGCGCCGCTGCAAATCTTCACGTTCTGGAAAAAAGTACCGCAGTCACTGACAGCCATTACCGTGGCTGGCATGATGGCGGGTTCATTTTATGGTCTGGCCCCAGCCTATGCTGCCAGTAAAGGCATGACTACCGAGCAGGTTACCTTGTTTATGTCGGTGACGATACTGGCCGGTTTGCTGGCGCAGTGGCCGATGGGCAAAATCTCTGACCGTATTCCGCGTAGCCGTATTTTACGCTTTAATGCCGCGGCGCTAACCATACTGACGTTGTTAATTGCACTGCTGCCGCTGTCGGGCATACTGCTGTTGGTCGCCACTTTTTGCTATGGCATTCTGGCTTTTACGCTGTATCCGATTGCTTCAGCCTTTGCGAATCAAAATGTTGAGCAAAATGACCGGGTGGCTCTGTCTGCCACAGTATTACTCACCTTTGGTTTAGGTGCCTGTTTTGGCCCGCTTTTGGCCTCGGCCCTGATGCAATTGATTGGCCCAGCCATGTTATATGCCTTTATCAGCAGCTGTGCCTTTGCGCTGTTCTTGCGTTTGCTGCGGGTAAATTACACGCAAAAACAAGTGAAACACATGATGGACGAGCAGCAAAATGCCCAGTTTAAAATGGGCTCAGGCGATCTGGTTTCCTCGCCCTTGGCCGCTGCACTGGACCCGCGGGTTGACGAAGAAGTCGTACTGGCGCAAATGCATGATGAGGAGTACCAGGCCGCCCGCCAGCAAGTGCCGGCAGGCTATGACGAAGATGTCGAGTTTGACAAAAATGATGACAGTTTTGAGCAACCTGACGCTGACACCCCGACAGCCAATATGCAGGCTAAGCAGCAAACCTGATATTGAAGCCGCTGTCCACAGCGGCTAGTTGTTGTGCATAACCACTTTATTCCACAGGTTCTGGTTTTTCACGTAAGAGAAGTACTCATCCGGATGCCAGCATTTCGGCAACAGTGGCATATTTTTACGCTCTTCAAAGTTTGATACCAGCTTACTGAGAATTTCCAGTAACCTGTCTTCGCTGATTTTCTCCAGCTTTTTGCGCGCCGGTGGGTAGTAAAGGTTATTCTCGACACTAATAATGCAGCCTTGCGCTGACACGTTATAGGTAAGGTTGCGCGTCACCATACGGCAAATGGGCTGGCGAATATCAGCCGGGTACAAGCCGGTAACAATGGCATATTCGTAACGGTCCAGATCCTGCCGGTCTGAATCTTTCGGAATATAAGTCACGCCAAAACCCTGCGGAAACACGCCGGTAATGGCCAGCAGTGCATCAACCGCGACTTTACTGTAAATGCCCTTCTCTACGCCTTTTTCTAATACTAATGCCACTTTGGGCAAGGTGTCGTAGGCGTAACTGCTTTTAGTCGATAGCACCACTGAGGTATAAATTTGCGGAATTTTTAATAAGTTGCCAATGCCGTGCTCGGGTTTAATGGCATTTTTTAACAGCATGACGACAAAGTTTTGCCGCTCGGCTTCCAGCTTCAGGTGCTGCTCGCGCTCTTGCTTGGAGTTACCACTGTATTTTTCCAGCCCCAGGCCGTGCACCACGTATTTCAGGCTTTCCCGATAGCTGATTTGCAATAATGCGACCCGCTCATCGTTATCTAATACCCGGAACTCATCCGCTTTGCCATCAGGGCCTTTTAGAATAAGTTGGGCATCAGGATGACAAGTACCAATGTCCTGCAACAGGGCGGCCATCAACAGCGGCAGCTGTACATCATCCCGAAACGGGTGATACTCGTCTTTCACTGCTTTTTGGCCTTTGCTTGCCTGCAGCCGCTGCTGCACATAAGCGTTGTTAAGCTCGCCATCGGCCAACAGTTTATCCAGCAAGCGCAGCGATAAAATGGCCTTGTACAGATGTTTGCTTTTTTGATTGCTGCTGGCAACTTGCTTACCTTCCGTGGGCGACATCAATTGGATAGTCCCGAGCAGCTTGGCACTGAGCATATTGGTTTCTTCTACCGACTCACCCTGGCACAGCTCCAAAATATCTCGGCACAATTTTTTTAGTGCCGCCATACGCACACTAGCTTCTTCTTCTCTGGCCTGGTTAAAGCTTTGTTGCTCGGTTTGCGCCTGCTTTAAATTGCGCTCGACCAGCGCCAGATCGCGCTGACTCACCTGTTGCTGACGGCCTTCGAATAACATGACCTGCTGCGCCAACTCGGTTTTTTCTGCTTGCTGCGCCAGCGCTTGCTGAAAATACACTGCCGCCTGCTCATATACCGAATCGGCGACCGGCGTGGCATCGTAAATACGGTTTATCAGTACGCTGACTGTCTTGCTGTATGTTGATTTACCAATACTTCCTAGTGTCATTCGGGCCGGGTGTCCTGCATATGTTAAGATAAAACGCTCTCACTGAGTTTACCCAAGCGGCGCGCTTTTGCCAGTAAATCAGAATGTTAACACAAGTTTGCCGATAGTCGAATTGCTGGCCATTAACTGATGTGCCTGCTCGGCCTGTTGCCAGGGAAATTGTTGCTGCATTACCGGCGCTATCTGACGCTGCGCCAGGGCTTTGCCAAAACTTTGAACAAACGCCTGCGTCAGGTTGGCTTTATAACGGTTACTGCGGTTACGCAGAGTAGAGCAAATCAGCTGACCGCGGCGTTTAAATAGCGCGGCCAGATCTAAAGACGACACTTCGCGTCCGCCCATCATGGCGTACACCACCAGCTTGGCGTCCATTGCCAGAAGTGGGATTTCCCGGCTGATGTACTCCCCGGCCACCGGATCAAGAATAAGCTCAATGCCATCGGGCCACTGCTGTGCCAGCACTTGCTCAAAGGCGGCACTTTGGTAGTTAATGGCGATATCCGCGCCTAATTGACGACAGGCCTCTAGTTTGCTGTCGCTGCTGGCGGTAACCGCCACCTGCGCCCCCAGCGCTTTGGCCAGTTGAATAGCAGCCGTACCAACACCACTGGCGCCGGCATGAATAAGTACCCGCTGACTGCTTTGCAGATTGCCAATGGTGCATAGCAGCTGATGTGCGGTCAAAAACACCTCTGCCGTGGCAGCCGCTTCCGCCATCGAGTAGCCATTAGGCACCGCCATCGCGTGGCCGGCTTGCATTAAGGCATATTCGGCGTAGCCGCCACCGTTTACCAGGCCAAACACCGCTTTGCCAAGCCAACTTTTATGCAAAGACCCGGTAGCAACCACTATGCCCGCCACTTCCAATCCCAGGAGCGGACTGTCACTCGCCGGCGGCGGGTATAAACCGCGCCGCTGCATTAAATCGGCCCGGTTAATACCAGCAGCCGCTACTTTTATCAGCAGTTGGTCTGGCCCGGGCTTTGGCGTTGCCAGCGTTTGTATTTGCAGCACGCTATGTTTACCCGGATTAACTACCTGTATCGCCTGCATCATTGCCGGTATTGTTGCCAAGATATGCTCCTGCTGTTTATCCGCGCCACGCGCTCACTAAGATAAATTCTACTTTAGCTTTGGCCGGCGCTTCTCTACAATGCGGCCTTTAGTCTAGCACAGTGTAAAAACGTCAATGAACAAACCAGCACACCCAGCCGCTATGCCCAGCCTGACGCTGCAAGATAGCCGCGAAAAATCGTTAAAACGCCAGCATCCGTGGATATTCTCTAAAGCCGTGCTCAAAGTGAATGGTAAACCCGCAGATGGCCAAACGGTGGCAGTATACAGCAGCAAAGGCGAATGGTTGTGCTACGCCGCTTATAGCAGCCAGTCACAAATTCGTGCCCGTGCCTGGAGCTTTGTACAAAGTGACGTTATTGATGATGCATTTTTCCATCGCCGCATTGCCCGTGCCTGGCTGCTGCGTACTGAGCTATACGATTTAACCGACACCACTGGCCTAAGAGTGGTTGCCGCTGAATCTGACGGCTTACCCGGCGTCACCATTGATAAATACAACACTATTTTAGTTTGCCAGCTACTTTCCGCCGGTGCTGATACCTGGCGTGATGCTATTGTCAAAGCACTGGTAGCGCTATTTCCCGGCCACAGCATTTATGAGCGCTCTGATGTCGATGTGCGGAAAAAAGAAGGGCTGCAGCCGACTACCGGCTGGCTGCACTTACCGCGCGATAGTGGCGAAGTGGTAATCAAAGAGCATGGTATGTCACTGCTGGTTGACGTTATACATGGCCACAAAACCGGCTTTTATCTGGATCAGCGTGCCAGTCGTGCTGCCGCTAAACGTTATGCCAACGCGAAAACAGTGCTTAATTGCTTTAGTTATACCGGCACTTTCGGCGTTGCCGCATTACAAGGCGGAGCCCTGTCGGTGACCAATGCGGATCTCTCCGAGCTGGCACTTAACACAGCGCTAAAAAATGCTGAGTTAAATCAGTTAAATTTAACCAAGATCGAAAACGTAAAATTTGACGTATTTAAACTGTTACGCCAGTACCGGGAACAGGGTAAGCAGTTTGATATGGTGATACTCGACCCACCAAAGTTTGCTGAAAGCAAAGCGCAGTTAATGGGCGCCTGTCGCGGTTATAAAGATATCAACATGGTGGCGATGCAGATTGTTAAACCCGGTGGCTTGCTGCTGACGTTTTCCTGCTCTGGTTTGATGGAAGACAGTCTGTTTCAGAAAATCGTTGCCGACGCCGCGCTTGATGCCAAACGCGATTGTTTATTTATTGAAAAACTCAGCCAGGACAGCGACCACCCTGTCGCCAGTTTTTACCCCGAAGGCAGTTACTTAAAAGGCCTGGTGTGTAAGATCTACTAACCTTGCTTATTTGGTGCTGGCAGCACCTTGCGTTAAGCTAACGCCACTAAATACTATTGGAGGAACCTTATGAAAGTATTCGCAATTGCACTGGCACTGGCCAGCAGCAGTGCCCTGGCCACCAACTGGCAGTTGGACAATAGCCAGTCGGCGTTACATTTTGTTTCGGTAAAAAATGATGTGGTAGCAGAAACGCACCGTTTTAAGCAGCTTAGCGGCCAGTGGGATGGCAGCAAAGTAGAAATCAGCATAGCGGTAAACAGCATGGATACGCAGATCCCTATTCGCGATGAGCGGATCTGGCAATATGTGCTAAACGCCGGGCAATTTGCCGCCATCAACGTAACAGCGCCGCTGGCATCCGATAAGTTGGATAATCTTTTAGTAGGCCAGTCCAGCGTCCACACCGTGCCACTGAGTGTGAACATTGCCGGCCAAACCAACGAGCTTAGCGCACAAGTGCGTATTACCCGCTTAACGGATAAAAGCCTACAGGCCACAACAGAAGCGCCTGTTATGCTAAACACTAACAGCTTTAATTTGACTGCCGGTGTGGCCAAGCTGCAGGAACTAGCGGGCTTAAAACGTATCGAGCCATTAGTACCGGTAAGCTTTAACGTGCAGTTTAATCAGCAGTAATTGTCGCTTAACCATTAAAAAAGCAGCCAAGGCTGCTTTTTTAATGCGTTTAACAACCTAAAAACCTAATTTAACTCCATAAAGGCCAGGCCCAGCTGATACACGTCTTCACTTTCCTGCGCACAGCGCATCACCTTGGCCACGGCATCCAACGGTGGAATGCTGGCGTTGGCTGAGTCGAGTCGCACCCTAATCAGCGTGCCCATTTCCAGTGGTTCATCAATTTCAACCGCCATACCCGTAGCACTTAAGTCACGGCAAATCCCATCGATAGTGCGGCCGGCTTCAGGATCGTTAATCAGCAGTTTTACGTCTGCGTTTACCATCATCCTGAAATAATGCCGGTTATCTCCTTTTGTTAACATAACGCCTCCCCAAGCGACAACAGCGTTAAGTTATAGAACTTTCCACCTTGGCTGTAAAGCCTGCTATGCAACATTACCATGTTAGCCTTTAATATCAGCCACCGCATGCAACACCCGTTTTACGGATACCGGATAAGCCGTGCCAAGCTGCTGCGCGTGCAGTGACACCTTAAGCTCCTGCAGCATCCAGTAAATAGCCTGCACCGGCTCAGGCAGCAGCTTGCTACCGGCAAATTTACCCAACAGCTTTTGATACGCATCCTCTGCTTTTTGATACTCGTGCATCAATAAGCGATCGCGCTGTGGGTCGACCGGCAGTTTTTCCAGCCGTTTTTGCATCGCCTGCAGATAACGCAGTATGTCATCTAACCTGGCTGCGCCGTGGCTACTAACAAAACCCTTAAAGATAAGCTCGTCCAGCTGCTGTTTAATATCGCCCTGCGATTGCACATGGGCTAAATCGACTTTGCCTTTCAGCCGTTTTTGCATGTCATGATACAGCGTCAAAATCTGCTCTACTTTTAATGCTATGGTCAGTACCGTATCGCCAAGCTCAGCGCGAACCAACTCTTTAAGTGCAATAAACTCAGCTTCGGTTTGTGGCATTGCCTGCTGAGCAACCAGCGCATCGACACCGGCGGCGATACAGTCGTCTATCAGCTCCAGCACCCGGCCGAAAGGATTAAAGTACAGCCCTAGCTTGGCTTTGTTCGGTAACGACTCCTGTAAATATTTCACCGGCGAGGGGATATTTAGCAGCAACAAACGCCGAAGCCCCTGCTTGCTGGCATGCAGCGCCTGCTGTGGGTTATCCAAAAGCTTGATCGCGACCGAATCGCGCTCATCTACCAGCGCCGGAAAGGCTTTAATCTCATAGCCGGCCTGCAGCTTCACGTACTCGCGCGGCAAGGTACCAAAACTCCACTGCGTCAGTTTATCCTGCTCTATGCCCTGCTCGGCGACCTGGCTTAAACTCTGCTGCACTTCGCCCTGTAGCCCTTGCTGTAGCAGGCTTAACGAGCGGCTTTGCTGTAGCGTATTACCTTTGTCGTCCACCACCTTAAAATTCAGCTTTAAATGGGCCGGTATGCTAGTGAGATCCCAGGCATCTTCCGGTATGGTCACGCCCGACATGCGCTTTAACCGCTCAGTAACCACCGCCAGCAGTTTACCGTGCTCTGGCGCGATACTTTGCATTAATGCATCCGCATAGTTGGGGGCTGGCACAAAGTTGCGCCGGTATTGTTTGGGTAGCGATTTAATCAGCGCCACCAGCAGCTCATGGCGCAGTGCCGGAATAAGCCAATCAAAACCGTCATCTTCCAGCTGATTTAGCAGCGCCAGCGGGATGATCAGGCTAACACCATCGTCTATCTCGCCGGGGGCAAAGTGATATTCCAATGGCAGCGTTAAATTGCCCTGGCGCCAGCTTTCCGGGAATTTATCTGCGGTGATATCACTGGCATCACGGTTAAACAGGCTGTTTGGGTCAAAATTTAAGTAGCTGGCATCTTCGCTGCGCTTTTTCTTCCACCACTTGGCAAAGTCGATACGGTTATTAGCCCACTGCGGAATACGCTCGGCATAAAACGCCGCCAGAGTTTCTTCGTCCACCAGAATATCGCGCCGGCGTGACTTTTCTTCCAGTGCCGTTACATTGTCGATAAGTTGCTGGTTGTGCTCTAAAAATGCTTCGTTAATGCCAAGCTCTTTCCCCACCAGCGCTGCACGGATAAACAAGGTATGACATACAGCCGGGTCAATTTTGCTGTACAGCACGGCGCGCTTTGGCACGATCACAAGGCCATACAAACTGACCTGCTCATAGGCGATAACTGCACCGCGCTTTTTCTCCCAGTGCGGCTCACTGTAGCTGCGGGTAACCAAATGCTCTGCCAGTGGCTCTATCCACTCGGGCTCAATTTTGGCTAGGGTGCGGGCGTATAGCTTACTGGTCTCAACCCATTCAGCCGCCGCTACCCATTTGGGTTTACGTTTAAATAAATGGCTGCCGGGAAACACATAAAAGCGGGTTTGCCGTGGGCCTAAATAATCGGCCTCAGCGTCTTTAAAACCGACCTGCCCCAGTAAACCACTGAGCACCGCCTGATGAATAGCTTGATAACCGGCACTCTGGCTATTTACACTGTAACCCTGCTCCTGCATTAATTGCGTTAACTGACCGGTGAGGTCCTGCCACTCGCGCACGCGCAGGTAATTTAAAAACTCCTGGCGGCATAACCGGCGAAACTGGTTATTGCTCAGCTGCTCTTGTTGCTCCTGCAGGTACTGCCACAGTTTTAACCAGCTGGCAAAATCAGAATCCGGATCGGCAAAGCGGCTGTGGCACTGATCGGCTTTTTGCTGCTTGTCTAATGGCCGCTCACGCGGATCCTGAATTGACAGCGCAGCGGCCAACACCAACATATCACCTAAGCTGCCGTTATCAGCAGCAAACAGCACCATCCGTGCAAGTCGCGGATCAATTGGCAGCCTTGCGAGCTTTTTGCCCAGCTCAGTCAGCTTAAGGCCAGTTTTATCGCGCTGAAGCGGTATAGCGCCAAGCTCTTCGAGCAATTTAATGCCATCGTTAATAAAACGGCTGTCCGGCTTTTGCAAAAACGGAAAGGCAGCAATGTCGCCCAGCCCCAGTGCCAGCATCTGCATAATGACCGAGGCTAAGTTAGTGCGCAAAATTTCCGGATCGGTAAATTCGGGCCGGCTGTTAAAATCTTCTTCGCTGTAAAGGCGAATACAAATACCGGCCGCAACCCGGCCACAGCGGCCTTTGCGCTGGTTAGCACTGGCCTGGCTAATAGCTTCTATCGGCAGTTGCTGTACTTTTGAGCGATAACTGTAACGTGATAAACGCGCGGTACCGGGATCTATCACATAACGAATACCCGGCACGGTTAATGAGGTTTCTGCCACGTTGGTAGCTAGCACAATGCGCCTGCCGGCATGGCTTTGGAAAATACGGTTTTGCTCAGCCGCGCTTAACCGCGCGTACAATGGCAACACCTCGGTATGCGGCAGCTTGAGTTTTTCCAGCGCATCGGCAGTGTCGCGGATTTCGCGCTCGCCGTTTAGAAAAATCAGAATATCGCCTGGCGGCTCGCGGTACAGCTCCTCTACCGCATCAAAAATGCCTTGCAGCTGATCGGCGTCTTTATCGTCCTGCTCGCTCACCGGCCGGTAACGGGTTTCTACCGGAAAGGTGCGGCCGGAGACCTCTATTATTGGCGCATTAAAAAAGTGCCGCGAAAAGCGCTGTGGATCGATAGTGGCCGAGGTGACAATCAGTTTTAGATCCGGCCTTTTGGGCAGCAGCTGCTTAAAGTAGCCCAACAGAAAGTCAATATTCAGGCTGCGCTCGTGCGCTTCATCAATAATGATGGTGTCGTACTGGTTTAAAAACCGGTCCTGCTGAATTTCAGCCAGCAAAATACCGTCGGTCATCAACTTAACAAAGGTGTTGTCGCCGGTGTGATCGCCAAAGCGGATCTTATACCCCACCTGATTACCCACCTGACACTGCAGCTCCTCGGCAATGCGGTCACACACACTGCGCGCCGCTAAGCGCCGTGGCTGGGTATGCCCTATCATACCGGCAACGCCGCGGCCCAGCTCCAGGCAAATTTTTGGAATTTGCGTGGTTTTACCAGAACCCGTTTCACCGGCAATTATCACTACCTGGTTGGCGGCAATGGCCGCTTTTATATCATCTTTTTTCTCAGATACCGGCAGCTGCGGCGGATAACTGACCTTAGGCAAATTTTCTAGGCGTGCCCGACGTAATGCCTCAGAGCGGCTGATATCGGCCACAATGCGGTTAAGCTGTGCCGTTAAGGCGTCATCTTTCAGGGTTTTACAGTGTTGTAGCCGCCGACGCAGGCGAAACTGGTCTTTTAACAGACAGTTGGCAATACGGGATTTAACATCAGAGACAGAGATAACAGCTTCAGACAAAACAACGCCCTCATTAACAGAGGGCGCCATGCTACCAAGAGCGGCAGGTAAAGATCCAGCGCTACCGCTATCCTACCTTGCCATAATGCGAGTGCAGCTCTTTGTCTATCGCTGCCAGCACATCAGAACGGGTAATAATGCCCAGCAAGTGGCCATCGTCATCCACCACCGGATACAGTTTGGGTTTAGCTTTTAACATCGTTTGCGCCAGATCGATAATGCCATCGTAACTTTTTACCGTCAGCACTTCGGTGTTCATTACATCGGCCACCCGCGCCGCTTGCTGGTCATGATAGGTCGACATTAACATGCGCTGCAGGCAATCCTGCTCAGAGATAAACCCGATGATTTTCTTCTGCTCGTCAATTACCGGGCCACCAGTCTGACGACCACGAATTAAGCGGTCTACCGCCATTTCTACCGGCATTTCGGCGCTAAAGGTTACCGGATAGCGGTTCATATAATCTGCGACTTTGAGTAAATCCATGCTTCCCCCTGCACTAATACATTGAGCATCAGGCTCCTGATAAGGTTAGCGCAACTTCACCGCTTTGCCGTAAATTCAGTTGCCTTGTGCAAAGATTTCACTCACTGCCTTACCACCCTCGGCTTTTAATGCGCGGTACATGCCTTCGGTGTTAAAGGTCCAGCTTAACTGGCCTTTATTATCGACCACGATAACACCGCCATCACCACCGACTGCTTTTAACTCGGCCAGCACTTCCTTGGCCGCTGCCGCTGCTGATTTTCGCTGATATTTCGCCCGGGCACAGATATCGCTGGCCACCTGATAACGGATAAAAAATTCACCATGGCCGGTGGCCGACACGGCACACTGGTTATCGGCAAAATTACCGGCGCCAATAACTGGGGCATCGCCAATGCGGCCATAACGCTTGGCAGTCATGCCTCCGGTAGAGGTCGCCGCCGCCAGGTTACCCTTACGATCGATCGCCACCGCGCCAACCGTGCCCATCTTCCAGGCCGGATCATAAGGCACCCTTGCCTGATGCGGCAGCGGCGCTATCGCCTGTTTCGCCCGCTTGAGTGCTTCATAACGAAATTCAGTATTAAAGTAACTGTTCTCTACCAATTCCAGCTGCTGCTCTTGGGCGAACTGTTCAGCGCCCTTACCGGCTAACATCACATGCGCCGATTTCTCCATCACCGCCCGCGCCAATAAGATGGGGTTTTTCACATTAGTAACACCAGCTATGGCACCGGCATTGCGGCTTTTGCCATCCATAATAGACGCATCCAGCTCGTGCGTTTCATCAAAGGTGTAGACCGCGCCTTTACCGGCATTAAACAGGGGCGAATCCTCCAGGATGGTCACTGCTGCGGTAACCGCATCTAAACTGCTGCCACCGCGCTCTAACACGCTGTAACCCTGGTTTACCGCATGAGAAAGCATGGCATGGTAAGCCTGCTCTTGTGCCGGCGTCATGCTGTCACGGCTAATGGTGCCGGCACCGCCATGGATCACTATGCCAACAGGCGTTTTAGCCTCGCTGGGCAGCGCTAAAATAGTTAAAACAGCAGCGAATAATAGTGTTTTCATTGAGCAATCCTTGTGCTGTGATGTCATTCTTTGTACTTGATTTATCACAAAATCTCAACCGGTTGCCCTATTTGCGAATTTTAATCGCAGAAAGCCCATAAAATAGTGATTAATTTGAACTAAAGTTAAAGCACTACGTGGAGGCTTTATGAAACAAAACGCAGCATTTCTTGTCTGTTTAGCAACACTCTTGTTGTCTGCTTGCGCAAACAACAACCACATCAGTAGTGTCGTTGAAAGTAGCCAACTGTTTACAGATTACCCTTTTCCCGGAATCGCTGAAACTCCTGAAACACCTGAAGAAATTTTTGCACTACCGAAGCACGTCAAACAGGAGCTCGTGCAACTTGTTGCTGACGAATATGTTGCAGAGCAACGGGCTAAAGCTGTGCTTGAGTATATTTTCTCTTCTGCTGAGGATGGGCTTCTATATGACAATGCGGCAACAAAAACGGCAAGTGAAACGCTACAGTTCGGTCAGGCGAATTGTTTAAGTTTGTCTATTTTAGCTTTTAGTATGGCAAAAGAACTAGGTATGGATGCCAGCTTTCAAGATGTGCAGATCCCAGAATACTGGACTAATCAAATGGGACAGAGTTGGCTCAACGGCCATGTAAACATTAAGTTGAAACAACAAAGCCTTGTAGAGAATAGTATTGGCCGTTCACTACTGGGTAGTGATGTTGTTATAGATTTTGACCCAGACACCCTAAAAAAACGCTTTCCTGAGTACAAAATTGGCATAAATCGAGTTATAGCAATGTTCTATAACAACAAAGCAGCTATCGCTTACGCTGAAAAAAACTACGCCCAAGCGTATCGCTACTACGCAGCTGCAGCGAACACAGATCCAAGTTTTGCGGTCACTTGGTCTAATTTAGCCATTTTGTATCGTCAACATGGACTGTATGATTTAGCAGAGGATAGCTACAAACATAGCTTAGCTATTGAACCTGATTCAAACAATACCCTAGCTAATCTGGCATTTTTATATCGCCAAACCGGGAATATCAGTAAGGCAGAACAATTAGAGAACCGTGTTTTACAAAAAAGAAAAAATAATCCCTACTACTACATTATGCTGGGTAACGAAGCCCTAGAGGGTAGAGAGACAGCTGGTGCAATAACCCATTTTAAACAAGCTGTTACACTTGATAAAACAAATCATGAAGCTTATTTTGGCTTAGCAAAAGCGCATTATCTGGCCGGAGACAAAGACCAGGCATCTCGATTTATGGCTAAAGCGAAGCAATACGCAGTTTACAAACAAGACCGCCAAAGGTACCAACAGAAACTAGCTGTTTTAAATCAAACGGCGAGGGTGCATTGAACTTTAACTCACGACAAACCTCTGCTCGGGCAGCCCCATGCTCAGAACAAAAGGTACAGTTGCCTGTTGCGCCTCGGTAAAGTCCTGCTTACAGCTTATGCCCTGCCAGCCAATTTGGATCAGGCTTTGCGCCACTGCGCTACCTAAGCTGGCGCCGGGCCCGAGCAAAATAATATGCTCTGGGGCAAACTCTTTTACCGCCACCTGCAGTGCCTTGCTGAAATCATAGGTCTGGCATACCTGATGCTGCAAGGTGTAGCGCTGCAGCGCGGATAAATCAGTGCCCCAACCCGGCCAGATATGGCCACGCCCGTCGATCAGCGGCAGTTGTGGCTGACTAAAACGCGAGGCTGGCCAAAGTGCCAGGGCCTTATCCGAGCCACTTTGCATTAATGGAGTGTGAAAGGCAGCGTGGCCTGGCAGCAAAAGCGGAAAACGTTCATCACAAGGTGGTAAGGCCGCCATTGCTGCTGTTACCGCGCTATCCGTGCCGGCCAGTACGGCATAACCGCCATAGACTATCGACATAAACAGCGCGCCGGAATGTTGCTCCAGTTGTTGCTTCACCAGCATGGTGCGCTGGCTATCGGTTTGCCAGTTATCATCAATAAGCGGATAAATAAACTGCATACCGGCGCCATCTACCGTAAGCCGCGCCATATCACTGACCAGTTGCATGCCGCTATCCGGTGCTAAAACACCGGCACAGCCCAGTGCGGTGTACCAGCCCATCGAATTGCCGGTAACTGCCACGACGTCAAACTGCTCTGTATCTATACTGCGATAATCCTGCATACCGGCGGCAAAAATTAGCGCAGCGGCATTTTCTGCTTTTAAATGCACACTGCGACTGAACTGCGCGGCGCCGTCCAGCTCGCTCACACTGGCAAGGCCAAGCTCGGCTCTTACCTTATCAAAGCCGGCTAACAACGCACGATCTTTGGCATGCTGTGTAATGTAACCCAGTTCAGCCTTGTTATAAGAGCCCCGCCCCGGGCACACCAGCAGCGCTGTTTTTTTCATAACATCACCTTTTCAGTAGCAACCGTTAGCAAGCTAAGTGCCTGTTGCACAATTTGCTGCTTCGATGGCAATACGGCATAAGCCGCTGCCCCTAACGGAATAAAGCTGTCTTCAGCGCACAACCGCACAATACTAAAGTGGCCCGGTTTAGCTTCGTGCAAGGCAGTAAACAACTCTTCACTTAACGAGCCGCGCCGGCGACACTCATCGACAATCAGCACTTTGCGACAGCCGGTTAAGGCTTTGACAATTAAATCGGTGTGCAGCGGTACCAGAGTGCGTAAATCCAGTACGCGTAACAGGTAGCCCTGTGCAGCCAGCTCCTGCTCGGCCTGCCGGCTTAAGTAATAGCCATTGCCATAGCTGATAATGGCCAGCTCATCGCCATCGCCGTAAACTGCAGGCTCTCCCAAAGCGGGTAGCGGCGTGTCGGGCGGTGGATAATCATGACACCACAAACCATCACCCGTACTGAGTAAATCGCGCGTCATGTAAAGCGCTATAGGTTCAAGGAAAATCACCAACCGTTTTTGCTGATGCGCAAGCGCAACCGCCTGCCGCAACAATAACGCAGCGTCATAACCATTTGACGGGCATAGCAGAATCACACCGGGGATGTCGCGAAACACCGCAAAGGAGTTGTCATTATGAAAATGGCCGCCAAAACCACGCTGGTATGCCAGACCGGCGATACGCACCACCATCGCATTGTGATACTGGCCATTAGAGAAAAACGGTAAGGTCGCCGCTTCACCTCGTATTTGATCTTCAGCATTGTGCACATAAGCCAAAAACTGAATTTCCGGTATCGCGATAAAGCCCTGCTGTGCTAACCCTATTGCCATACCCAAAATACTTTGCTCATCCAGCAGCGTATTAATGACACGGTTACTGCCAAAAGCATGAACTAAATGTTGCGTAACACCGTAAACGCCGCCTTTTTTGCCGACATCTTCGCCAAACACCACGGTATTATTGTACTGCGCCAACACATCGTGCAGCGCCCAATTCAGCAGCTTGGCCAAATGCTGCTTTTTACCCATATTATGCTGATCAAAAGCCAGTAACTGCTGACGTGCTTCAGTGTCTGGCACTACCGGTAAAGCCTGTGCAGCACGCATTGGGGCAATAGAAGCCATTACCTGTGCTGCAGTGGTCAACTTTGGCCGGCTGCTGGCAATGGCGGCCACCCGGCTAATTTGCGCCACCAGCGTATTTAGCTGCGCCAGCAATTGCTCTGCACTTACCTCGCCGCTGGCCAGCAGTGCCGCCGTGCTGTTAAGCAGCGGGTCTAGCTCCAGCTCGGCCTCAATTTGTGCCTTGGTACGGTAGGCCGCTTCGGCATCGGCACCGGCATGGCCAAACAAGCGCACGGTAGATAAATGCAGCACCGCCGGTTTACGCTTGCTGCGCACATAATCGGCTGCACGCCTTGCAACATGGTAGCTTTGCGCCAAATCGCGGCTGTCGGCAGCAAAATACTTCAGTGCCGGCCTGTCGGCTAAGTCTTGCTCAATCCAGCCGCTGGGCGTGGGGGTTGAGATACCCAGGCCATTATCTTCGCAGACAAACAGAACCGGCACCGGCACCTGCTGATAAGCGGCCCAGCAAGCAGAGTTAATAGCGCCCTGCGCGGTGGAGTGATTGGCCGAGGCATCACCAAAGCTGCACAGCACTATGGCATCGGCCGGCCATTGACCATTCAATCCCAGTCGTTTACTCAGGTCAATGGCAAAAGCCGCACCGACAGCCTTGGGTAACTGCGACGCTATGGTGCTGGTTTGCGGCGGGATATTTAGCGCCAGACTGCCAAGCACCTTGTGGCGGCCGCCGGAGATCGGATCCTCACTGCTGGCACAAAATGACAGCAACATATCATACAACGGTGTACTGCCTGGCAGCTGTTTGCTGCGCTCAATAAAAAACGCGCCGCTGCGGTAGTGTAAAAACGCCGGATCAGTCAGCCTTAACGCCGCCGCCACAGCGGCATTGCCCTCATGGCCAGCGCTGCCTATGGTATAAAAGCTTTGGCCTTTGGCTTGCAATAAGCGCGATTGCAAGTCCAGCAGACGGCTACATAACTGGCTGTGCCAAAGCTGGTACAGCGTTGAAAAATCAATACTGTGGCTGCTACTGTGCAGCGGCATCTTACCACTGCTTAACCTTGCCCGGTATTCATTGACCCAGGGATGCACTGTTTCTGACATAGACGGACTCCGCTGCTATTGCTGCTGATGTGGCTACCGATGCATCAAAACGGCCAGCTTAAGCGCCGCTAAACGCCTGCAAGCCGGTTTGCGCGCGACCTAAAATCAACGCATGCACATCGTGGGTACCCTCGTAGGTATTTACTGCTTCGAGGTTCATTACATGCCGAATAACATGGTACTCATCAGCGATACCATTACCGCCGTGCATATCACGCGCAATACGCGCAATATCCAGCGCTTTGCCGCACGAGTTGCGTTTAATCAGCGAAATAGTTTCTGGCGGTAACAGGTTCTGATCCATCAGCCGGCCAGCCTGCAAACAAGACAATAAGCCGATACTGATTTCGGTTTGCATATCGGCCAGTTTTTTCTGAATAAGCTGATTAGCCGCCAGTGGCCGGCCAAACTGAATACGATCCAGCGTGTACTGCCGGGCCGCATGCCAGCAAAACTCTGCCGCCCCCAGTGCACCCCAGGCGATACCATAACGCGCTTTGTTCAGACAGCCAAAAGGCCCCTTTAAGCCACTCACATTAGGCAGCAGCGCTTCTTCGCCCACTTCAACGTTATCCATCACAATTTCGCCGGTAATCGACGCGCGCAGTGAGAACTTGCCTTCAATTTTCGGTGCCGATAAGCCTTTCATGCCCTTTTCCAGCACAAAGCCTCGAATATCTCCGTCTAATTTAGCCCACACAACAAATACATCGGCAATCGGCGAGTTGGTGATCCACATTTTGCTGCCGTTTATTACATAACCGCCGGCAGTTTTTTTCGCCGTAGTGCGCATACTGGCAGGATCCGAGCCGGCATCCGGTTCAGTTAAACCAAAGCAGCCCACCCATTCGCCGCTGGCGAGTTTAGGTAGATATTTCAGCCGCTGTGCTTCGCTGCCGTACTCATGAATGGGGTGCATTACCAAGGAGGATTGCACGCTCATCGCGCTGCGATAACCACTGTCTACCCGCTCGACTTCACGTGCTACCAAGCCATAACAGACATAATTCACTGCCGAGCAGCCGTATTTTTCCGGCAAGGTGGCACCAAGCAGCCCAAGCTCGCCCAGCTCATTCATAATTTCACGGTGAAAATGCTCTTCCCGGTTCGCCATCAGCACCCGTGTTTGCAGCTTTTCCTGACAGTACTGGTGAGCAGTATCGCGGATCATCCGCTCTTCTTCCGTTAGCATGTTGCTAAATGCAAAGGGGTCCTGCCAATCAAAGTGTGCACGTGCCATAGCAAATTCCTCAATAAAACCAGCTAAATAATTTTAGTTATCGCCAGAGTAGCCTGCTTTCATGTACAGTTAAAATATAATAATTCTGTATCAGGTATAGTTTTTAACTATGGACATCCGCCAACTCAGTTACTTCGTAGCCGTATATGAGCAAGGCAGTGTCAGCGCCGCAGCGCGCCAGTGCTGTGTGGCGCAACCATCGCTATCGGCTGCACTGCGCCAGTTGGAACAAGAGCTGGGTGTCACCTTGTTTATCCGTCTGCCAAAAGGGGTAACCCCCACAGAAGATGGCGACAAGCTATACGGCCATGCCGGCCGCTTGCTTAGCCAGCTGCAGTCGTTAAAAGCGTCGTTCAGTGAGCCGGTAGCGCGGGTAAAGTTCCGTTTGGGGCTTATTCGCGCCCTGGGCGTAGAGCGTATGAGTCAGCTGCTGCGCGAATTTAGTAACAGCGTACCGGGGTTAGAACTGCATTTGGTGGAGCCGGATGAGCCCTGTGATGCGCGTATTATTACACCGCAGCTGATTAAAGCCGGTGAAGCCTTTGCACCTATCTGGCACGACAGTTATTTGCTGGCGCTGCCGCCTGGATCTGCACTGATGCTGCAGGACAGTATTGGCCTAGCCGATTTTGAAAACCTGCCACTGATTAAACGCACGCCCTGTGATGCCTGGAACAGCCTTTACCCGGAGCTGGTGCGACGGGGCATTAAGCCGGATCTGCGCGCCGACATTCAAACCATCGAGTACGCACTAGGGTTGGTATCCGCCGGCGTTGGCTGCGCGCTGGTGCCGAACTTTGACAATATGCAGCAGCGCAGCGACGTATTACTGCGCCCTATTGCCGAAGTAAAACTGGAACGCACCATCGGCCTGGCATACCCGAAAAATAGCACTAGCAGTGCACTGGCAGTGTTGTTACTGCAGTGTCAGCAAGCCAGCGCACCTTAAGAGAGTAGCAAAAAGCATGTCACCTCGGGTGCCATACTGCTACACTGGCGCCACGACTTACGCTTTATGATTTAACGATAGATATGAGCCAAGACGCCAGTTTTTACTTCCACGACTATGAAACCTGGGGCGCCGATCCTAAGCGCGACAGGCCGGCGCAGTTTGCCGGCATTCGCACCGATTTAGACCTGAATATTATCGGCGAGCCGGATGTCTGGTACTGCCAACTGGCCAATGACTATCTGCCGCACCCGCAAGCAGCGTTAATTACCGGATTAACCCCGCAGCTGTGCAATAAAAAAGGCTTGAGCGAAACTGACTTTATGCAGCGTATTCTGCAACGCTTTAGCACGCCCAATACCTGCGTACTGGGTTATAACAACCTGCGCTTTGATGATGAAGTGACCCGCTACAGCTTGTACCGCAACTTCTATGAGCCTTATGGCCGCGAGTGGCAACACGGCAACAGCCGCTGGGACTTAATCGACATGGTGCGCGCCTGCTATGCACTGCGCCCCGACGGCATTAACTGGCCACTGCGCGAGGACGGCAGCCCAAGCTTTAAGCTGGAAGAGCTGACGAAAGCTAACGGCTTGGCGCATGAAAACGCCCATGATGCGTTATCCGATGTCTACGCCACCATTGCTATGGCAAAACTGATAAAAGAAAAGCAGCCCAAGCTGTTTAGCTATTTATTCGAGCTACGTAAGAAAGCCAAAGTGGCCGAGCTGATTGACGTTGCCGGTATGACACCGCTGGTACATGTATCGTCTAAGTTCCCCGCCACTCAGGGTTGTGTTAGCTGGATAGTGCCGCTGGCATTTCACCCGACCAATAAAAACGCAGTGATTTGCTATAACTTACAAGCCGACCCTACACCGCTGCTGGAAGACGATCTCGAGACTTTACAGCAAAAGCTGTACACCAAAACTGCCGATCTGGCTGAGGGTGAACAACGCCTGGGCGTAAAGCTTATTCATTTAAATAAATGCCCGGTGCTGGCTCCGGCGAAAACGTTAACCGAGCAGCGCGCCGCAGAGTTTGGTATTGACAGAGCGCTGTGCCTGAAGCATTTAGAATTTTTACGCCAGCACCGTGACGTGCAGGCCAAAGCTATTGAGTTGTATCAGCAGCTAAATGAATTTGCCGCCGAGACCAACCCGGATTATCAGCTATACAACGGTTTTATCAATGATGGCGACAAGCAAAAAATGGCGCAGTTGCATCAGCAGACGCCAGAGCAGCTGGCGGTAAATGCGCCGGTATTCAGTGACGAGCGTTTAAACAGCCTGCTGTTTTTATACCGTGCCCGTAACTACCCTTACAGCCTGACTGACAGCGAGCAACAAAAATGGCAGCGCTATCGTACCGATAAACTCATGCATGGCCTGGATAACCCCAATTTAACGATGGAAGATTTCAGCCTCGTGCTGGAAAATCTGGCGCATGAACATGCCAGTGATGAGCAGAAGATGAAAATTCTTAAATCACTTTATCTGTATGTGCAGGGCTTATAACGCTATCTGTCATAATGCGTAAAGCGAAGCAGGTAACCCCGTTTGCGCAGCCACAGAGTGCCTGAGCCCTGCCGTAGGCATTAGGGCGAGTTGCTGTGGCGAGCACAACGAGTGTTAGCGGCTCAAGCTTTTAAACATCGCTATTGAATTTCGTTAGCAATACGTGAATACTTAGCACCATCTTGTCGGAGTGCCCAGCTGTTTACAGCGGGCTGAGACCGTGAAAACGGGATCCGTTGAACCTGATCAGGCTAATACCTGCGAAGGGAAACAAGGGGAAATACAGCATTTAAACCAAGCCAAATCCGCCCGTCGGATTGGCTGACTGTTATAACCTGCCCCCACTCCGGACAAGCAACCTCAACTTATTAACCGGAGCTTGCTATGTCTGCTACACCTTTCTCAAAACGTGATTTACGCACCCATGCCCGAGCCTATATTCAGGCGCTGCAAGGCGAAACCTTTCCCGGCTCCAGCCGTCGTTACCTTGAATGTGAGCTAAGTGGCGTTAAAGTGCCAGTACGGGATATTCACCTTAGCCCCAGCCGTTTAGCCGATGGCAGCCTTCAAACTAACCCGCCACTGTCGGTGTATGACACTTCAGGCCCATATGGCGACCCCGTACAGCCATTAGATGTGCTAAAAGGCCTGCCAAAGCTTCGGCTTAACTGGATTAATCAGCGCGGTGATGTAGCCCCCTCGCCCGAGCTGCCATATGCCGATATCGCACTGGATGAACAGATCACCGAATTTGAGCATCAGCCGCTTAAAGCCAAGCCCGGCAAAACCGTCACCCAGCTGCACTATGCCCGTGCTGGTGTTATTACGCCAGAAATGCACTTTATTGCCCTGAGGGAAAATATGGCCGCGGCAGATGATGGCGTCAGAAGCCATCAGGGTGAAAGCTTTGGCGCGACTATCCCTAAGCAAATCACTGCCGAATTCGTGCGCCAGGAAGTGGCCGCCGGCCGCGCCATTATTCCGGCCAATATTAACCACCCGGAAGCCGAGCCGATGATTATTGGCCGCAACTTTAAAGTTAAGGTCAATGCCAATATCGGTAATTCGTCGGTCAGCTCCAGCATTGAAGAAGAAGTGGAAAAGCTGGTGTGGGCCACGCGCTGGGGCGCCGATACGGTAATGGACTTATCTACCGGCCGGCGCATCCACCAAACCCGTGACTGGATTATCCGTAACAGCCCGGTTCCTATTGGCACAGTGCCGATTTATCAGGCGCTGGAAAAAGTAAACGGTGATGTCAGCCGGCTAAACTGGCAGGTGTTTTATGACACCTTAATCGAGCAAGCTGAGCAAGGCGTTGATTACTTTACTATTCATGCCGGGGTGTTAAAAGATTACGTCGCATTAACGGCGAAGCGGGTAACCGGCATTGTCTCACGCGGCGGCGCCATTATGGCGCAGTGGACCAGACTGTTAAATGAAGAAAATTTTTTATACCAGCATTTTGAGCAAATTTGCCAGCTTTGTGCGGCTTATGATATTTCATTATCACTCGGTGACGGCCTGCGCCCCGGTAGTATTGCCGATGCCAACGATGAAGCGCAATTTGCCGAGCTACGCACTTTGGGCGAACTGACAAAAATTGCCTGGCGCTATGATGTTCAGGTGATGATAGAAGGCCCGGGCCATGTGCCGATGCAGCTAATTCAAGAAAATATGACTGAGCAGCTAAAGCATTGCCACGAAGCACCGTTTTATACTTTGGGCCCGCTGACGACCGATATTGCGCCGGGTTACGATCATATTACCTCTGGCATAGGCGCCGCGATGATTGGTTGGTTTGGCTGCGCCATGCTGTGTTATGTCACGCCGAAGGAGCATCTGGGCCTGCCCAACAAAGAAGATGTAAAACAAGGCCTTATAGCATACAAAATTGCCGCCCATGCGGCAGATCTGGCCAAAGGCCATCCGGCGGCGCAGCTTAGAGACAACGCCTTATCCAGGGCGCGTTACGAATTTCGCTGGCAGGATCAGTACCATCTGGCTCTGGATCCCTTCACCGCTAAAGCTTATCACGATGAAACGCTAAGCCACGAAGGTGCCGACAGCGAACAGTTTTGCTCAATGTGCGGGCCAAAATTTTGCTCAATGCGGCTTAACCAGCAAGTTCAGCAGCAAGAGGCATTAACTGATGCGTGAGCAATTATCTGAAGCCAAACCCATCGTCTGGACTATTGCCAGTTCAGACAGTGGCGGTGGCGCCGGCATTCAGGCGGATTTACATACTTTTGCAGCAATGGATTGCCATGGTTGCAGTGTAATTGCGGCTGTCACGGCGCAAAATAGCACAGAAGTGGTTGGTTATGAGGCTGTGAGCCCTGCATTGTTTATCACGCAACTGAATTGTCTGCTTGAGGATATGCCGCCTGACGTAATTAAAATAGGGCTGATTCCCGATGCCGGATTGTTGGAGCAATTAGCCAGCTGGCTGGCGCAACATAAAACAGAAAATGCTTTTTTGGTTGTCGCCGATCCGGTGCTAAGTAGCAGTACCGGCTATAATTTTGTCCGGCAAAGCACACTGAGCCTCTGGCGGCAAAAGTTGTTGCCCTTGCTGGACCTTATTACCCCAAACCTGCCGGAGCTTGCCCTGCTAAGTCAGTTGCCGCACTCTGAGATTGAGTTGCAAGCTGAGCAATTATTGCAATGGGGCGCAAAAGCCGTACTGGTAAAAGGTGGCCACAATAGCAGTACAGTCGATATAACTGATCAGTTTGTCAGCCCAAACAGTCGCTTTCAGCTCACCCAACCCAGGCTCAGCGCAGTGCATAACCACGGTACCGGCTGCGTTTTATCCAGCGCAATAGCAGCAGCCTGCGCTCATGGTTATGAGCTTGCGGACAGTATTATTGTTGGCCGAGCTTATTTGCAACAAGCACTGTGCCACAGCTACGCGACAGGCAAAGGCGCCGGTAGCTTACAGCATCACGGCTGGCCGACAGAGCCGCGTTATTTTCCCAAACTAAAACAGCCGCAAGATACTCACTACGATATGCTCAGCTTTGCCGCCATCACTTCCCCTATCGGCTTTTATCCGGTGGTGGACAGTGTGCAATGGCTAAAACGTCTGCTGCCACTTGAACCGGATGTTATCCAACTCCGCCTAAAACATGGCACTGCATTGGAAATTGAACAGCAGATAGCGGAAGCTGTGGTATTAAGCCGCGATTACAAATTGCGGCTATTTATCAACGACCACTGGCAGCTGGCAATTAAATACGCTGCCTATGGTGTGCATTTAGGCCAGCAGGATTTAACTGAAGCAGATTTACCTGCAATAGCAGCCGCCGGTTTACGTCTGGGTATCTCAACCCATAGTTACGCTGAACTATTACGTGCCCGTCAGTTACAGCCCTCTTACATCGCATTGGGGCATATTTTTGCCACCCAAACCAAGCAGATGCCATCACAACCCCAAGGCTTAACCAGGCTCAAGCGTTACGCAGCGCTCTGTAGCGATATACCAACTGTGGCCATAGGCGGTATTAGCGCAGAGCGGCTGGATGCGGTGTTGCAGTGTGGTGTATCCGGTGTCGCCGTGGTATCTGCCGTTACCGCGCAGGCTGAACCTGAACAGGCATTTTCACGCTTTAAACATCACGTGGAGCAACATTATGCGCATTTTGCTTAACGATACCTCATTACAACTTGCTGATGACAGCACCTTAGCACAACTGTTACAGCAACAACAGTTAACCACTGAGGGCCTGGCAGTCGCGGTGAATAATAGCATTATCGCTAAACGCCTGTGGCATGAGTATCAGTTGCAACACCATGATCAGATACAACTATTTCAGATAGTGACAGGAGGCTGAGCTTGCTGACAATTGCAGATACAACCTTTCACAGCCGCCTGCTGCTAGGTAGCGGAAAATTTGCCAGCCCACAGCTGATGCAACAAACTATACAGGCCAGTGGCAGCCAGCTGGTGACACTTGCCATAAAGCGACTGGAGTTAGATAAACCACGGGAAGATTTACTGACGCCACTGCGGGCGATGAAAATTCAGTTGCTGCCAAATACCTCTGGGGCTAAAACTGCAAAAGAGGCCATTTTTGCCGCTGAACTGGCACGCGATGCCCTACAGACCCACTGGCTGAAACTGGAAATTCACCCTGACCCGCGCTATTTAATGCCCGATCCTATCGAAACCCTACTTGCTGCCGAACAATTGGTTAAACTGGGCTTTGTCGTACTGCCCTATTGCAGTGCCGATCCGGTGTTATGTAAACGGCTGGAGCAAGTTGGCTGCGCGGCAGTCATGCCACTTGGCGCTGCTATTGGCTCCAATCAGGGCTTACAAACCCGCGCTATGCTGGAAATTATTATCGAGCAAGCCACTGTGCCGGTGATCATAGACGCCGGCCTTGGCGCGCCATCACATGCTGCTGCAGCGATGGAGCTAGGCGCCGCTGCCGTGCTGGTGAATACTGCTATTGCGGCATGCCAGGATCCGGTAGCAATGGCAGGCGCCTTTGCACAAGCTGTCAGTGCCGGACGCATAGCGTATAAAGCCGGCTTAGCTGCTACACAGGCGTATGCAGCAGCATCAAGCCCCTTGACTGATTTTCTGGCGGCTCTATGAGTTTTACACAACAGTGGCAACAACAAAGCTGGCAGGAAATACAGCTGCAAAGCCGTAATTTCAGCCTGATTGATGTGCAAGCTGCGCTGAACAAAGCGCGGCTTGGTATACCAGATTTGCAGGCACTGCTCTCACCGGCTGCTTTACCACTACTGCCTGCGTTGGCAGCTAAAGCACAGCAACTGACCCGACAAAGGTTTGGCTATACAGTGCAGTTTTATGCACCGCTGTATTTGTCCAATCTGTGCGCCAATGAGTGCACGTACTGCGGCTTTTCGCTGAGTCAAAAAGTAAAACGGCGCACCTTAAACCTGGCAGAAATAGAACAGGAATGCCGCGCTATTAAGGCTCTGGGTATCGATCAGGTGCTGCTTGTGACAGGTGAACACGAGCGCAAAGTCGGCATAGACTACTTCTGTGAAGTGTTGCCGTTAGTCTGCAGCTACTTCAGCACTGTGCAGTTAGAAGTACAGCCACTAAAAAGCGCTGAATATAGCAAGCTAAAGGCGCTTGGTATCGATGCAGTAATGCTATATCAGGAAACCTATAATGCTGCGGCGTATAAGCAGTATCATCTAAAGGGTAAAAAAAGCGATATCTACTGGCGGCTTGATGCACCAGACCGCGTGGGTCAAGTCGGTATTGATAAAATCGGCCTCGGTATTTTGCTTGGTCTTAGTGATTGGCGTACTGACGCCATCTTGCTGGCACAACATCTGCGTTACTTACAACAACACTACTGGCAATGCCGTTTTAGTTTATCCGTGCCGCGTATCAGGCCATGCAGTGGCGGTAGCACGGTAGTAAACCCCATCAGCGACAAAGAACTGATCCAATTGATTTGCGCTTTTCGCTTGTTTGCACCAGAGCTGGAAATTAGCCTGTCGACGCGAGAATCTGCTGAATTTCGCAAACACGTAGTGCCTCTGGCTATCACAAGCATCAGCGCTGGCTCAAAAACTCAACCCGGCGGTTACAGTGTAGAACCAGAAAACCTCGAGCAGTTCAGCATCGACGACAACCGCTCACCACAGCAGGTTGCTAATGCCTTAATACAACAAGGCCTGCAGCCGGTGTGGAAAGATTGGGACATTTTTTTGGGTAGATAAAAACAAAAACCCCGCCCTTGAGAGCGGGGTTCGGAATGGGTGCCTGGCGGTGAACTACTCTCGCATAGCGAATGCTACACTACCATCGTCGCAGCTGCGTTTCACTTCTGAGTTCGGAATGGGTTCAGGTGGTTCCACAGCGCTATTGCCACCAGGC
>JAJLKZ010000011.1:0-16173 GCA_033838465.1 Chromatiaceae bacterium
ACGTGCTAAAGGTCGTGCTGACCGTATCGTCAAGCGTACCAGCCACATCACTGTGGTTGTAGCTGATAACTAGGAGAGAGAAATGGGACAGAAAGTACATCCTAATGGTATTCGCCTAGGTATCACTAAGCCATGGAGCTCTACCTGGTTCGCGAATACGAAAGACTTCCCGGATTTCTTAAACGGTGACTTTAAAGTTCGTCAGTACCTGACAAAAGAACTGAAAGCCGCGTCAGTAAGCCGGATCGATATTGAACGCCCTGCGAAAAGCATCCGTGTGACTATTCACACTGCCCGTCCAGGCGTAATCATCGGTAAAAAAGGTGAAGATGTTGAAAAAATCCGCAAGCAAGTTGCTGCCATCGCTGGCGTACCTGCGCAGATTAACATCTCTGAAATCCGTAAGCCTGAGCTGGACGCAAAATTAGTTGCTGATTCAATCAGCAGCCAGTTAGAGCGTCGTGTTATGTTCCGTCGCGCGATGAAGCGTGCGGTACAAAACGCCATGCGTATCGGTGCGAAAGGTATCAAAGTTGAAGTTAGCGGCCGTTTAGGCGGCGCGGAAATCGCTCGTTCAGAGTGGTACCGTGAAGGCCGTGTGCCTCTGCACACTCTGCGTGCTGACATTGACTACAATACCTCAGAAGCACTGACTACTTACGGTATCATTGGTGTGAAAGTGTGGATTTTCAAAGGTGAGATCTTAGGTGCTCTGCCATTGAACAACAACACCAACAACGCCAACAATAACAACCAGCCTAAAGCGCCGAAAAAACCGGCACGTAAGGCTAAGTAGGGGTATTGAGCGATGTTGCAACCAAAACGTACAAAATTTCGTAAAGTGCACAAAGGTCGTAACCGTGGCTTAGCCCAGGTTGGCGACAAAGTATCATTCGGTACTTATGCACTGAAATCTGTAGAACGTGGTCAAATGACTTCACGTCAAATCGAATCTGCACGTCGTGCTATGACGCGCGCTGTTAAGCGTGTTGGTAAAATCTGGATCCGTGTGTTCCCAGACAAGCCAATCACTGCTAAGCCGCTGGAAGTACGTATGGGTAGTGGTAAAGGTTCTGTTGAGTACTGGGTATGTCAGATCAAACCTGGCAAAGTACTGTACGAAATGGACGGTGTGTCTGAAGAATTAGCGCGTCATGCTTTTGCATTGGCTGCGGCTAAACTTCCATTTAAGACAACCTTTGTAACGCGGACGGTAATGTGATGAAAGCCAGCGAATTAAAAGCGAAAAGTGTTGAAGAGTTAAACACTGAATTACTGGGCTTGTTACGTGAGCAGTTCAACCTGCGCATGCAATTAGCTACTGGTCAGTTAGCTCAAACGCATTTATTTAAGCAGGTGCGTCGTGATATCGCGCGCGTTAAGACCATCTTAACCGAGAAGGCAGGTGCGTAATGAGCGAAACTAATACCCGTACACTGCAAGGTAAAGTGATCAGCAACAAAATGGACAAGTCTATTACTGTTGCTATCGAGCGTTCGGTGAAACACCCAATCTACGGTAAGTTCATCAAGCGTACTACCAAGCTGCACGTACATGACGAAAACAATCAGTGTAAAGAGGGCGATGTAGTCACTATCCGTGAATGCCGTCCGCTGTCTAAGACCAAATCTTGGACCCTGGTTGCAGTAGTCGAATCAGCATCTTAATTCGTTAAGATGTGAAAAGCGGCTCCTTCTGGAGCCGCTTTTATTTTGAGCTAACCTTTTGCCAAGAGTGCTGTTATAATCAAGCGCCCGCTTGTCAGGGGGTATTTATTGTAAGCAGCGTAACCCGTGAGGGTTATTTAGTAGAATAGCGGAGCACTAAGATGATCCAGATGCAATCTATGCTGGAAGTCGCAGACAACAGCGGCGCGCGCAGCGTAATGTGTATTAAGGTCTTAGGTGGTTCGCATCGCCGTTATGCTGCAATTGGTGACGTCATTAAAGTTACTGTGAAAGAAGCAATTCCTCGCGGTAAAGTGAAAAAAGGTGACGTTCTAAATGCAGTGGTGGTGCGTACAGCAAAAGGCGTACGCCGTCAGGACGGGTCATTAATCCGTTTTGATCGCAATGCAGCAGTGTTGTTAAACAGCAAGCTGGAACCGATCGGCACTCGTATTTTCGGGCCTGTTACACGTGAACTTCGTGGCGATAAGTTTATGAAGATCGTGTCTCTGGCACCAGAAGTACTGTAAGGAGTCACCATGGCTAGTAAAATCCGTCGTGATGACGAGGTTGTTGTTCTTACCGGTAAGGACAAAGGTAAACGTGGCAAAGTTACTAAAGTCTTAGTAGCTGAAGGTCGTGTTTACGTATCTGGCGTTAACCTGGTTAAAAAGCATCAGAAGCCTGTACCGGCTCTGAACCAGCCAGGCGGTATCGTTGAGAAAGAAGCCTCAATTCATGTTTCAAACGTAGCGATTTTCAACCCTAAAACGGGTAAAGCTGATCGCGTAGGTTTCCGCCTTGAAGACGGTAAAAAAGTCCGTTTCTTCAAGTCGAATAACGAAGTAATTTAATTGCTATTGGAGTAATACGATGGCGAAACTGCATGAAATTTACAAAGACACCGTAGTCCCAGAACTGTTTAAGCAGTTCGGCTACACCAGCGTCATGCAAGTCCCTCGGATTGTTAAAATCACGCTCAATATGGGTGTGGGTGAAGCCGTAGCTGACAAAAAGATCCTTGAAAATGCGGTAGCAGATTTAACTGCTATCTCTGGCCAGAAGCCTCTGGTTACTAAGGCGCGTAAGTCAGTTGCTGGTTTTAAAATCCGTGAAGGCTACCCTATTGGCGCAAAAGTGACCCTGCGCGGCGAGCGTATGTGGGAATTCTTAGAGCGTTTAGTCTCTATTGCAATCCCGCGTATTCGTGATTTCCGTGGTGTAAACCCGAAATCATTCGATGGCCGTGGTAACTACAGCATGGGTGTACGTGAGCAAATCATTTTCCCAGAAATCGAATACGATAAAGTAGATGCAGTACGTGGTTTAGATATCACTATTACAACTACGGCACGTACCGATGACGAAGGACGTGCTTTACTTGCCGCGTTTAACTTCCCATTCAAGAAATAAGGTGTAGGGTCATGGCAAAACAATCAATGAAAGCACGTGAAGTAAAGCGTGCACAACTGGTAGCCAAATTCGCTGCAAAGCGTCATGAACTGAAAGACACTATCGCTAACCCGGCAACTTCTGACGAAGACCGTTGGGCAGCAGTGCTTAAGTTACAGGCGTTGCCGCGTGATTCAAGCCCTTCGCGTCAACGTAACCGTTGTCGTGTAACTGGTCGTCCACATGGTTACCTGCGCAAGTTCGGCATGAGCCGGATCAAGGTCCGTGAAGCGGCGATGCGCGGTGAAATTCCTGGCCTTCGTAAGGCTAGCTGGTAAGAATCACGGGAGTAACGAGCTATGAGTTTGCAAGATCCAGTAGCGGATATGTTTACTCGCATCCGTAACGGTCAATCGGCCAATAAAGTTGCGGTTAAGATGCCATCTTCAAAACTGAAGGTAGCTATTGCGAAAGTATTAAAAGACGAAGGTTACATCGCTGATTTCGCGGTTTCTGGTGATGTTAAGCCAGAGCTGGAAGTAACGTTAAAGTACTTCCAGGGCAAATCTGTAATTGAAACTATCGATCGTGTTAGTCGTCCAGGTCTGCGCATCTATAAGAAGCGTGGCGAATTACCAAAAGTAATGGGCGGTTTAGGTGTGGCTATCGTGTCAACATCTAAAGGACTAATGACTGACCGTGCTGCGCGCAAGGTTGGTATCGGTGGCGAAATCATCGGCTACGTAGCGTAACGGAGGTAGTAATCTATGTCTCGTGTTGCTAAGGCCCCAGTCACTTTACCAGCCGGCGTTACAGTAACGCAAAAAGGTCAGGTAGTGACATTTAAGGGCAAAAACGGCGAGTTAGCATTAGATGTTAACCCGGCAGTCGAAATCGTTGTTGATGGTAGCGTTTTACGCACTGTACCTCGCGAAGGTTTTGAAAATGCTAACGCACAAGCGGGTACTGCCCGTGCTTTAATCAACAACCTGGTAACAGGTGTGACCGAAGGTTTCACGCAGAAGCTGGAGCTGGTTGGTGTTGGTTACCGTGCTAAAGCAGAAGGCAAAGTATTAAACCTGAGCCTGGGCTTCTCTCACCCGGTAGTGTTCGAGGTACCTAACGGTATCACTATCGAAACACCAAGCCAGACAGAAGTTGTGGTTAAAGGTGCTGACAAGCAATTAGTTGGTCAGGTTGCCGCTAACATCCGGGCATATCGTAAGCCAGAGCCTTATAAAGGCAAAGGTGTGCGTTATGCAAATGAAAACGTGCGTCGTAAAGAAGCGAAGAAAAAGTAGGGTAGGACGATGGATAAGAAACTTGCTCGTCTGCGCCGTGCCAAACGCACTCGCAGAAACATTATCGAACAAGGTGCGAATCGCCTGGTTGTACATCGTACACCACGTCACATCTACGCCCAGCTTATCGCACCAAATGCTGAAGTGATTGCTGCTGCTTCTACCGTAGAAGCGTCAATCAAAGAATCACTGAAGTACACTGGTAACGTAGACGCTGCTAAGGCTGTAGGTAAAGCGATTGCCGAACGCGCAGTAGCCAAAGGCGTTACTGCTTGTGCTTTTGACCGCAGTGGCTTCCAGTATCATGGTCGCGTACAAGCTTTAGCTGACGCGGCGCGTGAAGCCGGTCTTCAGTTCTAGGAGTAGCTCATGGCTAACGAAGAAACTAAACAACAATCTGATTTACAAGAGAAGCTTGTTGCAGTAAACCGCGTGTCAAAAGTGGTTAAAGGTGGCCGGATTTTCTCTTTCACCGCCCTGACAGTGGTAGGTGACGGTAATGGTCGCGTTGGTTTTGGTTATGGTAAAGCACGTGAAGTTCCAGCTGCTATTCAAAAAGCAATGGAAAAAGCACGTCGCAACATGACTCAGGTTGAGTTAAACGGTAATACGCTGCATCACCCAACTCGTGGTGTGCACTCAGGTTCGAATGTTTACATGCAACCAGCAGCTGAAGGTACTGGCTTGATCGCCGGTGGTGCAATGCGCGCCGTACTGGAAGTTGCCGGTGTACAGAACATTCTGTCTAAGTGTTACGGCTCAACTAACCCAATCAACGTAGTTCGCGCAACTATCAATGCGCTGGCATCTGTTAAGTCGCCAGCTCAAGTAGCTGCTAAACGCGGTTTACGCGTTGACGACATTCTGGGGTAATCTGCCATGGCGAAGAAGACAATTAAAGTAACCCAAACGAAGTCAAGCATCGGTCGTTTACCGAAGCACAAAGCTTCGTTAACCGGGTTAGGTTTACGCCGCATCGGTCACACTGTTGAAGTTGAAGATACACCTTCAGTTCGCGGTATGATCAACGCTGTGTATTACATGGTTAAAGTGGAGGAGTAACAGATGTTATTAAATACTCTTGCTCCGGCACCTGGTGCTAAGAAAGAAAAGCGCCGCCTTGGCCGTGGTATCGGCTCTGGCTTAGGTAAAACCGGTGGCCGTGGCCACAAAGGTTTAAAATCACGCTCTGGCGGTTCTGTTCGTCCAGGTTTCGAAGGCGGTCAAATGCCTCTGAAACAGCGTTTACCTAAATTTGGTTTCACTTCACAGAAATCTCTGGTTTCTGCTGAAGTACGTCTGCACGAACTGGCAGCGGTAAATGGTGATGTAGTTGATCTGGCTAGCCTGATGGAAGCTAACATCATTGCCCGTACAGTTAAGTTCGCTAAAGTTGTGCTTTCTGGCGAGATCTCTCGTCCGGTAACTGTAAAAGGTTTAGGCGTAACTAAAGGTGCTCGTGCTGCAATTGAAGCCGCTGGCGGTAAAGTCGAAGAATAATAAGGATAGTACGCGATGGCTAAACCAGGTTCGGACTCAAGAAGTGCAAAAGGCGGTTTCAGCGAGCTGAAAGCCCGTCTGTTATTTGTACTTTTGGCCATAATCGTATTTCGGTTAGGCTCCTTTGTGCCAATTCCTGGAATTGACGCCGCCGTGCTGGCTCAGTTATTCGAGCAACAAAAGGGCACCATCGTTGAAATGTTTAACATGTTCAGCGGTGGCGCACTTGAGCGTGCTTCGGTATTTGCGCTGGGTATTATGCCCTACATTTCTGCCTCTATTATTGTTCAGTTGCTAACGGTGGTTCATCCCGCCATGGCTGAATTAAAGAAAGAAGGCGAAGCAGGTAAGCGCAAAATTAACCAGATGACGCGCTACGGTACTTTAGCATTAGCAACGTTACAGGCCATTGGTATTGCCACTGGCCTACCTAATATGATGCAAGGGTTAGTGATTAACCCGGGCTTTGCATTTTACTTCACCGCGGTAATCAGTTTAGTTACCGGCACCATGTTTTTAATGTGGTTAGGTGAGCAAATTACAGAGCGTGGCATCGGTAACGGTATTTCGTTGTTAATCTTTACCGGTATTGTTGCCGGCTTCCCGTCTGCCATTGGCCAGACGATCGAGCAGGCACGTCAAGGCGATTTGCACTTTTTACTGTTAGTAGCGATAGGCGTGATCGTAGTGGCGATTACCTGGTTTGTGGTGTTCTTTGAACGCGGCCAGCGTCGGATTGTGGTCAATTATGCCAAGCGTCAGCAAGGCCGTCAGGTGTTTGCCGCGCAGAGCAGCCATTTACCGTTAAAAGTGAATATGGCTGGCGTAATTCCGCCGATCTTTGCTTCTAGCATTATTCTGTTCCCTGGAACAATAGCCAGTTGGTTTGGTTCAGGTGAAGGCGTGGTAGCTAACTTCTTACAAGAATTAGCGTTAACATTATCTCCGGGACAACCGTTGTATATGATGTTATACTCCGCGGCCATTATTTTCTTCTGCTTCTTCTATACCGCGTTGGTGTTTAACCCGCGTGATACAGCAGACAATCTGAAGAAATCTGGTGCCTTTATCCCTGGTATTAGACCGGGTGAGCAGACATCAAAATACATTGATAAAGTGATGACGCGGTTAACCTTAGCGGGTGCACTATACATTACCTTTATCTGTTTGGTTCCTGAGTTCATGATGGTAGCGTGGGACGTACAGTTCTACTTCGGCGGTACATCACTGCTGATCATCGTTGTCGTTATCATGGACTTTATGGCACAGGTACAGACGCATTTGATGTCTCATCAATATGACTCTGTGCTTAAAAAGGCAAATCTTAAAGGCTTTGGCCGTTAAGATAGTTTGCGGAGTTAAGTTATGAAAGTACGAGCTTCCGTTAAGAAGATCTGCCGTAACTGCAAAGTGATCAAGCGTAATAACGTAGTTCGCGTAATTTGCAGTGAGCCGAAGCACAAACAGCGCCAAGGCTAATAGCAGAACCAAAATGATATTGCGGGCTGAACTACCTAGTTTAGCCCCTTTATCGTTTGCAATATAAGCGCCATTTGAGTATCCTTACGGGCTTTTCAAATTGGCATCTTTAAACTCTATTAAAGGAGAACGTTAGTGGCCCGTATCGCTGGCATTAACATCCCCGATAATAAGCATGCGGTTATCTCGTTAACCTATGTTTATGGTATCGGTAAAACCCGCGCTAAATCGATTTTAGCTGCAGTGGGTATCGAAGAAAGTACAAAAATTGCTGCGTTAACCGACGCTCAGTTAGATACGCTTCGTGATGAAGTTGCAAAATACACCGTTGAAGGTGACTTGCGCCGTGAAGTTACATTAAATATTAAGCGTTTAATGGACCTGGGTTGCTACCGTGGTCTGCGCCACCGTCGCAGTCTGCCGGTTCGTGGTCAGCGCACTAAAACTAATGCGCGTACCCGTAAGGGCCCACGTAAAGCGATTAAGAAATAAGGTGATTCAACATGGCTAAAGCACCAGTTCGTACTCGTAAACGGGTAAAGAAGCAAGTTTCAGACGGCATGGCTCATATCCATGCTTCTTTCAACAACACCATCGTGACGATCACTGATCGTCAGGGCAATGCACTGTGCTGGGCAACTGCCGGCGGTTCAGGTTTCCGTGGTTCACGTAAATCTACCCCGTTCGCAGCTCAGGTAGCGGCAGAGCGTGCAGGTACTGCTGCACTGGAATATGGTCTGAAGAACCTTGAAGTGTTTGTGAATGGCCCAGGCCCAGGCCGCGAATCAGCGATTCGTGCTCTGAACGCCGCTGGTTACAAGATCACAAATATCACCGACGTGACGCCTATCCCACACAACGGATGCCGTCCACCTAAAAAACGTCGCGTGTAATAACAGCGCTTCACGGATTATTGGAGAAAGAAGATGGCAAGATATTTGGGTCCTAAGCTCAAACTGAGTCGTCGCGAAGGTACAGATCTGTTCCTGAAGAGCGGCGTTAGAGCAATCGATTCAAAGTGTAACTTAACTACCGCACCTGGTCAGCACGGCGCACGTCGCGGTCGCTTATCAGACTATGGTTTGCAGTTACGCGAGAAACAAAAAGTACGTCGTATGTACGGCGTATTAGAAAAGCAGTTCCGTAACTATTACAAGGAAGCTGCTCGTTTGAAAGGTAATACCGGTGAAAACCTGCTGCAGTTGTTAGAGTCACGCTTAGACAACGTAGTATACCGTATGGGCCTGGCCAGCACTCGTGCAGAAGCGCGTCAGCTGGTAAGCCACAAAGCCATCATGTTAGATGGTCGTGTGGTTAACGTTCCATCACACGCTGTATTACCTGAACAAGTGATCTCTGTTCGTGAAAAAGCGAAAAAGCAAGCCCGTATCGGTGCTGCGCTTGAAGTCGCTGCACAACGTGAGAAACCAACTTGGATCGAAGTAGACAACACGAAGCTTGAAGGCGTTTTCAAACGTCTGCCAGAGCGTTCAGACCTGTCTGCGGACATCAACGAACAGTTAATCGTCGAGCTTTACTCTAAGTAAGGCTAATTGTTAAGAGAGGATACAATGCAGGGTTCTGTCACCGAATTCCTTAAGCCGAGATTAGTTGGTATCGAAAAAATCAACCCAACTCGTGCCAAAGTTACTTTGGAACCACTTGAGCGCGGTTTCGGGCATACCTTGGGCAACGCGTTACGTCGTATTCTGCTGTCATCAATGCCTGGTTGTGCAGTGACTGAAGTAGAAATTGACGGCGTGCTCCATGAGTACAGTGCCAAAGAAGGTGTACAGGAAGATATCATTGATATCCTTCTGAACCTGAAAGGCCTTGCCGTTCGCCTGGAAGACAAAGATGAAGTCACGCTGACTTTGACGAAAAAAGGTGCTGGCCCTGTAACCGCTGGAGATATCCAGCATGGCGACGGTGTGGTAATTGTTAATCCTGACCATGTGATCTGTAATCTGACAGGCGAAACTGAGTTCAGTATGCGTCTAAAGGTACAACGCGGTCGTGGTTATGTGCCTGCATCAGCGCGTTTGTCCTCAGATGATGACGAGCGTCCTATTGGTCGTCTGTTACTGGATGCCTCTTTCAGCCCGGTTGAGCGTATTGCTTACTCGGTTGAAGCAGCGCGGGTAGAGCAGCGTACCGACCTGGACAAACTGATCATCGATATGGAAACCAACGGCACAGTAGAGCCAGAGGAAGCCATTCGCCGTGCAGCAACAATTCTGGCCGAACAGCTGGAGTTCTTCGTCGAGCTGCGCGACAAGAGCGAGCCGGAAAAACGCGAAGAGAAGCCGGAGTTTGATCCGATTCTGTTACGTCCGGTCGATGATTTGGAATTAACAGTTCGTTCTGCTAACTGCTTGAAGGCAGAGCAGATTCAGTACATTGGTGATCTGGTTCAGCGTACCGAGGTTGAGTTACTTAAAACACCTAACCTGGGTAAAAAGTCGCTTACCGAAATCAAAGACGTGCTGGCATCACGCGGTTTGTCACTGGGCATGCGCCTGGAGAACTGGCCGCCAGCGAGTCTGGTAAACAAAGACTAATCAGATACCAGTTTCTGGTTTAGTGAGAAGGAATAGATCATGCGCCATCGCAAGAGTGGTCGTCAATTAAACAGGAACAGCAGCCACCGTACGGCAATGTTCCGCAATATGGCAAGCTCGTTGGTGAAGCACGAAATCATCAAAACGACTTTGCCAAAAGCTAAAGAGTTACGTCGAGTGATCGAGCCATTGATCACATTGGCAAAGAACGACAGCGTTGCAAACCGCCGTCTAGCTTTTGCCCGTACTCGTGATAAAGAAGTTGTTGGTTTGTTGTTCAACGTGCTGGGCCCGCGTTATAACGCGCGTCCAGGTGGTTACACTCGTATTCTTAAGTGTGGCTTCCGTGCCGGTGACAACGCACCTATGGCTTACATCGAGTTAGTTGATCGCCCAGAAGTGGGTGCTCTGCCTGTTGAAGAAACAGCGGCTGAGTAAGCTAATCTAATCGAAAAGCCGGGGTAACCCGGCTTTTTTATCCCCGTTTGTTTTTCTGCTGTTAGCGTTTTACTATGCTGTCTATCATTTAAGTCGGAGACAGCTTATGCAACGTATCTGTATTGCTATTCTTTGTTTATCTGCACTGCAAGTCTCTTCAACTTCCGCACAAGGAACAAGTAATCCTGCGCCTCTCGCCCCCATATTGGCTAAAGCGTCATCCGAGTATACGGTACTTAATAGTGTCATTAGCCAGCCAGATCGCTATCGTGTACAAATTATCTATACCCAAATCGACCGTAACGAGGAAAATCAGCCAAAGCTTACTAGTTTTCATTTTAACGTCGATCCAGGCCGCTATTATTACCCGGCCAGTACCGTGAAGTTACCACTGGCACTGTTAGCATTAGAATGGCTTAATCAACAAAACATCGCCGGTTTAACCAGCCAAACTACCATGCTGACAGATGCCGTAGCGCCTTGGCAAAGTGCCAGGTTAACGGATGAGACTGCTGGTAACGGTTTTCCCAGTGTTGCTCACTACATTAAGAAGGTTTTATTGGTAAGTGATAACGAAGGCAGTAATCGATTATATGAACTGCTCGGTCAGGATCGTATAAACCAAAATCTCAGCGCCAAGGGGTTAACCCATACCCTTATTAATCACCGGCTAAGTCAGCCACTTAGTGCAGAGCAAAACCGAGTGGTTAACCCTATTCGCTTTATGGTTGGTGATAAGCTGATATTACAGTTGCCGGCCCGCACCTCTCTTAGTTCTTATACTAATGTAGATCAGCCAACCGTGGGTAAGGCCAATATACAACAGGGCAAATTAGTCAGCAAACCGATGGCGTTCACTGATAAAAACCGTATGAGTCTGACTGACTTTGACGCCGTTATAAAACGACTTGTATTCCCACAGTTATTTCCCGCTACACAGCGCTTTAATATAACTGAGTCAGACCGGGAGCTGGTGCTGCGCTATATGAGCATGCCACCATCGCACAGCAGCAGTCCTGCTTATGATGTATCAGACTATCCTGACAACTATGCTAAGTTCTTGCTGTTTGGCGGAGCCCCGCAAGCGATACCTGATCATATAAAAGTGTTTAATAAAACTGGTTGGGCTTATGGCCACTATATTGATGGTGCTTATATTGTCGATGTTAAGCACAAGCTGGAGTTTTTCTTAATCGCAGTGATCTATGCCAACGATAACGATATTCTGAATGACGATAATTATCAGCGCGATGAAACGGCTATACCTTTTCTGCGTCAATTGGGGCAGTTTTTCTATCAGTATGAGCTTTCGAGGCCTAAAGCCTTTGTCGCTGATTTATCAGAGATCCAGCGTGTGACCGCCCCAGAACAGTAAATCTGGGTGATTTATAACCAACCTATGCCTGGTTTTAGCGCTTCTGGCTAAAAAATGTGCGGTCGATCATCTTTCTGCAAAAAAGATCTTGATCACTTTAAGACGATCTCTATAATGCGCACCACACAGACGGCCGCAAGCCAAAGCAAGCGAAGTCTGACTGAGGCGAAAGCCTCGTATCATTGAGCAAAGCTCTGATACAGCGCTCTTTAACAATTCGCAATCAATCATCTGAGTGGGCACTTACGATGGATTTTGGCAACGAAATTAAATCGGTTGAGTGACTATTACAGATAATGTTTTAAGTCAGTAAGACTGAGTTGCCTTTAAGGCAGCAAACACTTTTTAATTGAAGAGTTTGATCATGGCTCAGATTGAACGCTGGCGGCAGGCCTAACACATGCAAGTCGAGCGGAAGAGGGTAGCTTGCTACCTGATTTAGCGGCGGACGGGTGAGTAATGTATAGGGAGCTGCCCGACAGAGGGGGATACCAGTTGGAAACGACTGTTAATACCGCATAATGTCTACGGACCAAAGTATGGGACCTTCGGGCCATATGCTGTCGGATGCACCTATATGGGATTAGCTAGTTGGTGGGGTAACGGCTCACCAAGGCGACGATCCCTAGCTGGTTTGAGAGGATGATCAGCCACACTGGAACTGAGACACGGTCCAGACTCCTACGGGAGGCAGCAGTGGGGAATATTGGACAATGGGCGCAAGCCTGATCCAGCAATGCCGCGTGTGTGAAGAAGGCCTTCGGGTTGTAAAGCACTTTTGTTCGGGAAGAAATCCGTATGGTTAATACCCGTGCGGGATGACGGTACCGAAAGAATAAGCACCGGCTAACTTCGTGCCAGCAGCCGCGGTAATACGAAGGGTGCAAGCGTTAATCGGAATTACTGGGCGTAAAGCGTGCGTAGGCGGTTTGTTAAGTCAGATGTGAAAGCCCCGGGCTCAACCTGGGAACTGCATTTGATACTGGCAGGCTAGAGTACGGTAGAGGGTGGTGGAATTCCCGGTGTAGCGGTGAAATGCGTAGAGATCGGGAGGAACACCCGTGGCGAAGGCGGCCACCTGGACCAGTACTGACGCTCATGCACGAAAGCGTGGGGAGCAAACAGGATTAGATACCCTGGTAGTCCACGCCCTAAACGATGCGAACTGGACGTTGGTCTCACTTTGGAGATCAGTGTCGAAGCTAACGCGTTAAGTTCGCCGCCTGGGGAGTACGGTCGCAAGACTGAAACTCAAAGGAATTGACGGGGGCCCGCACAAGCGGTGGAGTATGTGGTTTAATTCGATGCAACGCGCAGAACCTTACCTGGCCTTGACATCCAGTGAACTTTCCAGAGATGGATTGGTGCCTTCGGGAACACTGAGACAGGTGCTGCATGGCTGTCGTCAGCTCGTGTCGTGAGATGTTGGGTTAAGTCCCGCAACGAGCGCAACCCTCGCCATTAGTTGCCATCATTCAGTTGGGCACTCTAATGGGACCGCCGGTGGTAAGCCGGAGGAAGGTGGGGATGACGTCAAGTCCTCATGGCCCTTACGGGGTGGGCTACACACGTGCTACAATGGCGACTACAGAGGGCAGCAAGCCAGCGATGGGGAGCTAATCCCTAAAAGTCGTCTCAGTTCGGATTGCACTCTGCAACTCGAGTGCATGAAGTCGGAATCGCTAGTAATCGCGGATCAGCATGCCGCGGTGAATACGTTCCCGGGCCTTGTACACACCGCCCGTCACACCATGGGAGTTGGCTTTACCCGAAGGCGGTGCGCTAACCGAAAGGGGGCAGCCGACCACGGTAGGGTCAGCGACTGGGGTGAAGTCGTAACAAGGTAGCCGTAGGGGAACCTGCGGCTGGATCACCTCCTTTCTAAGGATGAGCCTCCAGGGTCTTTGGCCCTATTGGTTCGTCATGGACATATATCTAGGTGCGGAGCGCCGCCGTCTTCGTTTCTCTTTCCACATGACGCTGCAGCCGGATGAGGCTGTGGCGCGATCGCGTTTCTGGGGGGCTTGTGGCCTTCTGGAGGAGCGGACCGCTTCAGGGCCTGTAGCTCAGCTGGTTAGAGCACACGCCTGATAAGCGTGAGGTCGGCAGTTCGAGTCTGCCTGGGCCCACCACATCTTCCTTGAGGTCCTTGGGCTTCGGCGGATGTGCGACACCTCGGGCGGACCGGGTCTGGCACGACGAGGGGCCATAGCTCAGTTGGTAGAGCGCGTGCTTTGCAAGCATGAGGTCGTCGGTTCGAACCCGTCTGGCTCCACCAGGCTTTGGCGCTCCGGACGACGTGATCGAAAGAGCAAGGTTTCCAGGCCTTGCCGGTCCTGGCTGTTTCAGCCGGCTGGCGGGGATCTGGTGATGACATTGTGAAGGGAGGGCTCTTCCGGCGCCTTAGGGCGTTGGCAGGAAGGGCTCTGATGAAAGACATCATTGTCTGGCAAAGACAAAGCGCATGTGTGGGCGCATGGCCTGGTTTCGTACCTGGGCGATGCAAACCGTCCCCACGCATGAGTTTTGCTGAGAACGATCAAGCGCATAAGGGCTTCTGACGGATGCCTTGGCGTCGAGAGGCGATGAAGGACGTGGCACGCTGCGATAAGCTCCGGGGAGGCGCGAGCACCCTTTGATCCGGAGATTTCCGAATGGGGAAACCCACCTTTACGGTCTGCGAATTTCATCTCCGGCTTCGGCCGGGGCTGCGGTTCGTAGGTCGTTGAAAGGTACAATGACCTGAATACATAGGGTTCATTGAGCGAACGCGGGGAACTGAAACATCTCAGTACCCGTAGGAAAGGACATCAACCGAGACTCCCGTAGTAGTGGCGAGCGAACCGGGACCAGGCCAGTGCTGTCGTGACATAAAGCTGAATGGTCTGGAAAGGCCGGCCATAGCGGGTGATAGCCCCGTAAGCGTCAATTAGCGACAGACTCGAGTAGGGCGGGACACGTGAAATCCTGTCTGAACATGGGGGGACCACCCTCCAAGCCTAAGTACTCCTCGACGACCGATAGTGAACAAGTACCGTGAGGGAAAGGTGAAAAGCACCCCGACAAGGGGAGTGAAACAGATCCTGAAATCGGAAGCCTACAAGCAGTCGGAGCCCCCACGCGGGGTGACGGCGTACCTTTTGTATAATGGGTCAGCGACTTCATGTGCCGTGCAAGCTTAAGCCGTTAGGTGTAGGCGCAGCGAAAGCGAGTCTGAATAGGGCGAATAAGTACGTCGCATGACGACCCGAAACCAGGTGATCTATCCATGAGCAGGTTGAAGGCTGGGTAACACCAGCTGGAGGACCGAACCCGTGAATGTTGAAAAATTCTGGGATGACTTGTGGATAGGGGTGAAAGGCCAATCAAACCTGGACATAGCTGGTTCTCCGCGAAATCTATTTAGGTAGAGCGTCAGACGAATTCCTTGGGGGGTAGAGCACTGGATGGATGCGGGCGGCGCGAGCTGTACCAATTCTAACCAAACTCCGAATACCCAAGAGAACTATCTGGCAGACACACGGCGGGTGCTAACGTCCGTCGTGAAAAGGGAAACAACCCTAACCATCATCTAAGGCCCCCAAGTAACGGCTAAGTGGGAAACGATGTGGGATTGCTTTGACAACCAGGATGTTGGCTTAGAAGCAGCCATCATTTAAAGAAAGCGTAACAGCTCACTGGTCAAGCGATCCTGCGCGGAAAATGTAACGGGGCTTAAGCCGTTCGCCGAAGGTATGGGTGTGCGTAAGCACGCGGTAGCGGAGCGTTCCGTAAGCCTGTGAAGGTCAGTCGTGAGGCTGGCTGGAGGTATCGGAAGTGAGAATGCTGACATGAGTAGCGACAAAGAGTGTGAGAGACACTCTCGCCGAAAGTCCAAGGGTTCCTGCGTAAAGTTAATCTGCGCAGGGTTAGCCGGCCCCTAAGGCGAGGCCGAAAGGCGTAGTCGATGGGAACCAGGTGAATATTCCTGGGCCAGCTGGAAGTGACGAATTCCGTAAATTGTCGGGGCTTACTGGATTGCTCCCGGCAGTGAAGGGGTTCCTGGAAATAACTCCAGCGGAGACCGTACCCGAAACCGACACAGGTGGACTGGTAGAGCATACCAAGGCGCTTGAGAGAACTATGCTGAAGGAACTCGGCAAATTGCACGCGTAACTTCGGGATAAGCGTGACTCTGCTTAGGGCAACCTTTGTAGAGTGGCACAGGCCAGGGGGTAGCGACTGTTTATCAAAAACACAGGGCTCTGCGAAGCCGCAAGGCGACGTATAGGGTCTGACGCCTGCCCGGTGCCGGAAGGTTAAAAGGAGGGGTGCAAGCTCCGAATTGAAGCCCCGGTAAACGGCGGCCGTAACTATAACGGTCCTAAGGTAGCGAAATTCCTTGTCGGGTAAGTTCCGACCTGCACGAATGGCGTAACGACTTCCCCACTGTCTCCAGCATAGGCTCAGCGAAATTGAAT
>JAJLKZ010000012.1:0-3149 GCA_033838465.1 Chromatiaceae bacterium
AAGTTAAAGACAGTAAACAGTTTTGCCTGGTGGCAATAGCGCTGTGGAACCACCTGAACCCATTCCGAACTCAGAAGTGAAACGCAGCTGCGACGATGGTAGTGTAGCATTCGCTATGCGAGAGTAGTTCACCGCCAGGCGCCCAATACTAACCCCGCTCTCAAGAGCGGGGTTTTTTATTTTGCGCTTATTCAGCGGCATCATTACAATAGCGCTATTCGCGACAAATGGTCTCACCATGCATACTTTAACTAATGTTTCAGCAGTTCCTTATTCTACCTTTCGTTTTAATGTTCAATTGCAGTCGGTGACTGAAATTAGCTCGATCGATGAGTTGCAACAAATGCGATACGACAGCGCACCAGTGGTGCTTGGTGAAGGCAGTAACACGATTTTTATGCAAGATCTGCAGGTGCCAGTATGTCGTTTTGCGGCAAACAACAAAAAAGTTACAGCCTTTGATGACCATTATGTGTTAGTTGATGTAGAAGCCGGACACAACTGGCATCAATTAGTAAAATGGGCGGTAGAAGAACAGTTTTGGGGCATTGAAAACTTGGCGTTAATCCCGGGCTCTGTGGGTGCCGCTCCTGTGCAGAATATCGGCGCTTATGGTGTTGAGCTGGCCGATAGTTGTCTGTATGTGGATTTTTACCACTGGCGACAACGCAAGATAGAGCGTATCGCTGCGGGCCGCTGTCAGTTCGGCTACAGAGACAGTGTATTTAAGAGAAGCTTAGCAGGTGAGGGTATTATTGTTGCTGTCGGCTTATTACTGTCAAAAATATCAAAGCCCGTACTTACTTATAAAGGCTTAGATCATCTGACAGCTGACGCTGCAATTACAGATATTTTTAATCAGGTCATAGCTATACGTAGCGCCAAATTACCCGACCCTACAAAATTGGCAAATTGCGGCAGTTTTTTCAAAAACCCGGTAATTAGTGCGCAGCAGTTTAGCAACCTAAAGACGATTTTCACTAATATGCCTGGATTTATGCAGGATGATGGTAATGTAAAAGTCCCTGCGGCCTGGTTAATAGATCAACAGGGATTTAAAGGCCAAGCAATAGGTGATGTTGCTTGTTACGAGCTACAACCTTTGGTGTTGGTGAACCGTGGAGCGGGCTCAGCAACCGAATTAGAGCAGCTTATCAACACTATCCAGGCTAAGGTGCTATCAGTTTATAACATCCAGCTTGAACCTGAAGTTAGAATGCTCGACGCCAAAGGGCAGTTGTTGCCATGACCAAAAGCAGCTTAATAACTCAGCGCCAGTTATTAACTGCACTGAGTGGCGGTGATTTTTTATCAGGTCAGGTGTTGGCAGAAAGATTGGGTGTCAGCCGCACATCGGTAGCCAACCATATTAAACAGCTACAACTGCTTGGCTTAGATATATATAAAGTGAAAGGCCGGGGCTACTGTCTGGCTGCACCATTAAACTTACTTGATGCTGCTTACATTAGCCAACTACGACAGCACGGCAGCCCAGATATCCTCGTACAACATATAACTGACTCAACAAATAATCAGCTAATGCTGAAGGTGTCGCAGGGGCAGGTCAAGCAACCGGGCTACACATTGGTCGCCGAGGCACAAACGGCCGGTCGTGGCCGTCGTGGTCGTAGTTGGTATTCACCCTTTGCTTCAAGCCTTTACTTTTCACTCTATTGGTGTTTAGAACAGGGTATTGCTACAGCAGGTGGCTTAAGCTTGGTGGTCGGTATCGCCTTGGTGCGGTTACTAAATAGGTTGTATAACCTAGATGCAAAGATCAAATGGCCAAATGATATCTATATCAGCGATAAAAAAGTATGCGGTATTCTGGTTGAATTGAGAGGTCAGGCAAATGCGGCCTGCGATGTTATCATAGGCATTGGATTAAACATCCGTCTGCCAGAGCAAGCCGGCGTTAACATCAACCAGCAGTTTACCGATCTGGCTTCTGAAACCGGTGTTATGGTAGAACGTAATCACTTAGTTGTGGCCTTACAAAGCCAGCTTATTTCTGTGCTGAATGAGTTTAACTTGCGTGGCTTTAGTGTCTTTGTCGACGAGTTTAACCAATATAATCAATATCGGTTACAGCAGATACGGCTTAGCGGGAATGATGATGTTGTCGGTATTTGTCTCGGTGTCGATAGCCAAGGCGGATTGTTGATACAGAACAGCAACGGGTTACACAGCTATTTTGGTGGTGAATTAAGTTTACGCCCGGGGGGGTAAATGTACTTATTACTTGATATTGGTAATACCCGCGAAAAAGCCGCCTTGGTTAAAAACGGTAAGGTGACTGCATTACCACAACTTGCGCCGGATAATTTGGCAAAGTTACCGATAAAGGCGGTGTACTTTGCCAGTGTGGCGTCACAAGAAAAAGTCGCTGTCATTAAACAGCTGTTAGGTTTGGACCATCTGCCCTGGCGGCAGGTGTACTCTGATGGACAGGCCTATGGTGTGCGTAGCAGCTATCAGCAACCACAAACACTTGGCGTAGACCGTTGGCTGGCGATGCTTGGAGCGCAACTCCTGTGCAATGGACAAAATGTGCTTATCGCGGATGCCGGCACTGCCGTTACGCTTGATTGGCTTGATAAGTCAGGTCAGCACGGTGGCGGGTGGATAATCCCTGGTCTTAAAATGCAGCAACAAGCTGTGGTAAAAAATACCGCAAAGGTTTTTAATGCAGAGATGTTTAATGGCCGGCTAGAGCCAGGAAAAGACACCGTAACAGGCTTACAAAATGGCTGTTTAGCGGCCGTATTAGGTGCAATACGCCTTGCCTGGCAACAAACACCGGTCGAAAAGCTAATCTTAACCGGTGGAGACAGTAAATTTTTGAAACCACATCTTAGCGATTTACCGCTTGTGGTAGAGCCATTATTGATATTTCACGGATTGGCGCGTTATATCGATATGTAGCCATTGCTTTGTGCACTTTATGAGCGTTTAAGCGCGAAATTCACGCTTTTTTCGTTTTTTCTGTTGCACGCCCACCGGCATTACACTAGAATTCGCACCCACTGACGTAGTGCCGCTTTAGCTCAGTTGGTAGAGCAACTGACTTGTAATCAGTAGGTCATCCGTTCGACTCGGATAAGCGGCACCATTAGTGGAGGGGTTCCCGAGTGGCCAAAGGGATCAGA
>JAJLKZ010000013.1:0-48460 GCA_033838465.1 Chromatiaceae bacterium
GCTGACTGAAAACTGGATGCGGGAATATAACGAAGAACGGCCACATGACTCACTGGGTGATTTAACACCTTGGGAATATCTGGCTAAAAAGCAGGCGGAAAACTCTAATTTAGGCTGCCACTAAGAATGGGATGTTTACACTGCTGTTGGCGGTGAGTTTACCGTAAAAGAGCTGTGCACGAGGCCGTCATTAATACTGCTACCGCGAAACCCGGCTTACAAACCAATACGACCGCGCAACGGTGAAGAGCTGGATATCTTCGGTGTAGTGACTAACGTTATCCGGCAAATGAAGCGCAAATGACACAGCCTGTTTTTGCCTTGGTCGACTGCAATAACTTTTATGCCAGCTGTGAAAAGCTGTTCCGGCCAGATTTAGCTGATAAACCGGTAGTAGTGTTGTCGAACAATGATGGGTGCATAATCGCCCGCTCAAAAGAAGCAAAAAAGCTGGGCATAAAAATGGGCTTGCCGGTGTTTCAAGTGCGTGAGTTATTGCAGAAACACCAGATAGTCGCGTTTTCATCAAACTACGCGCTTTATGCAGACATGTCACAGCGCGTTATGAGCACGCTGGAAAGCCTAGCGCCACGGGTTGAAGTGTACTCGATTGATGAAGCCTTTTTAGATTTAACCGGTGTTGGCTACAGCCAGGGACTAACAGAGTTTGGGCTTGAAGTTAGACGCACAGTACAAAAGCATATCGGCATTACAGTCTGTGTGGGTATAGCCCCCAGTAAAACGCTGGCGAAGCTGGCAAACCATGCAGCAAAAACCTGGCCCAAAACCGGCGGTGTGGTCGATTTAACCAGTACTGAGCGGCAACGTAAATTACTTAGCCTACTACCCGTGGGCGAGGTGTGGGGTATCGGCGGTAAGCTAACTAAGCGCCTAGAACAATTAGGCATTAGCACAGCACTGCAATTGGCTGATGCCGACCCGAAATTTATCCGGCAGCACTTCTCCGTGGTGGTCGAACGCACAGTACGAGAACTCAACGGTGAGTCGTGTATCGCTATTGAAGATTTCGCTCCCACCAAAAAGCAAATTGTCAGCAGCCGCGCCTTTGGTGAGCGTATAACCGACAAACAACAGATGCGTGAGGCTATTAGCGAGTACATCAGCCGCGCCTGCAAAAAGCTGCGCCAGGAGCAGCAACAGGCCAAACACCTGACGGTATTTCTACGCACCAGCCCGTTTAGTGACAAAGACGCCCCCTACTCTGCCAGTAAAAGCCTTGAACTGGATAGCCCCACCAGCGACACTCGGGTATTTTTGGCCAGTGCCATGCGCCTGCTCGATAGCTTATGGGTAAACGGCTACCGCTACGCCAAAGCCGGGGTAATGCTGTCCGACTTTTACGACCCTGGCGTGTATCAACCTGGCCTGTTTGATGAGCCTCTGGTTGTAAAAGAGTCAGATCAAAAGCTGATGCAACTGATGGACACCCTCAATAGCAAACACGGTAAAACGTTGTGGTTTGCCAGCCAGGGCACCAAGCAAGAATGGGGAATGAAGCGGGAATTACTCTCGCCAGCTTATACAACAAACTGGCGAGAGCTTCCGGTGGCCAAATAATGAAAATATTAACCTATATCTTTGGAACAAGATTTAAATGGTACGGCTGACTAAACTGGTCGAATTCGACCAGTTTAGCTTTATATTGCTGACTGTAATAATCTCAACATTAATGTGTATTAGTCTTTACCTGAGGCACTAACTGTCAAAACAACCTCGTCTCTAATGCTTTCATTAACACCATCCGAAACGGTAAGTCCAATTACAACCTGCCCAACATAATCCTCGGGTAAGATTAAAGTCGCATCTTCTAAGGTGCTATCCTCAAAATATACAGATGACGCTGAGTCTGCTTCGGCTGAAATTACTGACCAATTATAAGATAACTCAGCTTCCTCAGGGTCAAAACTAGATGACGCTGATAGCTCTGCAGTTGCACCAGAAACAATTGTCAAATCTTCCCCTGCATCAGCAACGGGCATTGCGTTTTGTGAAGCACGGACAGTCAAATGCTCAATAGAGACAACCTCACCGTCCTTCACTAATCTTAGTTGAAATACATATTTTCCAGAGGCATCCACCTGGAATGACGCAGTTAAGCTATTAGCGTCATGTATTTCTGAAAATGAGTTATAAGGGGAATTGATCAAATCCCAAAATATTTCTATTGAAGTATCAACACCAACACTCTTAGAGCCATCCAGAACTATTGTCTGACCAGTTTTTGCAAAAACCAATTTATCAGTAAATGCGACCGTTTTCGGCTGATTTTCATAAACATAAAACCAAGCAGCAGAGAGGCTTTCATTTGAACTATTTTTGTCTTTTACTTTTAGATAAACGTTGTAAAATCCGGGAAGCGTGGGCTTAAATTTTTGAATAACAGATTTTGAACTTTCAATTACAAGCCCCGAATCATAAGGCTGATATGCAAAACCCCAATCGTAATTAATCAAGTCCCCTTCAAAATCGTTTGACTTTCGACCATCGATCACAACCTCATCACCCAACTTAACAAAGTGCTTGTTGCGAGTTACTGAGGTCGGATTAAGATTGTAATTAGTGTCGTAAAGCGTGACATAGATTGATGTTACACCTTGATACCCGTCATTATCATTCATCGTAACATCAATTCGATAAGTTCCTGCCTTATTCGCAGTGAAAATGGTCTCTGCATTATTAATAATTGATTTTGTTAAAGATGGACTACTCCCGCCAGGGCCACTTTTTAAAGACCAAGAATATTCAATCTGTTTTCCTTTTGGAGAATCGCTAGTTGAAAAATCGATTAGGATAGGTTGATTGATCTTCCCCGTAAATTGGGTTGAACCACCAAGCTTATATCCATATTCCGCTTGTATTATTTCAGCAGTTACCTCATTTGAAGTTACACTGGAAAAGCCATCACTAACTGTAACTACAGCACTGTAATTTCCCGGTAAATCTGGCACATAAGTCAGGTATGGTTTGTCATATGTATAGCCGACAAGTGAGCTGCCAACTGGCGCTGATATAATTTCCCAGGAATAAGAAAACTCTGTGCTATCAGGATCAAAAACATCACTATAAATATATGCTTCCCCTCCAATTGGAAAAGCTATATTTATTTGGGCTGCAACAACTGGCTGTTCGTTAGGATCAACTTTTATATCTAAAGTGACTGCAGAGCTGTCTAGCTGACCGTCGTTAACGATCAGTTGAACCACGTACATTCCAGCGAGGTCAGGTGTAAATGATGTCGACGCTTCTTGCGGGAGGTCTTTTTCACTGATAGCACTACCTTCAGGGACTGATTTAAAAGACCACTTATAGGAAAGCTCACTTCCCTCATCGTCTACACTCTGTTCACCATTAAAACTGATAGGTAAACCCTGTTTTCCATAAGTCTGCCCAGAGATATTCGCATAAGGGGCTTTGTTTGGTTGGACTACCGTAACTAAAACAACAGCTTCAGTGCTGCTTAGAGCACCATCACTAACAACCAAGGATATTTCGTAGTTTCCTACTTGTCTTGGTGTAAAAGACGTTGTTACTGAATCATTGAATGTAATTCCAGTCTCCGGTCCGTTTAGTAGTGTCCATTTGTATGTCAATGAGTCTCCTTCAGGGTCCGAACTGGCTGAACCATCTAAATTAACGACTTCCCCCAAATTTACACTTAGATCGCTTCCAGCATCTGCAACGGGCGGGTTGTTCACAGGCTTTACGGTAACAGGTTTGGATTCAGCTCCTTCGTTTTCACCGCCACCACAGGCAGTTAATAGCGTAACCAAAAAAATGCTCACAACAGCATTACAAGTCAATTTCATCCATTTTCTCCAATGACAATTTCCAAGATTAGGTATTACTGACACCCGCGTCAGCACGAATGAATTAAGCGAGAATTCAGGCCAAGAACGGTAATGAAAAACGGTGAAATCAGTGTGAAAAAGTGTGAAATGCTCGAAATTTCGACGAACCAAAAAAGGAACATGCATTATTGATTTATAGCCGAGTACTCATTAAGCTACGCCAAACTTTTTGTGCAGTAAGTTTCTATGTTTCAAGTAAATGGATTTTTGATTTCTGATAATTTAGACTCCGCGACTAACGGAGAATCGCGAGTAGAGTTTTCTCAACAGGAGCAAATTGCATTAAAGTTATTTTTATCATCGGAAGGAGGCTTCGTTGACTCCAGCACCCTGGAATCTGAGATTTGGGGTGAAAGAGTAGTAACCGACAATTCGGTAAGAAAGCTAATTAGTGGATTAAGACTCAAATTTTGCGATAAAAATACAATCACAAATATTAGGGGTAAAGGCTATTTATTAAGTTTTGATAAATTGTCTATTACTCAACCTAAAGAAAAAATCTCACAAAAAAGCATGTATGTCATGGTTATAGCCGTCGTTATAACTATTTTACTAATCATACTTGCAACCAGTATAAATATCCTCACTAGTGACAACGGGCGTCAAGTTAATATCTCTACCCAAAAGGTATTTGAATCGAGCGACTATATCGTTGATTATGCCACCCTCGACAATGTCCTCTATGTGACAGCACAAAGCAACGGCACATCGAAGCTTTATGAAACACGAAACAGGCAAAACATCATTCTAAATAGCGCCGAATACACAGGGGCATACAGAGGAATTGAAATCCACGAGAGTGGAAAGACAGTTCTTCATTATGTCGATGAGGATGGCCAGTGCAAAATAAAAGTGTTTGAAAAACCAGTACATAGTCAATTAGACGAAATTCCATGTAACAGGCAAAATGCTTTTATTTCATTTGATTGGATAGATGAAGATCAATTTTTTGTGACTTTTAATATTAGCCCATCATCTTCCATAAAACCATACATCTACAACTTGAAATCAAAACAGTTAATTGAGCCAAGTAAATTCGACTTCACCTCAAAGGATGGCTCAAGATTTATTGATAGCTTTATAAAAGCCCATGGAAACGGCTTGTTTTCACTACGCGAAGATAAATTTGACCAGATGTCTTTAATGTATTTCGAAGGCGATAAACAAAAGGTCATCTATGAATATCGGGCTAAGCCATACTCATTTGCAATCACAGAAGCTGATTTGATTTTTGTAGGAAATAACAATGAACTCCTTAAAGCAGACGTAGACGATGTGAAAAAAAATGACCATTTTGAAGTTGAACTATTACTTCCACCTCAAACAACCAAAATTGATGACCCACTGATACTCGAAAACCAACTTTATTTTACATTAGGCAACTACTCCAAAGTTATCATCCGAAGTGTGTCGGGGAGCTTTAAATACAGCCTTGAGAACGGAATTATTGACTTCACCTATAGCGATGGTCTCCTATCAATCCTAGCCCTGACAAACGCAGGCTATGTAATAGAGCAATTAAAAGATAATAATGTTATCAACACCATTTATTTAGAATCTGATATGAGCTTCCGACGTATTGCATACTTTAAAGGGGCAATTTATATAGCCGGTGGTTCAGGAGTTTATAAGCTTATCGACAATCAACCAGTGCAAATAAGCGATATGAAAACCTCTGAACTTGCTTCAAACAGTGAGTGCATGATCGCCCAGAGCAGTACTGATGTATACCTATTTAACCACAATAATTCTGATTTTAATAAGATCGCAACTCAATCGAACAGAGCGTTTGCAAGTGAAGATGGATGTTATTTCGTCGACAAAATTTCCGGATTTATAGTAAATCACTCAGGAGAGAAATTATTAAAAACCACGATGAACAAGCTTGTATTCAAGCATAAAGATAAATTTGTTCATTGGTATAGCGATGGAAATAATAGCCATATTGTAGATATAGAAACAGGCAAAAGTATTGCCGAAACCAAAGGCAGAATCCTACAAAAAAGAGTTACATCATACAAAGACGAAATAATATTTTTAGGCCATGCTGACATTCATACATCTATAGTAAAATTATCCTCATTTTAATATTAATTAGCTGATCTGCTATGAGCCACTAGGCGCTAAATTTAGCAGCTTTAGACACCAGCAAACTCTGAGTTTACGGACATATACGCTGAGGAGTCACCGCCGCCTCAATCGCATATTCCGTGTGACTTACTTGCCCAGCACATTGATAAACCCAGCACTTATCAGCCTATAGTAGAGCAATTCACCATCTTTTGTGACTAACCCAAGCGATCACCACATTAAATTTTACATTTAGTTGACCATAATGCATCATTACGTAATTAGATAAGGATGCATTATGAAGAAACTTTCTACCGGGTTGCTTGCCGTATTACTTAGTGCTTGCTCAGTAAATGCTGATACCACGTTATCATTCGGTGCCGATTTCAAGCTCACCCTGCCACAAACACTAATGGCCGGAGCAACGGTGTTCTCAAGTGACGAGTTGTCAGTAAAGACCGCCAGCAAGCAGCTGTTCTCGGGTAAGTTGCTGTCAGTTGACTCTGAGATGCTCCCGCCGGATTTTAGTATTCACCAGTACCCAGACTATTTATTGCAGCGCGCCCCGCTGACAAACTTACCCGCTGAAATTGCAGCATTATTTCAGCAGAGCAGCGAAGAAGTTAACTACAGCTATGACCTGGATAATCTTGAAATACAAGACATCAACCAGGGAAAGCTTTACAGCCTTTGCAAAGAGATGCGCTGCCTGGCTTTTGTGGTTAAAACCGCCAACACCGATTTTATTTTAACTTTGCACGCAATGGGCATGGGCAAAACGGAATTCACTGATTTAATAAAAGGAGGATTAGATGCTAAAAACTAACGAAAAAGACAGATTATACGATCTGATTACCGCCATGATCGGCCAAGACAGCTCGATAAAAGCCTACAAAAGCAGTTTCAATGAAGATACCGTCGCTGTAGTTGAGGACATGATTGACGCCAGCGTAAAGTGCAATGCAAACATGAAGAAGCTGATTTCAGATATACTCGGCGCGTCAGGAGCTTTAACAAAAGGCTGGTTAAAAAAGGCCTTGGGTATGGCAAAACAAAATTTAGATATTTCTCAGTTAAAAGGCTATGGATGCCTAGTATCGGTAAAAGCGCGTTGGAAAACCGCAATTATCTACACTACGATTTAACAGCCCAAAAAACAAAGAAAAAGCAATTATATGAGCGTTGCTATGTATTTACTGCTAACGGCTGTTGGCATTGCTATCTCCGGTGCACTTAGCTACCTCCTGATTGTCAGGCCCCGGCTGCACAAGCTTTATTCATCATCAAGGTCAGACAGTAATCGCTAACAGCTCGACATTTTCGACAAGCTCTCAAAATTTGCCGCCCCAGCGACTAACTAAGAGTAAGGGCATAATTACTGTTTTTCTAAATACCCCCCATCTATCGCCAAAAGGCATTAGAAGGCCGCGCCCACGGCCGTTAATTCTGTGCGAGCAAGGTTTTGGGGCAAAACCTTGCGGGTAGTGCGTAGCATAATGTCTGCGTGCAGAAGCGTCAGCTCCCCGATGGGACGCCGGGTCAGGACATGACCGGTGAAAGGACTCACTATTGGCGCAAGGACGCGCCGTGATAACGCCAGCATTATGCTGGCGTTATTACATCTTTTAGCCGTAAAAGCGGAGCCTTATTTGCTCGCAGTATTTAGTCCTGTATACCAGTGCTTGTCGCAGTTTGGCAGCGTCCTGCACGGTAATGCGTTCTGGGCTTTTGGTAGCAAGTAAGAATTCAATGATATTTGCATTAATGCGCTTCATGTCATTTAGCACTTCTGTTTTCTGCGAAAACAGCATCACCTTTTGGTAGTAGCCGTTATTTAAATCCTGCAGGTATTGCAGCAGTATCGCTTTGCGGGTCGGCAGCTGTTTAAACGAGTGCTCCATTTCTACTGCCGTTATGCTGCCATCACTCTCATGCACTATCGCATCCACATTTCGCCATTTCGCGCTCTTGGATAATCGACGCACTTCGGTATCCGTTACAAAGCCATTCCAAATATCCTGGCTTTGTGCGTTACCGGTACTACTTTGCGGCATACCAAGTAGGATGATGAATTGCATGATTAAATCGTGATACAGGGTATTCAGATTTACCCGCAATTCCGGCTGCGATGTTGAGCGAAAATAGATGGGCATGCCGGTGAGCTCTTCTGCATACAAAGCACCACTTCGGCTGAGGATGTAAACCCGCTCATCCGGCGAGCGATGTGTTGGCACTACTTCCAGCAGGTCATTTTGTACCAGCTTATTAAGATGCACTAACGCTTGCGCTTTGGTAATGCCATACAGCCACTGGATTATCAATGGACTCGTCATGCCAAAGCGCCCTACGATTTTAAGCGTAAATTCGCGCCGCGATTTGCCAATTTGTTGGTTGTTGCTGCCATGTCGATATTGCATATCGACAGCGAAGTACCTTTGGTACTGCGAAATAATGTTTTCTGACATGCTATTTGCACTCCTATGTCTGCAGGTCAATGTCAGAAATAGATACTTTCGCTTAGGGCGAATTTGCGCGTTTCATACCAGAGGGTTTCATATTTTCATTGCAAGATGCTGTAACAGCTAAATTGTGATGCCACTTGCGATGTTTATTGCAAGCCAAGCCTGCGTTGCAGGATGCCCAATCGGCGTTGCCGCTTTGACATGTGATCTGCCGTGCCCGCCACTCCTGGCCTCTCGAGGCCGGATTGGCTTTACGTGCCTTCGGCACTAGCCCGTCAGAACACCAGGCGCATGTACCGGGGCGTTGCCCCGTACCACCCCCGAAATTCGCGGTGTGGGTTCGCCGAATGCTGCGCATTTGTCCCGGCTACACCTCACCAGCCGTTTCTGTCGAAACGGTCGGGGTTTAGGTGTCTCCCCTATCGGGTATCCGCCTAAATTTTGCGCTTAGGCGCAAAACGATTTCGGGGGTGGTACGGGCCAGCCGTACATGCGCCTGCTTCATAGGAAAACGGCATTCGCCGCTCTCCTATTCCGCGTTTTGCTGGTTTATTACATAAACGTTATTTGCTGCACGACTAACGCAGTGCAGCTTATTTGCTTCGCTTTTATTAGCGTAAAGGCACCGTTGAAAAATGTTTTTCCAATACACTAATCATGCGATTAGTCAGTGCCAAATGGTGCTTTTCTTTCACCCAAATTTCATAAAAGCGCTCAACGGTTTGTCTGGCTGTCTCTAACACCAATTTTTCCGGCAACATAGCTTTAGCGGCTAAATGCGTTAATTCATCAAAGGTGAAGTCACTGAATTTTTTGCTGCGGCTTACTTTTAGGGCGGCACTGTCATCAGGGATATAAGCAATGGTTGAGACAAAATCATAGGCCGGGGCTATCGATGCCGCACGCTTATCTTTATAAATGACCGACCAGTTTTTTAAGTGCATATCAGCATTGCCTATCAAGGTGTTAAACACCAATCTTCGAATGAACTCGGCAATATCTGACTCGTTGCCTTCGATACTCAATACCTGGGCGATATTACGCATACTGGCGGTTTTATATTTATCTTGCGGGTAAACACCAAAGATCTGAGCAAAGTCTTCGATATGAATTGCCTTACCCTCGGCTCGATCAAAACGTTTGATTGCGAAGGCACTGCTGCCAAACTGACCTATCCCCGCCGGGATATTTGTGATCTGTTCAATCGGCAATAGTTTAATCTCAGGCACATCTATGCCCAACATTCGTGCCAACGTCATCATCGAATACTCATTCTCTGGCACAGCCTCAAATCGGGATGAGGGCAATTTCACTATCCAGGAACCACCCGTACCGGTTGCAGGAACGGTTAACCCACCACTAGCCTGTTGCACTGCAGAAAACTTTAACTGCACACCCGCAAGGGAAAACCTCATAGGCGTTTGCTCTTCAGCTGCATCTTCAACATCACCCTTTAGGTTTTGCGGCAAAGCTTCGCCGTCAGCGGGCACAATGGTAATAGCGCCTGCCAGATCTTGCCCTAATACCCAAAGTAAGAAGAACTCTCTGACAGGACTTACCCCAGCACGCTGAGCCAGATAATTACGCATTGTCTCTTCAGGTAGCAAATTAGAAAAGAATGGCGTTAACCGGGTTTGCGTTGGTTTGAAGTGGGTAATTAAGCCGCCTAGCGCATCCTTAAAACCAAGACTTAAGACTGGCCTCATCTCATCATTGGCATAAGCTTCGTTAAATGCAAACAGCGTCCGGTCATTACCGACATGGGTAATAGTTGCAATCGGCTCGCCGTACAGCAGCACATTTAGCGTAGAGACGCTATTTAATATAGCGCTACTCATCAGCATCCCCCCTTAAGCTATAGGCAGGCGGGACAAAGTCATCAGCATCCTGATAGCCTCGCGCACTTTTAATCACCGATTTAATGGCTGGCACTGACTTTTTCGGTGCCATCAATAGCTCCAAATCAAGTACCCGTGCTATAGCAATTAAACTTGATAGCCTTAAATCGACACCACCCGACTCAATTTTTGAAATGTGACTTTGTGGTACGCCAGAGCGGGCACTTAACTCGCGTTGGCTGTAGCCTTTTCGCACGCGGGCTTCCTTCAAGTTCGCAAAAATTTGTTCAGTAACATAATCCATAGCTGATTCATCATTGCATATCATTAGAGACATGATATATGCATATACATATCAGTCAACGTAACAACACGGAATAACGATATGCATTTGCACATCTAATACATGCATTCATCTATAATAATAGATTTTTTTATCGAAAACTCATTCGAGCAAAAAAATTTAAGTTTTTTTAAAAAAAAGACTTAATAAAAAAATCGCCATGTCGACTTTGGTTTTGAACGGCAATTTCGCCGCAAATTCTTAAACCAAAGAGGTAACCATGACATTAATTAAGCTGCCTGAAGTGTTGAAGTTAATTCCAGTTTGTAAATCTACCTGGTACACCTTACTAAAAGAGCCAGGTGCACCTAAGACTCACCGCATAGGTAAACGCGCTGTCGCCTGGGTAAAAGAGGAAATTGAGCAATGGTTAGCCAATCGACAGTTATAACACTTCAAGCTCCCCAACCAGTCTTATTTCTGGCCCTCACAATGAGGGCCTTTTTTTGTCTTAAATTTGCCTCTAAGTTTTATATCTAAAAGCTACTCATTGACAAAAATTTGACTAATAAATACTATCAAACCTTCGATTAACCCGTTGTACTACAGATGGTACTACGGTGCTGTAAAATGCTCTGTAAGCCTTGATTTATCTGGCGATTAGGTTGCTGTTGGGGCAGCCATTCCCACACCATTGTCTCCTTTGCTGTTTAGTACCTAACTTGCTTTTTTCGCCATGGCTGTCCATGCTGGCACCTGTTATGAGTAAAACAGGTGACGCTGATGAGTATTGAAAACAACGACACTGAACTTGATTGCACAGTAGAGCAAGGCTGTGATGCGATTGAGCTTATTATTCAGCCGCGTGAAACCGATTTAGGCGACTTTAAGGTTAAGCGTTTGCTGCCAACGCGGGCGCGAAAGATGGTTGGCCCCTGGATTTTCTTTGACCATATGGGCCCGGCGCAGTTTGGCCCGGGCCAGGGTGTGAATGTGCGGCCGCATCCGCATATTAATCTGGCCACGGTGACTTACCTGTTTGACGGTGAAATTTTGCACCGTGACTCGTTAGGCAGTATGCAGTGTATTCGCCCTGGCGATATTAACCTGATGGTGGCAGGCTCTGGCATTACCCACTCTGAGCGCGAGCGGCCTGAGGTAACTGATTCGGTTCACCACTTAGATGGTTTGCAGCTGTGGTTAGCCCTGCCTGTTGCCGATGAAGAAATAGCGCCGGCGTTTTATCACTACCCCGCGAGCGAAATCCCGGCACTAAATGTATCAGGCGTAGCTGTACGGGTGCTGATTGGCGAGGCATACAGCGTACGCTCACCGGTAAAAACCTTTGCCAACACCTTGTATGTTGAAGCGCAGTTAAAAGCGGGCCAAAGCTTAGTGCTGCCTGATGCGCCAGAGCGTGCTTTATATCTGGTTTCGGGCAGTGTCAGCGCGAAAGATACTGAGCTTACACCGCACTGTATGGCCGTATTTAACGATACACCCAAGGTTAGCGTGCGGGCCAATACCGACAGCCGCCTGGCCATTATCGGCGGTGACAATGTCGGGCCACGTTTTATTAACTGGAATTTTATCTCCAGCCGCAAAGAGCGTATTGAACAGGCTCGGCAGGATTGGGCCGCCGGTCGCTTTGCTAAAGTGGTTGATGATGAGGAAGAGTTTATTCCGTTACCGCCCTGAGTGTTCAGGGCGCTTGCTGGTGAGTTTGGGCAGAGGCCAGTACAAACTGCGGGATATGGATCTGACCACTGGCCAGCAGCGCTTTACTCTGCAGATTAACTACCCGGGCATTAACCACTACGCCGGCATTATCCTGCAGCATAGTGCCGGTGAGAACATAAGCTGCACGTTGTTGTTTATCCAGGTAGGCCCCCCGGCTAAGGGCTATGTCACCCTGCGGCGTAACACGAATATGGCGGGCTACTTTAATATCTGCCACTGCAACACCAAGACGATGCAACTGAACAAATAAATGCTCCGCCAGTTGATTGCCCAGTGCATTACTGTGTGACAAGGCCGCGTCCAGCTGTACAAAGGAGCTAATCGCAATAGGCTGTGACGGCGTTTGATATTGCATAGACTGCAGCAACTGCAGGGCTAACTCGGCGGCATAATCACTCAGAGGTTTAGTCGGCTGCATTATGGCCACATTAGGCGGCAAGTAATTACCAACTGCAACCTCAACAGCGGGCTCATGTTGCTGCGCCCCGGGGCCTGTAGCATGTTGCTGAACAGCAGGGTTAATTAGCTGACAGCCCGTAACCAGTAAACCAAGGCCCAAAACGCCTGCTATTTTCATTGCTACCTCTACCATTATGCTGTTATATCTGCATATCGGCAGCGGTTGAACGTTCTTGAGCCAAAGTGGGGTTAACCTTGCTTTAATTGTAATTTGTCATGACCGGTATTACCCAGCACAGCAGCTACTACCTGGTGAGGCACAAAAGTGCGTGCCGCAGCGACGACTTGTTTGCTGTCAATGCGTATTAAGCGGGCATTAACCAGTACACCTTGTTTATGCGCAGTGAGGGTGCCTGTTAACACAAAGCGGATCGGCTGGCTGCTGCTTAGTTCAGTGAAATCGCGGCTTAGCGCAAAATCGCCACTGGGCGTGACGCGGATATAGTCTGTTACTTTGTAATCCAGCACGGCGACACCAAACTTATGTAAATCGTACATAATGGCTTCGCTTAAATGGTTACTTAATACCGTGCCCTGATCCAGCGCCGTGTCGACATAAGCAAAGTCAGTCACCCCTACCATACCAGCTTCCTGCGCGGAATGATGGTTCGACATCAGTTCATGCACCAGCACGCGGGAGTATTCATTAATCGTCAGTAGCGGCAAGGGTTCATTGGCAGCATGCTGTGATTGCATGGCAAAAGCGTCTGTCACGCCCGCGCGGCTGTTCTCGTCAGCGGCGACGACTGCACCGGTAGGCGCATAATGCTGAACACAGGCTGTCAGCAATAGCGACGCCATTAGCAAAGGGATCTTTTTCATTCGATATCTCCTGACGCACTGCGCCGGTACAAGGTATTGCCACGCTTATTAACCTGCTGCTCAGGCCACAGCACATTGGCCGGTACATAGCCGCTGGCGGCTGCAAGCACCTGTTTGTTCTGCAGCCGGATAAGCCGCACATTCACCAGCACGCCGTCATCCATTTGGGTGTAAGTGCCGGTAAGCAAGGTATCGGCATCAGAAGCAGGATCTATAGCGTCAAGTTGTCTGGACAATGCCTGTTCATGCTCTGCCGCTAATAATAGGCTATTACGCAGCCGGTAATCATACACCGTAAGACCGTGCTGTCTGGCGTGCACCAACATATTCTCGGCAAGCTGATTAGCCAGTTGCCGCTCAGTGCTGTCAGTGTGCGTAAGGCTTAGGCTGTTAACCGGTAAAAACGATGCTACGGCAACACCGTCGGCACTATAACGTTGCGCCTCAAGCTGCTTAAATAACTGTTCAGATAATTGTTGGGTGTAATGGTGTAACGAGTAGGTGCTAAGCGCCGTTGGCGCCTGTTGTACCACTGGCCTTACCTGATGAGTACAGGCGCTGAGTAACCCCAACGTCAGTAACCAAAGCATGGCTTTCATATGCAACCTCTGCGTGCAAGCTATTGTTAACGCTAGTTAGCTGCAAAAAACAGGCCAACACAGATGCTGGCCTTTTGACACTAAATTGCCACAGGGGCTTTAATATGCGGGTGGGCCTGATAATTCAGCAGGGTAAAATCTTCATATTTAAAGCTGAAAATATCTTTTACCGCCGGGTTCAACTGCATTTGTGGCAACGGATAAGGCGTGCGTGCCAGCTGAGTATTCACCTGCTCTAAATGGTTTAAATACAAATGTGCATCGCCAAAGGTATGCACAAAGTCACCAGGCGCTAAGTCACACACCTGGGCTACCATCAGGGTGAGCAGCGCATAGCTGGCAATGTTAAACGGCACCCCTAAGAAAATGTCGGCGCTGCGCTGATACAGCTGACAGGATAACTTGCCATCGTTGACATAAAACTGAAACAGCGTATGGCACGGTGGCAGTGCTTGCTTGCCCAACGCAGCATTATCGCGCGGTGACATTGCGGTGTCAGGTAGTACCGCAGGGTTCCAGGCGCTGACGATTAAGCGGCGCGAGTCCGGTGTGCGTTTAATGTCGCTGATAAGCTGGCTTATCTGATCGATCACCCGGCCATCTGCCGCCTGCCAGCTGCGCCACTGGGCACCATATACCGGGCCTAAGTCACCTTCTGCGGTGGCCCATTCGTCCCAAATCGACACGCCATTGTCTTTTAGATAACCAATATTGGTGTCGCCTTTTAAAAACCACAGCAGCTCGTGGATAATAGAGCGCATATGGCACTTTTTCGTGGTGACTAATGGAAAGCCCTGTTGCAGGTTAAAGCGCATTTGGTAACCAAAGACGCTAATGGTGCCGGTGCCGGTGCGATCCGTTTTTTTGTGGCCATGCTCCAGCACATGACGCATTAAATCTAAATATTGCTGCATGCTCAGGCTCTCTGTTTATTTTGCTTGTTCTGCTTTGCAACCGGCTGATGGGTCAGGTTGGCATAGATAATCAGGCCGATACCCGCAATAATCATCGGTAATGATAACCACTGCCCCATCGACATACCGGCCGATAACAGCCCCAGATGGGCATCAGGTTCACGATAAAACTCCACAAAGAAGCGCGCGCTGCCATAACCGGCTAAAAATAATCCTCCCAGGCTGCCCGCCGGCGGATTAAAGCGCCGGTACAGCATAATTAAGCCAAACAAAACTATACCTTCAAGGGCGAACTCATACAGTTGTGACGGGTGCCGCGGTAGAGGCCCGGCGCCGGGAAACAGCACCGCCCAGGGTACATCGGTCGGCCGGCCCCACAGCTCAGCATTAATAAAGTTACCAAGCCGCCCGGCTGCCAGCCCCAGTGGAATAAGGGGCGCGACAAAATCGCCCAGCACCAGATAGGCCTTATTATTGCGTTTAGCAAACCAGGCCATCGACAGTAGCACACCCAGCAAGCCACCATGAAATGACATGCCACCAGTCCAGATTTTGAATAAATACAATGGCTCGGCTAAAAACAGTTCAAACTGATAAAACAACACATAACCGATGCGTCCGCCTAAAATAACGCCTAAAAAACCGATAAACAGCAGATCACTCACTTGCTGCTCTGTCCAGCCAGAGCCGGGCTTTTTCGCTGCCCGGTTCGCCAGAAACCAGGCCAGACCAAAAGCAATCAGATACATCAGACCATACCAGCGTAAACTCACCGGCCCCAGTGAGAAAATCACCGGGTCAATTTGTGGAAAGGTTATATAAGCAGCAGACATAATTTCCCTTAACTTAAAATCATCCTGGCACCGACCAAGAGCAGGAAGACACCAAATACCCGTTTAATCATCAGCACCGGCAAACGCTGGGTTAATTTAGCCCCTATTGGCGCAGTAAATACTGAAGTCGAGACTATACCCAGTAGCGCCGGCAGATAAATGTAGCCGATAAAACCATCTGCAAGCTGATAGTGCTGCCAGCCGGCAATTACGTAACCCAGGGTGCCAAACACCGCTATGGCGATGCCACTGGCAGCCGCACAGCCAATAGCCCGGCGCATATCAACAGAAAAATAGTTCAGCATGGGCACAAACAGCGCACCGCCACCTATACCCAGCAAGCTGGCCAGGCCGCCCAGTACAGCCGAGAAAACCGCCATTACAGGGCCCGTCGGCAGGCTTCTTTTCCCTACTGCACTACGTGAGCCCAACATACGCAGCGCCAATAGCAACACCGCTGCGCCAAAAATATCTTTAAGCAAAGCGCCACTGATATGATGCGCCAGATAGCCAACACACCAGGCACCGATAGCGGCACCTATCATTACCGCCCCGGCAACAGACCAGGGCACATTACCCCAGCGATGATGCGCGTAAACCGACGAGGTAGCGGTAATGATAATAGAGGCCAGCGAGGTAGCAATGGCAATTAAGATAGCCTGCTCCGGCGGTACTATGTTAAACAGCGGTAGTAATATCACCAGCGCCGGTACAACCACCAGACCACCACCAATACCCAGCAAACCAGCCAGAAAGCCGACCAGGGCACCTAAAATCAGGGTTATAGCGATAATGCTAAGCACAAAATTCTCTTTATGGTTTCAGGCCGCGCAGTATAACAGCTGCTGGTAAACCAGACAGCACGTTATGCACGTAATTGGCTCAGAAGTTGTTTTTGCTCTAAAAAGCGCTGCGTGGTGAGCCGCACCTGGCGCGCGGATTGACACGATAACACCTCAGGCAACAGCAGTGCCAGCTCAGACATTTCTACCCGACGCAGCAACCATTTTATTTTCGCCAGGTTACTGCTATTCATACTAAAACTGTTGTAGCCCATCGCTGCCAGCAGAAGCACGCCGGAAGGCTCCCCCGCCAGCTCGCCACACACACTAACTGGAAACTGTAACCCCTGCGCCTGTTGCGCCAGATGATGCAATGCCCTGAGGACTGCCGGGTGCATTGCATCATACAAACCGGCAACCCTGGGGTTGTTGCGATCTACCGCCAGCAAGTACTGGGTCAAATCGTTGGTGCCGATTGAGCAGAAATCGACTTTTAACGCCAGCTCCGGTAGCTGATACATGATGGATGGCACTTCAATCATCACGCCCACTTTAGGCTTTGGCATCTCTATCGCCAGCTCGTCACTGACTTCAAAACAGGCTTGTTTAATCAGCCGTACCGACTCGTCTACTTCGGCCAAATCGGCAATCATTGGCAGTAAGATGTGCAAGTTATCCAGTGCCAGATTGGCTTTTAACATGGCGCGAATTTGCACCAGAAATATTTCCGGATGATCCAGGGTTAAACGGATGCCGCGCCAGCCCAAAAACGGGTTTTCTTCCACAATGCTAAAATACGGCAGTGCCTTATCACCACCCACATCCAGCGTACGCATAATCACCGGTTTATCCGGATAGCTTTCCAACACACGTCGGTACAGGCTTATTTGCTCCTGCTCGGTAGGAAAGCGGCTTCGCATAATAAACGGAAATTCGGTGCGGTACAGGCCGACACCGCCGGTGTATTGCGGACTGGTGGTTTCCAGCTCTATGGCCAGGCCTGAGTTGACCATCAAGCTAAAACTGGCACCGCAGGCCGACTGCGATGGCAGGGCAATTTCTGCCTGATAACGCGCACTTAGCGCTGCATCTTCGCTTATGAGGCGCTGATATTCCTGACAGATGGCTTCAACCGGCGACAACAAAATATGGCCCTGATAACCATCGACAATTAAGCGCTGGCCCTGCCAGTGCAGTAGCGGCAACTCGCTGACTCCCATTACGGCCGGAATTCCCAGCGCCCGTGCCATGATAGCCGCATGCGAGTTAACTGAGCCTTTAAGTGACACTATCGCCACCAGCTGCTCACGGGGTACTTCTGCCAGCATAGTGGCTGTGACGTTATCAGCCACCAACACCACTTTTTCCGGCAGCTTAATTTTGCGCTGCTCGGTATCCAGTAAGTTGTTCAAGACCCGCTGGCCTAAATCACGGATATCGGTGCCACGCTCGCGTAAATAGGCATCGTCCATATCGTCAAACTGACGGGCAAACTTCTCTACCACCCGTTTTAACGCACTTTTGGCACACCAACCTTCAGCGATCTGCTGCTCAATTTCACGGCCCAAACTGGCCGCATCCAGCAGTTGGTGGTACACATCGAAAATGGCCAGCGCGTCTGCCGGCAAATGCCCGCTCATCCGCTCTGATAAGCGGTTAAACTCGGCCTTGGTGATCTTTACCGCACGGTAAAAATGCGCCAGCTCTTTTTCGGCATCATCGGCACGTTTTAACGAAATGGCGTTAAAATCATTAGCCGGCTCAAGCACCACGGCCTCACCAATGGCAATACCCGGTGCACCGGGTAAGCCCTGCAGCTGACCGGTCTGGTTCTGGCTGGGGCTACTTTCACTGGCGGCCTGACGCATTTCAGCATTCGCCAGCACTGAGGCTAACTGCGCCCCCAAAGTGACTAAAAACGATTCTTCGTCTTCATTAAATACCCGATCGGCCGCTTGCTGAATGGTTAATACGCCCAGCACCTTACGATGGTGAATAATTGGGCAGCCTAAAAAGGCTGAGAAGCGATCTTCACTGACTTCGGGGGTGACTTTAAAACGGGGGTGTAAATGGGCTTTGGCCAGATTAATCGGCTCTTCACGCTGGCCTACCCAGCCAATCAGGCCTTCAGAAAAGCCAATAGCCACTTTACCAATGGCCTCAGGGTTTAAGCCATCAGTGGCCATCAACATAAAATGTTGCTGTGAATAGTCAGCCAGATACACTGAGCAACACTCAGTTGCCAGTGCCTGTTTTACACTTGTCACTAAGCCAGCTAACGCGTTATGCAGCACTGGCTCTTGTGCTACGTCCTGAACAATTCGCCTTAACTGGCCTAACATAAGAGCCTCATTATCAGTTTAGCTAATTGCCTAAGCTTTTGTTCTAAACTTTCTTTTTCCCTTCACGGCGGATGAACGGCAAAGCGACTGGGGCAAACTCTTTCATGACTTTCCGGTAAACTTCGCGCTTAAACGCCACCACTTGCCGTACCGGATACCAGTAGCTGACCCAACGCCAGCTATCAAATTCCGGGTGCGTAGTTTTTAATAAGTTTACATCTTCATCAGCACAGGTCAGTCGCAACAAAAACCACTTTTGTTTCTGGCCAATACACACCGGGTTACTGTCTTTGCGGATCAGACGCTTCGGTAACTTGTACCTTAACCAGTGCTTGGTCGTGGCAATAATTTCCACGTCTGCAGCAGTTAAGCCAACCTCTTCGTGTAACTCGCGAAACATGGCTTGCTCTGGCGTTTCGCCATCGTCAATGCCACCCTGTGGATATTGCCAGGAATGCTGACCATATCGTTTTGCCCAAAACACCTGTCCCTGGTGGTTACAAATCACTATGCCGACATTGGCGCGAAACCCTTCGGCATCGATCACACAAACCTCTGGCGGATCTTAAAACACTAGTAACAAAGATTCTTTCACAAAGTACAAGCTTCGGCAAACGGTATTTTCAGCACACCTTTTACACACTTATCCACAATTAACATTAAACACCGCCAACCAATGTGCACTTTTTCACAGAGTCTGTGCATAAAACTGTTTATAACCAAAAGTTAGACACTGTATAACTATTAATGCATCATCACTGCAAGACAAACCTAAATAGCAAAATCATTTAATATCAATACCTTAAACCAACCAAACTGACTCCAAGCCGCTAACTTTGTTGTGTGTAAGTTAGTTTGCTTCGTTTTTAAGCAGCCAATAGCGTAAAAAAATGCTAGCGTAGCCCAACCCAGCAGGAAGATACGGATTATGGTGTTAGCACCCACTTCTATTAGTGAATTACAACAGCGCGCCCAGAGTTTAGCCGGCTTAACACTGGGCCAGCTTGCTGCGCAACTGCAGCTTACTGTGCCAGCCAATTTGCAAAAAGATAAGGGCTGGGTAGGCCAGTTATTAGAGCAGGCTTTAGGCGCCAGTGCCGGCGCAAAAGCACTGCCGGACTTCCCGCAATTAGGCATTGAGCTTAAAACACTGCCAATTGATCGCCACGGCAAACCACTGGAAAGCACCTATGTCTGTGTAGCCGCGTTAACCGGTGTGGCTGGCCAACTGTGGCAACAATCCTGGGTGTGTCAAAAATTGCAGCATGTTTTATGGGTACCTATTCTGGCCGAGCGCAGTATTCCATTAGCACAGCGGATGATCGCAACGCCTTTTTTGTGGCAGCCCGATGCCGCGCAGCAACAAGCTCTGCAACAGGACTGGGAAGAACTGATGGAGCAAATCACCTTAGGTGGTATTGATAACATTAAAGGTAGCCAGGGCAAAATCTTGCAACTTAGGCCCAAAGCCGCCAACAGCAAAGCTTTAACTGATGCTATTGGCGCCAATGGCGAGCCGGTTAAAACCTTGCCCCGCGGCTTTTACCTCAAAGCCAGCTTTACTGCCGCACTGTTAGCTCGGCAGTTTCAGTCGGGTTAATGGCGGTATTTTTCTACTATCTGCTCGTAATTGCCATCGGCTTTTAACCGCGCCAGCCCGGCATTAAACTGCTGTACCTGCTGCTCGGTAACCGAAGCTTTACTGAACATGACATAGACATCGGAACTGCCAAGGCTGATCGTATGCGGCACTATGTATTTATCCAGGCCCTTACGGCGCAAAATGGATGCACCGACAAAACTGTCTTCCAGCAGACCGTCGATTTCTTCATCCAGCAAGCGGGCCATATTTAATTCGCTGATAATAGCGCCGATAAATTTGTCACGGTGGTTGTCATCTTCATACAGTGCCGCCACTTCATCGCCATAAAAATACTCGTTCACCACCCCGACTTTATGCCCTGCTGCAACAAAAGCCTGCAGGCTATCGTAGCTTAAAGTGCTATCATCACGGCGTACATAGAGCTGGAAACGCTCTTGCCGGTACGGCTCTGAAAAATAAGCAAACGCTTCCCGATCCGCCGTTTTCGAGGCGCCCAGCACAAAATCGATATTGCCTTCTTTGAGTAAGGTGAGCAGTTCCAACCAGCTGCCTTGCACTACGTCCAACTCGCATTTCATGTCTTTGGCAACTGCCTGCACCAGTTCAACATCGAGCCCGGTAACGGTGTTACCAACGCTCATGTACTGGTATGGCTCCCAGGCATCAATGCCCATCCTAAGACTACAAGCCGGCACAGCGACTTGTTCTGCCGGCGCGGCAGCTTGTGCAGGGGTAGCAGGTGACGTTGGCTCAGCCGGTTTGCAACCGAGCATAAAGATAGATACTACAACGACCAACGGCATGTAAGTTTTCATTTTACACCTCAAGGCGTTATTAGCTTACCTCAAGCGTAGTGTATAAAAGCTGTGGTTGCAGCCCAATCTTCAGTTGTGGGTAAAATTAACCCAACTTTAGTCATTACCGGCCCGCTTTGGTGCGCCAAACAAGCTACCCAACAGCTGCCGCAGTGAGCGTGCAGTCAGCGCGTCCTGTAGCATACGACGCCACTCATAAAAAGTAATGGTGACGGGATTATCAGAGGTAAAATCTTCGGTAATGCCGTAACGGCAAGGTTCATCATCGCGCTCTGGCACGTAAGTGCCAAACAAGCGGTCCCAGATAATCAGCACACCAGCAAAATTCTTATCGATGTAAGCCGGATTGCAGGCATGGTGCACCCGGTGATATGACGGCGTGTTGAACAGCCATTCCAGCGCCCCGAGCCGGCGTACCGATTGGGTGTGGACAAAAAACTGAAACGCCAGGTTAATGGCAACAACAGCAAACACCACAGCAGGGGCAAAGCCTAGCAGGATCATTGGCGTCCAGAACAACCACATGCCCGACAGCGGATACATCAGGCTTTGCCTGAGTGCTGTACTGAAATTCATTTGCCGCGAACTGTGGTGCACCACATGCGAGGCCCACAGCCAGCGGATATGATGTGAGGCGCGGTGAAACCAGTAGTAAAGAAAATCCTGTATTAAAAACGCCAGCGCTACGGTGGCAGCGCTCAGCTCAATCTCAAGTAAACGAAACTGATGCAGCCAGAGAAAAAACGGCATTAACAGCAACAGCGCCAGCATATCACTGCCCTGGTGCAGCAAGGCCAGTACCGCGTTGGCCAGTGTATCCTGCCAGCGATACCAGGCTTTGCCAGCACGCTCGGTACGCCACCACTCCCAAATAATAAACGCTAAAAACACCGGCGCCAGCGCGAGCAAAATAAACTCAACCGGAATCATCTTTACCCTTGTAGTATTTGCGGTTTATCGGTTGATACTACTGCAATAGCGGCAAAAACTCTATGTTGGCCGCAACGCAGCTAACTTGTGGCAGTAAGCAAGCAAAAAGGCGCCGTTTGGCGCCTTCGTATCGTAACTAAACCTTGTATTTAGTAGCGGGCTAAAAACTCTGCACGTGTACGGCCATCATCTTTAAAAATGCCGCCCAGTGCCGTGGTCTGGGTTTTCGAGTTCACGTCCATTACACCACGTGATTTTACACAGTAGTGCACAGCGTCCATGGTCACCGCGACGTTTTTAGTTTGCAACAGGGTTTGCAACGCCACCAGAATTTGCTGGGTTAACCGCTCCTGCACCTGAGGCCGCTGGGCAAAAAAACGCACAATACGGTTTATTTTCGACAAGCCAATAATGCGCTTTTCCGGGATATACGCCACGGTAGCACTACCATCAATGGTGACAAAATGATGCTCACAGGTGCTGGTAAAGCTAATGTCTTTGACCTTCACCATTTCTTTTACCTGCATCTTGTTGTCGATGAGGGCAATCTTAGGGAAATTTTTGTAGTCGAGCCCGCCAAAAATCTCGTCTACATACATTTTGGCGATGCGGTGCGGTGTTTCACTCAGGCTGTCATCCTGTAAATCCAGCCCTAGTGTGCTGACTACTTCTGTCATCAGCGCACTGATTTTGCTGTATTTTTGATCGCGCGACAGCCCATTTTCCAGCATAGGCGTTTCAAGCCCCTGGGCCTCCAGTGCACTGCGTACCAATATTGCTTCTTGTGATAACATAACTATATCCAAACCGGCTGTGTAACCAACAATACGTGCCGCTAAAGCCGATAGTTTACGGGTAAAGTCATTTTTTTGCCATTTATATCACGACCACAGCTACGCTAAACGGCAGCTGTGTATAAGGCAGGGGGGTTACTGTACCAGAGACAGCGCTTCCAACAGCTCACGCGGCTCCACTTCCGGGCCGTTTAAACTCTCATCCCAGTTAGTGCCGATTAACACGCCATCGTCGTACATTTCTTTTAACCAGCCTTCGCAAAACACGTCCAGCGGTATCGCTTCTGGCTTGTAAACTGCCCACTCTTCAGAGCAATGGGCTTTAGCCGACGCTTCATCTGACCAAAATGGCATCACGTCAGTGTCTTCAAACTCGACCGATTCGACCACCAATAAGTCTTCGCCGTCAGCCAATACGTACACTACACCGTGTGTCTTGGCTTCTTCAACGAAACGTTGAAAACTCGGATCCTGCGCAAACTGACTCATACTTATACCTACCAGGCTAATTTACCAACTGCTATTAGACCAGAAAGCGCCGGCCAAAAGCGAGTTTTATCTTGCGTCGCCCCTGTCTGCTTCCCCTGTCAGCGCAAAATAACGTACAATTACGCCCACTTACAATGGCAACGATAAGCGTGATTTTATGGCCCAGTATATCTATTCGATGTATCGCGTATCTAAGGTGGTTCCACCTAAGCGCACTATTTTAAAAGACATTTCACTCTCTTTCTTTCCGGGTGCCAAAATTGGTGTGCTGGGTTTAAACGGCTCGGGTAAATCTACCCTACTGCGCATCATGGCCGGTGTCGACAAAGAGTTTGAAGGCGAAGCGCGTGCCTTAGCTGGCACCAAAATCGGTTACCTGCCACAGGAGCCAGAGCTAGACCCGAACAAAACCGTGAAAGAAGTGGTAGAAGAAGCGGTAGCCGATGTAAAACAGGCTTTTGCCCGTTTGGATGAAGTATACGCCGCTTACGCTGATGAAAATGCCGACTTTGATGCCCTGGCACGTGAGCAGGGTGAGCTTGAGGCGTTAATTCAGGCCAAAGATGGCCACAACCTTGACAATACACTGGAGCGCGCCGCAGATTCACTGCGCCTGCCACCATGGGATGCCAAAATTGAACATTTATCTGGTGGTGAACGCCGCCGGGTTGCCATTTGCCGTCTAGTGTTAGAACGGCCAGACATGCTACTGCTGGACGAGCCGACCAACCACCTAGATGCCGAGTCTGTCGCCTGGTTAGAGCGCTTCCTGCACGATTACCCAGGCACGGTAGTAGCCATTACCCACGACCGTTACTTCCTGGATAACGTGGCAGGCTGGATTTTAGAGCTTGACCGCGGTGAGGGTATTCCGTGGGAGGGTAACTATTCAAGTTGGCTGGAGCAAAAAGAAGCCCGCCTGGCACAAGAAGAGAAAAGCGAGAATGCCCGCCAGCGCTCTATTAAGCAAGAATTGGAGTGGGTACGCACTAACCCTAAAGGCCGCCATGCTAAAAGCAAAGCCCGTATGGCCCGCTTTGAAGAGCTGCAAAGCCAGGAATTTCAAAAGCGTAACGAAACCAACGAGCTGTTTATTCCGCCCGGGCCGCGCCTTGGTGACAAAGTGCTGGAAGTTAACCACCTGCGTAAAACCTTTGGCGATCGGGTACTGATTGACGATCTAAGCTTCAGCATTCCTAAAGGCGCCATTGTTGGTATTATCGGCCCGAACGGCGCCGGTAAATCTACCTTGTTTAAAATGATTAGCGGTACTGAAAAAGCCGACTCAGGTGAAATCAGTGTCGGTGAAACCGTGCACATCGCCAGTGTTGATCAGTTCCGCGATAAGATGAACCCGAAAAACACTGTATGGCAGGAGATCTCCAACGGCCAGGACATGCTGCAAATTGGTAATTTCCAGATCCCAAGCCGGGCTTACGTTGGCCGCTTTAACTTTAAGGGTAACGATCAGCAGAAGTTTATCGGCGAGCTGTCTGGCGGTGAGCGTAACCGCGTGCATTTAGCCGCGCTGTTAAAAGCCGGCGGTAATATGTTACTGCTTGACGAGCCAACCAACGATCTGGACGTAGAAACCTTACGGGCATTGGAAAACGCCCTGCTCGACTTCCCGGGCTGTGCTATGGTGATCTCGCACGACCGCTGGTTCCTCGACCGTATCGCCACTCATATTCTGGATTACCGCGATGAAGGTAAGGTTAACTTCTTTGAAGGTAACTACTCCGACTATGAAGCCTGGTTAAAAGCCACCTACGGTGCCGATGCCCTGCAGCCACACCGGATTAAATACAAACGTATTTAAACACCTCCAACCTAAAACGCCCGCACTGCCGGGCGTTTTTAATTTAAGCCAATTGCCACTCTGCATTCGCCTTCTCTGAGCGCACACCCTATCTCATTACACCGTTGAGCAAAACAAAGCGCATTTGACGGTCAGTACACCGGTCTAACCAAGGTGCAGAAATGACCAATTATTAGCCATTTTTGCGAGACCTCATTAGTCATTTTAGCCATTTGACATATCCAACTTCGCAAACCAATAAATAATACATTTTAATATCAATCCGTTAGATAAATACACTATGCTGGCACGCCACTTGAAATACACAGGATGTAGTAAACCACAACCACTGAAAAGGATAAGACAAATGAACACTCTGACTAAATTGACGCTGGCCGCCACCTTAACTCTGGCTTTCGCCTTACCCGCGCATGCCAATAGCCTGACAGAGAATCTGACCCAGGCTGTTAGCACACAACTGACCGAGCTTAGCGCTAACATTAAGCAACAAGCCAAAGCAGCGCTGGAAAAAACCGCTGCCGAGTTATTTTTCAGCTCAGGTACTGAGCAGGCGCAGCAGCAACTGCTAAACACCACATCTCAGGCAAATGCAGCTACTGAACAGACAGCTAAACAGTAAGAGGCTGCGATGATGTTAAACAGCAATAAGGTGCTCAGGCTACTGCCGTGCCTGAGCTTGCCTTGGCGCCACACTAAGCGATTGCAGCAGTTATTGCTCAGACCATATTGCAAGCTCGTTGCCATGCGGATCAGTAAAGTGAAAGCGCCGCCCACCTGGAAAACTAAACACCGGCTTTATAATGTTGCCGCCGGCGGCAACGATACGCTTTTCACAGCCGGCTAAATCTTTGCTGTAAAGCACGACTAACGCCGCTCCTGCTGCCACTTTTGATGTCAGAGTTGAGCGATAAAAACCGCCATCTAAGCCTGAATTGGCAAACGCAATATAATCAGGGCCATAATCGGCAAACACCCAGCCAAATACGCCAGTATAAAACTGCTTTATCGCGGCCAAATCGGCGGCGGGCAACTCAATATAATTAATCTGCTCGTGCTGACGCATTATCCGTCTCCTGTTCTGCCACCCGCTTTACTCTACTGCAGGCCATAGCGCACAACAAGACAGCAAAAAAGAAAAGCCACGCGGGTTGGGATCGCGTGGCCTTTCGGAAAAACGGCTAAGTACCTATTCGGTAAAACTTTACTTGGTATGCACCAGGTGGCTGCTATGCATAGCCCGACCAAACGCGGCCAACAGCCGGTTAAGCTTACGCAGCATCAGAGAGCGAGCGACGCCGTTTGTGCGGGTTGCGGCTAAACTATGTTTGGTTGCGGTTGTCTGTACTGCACTCATGGATCACCTCGGTTTGTCACCACTGTTTAAACTGTGAGCATTATGCCGGTTATTTCTACCTTACACGAACGAGATAAATTATCACCAATGCATTACTTTATTTAATGCATTTGTCAGCGAAAATTCATTTTCAATTCAGCCAGCGCTAAGTTCACATGCAAAAAACACGAGATAAAAATTAATTTAAATGCAGATAAAATAGTGATTTATGCACAAAACCCCAAAAAAAATCGGCAGAACCAGCGCTTAACTGAATAAATCGCCAATATTGCCAGCACGAATTTTGACTTAATTTCACTAATCAATTCAGTGATAAATTAACTGCTATCAGACAGCAGCAACAATTTTTGTGTCGGCACTGGTCAGGCAGGTCTAGCTATGTTAGATTACATGCGAAATATTCTCATTTACACATCAGAGGCATTACCATGAAATCGTTGTTCAGCGCATTACTTATCACTGCTGGCATGCTGGCTTTTACTGCTGCAGCAGCCGACGACCGGCCAGATCACTTTACAGGCAAACAGGCAGACACACTGGAGCAAGCCGTAACCAATTTCACTGAGTACAATGCCAAATTAAAGGCGCTGTTAAGCGCCGAGCTGACACCGCAGGCGATGGCTGATATCCATCAACTGACGTACACGCTGGAAGTGGCACTGGAAAAAATCCACAGCGAAACCGGCAAACTTAAAGATACGCTGGAACAGCTGCATATCGCCTCTGAGCGCATGGATACTGCCACTGCCAAGCAAAGTGGTGATAACTACATTAAAACCGCGCAAACATTAGTGAAATAACAAGCGTGTCTGGCCTACCCTATGCGTTGCAGTATGCCGTCGGTCAACTGTCACTGACGGCACTGAGCAATCAGCAGGTAACTGTAGCGCCAGTATTATGTTTACATGGCTGGCTGGATAATGCTGCCAGCTTTATTCCACTGGCGCAGCATTTAACCGATATACCCTTAGTTGCGCTTGAGTTTGCCGGCCATGGCCATAGCAGTCACCGCAGTGCTGATGCGCGTTATTATTTCTTTGATCATGTCGAAGATATCGTACAGCTATGCCGGCAGCAGGGCTGGCAGCAATTGACTATCATTGGCCATTCGATGGGCGCAATGGTGGCGACGGCGCTAGCCGCCAGTTTTCCTGAGCTGGTGCAAAGGCTGGTGCTGATTGACAGCCTGGGCTTTGTCACTAATATTGCTGCAAATGCCGCTAAACAGCTACGCGATGGTATCAACTCGCGCCTTAAGGCCGCGGCACGTATGCCCTGCTATGTCGATCTGACAGAGGCAGCAATGGCAAGACAAAAGCAAAGTGACTTTAGCCTGACAGAGGCCTTATTGCTGGCCGAACGAGGCACAGTTGCTAAAGCAGACGGGCTTCACTGGCGTGCCGATATGCGTCTCAGGCATAGCTCAGTGTACCGGTTAACCCCAGAGCAAGGCCAGGCACTGGCGGCGGCAGTAAGCTGCCAGGTATTGGCCATAGCAGCCAAAGACAGTGCTTTTTATCCTAATGTACAACACTGGGCCCGCTATTATCCGAAGCTGACGCTTGAGACCGTAAGCGGCGGCCATCATTGCCATATGACGCAGGCTGCTGTGGTGGCGCAGCATATCGAAGGTTTTCTGTTAGCATAAAAAAACCGCAGCGAACTGCGGTTTTTATCTATAACACCAGCATTAATCTTTCAGCACTGTGGCAACAGCCTTAGCAAAATAATCAATGTTGCTGTGGTTTAAACCAGCAATACTGACCCGGCTGGAGCCGACCATGTAAATACTGAACTCGCTGCGCAGCCGGTCGATTTGCGCTTCATTAATACCCAAAAAGCTAAACATACCGTGCTGACGGGTAATAAAGCTGAAGTCCTGGGTTACGCCTTCAGCCGACAGTTTATCGATAATCAACTGGCGGTAGCTGTTAATGCGGTTACGCATTTCGGCCAGCTCTTCATGCCACAGCGCTGTCAGCTCCTGGCTGTTTAAAATATTCGCCACAATAATGGCGCCGTGCGCCGGTGGCATTGAATAAATGCTGCGTACCACGCTTAGCAGGTTTACTTTGGCGACATCGGCCACTTTGCTGTCAGCCGCAACGATGGATACAGCACCTATGCGTTCACGGTACAGACCAAAGTTTTTCGAGCAAGAGCTGCACAGGATCATCTCTTCAACCTGCTCAGCCAGATAACGCAGACCGCGTGCGTCCTCATCCAGCCCTTCGCCAAAACCCTGATAGGCCATATCCACCAGCGGCGTAAAACCGCGCGCTTTGGCAAACTCGGTAAAGCGCTGCCACTGGGCAAAAGTTAAATCCATACCACTGGGGTTATGACAGCAGGCATGTACCAGCACCACATCACCGGCCGGTACCGTGGCCAGCTCAGCAAACATCGCCTCTTCGTTTAAGCCTTTGGTGCTGTAATCGTAGTAGCTGTACTCTTTAACTTTCAGCCCAGCGGCCTGAAACAATGAAATATGGTTAGCCCAGGTTGGATTAGTCACCCAAATGGTGGCATTAGGGTTGGCTTTTTTAATAAACTCGGCAGCGACACGCAGCGCGCCGGTGCCACCGGGGGTATGGGCAGTGGTTACCCGGTTGGCCAGCAGTACTTTATGGCTGTTACCAAAGGCCAGCTTTTCGATATGGGCGTTAAAACCTAAATCACCGGCCATGCCGATATAGGTTTTGCTGTCTTCCTGTTTTAAGCGCAGCGCTTCTGCTTCTTTAACACACTTCAGTACCGCCGTGTGGCCCTGCTCGTCTTTATACACCCCAACGCCAAGGTCTACTTTGTTTGGGTTTGGATCTTCTTTATAAGCTGCCATCAAGCCTAAAATCGGATCGGTGGCCACCGGTTGTAACTGAGCAAACATATTGTTCTACCTGAGGTTAAGTTGCATTAAAAAGGCGGTTAAGGCAAATAGGCCGGCACCGTTAAACATACTGCTACCAGCAGTGCCAGTGCATCTGTGGTAAAGACGTTTTTATGAAAATCTTCTGCATCGACAATGCCGACTATTTTGCCTGATTGGTCAAACAGAGGCAAACAGGCTTCCGCCTGCACCTTAGGATCGCAGGTGTAGTACTCGCCACCGGTACCTAAATAGGCCGCCACATCGTTAATCACTTTTGCTTTACCGGTTAAACCCACAGTGCTGTTATTGCTGATTTTGGCAAATTCGATGTTAAGCGGAAACTCGGCCCTTGAAGCCGCGCCATAATAGGCCAGCTTTACCAGCACCGGCTCGCCGGCTATATTTTTTCGCGCCTGATAAATACCAAACCAGTCTAATCCAGACTGTTGCTGATAAAACGCCGCTATTTTACTCAGCGCAGTAAGCGCCTGCTGGTTAGTGGCGGTTTGGCCGCCCAAAATGGCAGTTAAATCATAAGGCTCTTCTGAGAGCTGACCAAATAACGAACAGGCACCACCCTCGCCCAGCTCGGGGACTTTATATTGCCATTGTATTGCCGGCGCCGGCGCCGTCTGAATAAAAGTCTGCAAAGCGCCCCAATGCGTTTGTACCTTCGCGGCAATATCGGCAACAGCATCAGTCACATAATTAGACAAACCAGCGCGCTGCAAATAGTCGGTTACAGCAACAGAAACATCAGACATTATAGCCATCCAGATTTCTAAAAGTTGTGACGCATTTTACCAGAAGCCAACAAAAATCCAAGCTGTAAGCCGATGATAACGGGAAAATGTTGCCGCGACTGCATTGGATGTTTAAGCTGACAGCCTTGTAAAGTAAAGCGAGCTTTTTATGGCAGAAAATAAACTTTCTCTGGCCGACTGGCAGGCAAAAATGAACCCAGAGGGGCAATCAACGGCAGTGAAAACGGATGCCAATCTGGTATACAGCACCGACAGTGGCCGGATTAGCGCAGATAAAACAGCAAAAAAACCTACCGGTGAAGCCTTCGCCGACGGCGCTGTGCGTATTCGCCGGGAAACCAAGGGCCGCGGTGGCAAAGCGGTGCTAACCATTAGCGGCATAGCCAAACCCCATGACGAGCTGATGCAACTTGCTGCGAGACTTAAGAAAAAATGCGCCTGTGGTGGTGCAGTAAAAGACGGCGTTATTGAAATACAGGGTGATAAGCGCGAGTTAGTAGAGCAGTTACTACAGGCTGAGGGCTTTAAAACCAAATGGGCCGGCGGTTAATTATCTTGAGTAAAACTCAACCCTCTCACACACCACACAAGAAGAGAATCGGATTGCGCTAAGCTAACCATTGAAGCCCTGGACGGGCTGAGACGAGCCCCCAGGGATGGGTTTACGGCGTGTTAGCATGAGCAATCCGGTTCGACTCCGGCGTGCAGAGCTCTATGCCGTCTTACTTTATCGCTTCACGGTTATATGGCTGACCAAACACATCATGGAAAAAGCTGCTTTTTAACCAGTAAGGCCGCTGCTCGGTATTCGCCACGTCCAGCGCGATATTAAAGTTAATATCGGCAAAAATGGCGCCAAAGTCATAGCGTATTGCGCCGTAGTCTTTAGTTAAGCTTGGAATATCGTCCGATGGCTTATGGTAATGCTTGGCAAAAAAGCTGGCCCACACCTTACCGCCATCCTGCTTGGGATCCTGCGATTTAAAGCCGGTCATTAAAAACACCGCTGGTACCCCCTTTTTCACTAGCGTGTAGTGATCTGAGCGGGTAAAAATGGCCTGCTCCGGCATAGGATCGGCGCTTAAGGCAATGCCCTCTTTGGCCGCTGCCTGCTCAACCACTTTACCTAGCGACGAGTGATTAGCACCAAAGGCAATCATATCGGCAAAAGGGTACAGCAGCACTGGCATGTCGAGGTTCACATTGGCGACCAGTTTATCGATAGGTCGGGTTGGGTTGTTGGCAAAATAGTCGGCGCCCAGCAACCCCTTTTCTTCACCGGTGACCACTAAAAACAAAATCGACCGTTTCGGCTTTTGCGCCAGACTGGCAAACTGCCGGGCCGTTTCCAATAAAATGGCTACGCCGGCCGCGTTGTCCATAGCGCCGTTGTTAATTTTGTCCTCGCTGCGTAAATCGTTGCTAAAACCGATATGGTCTGAGTGCGCGGTAATAACCACATACTCGTCTTTCAGCTTAGGATCTGAACCTTCCAGCACGGCGACGACATTCGGGCTACTGATATCCTCATGCAGGCTGCTGCGGCTTAAGGTTGCTGATATACCAAGCTCAAAACCTGCCGGGCCCTTTGGCGCGTCTAACGTAGCAAAAATCGCTTCAAGCGACAGTGGTGCTTTAGCAAAAAGCTTGGCCGCCGCATCAGGATGCACATAAGCACCCGCTTTTAAATTGGGGTAGCTGTCTGCGGGTGTGCCATCGGTCTGCAACCATTCCATTGATGGCGTGTTTAAATACAGCAAACTGCTGGCATAAGGCCGCACTTTTTCCTGCTTTGGCGTGTGCAGGGTAATAATACCCACTGCGCCACGCTCGGCGGCCAGGCGGGTTTTCAGGCTGTTTAAATGCGCCGCTTCTTCACTGGGTAAGCTGTCGGGGCGACCCGTGAGCAATACCACAATTTTGCCCGCCACATCTAAGTTGGCGTAATCATCCAGGCCAAATTCTTTTGATACCAAACCATAGCCGGCAAACACCAAAGGCGCCGCCACTTCTGTGTTGGCAAATTGCAAACTGGGGCCGGTAAAAAAGGCCTTGGGGTATGCCAGATCAGTGCTTACACCATCGACATGCAACGTAAATTTAGCGCTGTCTTGCGTCAAATGGGCTTTACGCAGCGGCACGCGCTGCAAATAGCTGCCATTATCGCCAGCAGGCTTTAATCCTAAGGCCTGTAATTGAGTGGCTATGTATAACGAGGCTATTTCATGCTCGTTACTGCCAGTGTCTCGCCCGGCCAGTGCATCTGCGGCTAAAAACTGCATATGGGCTTCAATAGCCGTAGCACTGGCTGCGGTGTTAGATGGGCTAACGGGGGCTGTCGCCGAGCAACCTGCCAGGCTTAACGTAGCAGCGATTAATACAACGGTTTTCTTCATCGGTTTTCCTTTAAACAGCAGTGCCAGCAAAGGCTGGCACTGTTTTTACGACCTACAGCGTACTTTAGTTGATACGCTGCTGATATTTGTTATGCAGCTGTTTATGGCGGTTGTTTAAATCCACTTGTCGGCCGTCAATCCACAAATGGGTAACCTTATGGCCGAGATAATCGAAAATATCGCCCTCTGACACCACTAAACTGGCTGCTTTGCCCACTTCGATGCTGCCGATTTTATCGGCCACACCGGCAATTTGTGCCGCGTTAATCGTCACCGAGCGCAGCGCCTGCTCTGGCGTTAGGCCATAGCTTATCGCCTGACCGGCTGCAAACACCAGGTTACGGGTATCCCAGAAGCCATCTAATGACAGGGCAAACTGCACACCGGCATCCTGCAGCGTTTTTGGCACCACAAACGCCTGTTTGTAGTTTTCATCGACCCGGCTGGGCAGGCCGTAAGGCGCAGTGTAAATAACCGCTACCTTAGCGGCAGCCAGCTCATTTGCTAAACGCCAGCTGTCACGGCCGCCGACGATGGTCAGCTTCAGCCCGTATTGGTTGGCCAGTAACATGGCCTGACGGATTTGCCGCTCATCGTCCGCATGGACAAACAGTGGTCTTTTGCCGTCAAACACTGCCAGCATTTCATGCCAGCGCGAGTCCAAGCCGCGGTTTAGACCTGCTTTTTCCGCATCGTAATAGGCTTTGGCATCAGCAAAGTACTGGGTTAACTGCGCCAGCTGCTTTTCGTTCGCTTTGCGCACTTCTTCAGCCGGTTTTGGATTCCAGCGCGAGCTTAAGGTACTGGCGTTAGGCCAGCGGATATGCAGACCCGTGCCATCAGCAACCAGGGCGTCCTGATGGTTCCAAGCATCTAACTGCATTAAGCTCGATTGCCCCATTAACATGCTGCCAGACGGATACACCAGACTGTAAGCAAAGCCATTACTGCGAATGGTTGGGATCACTTCCGAGTCAGCATTGTACGCCACCCGTGCTTTAATATCGGGGTTAGTGTGCGTAACCTCAGTGGTGTCGTCTGTCGCACGCACCGCTTCAATCTCAACCAAACCCAGCTGATTGGCCAGCGCAATTAACCCGGGATACAGGTGTTTACCGTCCAGATCCAACACCTGTGCGCCTTGCGGCACGGCTAAATCCGGTCCCACGGCGGCAATTTTGCCATCGACAATTAACACATCAGTGTCGTTTTTTACGCCATCGGTTACCGTGTGCACCGTCAAGTTGGTGAGCAGCAGCGGTGCACTTTGCGCCTTACCCGGTACCATATCATGCGCCTGAACCGTTAAGCTGAGCGCGGCCAGCGCTAAAGATAAACTCAGTTTCGTTAATTTCATTATCTGTCTCCCTAGTGGCTGTGGCCATGGCTATGTAAGTGACGGCCGATGTGCCACCAGTCGCCCTGATCTTCGCAGTGCCACTCAGGTTCATCTTGCTTATAAGCGTCTTTATCACCGGCTTTGGCCTCATCGCCTGCACCCAGCACTTTTTGTACCAGAGCGGCTTTTTCAGCGTCCAGTTGTTGCTGTAGCGCCTTGTCGGTGTTGATGTCAAAGTACTTGGTGCCGCCAATCCAGGTTTGTTGAGCCTGACTGTAAACCGACAACGGATGCCCACTCCACAGCACAAAGTCTGCCTGCTTGCCGGCTTTGATCGAGCCGGTCACGCCATCAATTTTCAGCTGCATTGCCGGGTTAATGGTGACCATTTTCAGTGCATCATGCTCGCTCATACCACAGTACATTACAGATTTCGCCGCTTCCTGATTTAACCGGCGCTGTAAACCGGCATCGTCAGAGTTAATGCTGACATTCACCCCCTGCTCTGCCATTAAACAGGCATTGGTGGGAATAGCGTCCTGCACTTCAATTTTAAACCCCCACCAATCAGCGAAGGTTGAGGCGCTGGCACCATGGGCAGCCATTTCTTTCGCAGTTTTATAACCTTCCAGAATATGGGTAAAGGTGGTGATGCTAAAACCCATTTCATCAGCCAGTTCAATCAGCATCAGAATTTCAGACGCCACGTATGAGTGGGTATGAATAAAGCGCTGTTTGTCCAGAATTTCAACCAGTGCCTGTAAGCGGTAGTCAATACGTGGTGGAGCCACTTGCTCGCGCTGGCGTTTCGACAACTTGTTGTAATCGGCCAGCCGGGCTTTGTATTCTTTCGCGGCCTGGAAGGCATCACGAATGGTGGTTTCTACACCAATACGGGTTTGCGGATAGCGCTCGGTAAAGGCATCGCCCCAGTTTGACTGTTTAACGTTTTCACCCAGGGCAAACTTGATGCTTGGCGGTGCCGCCTGCATTTTTAAGCCCTCAGCAGTCTCGCCCCAGCGGAACTGGATCACCTGCGCCTGACCACCTATAGGGTTAGCACTGCCATGCAACAATTGCGCGGTAGTAGTGCCACCGGTGAGGCCACGGTAAATATTGATGTCCTCAGGGTTTATCACATCACCAATACGCACTTCTGAGGTGACTGCATCGGTGCCTTCGTTGACACCGGCTTCAATGGCAACGTGCGAGTGCTCGTCAATCAGGCCGGGGGTTAAATGCATACCCGTTGCGTCTATTACCTCAAAGCCACGCGGAGTACTGAGGTTTTTGCCAATCTTGTCAAACTTGCCGTTGCGTACGATAACATCGGTATTTTCCAGCACGCCATCGGCTTCGGCGGTCCAAACGGTGGCATTTTTAATATGCACATTCTGCATTTTCGCCCGCTCTGGTAAACCATAGGCCCGGTTTGGAAAGCTGAGCTTAGAGATAAAGGCCGCAGGTTTGTCGCTGGTAGCTGCCGTTTTAGTCGCTGTGTCGTCTAAGTTCAGTGGCTGGCGCTGCGCCACAGCGGCATAACTTGCGGTGCCAAGCTGCCACTTCCCGCTTAGCTGGTTGTTAAGCAGCTGTCCGCTAAATTGCGCCACCTGCTCAGCACTGGTTAACCCGGCCAGCTTCACACTAAACTGCAGTTGTTGCTGCTGGCTGTGCACGTGCTCCAGCTTGACACTTTTTTCAGGCTCAGCGCCCAACAATACCGCGGTACCGCTCAACTTATCGGCCGGGCCGGTTAAGCTGATTTTTACTGCTTTATCGTCCAGTGTCAGCCGGTAGTCGCCGGCAAATTCAACCGGTGCAATCGGCTTAATTTCATGCTGCTGGCCACGCACCCAGGTCGCGACAATTTCACCATCGGCAAATAAGTCACCGCTGGCTAGCACCAGATCGGCCTGATAACCCGGCGCAATTTTACCCAGCTTATCGGACACGCCAGCAATAGCAGCCGGCACGGTTGTCAATGCCGCCAGCGCGCTGTCCGGTGATAAACCGTGCTTAACCGCTTTACGCAGGTTGGGCCAAAAGTCTTTTTTCTCTTTTAACTTAAAGGTTGTCAGCGCAAAAGGCACACCGGCACGGGCTAGTGCAGCTGCATTAGCCGGTGCCCGCTCCCAATGACGCAAATCGGCCAGGTTGACATCCAGCTGATCGGCCAGCTGCTCTACAGCCGGCGCCGCCGGGAAATTCAGCGGCAAAATCAGCTTGCGCTGCATCGCTTTTATCGCGTCCAGCTGTACATATTCATAGCCAGAACCGACCAACGCGGCGTTTTGCAGCTTAAACTCATTCAGCAGCAAGTGAGCCCGCAGCAAAGAGCGGTCATCGGAGGTTTCAAAAATAGCCCCCTGCTGCGCCAACTGGCTGAGACTGTCCAGCGCAGCGTTATATTCGATTGGCTCATTAAAATAGCGTACATCGGTTTTACCATAGGCCTGGTTATACCAACTGGCATCACTTAAGGTTTGGCGGATAAGCGCTATGCTGCCCATTAACGATGACGGGTAACTTTGTACTGAGGTGCCCTTGCTAAAGGCGATAAACTGCGGCCCCTGCGCTTTTAAAATAAGCTCGTTAGGTAAACCTTCAGCCAGTGAGCTGACAAAAGCCTGGCCGCGGAAAATACCGTCCAGCCGCGCTGATTGTGCAGCAGTAAAGCCAAGCTTTCTTAGCTCCTCTGCCGCTTTTGCGTCGGGCTTAAACTCGTTCACCCAGCGTAATTCAGCATGAATAGCTGCATTACTGGCATTGCCGCCTTTGCGCTCGTTTTTATACACCGGCGCATCGTGATAACTGCCCGGTTTGGCCGGCTTAGCAGCCTCTATACCGTATTGGGTATAGGGGTCAATAAAGCCGGGATACAAGGTGTAGCGGCTGGCGTCAATTTGCTGATAGCCGTCCGGCACTGACACTTTGCTGCCAACGGCGCTGATGCGGCCATCAGCAATCAGCACGGTAGCATTTTGCAGCTTTTTACCGGGCTCGGGGTAAACCGTTGCTCCGGTTAGGGCGATAAGGTTAGGTGTTTTGTCGATAATGCCTTGCAGCGGTGAAGTCTGATCAGCCTGGCTACCTGCGGTAAAAACCGTGAGCAGCGCTGAGCTTAGCAGCGACAGACGGGCTTTGGTCATAACATGTTCCTGAATTAGCGGTTAACTGTTAACAACGAAGTTCAGCCGGCTTAGCTCCTGCTCTGCCAAAGGCATGCTGAAGTAGTAACCCTGAACCTGATAGCAAGCATTTTTTCTTAAAAACTCAACTTGTTCTGCCGTTTCCACCCCTTCAGCCACCACGCGCAGGTTCATTTTTTGCGCCATAGCGATGATCGCTGCGACTATGTCCATGTCGTTACGATCATCCGGGATATCTTTGACGAACGAGCGGTCTATTTTTAGCTCGTCTACCGGAAAACGCTTTAAATAACTGAGCGATGAATAGCCTGTACCAAAGTCGTCGATAGATAAAGACACTCCCAGACGTTTTAACTGATTTAACTGGTTAATAGCCGCATCGGTGTCACCCATTAACATACTTTCGGTGATCTCAAAAATTAAACTGGACGGTTTAGCCCCGGTACGTTGCAAAATACGCTCAACGATTTCTGGCAGATTATCGTCATTAAACTGCCGCACTGACAGGTTAATTGACAAACTGACATCAAAGCCCCGGCTATGCTGACGGGTGAGAAAACGACAGGCCTCCCAGATAATCCATTCGCCAATTTGCACAATAAGGCCGGTGCTTTCTGCCACACCAATAAACCGAAGCGGCGGTACTAGCGTGTTATCGGGCCTTAGCCAGCGCAACAGCGTCTCGTAGCCGATAATACTGTTATCACGGATATCAATTTTGGGCTGATAGTAGAGTAAAAACTGATGTTCGCGGATCGCCTCCCTGAGCTGATTTTCGATAAGTAGGCGCTCTTTGGCAGCTTCGTTTAAATCGGGGCTGAAGAAATGGAAAGTGTTTTTACCACGCGCTTTCGCCTCATACATGGCCAAATCGGCATGTTTTAGCAAAAGCTCTTCCTCTGCGGCATCCTCGGGCGCCACGGTAATACCAATACTGGCGCTTATTGACACCTCATGTTGCCCCAGTTTCACGGGTGCAGCAAACGCCTGTTGCAAGTTAGAGGCGATGGCTGAGGCCTGGCCGCGGTCTTTAATGCCACTTAAAATCACAGCAAACTCGTCGCCACCTAAACGGGCGATGGTGTCTTCTTCACGCAGCCGGCTGATAAGCCGCTTGGCCACCTCTTTTAATAACTCATCGCCGGCATCATGGCCGAGGGTATCGTTAATACGTTTAAACTCATCCAAATCAAAATACAGCAGTGCAAAGTTGTAATAGCCACGGTGAGACATCGCAATGGCTTTGCGTAATTGATCGCGGAAGTAACTACGGTTAGCCAGGCCGGTCAGCACATCGTAATAAGCCAGCTGTTCCATTTTTTTCTGGCTGGCTTTAATAAAGGAAATATCCTGCATCGCGCAGACATAGTTGCTAATATCGCCCTTCTCGTCGCGAATGGGGGCTATCGCCAGCGATACCCAAAGCTGCTTGTGCTGATATTTCAGTAGCATATCGCCGCGCCAGTGCTGGCGCTCGCCTAGGGTTTGCATAATTTCCTCGCCGACATGATGCATCTCTTCGGCAAATAAACGATGTAATGGCTTTAGCTGCAACTGGGCAGTATCACAGCCCAGCATTTCGGTTAAAAACGGGTTGATATACTCGATATTTAACAGCTGATCAGTCAGCACTATACCCGAACTTGAAAACGACACCGCTTTACTTAACTTGCGGGCAGAGCGCTCAGCCAGCTCTTTTTCTTCTATGCGGGCATTGAGGCCGTTAACCAACTCAGCAATTTCGGCCGACATACTACCAAACGCCTGATTTAATAGGCCTATTTCATCAGGTGTGTGGTCCAGCGTTACCTGCTGCAAATCACCGCGTGACAGTCGGTTTATCGCTGCCGATAAGCGGTTTAACCGCTTTAACATAAATTGGTAGACGATAAATTGCAGCAGCAGCGACACCAAAAGTGCCACGATTAAAAAGGTCATTAATAATCTAAACCGAAACTGCGTGAGTGAAGCCAGTACCGCTGCTTTTTCACTGTAAACGGCCAGGTGCCAGTCTAAACGCTCAACCGGCGCGCTGGAGATGAGATGCTCAGGCAGTAAAGCAGCCGCTTCAGCGGGACTTACCGTCGGCTTGGCTAATGCTGTAGCATACTGCTGCAATACGGTATTTTGTAGATCCCCCCCTGTGTAGAGACTATTCATCGCCGGCTCGTCGTTATTTTGCCCGACAGGCAGCCCAATAGCCTGGCCCTGGTTATCTACCAACAGGATTTTTTGCTTAAGCTCATCCGCAGACAAACTGGTCAAAATATCCCCTAAGATATAATCTGTGCCGGTAACGCCAATAAACTCATCTTGGATATACACCGGGATAATCAGGCTGACCATCCATTTTTTCCAGATATCGTCATAGTACACCTGTGTCCAGCGCGGTTGGCGGGTAGGGTTTTGTTCGGGCGTGGCGATTTGATAAAACACATCCTGCTGAAAGTTATGCGCCGTGTCGACCTGCAGTGCCCAATCGGCCGGCGAAATCCGGATAAACTGCTCTTTGCTGATAAAATAAAAATTAAAAAAGTCGTGTAGCATCAAAGGAGACAACTGCTGCCATAATCCAGCCGTTACCTCAAATAAAGCTGCTGTCCGGTTGTTGTAACCCCCAGCGGCGACGAAGGCGCCAGAATAATCATCCCACGAGCGCACGCTGCCATCCGCCGCTTCAGTTAAACGAAGCGATGCACTCAGTCGGGCTTGAGACAGCTTGCGCATCACCACCTGGTTGGCCGCCAGTGCTTTTTGTTCTTTTTGCACTAAGTCGTTATTGAGCTGTGCAGCCAAATGTTTGGCGCGTTGCTCTATCTGGTGTTGCTGCTGGCGCAGGGCAATATCTTGCTGCAACAACATAACCACATAACCAATTGCAAAACCGGCCAGCACGATAGCGCTAAACACCACTAGGGCAAATTTGAAGCCCAGCGAATGGGTTCCACTTGGCTTAATAAAGTTGACGTCCTTCACTTATACGGCCTGATCCTGTAAAACACATGATTATTGGCAATCTATTAGGTTCTGCTAAGCTATTGCCAAATCATTATTGCATGTAAATTCAGCAAAAGAGAATGAAACCATGAAAAAACCCCTGGTCGCAACCCTGTTATTCACCCTATGTTCATCTGCTGCAATGGCAAAAAGCGCTTTTACTGACGCTGGTGACAGTGTTAAGTATCGCCAATCAGCCTTCCAGCTAATCCGTCATAACATGGCTGACATTGGCGACATGTTAAAAGGCGAAGTAAATTATGACGCTGCCAGAGTGGCTAAACGGGCAGCCGCATTGGCCAGCCTGACCACACTGCCCTGGGAAGCCTTCACTGTACCCGGTGCTGAACAAGGTGGTGGCGACGCTAAAGCAGAGATTTGGCAAAACCTGCAAGACTTCAACAGCCGAGGTGAAAAACTCGCTGCTGATGCACAACTGTTAAAAGCCGCTGCTGACAATGGCGATCAGGCTGAAATTCGTAAAGCTTTTGGTAGCTTTGCCCGTAACTGCAAAGCCTGCCACGACGATTACAAAAACTAATAAACCTATTGCACCAAATATGCGGCGCTGCCTTATAGCAGCGCCATTAACTTAGTTCCCTGCCAGAAGTACAGCGCAGTTAGCAGCAGCGCAACCAGCAAAAAATACCAACCTGAGTGCTTGAGTTTGGGGTGTGCTTCACTAATGTGCCGGTCTTTGCCAGTTAACATAGCCCACAACACATTATGCAGCCGTATGCTGTGCCACAACGCCGCCACAACGTGCACAGCGATCGCCGCCAGCAGCACATTGATATTCATTTTGTGGATAGCCGATGCGACATCTACCCAGGCTGATGGTAACACGCTGACCAGAGGGCCATCACTTAAGTAGCTGTTGTCAAAGGTTGCCATACCGGTAATAAGCTGCAGTAACACCAGACCAATAAGCAGCACAATCATATAAAACGATGCCGGGTTATGCCCGGTTACCGGGTAAGGCCGGCGCAGGTATCGCAGCGCCCGGGCGGGCGTGGCGGCAAAACGGCTAAAGCGCGCGGTGTCGCTGCCGATAAAACCCCAGACAATACGCCCTACTATTAATGCCAATAAGGTGTACGCCAACAGTTGATGCTGCGCCATTAATCCTTCCTCACCGGTATACCAGAGGCCGGCTATCAATAATAGTTGGCTCCAGTGGAAAAAACGCACGGCAAAGTCCCATACTTTAACTGGTTGTGACATTAGGCAAAGTCTCCGTTATGCTAAGTTTTTGATTTTATACTACAGAGTACGAAAGATGAATTGGTGGAAATGGCTACTCAGCCTGGTAGCCCTGCTCGTGACCGCGACATTAACGACACTATATGCCTTACTGAATTTAAGTTTACCTACGTATGAAGGCGAGCACTCCTCAGGCATTGCCAACGCAGCCCGTTTAGAGCGCGATGCGCTGGGATACCTGAGCATTCATGCGGCTAATCGCAACGATGCCGCCTTTGCGCTGGGCTTTGCCCATGCCCAGGAGCGTTTTTTTCAGATGGATTTACTGCGCCGTAGCGCCGCCGGTGAGCTGTCCGCGCTATTTGGCGAGCGCGCTATATCTGCAGATAAGGCGTTACGTCAGCACCGCTTCCGGCAACGGGCACAAAGCGCATTGGCACAGTTAACAGCGGCAGAGAATCAGCTACTGAGTGATTATAGCCGCGGTGTTAACCATGGCCTGGCCGCACTTAAGGTCAGGCCATTTGAATACCTGCTACTAAAACAACAACCTGAGCGTTGGCAAAATACCGACTCCATTTTAGTTATCTATACCATGTATCTGGATTTACAGGGCAAATTGGGGCGTGATGATTATGCAATGACAGTGCTAAAACAAAGTATCCCAACCGATTGGTACCGTTTTTTACAGCAAGAGTCTGATATCTGGCAAGCAGCACTGGACCAGAGCATAAAGGACAGCGTTACACTGCCTGACAGCCCCTACCCGCAAGTACTGCGCCAGCAACTGAGTAGTTGTACACAATGTCAGGTAAAGGATGCTACCGACATCGGCAGTAATAACTTTGCCGTGGCCGGAAGCCTGACGGCACACGGCAGCGCCATCCTGGCCGATGATATGCATTTAACCGCCCGGGTTCCGGGCATCTGGTATAAGGCCCAGTTAAACTGGCGCGATGGCGATAAAATACGGACAGTGACCGGGCTTACTCTGCCCGGCGCGCCGGCCGTGGTAGTGGGCTCTAACGGCAAACTGGCCTGGGGTTTTACCAATAGCACAGCCGACTGGCATGACCTGGTCGCGCTTCAGTTATCTGACGATGGTAAGCGCTACCTGGCTCCAGATGGCTGGCAAAACCTGCAGTATTATTATGAAACCATCAAAGTGGCTGGCGGTGCTGATCAGACTGTTGAGCTGGCCGAAACCCATTGGGGGCCTGTAGTACGCTTCGGCGATAGCCCGGCCTATGCTCTACGCTGGGTAGGTTATGATAGCCAGGCGGTAAACCTGAACCTGCTGGCGTTAGAGCACGCAACCACCGCAGAGCAAGCACTGGCGCTGGCACCCAGCTTTGGTATACCGTCACAAAACCTGCTGGCGGCCGACAGCAAAGGTGACATTGGCTGGCGTCTGACTAACCGTATCCCCAAACGTCAGTTAGATGATTTTGATACCGCACAAGACTGGAGTGACGGTCGGCAAGGCTGGTTTGGTGTTATTGACGAAGCACAGCACTTAAGCATCAGTGAGGCTGAACGCTTATGGACCGCCAACGCCCGTATGATAGGTGGCGAGTTTTATCGCCTTATCGGCAACGGCGGTTATGACTTGGGCGCCCGGGGTTGGCAGATTCAGCAAAGCCTTAACACCTTAAAGCAGGCTGATGAGCAGGCTTTGCACGCGATACAACTGGATAACCGGGCGCTGATGCTTGAGCGTTGGCGCGATCTGTTACTCACCGTGCTCACGCATGACGTGGTATCAGCACATCAGTTACAAGCTTACCGCCAGCACATCATCACGGGTAGCCAGCGTGCAGCGGTGGACGACGTTGGCTACAGCCTGGTGCGTGCCTTCCGTGTTAAGTTGCTTGAACTGCAATTTGCACCGCTGTCAGCCTATCTTGAGCAACACGGCGCCCAAAGCCAGAATTTAAAATATTCTCTGGAAACGCCACTTTGGGCCCTGCTACAGCAGCGCCGTGCTGATACCCTGCCCGATGCCTATGCCAGCTGGGATGCTTTACTGCTTGACGCCGTGCTGCAAAGTAAGACCCAACTGGAACAACAATATGGCAACCTAAGCGAGGCCAACTGGGGTAATATTAACACTGCCCGCATTTCACACCCGCTGGCCAGCGCCGTACCACTTTTCGGCGACTGGCTAAATATGCCGGCCACGCCGCTTAATGGTGACAGCCATATGCCAAGGGTACAGCGGCCAGGGTTTGGCCAGTCACAACGGATGGTAGTGGCGCCTGGTCAAGAACAGCTTGGCATACTAACCATACCAGCCGGGCAGTCGGGCCACCCGTTATCGCCGTTTTATCGCGCCGATCACCACTACTGGTTAAACGAAGTGGCACTGCCGTTTTTACCCGGTGAGAAAAAATATCAACTGCTGCTTACTCCGCAGGGTTGACTTTAGCCATCCAGACGGACTATGTTAGCGAACATGAATACCGTATCTATCGCGCTCAGCTTTTTTCGCTTTACCACCTTAAACGGGAGGCGGTAAGCTGCGCGCGCAGTAAAACCTGAAAACCTCCCACACCGGGAGGTTTTTTTTTGCTTATGTTACTTACAAAAAGAGAATGCACATGGAACTGGATGAAATACGCCACGCGATAAGCGATACCGATCAGCAGCTGCTGGGCCTGCTGGCCAAACGTCGCCAACTGGCACTGGCGGTAGCTGATGCCAAACTGGCGCAGAATAAACCGATCCGCGATCAAAAGCGCGAGCAGGAGTTACTGGTCTCTTTGATTAACCAGGGTAAGCCGCTCGGATTGGACGCACAGTATGTTACCCGGCTGTACCATGTCATTATTGAAGACTCAGTATTGCAGCAGCAGGCTAAAATCCAGGGCCAGTTAAACGGCAGCGATGCACCGGCGGTACGGGTGGCCTTTTTGGGCGGTCAGGGTTCATACAGTTACTGGGCAACGCAAAAATATTTTACCCGCCGCGCCGAGCGTATTATTGAGCAGGGCTGCGACAGCTTTAACGAGATTGTGCAGGCAGTAGAAACCGGTCATGCCGACTATGCCGTTTTACCGATTGAGAACACCTCATCGGGCAGTATTAACGAGGTGTATGATTTACTGCAGCACACCCGTTTGTCTATCGTCGGCGAGCTGACCCACCCTATTGCACACTGCCTGCTGGGGTTGCCGGGCACTGATTTAAGCAAAGTTCGTCAAGTCTGTGCCCACCCGCAGGTTATTGCCCAGTGCAGTCAGTACCTGCAAGGCTTATCGCAAGTGAAAATAGAATACTGTGACAGCTCATCCGATGCCTTTAACCGCATTAAACAGCAGCAAGACCCAACGATTGTGGCGATTGGCGGGGAAGAAGGCGGCCAGCTGTATGGCCTTGAAGTGCTGACACGCGATTTAGCCAACCAAAAAGACAATGTCAGCCGCTTTATTGTGGTGGCGCGTAAACCCGTGACGGTGGCCAAAGCCATACCGGCAAAAACCACCTTTATTATGTACACCGGCCAGCAACCGGGTGCGCTGGTCGATGCGCTGTTGGTGTTAAAACAACACGGTATCAGTATGGGTAAGCTGGAATCACGGCCGATAAACGGCAACCCCTGGGAAGAAATGTTTTACGTTGACGTGTTTGCTAACCTGAATGACTATGCCATGACCCGCGCCTTGGAAGAACTCAATAAGATCACGAAGTTTATTAAGGTATTAGGCTGTTACCCCAGTGAAGATATTGAGCCAACGCAGGTAGTGACCAACTAAGCCGGGAGGCGCAGCGGCAGGTTCTGCGCCCCCATTTCACGCTTGGTATAATTCCAGTGGCAGACCGTCTGGGTCTTGAAAAAAAGTAAAGGCTTTACCGGTGTATTCATCGATGCGGATCGGTTCTACCGTTATGCCGTTTGCGGTTAAGTAATCGGCAAATTCTGTAACGTTATCCACCACAAAGGCCAGATGCCGCAAACCCTGCGCTTCCGGCCGGCTGGGCCTGGGTGGTGGATTGAGGAAACTAAACAACTCGATTTGATTGCCATTAGGCAGAGCAAGATCGAGCTTCCAGGAGTCGCGCGCGGCGCGGTAGTTTTCCGCTAAGATTTTTAGCCCTAACAGCTCAGTGTAAAAATGTTTAGAGCGAACGTAGTCGCTGCAAATTATCGCCACATGATGGATAGCATTCAGGGTTGGGCGTGTCATAAAAAAGGCCTGATAAACGTCAGGCCTTTAGTTTATCAAAGTATCTTTTTCAGCTCAGCTTTAAGTTTATCATCTTGGGTTGAGGCCAATAGCGGCTGGGTAAGCGCCTTAGCTTTATCGGTTTGATCTGACAGTAAATATAGCTGCGCTAGGCGAAATTTAGCCCAATCAAGGCGATCGGCGTTTGGTGCATGCTGCAAATAGTGCTGCATAGCGGCAATGCCTTCGCTAATAGCGGTTTTACCCAGTACCGCGCAGCGTGCTAACTGATAATGGCTTTCGGCAATTGAAGCTTTAGCGTCATCATCTGCGGTGGGTTGTTGTATTGCCTGCCGCAGCAGAGCAATAGCAGCAGGATAACTCTCCTGCGCAGTCAGTTGCATAGCGCGCTGAAAATAAGCCTCCGGGCGCTGTTGTAGCGGCTTAGCTTCAGCTAAAAACTGTTTAAAGGCCTCGTCATCACTAAACTCAGTCAACCGTAATTGCAGCAACCAGCCTTGCACGTCGTCCATTTGCTTAAGCCGCTGCGCCAGTGCTTGTGCTTTATCTTTATCGCCGCCGGCAATACCGGGCGCCTGAGCTAAAAAGCTGCCCAGGGCGATATAACTGCGCGGGTTCTCCGGCGCCAGCTTCAGCGCGGTTTCATAGGCTTTTTTACAGCGTTTAGCATAGCCCAGCGCACTAAACATACTAGCGCTGCTGGCGAGGTTACAGCTGGCAGTAGCATACCAATGCTGATAATCGGCGTTATTAGCGTCATACTTAACCGCCTTTTCCAGCAACGCCTCAGCCCGTTCCATCTGCTGCAGGCCCGCTTCAGTGCGCCCCAGTAACGCCAGTAATTGCGCATCTTTGCTTTGTTTTGTTACCAAAGGTGCGAGTAATGCCTTAGCTGCCGCATAATCATTAGCTTGCCACAACGCCTGCACCTGGCTGGCTAGCTCCATATTGTTCGCTTGTACTGCACAGCTTAACAGTAACAAACCAGAAAAAAGAGTACGGCATAGTGTGTAGTCCCGCATAGTGCTGCTCCATGTTGCACTGCCAAAATTGACAATGATCAGACTATAAAACAGCACCACGCATTCAACCATAGGCCAGAAGTAACAACATGTGTGTTATGTCTTACACCTCAATAACATCTCCTTTTTGCGGGATTAGCGCGTTAATCCCAAGCTCTGCCAGTTCTTGTTGTAAAGCCTCCTGCGCCTCTATCTCACCATGCACCAGATAAAACTGCGGCTGCCCGCCGATGGCCTGCGCCCAATCTAACAATTCACTTTGGCCGGCATGGGCGGAAAAGCCGCCTATGGTATGCACTTTGGCCTTTACCACGATTTCCTGACCAAACAGCTTTACCCGCCGCTCACCATCGACCAAACGGCGACCCAAAGTGCCGTACGCCTGAAAACCAACAAAAATAAGATGGTTAGAGCTTTTCCATAAATTGTGCTTTAAATGATGCACAATACGGCCACCATTACACATACCGCTGCCGGCGATAATAATCGCGCCACCGCTAACACGGTTTATTGCCATTGAATCTTCTACCTTTTCAGTAACGCGCAGCATCGGCAGTAAATCTTGCAGCTGCATGCCTTTTTTAAAGCCAATAGCAGCAAGATCTTTTTGGTCCAGGCAGTGCAGGTAATCATTGTAAATATTGGTAATGCTAATTGCCATGGGGCTATCAAGAAACACCATGCGCTGCTTTAAACGCCCCTGATGATGCAGTAGTGCCAGGTAGTATAAAATTTCTTGTGAGCGACCCAGGGCAAAAGCAGGGATAAATACATTGCCGCCATCTTTGTTGGCTTGCTCCAACGCCAGCGCCATTTCATCAAGCGAGTTATCAATATTTTGATGGTTGCGGTTACCGTAAGTGGATTCCATCAACACGATATCCGCCTGACCAATATCGGTGGGGTCATGCATCAGCACCGTAGCCGGATTACCCAAGTCACCGGAAAACACCAGCTTTCGCATCGCTTTTTGGCCTTTTAACCAGAGCTGCACAATAGCAGAGCCGAGGATATGGCCAGCGTCACAAAACTCCAGTTCCAGCCCCGGCAGCGGTGTCAGACGCTTTTTGTACGCCAGGGTTTCGCACAGTTGCACCACCCGCTCAGCATCATGCAGTGACAGCACTGGCTCTTGCTGTTTTTTACCGGCACGGGCAGCCTTCTTATTTTGCCACTCTAAATCCTTCAGATACAAATGCACCGAGTCTTTTAGCAAAACGGGCAACAGCTCTGCCGTGCCCGGCGTACAGATAATCTTGCCATCAAAGCCACGCGCCACCAACAAGGGTAACAAACCGCTATGATCAATATGGGCGTGCGATAAAATGACTAAATCAATGTCTTTGGGTTTAAAGGCAAAACGAAACTTATGCCATTCACGTACCTGATCGGCGCCCTGCACCATACCGCAATCAAGTAAAATTTGTTTGCCGTTTAGCCTAATAAGGTAGCAAGAACCGGTCACTTGCTGAGCAGCTCCGATAAATTCAAGCGTTGCAGACAGTGGCATAAATGTAATCCTTTCTGATCAATATCATTGTGTTATACAGCGTTAACTGAGTTTAAAGGTTAGTCTCTCAAGTTTCGGAGTTCAGTTTAGCCTAAAATCAGCACTCATCACCAATAGATTTGGCTTCTAGCCTCAGCGTGAAGGTATCCATTTGCATGACTTGCATAAAGAACTCCTGAACCGTTTTGTCTATTTGGTTCATGATCT
>JAJLKZ010000014.1:0-324354 GCA_033838465.1 Chromatiaceae bacterium
TGGCTTTACACCAGATTGCAAAAAAGTGGACAATGCCACTGCGAGATTGGAAGCCTGCCATGACGCAGTTTATGATCATGTACGGTGACCGAGTATCGTTATGATAAACAGCCACTTACACAGAAGATTTTATAGTCTCTACTGAGGACGTGCTTGACTCAATTCCTTTTTCAAAATCAGTTCGTGGTGCAGCGCAATTGCTTCTGGCGATGAAGTATTAAGAGTATTGTTCCATTAATTATTATTGCTGGCGGGCTTTACCCGCCAAAATAGCGACTCTACTTAAAATCACCGATTTGATATCGGCTGATAATATCTTTAAACATCTCCCGCGCGTGGTCTTGCCAAATGCTTAATGCAAAAGAGAAAGTCTGCGCAGCTTCACCCGGTAGGATATAGCAATCCCGGCTGAAATTTGTCACGGTATAGCCACCTATGCCTTCACCTGCTACAGAAACGCCATAACGTAATTCAATATTTTCACCGTCAAACGCTTTATCAGTATGTTGTACATCTTTTGCCAGACCGCCCAGTGACGGCTTGCGCTCAAACATGGTTTCTATTGACTCTACCACCCAGCTTAAAGCTGCTAAGGGCATTTCAAATTGCGTTATGCTGTTTCTTTTACCACTGGCTAAGCGACCTTCTTTTCTGACAATAAAAAGCCCTTTACCGATAAATATGTCATTGACTATCTCTCTGTTGGGTGATGATAGCGCGTTGGGTAACTTACCGATGTACACATAGTCAGTTGGTATATTGGAATAATCTATCAGACCTAAATGTTTAAATATGCTAGAAATATTTAACCGCCTTTCTTTCAAAACAAATGTTATTGATGTCGGCAATCAACTTATCTGCTGCCAACTGCAGATTTTAAAAGGTCACGAAGATTACACTCCTTTAGGTTGAAAACTCCACCTAAAGGTTATTATGTTTATATTTGTCAGCAAGAGCACTCCATGTTTCTAGCAGACCACCATCGAACAATAGGCTGTCTGAAAACGAAATTTCCTGAGAAGTACTTGGCGCTTTACGATCAGCTCTGGAGAGGTTATTAATCTGATAGCCGGCGTCACCACTGCCATTGCCAGAATTAGCTAGTCTGCATAATGCTAATTTTTCATTTACTACTGGTTCCTCATCCGTCATGATCTTGCCATGCGGTAGCCCACCTTCATGGGGCATTAGACGAAAGAAATTAAGCTTGTGAATAAACCAAGGAAGTATTTCTAAAGGTGCGTCAAATTGAGACGTAATCTGAAAGTCTGCACCGTCTTTGGGTTTTATCATTCTGTGGCGGCAAATAGATAAATATTTGTCTTGTTTGAAGAAAGAGTAATAACGTCCGGGATAATTTATGAGATCCTCTACCTGAGCAATAAGCTCAATCCCCGCAGGCGGGCTGGTGGGATCTGGAATTGTTTGAATATTGGATAAAAATACCTGCTTCATGACTATCCTTTAATCGGCGTAAGTTTGGAATTCACAATAATTGCATCACCATAATCGTCTATGCTGACCATCCTTCGCTCAAAGTTAACTGTCTCAACAACACCATATTGTTGTTTCCCTTCCAATAAGTTTTTGGTGAGACCGTTTCCAAGGTAATGTTCGTTATTGCCCAAAGTTTTATGCATATCTATTCTTTTTTTAAGCAGTGCCAACTCTTCCTCGGGCATATTTTGCTCGGTGAAGTAATCATAAGCACCATCGATGTCGCCGGGCGATTCCATAAATGGAGAAGCACAAGCCTCTTCATATTTCTTCGCATAGTACTGCTGGTATTCATCGGACAACAATGTATCTATCTCTTCGTGAGTAAATTTGCTGCTTAGCTCTTCTTTACAAAATTTATTTAGCTCATCAAAGGATGCGACGACACACTTAGTGTCGGCAATTTTGTGAGCTTTTTCAGCGTCAATAATAACTAGCGCGTAATCTGTTTTTGGGTCGTAGTCTATGCCGATTGTTTTACAAATAAGCTCAGGATCTGTGTCTGCTGCCTCCATTTGGTCAAAAGTTGTTGACCAATACTTGGCTCCCTTGCCTGTATTACCTTGCAATGCGGCACCCAGTGAGTTGTATCGCAAGTTGCTGGCGGCCATAAACCTGACATGAAAGCGATCATTGGCAATATCACCCGCTTTCGCCATCGCTAACAGCTCTGCATCTGAGTATTTTGGCTGGTAGCCGCTTTGCTCAATTTGCTTACGGCGCTCTGCCAGAATTTGCTGTGCGTGCTCCAGGCTTTCAGGTTCCACTTTCTTGGATGCAACAGGCTTCGCCACTGCACCCTCATGCCCGGCAGCTTTCGCTACCACCGGCGCTTCTGTGGTTACCCCACCACCTTTTGGCTTAGCCGTTTTGGCTGCGGGTTTGCTGCTGGTGTTGCCACTGCTGGCTGACGCTAAGCCGCCTTCGCCTATGCCGTTGCCTTCGGGCTGCTTGCCCCAGCCGTCGCTGAGTTGCCAGACGCGCATTTCGTCGCGGGCGAACATTTGCAGCAAGGTATCACGCAGCTGAAAGTTATTCAGTTTAGATAAGTCGGTGGCCCAGGGGCGGGCGTGTTGGTACAGCTGCGCCCAAATATCGCGCAGGTTGTAGCCGGGTTCTAAGTCATGTAGAAAATAGCGGCCATATTCGCTGTCGGCCAGCTCGCGTACCGTGTTGCTGCCTAAATCGGCCCAAGCCAGCAAACAACTGCTGCACAGATAGGTTTTACCCCATTTATCTTCCAGAACTACGCCGTTGTATTGCCGGTCTTGCATCCTGCCACCTTGTTTATAAAAAGCGCTTTTTCTAAACAACAAATTTACAATTTGCGCATTTTTACAACCTGACTGCGGAATGTCAAACGCTGTTTTGCTAAATGGGCCTTTAGCGGCGTGTTGTAGTGCATAAGGATGCAGAAACTGGCAGGCACTGGTGTGCCTGCCAAAGAAGAGGAGTGCTTAGGGCCTAATGGCCGCCACCGAGTGATTTAATCGCCTGGATCATATTCACTATGACCTTTTGCGCATCGCCGTACACCATCTGGGTGTTGTCGGCGTAAAACAACGCGTTTTCTACGCCAGAGTAACCTTTACCCTGGCCGCGTTTAACCACATAGACCTGTTTGGCCATATCGACATTCAGCACCGGCATGCCGTAAATCGGTGAGCTTTTATTAGTGCGTGCCGCCGGGTTTACTGTGTCGTTGGCACCAATAACGATGGCAACATCGGCTTCTTTAAACTCGTCGTTAATATCTTCCATATCAAAGATAATGTCGTACGGCACACCGGCTTCAGCCAATAGCACGTTCATATGGCCCGGCATGCGGCCGGCCACCGGGTGAATGGCAAATTTCACTTCGACATCGGCGTCCTGTAGCAGTTTTACCAGCTCGAACAGCTTATGCTGCGCCTGCGCCACCGCTAAACCATAGCCCGGCGCGATGATTACCTTAGACGCGTAGCGCATATTAATACCGGCATCGCCGGCATCAATCGGTTTTTGACTGCCGGCAATTTCGCCTTCAGCGTCATCGCTGGCGGCACCAAAATTAGAAAACAGCACATTGGCGACCGAGCGGTTCATTGCTTTGGCCATCAGCAAGGTTAATAAGGAGCCGGCCGAGCCAACCACCATGCCGGCAATCATCAGCGCCGGGTTATTCAGCACATAGCCTTCAAAGCCGACGGCTAAGCCGGTAAAGGCGTTATACAGGGAGATGACCACCGGCATATCGGCACCGCCAATCGGCATCGTCATCATCACGCCATAAATAAGCGCTAGGGCAAAAAACACCGCAAATAAAGGCCAGGCTACCGCGCCGCCGTGCCAGATAATGTAGCCGCCAATGGCGAGTAAAATAAGCAGCAAGCTGCCATTTACCAGCTGCAGCGTGCCAAAGCGCAGGGTGCCGTTAATGCGACCGTCTAACTTGGCCCAGGCAATTAACGAGCCCGACAGCGCCACGGCACCGATTAACCCACCCAGTACCGCCAGGCTCAGCGACACCGTGCCGTGGGTTTTGTAGCCAATCAGCTCTATGGCGGCAATAGCCGCTGCCGCGCCGCCGCCCATGCCGTTATACAGCGCCACCATTTGCGGCATTTCGGTCATGGCCACTTTTTTACCGCTGCGCCAGGCCCAGCCTAAGCCCAGTGCCAAGGCAATCAGCGCCAGTGTGATATTGGTATTAAGATGCGGCTTGGCCGCCTCGTTAACATCTAGCGTGTATAAAAAGCTGGCCAGCACCGCCAGCACCATACCCCAGCCGGCAACGATAATACCGGAGCGGGCGGTAAGCGGTGATGACATACGCTTTAAGCCATAAATAAACAAAAAAGCAGCGATAAAGTAGCTGCTGTCGATAAGCAGGGCAGCGTTCATGCGTTACTCCTTACCGGGTTTGTTAGACGGCTTAAACATTTGCAACATGCGCTCGGTCACCACGTAGCCGCCGGCGGCGTTGCCGGCACCTAATAGCACGCCGGTAAAGCCGATAATTTGCTCAGCCAGCGAGCTGGCATTAAGTAGCGCCCACAGCGCGCCGACCACAACGATGCCGTGAATAAAGTTGGAGCCGGACATCAGTGGAGTGTGCAAAATAGCCGGTACCCGGCCGATGATTTCAAAGCCGGTAAAAGCGGCCAGCATAAAGATATACAGCGCGGCAAAGCCGGTGAGTAAGGTGGTGGTGTAGTCCATAAAGGTCCCCAAAAATAGTGTATGCCTGTTAGTGTTGTGCCAGCGCGGTTTTTACCGCTTCGGGTTTAATCTCGCCGTTATGGGTCAGAACGGTTTTCGCCAGAATTTCATCGTCCCAGTTAAGCGCAATAGCGCCATCGACAATAAACAACTGCAGCAGGTTTAGCAGGTTCTTGGCGTACAGCTCAGAGGCGTGCTCGGCTAGCATGGAGGGCACATTTAGCGGCGCCGCTATGGTGATCTGGCCCTGCGTCACGGTTTGCCCCGGTACGCTGTATTCACAGTTACCGCCCCCTTCGGCGGCTAAATCAATGATCACTGCGCCCAGCTTCATGCCGTCTACCTGTGCTTTACTGATCAGCTTAGGCGAGGGGCGGCCCGGTATGGCCGCGGTGGTAATAACAATGTCCGCCTGCTGAATATGCTTGGTGACCACGCTGGCAATCTGGGCTTTTTCATCGGCGGTGAGCTCGCGGGCGTAGCCGCCTTCACCACGGGCATCGACACCGGTATCAACAAATTTAGCGCCTAAGGACTCGGCCTGCTCTTTGGTTTCTGGCCGTACGTCATAGCCTTCGGTAATGGCACCTAAACGCCGGGCGGTGGCCAGTGCCTGCAAGCCGGCTACACCCAGGCCCATCACCAGACAACGCGCCGGGCGGATAGAGCCTACGGCCGTGGTCATCATCGGTAAAATACGTGCCAGCTGTGTTGCGCCCAGCAGGGCTGCATAGTAGCCGGCCAGTGCCGCCTGGGATGACAGCGCATCCATTGCCTGGGCACGGCTGATGCGCGGCACTTGCTCCATAGCAAAACAGGTAATGTGCTTTTCGCACAATAAGCGGGTCAGTTCAGGCTCTTTATGCGGGTAAATAAAACTCAGCAGAATGGTGCCGGGCTTTAGCAGTGCAACGTCAGCTGCGGCAGGGGGTTGTACTGCCAGTACAATGTCGGCATCGCTTAGCAGATGCTGCTCGGTGCCGGCAATCTCAACACCGTTGTAGGCGCTGTCAGGCAGTTTACTGCCCAGGCCGGCGCCGCTTAGCATGCTGATGCTACACCCCAATTTGCTGAGCTTTTCTGCAACGGTAGGCACCAGGGCTACCCGCTTTTCGCCGGGCCGGCTTTCCATCAGCACGGCAATTTTTACTGGCATAGGCTTATCTCCTTAAACTAACTGTTTGAGGAGTATAGTCTTTATTTAACGGCTTTTTGGATTGCGGCTAATGATGGCTAACATTTCGCCAGTTTATACTGGTCTAACCTGTTGGGGTGTTGGTCTCGTCGCGTAATGCTTGCTCAAGGGTGGCCAGGATTTCACTGCTTTTACGCAGCACCCTAAGCTGGCTAAACAGCGCGGCCGCTTCTGGGTATTGCAGTTTTAAATAGCTAAACCATTGTTTAATCCGGTTGCTGTAGTACTGGCTTTTATCGCCGCACATCTCAAACTCAGAGTATTGCATTAACAATTCCAGCACTTGTGGCCAGGGCATGGCGGGCTCGCCGCTGCGGATACTTTGCGCCAGATTGGGCATCGCCAGGGCGCCACGGCCAAGCATAATGTCGGTACAGTTCGACTGTTGCTGGCACAGTTTGGCGTCACTGGCTTGCCAGATTTCACCGTTGGCAATAAGCGGTATGGCCACATGCTGCTTAATTTTGGCGATCCACGGCCAGTAAGCCGGTGGACGGTAACCATCGCTTTTGGTGCGGGCGTGCACCGTCAGCATGCTGGCGCCGGCTGCGGCAATGGCAGCGGCATTATCTAACGTCAGTGAGGTGTCGTCATAGCCGAGGCGAATTTTGGCACTGACCGCAAACTGTGCCGGCACCGCATCACGCACTGTTTTGACAATACGGTACAGCTGCTCGGTTTCTTTTAGCAGCACAGCGCCGCCACGGCTTTTATTCACGGTTTTTGCCGGGCAGCCAAAATTGAGGTCAACGCCGGGCGAGCCTAATTCGACGGCGCGCACGGCGTTCTCAGCCAGCCAGTGTGGATCCTGCCCCAATAGCTGCACCCTAACCGGCGTACCGGCCAGGGTTTTGCCATCGGTTAGAAGCTCCGGGCACAGTCGGGTAAACACCCGGGCGGGTAGCTTCTGGTCAACGACGCGGATAAATTCGGTGATGCATAAATCATAACCGCCAATGCGCGTTAGCATCTCGCGCATCAGGGCGTCGACCACGCCTTCCATCGGCGCCAGGATAATCTTCATCAGTTGTGCTCGCCGGCGGTGGCTTTATGGCGTCGGCAACGCTCAGAGCAATACACCACCGTGTCCCAATTACGTTGCCACTTTTTACGCCAGCTAAACATCAGGCCACACACCGGGCAGCGCTTTTGCGGCAGGTTAACTTTATGGTGTGCCACCGTTATACCGAATAAATGGTGCTGATCTGCTGGCGGTGCAGTAACTCAGCGAGCTCGGGCAGTTGCAACGGTTCGATGTCGAGCACTTCCAGGATGGCGCCTTTGTGCTGCTCCCACTCCGGATCCAGGCTAATCTCGAACAGCTGACGGCTTTCGCCGCTAAAATGCTCGGCCAGCTTGAGCAGGGCAAACAGCTGTTTTTCTAATTCGCTGTCCGACTCCAGCATCAGGGTAGGGCTGTGGTGATAAGCAATGACATTATACAGTGTTGGCGTCAGGCCCCAGGACTCGGCAATCAGGTAGCCCAGCACTTCATGGCAGGTGGCAAAATGTTGCTCTTCAATTTCACTGCAACCGCGCTGTGCCAGCAAACCTTGCTGCATCAGCTGCTCGTATTGTGGTGCTTGCTGGTGAATAAGTGCGATACCGGCGTTGTGAAACAGCCCAAGGCTGTAGCAGTCGTCCTGCACTTCCTGGCTAAAGTTAAAGTGTTTGGCCAGCGTCATAGCGATATTGGCGGTTTGTAGCGCACTGGCCCACAGTTTCAGGCTGAATTTGTCGTTTTGGCCTTCGGCCAGCGTAAAGCGCAGCAGCACACTGCGTACCAGCTTAATCACCCGATTAACGCCAAGAAACTTGCAGGCATGCTCGACCGAGGTAATTTTGCGCCGCAGGCCAAAAAACGCCGAGTTCACCACTTTTAACGTAAAACCGGCGATACCGATATCCAGGTTTATCAGCGCGGCAATACGTTTAATGTTAGGTTCGGGTGCGTCCAGCTGCTGCTGGATATGCTGCAGAATTTCCGGTTGTGGCGGTATGGTAAAGCCGTTTAATGCCTGTTCTATGGCTGACATATCAATGGCTTGTGCCATGTTGCTACTCCGGAAAAGTGGCTGAATAGTGGTTAATAGTAAAAGCGGCGCCTGATAAATGCAAAGCACTTTGGCAGCGGCACCTGCCGGCTAGCGGCTAAGAGTCAAGATAAGGCCGGCCAGACATCAGTTGTTGTGCCAGCTGCTGCTCGTTTTGCTGCTCATTAAGCTGTAAATCGTTAAATTGTACATCAAACTGAATAAGCTCTTCATCGTCCAGATGCTGCGCCACTAAACGGTCTGGCACCTGGCCCACCTGACGGTAGGCATTAATGGCCACCTGTGCGGCCTGCTCCATTAACAGCAAAAAGTGCCCTAGCGGAAACTGGCTAAAAATCTCAGCATCCAGATGTGCCCAACCAAGTAAGTCACCGCTGATACTGCCATCGGCATGGTCGGTAAACAGCATGGACACTGCGGGACAGCTTGGGTTTTCACCCGGCTGAAACTGTTCGGCATCATCCTGGTTGAATACCAACACATAACCAAAGCCCGGGCTGCCCTCAGCGTCCATCTCGTCAAATGACGTATCGTACAACAAAAACAAGCGATTATCGGTCATGACGTGTCCTGCTGAAACCTGCTTAAAAAATGGGCGCTAATTCTAGCTGAAAACGCGCTAAGACTAAAGGCCGAACTGCAGTTAAATCTGCGTTAGGCTGTGGCGGCGCTGTAAGGTATCTCCAGCAGCAAGGCCAGTGCCAGTAGCAGCGCCTGCTCATCATCTTGCAATAACTTATCGGCTTGCACTGTGGCTTCCAATGTCTGCCATAGACGGGCTTTTTGCTGCGGTGCCAGCGCCAGGAGCACCGGTAACTGCGCATCCAGCAGGCTAAAGTTTGCTGCAGGCGGGTTGTCAGCCGAGCTCAAGCCCAGCGCCGCCATGCCGGCTTGCCAGGCTTGCTGCTGTTGCTGCGCGTCGCCGGCGGCGGCGCTTACCAGCGCCAGTAGCTGGGCGATAGCAGATGCGTGCTGATCAAGCGGTGTGGTCAAATAGCGTTTACTGATTTCTGTCGGGTCATATTGCGCGGCCAGGTTGTGGGTGACAAAAGCACGGATGAGCCAGGGCGCCAGCGTCAGGTTGGGGATAGCCTGTAACAGGGCTTGCAGCAGCTGCTCAAACACCACAAAGCGGCTTTCGGGCAGGGTTTTCAGTGCCGGCATCAGGCGTTGCAGCAATTGTACCTGTTGCAAAGCGCTGAGACTGGCGACGGCGTCACAGAGCTGGTCAACCTGCTGCAGTAAGTTTGCCGGGCCCATTTCTTTTATCAGTTTAAGCTGGCGATTACGGTTGGCGTCGTCTTGTTGCAGCAGCAGGCAGCAGACCAGTGCCATCGCGGGGTCAGTCTGGCGGCTGCTGTGTAAAAGCAATAAGGGCAGTGCCTGTTGTAAGCGCTCAGCCTGAGTCGCTCCCGGTGCGGCATCTGCTTTTGTATCAGCCGTTGCCGTGCTTTGCGGCGTATTTGCAATAGTGCTGGGGAACTTGCCATTCCAGTGTGGCTCAAGCCGCTTAATCCGCTGCGCCAGCGGAGGGTGGGTAGCAAAAATGGATGCCCAGCGGCTAATGGCCTCGGCAAAAAACAAGTGGCTGTTTTCATCGGCATTGCCGTTATGAATACGGCTATGCTGGCTGTGGCTGCCAATTAGCTTTAACGCGCCGGCAATACCGCGTGGGTTACGGGTAAACTGCACAGCACTGGCGTCGGCCAGAAACTCACGCTGGCGGCTTACTGCCGCTTTAATGAGGTTACCGAAAAACGAGCCGACATAGCCGATCACCACCAATCCCAGCCCCAGCACCACTATGCCGCCGGCACCGTTTTTATTGTTTGATGAGCGCGAGCTAACCCGGATTGTTGCACCACGACTGCCACGCAGCAAATAATAGCCAATGTGACCTAAAAACAAGATGCCATTAAGGATAGCGATCAAGCGGATATTCATCCGCATATCACCGTTTAAAATATGGCTGAATTCATGGGCAATAACGCCTTGTAACTGGTCGCGGTTTAGCAGTTCCACGCAGCCCTGGGTGACGCCTATCACGGCATCGGCCGGGCTGTAACCTGCAGCAAAGGCGTTAATACTGCGCTCGGGCAGCAGGTACACCGGCGGAACCGGCGTATTGGCGGCCAGCGCCATCTCTTCTACCACGTTTAGCAGTCGCCGCTCCGTTGCATTATTACTGTCGGGCGATACCCGCACACCGCCCAGCGACTCTGCCACCACCTTACCACCGGCTTGTAATTGCTGCCATTTGATTAGCACGGCGATGCCCACAGCGACAATGACCACCAGGCTGACGGTGCCCACCAACGGCCAGGGGAGCTGCTGCCAGGTATAGCCTTGACTCAGTAAGTTGGGGTCCAACAAGCCAAAGCTGACGAGGGCGAGCAGGTTGGTAAGGGCTAACAACAGCAGCACCGCCACGCTGAACAACAGTACCAGAATACGGGTATTGCGCCGGGCTAAGTCCTGCTGGGTAAAAAAGTTACTGCTCATGGTGCCTGGTTGGGGTTAAAAGCTAACTTTCGGTGCTGCCTGAATGGCGACGGTGTCAGCAAATTCCAGCAGTTTGGCATCACTGGCATGACCGAAACTGCCGGCAAACAGTACCGGCGGGAAGCTTTGTTTGTAGCTGTTATAGTCGGTGACTGCATCATTAAACGCCTGACGGGCGAAAGCTACCCGGTTTTCGGTGCTGGTCAGCTCTTCTGACAATTGCATCATATTCTGATTGGCTTTTAAGTCGGGGTAGGCTTCCATGACCACGTTAAGCCGGCTCATGGCGCTTTGTAGTGCGCCTTCTGCACCGGCAAGCTGGCTTATCGCGCCGGCATCACCCGGGTTATTCGCTGCCACCTTCAAGCCAGCCATGGCCGCATTACGGGCACTTATCACGGCCTCTAAGGTGTCGCGTTCGTGCGCCATATAGGCTTTGGCGGTTTCGACCAGATTGGGAATTAAATCGTAGCGGCGCTTTAACTGCACCTCAATTTGGGCGAAGGCATTTTGAAAGCGATTTTTAAGTTTTACCAGCTGGTTAAAAATGCTAATAACCCAAAACAGGATGGCAACCAGAATTGCCAGTAAAATCAGGCCAGTCATAACAGCTCCATGCGGGAAGTTCAGTTGCCGGTTATTGTTAACAATAGTTTAATCGCTGTCCAGTGTTATCGCGCCCAACTAACACTAAAGTAGGCCGGCTTGTTGTGTGTGACTGCTTGCTGCTAATTGCCGGCGGCTGCGTTATCATAGCCCAAACTTGGTGTAGAGGTAGTTATGAGCGATTTTAAACATATTTCGGTAGCACAGACTGCAGAGTTATTGCAGGCTGGTGAGGTGGTCATAGCCGATATTCGTGACGAGCAAAGCTTTGCTGCCGGCCACATTGCCGGTGCGTTTCATTTAACTAATGGCAGTTTGCACAGTTTTATGCAGCAACATGAGTTCGAGCAGCCGGTGGTTGTCGTATGCTATCACGGCAATTCCAGCCAGGGCGCGGCGCAGTATTTAGCCCAGCAAGGCTTTGAAGAGGTGTACAGCATGGATGGTGGCTTTGAAAGCTGGCGCGGGCAGTTACCCTTTGTCACTGGCGAAGCTGAGTAAATACGGTGAACAAATTCGCCGAGCTAAACTCTGCCAGTGCGGCACAGCTGTTTGCCGATTATTGCCGGGCTCAGGGTTTAAATGTCAGCGCTGTGGTGCAGCAAGCCGATTTTGCCGAGTTATATGCCGACAGTACTCAGCTGTCGCAGATCGAGGCCGAGTTTCACCGTTTTATGCAGCAGCCGTCACACCCGCGTTATCAGGCGGCGGCCTGGCAATTAAGCCAGCCGGCCAGCGTGTCCGGACCTGCGCTAACAGCACCGGATTTAGGCAAATTATGGCAGCAGGCACCGCTGACGTTACTGGTGTTTGTGCTGTGTTTGCTGGTCTATCTCTGGCAACAGCTAGACTGGCGAGCCAGCAGCGGCGCGTTGCAACTGACAGAGCCTGCACAGCTGTGGCGCTGGTTTACGCCTATGCTGCTGCATTTTAGTCTGACGCATATCGTATTTAATCTGGCCTGGTGGTTTTATCTTGGCCGTCAGTTAGAGCAGCGGCTGGGCGCGGCTGTGCTTATCAATATCACCTTATCCGCTGCGCTAGTGTCTAATGCGGCACAGTATTTTCTGGTTGGGCCCAATTTTGGTGGTATGTCGGGGGTGGTTTACGCCTTACTGGGCTATTGCTGGCTGGCCGGGCAGCTAAACCCCCGGCAACAGCTTAGTATTAGTAATGGTTTGGCCGGTTTTATGCTGCTGTGGTTGCTGCTGGGCTTTATGGATGTGTTGTGGGTCAGTATGGCGAACTGGGCGCACTTAGGCGGTTTACTGACAGGTTTAGTGTGGGCCTGGCTGTTGCGGCGCAGGCCCGGACGATAATCTGGCGTTATTGGTACAGGTATTTAGTAAATAAAATATCACGAATGATAGGATTGCCAGCCTCACGTTTCATCGCCTGTTGCAGCTGATCCAGCAGCGCCAGGCGGATCTCCTCTCGACCGGTCAGCGATTTGATTTTATCTTCCGGCTGTTTGCTGATGGTGCCGTAAATAATATCCAGGATCAGGGGCTCATGGTGCTCAATGGCCGATAAAAAAGACTTGTCTTCCAGCATCAGCTCAACCGTAATACGGATATAGCCCAGACTGCGGCGGTTGCCAGAGATATAGTTGGTGACGATATCAGGGTCAAAACCGTAGTACACCACTTCTTTCGGTTGTTCTTGTGCCTGCGTTGGCAGCGCGGCGAGTAGCAACAGGCAAAGTGGAAGAATTTTCAGCATAAGTATCACTTTTAGTTAAGAAAATTGGCCAGCACTGATGCTAACCTTAGCGTGAAGGTGGCCATTTTACCAGTTAAGACCGGTGGCGGTAAGCGCTTTTGTCGGCCAATAACGGCTGAAAAGCGCTACTGAAGTTGTTATGATGCAGCACGTTTTTTTCACGACAGAACAAACCCCCGTGACCACAGCGTTAATTTCGTTGGATCAGTCCTGGCAGGATGCGCGCAACCTGAGCCTGCCATCTGAGCTGGCCCCCTGGATTTTAGAACCTGCTTCGCTTACCGCCCGCTTAAAACGGCACTGCCAACAGTTTCGTCTGCAGCTATTGAATGAGCGGCAAAGTGCTCTACCGTCCTTTTTAAAGCCGTTATTGCCGGGTACTATTAACGCACAGTTACGCGAGGTGATGCTGTGGTGCGATGATAAGCCCTGTGTATATGCGCAAAGCTGGCTGCCACAGCAAACCATTAATCAGCTAAAGCCGTTGGCAGATATGGGCGAGCGGCCGCTGGGCGATTATATTTTTCAGCAACCCGGTTTATGCCGTGGCACCATTGAAGCAACCGAGCTTCAACTGCAAGGCATGCTAACCAGCGTTACGCAGCATAGCCACTGCTTTGCCCGGCGCTCTGTGTTTCAGCTGCATGGTTTGCCACTGCTGGTGGCAGAGGTATTTCTGCCAGCCACCACGCAATTAAAGGTAATAACGGCATGAGGCTGGTGCTAAAGGCCGCCAACTGGCGTTACTATTTACAGCTGATGCGGCTGGAAAAGCCAATTGGTACTTATTTGTTGCTATGGCCAACCTGGTGGGCGCTGTGGCTGGCGGCAGAAGGCGTGCCGCCGCTGTCGATGTTAAGCGTCTTTACCCTTGGTGTCGTGCTGATGCGCGCTGCCGGTTGCGTTATTAACGACTACGCCGACAGGCACTGGGACGGTGCCGTAGAGCGCACTAAGGCACGGCCCTTAGCCAGTGGCGCGGTGAGTGCAGCTGAAGCGCTGCAGTTATTTGGTTTGTTGGTGCTGCTGAGCGCCAGTTTGTTGTTGTGGTTAAACTGGCAAACGGTGCTGCTGTCTGTTGTCGCCTTGTTGCTGGCTGCTGTGTACCCTTTTATGAAGCGCTATACCCATTTGCCGCAAGTGGTGTTAGGCGCAGCTTTTAGCTGGGGCATGCCGATGGCTTTTATGGCAATACAGCTTAAGTTGCCGCTGCTGGTGTGGCTGCTGTATCTGGCGAATTTGCTCTGGACCGTGGCGTACGATACCTACTATGCCCTGGTTGATCGGCCGGATGATGTCAAAGTAGGTATTAAATCGACCGCAATTCTATTTGGTGATTATGCGCTGCCAATTATTGTACTGCTGCAATTAGGCAGCCTGAGTTTGCTTGCGGCAGTGGGTTACTTAGCGGCGTTACACTGGGTGTATTACCTGGGCTTGCTGGCTGCAGCGGGCTGTTTTATCTACCAGTACCGGTTGGCTCAACGTAGCCGCGCTGGCTGCTTTAGCGCCTTTTTACACAATCACTATGTCGGCATGCTGGTATTTACCGGTATTGCCTTAAGTTATGTTTTACAAGGATAGCGCCTGATGAAACGTTTGCTAATGTTAGTGCTGTTATGTCTGCCGCTGCTGGCCTGTGCGGCTCAGGATAACGAGCTTGAGGTGTTCGACCTGGTGCCACTACAGCTGGGCGAAATGACAATACAGGTGCAACTGGCCGACACACCAGAGAAGCGCTCGCAGGGGCTGATGTTTCAGCAAAGTGCCGACCCCGGCATGTTGCTGCTGTATCGCCAGCCGACTGCCGTATCGCTGTGGATGGCTAATACCGCTATGCCGCTGGATGTCGCCTATATAGGCCCGGACTGGACGATTACCGAGCTGATAACACTAGAGCCGTTTGATGAAACGCCGGTGCCGGCAAAGCAGCCGGTGATTGCCGCGCTGGAGTTGCCGCGCGGCTGGTTTGCCCGGCATGGTATTGCCGTGGGGCAAAAAGTGGCTCTGGGAGCCGGTAAGAACTGATTTAGCAGCGTGGTAGCACGAGAGTGTTATCGCTATGCTCGCCACAGCGGGGTTGCGGGCATCCTGCCCTCCACCAGGCGGACCAGCTGCGCTGACCAAATTCGCTCCAGGCGAATTTGTTATCCGCCTTCGCTGGCGCGAAAAGGGTCTGTGGCTGCGCTATCGGCAACACTCTGTGCCAGGTCTTGCTATCACTTTTGTGGCAATAAGCGCCGCAGCAGCAAAAAGTACAGCACCGGCATTAGCAACATCGACACCAGCGGCGCGGCTATCATGCCGCCAAGCATCGGCGCGGCAATGCGCTGCATGACTTCATTACCGGCACCGCTACCCAGCATAATCGGCAACAAACTGACAATAATGGTCAGCACCGTCATGGCTTTGGGCCTTACCCGTTGCACCGCACCTTGCATAATGGCTTGCCACAGTTGCTGCTCGTTTTTTGGCTGTAGCTCTTCTACCGCCCGTTTTAAGTAAAGCAACATCACCACCGCAAACTCTGCTGCTACACCACTTAATGCAATTAACCCCACCGCCACGGCGACCGACAGCTGGTAATCCAGCAGATATAACAGCCACAGGCTACCGCTCATGGCAAAAGGCAGTGAGATAAGCACCAAGCTCACATCGGCGAAGCTACGGAAGGTTAAGTACAACAAGATAACGATGATGAGCAGGGTGAACGGTACCAGTTGCTGCAAACGTGCCTGCACCCGCTCCAGATACTCATACTGGCCGCCAATGCTGACGCTAACTTGTGGCGGATAACGCTGCTCGCTCAGCAGCTGCTCTAACTGCGTTAAGTAGTTGCCAAGCTGGGTGTTTGAAGGTAAATCAATAAACACCCAGCTGGTTAAGCGGGCGTTTTCGGCGCGGATCATTACCGGGCCCTTGGTCACCTCGACTTTAGCGACTTGCTCTAACAACACATAAGCGCCATCGCGGCTTTGCAGCGGTAATTTGGCAATATCATCCGGATGAGTACGGTAATCCCGCGGAAACCTCAGGCTAATATCATAACGTTCGCGGCCCTGTATGCTCTGGGCAACCGGTGCACCGCCAATCGCAAATTGCACGTACTGCTGCAGCTCGGTTAAGGTGATGCCATAGCGGCCCAGTTGCTGCAAATTGGGGGTAATTTGCAGGTAAAGCCCATCTTCGGCGCGCTCGGCAAACACGGAGCGGCTGCCGGGCAGCTGTTTAATTTTTGCTTCCAGTTGCTGAGCCACCTCTGAGAGCGTAGCAAGGTCGGGTCCGCTGACTCTGACGCCTACAGGGGTGCGAATGCCGGTCGAGAGCATGTCGATACGGGTTTTTATCGGCGGCAGCCAGGCGTTGGTCAGGCCGGGTACCTGCACCACTGCATCTAACTCGGCGATAATGTCGTTAAGCGTTACGCCCTCACGCCACTGGCTTTGTGGTTTTAATTTTATGCTGGTTTCCAACATGGTCAGTGGCGCCGGATCGGTAGCGGTATTGGCACGACCGCTTTTACCCAGCACGGTTTCTACCTCGGGCACGGTTTTAATCAGCCGGTCAGTTTGTTGCAGTAGTTTGGCCGCCGTGGCCGGACTTAAGCCGGGCAGGGTAGTGGGCATATACAGCAAATCGCCCTCAGCAAAGGCTGGCATAAATTCACTGGACAGTCGCTGCCACGGCAGCAAGCTAGAGCTAAGCGCCAATACGCTCAGCAGCACCAGGCTTTTAGGAAAGCGCAGGCAGAGTTTAAGTACCGGCGTATACAGCGCGATTAACAGCCGGCTCAGCGGGTTACTGTGCTCGGACGGAATGTTACCGCGCAGAAAATACAGCATCAGCACCGGAATTAGCGTAATAGCCAACAGCGCTGCCGCGGCCATAGCAAAGGTTTTGGTGTAGGCCAGCGGGGCGAATAAGCGGCCTTCCTGCGCTTCAAGCATAAACACCGGTAAAAAGCTGACGGTAATCACCAGCAGCGAGAAAAACAGCGCCGGGCCCACATCCAGGCAGGCATCAATAATAGTTTGGCGAAACTCGGCTTTGCTCAGGGTGCGGCCATCACTGCGGGCGTGCTCCAGCTTTTTATGGCCATGTTCTACCATGACAATGGCGGCATCGACCAGCGCGCCGATGGCAATGGCAATGCCGCCCAGGCTCATGACGTTGGCGTTAATGCCCAGCAGTTGCATTAACAAAATACTGGCCAATAATGCCAGCGGCAGGCTGACTACCGCCACCAGTGCCGAACGAGCATGCAGTAAAAACACAAAACACACCAGCGCGACTACGGCCATTTCTTCCAGCAACTTTTGGCTGAGGTTATTTACCGTGTTTTCGATAAGCTGTGAGCGGTCATACACGGTAACGATATTAACGCCCTCTGGCAGGCCATTTTGTAGCTGCTGCAGTTTGGCTTTTACTGCCGCTATGGTTTGCAGCGCGTTTTCGCCATGGCGCATCACAATAATGCCGCCAACCACTTCACCTTCGCCGTTAAGCTCGGCAATGCCGCGGCGTGCGGCAGGTACCTGCTGCACTGTGCCGATATCGGCCAACGTGAGTGGATAATCGGCATCGTTGCGCACGCCAAGCGGCACTGCGGCTAAGTCGGCTAAAGACTGAATATAATCACCGGCTTGTACCAACAGTTCGGTCTCGGCTACTTCAATAACACTGCCGCCCTGCTGCTGATTGTGGCTGTTAATTGCACTGATAACCTGTGCCAGCGTAACATTGTAGGCGCGCATCAGCCGCGGCTCTAACTGTAACTGATAGGTCAGTGCCATGCCGCCAATGGTGGCCACTTCTGATACACCGGCCACACTTTGTAGCTCAGGCGTTAAATAAAACTGTTGCAGGCTGGTGAGCTGCTCCAGCGACATATCACTGTCTGGCGCACTGAGCGCGTACTGAAAAATCCAGCCGACACCGCTGGCATCCGGTCCCAGCGTGGCGCGGGCGCCAGCCGGCAGGGTGACGGTTTGCAGGTACTCCAGCACCCGTGATCGGGCCCAGTAGGGATCGGTGCCATCCTCAAAAATGACGTACAGGTAACTGTCATTCGGCATAGAGAAGCTGCGCACGGCTTTGGCTTTGGGTACCGCTAACAGCGCGGTAGACAGCGGGTAACTCACCTGCTGTTCAATGGTGTCTGGGGTTTGGCCCGGATAGCTGGTTTTAATAATGACCTGCACATCGGATAAATCCGGCAGGGCGTCCAATTTGAGTTGCTGGCTGGCCTGATAACCAAACAGTGCCAGCGCCAGCGTGCTTAGCAGCACCAGCAGCGGGTTTTGCACCGCCCAGCGGATAATCGCCTTAATCATGGTTCAGGCTCCTAATGCTGATGGCTGCTGCTTACTGGCAGCTGACTGAGGCTGGCTTCCGCGTCGAGCAAAAACTGGCCGGAGACCACCACCTGCTCGCCCTCGTGGAGGCCGGATAACACCTGCACATAGCCCTGAGCACTGCTACCGGTGGTGATTTGTCGCACGCTAAAGCTGTCGCCGTCTTTTACTACTACCCGGCTGTCGCTGCCGCTGAGCAGCACCGCATCACGCGGTATCGCCAGCACATCACGCAGTGGCCCGCCATATAGCCGGACCGGCAACAGCATATTGGGTTTTAAAAGCTGCTGACGGTTATTCAGTGTCAGGCGCACCTTGCTGCTGCGGCTAACTGCATCCAGCGCCGGATATATGTAGTCGACACCGGTTTCCAGCCCTTTGACCTGCTGCGAAGGGATGTCCACTTCGGCGCTCATGCCGTTAAACAGCCAGCTCTGCTGGGCTTCGGGCACATCGGCCAGCAACCAAACCCGGTCCAGACTGGTGATCTCTATTAGGGTGTCGCCGGGACTGATATACATGCCATCACGCACGTTAAGCATGGTGACTACGCCGTCCTGATGCGCATAAACACTAATTTCATATTGGCTTTGCCGGCTTTGTTGCAGGTTTTTAATATCGTTATCGGACAGCCCCAGCAGCCGTAGCCGGGTTTCGGCGCGTTTTAGCAGGCTGGCGCTGCGCTCACCGTTTTGCTTACTTACCGACAGCGCCTGTAAATAGTCATCCTGCGCCACCAGCAGATCGGGGGCATAATAGCTAAATAGCTTATCACCGGCTTTTACCCGCTGACCCAGAGTGCGAACATGCAGCTGCTCTATCCAGCCCTCAGCACGGATATGGCTGTGATGAATAGCATCTTCCGGGTATTGCACCTGCGCATAGGTTTGAATAAAACGCCATAAAGTGCGGGGTGCTGCCGCCTCAGTGCGGATAGCCAACGCTTGTTGCATGGCGCCGTTAACCTCTACTGTCGCATTGCGCTGCTGCTTTTGCGCCACTAAATCCATACCGCAAATTGGGCAAGTGCCGGGAGTATCCTGCACGATGTGAGGGTGCATGGGGCAGACGTAACTGCTTTGGGCTGGCAACACCTGTTGCAGCACACTCTGTTTTACGCTGTCGGTAGTGTGGGCGTGGTCACTGTGATCCTGGGCGACCGACGCGAATGGCAAAGCGCTGTGCACCAGCAGGGCGGCAAAAATATAACTTTTATACATGGTGAAATTCCTAAAACCAATACGTAATGGCGTGATAAGCACGCGTGTTAAACGAGTTGGATCAGGCGTTTATCGGTGGAGGTGGCTCGGCGGCAAATAGCCATTTTGGCAAGGCTGTCGGGCTGTTGTTCGCTATTGTCTGCGGGCGGATATAACGAAACAGTTCAGCAGCCAGCAAGGCGCCGCCGGTGGCACAATGTTTGGCGCAGCAATCGCCTTTACATTGATGCTGTGGCGTGTCGCAACAGGCGTGCGTGGTGTTGTCGGTTGTTGTCTGAAGTGTGTGCTCAATCGTTTTCGCTGCGCTATGGCAAGGCATCGTAGTGTCTGCCTCAGCTGCCGCGTCAACAAGAGCATGGCTTTGTTGCTGCTGTATCGCATCGGCCAGTGTGTAGGCATGCGCCATTTGCACCGATCCGGACAGGCCGGATAGTGCCAGACAAAGCAGCAAAACATAACTTAACCAGATACGCATGGTCGTTATCATAGGCGTTTTAGCTGGCCGGATCCAGTACGCCGTTAATGCTGGCGTTTTTGCGAAACCAGCCGGCAATACTAAAGCGGGTGTCAACGGCGGGCAGCACCTCGTGCGGAAAGCGCTCACTTTCAAACAGGATCAGGCTACCTGCTGTGGGCAGAAACCTGTCAATGAGCTGGTCCTGCTCGTTATACAGTGCCAGCTCGCCACCGCGGCTGACGCTATTGAGATAACTGACGGTAGTCAGTACCCGGTTAGAGCGGCCACTAAAAGCATCCAGGTGCTTTTGGTAGTAATCGCCCTGTTGATAACGGGCAAAGTGGCATTCAAAGTCAAACAAGCCTAAAAAGCAGCGTCGGTTAAATGCTTGCTGTAACTGCGCCATTAGCGCCAGATAGTGTTGCTGGGCGACGCTTTGGCCATCAAACCACTGGGTAGCATCACGCCGTACCTGCTGGTTTAGCTGGTGATCGCTGTTGCGGCCAATGCCGGCAGGGGTTAATTGCGCCTGATGCTGCGCTTCATGCAACAGGGCACTGTTAAGCTGTTCGCTTAAAAAATTTGGCAGCCACACCCAGCCATGCTGATAAAAGGTGTCGATAATGGTATCGACATGTAAGGCATTAAGTTCGGGTGAAGCGTTCGGCATGGTTCAGGCTCATCAGAAAAACCGGCGCTATTGTCGCCGATCAGACTGTGCTTAAAAAGAAATTTTGCTACGCTGGCGACCTGCTATTTATTACTGAGTTAATACTGTGTCTGACGATCGTTACTTTTATCAACCGGCTAACGGCCATGGTTTGCCGCATGACCCCTTCAATGCCCTGGTGGCACCACGTCCAATCGGCTGGATTTCATCACAAGATGCTGATGGCAGGCTGAATTTGGCACCTTATAGCTTTTTTAATGCCTTTAATTACACGCCACCCATTATTGGCTTTGCCAGCACCAGTTATAAAGACACTGTTCGTAACATTGAGCAAACGGGGGAATTTTGTTGGAATCTGGTGACTAAACCCCTGGCCGAGGCCATGAACCAAACCAGCGCAGCAGTGGCGCCAGACATTAACGAGTTTGAATTGGCAGGTTTAACGGCCAAAGCATCAACCCTGGTGAAAGTGCCGCATGTGGCGCAAAGCCCGGTTACCTTTGAATGCAAGTTAAGCCAGATATTGCAGTTAACCGGTGCTGATGGCAGTAAAATCAGTACCTGGATGGTATTCGGTGAAGTGGTAGGTGTGCATATCGCCCGCCATTTACTGGTAAACGGCATCTATGATACTGCAGTTGCGCAACCGGTATTACGCGGTGGCGGCGCCGGTGATTATTTTGTAGTGGATGCGGCAACACGGTTTCAGCTGTTTAGGCCAAAATAAAAAGGCCGGCGAATAGCGAACGGGCGTGGGCAGTTTTCAGTGTTTTTTTCTATTTTTATGAGCCGCCGCTGTGTTTTAGCCGTAAATTGGCAAAATACCGGAGGATAACATGCAAAAACTAGCCATTTTAGGCGCTGCACTGCTGCTAAGCGGCTGCAGTCAGTCGGTCACGGATTATGTTAACGAAACACCTAAGCTAAAGCTGGATCAGTTTTTTCAAGGCCAAAGCCGTGCCTGGGGGGTACTGCATGACTGGCAAGGTAAGCAAAGTGTGCGTTTTACCGCCGAGCTATGCGGCAGCTGGCAAGGTAATAATGGCGATTTGTATGAGCTGTTTTATTTCAGTGATGGCCGTATTGAGCAGCGCCACTGGCAACTGCAGCAAAATGCCGATGGCAGTATCAGTGGCAGTGCCGGCGATGTGATTGGTGAAGCGACAGGCCAACTGGCCGGCAACACCTTGTACTGGGAATACACGCTGCGGGTGCCTTATGACGGCGATACGTTGGATGTTAAAGTAAAAGACTGGTTGTATCTGGTGGATGAGCAAAACCTGCTTAACCGCAGCACTTTGCATAAATTTGGTGTGACGGTGGGCGAGCTGACCTTATCTATTCAGCAGCAAGATACCAATGCGGATTGCGCGCCGCTACAGCAAAAAATTAAACAGCTGGTGCCAAACGGCAGCTAATAAAAACGCCGCTTGGCAAAAGGCGAAGCGGCGTTTTCGGTTTAACCTGTTGTTTAATCTAAACCGGGGTTAGGGCTGCACTGTTTGACGTGTAGGATACTGCTGGAAGATTAAGCCAACTACGTTAGCAATAGCCTGCTTGGGGTTTTCTAAATCGGCTTTTTTCAGCGTACCCTCTGAAATACCTTCCCAAATCAGCTGCTTTTTCGCCGCATCAACCACGTCGATATTCACGGTGCCGTATTTGTAACGCACCGTATCAATGTCGTTACTAATCAGTGGAAAACCGGCATAAATGCCGTGGCGATAGTTGTAGTAACCGTAATGGATGCTGGCGCTGGGGGTAGAGCGCACATCGGTGCGGTTTTCTACATTAGAGTTAAAGTTGACCAGCAAATCGGCATTATTATCGCTGTACTGATAACCCAGAGCGGTCATCTCAGCGGTTATGGCATCTTTAAAGTGCTGCGTGACTAACGTGGCGTAGCCGGCTTTGTCGGTGGCAGGCTCGCTCATAAAACCAAAGGTGCGGTAAGCGGAAAAATTCACGTTAGCGGCACTGTCAGAGCGCACTTTAGGCCCGGTAGCACAGCCTGTTAATATCAGGGCTGTCAGTGCGACAGCGGCGATGCTCAGCGTTTTTATCATGCCAGGTTGCATACTTCTGTTCCTATGCTTAATCCGGGTAGGCATCGCGTATTGCAAGAAATGCCTCCAGGTTGTTTAACAAAATATCCACTAATGCCGGGTCAAACTGTTGACCGCGTTCAGTGCGGATAAGTTCGATGATTTGCTCCAGCGGCCAGGCTTTTTTGTAACACCGATCGCTGCCCAGCGCGTCAAATACATCAGCCAGCGCGGTGATGCGGCCGGCGATATGAATGTTGTGCCCGCTTAAGCCTTGCGGGTAGCCTTTGCCATTCCATCTTTCATGATGCTGGTGCGCTATGATGGCACCCATCTGCAAGATCTCGTTAGTAGAATGTTGTAAAATCTGGTAACCCAATTCTGCATGCTGCAGCATAATCGCCCATTCGGCAGCATCATGTTTGCCCGGCTTATTCAAAATATGGTCAGGGATGGCGATTTTACCCAGATCGTGCAATGGCGATGCCAGTTTAATCACCTCTGCTTCGTATTCTGATAAACCAGATTTTATTGCCAGCAAATGGCTGTAGTTAGCAACCCGTTTTACATGGCTACCTGTCTCTTTGGATCGTTTTTCCACCGCTTCGCCCAAAATATACGACAGTTCTCGCTGGCTGTCGCGCATCAGTTCGCGCAGGCGAATATTCTCGTAGGCAATAGCAATATTATGCGAAAAGTAGCTAAGCAAATGATGGTCGGTGCTTTCCAGCTTGCTGCCTTTACTGACATAAAGAAAGTTTTCGCTGCCTTTATGGGTAGTAAAGTAGCTGATAAAGCAATCGTCACCCTGATAAGATTGTTTTTGCTGATGCACCTGCTGAATTTTGGCAAATACCTCAGGCGGCAAGCCGCGTTCCTGCCCGGGACTACTGCTGGCGATGACATCCAGCATCAGGCCCTGCGGCATAGCGTTATTAATGGCCGCACAGCAGAAAATTTGCTCACGTTGTAAATTGAGCAGATAGGCTACCTGACCTAAAATTAATGACGCAAAGTCCTTCAGGCTGCCGCATTGCAGGAAGCTGGTGGTGCAACCAATAATTTTCTCCAACCCGGCTTTGTGATGCTCAATAATGCAGATATCTCGGTAAGAACGTAGACCAGCGTACAGCAGTGTTTTTAGCTTGATGGCGGTTACTTCGGTTTTGTTTTTGTAATCGTTAATATCGTAGTCGCGGATCACATGCTCTTCCGGCGCCTCACCTGGCTGTCCGGTGCGCAGTATCAGACGCATACGTTGATTTTTCAGTTGTTGACGGATTGTTTTTACCAGCTCCAGGCCCGCATGTTGCGTTTCCATCACCACGTCAATCAATGCCAGCGCTATGTCATCGTGTTGCTGAATGAGCGTCAGCGCTTCACGTGCGCTGTGCGCGTGCAAGAGTTTCAGTGGGCGCTGCTCGAACTCAAAATTGTTCAATACCAAAGCCGTGATTTGATGAATGCTGTCATCATCATCTACGACCAGTACCAGCCACGGCGGTGAAGTATTGGGCGGTGCAGGCGTGTCACCCTGAGTGCTGTCTTCCTGAAATAAAAAGTCATCATTAGTCATGCTGGTGTCCGCTGCGTGTCAACCTTAACCATGTTGTATCGATTCCAACTCTATATTTATGGCATTACATGAAATTTGGATCTCATACAAAGAATAGAGCAGGCTGATTAATAAGCTAATCAGACTGGCAACAAACAGGAGTTGGCCGGCTGTTTGCCACTGCATAAACAAACAAAACATCGCGGCTGTGCACAGCACAAAGCTCAGCACGCCAAAGGCTTGCATGGTTTTGATTAGCACAATACGTTTACGCAGGTTGGATATTTGCCGTTTTGCCAGCTCACGCACCTGGCCACCTTCGCGTTGGTTTAACTCTCGGATTAACTGGGCCAATACCAGAAAACGATTGGTATAAGCTAATAATAACAATGAGATAGCTGGGAAAAGCAGGGCGGGGGTGGTCAAATCCATCATATCGTTGTTCCTGTTATAACAATTTAGCCGCTTACGTCACTAAAAGTATCATTAGCGTTAGCTATCGGTGACAACTCATATTACACTAATCAGCGATCTGGTGTGCGCCGGCGCAAATAACTGGTAAGGTAGCCGGTGAACTAATCTGAACAGAACGTAGCGTATGCAGCCAAAATTGCAGGCGCTGCCGCAGTAAAGCGAGAGCTGATAATGAATGCAGTGAAAAAGAACAATAATAAAAACGAGCAGCAAGTTATTGCCGATTTAACCGAGGCAGCGCAGCAGCAGCTGGAAGCCAGTCTGGTGGAGTTTTCCAGCCAGCTACTCAACGCCCAGCAACAACAGCTGCAGCAGTTTGCCAGCACTGTAGTGGCAGATAGCCAGAAACAGTGGCAACAGCGCTTAATTGAACAGGAACAGGCTTATCAGAAACTGTTTAAAGACTGGCAGCAAACCAAGCAGCAGCTTGATCTGGCTGTGCCGGTAGCCAGTGCCGATAATCAGGAACTGTCGAAGCTGCGCCAGCAGCATAAAGTGGTAAGTGAAGAGCTGGCAGCGGCACAGCAAAAAGTCGTGAGCTTAAGTGCCGAGCGCGAAGCCCAAACCGCACAGCTGGAGCAGTTTCAACAGAAGTTGCAGCAGTTACAGCAGGCGTCCGCTGATCCGGCTGCACAACAAAAATTGCAGCAAGCTGAGCAGCAACTGACGCAATTGCAGCACCAATTGGCTAGCGCCGAGGCCGATGCCGAACAAGCTAAAGCTGCTGTGCATGAGATGAAACTGGTGGTGCAGCAAAGCAAAACTGAGCTGAAGCTGGCTACCGAGCAGCAGCAAAAGCAGCTGCAGCAAATTAACGAACTGCAGGCCGATTACCAAACCAAGCTGGAACAACTAGAGCAACAGCTAAGCGAGCAGGCCGCCAGTTTCGCCAGCGAAAAGCAGCAGTTTGCTGAGCTTGAAGCGGCCAATCAGGACAAATTACAAACCATCGGCCGTTTACAGCAGGAAGTGCAGGACCGCAAGAAAACGCAGGAATTGCAGCAGCAAAAAATTCAGCAGTTACAGCAAGAGTTACAGGCGCAGGCCGAGCAGCAGCAACAAGACCAGCAGGCACTGCAGCAGCAATTAGCACAAGCGCAACAACAACTGGCCGAAACACAAAAGCAATTGCAGGCTATGCAGGATGAAACCGGTGGTTTAGGCTCAGAGTTAACTAAGCTACAGGCAGACTACGTTAACCTGACCGAACAGTATCAGCACAGCCAAAGCAAAGCACAGAAAATGGAAGCCCAGCTTGAACATGCGCAAAACCGCCAGTTTGCCGCTGAACAAAAACAGCAGCAGGAAGCAGATGCCAGCCGCGAGCTTATTCGCACCCTGCGTTTGGAGCTGCAACAGCAGCAGGAAGCGCATCAGCAGGCATTACAGACGCTTGAAGAGCGCATGATGGAATACAAGCTGAAGTTTGAATATGCACAAAAGCAGCTGAAGGTAACCAGCTAAGTGCAGTTGTTACACCCGGCTGATGTAACACAGTGGCAGCGGGTGTATTTGGCAGCCAACAGCGTCGAAGCGGCGCTGCTGCGTGGCATGCTGCAGCGTGCTGCCGTGTTGGTGCAGCTGCATGGCGAGTTCTTGGCAGGTGCAGCCGGTGAGTTACCTCTTACCGACATCGGTGTACAACTTTGGGTGCCAGAGCAGCAATTTGCAACCGCAGAGCGTATAATCACGCAGTATCTTCAACAATTACAGCATGAACCGGCACAGTGGCGTTGCCACTGTGGTGAGTTGAACTATGACAGTTTTGACCTGTGCTGGTCGTGCGGCCGAGACCAAGATGAAAGTAAAAGCCATTAATTTTCAGGCGATGCGTGAACTGGGGTTTTATCAGCAAGCGGCCATCGCAGCCACCTTACTTGAACGCATGTTGCCAAACTATCAGTTATTCGCAGAAGTGACCAAAACCGGTGATGCCGAGCTGCCGCGCCATATTTTAAACCTGGTGTGGGAGTGGTTAACGGTAAAAAAAGCCAAGATAAACTTTGCTAAATTAGCCGAAGAGCTGGAGCTGGTCACCCCTGAGCTGACTGATTTTGATATTTTTGGCGTTTACCCGGCTGTGGATTGTGCCACTGCGCTGGATATGATGTTAAGTGGTATCAGTCAGCAAGACGCCAGTGAATTTATTAATGTGGCAAAAATTTCTCAGGCCACAGTGGCACGCCTGATTGAGCACGACAGCATTGATGATGACATCACCACCGAGGCTGAGCTGAAAAAAATCGTCCGTGAGCACCCGCTGATGCAATACGAAATGGACTGTCTGGCCGAGCTGATAGCCCTGGTGACACCGCTGAAACAATTTGGCCGTGAAGAGCGCCAGCTGCTGCAAAACTGGGTGGCCGAGCAGGGCCTGACCAATTTAGGCATGGAGCTTAACAGTAGCGACGCGATGTAGCAGCTTTCACCTCACATCGGTTTAGCTGGTGCGCTGATACAAACGGTACGCCAGCTGGCCTGCAACCTTTTCTTTTAACAGCCGCCAGTTAGCCGGCAAAGCGGCGACATCCAGTTCTTTTTCTGTCTCCAGATAAACCAACGCATTGTCAGTTAGCCACTGCTGCTGTTCCAGTTGCTGACAGCAGGGTAGTGCCAGGTTTTTGCGAAACGGCGGGTCAATAAACACCACGTCATAATGACGAACTGAGGGCTTTGCTAACCATTGCAAGCTGTCGGTGTGAACAACTTCAGCATTAGCACAGGCTAATTTACGCTGGTTAGCCAGCAGTTGATTAGCCGCGGCTTTATCGCGCTCCAGCAAGGTACAGTGGCTGGCATAGCGTGATAAGGCTTCAAAGCCCAGGCTGCCGCTGCCGGCAAAACAGTCCAGCACGGTGGCGCCGGCAATGTCATGCATCAGCCAGTTAAACAGCGTTTCTTTTACTCTGTCGGTAGTGGGCCTTAAGCCTTCAGCATCGAGCACGGCCAGTTTTCGGCCGCGCCAGCTGCCACTGATAATACGTACTTCACCCGGCGCACCGCTGGCAGCTGAGGGCTTTCTACCGGCTGCGGGCCGTTTTGCGGCGCTTTTTGCTTGTTTCATCTAATCCGTTTTGCCTTTACCACAAAGGTGTTAGTATAAGGGCCAAGTTTACCTTAGTTTTTATCAGCATACACTTGGGCTTATGAGCAAAAAAAATAAACTGTTTTCCTGGCTTGGACTGGGTAAGGCTGACGAGGCTGAAACGACCGACAGCGCTAAGCAACAAGGTCAAACACCTGCAGAGCGGGATGAGCGGGCTACCGCAGTGCAGGAAACTCAAGCCGGAACTGAGCCGGTAAGCACAGCAACACCATCGGCTGCGGTGGATATCGTACAACCAGATAACGGTGTGACTGAAACACCCCTTGCAGCTGGCGAACCAACAGTAGCGGTGGCAGAACCGGTTAAAAAAGCGGGCTTTTTCTCGCGCTTAAAGCAGGGCTTGAGTAAAACCAGCCAAAACCTGGGCGCAGGCCTGGCTGGCTTATTCAGTGGTCGTAAAATTGATGATGAATTATACGAAGAGCTGGAAACCCAGCTGTTGCTGGCCGATGTTGGCGTAGACACCACACAAAAACTGATCCGCCAGTTAGAGCAACATGCCGATCGCAAGTCGTTAAAAGACTCAGCGCTGCTGTTTGATAAATTGCAGCAGGATATGGCGGCGCTTTTGGCGGATGTCGAGCAGCCCTTGGTGCCGGTAAACCCAGCCGGCCCCTTTGTTATTTTGATGGTTGGGGTAAATGGTGTGGGTAAAACCACCACCATCGGCAAAATGGCGCAGCAGTTTAAACAGCAGGGTAAAAGTGTGATGCTGGCGGCCGGTGATACCTTTCGCGCTGCCGCAGTAGAGCAGCTGCAGGTGTGGGGTGAGCGCAACCAGATCCCGGTGGTGGCACAGCACACCGGTGCCGACAGTGCTTCGGTGATTTTTGATGCCTACCAAGCGGCAAAAGCACGTAAAGTCGATGTGTTAATTGCTGATACCGCCGGCCGCTTACAAAATAAAGCTCACTTGATGGAAGAGCTGAAAAAAATTGTTCGGGTATTGCAAAAGATAGATCCGGCAGCGCCGCATGAGGTGATGCTCACGTTGGATGCCGGTACCGGCCAGAATGCGCTAAGCCAGGCCAAAATCTTTAATGAAGCGGTGACGCTCAGCGGTATCAGCCTGACTAAGCTGGACGGTACGGCCAAAGGCGGGGTAATTTTTGCTATTGCTGACCAGTTTAAATTACCGCTGCGCTATATTGGCGTGGGCGAGGGCATCGATGATTTGCGCGTGTTTAACAGCAAAGACTTTATTCGCGCCCTGTTTAATCGGGACGCTTAAACATGCTGGAATTTGCCGACGTCAGTAAAAGTTATCCCGGTGGTTTTGTCGCGCTGGACCGTGTTAGTTTTAAATTGGAAAAAGGCGAGATGGCCTTTTTGACCGGCCACTCCGGTGCCGGTAAAAGCACCTTGTTAAAACTGATTAGCCTGATAGAGCGGCCGAGCGTGGGCCGGGTGCTGATTAACGATGTGGATTTAAGCCGCATTCGTCGCGCACATATTCCTTATGTGCGACGTGACATTGGCATTATTTTCCAAAACCACCGCCTGCTGATGAACCACACGGTGTTTGACAATGTGGCACTGCCGCTGGTAATCGAAGGTTTTAGCGGCAAAGACATGGTGAAACGGGTGCATGCGGCACTGGATAAAGTGGGCTTACTGGATAAAGTACGCTGCCTGCCACACACGTTGTCTGGTGGTGAACAGCAGCGGGTGGGTATTGCACGAGCCGTGGTTAATAAACCGCCACTGCTGCTGGCCGATGAGCCCACCGGTAACCTGGACCCGGACTTATCCAAAGACATTATGCGCGTATTTGAAGCCTTTAATCAGGTGGGCGTATCTGTGCTGGTGGCCACGCACGATTTAGGCCTGGTGGCGCGGATGAAATACCGCACCCTGACATTGAAGCAGGGCAAGATGATCAATGATGGCCTGCTGCAATATCAGGAGGACCCACTATGAGTATCCTATTCTCTGGCCGGGTCACCAGCGGCGCTTCCGCGCATAAAATCGGCATTTTTCGGCGTTTTGTCATGTTCTGGGTCAATCATGTGCGTCAGGCTGTAGCCAGTTTAGGTGAGCTTTGGCGTACGCCATCGGCCTCGATTTTAACCATTGGGGTGTTGGGTGTCAGTTTAACCTTGCCGGCAACCCTACACCTGCTGGTAAAGAACGTGCAGCAGGTTAGCGACAGCTTTACCCAGGCAGCTGAAATCAGTCTGTTCATTAAAGAAGGCAGCAGCGACACCCAGATCCGCAGCCTGCAGCAAATTTTACAGGCCGACCCGGCTATTGCCCGCGTCAGTCATATCAGCAAACAGCAGGCGCTGGACGAGTTTGCCACCGTGTCAGGTTTTGGCGCAGCGTTAAATTATTTAACCGATAACCCGCTACCGGATGTGCTGCTGGTGCTGCCGAAAAATACCCAGGCCGACAGTGCCCGCGAGCTACTGGCAAGGCTTAGCAAAGAGCGGATTGTCGAATTCGGTAAACTGGATATTGACTGGCTAACCCGGTTAGATGCCATTGTCAGCTTATTACGTCAGGCGGTGCTGGTAATTGCCGTGCTGCTATTGGGCGCGGTATTACTGATTATCGGCAACACCATTCGCTTATCTATTATGAATAAAAAAGATGAAATAGAAGTGATGAAGCTGGTTGGCGCCACTGATGCCTTTATTCAGCGACCCTTCTTATACAGCGGCATCTGGTATGGTGTATTTGGTGGCTTATTGGCGTTTTTAATTGTTGAGGCCATGCTGTGGTGGCTACAAGGCGCTATTATCAGCGTGACCTCACTGTACGACAGCGACTTTAGCTTACAGGCGCTCAGCTTTACCGAATTTGCCAGCCTGATGTCACTGGCGATGGCATTAGGATTAGGGGGCTCTTATCTCTCTGTGCGCCGCCACATCACGGCCATTGAACCAACGGGCCCCTAATAACGTTTAATTATGACCGCTTCGTTTTTAGAATAAGCAGATCTAAAAAAGGTGGCAACTAAAATTAGCACTCTCTGTCAAAGAGTGCTAATATTGTCTCACTTAGTTTAGGACAGGACACAGAAATGAGCGATACAGCAGAAATGATGTCATTACCGGTAGCGGCCAGCAGTAGCCTGGAAGCTTATACCCATGCTGTCAGTGCTATACCTATGCTCAGCGCAGAACAAGAGCGCAGCCTGGCTGAACGGTTACACCAGCATGGTGATTTAGAAGCAGCGCGTCAGTTGATTATGTCGCACCTGCGTTTCGTGGTGCATATTGCCCGCAGTTATTCTGGCTATGGTTTGCCGGTTAGCGACCTTATCCAAGAGGGCAATATTGGTTTGATGAAAGCGGTAAAACGCTTTGACCCCAGCGTAGGTGTGCGGCTGGTGTCTTTTGCGGTGCACTGGATTAAAGCCGAAATTCATGAGTATGTGCTGAAGAACTGGCGCATTGTTAAAATTGCCACCACCAAGGCGCAGCGCAAACTGTTTTTTAACCTGCGTAAAGCGAAAAAGCACTTAGGCTGGTTTAATCAGGAAGAAGTGAAAAATGTCGCCGAGTCGTTAGGTGTGGCCGAGCATGAAGTGCGCGAAATGGAAGCGCGCATGAGTAATTACGACATGCCGTTTGACGCGCCGGACGAAGACGATGATTCAGCTTATACGGCGCCGGTGTATTATCTGGAAGATAAAGCTTCTGACTTAGCGCACCAGGTAGAGGAAGATCAGTGGGATAACGCCGCAGTGGACCGTTTACAAGCGGCGATGCGTACCTTAGATGACCGCAGTCAGGATATTATCCGTGCCCGCTGGCTGGACAATGCCAAACTGACGTTGCAAGAGCTGGCCGATCGCTATGGCGTATCGGCAGAGCGCGTACGTCAGCTGGAGAAAAATGCGATGAAAAAGCTACAGGCTGCCATGAGCTGAGCTGGTCGCGCATAAACTACACACATAAAAAAACCGCCTACAGGCGGTTTTTTTATGTCTTACTGCAACTTATTCTTCGTCGCTGTCGGCTTCAATAATCACCGGGATCGGTTTGCCCATGCTGGTCAGGATCTGACGCACTTCTGCCGGGATCTGATGCGGGTTATCTTTACGTAAGTCTTCATCGGCCGGTAATGGCTGGCCGGTAAAGGCATGTAAGAATGCCTCACATAACAACTCACTGTTGGTAGCGTGACGCAGGTTATTCACCTGACGCCGGGTGCGTTCATCTGTTAGCACCTTTAATACGTTCAGCGGAATTGATACGGTGATTTTTTTTACCAGTTCTGATTTTTTACCGTGTTCCGCGTACGGGTGAATGTATTCCCCATTCCACTTAGCCATATGCTTACCTTGTAGTAGTCTGAATAATGTATTGCTCGCGCAAGTGGCGAAATTCTATCTTGTTATGCCGCCGAGTCAAACAGTGCACAACAAATAATCATTATAGACGGCTAAATGGTTTGACATCTTTATTTCTGACATTATACTTTTAGACGTCTAAACATCTAAATGAGGTTTGTTATGTCAAAGCGTCATGCCGCGACCATCGCTGCCCGTGCCGGCATTGCCCAGGATACCGCCTATGGTGCTGTTACGCCGCCGCTGTATTTAACCTCAACCTACGAATTACCGGCATTTAAACAGCCGGGGCCTTACGACTATTCGCGCTCGAATAACCCCACCCGTGACTTACTGGCCGATGCCTTGGCTGAGCTGGAATGCGGTGCTAAAGGTATCGTCACTAATACGGGGATGTCAGCTTGTTTACTGGCGCTGCAGCTGCTGACCCAAGATGACACTTTGGTCATCCCGCATGACTGTTATGGCGGCAGCTATCGGTTATTTACCAACTTAGCTACGCGCAAAAAGGCGTTTAAACTGCTGATCGTCAATTTTCAGCAAGCAGATTGGGCAGCTCAGATAACTGCAGTCAGGCCAAAAATGATCTGGCTGGAAACGCCATCAAACCCGCTGCTGCAAATTACCGATGTTAGCGCGGTGTGTCAGCTGGCAAAGCGATTGCAGGCGTTAGTAGTGGTGGATAACACCTTTTTATCACCGGCATTACAGCAACCGCTGACGTTGGGCGCCGATATCGTCGTGCACTCGACTACTAAATTTATTAACGGCCACAGCGACATTGTGGGGGGCGCTCTGGTGTGTGCCAGTGCGCAATTAGGCGATGAACTAAAATGGTGGGCCAACTGCTTGGGCCTTACCGGCGCGCCCTTTGACAGCTATATGACACTGCGCGGGTTGCGTACGCTTGAGCCAAGGCTGCGATTGCAGCAAGACAACACCGCCAAAATTGTCGAATTTCTGGCAAAGCAGCCTCTGGTGAGCAAGGTGTATTACCCAGGCCTGGTAGAGCATCCTGGCCATGCTATCGCCAAAGCGCAGCAAAGCGGCTTTGGCGCTATGTGCAGTTTTGATTTGGCAGTAGAGCAGCCGCTGCTGCCGGTATTTTTCCGGGCACTTAACTTATTTACTCTGGCGCAGTCATTGGGCGGTATTGAAAGCCTGATCTGCCACCCCGGCACTATGACGCATGCGTCTATGGATGCCAAAGCGCAGCAAACGGCCGGTATTGGCCCAACGTTGATCCGCTTATCAGTGGGTATAGAAAACCCTGACGATTTACTGGCTGATTTGCAGCAGGCCTTCAACGCCCTGGCCAGTGCGCAGCGGCAGCAGTCTGATGTCGCTAAGCCTGCTGGTGCTAAAGCAGACTCAGCGCAAAATTCACAGCAGTTTAGATTAAATCCGGCGCTTTGCGCCCTTTGGTAACAACATGCATTCAAAAACACTACTGCAGCCGCAACAGGCGGCACAGGTACATAAATTTGGTGGCAGCAGCCTGGCCGATGCCAATCGCTTTGCTGCAATAGCCAAGCTGGTACAACAGCTACACCAACAGGCCGCCGGGCAGGCATTATGGCTGGTGGTTTCGGCGCCGGGCGATACTACCGATGCCTTGCTGAATATTATCGCCAGTAGCGATAACGAGGCTCAGTATCAGCCTTTACTCAGCGCATTGCAGCAACAGTTAGCCAATCTGGTACAGCAGGCACTAAGCGCAGAAGGTGCTGTGAGCGTGCTGGCCCAGCTCCAGCAATGGCTGGCTGAAGTGCCAACGCTATTGACGCAACAGCGGCATAATGAGGTGCTGGCGATAGGGGAACGGTTATCTGCCCTGCTGCTAAGTGCGGTACTAAGCGAGTGCGGCCTTAATGCAGCGGCACTGGATGCGCGCGATTTTTTACGTTTAAACCAGCACCAGCCAGATTTGCCGCAATCGGCATCCTTATTAGCCGCGCTAACCCAGACGGACACTATTCATGTGGTGACCGGCTTTATTGCTCGTGATGAACATCAGCGCAGTATTACATTAGGCAGAAACGGTAGTGATTACTCAGCAACCTTATTAGGGGCTTTGGTGCATGCCACTGAAGTGACCATTTGGACTGATGTAAAAGCGATTTACAGTGCCGATCCGCGTAAAGTAGCCACGGCGTTGCCTTATCAGCAAGTGAGTTGGCAGCAAGCGTGTCAACTGGCACGCTTGGGCAACCCAGTACTGCATGCCCGTACCTTGTCAGCACTTACCGGCACGGCCACCCGGCTGCGGGTACGTAGCAGTTATCAGCCAGTGCATCAGGGGTGTCAGGTGCAGCAGCAGGTAAAAGCACAGCATTTTATTACCGAGTTGAATGACGTCACGTTACTGACATTGGCCGCCGGCAGTTATGACACTGAGCGGCTTGCCTTGCAGCTGCAACAGCCGGTGGTAACCCTGGCGCAGCACAGCGACCATGTGATCTGGTTATTGCCGGCCAACTGCGCCGAACAGGCGCTGGCGCTGTTGGCGGCAGAGCATATTCATGCGGTGTGGGACACCCGGCGTTACCATGCACTGGCATGGTTAAAGGGCGAACAGGCCATTGATGCCAGTGCTAACCTGCTGCCGCAGGCGCTACACCGCTATGAAAATGAGCAGCAGCTGATTTGGTTATTGCCAACGCCACTTAATGCCGAACAATTACAGCAGCTGCATCAGGCCCTGGTAACGCCGGCCGCCGAGCTCAAGCTGGTGGTGGCTGGTAGTGGTAATGTTGGCGGCGAGTTTCTGGCAATGTTAGCGCACCAGCAACAGCGGTTGCAGCCGAAGGTGAAGTTGTCGCTGGCCGGTATAATGAATTCGCGCCAGGCGTTGTTACAGTCTGACATCGCACCAACTGACTGGGCGCAAGCCTTAGCTGAGACCAAGAGCTGGGACAGCGATAGCTTGCTTAGCTATTTGCAGAGTTTGCCCGCACCCAAGGTGCTGGTCGACATTACGCCCAGTGCCGATTTTGCCCGCTTGTATCCGAAATTTATTGCCGCCGGCTGCGACATCATTAGCGCCAATAAGCAGGGCGTCACTCTGCCCGGCAGCGAGTATCAATGCATCCAGCAAGCGCTGACAGATCACCAGCGCCAGTGGTTAAGCAACACCACTTGCGGCGCCGGTATTCCGGTACAGCGTAGCCTGCAGGAATTGCTCAGCGCTGGTGATCGTATTCGCCAGATCAGCGGTATTTTCTCCGGCACCTTATCTTGGTTATTTTGCCAGTTTGATGGCAGTAAGCCGTTTTCTGACTTTGTGCTAGAGGCGCAGCAAGCTGGGCTGACTGAGCCCGATCCGCGTGATGATTTATCCGGTAAAGATGTGCAGCGTAAATTGCTGGTGCTGGCACGCGAACTTGGCCTGACGCTGGAACTTGAGGATATTCAGCTGCAACCACTGCTACCCGCCGAGCTGGAGCAGGGTAGCTGGCAGCAGTTCTGGGCACAGTGTGATGTATTGGATGACGCTATGGCGCAGCTGTTTGCCCAGGCGACGGCACAGGGCAAGCTGCTACGTTACGTTGCCTGTTTAACACTGCAGGATGAAGGTGCACTGGCCAGCGTGGCGCTGCAGGCGGTTAGCCCGGTGCACCCATTGGCGGCCATAGCGCCTTGCGATAACGTGTTTGTCATTGAGTCAGACTGGTATAGCAGCAACCCGCTGGTGTTAAAAGGGCCGGGTGCGGGAAAACAGGTTACCGCCGGCGGCTTACATGCTGATCTGGCGCAGCTTATCGATTTTTATTTTCGTCGGGACCAGCCCGCGACACTGACGTAACAGAAGAGAGTGGTTATGGCATTTGCAAATGCACAGTATTTAGAAGCAATCAACCGCAACCTGCAAGATGTAGAAGGCAAGGTTAACGTCAGTTTTGAGTTTTTCCCGCCCAAAACGGCGCAGATGGAGCAAACGCTGTGGCAGTCGATTGAGCGGCTGGCGCCACTGGCACCGTCTTTTGTCTCGGTAACCTATGGCGCTAACTCCGGCGAGCGTGACCGTACGCACGACATTATCAAATCGATTAAGCAGCGCACCGGCCTTATTGCCGCGCCGCACTTAACCTGTGTTGATGCCAGCAAAGACGACTTAATTGCAATTGCCAAAGATTACTGGCAAAACGGTATCCGCCATATCGTTGCGCTGCGCGGTGATTTGCCGCCAGGCAGCGGAGCCAAACCGGATCTTTATGCCGCCGATCTGGTTGAAATTCTGCGCTCAGTAGCGGACTTTGATATCTCGGTAGCAGCCTACCCGGAAGTGCACCCTGAGGCGCCCAATGCGCAGTTTGATCTGCTGAATTTAAAGCGCAAAGTCGATGCGGGAGCTTCCAGAGCGATTACGCAGTTTTTCTTTGATATCGAGAAGTTTCTGCGTTTTCGTGACCGCTGTGCTGCTATTGGTATCGACGTGGATATTATTCCGGGTATTTTACCGGTGACCAATTTTGCTCAGCTGCAAAAGTTCGCCAGCCTGACCAATGTGGCGGTACCGCAGTGGATGCACAAAGCCTACGAAGGGTTGGAACATGACGCCACCACGCGTAATCTGGTGGGGGCGAATATCGCCATGGAGATGGTGAAGGTGCTCAGCCGCGAAGGCGTTGATCATTTTCACTTTTACACCCTTAACCGTAGCGAATTAAGCTACGCGATATGCCACTTGCTGGGGGTGCGGCCACAAAGCGCCGTGTAATGCCAGCTGCGGTTAACAGCACTTAACGAAAGCGCTACGCCCTGGCTTGGCGAGCGCACACTTTTGCGTTACTCTTGCCCTACTGTTGCTTTAGCAGCTGCTTAAGAACCAGGGATGTGCAGTGACGTTTTATAAAGCAAGACACCTTCAAATTAGTATGACAGGCTGGCTATTAGCAGTTGTGCTGCTGTGGTTAAGTGCCTGCGCTTATGCTGGGCAAACACAGCTTAGCGACTATTTTCAGGAAAGCTGGACTACACGCGACGGCCTGCCGCATAACACCATTAATAGTCTGAATCAGAGCGAAGACGGCTACTTGTGGATTGGTACCTGGGAAGGCGCTGCCCGTTTTAACGGCCGGGAGTTTGCCGTTTATGGTCGCGGTCAACCGACAGGATTGCCCGACTCCGGTATCAGAAGCATCAGCAAAGACAATGACAATAACCTCATTCTGGCTGGTGCCCGTGGCGGTATCAGCAAGCGCAGCGCCAGTGGCTGGCAAAGCTGGCCTGCCTTTAATGTACTCATCAACGCTGTTACCGAAGATAAGTTCGGCAACCTTTGGTTGGCCAGCGAAGGCCAGGGCTTGTTTTGGCAAAATACCAAGGGCGAACGCAAACAATTTACCACTGCTGAGGGCTTAACCAGCGATGTGGTGCACAGTGTGCTGACTACAAGCGATGGCAAGGTATGGGTCGGTACCGGTCGTGGCCTGCAATGGTTCAGCAGCAGTGATAGCAGTGTAACACTGACGACAGTAAGCGGTTTACCTCAGGTGCCGGTATTTGCGCTGCGCCAATATGGTGACACTGTGCTAATTGGTACTGAGCGGGGGTTATATCGCTATGACGCCGGCAGCGTCAGCGTATTTTCCGAAGACTTAAGCGATTTGCCAGTATCGGCGTTACTGGTGAGTGGCGAACAGCTATGGATTGGTACCACTGACCGTGGCTTGTTAAGACACAGCGCGCTGGGGTTGGAAAAACTTAGTATGGATAGCGGCCTGCCGAATAACCGGATCTTATCCTTGTTTCAAGACCGAGAGCAGAGTATCTGGGCAGGCACTAACGGTGGCTTGTTCCGTTTGCGTGACGCGCCTTTTGTTACCTATACCACTGAGCAGGGCTTGGCTGGTGATTATATCCGTGCCGTATTAGCACATAGCGACGGCAGTGTCTGGATTGGCTCCAGCCAAGGGGTGAGTCGCTATACCGAACAGGGTATCAGGAATATTGACTTATCTGCAGTCAGTGCTGGGCAGTCAGTGCTAAGTTTGGTAGAGGCCCCAGATGGCAGTGTCTGGATCGGCACCTATTCTGATGGGGCTATTCAATGGCGTGATGGCCATGTTGTGCGTCAATTTGACAGGCGTAGTGGCCTTTTGGCTAATGAAATCCGGGCTATTGCCATTGCTGAAGACGGCGACTTATGGTTTGGCACGGGACAAGGTTTAAGCCACGTTAGCGGCCAGCAGGTCACCAATTTTGCTAAAGAGCAGGGCTTGCCCACGCCTTTTGTTATGGCGTTGTATTTACACACTGATGGCCGTTTATTTATCGGTACCGGCGGTGGGGTAGCGATTCGCCAGCTGGATGGTCGCATTGAGGCGCTGGATTTTACCGGTTTAGATGATGCTGAATACGCTTTTGGCTTTACGCCAGATTTAGCTGAGGATCTGTTATGGATGGCAACCGACCGTGGCTTGGTTGCTTATCACCTGAGTAACGGCAAGCTTACCATGCTGGGGCGTCATGCAGGTCTGCCATTTGATAAGGTGTTTCAGGCCGCCATCGACCATCAACAGCATCTGTGGCTTAGCAGTAACAGAGGCATACTGCGCTTTGAGCGCCAGCAGCTACAACAGTTTTTAACGGCCAAACGCAGTACCGTGGACTATGAACTGTTTGGTGAAAGTGATGGTATGCAAAGTGCACAGGCCAACGGCGGTTCAATGCAGGCTGCAGCAGTAGCGCGGGATGGTAGCGTTTGGTTTGCCACCTCTAAAGGCGCCAGCAAAGTAAGACCCGAAGAGTTAGCCCGTTTTGCCGCAAACGTGCCGCCGGTGGTGATTGAAGGTTTTAAGGTAAATGGTAAAACACTGCCCCTGCGCGGTGTCAGCCAACTGGCTGCCGGTGCCAGTCGCATAGAGTTGCAGTTTGCCGGTTTAGGCTTTGTCATGCCGCAGCGCATTCAATACCGCACTAAACTCGAGGGCTTTGATACCGATTGGGTAGAGCGTGGCTCCAATACCAGTGCTGAATATACCAACTTACCACCGGGCAACTATCGTTTTATGGTCAGTGCTGCCTACCCGCAGGGTAGCTGGAGTGAGCACAATGCCAGTTTCAGCTTTAGCATAGCGCCTTATTTTTGGCAGCGGTCGCTGTTTTGGCTAATGTTGGTGGTCTTTAGTGTGCTAAGCGCTGTGTTGGCGCTGCGCTGGCGGTTGGGCAGTCTGAAACGGCGTGCCAAGCAATTAAGTGCGCAGGTAGCAGAAAAAACCTTTGAATTGCAGCAGCAAGCCGATCATTTACGCCAGGTGGACCAGGAACGCTCAGCCTTGTTGTTGCAAATAAAGCAGCAGGCGCAGGAGTTCGAGCTACAAGCCCGTTTGGATCCTCTTACTAGCCTGGCCAACCGGCGAGCGTTTGATGAAGCACTGGCGCGTGAGTGCGCGCGTTCACGCCGTAATGGTTTACCGCTTTGTTTAGTGCTTGTCGACATTGACCACTTTAAACGGGTAAATGATCGCTACAGTCATAGTGTGGGTGATCAGATCCTGAAATTGGTTGCCACTGAAGTCAGCCAGCATTGCCGACAGGACGATACCGTGGCCCGTTGGGGTGGGGAGGAGTTTGCTTTGCTGCTGCCCAATACTGTGCTGACTGAGGCTAAAGATATTTGCGAGCGCATTCGCTTGGCAATAGAAAAAATCGATTGCTCGGCGTTTGCGGCTAATTTGCATATCAGTATTAGCATGGGCATCGCGCAATATGCTGGCGAGGCTGCGCATGACAAACTGCTAGTGCGCTCAGACAATGCGTTATATAAAGCGAAACAAAATGGTCGCAACCGAATAGAAGTAGCGGCATAAGCCAAACATTGCAATTTAAAATCTAATAAAAATTCACAAAAACAGAATAATAATTCTTGAAACTGCATGGCGGCCGTTCTACACTAGCGGCTGTTTCGTGCTATACCTATACGTTATTTATTGTTTAAGAGCTGTTACCCATGTTATCGACTGACAAAACTTCTTCTTCTTTAGTGCGCAGCATTGTATTGGGCGCTGCCGGTTACAGCGGTGCTGAGCTGGCGGTGATTTTAGCGCGTAACCCCTATTTTGATCTGGTTGCTGCTTATGCCTCGGCGGGTCGGGCAGCAGAGCCATTCTCTGCGTTATATCCGCGCTATAAGCAACAACTGGATGTACTGGTGCAGCCGTGGACCGATGAACTGGCTGCTGGCCTTAACGGTAAAGTAGACGTAGCCTTTTTGGCGCTGCCACATGAAGCCAGTGAAGCAGTAACGCCGCTGCTGTTGGCGCAAGGTATTGATGTGGTGGATTTATCCGGCGCCTTTCGCTTAAAACAGCCGCAGTTATATCCTAAGTATTATGGCTACGAGCATCTGCACCCGGAATTACTCGCGGAAGCGGTTTACTCATTAATGGAGTGGCAAACCGAGCCATTGCCACGGCTGATTTCCGTGCCAGGCTGTTACCCGACAGCCTGCAGTCTGGCGTTGTTGCCCTTACTTAAAGCCGGTTTAGTGGCGGATGGCTGTATTCCGGTGATTAATGCCACCAGTGGGGTATCCGGTGCCGGCCGTAAAGCCGCGCTTAATACCTCGTTTTGTGAGGTGGGTTTAAATGCCTATGGCTTCTTTAAGCACCGCCACCGGCCGGAAATTGAACAAAACTTGGGCCGCAAGGTGGTGTTTACGCCACACCTGGGCAACTTTAAACGTGGCATTCTGGCAACCAGTGTCGTCACCCTAAAACCGGGCGTTACACCTGAGCAGGTTGCTGCTGCTTTTAACCAGGCTTACGCTGGTAAGCCGCTGGTGCGTTTGGTGTCACATTCACCCAATGTGGCGGATGTGGCTGACACACCTTATTGTGATATTCACTGGCAGCAGGATGGCGAGCAACTGGTGGTGGTGTCGGCAATTGATAACCTGTTAAAAGGCGCGGCGGCGCAGGCGATGCAGGCGGCGAATGTGCGTTTTGGCAAACCAGAAACTGCCGGTTTATTCGCGGGGGTGGCACATGAGTAAGTCACCTCTGGTGTTGAAAATGGGTGGCCGCTTATTACAGGATGAAGCGGCGTTGGATGCTTTGCTGGCCGTGTGTGCCGAGCTAAAGCAGCAGTATCCTTTGGTGCTGGTGCATGGTGGTGGCGATCAGGTTGATCAGTGGCTGGCCAAATTTGGTTTTCACACCGAGAAGCTCGATGGCCAGCGCGTATCGCCGCACGAGCAAATGCCGGTAATCACTGGCGCCTTAGCCGGTGCGGTAAATGCCCATATGGTGGCACGGGCTGACTTAAAAGGCTTAAAGCCGGTTGGCTTAACCCTCTCTGCCGGTAATAGCTGCCGGTTTGAATTAAACACGAAACTGGGTGCTGTGGGTGTGGCAAAGCCACGTGATGGCGCTTTACTACAGAATTTGCTGGCTGGCGGCTTTACCCCGGTGTTTTGCTCAATTGGCCACGGCGAACAGGGGCAATTGTTAAACGTAAATGCGGATCTGGCCGCCGCGGCAATTTGCCAGCTGGTGCAGGGGCAGTTAGTGCTGCTGACCGATGTGCCGGGCATTTTAGATGGTGACGGCAAACTGATTAGCGAACTGAATAGCGAACAGGCTGCCGCTTTAGTGCAACAAGGCGTAATTAAAGGCGGTATGAAAGTAAAACTGGACGCCGCGTTAGACACTGCTCAGGCGCTGCGACGAAGCATTAGCGTCGCGGGCTGGCAACACCCGCAGGATTTATTAAATTTGATGCGACAGCAAGCAGTAGGCACGCGCATCGTCTGTTAGTCCCTTAAACAAGGATGCCGCTGCGGCGGCAAATCAGCTGAACATGAGTAAACTGAACCAACTATTGAGCCTGGCTGAATTAAGCCCGGCAGCGCTTAACGATTTGCTGAATTTAGCGCTTAATGTAAAGCAACAGCCGCAAAATTACAGCCAGGCGTTAGCCGGGAAAAGCATCGCGCTTATTTTTGAAAAACCGTCGCTGCGTACCCGCGTCAGTTTTGATGTGGGTATTTATAAGCTTGGTGGCCACAGCGTCTATCTGGATCAGCAGAACGGCGCTATGGGCAAGCGTGAAACCGTGGCTGATTTCGGCCGTAACCTGGCGTGCTGGACCGATGCAATAGTGGCCAGGGTGTTTTCGCAGCAAACCTTGGAGCAGTTGGCGCAAGCCAGTCATAAGCCGGTGATTAATGCGTTAAGCGATTTGTATCATCCTTGCCAGGCGCTGGCCGACTTGCTGGCATTAAAAGAGCGCTTTGGCGATTTAACCAAGGTACATCTGGCTTATGTTGGTGATGGTAATAATGTCTGTCATTCACTGATGATCGGTGCGGCGCTCAGCGGCATGAAGATGACTGTCGTGACGCCGCAGGGATTCTCGCCGGACGCGCAGGTGTTGCTTAAGGTACAAAAGATCGCCGCTGACACCGGTGCTGAGCTGGAGTTAAGCCCACATCTGTCTGCTGCCGCCGGTGCGGATGCTATCTATACTGATACCTGGCTGTCGATGGGCGATAAAGCCGACCCTGAGCTGATAGAGCGGGTGTTTACACCCTACCAGATTAATACCGCTGTCATGCAACGCCTGGCGGTGAAGTATTTTATGCACTGTTTACCGGCGCATCGTGAGCACGAAGTTACCAGCGAAGTACTCGACAGCGACGCGTCACTTGTTTTGCTGCAGGCGGAAAACCGCATGCATGCCCAGAATGCCGTACTAATCAGTTTATTTGCGTGAGGACACTATGAGTATCAAGAAAGTCGTTTTAGCTTATTCCGGTGGTTTAGATACCTCGGCCATAGTGCCTTGGTTAAAAGATAACTACGACTGCGAAGTGATCGCCTTTGTCGCGAATGTGGGTCAGGGTGATGAAGAGCTGGCTGGTGTGGAGCAAAAAGCCATTAACTCCGGTGCCAGCAGCTGTCATATCGTCGATTTACGTGAAGAGTTCGTCAAAGAGGTGATTTACCCAACACTGAAAACCGGCGCTGTGTACGAAGGCCAGTATTTACTGGGGACCTCTATGGCGCGCCCGGTGATTGCCCGCGCTCAGGTTAAATTGGCACTGGAACTGGGCGCCGATGCGCTTTGTCATGGCTGCACCGGCAAGGGTAATGATCAGGTGCGCTTTGAAGGGGCTTTTGCTGCGTTAGCGCCGCAATTAAAGGTGATCGCGCCGTGGCGTGAGTGGCAGTTTAACTCCCGCCAGTCACTGTTGGACTATCTGGCCGAAAAGAAGGTGCCTACCACCGCGTCTGCTACCAAGATTTACAGCCGCGATGCCAATTTATGGCACATTTCGCATGAAGGTGGCGAGCTGGAAAACCCTTGGTGTGAACCGTCAGAGCAAGTATGGATGTGGACCAAGTCACCTGAGCAGGCGCCCGATCACGCTGCTTATGTTGAGCTGAGCTTCGATAAAGGCGAGCTGTGTAAAATTAACGGCCAGGCGATAGCACCGGTAGCGGCGATTGAGTTGTTAAACGAGATAGGCTCTGAGCATGGTGTTGGCCGTATCGATATCGTCGAAAACCGCTTGGTGGGCATGAAATCACGCGGCTGCTATGAAACTCCGGGCGGCACTATCTTAATGGCGGCATTAAAAGGCTTAGAAGCACTGGTGTATGACCGTACCTCACTGAAATACCGTGAGGAAGTGGGGCTGGAATTTGCCCAACTGGTATACGATGGCCGCTGGTTTACCCCATTAAAAGATGCGTTGCTGGCGGCAGCGACCTCGTTGGCCGAACAGTTAACCGGTGATGTGGTGATCAAGCTGTACAAAGGTAATGTTACCGTAGCCAAACGCCGTTCACCAAACTCACTGTATTCTGAAGCTTTTGCTACGTTCGAAGGCGATGAAGTGTATAACCAGAAAGATGCCGCCGGCTTTATCCGTTTATATAGCCTGGCCAGCCGCATCCGGGCACTGCATCAGCAACAAAAGGACTAACACCATGGCAATGTGGGGCGGACGCTTTCAGGAAGCCACCCTTAGCGAGTTTCGCAGTTTTAACGACTCGCTAAGTTTCGACTACCTGCTGGCGCAACAGGACATTCAGGCATCACGCGCCTGGGCGCAGCAACTGGCGCAGGCCGCTATTATCAGCCAGGATGAAGCCGCGCAGCTTGATGCCGCGCTGGCCGATTTAGCCGTGGCGATAGAGGCAGATCCAAAGTTGCCGCTACAAACCAGTGAAGAAGATATTCATAGCTGGGTAGAAGCTCAACTCACGGTGAAGCTTGGCGCGGTAGCGAAAAAGCTGCATACCGGCCGCAGCCGCAACGATCTGGTGGCCACCGACTTGCGACTGTGGAGCAAGCTTAATGCGCAGGGTGTGCGCCAGTCTTTGCTGGGCAGTATCGCTGCGTTATTGAACTTTGCCGACAATGCCGGTAGCGCCGTAATGCCGGGTTTTACCCATTTACAACGCGCACAGCCGGTATTGGTAGCGCATTGGGCGCTGGCTTATGTTGAGATGTTTAAGCGTGATTTAAGCCGTTTAGATGATGCGTTACGCCGCATGGATGTCTGTCCGCTGGGCTGTGGTGCTCTGGCCGGTACCGGTGTGGCGGTAGATCGCGAACAATTGGCTCAGCGCCTGGGTTTCGCCAGCGCTGCGCTTAACAGCTTAGATGCAGTGTCTGACCGTGATTATGTGGTAGAGCTTTCGGCCGCAGCCAGTATCTGTATGACGCATTTATCGCGCCTGTCTGAAGATGTGATTTTCTTCTGCTCCGGCGAGGCGGGCTTTTTCAAATTAGGTGATGCGATTAGCTCTGGCTCGTCGTTAATGCCGCAAAAGAAAAACCCGGATGTGTTTGAGTTGCTGCGGGGTAAAACCGGTCGGGTCCTGGGCCATCTGGTGGCTATTTTGCATGTGTTAAAGGGGCTACCGCTGGCTTACAACAAAGACATGCAGGAAGACAAGCAGGGCTTTTTTGATCTGATGGCCACCTGGCTGCAGTCCTTACTGGTGCTGGCGACTGTGCTGCCGCATTTAACGGTTAATCAGGCGCAGTGCCGTCAGGCGGCTGAGCTAGGTTACAGCAATGCGACAGACTTAGCCGATTATCTGGTGAGTAAAGGTATGCCGTTTCGCGATGCGCACGAAGTGGTCGGCGAGCTGGTAGTGCATGCCGCCAAGCAACAGCTCGCGCTGGAAGCTTTGCCATTGCATGAGCTTCAGCAGTTCAGTAGCTTGATTGGCGAAGATGTATATCCGGCGCTGCAACTTGAAGCCGGTTTACAAAAACGTGCGGCATTAGGTGGCACAGCACCACAGCAGGTGCTATCAGCCTTGAAGCAGGCGAAGCAGTGGTTTGAACAACAGGTTTGAGCAACATATTTGAGCTATAGCCTTGAACTGTGAGTTGGTACTGTCCACAGAAAAAAGCCCGCATTTTTGCGGGCTTTTTGTAACTGGGGTTAAAACAGCTCGATTTCTTCCTCTTTGCTCTGTTCAGTCGGTTTTTTCTCAGCACTAATGTCAAAACTGATCTGCTGAATATCCGCACTGGCATATTGGCTGGGCTCAGTGCCGGGTTTAAAGTACTCAAAACTGCTTGTATGATCTGTTTTACGGCTCAGTAGACCTGTTTGCAGGTCAATTCGTACTGATGCCAGGCCCACTGGGGGGGCAACTTGATGCTCCGGCAAATTGCTGCTGATGGCTTGCATATAGTTTAACCAAGCGGGTAGTGCCGTTCGGGCACCCGATTCCGTGCCTGCGCTTTGTTGCTGACCCATATTAGCATGCCATTGCGCGCGGCCTAAACTGCGGTTGGCGTCGTCAAATCCTACCCATACGGTTATAGCAAGGTCAGGTGTGAAGCCGGAGAACCAGGTATCTTTTGAATCATTGGTCGTACCGGTTTTAGCCGATATATCCCGCCGTTTCAGGCTTTGTAACCGCCATGCGGTGCCATTCCAGCCGGTGCCATGCTGCCAGCTACCGCCACCCCAGATACTACTTTTCAGCGCATCTGCGATTAAATAGCTGTTTTGCTCAGATATAACTTGTTCGGCCAGCCGCTGATGTGGCTCGTCAATGGGCTCAGTTTCGCTGCTGCCATCTGCCGCCAACTGACTGAATAATTGATCCAGCTGAGCTTCACTATCTTCAGTGTTGTCCTTTGCTTCTTCAGCCACTTTCTGCTCACATTGTTGGCAGGCAATAGCCGGGTTCTGCTCGAATATCACCTCTACTTCATCAGACAGCACTTTATCAATGACATAGGGGGTGACCAGATAGCCGCCGTTGGCAAATACCGCATAACCTGTTACCAGCTCCAGCGGCGTTAATGAAGCAGAGCCCAATGATAAGGTTTCGTTACGGGGCAGGTCGCTGGCTGCAAAGCCAAAGCGTTGCAAATGGCGAATACTGTTGTCTATACCTACACCACGCAGCAGCCGCACCGAGACCACGTTTTTTGATTTCGCCAGTGCTTCGCGGATCCGTATAGGGCCATCGTATACAGCGGGTGAATTCTTCGGCCGCCAGGCGATACCGGCATTATCATCCCATTGGTGTATGGGAGCGTCGTTCATAATAGACGCAAGGGTATAGCCGTGCTCTAATGCAGCTGAATAAATAAACGGCTTTATGTTAGAGCCAACCTGACGCTTGGCCTGGGTGGCACGGTTGAACTGGCTTTGGTTAAAGCTGTAACCGCCCACCAGAGAGCGAATGGCGCCATTATTGGGATCTATCGCCACTATAGCGCTGCTTGCCTGAGGCACCTGAGATAAACGCCATTGTTGCTGTTGTTGCCGTACCAACACGTGCATGCCAGGTGCCACTATATTAAAGGCCGTTTTAGGTGCAACGGCCTGACGCTCGTCGCTAATAAAACGCCGTGCCCATTTTAACCCGTCCCATTCCAGCGTGATCTGCTGGCCGCCGGCGATTATCAGTTCGGCGCTTTGTGCTGCAACCTGAATTACTACAGCGGGGATCAAATCTTCGATACCGCTTTGTTTATCCAGGTAAGCCAGAATGTCTTCACGTGAGAGTGGGGTGTCTTCAACAAATGCCGGTTCGCTATCGGCGGTTTGCTGCAGTGTTGCTGGCCATAACTGAGCGACAGGCCCACGGTAGCCGTGTCGTTCATCATAGTCGTACAGGTTTTGCTGCAGAGCTTGCTTTGCTGCGGCCTGCTGCTGGCTATTCACCGTAGTATACACTTTCAAACCAGCAGAGTAGGCGGTCTCTTCACCAAAACGATTGACCATTTCCTGACGAACCATTTCAGCAATATAGGGCGCTGAGGCGGTAATCTGTGCGCCGTGCAATTTACTGGTAATAGGCGCAGCGATAGCAGCATCATAAGCGGCTTTATCAATAACACCGGTATCCAGCATGCGGCCAAGCACGATATTACGCCGGGCACGGGCATTGCTGGCTGAGCGCACCGGGTTCAGTGCAGAGGGCGCTTTAGGTAGGCCGGCGATAATAGCTATTTCATCAACTGTCAGTTCATGCACGGTTTTACCAAAGTAAACCTGAGCTGCGGCACCTACGCCAAAAGAACGCTGGCCTAGCTCAATTTTATTAAGATACAACTCCAGTATTTGGTCCTTGCTCAGCAGCTGCTCGATGTGAAAGGCGAGGAAAATCTCTTTTATCTTACGGATCAGCTTTTTTTCCCGGCTCAAAAAGAAGTTACGCGCCAGCTGTTGGGTAATGGTACTGGCACCCTGGCTGAAGTCACCTGACTGCGCTACCACCGTTGCTGCGCGGAAAATACCGATAATATCTATGCCGGGATGTTCGTAAAAGCGAGTATCTTCAACAGCTAAAAATGCTTGAACTAATAAAGGCGGCATTTCTGCTAATTTAAGTGGGATACGACGTTTTTCACCAAATTGCGAAATAAGCTCACCATCTTCCGTGAATACCTGCATCGGGGTCTGTAATCTGACGTCTTGCAAGGTGGTTACGTCAGGTAGATCGTCTTTTAGATAGAAATAGATCCCTGCGATCGTTGTGATACCGAGCAGGATCAGGATCAGACTGAGAATTAAAAGTTTTTTAACCCAAGACACTGAATAGCCCCAATTTTTACTCCCAATTCTTTTACAACGCTGCTAGTATATATTTATTAGCTTTAGATTAAACGCTTTTTCTTGCCAAAAATTAGCGACTGAGCTAACAATGAGACAATAATCATAACTATAAATTGGCCGCAGGAAGCTATGATAAATCGCCTGTTCAGTAAACAAACACCGATGATGGTGGGGATCGATGTCGGTGCACACTCCGTTAAGGCTGTGTTACTCAGCCAGCATAATGGTGTCTGCAAAGTAGAAGCCTTTGCCGTTGAACCTATGGTTAAAGGTGCCATGTCTGATCGGGAGATCCAGGACATTGAAGCAGTTGGTAATGTACTGGCTAAGATCCGGAAGAAGATCCCCAGATCAGTCAAATTTGCCGCCACTGCTGTTTCCGGATCCACCGTGATCAGCAAAGTCATTTTTATGGATGTGTCCTTAACTGATGCTGAACTTGAAAGTCAGATAGAAGTTGAGGCTGACACCCTTATTCCCTATCCACTTAATGAAGTTAGCCTCGACTTTGAAAAGCTCGATGTTAACGAAGCCGATCCATCAAAAGTCAATGTCCTGCTTAGCGCAGCCCGTACCGAGAGTATTGAGGCCAGAGTTGCCGCGTTAGAGAACGGTGGTTTTAGTGCTAAAGTTGTGGATATTGAAAGCTACGCATTAAGTCGTGCTGCAGAGCTCTGCTTAAAGCAATTGCCTGATGATGCCAACAAGAAAGTGGTCGCTATGGTAGACATAGGTGCGACTATGACACTTCTTAGTATCATCGAGAATGGTAAAACGCTTTATACGCGAGATCAGGTATTTGGCGGTGACCAATACACCCGCAGTATTTTGTCTTATTACAATAAGAGTTATGAGGAAGCCGAGCAGGCTAAAGTTAGTGGTGATTTACCGCCCAACTATACATTCGAAGTCCTGGCCCCTTTCCAAACCATGTTGTTACAACAGGTTCGTAGGGGGATCCAAATGTACCTGACCAGCAGCGGTAAGGATGCAGTGGACTATTTGATTATCTCTGGTGGTACCGCGCTTATCGAAGGTATTGACCGGTTGTTAATTGATGAGTTAGGGATCCACACTGTAGTTGCAAATCCCTTCAAAACCATGGAAGTGGCGACAGCGGTCGATCGCGATCAGCTTAATCGTCATGCACCTCAATTAATGGTTGCCAGTGGCCTGGCGTTAAGGAGTTTTTCGTCATGGCATATATAAACCTGTTGCCGTGGCGCGACGCGGCGCGCAAAGAACGGCAAAAACAATATCTTACGCTGTTAACGGGTACTGCAGTACTCAGTTTTTTACTGGTGTTTATCGTCAACATGATTTACAGCGCCCGTATAGACGGTCAGTTACAGCGTAACCGTTTTTTGGAAAGTGAAATCAAAGTATTGGATCAACGCATTGCTGAAATCCGTACCTTGAACGAAACCAAGAAAAGTTTACAGCAACGTATGTCGCTTATTTCTCAACTACAGAGCAGTCGTAACCTGGGTACCCAAATAATGGACGAAATTGCCAGCTCTGTGCCTGCGGGCGTCTATCTGACACAACTGGATAAAAAAGGTACGGCGTTACTGTTAGTGGGTAAGAGCGAGTCGAATAACCGGCTGTCAAATATGCTACGTGAGGCTGAAGAGTCTGAATTATTGACAACGCCTTATCTGGAGTTTATTGAGGCTGGTAAAGATTCTGTCAGTTTGCTGAGCAACTTTAAAATGCACCTTAAAGTAAAAGGCTTCGAGGAAGTACAAGGCGCTGAAACGACGCCGCCGGCGCGGGGAGGTGCAAGATGAGTATGAACTTTAACTTGTCCGAGATCGACATTAATGATCTGGACTTTGAGAACATGGGCTCCTGGCCCACACCTGCCAAAGTAGTCTTTGCGGTATTACTGGCATTACTGGTTTCTGTGATTAGTTACTTTTTGCTGGTAGACAGCAAGATAGACGAGTTGGCATTTGCGCAAAATAAAGAGCAGGAGCTACGTCAGGTTTACCGGACGAAATATGCATCAGCGGTAAATCTGGATTTGTACAAACAACAGATGGTGGAGATGGAGCAAACCTTCTCGTTTCTGTTAAAGCAACTGCCTACCACGCACGAGACTCCAGGCTTGCTGGACGATATTACTTATGTGGGTACTACCAGTGGCCTGACCTTTATTCGTATAAATTGGGAGCCGGAGATAGAAAAGGAGTTTTACACCGAGCTACCGATAAAAATTGAAGTTATTGGCGATTATCATCAATTTGGTAATTTTGTCAGTGAAGTGGCAAAGTTACCTCGAATCGTCAGCTTACATGACTTCTCTATTCAGACTGAAAAGGACGAGCGCTTACGTTTTAACGTTGTGGCAAAAACCTATCGCTATAAAGAGGTGCAGCCATGATTAGACAGTCAACTGTAATTATATTGGCGTTGTTATTAAGTGGTTGTTTTGACGATTTAAGTGATGTGCAAAATTACATCGCTGATGTCAAAGCTAATACCCGGGCGAGGGTTGAACCACTGCCAGAGGTACAGGAGTTTGTTCATATTCCGTATCGCTCACAAGATGCCCGTAGTCCTTTCTCTGCACCGCGCCCTGAAGCGATTCAGGACAAGTTTTTGCAGGTTCAGGACTGTTTACATCCCGACCCGCGCCGCCGAAAAGAGCCGTTGGAAAAATACGCTTTGGATAATTTAAAGATGCGTGGCACTTTGGGCGATATAGGGAATATCTGGGCTTTAATTGAAGCGTCAGATAAAACACTACACCGGGTTACCCTGAACAACCACGTGGGATTGTTTCATGGCCGCGTGATTAACGTTGAACCAACTCACATTGAGTTGCTTGAATTAATCCCAGATGGCGCCGGTTGCTGGAAAGAACGGACGACCATGTTGCAGATGGCTGACGCGTCATCAGCAGCTAGTAATTGATAGGTATGCGAGTAAATCATGGATAAAATAATCAAAACAATGTCTGACAGCATCCAGCGCACCATACTGTGCTTTGCAGCCTTAATGCTACTCTCATTGCCGGCTTCAGCAGTGCCACTGCTGTACGACGTGCGTTACAATCCTTTATTAACCGGCGAAACTGAAATTGAGTTCGTGTTTGACGAAGAGTTGTACGCCGATCCAAGCATTCAGGTGTTCAACGAGCCAGCTCGTATCGAGTTGTTTTTTGATGAATCAGATTACGAAGAAAAGCTTAACGAAGTTTTAATAGACAAGGCCGGTGTTAAGCGCATTACATCAGAGTTCTCTGGTGATGGTTTCAAAACTGTAATCTATCTAGATTACCTGAAAATCTACCGTACGCGGGTACGGGGTAATGTGTTTTACATGCACATCTCTGATAACCCAACAGCAAGCGATGTTGGCCAAGCTGCAGACGTTAAACCTACCTACATTAATCGCGTAAACGCTATTGATTTTCGCCGTGGAGATAAAGGCGAAGGCCGTGTACTAGTGTTTTTACGTGATAATACGGCAGCAGTTGACGTGTCAGAGCGTCTGGGAAAACTCGAAGTTGAATTCCATAATACTGACATTCTTGACGAGCTACTGTATCAATTAGATGTAGTAGACTTCGGTACTATTGTAAAGGGTATTGAGACCTTTAAAGACGGTGCGTCTGCCCGCTTGGTTATTGATACTACAGCAGAATTTACCTACACCTATCAGCAGATCGATAATATTTTCACGCTGAATGTTGAGCGCGATACCACCAACCGCAGTATTTTAGGTGGTGGTAAAGAATATAAAGGCCGTGCGATATCATTGAATTTCCAGGATATTCCAGTACGCACTGTGTTACAGATTATTGCTGACTATAACGGCTTCAACTTGGTAACCAGCGACTCCGTTACTGGAAATATTACTCTGCGTTTGGATGGTACGCCTTGGGATCAGGCATTAGACATCGTTTTACGCGTGAAAGGTTTGGATAAACGCATGGAAGGCAACATTCTGATGGTAGCGCCTACCGATGAGCTTGCTGCGCGTGAAGCACGTGAATTGGAAGCTAAGCAGACAGTAGCCGATTTAGAGCCGCTTTATTCCGACTTCTTATCAGTGAATTATGCTAAAGCAGCCGATATTACAAAGCTGTTGAGCAATAAAGATGCAACCTTGTTGTCTTCTCGCGGTTCGGTAAACGTCGATGAGCGTACTAATACTATTCTAATTAAAGACACTGCAGTTAATATCGAAAACGTGCGTAAATTAATTGAACGGCTGGACGTTCCGGTACGTCAGGTATTAATAGAATCGCGCATGGTAACGGTGCGTGACAGTGTTACCGACGAGCTGGGTATTCGCTGGGGGTTTAGCGACCAGCAAAGTAGCAGTAGTTCTAATAAAGGTACCTCAGGGACAGCAGGCGGTGCGAATACTATCGCTAATGGTGTGGTTCCATCCCTAAACGACCGTTGGAACGTTAACTTACCTGCCAGTAACCCTGCCGGAAGTATCGCGTTTCACATTGCCCGCCTAGCCGACGGTACTTTGCTAGACCTAGAACTGTCTGCGTTGGAGCAGGAAAACAAAGGTGAAATTATTGCCAGTCCGCGCATTACTACGGCTAATCAGAAAGAAGCCCGGATTGAGCAAGGTGTGGAAATCCCTTATGTACAGGCTGCTTCAAGTGGTGCTACTACGGTCGAATTCAAAAAGGCGGTGTTAAGTCTGACAGTAACCCCTCAGATCACGCCGGATAATAAAATAATCCTAGATCTGGTTATTACACAGAATACCCGTGGTGAAACCGTACAAACCCCAACTGGTCCTGCTACTGCTATCGACACACAGCAGATCCAGACTCAGGTGCTGGTTGATAATGGTGAAACTATCGTTCTGGGTGGTATTTATCAGCAACAGATCTTATCGACGGTGAGTAAAGTACCATTGTTCGGTGATATTCCTTATGTAGGTAATTTGTTTAAGTCGACCCGTGAGGTTAATGAAAAGAACGAGTTGTTGATTTTCGTTACACCGAAAATTATCACTGACGGCTTATAACCGCTTCCCCCGGCTAGCTGCTGTAACAGCTAGCCGGGCTTTTCAGAATTAGCTTGCCAATTAAAGGCTATTCCTGACATAATTCAGCGCTTCAAATTTTCGTGGGAGCCTTTTGGTCCTTGAATTCAACTTTTCGCTGATTAGTAATACGACTTATGGCAGAAAAACGTAATATCTTCCTCGTAGGGCCGATGGGTGCGGGTAAAAGCACAATCGGACGTCACCTAGCAGACATGCTTCACCTAGAATTCTACGACTCAGATCAGGAAATAGAGCGCCGCACCGGGGCAGATATCGCCTGGGTATTCGATCTGGAAGGTGAAGAAGGCTTTCGCGTACGTGAAGAAAATGTCATTCAGGATCTGACAGAGCTGCAAGGCATAGTATTGGCCACAGGTGGTGGTTCAGTGCTAAGCAAGGAAACCCGTAACCGTCTGTCGGCACGTGGTATCGTGGTTTATCTTGAAACGCCGATCGAAAAACAAGTAGCACGTACCCAACGTGATAAGCGTCGTCCTCTGCTACAAACTGAAGAAGCGCCCAGAGAAGTACTGGAACGACTCGCTGCTGAGCGTAACCCGCTGTATGCGGAAATTGCCGACTTTACCGTGCGTACCGACGAGCAGAGTGCACGCGCAGTAGCCAGCCAAATCATAGATCAGCTGGGTTTTTAATTTTCGTCTGAATCAGGGAGCTGCAAATGCAAAGAGTTGATGTGCAACTTGGCGAGCGCAGCTACCCGATTGATATTAGTAATAGCTTCAGTCCGCTTTTACCTGCATTAGCCGCGAAAAAGCAGGTTGTTGTCATCTCAAATCCCACTGTTGCACCACTCTATCTGGATGCTGTAGAAGCATTGTTTGGCCAAGCTAAAGTGCAACATTTTTTGCTGCCCGACGGCGAGGCTTATAAAACCTTACAGTCGTTCGAGCAGGTGTTGAGCTTTTTATTACAGCAGCAGATATCACGTGATGTGTTGCTGGTGGCCCTTGGTGGTGGCGTGATTGGCGACCTTACCGGTTTTGTCGCTGCCTGTTATCAACGTGGCGTCAGCTTTATTCAGATCCCGACCACCTTGTTGTCACAGGTGGATTCTTCTGTCGGTGGCAAAACAGCGGTGAATCATCCGCTTGGCAAAAACATGATTGGCGCTTTTAAACAACCAGCACAGGTGTTGATCAATACCCGTGTACTTACCAGTTTACCCAAACGTGAATTCGCTGCTGGCATGGCGGAAGTCATTAAATATGGGCTGATTGGCGATGCTTCTTTTTTCAGCTGGTTGGAAGAACAGCAACAGGCAATATTGCAATTGAACGATAGCTGTCTGGCGCAGATGATACGTCATTGTTGTCAAATGAAAGCAGACATTGTTAGCCGTGATGAGACTGAGCAGGGTGACCGGGCCTTACTAAACCTGGGACATACTTTTGGCCATGCTATCGAAGCCTGGCTTGGTTATGGCAACTGGCTGCATGGAGAGGCAGTTGCAGCGGGTATGGTAATGGCTGCTAAGGTATCGCTTGCGCGCGGCTGGCTTAACGAGGCGGAGTTAACGCGGCTCTGTAATTTACTAAACGCCTTTGACTTGCCTATTTTACCCCCAACTGGCATGCAGCTGGCAGATTTTATGCCTTATATGAAAACAGACAAAAAAGTACGTGATGGCAAGATGCGTTTCGTCTTACCGACGAACTTTGGCATGACTTCGGTTGTCGATGATGTGACTGAGCAGGAACTAACAAGGATATTTGCCTGATGGATATCACGCTTTTGCAGCAAAAGTTAGCGCAACAAACTCAGCTATTGCCGACGCAGCGTGAATGGTTGGAAAGGCTATTATTTCAGTTAGCGTTTAACGATGTACCACAAGTTGAGGCACCCGGCGCTGTCGGTAGCGGTAAATCAACACTGGCATTGGCGACTGCCGAGTTGTTCTCTGAGCAATATAATGTCGCCTTGCTAGATGGCAAAGTTGCTGCGGGTAAAGCTGGTGAACAACTGATGCAACAGTGGTTTTCGCAACCCCTGCAGCCGCACACTGATTTGGCTCAGCAAGTGGCTGCAGCGCAAACGACAAGCCCGCTTTTGTTAATTGTCGATGACGCCGAGCAGCTTCCACTAGCGGTGCTGCAGCAGCTTGCTGATTTACCTTGTTTGCTGATTTATTTTTGTAGCGAACCGCTCAGAGTGGCACCCTTAAGTCTGACATTAAACCGGCTAACAGCGGACGATGCAGCCATTTTATTGCAGCATGAAGCACTGAACAGCATCGAGCTGGCAAGCCGTCTGGCAGCCGCTGATGGCAATCTACATGCGTTACTGCTGCCACCACGGTCACCATCAGCGACCACAGCAGTTGATACGGTTAAAAGCCGCATACCACTGTGGGCCATCGGTGCTGGCGGCGCAGTGGTTGTATTGTTGCTGTTATTGCTGTGGCCGGCTGAAGATAAAGCAGCTAAACGTCCGCCGTTGCCAACTCAGCCAAATATAACGCATTCTGATAATACTACAGCGACAACTGCCAGCAGTGACACCGTTACTGATGACCGCATAAGCGATTTCGCTGCAGGCGTCAGTGATGCAGACGTTGGTTTGGATAATCTCAGCGACCCCAGCAGCGCAGCGCCTGATGCCGACGCTTTGCAAACGCAAACTCAATCCGCTGACACGGCGGAGGTGACGGCTCCAGCGCAAGCGTTTTCAACAGCACAGCCTGAAACTGAAGCTGTGGAGGATGAGGCGCAAAGCTCACCAGCGCATATTAACGATGCGGCCAATGACAAGCAGCAAACGGTGCAAGCCGATAATGATGTGCCTGCTTATGTTTATCAGGAAACCGCATTGTTGCAGATGGCAAAAAGTAACTTTGCCGTGCAGCTGGCAGTGTTATCAAGCGATGCAGCGCTGAAACGTTTTACCGCAGCCTACCCAGAACTGGAGGTGCTTAGCTATCAGCGCCAGTGGCAAGGCAAAATGCAGTTAGTGTTAGTTTTGGCGCCATTTAATTCATCTGAGCAGGCAAAACAACAAATGGCACAATTGCCGGCGGCACTTCGTGCAACAGGCCCTTTTGTTAAGAGTGTACAGGCGATTCAGGCTGAGATAAAAGCACGACAGCTTAGTCTGCAGGCGCAGTAGGCGAATAATGGGTGCTGTGCAAAAAAGCCGGGCATTTTTAAAATGGGCAGGGGGTAAATATAACCTGGTCGATGCGATTAGCCGGCATCTGACGCCGGCAGATACCCTGGTTGAACCCTTTGTTGGCGCAGGCTCGGTGTTTTTAAATACTGATTATCCCGCTTATCAGCTAAATGATATCAATGCTGATTTGATCGCGCTGTATCAACTGCTGCAAAGCCGCCATCAGAGTTTTATCGCCGATGCCAAAGCCTTATTTACTAGCCAAAGCAACCAGCGTGATGCTTATCTGAGCCTGCGTCAGCAGTTTAATCTAAGCCAGGATCCGTACGAGCGTTCGGTGCTGTTTCTCTACCTTAACCGGCATGGCTATAATGGCTTGTGCCGCTATAATTTGTCGGGCAAATTCAACGTGCCTTTTGGCAGTTATAAGAAACCTTACTTCCCGGAAGCCGAGTTACATTACTTTGCTGAAAAAGCACAGCGTGCAACGTTCACCTGCAGCAGTTACCAGCAGGTGATGCAGCATACTCAAGCGGGTGCAGTTATATATTGCGATCCGCCTTATGTACCGCTGAGTAAAACCGCAAGCTTCACCAGCTATGCCAGACAGGGCTTTGATTTGGATGATCAGGCACAACTGGCTAATTTGGCAGAAAAAGCCCAGCAACGCGGTGTAACGGTAGTGATCAGTAACCACGATACCACCTGGACGCGTAAAATATATCAGCAAGCGGTGTTACATAGTTTGCAGGTGGGGCGTTCAATTAGCCAAAAAGGTTCTGGCAGGGGTAAGGTCGCTGAGTTATTTGCGGTGTATCAGGCTATGCCAGTACCAGTTTCACCACCAGTAATAGTACAGCCACAAAAAGCAGGGTAGCGACTAAGCCGACTACGATGTAGGGTATAGGGCTATTGCTGGCGAAATCCTGTTGACGCTGTTGTTCTGACTGCACGCCAACAAAAGCGCCCAATACCGCCTTAATCACTTGTCTCAGGGCTGGCTTATTTGCCATTAAGGTTTTTGTGCCTGGCTTAATCTGCTGAGCAACTCCAGCAAGTCAACAAAATGAAACTGAGTGGAGCGACTATTGCCCTGAAACCAACTAAACCAACTTTGTTGCTGTGTTACTAAACACTGTTGCTGTGCAGAGATGTCTTCAAGTGCGGCACAGTGTTGGCTGGTTAGTAGCTTTGGCGCTACAACATAAAGAGCACCGGCAGTAATGCCAGCTGAAATTAAAGCAGCTTGGTATAGCTTGGTAAATTTCATGTTAAATCCATTTGCTCTTCTAAAACGCTCTGATAATAAAACATCTGGTGATGTGAAACAAGCTGATTATTAATTCAGCAACCATGCATTTATAGGAAAAAGCGCCGAACATGGATCAGTAGCAAATGAAAAAAGCTGGCAGTACGCTGCCAGCCCGTCATATTAAAAGCTTTTTGATACGGCAAGAATGACCCGGCTATCTGCCAAGTAAGAGCCATCAATATCGGTGTCGACATACGTCAAGCTTAGCCCAGCGCCCAATACTTCTGTGCTTAAACCGATACTCCAGTCCAGATAACTGGCACTGCTATCATCATATTCGTTTTGACCCACATGTAAGTCCAAACTCAAATTGTCGCTGAGCGCATAGGTATAATTGGCATACACATAAATAAAATTGCCACTGTTGGCGTAGTAGTCATCACTGTACGCCAAACCAAACGTCAGATCTTTGTATGATAGCGAGCCATAAAGCTCATAAAAGTTAGAGCCATCAATTTCAGCATTCGGGTAGCCATAACGCATAATACCCACATCGGTCGACCAATCGTCATTTATGGCACCACTCCAACCCAGCATCACATCCAGCTCAAGTGTCCCCTCTGCCAGAAAGTCAACGTTAGACCCCCACACAGAAGCGTAAAAGCCCGATGCAGAGCTCAGTGATAAGCCACCTTGCAGTGCCGGAGCTTCTTCGGTTTGTGATATACCGCGAAAAGCATAGTCTGACGCGAAGGTGACATCACCGCTTAACGTCAGCTCTGATGCAGTCACGTTGCTAAGACCAGTGCCCAGTATCCATAAACTCGCTGCCAAAATAGTACGTTGTGTTGCTGTTTTCATTTTATTCGCCCTTTTCTCTGTTCCCTGCCCTTGGCATTCCAAGATGTATGCCAGTTGAATAAATCATTTATTTTCATATGCATAGCATTTTGGGTCGGTTTGAGTCAGCAGCAGCTTGTGCAGTATTGGTGCGTTGTTGCTTACTTTGTGTGCAGCAAGTTGGCGCTGTGTCAGCGTGTTTTTTAGCAGCAAATCCAGTAAAGTATCGGCTTTGCTGATTTTGGGAGTGTTGCTATGCAACCTTATCTGATTGCACCATCGATTTTGTCGGCTGACTTTGCCCGTTTAGGTGAGGAGGTCAAAGCAGTGTTGGACGCGGGGGCCGATGTGGTGCATTTTGATGTGATGGATAATCATTATGTGCCCAACCTGACTATTGGCCCCATGGTATGTCAGGCGCTGCGTAACTACGGTATCAGTGCGCCTATTGATGTGCATCTGATGGTAGAGCCGGTAGACAGTTTAGTGCCACAGTTTGCTCAGGCAGGGGCCAGTATGATTACCTTTCATCCGGAAGCCTCACGTCATATTGACCGCACGCTACAACTGATCAAAAGTCATGGCTGCAAAGCTGGCTTGGTGTTTAATCCGGCTACGCCATTGAGCTATCTTGATTATGTGCTGGATAAAGTTGATATGGTGTTACTGATGTCGGTAAACCCGGGCTTTGGCGGACAAAAATTTATTCCGGCTACGCTAAATAAGCTATCCGACGCGCGTCGGTTAATTGATCAGAGTGGCTTACCCATCCGGCTGGAAATCGATGGCGGTGTGACAGTGGAGAATATTGCTGAGATTGCCGCTGCCGGCGCGGATATGTTTGTTGCCGGCTCTGCCATTTTTAATGCACCGGACTACAAAGAGGTAATAAATCAAATGCGGCAGCAGCTGGCAAAAGCCTAACCTCTTAGTGGTATGCTAAAACGCATTTTTACTGCCCGTCTAGCCCCTTAGCAGATATAATGGCGCGCAAAGCGGCTGCGGTAACGGCCTAAAGTTAACCTGAAACAGTGGTAATAGTGGATACAATAATGAGCAAAAAGCCCATAGTACTCAGTGGCGCACAGCCTTCTGGCCAACTGACAATAGGAAATTATCTGGGCGCTCTGCGCCAGTGGGATAAAATGCAGGATGATTATGACTGCTTATATTGTATTGTTGACCTGCATGCCATTACGGTGCGTCAAGATCCCACAGCGCTGCGCAGTGCCTCCCTGGATAGCCTGGCGCTTTATCTGGCCTGCGGTATCGACCCTAAGCGCTCAGCGGTATTTATGCAGTCGCATGTGCCGGAGCATAGCCAGCTTGCTTGGGTGCTCAACTGCTACACTCAATTTGGCGAGCTAAGCCGCATGACGCAGTTTAAAGACAAGTCAGAGCGGCATAACAATAATGTCAATGCCGGTTTGTTTACCTATCCGGTGCTGATGGCGGCTGACATTTTGTTATATCAGGCGAATCAGATCCCGGTAGGCCATGATCAAAAGCAGCATCTTGAGTTGGCCCGCGATGTCGCTATGCGGTTTAATGCGGTACATGGTGATATTTTCACCGTGCCCGAGCCTTATATTCCTCCGGTGGCTGCCCGGGTGATGAGCCTGCAAGACCCAACGAAGAAGATGTCAAAGTCGGATGATAATCCGTGGAACTTTGTTGGCCTGCTGGAAGATCCAAAGATGATCAGCAAGAAATTCAAAAAGGCGATGACGGATTCAGAAGATCCACCACGGGTAAGGTTTGACCTTGATGCCAAACCAGGTGTTGCCAATCTGCTGAGTATTTTAAGTGGTGTTACCGGTAAAACCATTACCGCGCTGGAAGCCGAGTACGAAGGCAAAATGTATGGCCATTTAAAGGGCGATGTAGCTGATGCTGTTATCAGTCTGTTAGAGCCGGTACAAAAAACGTTCAGTGAGCTGCGCGCTGATTTGCCGACATTGCAGGCGGTAATGCGTGATGGTGCCGAAAAAGCCCGTAGCCGCGCTGCCGCCACCCTTGCCAAAGTGAATGATGCTGTGGGTTTTGTTGCGTCCTAAGCGCGCCGCAGGCAAAGCTTATGCTACTGCTGATTGATAACTACGACTCCTTTACCTATAACCTGATGCAGTATTTCGCTGCATTAGGCCAACAGGTGATGGTGCGGCGTAACGATGAGATTAGTCTGACACAAATTCAGGCGCTGGCACCTTCCTACCTGGTGATTTCGCCTGGGCCAAAAGCCCCGGACGATGCCGGCATTTCACTGCGGGCGATTGAGCATTTTGCCGGCAAACTGCCCATTTTGGGCGTTTGTCTGGGGCACCAGGCCATTGCTCAGGTATTTGGTGCCAAAGTCGTGCGCGCCGCGCAGGTGATGCATGGCAAAAACTCGCTTATCTGCCACAACGATCAGTCAGTGTTTGCAGGCTTGGCTAACCCCTTGGATGTTACCCGTTACCACTCGTTAGTGGTGGAACGGCAAAGCTTGCCTGCCGAGCTGATTGAAACTGCCTGGACCACTAATAATAACGATAAACCGGTCGATATTATGGGTATTATGCACCGCAGTTTGCCCATTCATGGCATACAGTTTCATCCTGAGGCAATATTAAGTCAGCAAGGTAAAGCGCTGCTGGCGAATTTTTTACAGTTAACAGCAGGTACAGCGCAGCTTGATTGATGCCTGACTGTACCACAGGATGAGGTTTTTTTAATTTGGCTAATGGAAGTAACGACACGTGACGAACTCTACAGTGCTGGCAGCGGATACGCTGCAGCAGCGTTTTTTTGACCAGTTGGTTGGTGTTAATCCAGACAGCAAACGACTGCGTTATCAAATTCGTGCCGGTCAACCAACCGACAGCCGCAATCTGCTTGATGTTGATGCCAGAGCCGCACAATTACGCGCAGCCGGTGTTCAGGCCAAAGCCCAGTTCAGTGAATTTGCGCAGGCGCATTTACATGATCAGGTTGCAGACGAGCTGCTACGTAAATTACATAATATCGGTCAGGTAACCGCTTCGCTGTTCGATCCCGGCCAGAATTTCTATCTGCTACTGGATGCGCTCAGTGCCAAAGTGGTGACGGTTAATAAACTGGATGGTTTAATTTCTGCTGTACCGTGGTTGGTGGAAGACTTGTTGCGGCTGGTTAATCAGCCTCAATATCGTAACCGCACTGCGTCAGGTGCGATGGTAAAAGACATTAAAACAGCCTTACGTTTTCTTGGTGTTGAAAGCCTGCAACTGATTTTACCGGTGTATGCCATGCGTCGCATGCTGCCGCATTCGACCGACCCTTTCACCAGTTTGAAGAGCAGGATCTGGGACTACTCGTTAGCGGTGGCCATAGCTGCGCGTAAGCTGGCAGAAAACAGTGCCGAGATACCCTATAACGCCTTTTGCGTAGGGTTGTTTCATACGCTTGGGCATTTGGTGGTCACGCGTAATTACCTGCGTACTTTTGCCCAAGTGCGCCAGCAGCAGTTGTTACATGCCCGCGAAAACCGCGATGTGCAGCTGACCGATGCGCTGGATGCATTAACACCCGATGCCAGTTTTTTGTGTGAAAGCATGCATGAATTTGCGGCCATTCTCAGTGCTGATATCACGTCTTGCTGGCAATTACAGTCACTGCCATTGTGTCAAACGCTGGACCAGTTGGCAGAGGGCATTGGCTACAATGGTTGCACACCCTTGGCGCGTCTGGTGCAGCAGGCACAAACCTATGTGCAGTGGCAAGAACTGAAAAATCTTCAACAGGTTACAGAAGCCGAACGTCAGATATGGTTTGCCAAAGTTCAGCTGAGTGGCGAAAACATTGAACTGCTGGCTAAAACAAACTTAAAACGCTTGGGTATCGATATTTAGCAAAAAAATTTCTGGCCATAAACATGCATCAGTGTGTAGACAGACGGCCATTGCCGCAACACGGTGCAGCACCCTGTGGCAGCAACACGCTAAGGGCTATGCCAATATGGGCAAAAAATGCTTTATCTGCGTAGTTATTCAAATAGCATGCAAATCTATCTGCAGGCCTTGTTTTTTCTGGCTTCGCGCTGTCTTAGCAGGCAAGACAAGGCGGGTTTAATCTGCAATAATGCCTGACAATTAGGGCTAAGGCCTAACCTGATCGCTGACAGCACAGCGGCATCCAGCAGACCAAAGAGGAACAGAACATGAGCGGCCAGTCGCAAATCACTCGCGCATTATTTGATGAAGTTATGGTACCCAACTATGCTCCTGCCGGCGTTATTCCGGTGAGAGGTGAGGGGGCCCGCGTTTGGGATCAGCAAGGTCGCGAATACGTTGATTTTGCAGGAGGCATTGCAGTAAGCAGTTTGGGCCATTGCCACCCGGCATTGGTTAATGCGATTAAACAGCAGGCAGAAAAACTGTGGCATTTAAGTAATGTGATGACCAACGAGCCGGCGCTGCGATTGGCCAAAAAGCTGGTCGACAATACCTTTGCTGATAAAGTGTACTTTGCTAATTCAGGTGCAGAAGCCAACGAAGCGGCCTTTAAACTGGCGCGGCGCTGGGCGCTGGACAAATTCGGCGCGCATAAAGATCAAATCATCTCCTTTGGTAAAAGCTTTCATGGCCGTACCTTTTTCACCGTAACCGTCGGTGGCCAGGCGGCATATTCAGATGGTTTTGGCCCCAAGCCCGGTGCCGTGCTGCATGCGGAATTTAATAACCTGGACAGTGTAAAAGCATTAATCTCAGACAATACCTGTGCCGTGGTGCTAGAGCCTATTCAGGGTGAGGGCGGCATTATTCCTGCCACAGCTGAATTTTTACAGGGCGTGCGTGAGCTGTGTAATCAGCATAATGCACTGCTGGTGATGGATGAAGTACAGACCGGCGTTGGTCGCACTGGTAAACTGTATGCCTATATGCTCTATGGTGTGACGCCGGATATCTTAACCACCGCCAAATCCTTAGGTGGCGGCTTCCCAATTGGCGCGATGTTAACCACAACCGAGATTGCCAGCCACCTTAAAGTGGGCACCCACGGCAGTACCTATGGCGGTAACCCGCTGGCTTGTGCTGTGGCTGAAGCGGTACTGGACACGGTAAATCAGCCAGACGTGATGTCGCAGGTATTAGAAAACGAGCAGCTATTTCGCCAGCAGCTGGATGCTATTAACCAGAAATACCAGGTATTTAGCGAAGTGCGTGGCAAGGGCATGCTGCTGGGTGCCGTGTTAAACGATAAGTACAAAGGCCGCTCGCGCGATTTCTTTTTAGCTGCTGCTGAGCACGGTGTGATGGCCTTAGTTGCCGGGCCTGATGTCGTGCGTTTTGCGCCGTCGCTGGTGATTACCCCGGCCGATATCCGCGAGGGTATGCAGCGCTTTGAATACGCGGTTAAACAGGTGGTTGGCGCCTGATAGCTCGCCAAACCGAGATAGCAAGCAGCATTAAGACTGCAAAAATGAAGCAAGGGGCCTTTGGGCCCCGAAAACGATAAAGCAAAACTGGAGTAAGCGACGATGATGGTGATTCGCCCAATCCGAGCGGATGATTACCCGGCGCTGTATGATATTGCAGTCGAGTCCGGGCATGGCTTTACGTCCCTGCCGGTCAATGATGAGCTGCTGATGCGCAAGATCAGCCGCTCTGAGCATTCGTTCAGTAAACAGGTTACATCGCCTGGTGATGAAGGCTACCTGTTCGTGCTGGAAGATACCGCCACCGGTGAAGTTTGTGGCACCAGTGCGCTGGAAGCCGCGGTTGGCCTGGACGATGCTTTCTACCATTATCATTTGGGTAAGGTAGTGCATAGCTCACGCTCACTGGGCGTGTACAAAACGGTGGATATTTTAACCCTGTGCAACGACTACACTGGCGTTAGTGAGCTGTGTACGCTGTTTTTGCGTGAAAGCCGGCGCGAAAAACACAATGGCCGTCTGTTGTCGAAAATGCGCTTTTTATTTATGGCAGAATTTTCTGAGCGTTTCGCTGAGCGGGTGATTGCCGAGATGCGAGGCGTGTCGAATGACGATGGTAGCTCGCCGTTCTGGCAGTGGCTGCAGGAGCATTTTTTCTCACTGGATTTTCCCACCGCCGACTATCTTACCGGCATAGGGCAAAAAGTCTTCATTGCCGAGCTGATGCCAAAATACCCGATTTATGTCAGTTTGTTGAGCAAACAAGCCCAGGCAGTGATTGGCAAAGTGCATGAAAAAACCAAACCGGCGCTGGCGTTGCTACAGTCTGAGGGGTTTTCAAACCGCGGTTACGTTGATATTTTCGATGCCGGCCCCACCGTAGAGGCACGGGTAGAACATATTCGCTCGGTGCGAAATAGCCGCCGCTTACAGGTAGAGATTGGTGAGGTAACCCAGGGCCAGCCCTATTTGATCAGTAATACGCAGCTGGTAAATTTTCGCGCCACCTGGCTGTTGTTACAGCCAGATGAACACAGTGAGCAGGTAACCATACCGGCCGATGTTGCAGCCGCGCTGCAGGTTGATGCCGGCGACTGGGTCAGGGTTACCCGCATCTAAGGCCCAATTTTAGCAGGGGAGTAGCATGAAGCACGCAGAGCAGTTTATTAATGGTGAGTGGGTGTCGGGCGAAGGTAAACCCTTTGTTTCATTAGACCCGGCAAAAAATGTGCAGATCTGGCAAGGTCAGGCAGCCACGGCTGAGCAGGTAGCAAAAGCGATAGACACAGCACGTAAGGCGCAGTACGACTGGGCTGGCTTAAGTTTCGACGAGCGAGTGACCGTTGTAAAAAAATTCGCTGAGCTGCTCACTCAGCATAAAGAAGCGATGGCGCTGTCAATTGCACAGGAGACCGGCAAGGCGCTGTGGGAGGCCCGCACAGAGGTGGGCGCCATGATTGGTAAAATTGATATTTCTGTGCGGGCTTATCAAGAACGTACTGGTACTAAAGAAAACCCAATGCCGCAGGGCCGGGCGTTTATCCGGCATAAGCCACATGGCGTAGTGGCCGTATTTGGCCCTTATAACTTCCCGGGGCATTTGCCTAATGGTCATATCGTGCCTGCCCTACTGGCGGGCAACGCTGTGGTGTTTAAACCTTCAGAGCTGACACCCAAGGTGGCAGAAGATACGGTAAAACTATGGCAGCAAGCCGGTTTGCCTGCTGGGGTGTTAAGCCTGCTACAAGGCGAAGTGGATACCGGTAAAGCGATAGCGGCCCATGATGGTATTGACGGTATCTTCTTTACCGGCAGCTCGCGCACCGGCCATTACTTACACCAGCAATTTGCCGGCCGGCCGGATAAAATTCTGGCGCTGGAGATGGGCGGTAATAATCCGCTTATCGTACAGGATGTCAGCAATGTCGATGCCACGGTACACGATATTATTCAGTCTGCTTTTATTTCTGCCGGGCAGCGTTGTACCTGTGCCCGTAAATTGTTTTTACCCAAAGGTGCACAGGGCGATGCCATCTTAGCGCGCTTATTAGAGGTTAGCCGTAATATCAAAGTGGGCATTTACGATGCGCCAGAGCAGCCTTTTATGGGCTCGATGATTTCGGTTGCCGCAGCCAAGGGCATGTTAGCGGTACAGCAACAGCTGGTAGCGCTAGGTGGTAAGGTGCTGCTGGAAATGCGTCATCTGGATGAAAATACGGCTCTGGTGACGCCGGGCATTATCGAATGTTCCGCTGTGACCAATTTCCCAGACGATGAGCACTTTGGCCCGTTATTGAAGGTGTTCCGCTTTAGCGACTTTGACCAGGCGATTGATCAGGCCAACAGCACGGCGTTTGGTTTGTCGGCCGGCCTGCTCAGCGACAGTGCTGAACTGTATCAGCATTTCTTCCGCCGGATCCGTGCCGGTATTGTTAATTGGAACCGGCCCATTACCGGCGCCAGTTCAGCCGCACCTTTTGGTGGCGTAGGCGCCAGCGGTAACCACAGAGCCAGTGCGTATTACGCCGCTGACTATTGTGCTTATCCGGTGGCATCGGTAGAGCTGGAGCAGGTGGTTATGCCTGAACAACTCTCCCCAGGGCTGAGTTTCTAACTAAAATAAAAAATAATTACTACCGGGGCGTCAGCCCCGGTTTGTTTTATGCTATGGTTTTGCTTAAATAACGCAAACTTATTGCTGTTTGCCAGCAGCCAGGTGTAAAGCAAGTATGGTTACAGACAAACCCGGATATGAACATCTGATCCAGTTTCTGACTGAACATCTGTCATTGTTTGAGCAGGGCGGCAACAATGGCGGCGGTAAGACCATCGGTGAGTTGTTAGAAGAGTCGATTGCCGAACAAATTATTACCCTGTGTACCCAGCACACTGAACTGGAAATGAATCATCGCAGCATGATTATTCGTGAAGTGGATGGCATCATGTATGACTTCCAGGAAGTGTTAAGTAGCGTATTGGAAAAAAAAGCCACAGCACAGCAAGCTGAACTTATCAACGAAATCTCCCTGTTAATCAAAAACCTGTTTGATAATGCCATCGCCGATCTGCTCGATTAAGCTGCCAGACCGCGCAATTATGCTAGATACCTGCCGCCGTTTTACGTAAAATACCGCCCTTGTTTTTTCGGCAGGGGCAGCCTGTGCAAGCAAAAGTTAAATGGCTAGACAATAACACCTTTATCGGTCGCTCCGGCAGTGGCCATGCGGTCGTGTTTGACGGTAATAAAGAAGGCAGCGTAGCCGCAAGCCCAATGGAGATGGTATTGATGGCCGCCGGCGCCTGCTCGTCGGTGGATGTGGTCAGCATTTTACAAAAAGCCCGCCAGCAGGTGCAGGATTGTGAGGTCGAGTTAAGCGCCGAGCGGGCTGACACTGTACCCAGAGTCTTTACCAAGCTGCATCTGCATTTTGTTGTTACTGGTACTAATTTGAGTGAAAAGCAGGTCGAGCGTGCGGTGCAGTTATCCGCCGATAAATATTGTTCGGTATCTATTATGTTATCGGGCAGTGTCGCAGTCAGTCACTCGTTCAGCGTTATCGAAGCAGCAACGGCGCCCAGCGGCAGCCAGCAGCAGTAATTCAGTTAATAACCGCGCTGCGGTTTTTTGCGGAGACAAAGTTAAGTGGTTAAACCTTTTGAAAAATTGAAACTGCATGGGTTCAACAACCTGACGAAAAGCCTGAGTTTCAGCCTTTACGATATCTGCTATGCCAAAACAGAGCAGCACCGGCAGGAATATATCGAATATATTGATGAGCAATATAATGCTGACCGCTTAACAGACATTCTGACAGAGGTGACCGATATTATCGGTGCTAACATTCTGAATGTGGCCCGCCAGGATTACGACCCACAAGGCGCCAGTGTCACCATACTGGTGAGTGAAGAGCCGGTGTTGGTTGACCCGGATAATTCAGAAAACCCTGGCCCACGGCCTGATGTGGTCGTTGCACATTTGGATAAAAGCCATATTTGCGTGCACACTTACCCGGAAGTGCATCCGCATGATGGCATCTGTACTTTCCGTGCCGATATCGAGGTGTCAACCTGCGGTATTATATCGCCACTGAAAGCACTGAATTTTTTGATTCACAGCTTCGAATCTGACATTGTGACCATTGATTACCGGGTACGCGGTTTTACCCGCGATGTCAGTGGTACCAAGCACTATATCGATCATCCTATCACGTCTATCCAGAACTTTATGGACGAAGAGACTAAGCGCGCGTTTCAGATGATTGACGTTAACGTGTATCAGGAAAACCTGTTCCATACCAAGATGATGCTAAAAGAGGCTGACTTAAACAATTACCTGTTTGGTATGGGTACCGATTCAATGACGCCGGAAGAGCAGAAAATCATCAGCAAAAAAGTGTTTCGCGAGATGCGCGAGATTTTCTACGGCCGTAACCTGCCGGACATGAAATAATTATGCGTAATCAGGTGCTTGCGGCTCATCAGTTTTCAGTCGCCCCAATGCTGGACTGGACTGACAAGCACTGTCGCTATTTTCATCGTCTGTTAAGCCGTCATGCAGTGTTGTACACCGAGATGGTCACCACTGGCGCCATCATCCATGGTAGCGGTGACTATCTTGCTTTTAATGAGCAAGAGCACCCGGTGGTGCTGCAGTTAGGTGGCTCTGAGCCGGCCGAGATGGCACACTGCGCAAAACTAGCGGAGCAGCGTGGCTATGATGCGGTAAATATTAACGTGGGTTGTCCGTCAGATCGGGTACAAAACGGCATGTTTGGCGCTTGTCTGATGGCACAGCCGGCGCGGGTTGCCGATTGTGTTAAAGCCATGCAGGATGCAGTCTCTATCCCGGTGACGGTGAAAACCCGCATTGGTATTGATGACTCTGATGACTACCAGTTTTTACAGGATTTTGTCAGCATGGTGGCAGATGCCGGCTGTGAGCAGTTTATTATCCATGCCCGTAAAGCCTGGTTAAAAGGCTTAAGTCCGAAAGAGAACCGCGAGATCCCGCCGCTGAATTACCCTAGGGTGCAGCAGCTGAAACGGGAGTTTCCACAGCTAAATATCAGTATTAACGGTGGCATTAAAACGTTGCAACAAGCCAAAGAGCAACTGCAGTACCTTGATGGAGTGATGGTGGGGCGTGAGGCCTATACCAACCCGCTGCTGTTAAGCGAAGTTGATGCAATTATTTATGGTGATACCACTCAAGCCTTAAGCCCTGAGCAGGTTGTGCTGCAGATGCTGCCTTATATCGAGCAGCAAATGCAGCAGGGCGCACGCTTTTGGCATATCGCCCGCCATATGTTGGGGCTGTTTCAGGGCCGCCCTGGTGCCCGCCAATGGCGTCGCTTACTCAGTGAACAAGGCCATTTTGCTGATGCCAAACCGGCATTATTACTGCAGGCGCTGGCTAAACTTAAGCCTGTAGTCGATTTGACCAGCTAGTTAGTTAATTTCACTATTTTTTAGTTTTCACTCAAGGTGCTACTGTGTAGCAGTTGGCGCCGTTTTTTATTTTATTTTTAAAAATCAAATATTTACCTTGCTCTTGTTGGTTGGCACAACACTTGAAATACCTTGGTATCGAAACAGTGTAGTACCGATTAACTTGCAACAAGGATATAACAATGAACCGCTTCACTACTCTGGCTTTAACCTGTTCTCTTGTAACCGCTCTTAACGTTAATCCGCTGTTGGCTGATGAGGTGTCTGCTGAATTACAGCAGGTGATGCAGCAGCAACTAAACAGCTTGGCGACAGAAGCACAGCAACAGGCCCGGCTGGCGTTGCAAAGCAGCGTACTGGATTTGATTGCTCAGCAAAGCGCCCGTCAGGACGTGAGTGAGCTGGCCAAGCAAGAACTAGCCCGGGTCAACTCAAGCGTAATAGCAGAATAAGCCATGCTAATCCCGTCATTCTGGTTATTACTGGCATATTTAAGTCCGGTACTGAGCATAGTGCCAGTGATGTTGGCCTGGCAGCTACTGGCACCGCTGGCCATAAGGTTAACAGGAGAGCACTGATGAGCTGGTTAAATATGGAATTACTTACTTTTGCTGCATTTGGCTGCCTGCTGTTGCTGGCGAGGTCAGCCGCTCAGCCGAACCACAAAACAGGAGACTAACACATGGCGACTTATGACACTGACCGCTGGTATTGCGCACGTAATTACCGCAAAGTTGCCGGCGTTTGTGCCGGTCTGGCGGGCTATTATCAGCAGCCACGCTGGCTGATCCGTATGCTGGCGATCATCTTATTGTTACTCTTTCCGGTGGCGACCCTGATTGCGTATTTAGTGGCCGCAGCCATACTGCCCGATCGCTAAATGCGCTACCTTAATGTTACAGGCTGTGCCAGCGGTTAAACTGGTGTAATATAAGGCTGTGACGAATAAGGAGAAAAGTAATGCGATTGCTCAGTAAAACGCTGTTGTTACTGGCGTTAGCCAGCCCGATGCTTCAGGCTGCCACCCCCTCAGTGCACGATGGCCTGGTGCGTCAGCCAATGCCTGGGCGCAGTGTTACCGCCGGTTACTTTATCCTGACTAATCCAACCGATACCACGCTGCAGCTGGTATCTGCGCAAAGCCCCCTATTTGCAAGGGTAGAATTACATCAGCACAGCCACAAAGACGGCATGATGCGGATGGAACAAGTCAGTGCCATTGATATTGCTGCGGGTGCTACTGTTGAGCTGGCGCCTGGTGGCCTGCATTTGATGCTGTTTGAACCTCAGGCTGAACTGACACCCGGCATGCTGGTGCCGCTGACATTAAGCTTTGCTGGTGGTCAACAACTTCAGGTTGAGCTACCGGTAGTGGTGATGCCAAAACGCTAAGGAGCTGTTATGTTTAATGTCCGGGGGGTAGCTGCGACCGCTGCTGTAGCGCTACTAGTATTTTATATTGTGGGATGGTGGGCCAGCCGGGAGCCTGACTTGCTGGTAGATGATATCGCTCAGAGCCGGCAGCAATTAGGCGACAGTGCTATTATCGGCTATAGCACAACCACAGCGCTTATCAGGGTAAGTGAAACCTTGCTGGATAAAAACGCCGGGTATCTTGCCAATGATGTGATGCCGCCTTTTGTGCTGCTGGACAATATGCCTGCGTGGGAATTGGGTGTGCTGGAGATGACTCGTGATCTGGCGCTGGCGCTACGCAAAGATTTAAGCCGTTCACAGTCGCAATCTACCGAAAACCCGTATCTGAAAATCGCTCAGCCGAAGTTTAATATTGACCATCGTAGCTGGGCCATTCCCAGTGCAGAGGCAGAGTATCGCAAAGCAATAGAGCAACTGTACCTTTACCGTAATGAGCTGATGGACCCGCTGCGACCCGATAGCCAGTTTTATGCCCGTGCCGACAACCTGCGCGACTGGTTAAAAGCGGTGGAAAAACGCCTGGGTAGCTATTCGCAACGTTTAAGTGCCAGTGTCGGACAAGATCGGCTGAACACGGATTTAGCCAATGATGCCTCGGCCCGTCAGTCTACTGACACGCCGGCACACCGGCGCATTAAAACCAGTTGGTGGAAACTGGATGATGAGTTTTATGAAGCGCGCGGTGCCAGCTGGGCCTTGCTGCATTTTCTAAAAGCGGTGGAGACGGATTTTGCTGATGTGCTGGTACGAAAAAATGCCATGGTCAGCCTGAGGCAAATTATCCGTGAGCTGGAGGCAACACAGCAGCCAATCTGGAGCCCAATGGTGCTTAATGGCAGTGGTTTTGGTTTGATGGCAAACCATTCACTGGTGATGGCGAATTACATCTCCCGTGCCAATGCGGCGCTTATCGACTTATCTGAATTATTAACACAAGGGTAATTACACCAATGAAACACTCTGTTTTAATGCTTGCGTTGGCTGGCAGTCTTGTTACCACAGCGGCACAAGCCGATACCTTACTGGGTTTGTATATCGGCGCTGATGGTTGGCGCACCTCTACCGATGGCAGTTTTGCTAACGACCAGCAGCTACAAGGCTTTAATTTTAATGATAAAACCCAAAGCTCTTACTATGTAGCATTGGAGCATCCTCTGCCACTGCTGCCCAATATCCGCCTGCAGCATAATCAGCTGGAAAGCAACGGTATAACGGCATTGAACGCCAGCTTCAACTTTGCCGGTGAAACCTTTGCTGTCGATACTGATATTGCCAACCAGGTTGATTTGACCAACACGGATTATGTGCTGTATTACGAAATTCTCGATAATGACCTGGTGAGCCTGGACCTGGGCATTAACGCCAAACATATTGATGGCAGTGTGGCTGTGGCTGACCTTGGTGGAAGTGGTGCGGTAGCAGTTCAGGATGCGTCAACCTTTATCCCTATGCTTTATACCTCAGCTATTGTAGGGTTACCGCTAACCGGGCTGGAGCTGTTCGCCAATGGCAGCTTTGTGTCTTACGACGGTAGCCGGGTTTATGACATGCAAGCCGGTGTAGCTTATGCGTTGCTGGATAATCTGGCGGTCGATTTAAGGCTGAAGCTGGGTTACCGCGCCGTTAATCTGCGTTTAGACGATATCGACAATCTGTACGCCGATCTGGATTTTAACGGTGCTTTTGCCGGCATTGAACTGCATTTTTAGTGTGTATGTCTCGGGCTGCGTTGTTGAAGCGCAGCCCGAATCGTCCCATCCGGGGCGGCCTTGTTCGTGTTGGCGAATCAATTTATAGTTAAGCCAATCTTCGTTAAAGCAGAAGCAATTTTGATAAATTTTTTCAGGCAGTTAACCTTACCCTGGTTAGTTTCGCTACTGGCGATGACGCTGTTTATCGGCCTGTGGTCTCAGTATGAAGCCAAAGCGCAGCAACAGCTTCACCTGACGCGTTTTGCCGCTACCTTGCAGCTCAGTATCAGGCCTTTACTGAATAGCAGCGATCCGCAATGGCTAAAAGCCCAATTGGCCCACATTGGTCATAACAGTGGCCTGGGGTTGACCACCATAGCGGTGTTTGACCGGCAACATCAAATGCTCATCAGCACCGGGCCAACGGATATGGTGCGGCCGTTAGGCAAGAATGAACAGATAGACCGCTTTCAGTTAGTCTCGTCAGACCCTTACCTTATTGCACTTCAACCTGTTGCTGAACCCGCTGCAGCGAATACCAGTGCGCTGAGACCATTGGCGCAGCAATACTATATAATGCTGGTGGTCGAGCAGCTGCCGCTGTCTGCTGCATGGCTAATGCCGGTGCTGATCGTGGCACTGATTGGGGGGGGCGTGTTGTTGTTATTCCGCCTTACGGTCACACAGCACCAGCAACGTTTGCATATTGATGTCAGCTTGTTAACGCATAAACTGAATCAGCTGCGACATGGTCAGCTTAACGTAAAGGTTGAAGAGCAACTTGTCGGTGAATTAACGCCACTACAAGATGAAATTAATGCGTTAGCGTCTGCACAGGCCAGCATGCAGCAACAGCTGCAGAATCAGCAACAGCTGCAGCAACAACAGCTTGAAGCGCTGCAACATGAACAGGCGCAAACAAAAGCGCAAACCGCGTTAATACAACAGCAGCGCAGCCAGCAACTACAACAACTGCAACTACTCGGGCAGAATATACAGCAGTTGCTGGAGCAGAACCTCTGCGCCGATGAATTGACCTGGCAGCTTAATGCGCAATTATTTCTGTTACAACACACCAGTGCAAACACCACGGCAGAGAGCATAAATTTAGCGCAATTTTTGGCTGCACAGGTACCACAGCTGCAAGCTCAGCTGGCCAACCGTAATGTCAGTCTGCAGCTGTTTGAAGCTGCTGATAATTGCCGTTATAACGTGGAATGCTGTGCGCATACCCTGGCTATTTTGCTACAAGCCCTACTGCGTTTGGGCTGTCGTAGCAATGAGGTAAGTGAAATTAGCTTATATGTGCAGCTCAACGCTGAGCAGCGACAGCTGCAACTGACCTTAATTTGTGACGGTGATGGCCTAAGCAGAGCGGTGCGGCAAAAGCTAATGCAAGACACGGCAACCATGCAGCCATGGCAAGATGTCGACATCGCCATTGTCGCCAGTGCCAGGCAAGACTTGGCAGGGGATATTAGCGTGCAGTCGCTTGATGGATTGGGCTGCACCCTTCAGGTCAAACTTGCCCTGACAGCGATCTCGCCCCAAGAAGCGGTAATGTTGCAGCATGTATTGCTATTTGATAACCAGCCGGCAAGGTTAAAAGAGCGTGCTGCCAGCCTGAGTGCCTTAACCGGTTATCTGGCCAGCTGTAATGATCTGGCTGATCTTCAACGAAAAGTGTCATTGCATCAGTATGATGCGGCGATTATTTTCTTACCCGAAGAGGGAAGTGCACCCGCCGAACCTCAACGTTGGCAAGCAATCATGCAAATGCTTAACCGCTGCCAGCGCGTGCTCTGCTACGCCAGCGCTCAAACGTGCGCAACTTGGCAGCAACTGCTGCAGTTGCCAGTAAGTATTGGCCCATTTTGTCTCCAGCAGTTAACGCAGACGTTGCCACCTGGTGCTGAAGTGCCGAAATTGCTGGTGGTTGATGACAATGCGACTAATCTGGCGTTTATTCGGGTGCTGTTACAGCATCAAACGCTGCAGCTTGAAACCGCCGTAACCGGCGCTGAAGCGATTGCGCTGTGTGCTCACCAGCGGTTTGATCTCATTTTACTGGATATTCAGTTGCCTGATATCGCCGGCACTGAGGTGGCACGTCAGTTAAGACAACAACCGGAATATCAGCAAACACCTATACTGGCATTTACCGCTCATGCGCTTGATGCAGAAATTGAGCAGTTTTTGCAGGCAGGCATGAACGATGTCATCATCAAACCCCTGAGTGCTGACAACCTAAAGCAGATTATGCGTTGGTGCCAGTCAGCCCGTAAAACGGACAGTCGTACGTAGCAGGGATTTTAGCGCATCAAGATAAGCCTGATGTGGCTCCCGTGTAACCAGTGGTAACAGCTCAGCGCCGCTGGCCGTGTATTTGTAATACTGTAATACCACGTTTTTACTGCTAACTGTGCCGGTAAGGCTGGCTTGCTGATATTGCCAATGAAGCTGTTGACCATAAGTCAGCTCACCGCTTTCAATTTCAGAACTGTGTAGCAGGCCAATATCAACCAGGCTCAGTATTTGCGGATAAGACAAACCAAACTGGTTCAGGTTTAACACTGCTCTGCTGCGTCCGGTGAGAAAGTGCCACAACGATGGCCGGCGAATATAACCAAAGTAAATACGCGGCGTCGGATCCTGGCGGGTTCGACAGCTGAGTGCTGCCGCTTGCTGCAGTGCCTGGGCCTCTTTCACACTCATGCGCTTTAGCGTATGCAGGGTTTTTAACGCAAACTTACCGGGGCTGGCGATTTCACCGGCAAGAATTTTCGCCCACAGCTGCTGCATGCTGGCGTTGGATATATCAAGCGTTAACTCACAAAATTGGGTAAACCAGTCGGGGTCCACTTCCTGGTTAGAGACAGTATCGGGGCAATATTCCAAAGCCTGGGCGATCACACGTTCTAAATTATGTTGCTGGCGCTCACGTTGCATCTGCAGCCGGCGTTGCGCTCGTTCGGCAAGGTTTAACTGGCTGCTTTGTGCCCCTGAACGCGCCGCCAGCTGCTGGTGTTTGTCGTTAAACTGGCCATGCCCGGTTGGCTCTGGTGCAGTTTCTGGCTCTGTCGGCGATACCACACTGTTACCCAGCTGCATTTTGGCTAATTGCCGCAAACGTTGTTGGCCGCTCACATTGCTTATCTTTACCATTGCGATGACTGTCCTGAAACTCTTGGCATCGCTATCTTGGCACTGTGGATATTTTGCAGCAAGTTTCGCTAACCGCTTTGCACAAAATAAAAACTGGTATAACTTACTCTTATCAGGTTTAAGCATGTATATTTAAACGGAATCATTCAATAAGGCTTAATAATGGTGTCAAAAGAAACAGATGAGGATTTTCTGTTTTTAGCAGAAGACGAACCCGTAGCAGCCGCTCAGCAACACGCATTAGGGGAGTGGCACCTGCTAATTGTCGACGATGACGAAGAAATCCACACTGTTACCAAGCTCGCACTCAGTGATTTAATAGTGCTTGGCCGTAAGCTATTGTTTCATCATGCTTATTCTGGCAAGGAGGCGGTCGAGTTTTTACGTCAGAATCCTAACACTGCCCTGGTGTTATTGGATGTAGTGATGGAATCGGATGATGCTGGCCTTAAAGTGGTGCAACAAATCCGTGATGAATTGTGCATGGACGAGATCCGCATTGTACTGCGCACCGGACAGCCTGGTTATGCCCCTGAAGAAAGCGTGATCAAAGAATATGATATTAATGATTACAAAACCAAAACCGAATTAACCCGCAGTAAACTGGTGACCTCGATTATAGCGTCGCTGCGCTCGTATCAGCAGATCCGTACTATTAACCAAAGCCGACGTGGTCTGGAAAAAATTATTAATGCGGGTGCTAACTTGTTGGAACAGCATTCACTGCATGAGTTTTCCGAGGGCGTCGTTACGCAAATTTCCTCGTTAATTGGTTTACATGCCGAGGGCGTGCTTTGCGCTCAAATTGAAGATGATGGCAGTGCCAGTGAGAAGATTTACGTTTTAGGTGCTGCCGGCCACTATGCGCCTTTTATTAAGTGTCAGCTGGAGCGGTTGGATAATCCACGTATAGTGAATCAAATCACCAAGTGTTTGGCGACCCATCAGCATATCTTTACCGACATGGATACTGTGCTGTATCTGGGTAATGATAAACACAGTGCGGCGGTTTATATTGAGACTAACCGACCAATCGAAGAGCTTGACCGTCAGCTTATCCAAGTGTTTTTAAGTAATATCTCTATTGGCTATGAAAATGTGACGTTGTTCCAGCAACTGAAACATGCGGCTTATATTGACCCGCTGACAAAAACACCTAACCGCAATGAATTTATTCAGATTTTACAGGATACCAAGCGTTACGAAGCCGCCAACAATGTTGTAGTGCTAATTGATATTGATCATTTTTCTGACGTAAACGATGGCTTAGGCCAGGATGTTGGCAATGAGTTGTTGATCGCGGTGACGCTGAGGCTTATTGAACATTTTGGCGCTTTTGCCCAGTTAGGCCGGATTGGTGCTGACGTGTTTGGCTTGGTTGGGCCTGAGCAGGAGCTTACTCCTGAACGTTTGGAGGCGGTGTTTGAAACGCCATTTCAGGCCTCTGAACATGCACTACAGGTAAATGCCACCTTTGGTCTATGCCGCCTTAACGATACCGCTGAGCAAGGGCTCACCATTTTAAAGCATGTTTATATAGCACTGAATAAAGCGAAAAAGCAATTTGGCCAAAGTTATCAGTATTATCAAACTGATATGGAAGAAGAAATGGCTGAACGGCTGGCGCTCCTGCGTATGCTACGTCAAGATTTTGCTCATGACCGGTTGCAGCTGTGGTACCAACCGCAGGTGTCACTCAGCAATAAAAAAGTGGTGGGTATGGAGGCGCTATTGCGCTGGCCGCAAAGTAATGGTCAGTTCGTCTCACCGGCCGTGTTTATTCCACTGGCTGAATATTCTGGTCTTATTGTGGATATTGGTAGCTGGGTTCTGGAACAGGCTTGCCTGCAAATTAAACAGCTACAGCAACAAGGTTTTGCTCAGCTGCGAATCGCCGTAAACGTATCAATGCCACAATTTAGAAACCATGGCTTTGTGCAATCGGTAATTGATTGCGTGCAGCGGCACCAGATTGCCCCGCAGTTGCTGGAGCTTGAAATCACCGAGTCTGTGGTGATGGATGAACCGAAAATAGTGATAGATGCACTGCAGAAGCTGAAGAACTTCGGTATTAAAGTTGCTATCGACGACTTTGGCATTGGATTTTCTTCGCTCAGTTATCTGCAACAGTTACCGCTTGATCGGATTAAAGTAGACCGCGCTTTTATCCGCGATTTAGATAAGGTCGAAGGTGAGGTGATCGCAGAGACTATTATTAGCCTCGGCAAACGATTAAACTTATCCACCATTGCTGAAGGCGTGGAAACCGCCGCACAGGAGCAAGCCGTAAAAGCCATGGGCTGTGATGAGGTGCAAGGCTTTATGTATGCCAAACCGATGCCAGCTGCCGAGTTGCTGCTGTTTTTACAGCAGCAAAAGTAAGCACCTGCAAAGTCACTTAATAGCGTCAGGCCCGAATAGAGGGCTTGACGGTTATTGCGGTGCAGAGACTGCCGGTGCCGTAAAGCCAGCCGCCACCACATCATGATGCTTGGGCAGTAACTGTGAAATACTCACCAGCTTAATGCCTTGCTGTTGCAGCTTTGGCAAATGCTTACGCAAAAACTTATGGGTTTGCGGGTAAGGGTGCGCAATCGCAATCGCACTTTGCCGTTTACGGGCAATGTTAATTAAGATTTCCAGTTGCTTAAGCATAGCGGCTTCGTTTTGTTCATTATCTAGAAACACCTGCCGGCTTAAGTTGGTGACGCTGAATTGTTTGGCATATTTACTGGCCTGGCTACGCGATGTCGTCAGACTATCAACAAAGAATAAATGTCGCTTGCTTAAATACTCCATAGTCCAGGCCATGGCATCGGCTTGTTCAGTGTAATAACTGCCCATATGGTTATTAATGCCAATAGCATAGGGTATGTCAGCCAATGCCGCCTGCAGAGTTTGTTGCACCTGATGTTTATCCATCTCTACTGTTAAAGCGCCAGGCCCCAGTGCCATACCGTTGGATGCTTGCATTGGCATATGCAGCATTACGTCTTTATTATGTTGAAAGGCATATCTTGCCGCGCGCTGGCCATAAGGCGTATGGGGTAACACAGCAAAGGTTAGCGGGTAGGGCAGATCAATTAAAGATAAGTCGGTTTTTTGATAGCCAATATCGTCGATGATGATAGCCACTCGTGGTGCATCGGCAGCATGAGCGCCGATCAAAGTGAAGATCCCTAAGATAAAAAACAGTAGTGGTCGCACGTCGTTATTATTCTCGTTCTTGTGTCGTTCGCCCGCTTTTATGCGGTTTTCTCGGCAAAAAGTATAAACTGAATTTTGCCAGTTTCGCCACGCTTTTAACGCCGGTTTTTTTGAAGCCAATTTAGTGGGTTAACCGCTTCACCCTTGTCACGAATTTCAAAGTACAAGCCTGCCGTAGCCTGACCGCCACTCATGCCGGTTAACGCAATAGTTTCTCCGGCACTGATGCGTGAACCGGGTTGTTTTAGCAAACTTTGGTTATGGCCATACAGGCTCATGTAGCCTGCGCCATGGTCTAGTACGATGACCCAGCCATAGCCTTTTAGCCAATCGGCATAAATAACCTGGCCATCGGCGATAGCTTTTACTGCATCACCCTCCCGGCCCTGGATCAAGATGCCACGCGCTGGCATACCGCCCTGACGGTTTTCGCCAAAGCGCTGCAGTAAGGTGCCGCTCAGCGGCCAGGTGAGTTGTCCTTTTTGTCGGGTTAAACCGGCCAATTCCCGCGCTTGTTGTGCAACACGGCGTAACTCTTCCAGTTTTGTCTGCAGGCTGTTCTCGTTCTGGCGCAGATAGTCCAGCTGACGACCTTGTTGCTTTAAGGTGTTGCTGAGTTTATCTACCGCCTGTTGTTGTTGAGTTTTGGCCTGCGCCAACTGCTGTTGCTGCTGTTCAAGCCGGGTTAGCTGCTGAGCCAGTTGCTGTTGTTTGTCCGTTAGCTCGCTCAAGATCTGTTGTAACTGGCTGATGGTGCTATTGATTTCGGCAAGCTGTTTTAAACGGGCGCGGTTAAAATACTGGTAATAACTCAGCACCCGCTCCAGTTTGGCAGCGTCCTGCTGGTTAAGCAGCAGGCGGCTATAATCATGCTGCCCAAGGCTGTAGGCGCTTTTGAGTTGCTCTGCCAGTAATTGCTGTTGCTGCTGTAACTGTTGCTCGAGCGTGCTTTGCTGCGCCAACAGTTTCTGCTCTTGCTGGCGCAGTTGGCTAATTTGCTGCTCGGTATCGCGTTTTGCATTGGCAGCTGAGGCCAATGCGCGATCAGATTGCTGCAAAGCCGCTTCTGCTTGCTCCAGCTGCTTTTGCTGCTGTTTTACTTCGCGCTCCGTTAGCTGGATTTGCTGCTGTAGTTGCGCCAGTTCCTGCTCCTGCTGTGTCTGGCTGTACGCAGGTTGTACCATGCACAGCAGGGCAGCGCTAAACAGCAGGTAAGGCGTGCAAGTCAGCGTCATCTAGCGGGGTTGCATCAAAATTTTACCCGTCATCTCTGCCGGTACCGGCAGCCCCATCAAACTTAACATAGTGGGGGCGATGTCGCTTAAAATACCACCTGGCGTAACAATAGCTGGCCGGCCGACATAGATAAGCGGCACCGGACCACTGGTATGGGCGGTATGCGCCTGACCTGAGTCAGTGTCGAGCATCATTTCGGCATTACCATGGTCGGCGGTGATTAAACACTCACCGCCTACGTCCTGCAGCGCCTTCACTACCCGGCCAATACAGCTGTCGACGGCTTCAACGGCTTTAATGGCTGCCGACATCACGCCGGTGTGGCCGACCATATCTCCGTTAGGGTAATTACAAATAATGACATCAAATTCACCGCTGTGAATAGCTTCAACCAGCTTGTCGGTTAGCTCTGCCGAGCTCATTTCGGGCTGTAAATCGTAGGTCGCCACTTTAGGCGAGTCGATTAAAATGCGCTGCTCGCCGTCAAACAGCTCTTCGCGGCCGCCACTAAAAAAGAACGTCACATGGGCGTACTTTTCCGTTTCAGAAATTCTCAGCTGAGTTTTACCTTGCTTGGCCAGCCATTCACCCAGCACATTGTCCAGACTTTCTGGCGGGTAAGCGCAAGGTGCGTCAATGTCGGCAGCGTATTCGGTCAGCATGACAAATCGGCTCAGTTTAGGCCAGTGCTTGCGTTTAAAGCCGGCGAAGTCAGCATCAATAAAGGCACGGCTGAACTGACGGGCCCTGTCGGCGCGGAAGTTCATAAAAATCAGCGCGTCGCCATCGTGCATCTGCACTGGGGTACTGTTTTTGGTTAAAATCGCGGTGGCTTTAACAAACTCGTCGTTTTCGTCACGCTGATAGGCCATCTCCAGCGCTTGCAGCGCATCTGTTGCCTGATATAAGCCCTGGCCTTGGGTAAGTAAATCATAGGCTTGTTCTACCCGGTCCCAACGTTTATCGCGGTCCATCGCATAATAGCGGCCTACTACTGAGGCAATTTGGCCGCTGCCGGTGCGCGCAAAATGCTGCTGAATTTTTTCCAGTGAGGCTTTGGCGCTGCGCGGTGGTGTATCGCGGCCATCCAAAAACGCATGCAGGTAAATCGGCGCAGCACCCTGGCGCTCGGCCAGTTCAATCATCGCCAGAATATGGTCTTCATGGCTGTGCACGCCACCTGGCGATAACAGACCCATAATATGCACTGCCTTCTGCTGCTGTTGTGCACTGTTGACGGCATCGACTAACACAGGATTAGAGAAAAAGTCACCGTCGCTAATCGCTTTGGTAATACGGGTAAAATCCTGATAGACCACCCGGCCTGACCCCAGGTTAACATGGCCCACCTCAGAGTTGCCCATTTGGCCATCAGGTAAACCCACATCCAGGCCAGAGCCCGAGATTAACGTATGCGGATAATCACGCCATAGTGCATCCATTACCGGTGTTTGCGCCTGGGCAATAGCATTGTTGTCAGTGTCTTCGCGGTAGCCCCAGCCATCAAGAATTAATAACACCAAAGGTTTTTTGCCACTTGTCATGCTAGCTCCGGCTTTGTCAGCGAAAAAAAGAGAGGTTATCTTACCGAAATCTGGATAATTCTCCAGCCCTATGCATGGGCTTACAACGTTACAGGGCTGCTTTTAATCAGCAAACTCAGTATACTCAGCGTTGGTTTTTTTAAGCATAAGCAGAGTAAATATGCAGCAGTATATTGAGTTTTTTTCCAACCATCCGATTCTAAGCGCAGTTTGGGTTGTGCTGTTTGTGATGTTAATGGTCAGCATAATTAAATCGCGTTTCTCCGCGGTTAAGCAACTAAGCCCAACCGAGCTAACCCTGCAAGTTAACCGTGACGATGCTGTGGTCGTCGATATCCGCGCCGAGGCCGATTTTGCCAAGGGCCACATTACCGGTGCCCGTCAACTGGCGCTGAGTGATATTGAAAAACAGCAGCTGGGCGGGCTTGAAAAACACAAAGCGCAACCCATTATTGTGGTATGTCAGGCCGGAATGACGGCACAAAAAGCAGCTGCCAGCCTTATTAAGCAAGGTTTTAGTAAGGTGTCAGTACTGCAAGGTGGCATGAGTGGCTGGACTGGCGCCAGTTTACCGGTGGTTAAAAGTAAGAGGTAATGATGTCGCAAGTGACTATTTACACCAAAGCCTATTGTCCTTATTGTGTTCGCGCTAAGTCAGTACTGGACAATAAAGGCGTAAGCTATACCGAACTGCGTATCGATGAGCAGCCAGAACTGCGTCCCCAGATGATTGAACGTGCCAATGGGCGTAGCACAGTGCCGCAGATTTTTATCGGTGAGCGCCATATTGGCGGTTGCGATGATATGTTAGCGCTTGATGCTAGCGGGCAACTCGATCCTTTATTACATAAATAACTACAGTAGGAATTATCATGGCCGAACAACAAGCAAACGGCGTTGCAACTGAGCAGCAAGGTTTACAATTTGCAATCCAGCGTATTTTTGTTAAAGACATTTCTTTTGAAGCACCTAACGCGCCGGCGATCTTTCGCAAAGAGTGGAAACCGGAAGTTAAGCTGGACTTGGATACCCGTAGCGAAAAGCTGGAAGACAACGTTTACCAGGTGGTGCTGTCATTAACCGTTACCACTACAGTAGAAGGCGAAACGGCGTTTTTATGTGAAGTGCAGCAGGCTGGTATTTTCTCTATTGGTCAGTTAGAAGACGCGCAAATGGCACATATGCTGGCATCATTCTGCCCTAATGTGTTGTTCCCTTATGCGCGTGAAGCTGTGTCTAACCTGGTTAACCGTGGCACCTTCCCGCAACTGAATCTGGCACCGGTGAATTTTGATGCACTGTTTGCCCAGTATGTGCAAAAACGCCAGGCTGAAGCCCAGGCGGCAAAGGCTGACGCCTAAGCAATGCAGCCTTCAGCAATTGCTGTGCTCGGAGCGGGGTCTTATGGCACCGCTCTGGCAATTTGTCTGGCCCGAAACGGTAATACCATCAGCCTATGGGGCCGCAACCGCGACGACATGGCACAGATGGCTGCGCAGCGTATTAATCAAAAATACCTGCCGGATATTGCTCTGCCAGACAGTTTGCAGCTGACTGCCGATTTAGCTGCTGCTGTATCCAGTAGCCGCGATATTCTGGTTGTGGTGCCAAGCCATGCCTTTGCCGATACGTTACGGCAGATAAAACCACTGTTACGTGCTGACGCGCGAGTTGCCTGGGCAACCAAAGGCTTGGAGCCAGAAACCGGTCGCTTACTGCAGGATGTGGCGCGCGAAATTTTAGGTGAACAGGTATCACTGGCGGTGCTGTCGGGCCCTACCTTTGCCAAAGAGATGGCGATGGGGCTGCCAACGGCGATTTCACTGTCATCAACTGATGCTGACTTTATCCGCCAATTATCCGATTTATTGCACTGTGCTAAGAGCTTTCGCGTGTACACCAACCCGGACTTTATCGGCGTGCAACTCGGTGGTGCGGTGAAAAACGTTATCGCTATCGGCGCGGGGATGGCCGATGGTATTGGCTTTGGTGCTAATGCCCGTACGGCGCTCATTACCCGCGGTTTAACTGAGATGTGCCGCTTAGGCTGTGCCTTAGGGGCAAAAAAAGATACCTTTATGGGTATGGCCGGCCTTGGCGATTTAGTGCTGACCTGTACCGACAACCAGTCGCGCAACCGGCGCTTTGGCTTATTACTCGGGCAAGGCAAGCCTGTCGGCGAAGCCATGCAGAGCATCGGGCAGGTGGTCGAAGGTTATCGTAACGCCAAAGAGGTGTTTAATTTGGCGCAGCGGGTTGGCGTTGAAATGCCTATCACAGAGCAAATTTATCAAGTGCTGTATCAGGGTAAAGATGTCAAACTGGCCGCACTGGATTTGCTCGGCCGGGAGAAGCGCGACGAAGTCAGCTAACCTGTTTTCTCACCAGTTTGTTCTCTTTTGCCAGCAGCAGTGGTATCTCAGCTGCTGGCAAAGCTTTACTAAATAAGTGGCCCAGTAAAATATCGCAACCCATTACATGCAACAAATAAGCTTGCATTTCGTTTTCAATGCCACTGGCAATAACATCTAATTGCAAGTAAGACGCCAGCCTGATGATATTTGCAGTGATATTACGCTGCTGCTCGTTATGCTCCATATCTTTAATGTACGATGCGGCAATTTTCAGCCCGTGCAGCGGGAATTGTTTCAGCACCGACAGCGATGATACGCCAGTGCCAAAGTTATCTAGTGTCAAATGCAGGCCCATCTGAGCGAGTTGCTGCAAGTTAGCATTAACGACACTGTCAGCTTCTAACAGTAATGGTTCTTCAATTTCAAATTCAAATTGTTCTGCTGTTAAACCACAGTGCTGCAATTGCGCAGCAATTTGGCTAACAAATTGCGCTTGTTTAAGGCTTAGGCTGGAGATATTCAGGCACATACGGCCCCGGTTAATGTCTGTTTTCTGCCAGCGTAATTGCTGTTCACAGCATTTTTGAAATACCAACAGGTCAAGTTGCACAATAGAGCCGGTTTCATCGGCCAGCGTTAGGAACTGTTGGGGTAATAACACGCCACGACGGGGGTTGTGCCAGCGTAGCAGGGCCTCATAGCCCACAATACGATTGCTGCCAATGCTGTAACGCGGCTGATAGTACAGTTCAAACTCATCACGCTTTAGCGCTTTGTACAGCTCAACCTCTAATGTCAGATACTCAGGAGCACGCTGCTGTATAGCTCGGCTGGCAAAAGCCAGCTGGCTACCGCCGGTTTTACTGGCTTGCTGCAAAGCTGTATTCGCGGCGACCAGCAATTCAGAAGCATGCTGACCATCATTAGGATAGATGCTAATGCCTACCAGCGTTTGTAGCGCCAGCGCTGGGTTAAAACTTGCTGAGTCACTCAGACTAAGCAGCTTATGTCCTAACCGGTTAAGTGCAATTTCGGTATGCGCGCGACATAGCTGGTGCGGCACAACAACAGCAAGCGTGTCGCTACTGTAACGGGCAATCATACATTCAGGGCCGGCTAATTGCGCCAGTGACTTCGCCAATTTGGGCATCGCTTGTGGCAACGTAATGTTAGGGTTTACGGTTCGCTCACCGAGCAGTTGACTAAATTTAACCAGCATTAGCGCGAAGTTATACTGGCGTGTGCCGGACAACTGAATGCAGCTGTGCAGGTATTCGTTCAGTAGCAAGGGGCTTAATAAGCCGGTTTGCGGATCGCGTAATGTATCTTGCTCCAGCTGTTGTTGCTGCTGTTTCAAATCGTCAATATTACGTGCCAATAACAGGTATTGCTCTGGTGTGTCATTAAGGCGTGTAATCGCTACGGATAAGGCCAGCCGCTTGCCCGCAGTTAACTCAAGCCAGGCTTCGCCAAGCCAATTATCGCCGGGTTGCAAATGTGACAGCAATAGACTGTTACCCTCTGGCTCAAGATAAATCGGTAACTTATTGTTGTCGGTAACGCCTGCAGCAGTAAGTGAGACATTTTTATATTGCGGTATTAATCTGGCATCCAGTACAGCAATGTAATCATCGCAGCGCTGTAAAAACTGGTTAAGTTGTTGCTGCTTAAGGTCAAGTTGTTGATAACGTGCTTTAAGCTTCAAGTTGTATAGGGTTAGTCCGGCGATGACCAACAGGCTCAGTAGCAGTGCAGCTAAAGGTAAGTTCGAGAGAATAGCTTCAGCACCCGCAGCGGCGGCATAACACGGCAGAAGCCCAGCCAGGGGCAACCAGCGAAAGCTTGGCATGGTGTCGACATCCTTGTAATCGAGCGAAGCGCCATTAACTATAGCTGCAGCTGGGGCAAATAGGCAAATTGTCGGGCGGCTTAACTGCGGGCGCCGGCAAAACCTAACTGACGCCAGGATTCATAGACAAACACGGCCACAGCATTAGATAAATTCATCGAGCGGCTGTGTGGTGTCATAGGAATGCGCAGCCAATGCGCCTGCGGCAACTGTTGTAGCACTTCTGGCGGTAAACCGCGGCTCTCCGGGCCAAAAATTAACGTATCACCACTCTGGTAGTTGACTTCGCTATGGCCGGTACTTCCCTTGGTGGTGCAAGCAAACATGCGCGTAGGCGCGACCTCGCTTACAAAAGCGGCAAAATTGGCGTGGCGTTTAACCGGGGCAAATTCGTGGTAATCTAATCCAGCGCGCCTTACCCTTTTGTCATCCCAGGCAAACCCCAGAGGCTCGATTAAATGCAGCTGAAAACCGGTGTTAGCACACAAGCGGATAATATTGCCGGTATTGGGCGGAATTTCCGGTTCAAATAACACGATGTTTAGCATAACAAACTCCTGATGACAGCGCCGCTCAGTTTACCAGATCAGCTGTTAGCTGCCAGTGAGGCAAGAAAAACATTTATCGCCCGCACAGCCTGCTGGCGGATGCTATCCTGCTCCATAAAAATTTCATGCCGTGCAGCGGGCAGGCAAACTTTTTGCCGCAATAGTGACTTGGGTAGCTGCTGGTACCACAGATCCTGTGCATAATTGCTGACCACTTTGTCGGCACTGGCTTGAAGTAGCAGCACAGGTACTGACCACTGGCTTGCCGTTTGCTCGATGCTGCGCATAGCCGCTATAGCGGCACTGACCCAATGTGTAGTTACGCCGCCCAGCCGGGCCTGTGGTTGTTCGCGAAACAGCAGATTAAGCCAGCTGTAGCGCTCTGCACAGCTGGTTAGCGGGTTATTAATAAATGCTTTTTCGCGGTAGTTAGTCTGGCCGGGAAAATACCAGGGCGTGTTGCTGAGCCGGCGGTTTAGTGCGCCAAAGGCCATCGCCAGGCTTTCAGCCAATCGGGCCGGTACCAGGCCGGTATAAATACCAAACATCGGCGAGGCAAAAATAGCTGCAGCAAACGGATGCGTGTAGCGCTGCATATAGCCGGCTAAAATGGCGCAGCCCATCGAATGCCCCAGTGCCAGATAGTGCTGATGGCCGGATGGCAACACGATCTGGTGGATAAATAGATCGAGATCCTGCTGGTACAAATTAAAGTCGGCAACATATCCTTTGTCTGGGTTCGCCAGTTCCCGTCCGGACAGCCCCTGGCCACGGTGGTCGAGTAAATAGACACTGTAACCCGCTTGCACCAATTCGTAGCATAACTCGGCATACTTGACCGCCATTTCCATACGACCGCTGCTAATGACAATAGCGTGATGTGCGCCCGGCGTGCGGTGGGCATAGTAATGCAGTGGTAAGTCACCGTAGCCGGTTAAAACACCGCATTGCAGGCTTTGCCAGAACGGCTTTAGCCGCGTCGGCCAATCCTGTAGCAGGCTGCCAGCCTGGCCTAAAACAGAAATCAATGGAAAGTCAGCTGTATCAGTTTTCACTCTCGGGGTATCCGGCCAAAGGTTAAACCGCGCTAGTGTAGCGGTAAGCGCAGCCTGACACAAAGGCCGCCGCTGCGCTGATTCAATGCTGTCACACTGCCATCATGTTGGCGCACAATTTGCGCCACTATCGCCAGCCCCAGGCCGGTGCCGCCGCTATCATGTTCGCGACTACTGGACAAGCGGTAAAATGGTTGAAAAATCGCGCTGAGTTGGCCCTCATTAATGCCCGGGCCCTGATCGCAGATGTCTAACTGACAATAACCTGCCTGCCGTTGTAACTGACAGCTTATCGCGCTGTCGGCCGGGCTGTATTTAATGGCGTTACGTAAAATATTCTCTATTGCCCGTGCCAGCAGGTGGCTATCGGCATTGATGATAAGCTCAGCCGGTGCACTCAGCTGCAGTTGTTGTTGTTTGGCCTCAGCCTCTACCTGGTTAACCGCAATGATTTCAGCAAGCAGCGAAGGTAGATCAACTGGCGCTTTGTGCAGTTGGTATTGTCCGGCATCCAGTCTGCTGTAAGTCAGCAGCTCATCGAGCATGGCATCCAGCCGGTCCAGCTCTTGTTTTAACCTTGGCATTTGGGCCAGATTCTGCTGCCGCTCGGTTAAACCCAGAGCCAGCTGGGCACGTGCCAATGGTGAGCGCAGCTCGTGCGAAATATCACGCAATAAACGCTGTTGATTCGTCAGCAGCGCACTGATGCGCTCGGCCATGGTATTAAAACTATGGCCGAGCTGTCCCAGCTCATCTTGTCGTTTTACCAGATGCTGTACCCGGCTATCGAGCTTGCCATCGGCGAACGCTAAGTTACGCTGCAGTAACTCGCGTAGCGGCCGTGAGATTGACACGGCCAGAATAAAACTGGCGATTGCGGAAATAACTAATGTAAACAGCAGCAACACATGCTGAGGCATGGCATTTAACCGCCACCAGGGCTGTGGCGGGCGTTGGCGCTTTTGATACAAGGCCAGTTGTTCGTTACCTATTTGTAGTAAAAAAGGGCCGGCCAGGGAAGTGTTGTGATGTTTAAGCCAGCGCGGGCGGGACAGCTGGGATAATTCTGTTAACCAGTTCTGGTCAAAATCGCGCGGTAATAAATCGGCTGTCAAGATGGTATTGCTTTGTGCATCGACCACCAGCCAGCGCTGAGGGTTATCCTGCCGCAGGCGGCTTAACAACTGTTGCGTCGTCTCAATGCCGGCAAAACGCTGCAATTGTTGCTGTAGCTGTTGCTGAATGCTCAATGGCAGCCGACGGATCTCTGTTGGCTCGGTCAGTGCGCGCGACAATGCTAAAGTGGCAAATACTGCGGTGAGTAACACCAGCCAGAACCAGATAAAAATGCGGCCGGCCAAATAGCGGAACGGGTTTAATTTGCTCAGTATCGGCATTATTCGCCACCGACAAATAAATAGCCACTGCCGCGCAGGGTCTGGATTTTTTCATCGCTGGCAAAAGGGGCAATCTTCTTGCGGATATTACTGATATGCATATCCAGGCTGCGGTCATACATTTGCAAGCGTTTGCCCAGCACTTCTCGGCTCAGCTCGTCTTTGCTGACCAGCTCGCCAGCACGGCGCATCAACATCTCCAACAGTTGAAACTCGGTTGCAGTAAGGCTCACTGGCTGGCCATTACAGCTTAACTGGCGGTTATTCGGGTTAAGCACCAAACCGTTTTGCTTAAGAATGTTGTGGCTGTTGTCCTGCGGGGTGCGCGTTAATTCTACCCGGCGTATTATTGCCTTGATGCGCGCGACCAGCTCGCGCGGGTTAAAGGGTTTTGCCAGATAGTCGTCAGCTCCCAACTCCAGGCCGACAATTCGGTCTACGTCATCACCGCGTGCGGTCAGCATCAACACCGGGCAGTAGTGACCTTCGCGCAGGGCTTTAAGCACGGCTAAACCGTCCATTACCGGTAGCATCACATCCAGCAGGATCAGATCATACGCTTTTTGCTGCGCCAGTGTCAGGCCGGTTTTACCATCATGGGCGGCGTCAAAGTTAAAGCCATCCAGTGCCAGATATTCTGCCACCAGCTCACACAGCCCGGTATCGTCATCAATCATTAAAATTGCCGGCATTGTTCCTCCTTACTGCTGTGGTCAGTTTACGTAAAATCGGTGCTGGCGCGCAGCGCCTTTACGTAATCTTTACCTGCGCTTTGCGTTACTTTGCACAGGGTGTTTTAAGCTAATGTTGTCTTAAACACCGGAGTAACGCTAATGAGAGCAACACAACTGATTTTTGCCTTAAGTATGTTTTCCGCTACAGGCATGGTTTTAGCCGGAGTTCCGGCAAAACAAGCAGATGCACAGCACCAGGCTGTCAGCCATCAGACCAAAGATACCAAGCATAACAGGCAGCATGGCTTCGGCCTAAAACGTGCGCTGGCCCGGTTAGAGTTAACCGACAGTCAACAGCAGCAAATTAACCAGTTAATACAGCAACACCGCAATGAGCGCGCTAGCAAAGCTGATGGTAGCAAAGCTGATAGTAAAGCAGAGTATCGCGCCAGCCATCAACAATTAAAAGCGCTGATGGCGGCCGACCAGTTTGATGAAGTTGCTGCACGGCAGTTGTTAGCGCAGCGCCAGCAAGCAAAACTCGAGCGACAACTGGCGGGGATGAAACTGCGCCATGACATTATGCAGCTGTTAACCGAGGAGCAGCGCCAGCAACTGCAGCTGATGCCGTTACAACGCCGGCATAACCAGCAAAGCCGCCAATCAAGCTAACTGCCCATCAAACTAACTTAAAGCGGCCAGCACCGGGCTGGCCGCTTAATCTATATCCAGCTCTTTTAACTTGCGCGTTAGCGTATTACGCCCCCAGCCCAGGCGTCTGGCCGCTTCTTGCTTATGACCATGGGTAAATTGCAGCGCTTGCTGCAACACGGTGCGCTCAAACTCCGGCGCAGCTTGTGCCAGGATATTTTCTTCACCCGCATTTAACTTCTGGCTAATCCAACCTGCCAGCATATCTTGCCAGCTATGCGCCTGGCCATTGGGTGCTACTGCAACAGGTTTTGCCACAGTGCTTAGCTCCGGCGGTAAGTCGGCAACGACTATGTGTTTGCCACTGGCCATAACAGTGAGCCAGCGACAGGTATTTTCCAGCTGGCGCACATTGCCCGGCCAGTCCAGCTGGCTTAAAAACTGCTCGGCCTCTTTGGTCAGGGTTTTCGCTTCCACGTTCAGTTCTTTTGCTGCCTGTTGCAGAAAGTGCTGGGCCAGTTTGGCAATATCCTGCCTACGCTCTTTCAGTTGTGGCAAATGAATGCGGATCACATTCAGACGATGAAACAAGTCCTCGCGAAACTTACCTTCGCTAACCAACTGCTCTAAATCCTGGTGAGTCGCCGCGATAATACGCACATCGACACTCACAGCCTGATGGCCGCCAACACGATAAAACTGGCCATCAGCCAGCACCCGTAGCAGTCGGGTTTGCACATCCAGTGGCATGTCGCCAATTTCATCGAGAAACAGGGTGCCGCCATCGGCTTGCTCAAAGCGGCCTTTGCGCAGGTTATTGGCACCGGTAAAGGCACCTTTTTCATGGCCGAACAGCTCAGACTCAATTAAGTCTTTTGGAATAGCCGCCATATTCAGTGCAATAAACGGCTGCTCAGCACGCGGACTGTGTTTATGCAGCGCTCTTGCTACCAGTTCTTTGCCGGTACCCGACTGACCGTTTATCAGTACACTGATGCTGGAGCGGGCCAGCCGGCCAATAGCGCGAAACACTTCCTGCATCGCCGGCGCTTCACCGATAATTTCCGGTGACAGGGCAGCGGCTGTGGCTTGCGGCTTGGGTTGACGTGCCTTGGCATGCTCCAGCGCGCGGCTAATCAGTGCCACAGCATCGTTAACGTCAAACGGTTTAGGTAAATATTCAAAGGCGCCGCGTTTAAACGCATTTACCGCGCTGTCTAAGTCTGAGTGGGCGGTCATAATAATGACCGGTAGCTCGGGCGACAGCTCTTGTAACCGGCTGAGCAGCGCCATACCATCGGTGCCCGGCATGCGGATATCGGACACCACCACTGCCGGTGTGTCGTATTCTAACCGCTGTAACATTAAGTCGGCAGAGGCATAGCTTTCACACAAAATGTCCGCCCGGGCCAGGGCTTTTTCCAGCACCCAGCGGATAGAATTATCGTCATCAATGATCCAAACGGTATGACTCATCAGTTCAATCCTCAGTGTCGGCAATCGGCAGGTAAAGGGTAAATTCGGTATGGCCAGGCCAGCTGTCGCAATCAATCCAGCCGCCATGCTGGTGGATCAGTGTTTGCGCGATGGATAGCCCCAGACCAGTGCCACCGGCTTTACCGCTCACCATAGGGTAAAACAAGGTGTCTTTAATGTCGTTGGGGATGCCGGGGCCATTGTCAGTAACCCTAATCATCGCCACCAGTTTATAACGTTTACCGTGCAAGGTGTGTTGGTGTAATACCCGGCTTTGCAGGCAAATGGCCGGCTGTTCTGTTTGACTTAATGCCTGCTGGGCATTGCGTACTATATTCAGGAGTGCTTGCTGCAACAGCTCTGGGTCAAAGGCGAAATCGGGAATACTGGGGTCATAATCACGGCTAAAGCTGACTTGTGCCGGGTTGTCCATAAGTGCCAGCTGGCGCACCTGCTCTATCATCTGGTGCAGGTTGCTGCTTACCCGTTGCGCCGGCCGGTAGGGGCCAAGCAGACGATCAACCAGATTACGTAAACGGTCAGCTTGGGCGATAATCAATTGGGTATATTCGGTTAGCTCTGGTGGCAATGAGTCTTCCAGTAACTGTGCGGCACCGCGCAGGCCACCTAACGGGTTTTTAATTTCATGTGCCAGGCCGCGAATTAACTCTCTTGCCGCCAAATGCTGGTGTTGTTGCAGACTTTCCAGGCTGATTTTGCGTTGTTGTTCAACCTGGCGGATTTCGAGCAGCAAATGATCGGCGGGCTGCTCGCTTAAGGTGGCAGCAATATCCAGCAGTAAATGGCGGCCATCGGCCAGTACTACCTGTACATCACTGACACTGAAACCTTGCCGGCTGCTAAAGGCGGCATGAAAATGCGCCGGGCTAATATCGATATGCTGAAATAATGCCGGGAGATATTGATCTGACAGACGTTTTTCGCCCAAGCCCAGCACAGCACAGCAAGCGGTATTAAAATAGCGGATCTGTAAGCCGGTATCGAGCAGCATAACGGCAGTTGTCAGCTGCTCGGTGATCTGTGTATGTAGTTGTGCTGTTGTATCTCGTGTCACTGTACCACCTTTTGCACCAAATTGGTGCTATTGGCTGACAGTGTAATTCAGTTGCGCCTGAATTGCCTAACCGATGCACTAATTTGGTGAAATTACCGAAGCTCTATGTAGATAGAAGGTTGTTACAGGACTAACTGCAATTATCTTGCCGTTTTGGTCGAATAATTCCATTTGCAGTGTATGCTCGCCACGCTCTATATCACGCAAAATAAACACGGCATTATTTTGTGGTTCAGTTTGCGCTTTACCATCTATTAATAGTCTGACACGTAATCCGCGCTCAAACATCGGGCTGATTTTGCCGGAGACATATACCGAGCCGGTATTGTCGCGCACGGTACCCTGATGTTCGGGTTGCACAATCTCTACAGTAAAGGATTCTGTAGCGGCTTTTTTGGTATTGGGTAGGGTAGGGTCTGTTGCGGCCATAATATTTGCGCGGCTAGACAGCGTGAGCTCTTCAGAATCAGCCTGTGGACTGTCGGAAAACACCAACACACCATTTGCATCACGGCTGACAAACACCTTTTTGCTTTCCTGGGCACTTACCGCTGTTGCTGCAAACAACAATACTAAAATAAACAATATCTTTTTCATGTTGTAATCCATCAAAATTTTATTCTTATTATTGTTGTTCCATGGCGTTACTCTAGCTTGCTTCAGGGCTTTTTTCTACAAAAAAAAAGCTCACCGCAGTGAGCTTTATTTAATATACAAGTTTAAAACCGCATTAGACGCTGTAGTACAGTTCAAACTCTAACGGGTGTACTGCTACCGCAACACGGCGGGCTTCAGTGCGCTTCATGTCGATGTAGGCATCAATCATTGCGTCAGACATTACGCCACCTTTAGTGAAAATAGCGCGATTCTTATCCAGTTCGTTTAACGCCTCTTCCAATGAGGTTGCCACTTGTGGAATGTTAGCCGCTTCTTCTGCTGGTAAGTCGTACAAATCTTTGTCCATTGCATCGCCTGGGTGGATCTTGTTCTGGATACCATCCAAACCCGCCATCAGCTGAGCGGTAAAGGCCAGATATGGGTTTGCTGCCGGATCCGGGAAGCGACATTCAATACGACGGGCTTTGGCGCTTGGTACCAGTGGAATACGGATTGATGCAGAGCGGTTACGGGCTGAGTATGCCAGCATAACCGGTGCTTCAAAGTGCGGTACTAAACGCTTGTAAGAGTTAGTTGAAGGGTTAGTAAAGGCATTAATAGCCTTTGCGTGCTTGATAATACCGCCGATGTAATACAGGGCCAGCTCAGATAAACCAGCATATTTGTCACCGGCAAACAGGTTAACGCCGTCTTTTGCCAATGACTGGTGGCAGTGCATGCCTGAACCGTTATCACCTACCAGTGGTTTTGGCATAAAGGTAACCGTTTTGCCGTACAGGTGGGCAACGTTATGAATAACATACTTCAACTGCTGAATTTCATCGGCTTTTTTCGTCAGGCTGTTAAAGCGTGTAGCGATTTCGTTCTGACCTGCAGTGGCCACTTCGTGGTGGTGCGCTTCAACGGTCTGGCCCATTTCTTCCAGCACCATACACATGGCACTACGGATATCGTGACCTGAATCTACCGGAGGCAGCGGGAAGTAACCGCCTTTTACGCTTGGACGGTGGCCTTTGTTACCATCTTCGTACGACGTACCAGAGTTCCAGGCCGCTTCAGTTGAGTTAATTTTGAAGAAGGAGCCTGACATAGTGGTTTCAAAGCGGATATCGTCAAACATGAAGAACTCTGGCTCTGGGCCAAACAACACAGTGTCAGCAATACCAGTCGATTTAAGGTATTCTTCAGCACGCTTCGCGATAGAACGCGGGTCACGGTCGTAGCCCTGCATAGTGCTTGGCTCGATAACGTCACAGGTGATGTTCAGCGTCGTTTCTTCAAAGAACGGATCCAACACGGCAGTGCTTGGGTCTGGCAACAGGATCATGTCTGAGTCGTTAATGCCTTTCCAGCCGGCGATTGATGAGCCGTCAAACATTTTACCATCTTCAAAAAAGTCTTCAGTGATTTGGTTCACCGGCACGGTAACATGCTGCTCTTTACCTTTAGTATCGGTAAAACGTAAATCAACAAACTTTACTTCATTTTCTTTAATTAAATTCAGTACAGATGATGCAGACATGCATTCCTCCAAATTGACCTGTTTTGAACTGTTTTTGCGGTGTTGCGCCATTAAATGCCAGTTACATGCCACTTTATTAAGTTGTTGATGTTAAAAGGCTTGGCTTACTTTTTACTCGCGCAAAGATATCAGTTTGCACCAAAATGGAGCCTTACTGCCTTGTTGTGGTGCAATTGTTGCCGTGCTAAGTGTAGCGGCTGCATGCCATACTGTGAAAAAAAATGAGCGAAACCGCTAATGCGGTTTTTCTTTCCACTGAAAAACAGAGTAGAATATGCGCCCTTTCGTTTCAGTTAGTATTTGCCTGGTGGTCATTATGGTCATCTAGTGCCACAGAGGATAAGTTACATGAGCGTTACCGCGACAAATTTAGAAAAGCTGCGCAACATTGCCATTATTGCGCACGTTGACCATGGTAAAACCACTTTGGTTGACAAACTGCTGCAGCAGTCTGGCACTTTCGACGCCCGTGCCAAAATGCAAGAGCGCGTGATGGACTCTAACGCGCAGGAATCTGAGCGCGGTATTACTATCCTGGCAAAAAATACTTCAGTACGCTGGAACGGCTACCACATTAATATTCTGGACACGCCCGGCCATGCCGATTTCGGTGGTGAGGTAGAGCGGGTTCTGTCTATGGCAGACTCGGTATTACTGCTGGTTGATGCAGTAGACGGCCCTATGCCACAAACCCGCTTTGTAACGCAAAAAGCGTTCGCCCATGGTTTAAAGCCAATAGTGGTAGTAAACAAGATTGATCGCCCTGGCGCGCGGCCGGATTGGGTTATCGATCAGGTATTTGATCTGTTCGATAACTTAGGGGCAACAGATGAGCAGCTGGACTTCCCGATTGTTTACGCTTCTGCGTTAAACGGCTGGGCTACGCTGGATTACAACGAGCCGAAAACCGACATTAACGATTTGTTCCAGGCCATTGTTGATCACGTCGCGCCACCGGCAGTAGAACTGGACGGCGAAACACAGCTGCAGGTGTCTCAGCTGGACTACTCCAGCTACCTGGGCATTATCGGTATCGGCCGCATTAAACGCGGTAGTTTAAAGCCAAACCAGCAGGTCACTATTGTCAGTGCTGATGGCAGCAAGCGAAATGGTAAAGTGGGCCAGGTATTTGGCTACTTAGGTTTAGAGCGGGTAGAGACTACTGAAGCCACCGCAGGTGATATCGTTGCCTTTACCGGTTTGGGTGAACTGAAAATTTCTGACACCATTTGTGCGACCAGCAAAGTAGAGGCCTTACCTGCACTGCAGGTAGATGAGCCTACCGTAACTATGACGTTCCAGGTAAATACCTCACCTTTTGCGGGTAAAGAAGGTAAGTTTGTTACTTCACGGCAAATTTTAGAGCGTTTACAGCACGAACTGAAGCACAACGTCGCACTGCGGGTAGAAGAAACCGACGATGGCGACAAGTTTAAAGTGTCAGGCCGTGGTGAGTTACACCTGGGTGTATTAATTGAAAATATGCGCCGTGAAGGTTTCGAGCTGGCGGTATCGCGCCCGGAAGTTATCATGAAGACCGTTGATGGTGTGAAAATGGAGCCGATGGAAAACGTGACCATCGACTGTGAAGAGCAGCATCAGGGGTCTATTATGGAACGCATGGGTGAGCGTAAGGCTGAAATGACCAATATGCAGCCAGACGGTAAAGGCCGTATCCGTATGGACTTCACCATGCCAAGCCGCGGCTTAATCGGTTTCCGTACTGAATTTATGACTATTACCTCAGGTACTGGTCTGATGTACCACAGCTTCGATCACTACGGCGAGCACAAAGGTGGTTCTATTGGCCAGCGTACTAATGGCGTGATGATTTCTAATGCCATGGGTAAAGCGGCCGGTTACGCCATTTTCTCGTTGCAGGAACGTGGCCGCATGTTTATCAGCCACGCCGAAGAGGTATACGAAGGTCAGGTGATCGGTATTCACAGCCGCAGCAACGACTTAACGGTTAACTGCTTAAAAGGCAAACAGTTAACCAACGTGCGGGCATCAGGTACTGACGAAGCCATTAACCTGGTGCCGCCAATTCGCTACACGCTGGAGCAGGCGCTTGAGTTTATCGACGATGACGAGCTGGTAGAAGTGACACCAAAATCTATCCGTATCCGTAAGCGTCATTTAACGGAAAGTGACCGTAAGCGCGCCAGCCGTAGCGCGGATTAACACAGTACGATAAGCATCAAGGCCAGCCTTCGCGCTGGCCTTTTTTATGCCATAAGCGTTTGACCTTTGCTGGTTGCTAGCGTTATTTTCTTGTATTCTCTGCATTTAACCTTGTCAGGGAGGCAATATGCAGCGCGATTGGCGGTCTTATCTCGATACCGCTCTGAGGTTTGTCCGGCTGTATGCCCAGCGTTGCCAGCAGGATCAGATTGGTATGATTGGCGGCTATCTGGCCTATATCTCTTTATTGTCACTGGTTCCGCTGGTGGCGGTCATGTTCTCAATGCTTAAAGCCTTTCCGATGTTCAGTGAATTTCGTCAGGACATTGAAGCTTTTGTTTACGCTAATGTTATTCCCTCGCGCGGTGAGGAAATTCAGGCCTATGTCAGCCAGTTCATTGGTAACACCGGTGGCATGACGGCAGTTGGGGTGTTGGCGCTGGTCGGCGTGGCCTTGTTGCTCATTCATAATATTGACAAAACACTGAATAAAATCTGGCGGGTGCAGCGCAGACCCCGGCCAATTATTTCGTTTTCAATTTATTGGATGATCCTGACGCTGGGGCCGATACTGTTCGGCTCTTCTATTGCTGTTACTTCTTATCTTGTCAGCCTGACACGGTTTGCTGATGATTACACCCCAGGCTTTTCTACGGTGTTATTGGGGCTGGTGCCGTATCTGATGTCGTTAGTGGCATTTTTCATTTTGTATTTACTGGTGCCCAATATCAAAGTGCGCGCCCGCCATGCGTTTTGGGGCGCGCTGTTGGCGACGTTATTGTTTGAATTGTCCAAACGCGGTTTTGCCCTTTATGTCACCCATTTTCCGGCTTACGATACGCTGTATGGCGCGCTGGCACTGGTGCCGATTCTATTTGTTTGGGTGTATTTATGCTGGCTGGTGGTGTTGTTGGGGGCAGAGCTCACGGCCTTATTGCAACAACTGGCTGCCGATACGCCACCTGCTGCGCCGGACGATCCGGATCAGCTGGAGCAAAATTCAGAGGTAAGTCGTTAACATGAAAGCATTAATTCAGCGGGTTAGCTCGGCAGCCGTGCGGGTGGACACTGAAATCGTTGGTGAAATAAGCCGGGGGTTACTGGTGCTGTTGGGCGTTGAAGCTGAGGATAGCGAAGCGGACATGGCAAAACTAGCGCACAAGGTACTGCATTATCGCGTATTTGCCGATGCCAACGGCAAAATGAATTTAAATGTACAACAAGCGGGTGGCAGTGTGTTAGTGGTGTCGCAGTTTACCCTTGCAGCAGATACGCAATCTGGCCTCAGGCCCAGCTTTACCCCAGCGGCAACACCGGATAAAGCCCGTGCTTTTTACCAGGCTTTTATTGATTGTTGTCAGGCACAGGGGCTTAGTGTCGCTACCGGCCGCTTTGGTGCCGATATGCAGGTGAGTCTGGTCAATGACGGCCCGGTAACCTTTTTACTGCACAGCTGATTTTGCAAGGAGATAGGATGCGACACTGGCAATTACGCTCGCCGCAAACCGCGGATGAGTGGCAGCAGTATTATCAGTTACGTTATCAGGTGCTGCGCGCGCCCTGGCAGCAACCACCGGGCTCAGAGCGCGATGCACTGGAGCAAGAGGCTTACCACCTAATGCTGATAACTGAACAAGGTGAGGTAGCGGCGGTTGGACGTTTGCACCGCTGTGATGAGCACAGTGCACAGGTAAGGTATATGGCGGTGGCCGAGGCTTATCGTGGGTCTGGCGCCGGTAAACGCCTGTTAGACGCGCTAGAATATGAAGCCGCGCAGTGGGGCTGCAGTATGGTTCAGCTAAATGCGCGTGATAGCGCCGTCGGTTTTTATCAGCGCCAGGGGTATGCTATCGGGCAGCAGGCACCGGCTTTATTTGGTATTGCTCATTGGCAAATGTATAAACGGCTGCGTTTAAATGGCAGTGCGGCGCAATTTGCCAGTTGGTGTGATGCCTTAAGCCAGACATGGCAGCAAACTATTCCGCTTAGTCAGTATATGCAGCTTACAATAAGCCGCTTTGACGGCAATCAACTGTGCTGCACAGCACCACTGGCACCCAATATTAATCTGCATCAGACCATGTTCGCTGGCAGTATCTATACGCTGGCAACGTTAACCGGTTGGGGCATGTTGTATCTGCAATTGCAGGCGGCGGGCTTATCAGGTCATCAGGTATTAGCCGATGCCACTATCAGTTATGTCAAACCGATTAATGCTGCACCTGAAGCGCGCTGCATGCTACAACACTGCCTTGGCGATTTAAGTGTGTTAGCGCAAGGCAAAAAAGCGGTGCTGCACATTCGGGTTGGTATTTATTGCGATAACAGCCTGGCTGCCGAATTTAACGGCCGGTATGCGGTGTTGCCGGTGTCTGGCATCACTACTACGCTGGCGTAATAAAGTAGCCAGATTAATAAAGAAGCGGTGGTGATATGAAAGTCGTTATCGTTGGCTGCGGCTGGCTGGGGAGTCAGTTGGCCAGGGTATTAGTGGCAGCCGGGCACAATGTTACGGTAACGCGGCGCAGCGAAGAGACGACTGCGCTAGCTGGTCTCACGGTTGGTTTCCAACAGCTGGATTTAGCCCAGCCAATCACCGATCCTGCCGCGCTGGACACGCTGTTCGCCAATGCGGTAGTCGTCTGTGCCATTACGCCAGGACGACAACAGCAGAATGATAGTTATTACTATTCACTGACTCAGCTAGCCAATTTGCTGCAACGCGCCGGTAGTCGCGGTGTCATTCATTTTAGCTCAACCGGTATTTATCAGGGACTAGCCGGCGATGTCACCGAACAAAGTGCACTGGTACTGACTGAGCCCAGGGTGGCCCGTTTACACCAGGGCGAGCAGGCATTGCAACAATTTCAGCCTTGTATGACGTTACGCTTGGCCGGGCTAATGGGGCCGGGGCGTCATCCTGCCCGTTTTAGTGGTGGAAAAGCCCTTACCGATCCGGATGCTGCCGTGAATATGGTGCACAGTGCTGATATTTGCCGTGCTGTGATACAGCTATTGAGTTATCCAACCTTACCTGTAGGAACCTATAATCTGGTTTGCCCACAGCGGGTAAGCCGCTTTGAGTTTTATCAGCAAGCGGCCAGGCGTGCAGGCACTGAGGTAATTTTTGCCGGCACAGCCGATAAACAACGCCGCGTCGTAGCGCAGGCATTTATTGACTGCTTTGGCTTTCAATATCAATTTGCTTGCGCCACTGCTGCTTTATTGCACTGCGGCTGATGTTTTTGTCACCAAATAAGCTTTTGTAAAGCATTTATCAAAGGCTTATCAGGATTATTTCTGGCTGCCGCCACATACTTGCTGCTCAACAGATGGAGTTGAGGGCATTATGAAAAACAAATGGCTGGTGATTTCCTCGGTCAGCACCGCACTTGGCGTTGTCGCAGGGGCACTATATCTGTTCTTTGCTGAGCATTCTTTATTATTAAGTAACAACACCTGGGTGATGTCAGCATTTTGGTCTGCCTTTATGCTATGGAGTTTTGTGTTGATGTTTGTCGTCGCGCTGCTATTTAACGTATTGGCGTTTTTTGAGCTTGATGAGCAGTATCGGATGTTTGGCTTATCGCTCAGGTTGAAGCCTTTTCTGTCAGGTAGTGATAAACAACAGCAATTTTTACAGGATGCTGAACGCTTTTTGTTGCGCCAGGGCAAATTATCTCACTCTGAGCGGGTAGGCGCTGAATATCAATGTCTGCATTTGCAGGGGCAGCAGGAAAAACTGGTGTTTATGCAGCAAACGAATCAGGTGGTTGATATTAACCAAATCCGGGCGTTGTTTCAGCAAATGCTGGCGGCCGATTTTAACAGCGGTATTGTGGTCAGTTATGCTGGTTTTAGCAGTCAGGCCTGGATTTTTGCCCACGAGGCCAATATCGAGCTGTTAGATGCCAAGAGTTTAAAAAAGCAGCAAAAAAAGCATCGGGAACAACAATTTGCGTTAGTTTGATGCTGATATCATCTTTTCATCGGGTTTTTTTGTCCTGATTTGGCACACTAGACAGCGAAAGGAATCGAGAAAAACAACAGGATGCGAAAATACTTCCTGCCTGGCTGGACAACGTCCAGCCTTTTTCTTTGCTAAGGACTAGCCTGGGTGCATCAGCGCCTGTTTCGGAGTTGTCATCTGCTGGCAAGATGCTGGTAAGTGCTAAAGGATATGGCAAATATGGCGGCAGGACGCCGCCTTATGCTGGTTATTTGATTGTCAGGATATCTTAAAGGCGCCAGCGGCTTTCTGTAGCGCATTGGCCAGACGTGATACACCGTCACTGTGTTGTAAGGTGCGTTCGGCTTTTTCACTGCTCACATGAGCAACTTCCACCATTTCCTGCATGTTTTGATCAATAGTGCTACCCAGTTTTAGCTGCGTTTCTGTTGCTGCTGTGACGCGGCTACTGATGTCCTGAGTTGTCGCCATGGCTTGTATTACCACACTGAGTGAATGCGCCAGCTCTTGTGTTTGCGCTACGCAGCTGTCTGCATCGGTTTTGCCGTTGCTGATGGCTTGCACCGCTTGCTTACTTTGTTGCTGCAGAGTCTCTATCATCTGACGGATTTCATCAGTCGCTTGTTGTGTTCGTCCTGCGAGTGAACGGACCTCGTCAGCTACAACAGCAAAGCCTCTGCCTTGCTCACCGGCTCTGGCTGCTTCAATCGCCGCATTGAGTGCCAGCAGATTAGTTTGCTCAGCGATGCTGCGAATAGTTGCCAGTATACTCCCTATGTTATTGGCTTCATCATTCACCCGACTCATGATGGCGCTGGTGTCAGTAAGTTGCTGGGCCAGATGCGTAATGCGGTCGCTATTTTGCCGCGCAATTTGGTCTATCTGCTGGCCTTGACTCAGCGCTTGCTGCATCGCATCTGTCGTTTCGGCAGATTGGCTGGCAATATCACGGGTGCTGTCGGCTAACTGGCGGGTAATGTCGTTCACGTTAGCAATTTGTTGTTGCTGATGCTGTAGCGAATCGTTAATTTCACCCACCTCGTAAGCTGACTGGCTGGCATTCTGATTCAGTTCTCTGGCGTTGTGTTGAATATCGATAATCAGGCTGCTAAGGGCACTGGTCAGGCTGTTGACTTTCTCCGCCAGCGCGCCAAATTCATCTTGTTGCTCCACTTGCAGCTTTCGGGTCAAGTTGCCTTTGGCTACGTCGCTGAGCACTTTATTAATCTCTGCCAGTGGCCGCAACATCGCGTTTATTGTCAGATAGGCGGCGGCCACGGCCAGTAAAATAAGCACCAGCATCAGGCTTAAGGTGCGGGTATTACCTGAACTGACCGAGTCAGACACGTTTTGCTGTAAAGCGGCGAATTGTTTATCTGCCGCGCTTTGTAAGGCATCTAACGCGGTGATGACTTGCTCTACCCGTTGCTCCGAGAGCGTCAGCTGCTGGCGCGCCTGTTGCTGCGCTTCAACCTGTGCCAGCTTAATTCGGGCCAGACTGCTTTGGCTCTCGACCCGGTTGGTCAGTTCAGACAACTGTTCAGTGATACTCTGCCACAGGCCATCGGTATTAAGCGTGGCAACCTGGTTAGCCATATAGTCGACATTGACCTGCATATCACTGAGCGAAAAGCTGAGGTTTTCCTGGCCGGCCTGGGCTTGAGTGATATCGGTATACGCGGCGACTTCCTTAAAAGTATTCAGCAGCCCCAGTAACTGGCCGTCAATACGGTTTGCGCTACCGGCGATAAGCTCCATCTGACGGGCGCCGCCCGGTAGATCCAGATACGATATATCAAGTAGGTTTGCGCCTATGCTGTCGACCAGCTGTTCCAGTATGGCAAATTCTTCCAACACCTTTTGCTGCAATGCCAGACTGTTCAGCCGGGCATTGAACATGGCGTCAGCTGCGCTGGCATATTGCTGATAGCGGTTGTCGATATCGGCCAGTGTACTGGTAAACTGCACTTCGCCATTGGTTAGGCTGGATAGTGCTTGCAGTTGCTGGCGCAAGTCGTTACTGCCAACATTAAACTGTTGTTGATATTGGCTAATGTCAGCGTCCTGCTCGGCGGTATAGCCCAATGCAGAAAGCTTCGCTAATTTCAGTAATTGTACCTGAGCAGCATTGCTTTGCTGTTGCACCGGCACAGCTAATTGATTCACCCGTTCACTGGAATGTGAAACAGCAGCGAAGCTTAATAACGCCGAGCCACTGGACAGTAATAATAACAGGGCAATAAACCCAAAGCCGAGGATGACTTTATGCGCAACTTTTAACTGGATCACAGGTGTTTACTCCGCGCTCTAGCTGAGCCCTAAACATAGACAGCAGATACTTGCTTAACAAGTTGACGTTAACAAACAAATCTTTACTGATCTAGCCAAAAAGTTGTGCTCACTAAAAAATGTTGTCCAGTAAAACAAACTGGTGATACTAGAAATGGGCAGTAAAGTGTTAGCGGTGAGGTTGCAGACTAAAATTTAGGTATCCCCCCAGGCGGTAGCGGCTACCAGGGGCCGTTAAATAGGCTAGGCTCACCGCTCCTTCGCGGCTGAAGGTGCGCCGGGTCAGACGTAAACAGGGCTCTGGTTTTTTCAGCACTAAATGCCGACAGGTAAAATCATCCGGCCATATTGCCTCAACTAAGTGTTCTGCTTCCGTTAACGGCGCAATCTGACTGAGATACTGATGCGGTGTTTGCTGATTAAAATCCTGCCTGACATAGTCTGGCACCAGACGTGGGCTAACATAGCGGGCTTCTAACTGCAGTGGCTGATTGTTTTCCAAGTGCACGATCAGGGAAAAATACACCGCTTCGTTACGCTTAAGCCCCAGTGCACTAGCGACAACGGCCGGGCAGGGCAGTTCGGTCAGCTGTAACAGGCGGGCATTATAAGCGTGGCCTCTGCTGTATATTTCATCGGCAATATTGCGAATTTCCAGCAATGAGGATTGCGATTTAAGTGCGGCGACAAAGCTTCCGACACCTTGAGTGCGGTATAAGATGCCCTGCTCGTTCAGCTCTTGTAGAGCACGGCGCGCTGTCATACGGCTGACGCTGAATTGTTCTGCTAACACATTCTCCGAAGGTACCCGGCTGTGCTCGGGCCAGGCACCTATTTCTATCTGGCTGAGGATGTATTCTTTGATCTGGGCAAATTTGGCCACGTTAAGCTCCATCACGATACTGCCATAACAAATACTGCAGTTTTGTTGTATAGACAAGTTGTTGGTGTAAAATTAGTGCCGGCCCGCATACAGGAGAGAGTCATGCAGCAATTTGATGCGATCTGGGTAAATGCCAATATCGCCACTATGACCGACAATGGTCAGCCATATGGCAGCATTGAAAATGCTGTACTGGCGGTAAAAGACGGCCGTATTGCCTTTATTGGCCCACGTGCTGAGTTGCCGGCCTTTGATGCACTGGCAACGCCTCTTTATGATGCGGCTGGTCAGTGGCTGTTACCGGGCTTTATTGATTGTCATACTCATCTTGTATACGCCGGTGATCGTGCCAATGAGTTTGAAATGCGACTCAATGGCGCCAGTTACCAGCAAATAGCCGCTGCCGGCGGAGGTATCAAAGCGACAGTTGCTGCAACGCGTGCCGCCAGTCATGAACAGTTATTTGTGTTGGCTAAAGCCAGGCTTAACGCCCTGTTAAGCCAAGGAGTCACCACAGTAGAAATCAAATCCGGCTATGGCCTTGATCTGGCCAGCGAGCAAAAAATTCTCGAAGTTGCTGCCGAGCTATCAAAATATCACCCGGTATCGGTGCAAAAAACCTTTTTGGGCGCCCATGCCTTGCCCCCAGAGTATGCCGACAATGCTGACGGCTACATTGATGCTATATGCGATATGCTGCCGCGCTTAACGGCGCTTGGTCTGGTTGATGCTGTAGACGTGTTTTGTGAAAGCATAGGCTTTAGTGTTGAGCAAAGCCGAAAAGTGTTCAAGGCGGCTGCCGCGCTCGGCTTGCCAGTGAAGGCGCATGCGGAGCAGCTGTCCAATTTGGGCGGCAGTGCGTTAGTAGCTGAATTTAGCGGCTTGTCGGCTGATCACATCGAGTTTCTGGATGAAGCTGGCATCGCTGCGATGGCAAAAGCCGGGACTGTTGCCGTTTTATTACCCGGTGCCTTTTATTTTCTGCGTGAACAACAGCTGCCGCCAATAGCATTATTACGGCAGTATAAGGTGCCGATGGCAGTGGCAACCGATCTTAACCCTGGTACATCTCCACTGTGTTCACTGCCGCTGATGCTTAATATGGCGTGTACCTTATTTCGTTTAACCCCCGAAGAGGCACTGAAGGGCGTGACTCGCTATGCCGCCAGGGCATTGGGTCTGAATGATCGCGGAACTCTGGCGGTTGGCCAGCGAGCTGATTTTGCTTGTTACAGCATCAGCCGGCCTGCTGAGCTCTGTTATCAGTTCGGTGTGAGCTCACTTAAACAGCTGATAATAAATGGTAAAGAGGTTAACCCGCGGCTGTAAGTGGCTTTACAACAGGTGGTTTTCGATTATGCTAGTAACAGTGTTGATGCGGGAGAATGACCTTGTCTTACCGGCTGTTAAGTTTGGCATTATTAAGTTGGCCCGTTGCGGCGCAGGCTGAACCAGAGCAACTTCCTTTGCTTGGTTTACTCACAGGTTTACTGCTGTTGAGTTTTATCTATCTGATTAAACTCAAGTTCGACCTGCACAAGCTGAATAAGCAACAACAAAAACAACAGGCTAATCCGCTGGGGTTTTACTCACTGCATGATGATATTAGTGGGTTTCCTAACAAATTTTTCCTGCAACAGCAGCTGGACGAACTGTTAAAGCGGGCACCGCAACAGCAATTCTCGTTGCTGCTTATAAAAATCAGCCAATTTGAACAAATTAATCAGTTGCTTGGCCACAGTAACAGTAACCTGATCCTGGCTCAAATTGCTCAGCGCATTAACCAGCAGCTGAAAGACACCCCAGAGGCGCTCACCTTTGAGTTTCGTCAGCAACTGCCCATCCGGCTTTGTCATTTGGGCGGCGTCGATTTTGCCGTCTGGTTAGACAGCACCGAGCAGCAACATTTGGCCGAATACGTGGCAGATAATCTGGAAAAGCATGTTCCGGAGCCAATGATAGTGCATGGTTGTGCGGTCGAATATCAGCTGCACTCTGGTATTGCCAACTACCCTGAGCATGGCACCTTGTTAAGTGAACTATCGGAGCGCGCTTATCTGGCGTTGCAGCATCATAGTTGGTTACAGGGGCAAAGCCAGGTGTTCAATCCTCGCATGCTTAACTACAGTAGTGACAAACTGACGCTGATGGCAGAGCTGCGACAAGCGATTGCGGATAACCAATTGGCGCTTTATGTGCAACCACAAATTGATATGAATACCCGTCAGGTGTTAGCCGGCGAAGTCTTTGTGCGTTGGCGTCATCCGAGCCGAGGATTGATGACGCCGTCCAGTTTTCTGGCGCTGGCTGAGCAGACGGGTGTTATTTACCCGTTAACCCAGTGGGTAGTGCGTGAGGCGGTTGCTATGATCGCCACTTTGGAGCAAGCCGGCTTAAATAGCAAAATCGCGGTTAATATTTCCAGCAAAGACTTACTGCAGGATGAGCTGGTCGATAGTTTAGAGTTTTTGTTTGAAAAATATAAAGTTAAACCAGCGCTACTGATGCTGGAAATTAAAGAAGGTGCGCTGGCTGATGCGCCGGATAAAGCACTGGCGACCATACAGCGCTTACACCGTTTAGGGGTTGAGCTGGCGCTGGATGATTTTGGCACCGGATTATCATCACTGGCTTATTTGCGCCGTTTACCCATCCAATATGTCAAAGTTGATTGCAGTTTTATCAATGATTTACACAAATCCGATATGCACTCTGCTATCACGGGCGCCATTATCGATATGGCGCGTAACCTGGACCTGGGCGTCATTGCTGAGGGGATAGAAGAGGTAGAAGTCGAACAGAAGTTGCTGCGTATGGGCTGTACTCGTGGCCAGGGATTTTTATATTCACGGCCGTTCGAGCTAAGCGGTTTTGCGGTCTGGTTAAAACAATGGCAGCAACAGCCAAAAAGCCCTACAGTGCAGTAGCCTGATGCTGCTTACCCTGAATAAACGCATATACCAGCGCCGCCAGAATTTGGCCGGCTTCACTGTTGCCTGCGGCTAAACCTGCTACATGCTGTGCCGGCGCGGCCTCAGCCAAATGCAAATAACGGCTGCGGGGTAACCTGGCCAGTTGATAGACAAATTGCTCTGCCGCTTGTACGCTGATACCACAGTTGGTAAAGGCACTTACCGGCATCATGCTGATGCTGTCGGTATCCAGTTCAATACCAATAGCGCCAGTGCCCTGCACTACATTATCGATACACAGTTCGAGAGCCTGCTGGTAGTTCAGCTCTTGTCGGACAAAGATACGTTGATAACTGCAAAACTCCGCCCCGGCTTGTTGCAATTGTTGCAGCGTGGCAGCGGAGTTTTTTAATTCATGCAGCCCCAGTACAAAGTAGTGCTTTAAGTAGCCATCGTGCCAGGCATAGCTAAAGCCGTTACCGCTGTGGCGTCCTTCCAGCGGGCGAAAATCACTGTGAGGGTCCAGGTTGGCACTGTTTGCGGGCTGGCCGCTCTGTGTGGCAAGTGCCTGTAATAATGGGTAACTGTTGTTATGACCACCGCCAATCACAATAGGGTATAAACCTGCAGCGAAGATGGTCTGTGCCACGTCGCCGACATACTGATCTAACTGGCTTACCAGTTCACGCAGCAACGCCAGTTGTTCAGGCTGCTTATTATCCAGCTTATCAGCCTGTTGTTGTAAGGCAGTGCAGTCAATTTCGCCAAGCAGTAGCAGTTGGCTGGCAGCAATAAAATTGTTGTTTTGCAAAGACAAAAAGCGGCTTAAAAACGCCTGCCAACCGCCAGTGGCTCCTGGCGTACCCAGGTTTGCCCTTGGCCCGATATCTTCAGGTATACCTAACAGCACAAATTGACAGCCAGCTGCTTTGGCTTGTTCAAGCTGAGCGCTGAGGCTAAGGTCAGCCTGTGGCAGTGCAACAGCTTCGCCCAATCGTTGTTCACCAGGGCGGCTGGAACTTAGCTGCTTAAGCCGGGTGGCGGTAAAAAGGGTTAGCATTGATCAACCTGACTATTCAATGTCCAGTGGATCGGGTGACATGATAATACCGGTACTGTCAGCATACAAATGATCGCCCGGTAAAAAAGTGACGCCAGCAAAATTAACCGGCACTTCAGTTTCACCAAAACCTTTGTCATCGGCGGCTACCGGAATGGCATTAACGGCCTGAATGCCGATGTCGAAATCCTCCAGCAAATCCAGGTCGCGCACACTGCCGTAGCACACTATGCCCTCCCAGCCATTGGTCGCTGCTAAAGATGCCAGCTCGGCGTCTATAATGGCGCGTCTGGCCGAGCCACCGGCATCAATTAATAATACTTTACCTACACCTGGGTCACTCAGCATTTGCCGAACTAAACCATTGTCTTCAAAGCATTTTACGGTGTGGATTTGGCCACCAAAAGAGCGCCTGCCGCCATAATTAGCAAAGAGCGGTTCAACCACATCGACCAAATCGGCATAAAGATCACATAATTCAGACGTATTGTATTCCATGGTGAGCTCCGGCAGTGACAGAATTAATCGTCAGTATAACGCCCAGCTTAGCAAGCTCAAACACTTATTATTATTAGCTTTTATCTAGTCTTGATTAACTGCGTATTGTCGGCAGGTGTTGTTGTTTGTTAAGGTGTATTCAGGCGTATTAACAGGTACTTGCAGTGGCTGCAGAAATTTTTGCTCGTTTGGCCATTTATTTGACCCAGGTCGGTGTGGGGCTATTGCTTTGCTTGTTGTTATGGAACCTGAACCGGGTTTATCAGCAAAGCTATATACGCTCCTGGTGTATCGCTGTGTTAGGTTTTAGCTGTTACCAACTGGCTATTTTACTGCAATGGCTTATGCCACAACCTGCAATGATGCAAGGCTTGCAGCTGGTGACCATTATGGGGAGTTATACCTTCGCTGTATTGTTGCTACGTGGCATGATGCAAACTCGCCGCTCGGTTGCGCCGCGTTGGGCTAAGGCGCCAACGCACCTCATCCTGTTACTGCTGTTAGCCTTCAGTGCGTTAACATTACTGCCTTTTCAACTGGCAGAATTTGGCAATGACTGGCGTGAATACTTCCAAGTCTACTTCAGATTATTATTGATGGGCATTCTTCTGTTGGGTGCCGCAATAAGTCTGATACAACGGTTGGAGTCGTCACTGGGGCAAAGGTTAGCAGCTGCCACACTGTCTTTATGGGGGGTATTGTATATTGTATTTGCAGTCTGGCGTTTGCTCAGTGCAGCTGAATTAGCCGATCCCCGTCTAACATTAATTTATAAGTGTGTAGAGCTGTTTTTACTGGTGTGCCTGGGCCTGGCGCTACTTATCTGGCTGCATGAGCATGAACGAAGTGCCAATATGCAGTTAACTGAAAAAGCCCGCTATCTGGACAGTTACGACCAACTGACCGGGGCGCTGAACCGGGATGCTTTACTCACACAGTTGCAGTACAAGTTGCAGCAAAACCGTGATACACCCGTTTACTTACTGATGCTTGGGCTGGATAAGTTTAAAACCATTAATGAGTCGGTGGGCTTAAAGCAAGGCGATATGCTGCTGCGCCAGTTAAATCAACGTTTTGCCAACAGTATTTTAAAGCCGGCATTGGTCGCCCGGACCGGCGGTGATATTTTCGCGCTGGCGCTGACAGATATTCAGGATGATACTCAGCTTAATTATGCTTTACGTCATCTGCAACAGTTGGTGGAAAAACGCTTTGACTCGCAAGTTGGCCAGTTGCAGCTAAGTTGTACAGTCGGGATTGCCTGTGCGCCCTCTGATGCCGACAGCGCCGAAACATTGTTGCAGAAGGCCAATATTGCTTTTCATCAGGCTAAACGTCTTCAAGCGAAGCACCTGGCGTATAAAGCGGGTATGGAGGATGAGTCAGCCCGCCTAATTGGTTGGGAAACTGAATTGTTGGCGGCGATGCAACATGATCAGTTAGTGCTGTATTTTCAACCACAACTGAATCTGCGCTCTAATAAACTTGATGCGTTTGAAGTATTGGTACGCTGGCAGCACCCCAAGCTGGGCTTATTGATGCCGGGACAGTTTTTACCCTTCGTTGAACAGTTGGGTTTAAGTCGGCAACTGGATTTCTGGATCTTGCAAAAAGCCGTGCAAACCATCAGCCAGTGGCGACAGTTGGGTATCCAGGTGCCTTTGGCGGTTAATATGTCACCACTGCACTTCGAGCAGGACGGTTTGAAACAGCACATTCAACAGCTGCTGCAGCAGTATCAGGTTACACCCGAGTTTCTGGAGCTTGAGATCACCGAAAATACCGCGATGCATGATATGGAGAAGGGCTCTAACCATGTGTTGGAGTTGCAGCAGATGGGAATACGTGTCTCGATTGATGACTTTGGCACAGGCTACTCTTCGCTGGCCTATTTGCGACGTATGCCAATCGATAAAATTAAAATAGACCGCAGCTTTGTGATGGATATGGCGGGTAACGACTCGGATATGATGATCGTAAAAACGATGATCAAATTGGCACATGGTCTAGGCAAACGTATTTTGGCCGAAGGCGTAGAAACTGCCGTTCAGCTTGAGCTACTGAAAAGTATGGCCTGTGATGCTGTACAAGGTTATTACATCGCCCGGCCATTACCCGAGCCGGAAGCCTTAGCGTTTGTCCGGGCACCTGGTGTCACGCTAACGTCATAAAGTCACGCTAGCCTGTTGTTAGTCGACATTCAGGACAGCGCTTACTATGTTGCTTAAACGACTGGAACAGTGGGATCAGGTGTCATTTCAGCGGCTGTTTCGCCGCAGTCGCTCACTACAGGCCCGCCAGATAAGCTTGTGGTTGTCAAAGACCGCCGATGGCCCCTTGTACCTGCTGTTTGCACTGGTACTGCTAAGCTCAGGCTCGGAACAAGCTGATACTGTCAGCGCTTTATTATTGGCTGCATTTGCTGTGGAATTGCCGCTGTATTTAGTGTTAAAAAACAGTATAAAACGTGCCCGGCCGGCAGACGCACTGGCAGCCTTTATCAATGCTCATATTATTCCGTCTGACCGTTTTAGTTTACCATCAGGTCATACTGCCGGTGCCTTTGTCTTCAGCACTGTGATTGCACTGTATTTTCCGCTGTGGTGGCCGCTGGCATTGCTCTGGGCTATAGCAATAGGTGTATCGCGCATCATGCTTGGCGTACATTTTCCGCTGGACGTATTGGCCGGCGCTGTTTTGGGGGCAAGCAGCACCCTTGCCGCTTACACTTTGCTCAATTAGGCGTTTAGTCTGTGGTTCTTGCGGCATTTTTGCGCTTCTGAACTATCATCAAAATAACGTGACCAGTTCGGAACCAGAGTATGAGTCGTTTAAGACATTTAACAATTAAACAGCGGTTATTTATCAATGGCGGTGCCCTGGTGTTGGCTATGGCAATTATGCTGCTGATTTTATTTTATCAAAGTGCCCAACTGACCAGTCTGGCGAAGACTCAGCAGTTGGTCGAGCAAATTAGCACTGACGTGCTAATGTTTCGCCGCCATGAAAAAGATTTTATGATGCGCACCGATCTGAAATATCAGCAGCGGTTGGTCGATCATCATCAGCAAATGCTGCAACGCGTACAGGCTTTAGACCATTTGTTACAGCAGCACGGCATTGACCGTAAGCCATTAGCCGAGTTTGGCAGCCTGACGGCAGACTATCTGCAAAGCTTCAATCAGCTGGTCAGCCAGCAGCAACGGATCGGGCTGGATTACAGCTCTGGCGTGATGGGGCAGTTGCGTCAGGCGGTGCAGCAGTTAGAGCAACAACTTGACGCGGCTAACCGTGATGATCTCAGTGTGCTGATGTTGCAACTGCGCCGGGCTGAAAAGGACTTTTTACTCCGTAAAGACATGGCACACGTCCAGCGATTTGAACAGACATTTTTACAGCTGAGCCAACAATTGAATGCCGAGCCAGACAGTCTGCAACTGGCGCAGCAATACCAACAACATTTTACTGCTCTTGTTAACGCCATGCAGCAAATGGGGCTGGATGAGACACAGGGTGTAACGGGGCAGATGCGCAAAGCCATACAAAGCACTGAGGCCAGCTTAAAAGCGTTGTCGGAACAAACCAGTAGCGCCATTAGCGCTGCGGTTAGCACCACCCAAACGCTGGCCTTAAGCGCCTTTGCCCTGGTTTTAGTCATAGTGTTAACACTGGTGGGCTTAACCAGTCAGAGCATTTTACGACCTGTTTTAGAGGTGTGTAAAACCATCGGGTTGATCCGGCAACACAATGATTTTCGTATGCGGGTTGATGTGGCCGGCAATGATGAAATGACTATGCTGGCAACCGATTTCAACAGCATGCTAGGTGATTTTCAAAACCTGATTAAAACGGTTAATCAGGCACTTGAAATGCTTGATGTTGCTACAGCGGAGTTGGCCAAATCTACGTCAGACACCAGCACGGGTATGCAAATGCAGCAGAACGAAACAGACATGGTTGCCGCTGCAGTTACACAAATGGGTGCAACGATAAACGAAATTGCCAGCAATACTGAAACCACCGCAGCCAAGGCCGAAGCAATGAACCATAATGCGCAAAGTGGCCGCAGCGAAGTGCAGCAAACCGTCGATAGAATTAGTTCTTTGTCAGATCGCTTAAAAGATGCTACGGCTGTGGTAGCTGAACTGGAAAAAGACAGCAAAACCATCGGCTCGGTACTGGATGTTATCCGCGCTATTGCTGAACAGACTAATTTACTGGCGCTAAATGCTGCCATTGAAGCTGCCAGAGCAGGCGATCAAGGGCGGGGCTTTGCCGTGGTTGCTGATGAAGTGCGCAGCCTGGCTATGCGCACTCAGGATTCCACCCGGCAGATAGAAACCATAGTGTCAGGTTTGCAGGGGCGCACAAACGATATCGTGCAGGTGATGCAGGGCTGCCGTCAGCAAGGCAGCGAGAGTGCAGAGCAGGCCGGCATCGCGATGACGCTTCTGAGCGAGATTACTGCTGATGTGACAAATATTATGGATATGACCACACAAATTGCTGCCGCCATAGAAGAGCAAAGTCAGGTGGCTGCGGAAGTGAACAAAAACGTAGTAAAAATCCGCGATTTGTCGGACGAAACCTTTGGCCATGCCAGACACAATGCGTCTATTAGCGAGGAGGTCGCGCAGCAGGCAGCGCGTTTGCGTCAGACAGTTGAACGTTTTCAGGCCTGAGAGCCGCCTGCTTAAACTGCGTTAGCCGCTGATTTTGGCGTTAGCGACACTCAGGGTTTAAAGGTTACGGCAATCAGCTCGTCACGCTGGGCATTGGCCTGACGTAACTGTGTCAGGTACTGCTGCCACAAGTTATCTTGCTGCGTCGACAGCTGATGCAGATAGTGCCAGCTGTAAATGCCGCTGTCGTGGCCATCATCAAACACCAGCTTTACCGCATAATGCCCCACCGGCAAGACCTTGCTGATGGCGACATTTTTTTTGTTGGTCACCAGCATCGGTTTACCATGACGGCGTACCTCGGCCGAGGGCGACAACACGCGCAATAACTCGGCGCTTAAACTGGCCGTTTCGCCATTGCTAAACTCTACATCCAGCTTACGGCTGCGCTGGTGGTAGTGCAGCCGGCTAACCTGAATGTCTGTGTCAGTGCTAGGCGCGTTGTCGGCCATTACAGAATAAACCGGCTTAAATCATCATCTTTCACCAGTGCGCCCAGGTGCTTTTCCACGTAGGCCGCGTCGATATGGATTTCTTCGCCGGCATGGTCAGCTGCATCGTAGGAAATTTCCTCTAATAGCCGCTCCATCACCGTGTATAAACGCCGGGCACCGATATTTTCCGTGGTTTCATTCACCTGCCAGGCCGCCGCCGCCAGGCTTTTTATGCCATCAGTGCTAAAGCGCAAATTCACACCTTCGGTTGCTAGCATAGCGGTGGCCTGCTCGGTTAAGGAGGCTTTAGGCTCGGTTAAGATACGCTCAAAATCAGCGGCACTTAACGCTTCCAGTTCAACCCGTATTGGCAGACGGCCCTGTAGCTCTGGTACCAGATCTGAGGGTTTACTCATCTGAAAGGCGCCGGAGGCGATAAACAGGATATGGTCAGTTTTCACCATGCCGTGTTTGGTATTGACGGTGCAGCCTTCAATGAGTGGTAGTAAGTCGCGCTGAACGCCTTCGCGTGACACATCAGGGCCACTGGTTTCGCCACGCTTACAAATTTTGTCTATCTCGTCCAGAAACACGATACCGTTTTGCTCAACCGCCTCCAGCGCGGCGGTTTTCAGCTCTTCCGGGTTAACCAGCTTGGCAGCCTCTTCTTCAATCAACTGCTTTAGCGCGTCTTTTATTTTCAGTTTGCGCTTTTTCTTTTTGTCCTGGCCCAGGCTTTGAAACATACTTTGCAGTTGCGACGTCATCTCTTCCATGCCCGGCGGCGCCATAATTTCGACGCCAATGTTTGGCTGTGCCAGTTCCAACTCAATTTCTTTGTCGTCCAGCTGGCCTTCGCGCAGCTTTTTACGGAAGATCTGCCGGGTGTTAGAGTCGGTTGGTGTTTTATTCTCCGGCTCGCCCCAGGCCGCTTTGGCCGGCGGCAACAGCACGTCCAAAATACGCTCTTCGGCCATTTCTTCGGCGCGGTCACGGTTTTTCTCTATTGCCTGCTCACGGAACATCTTGACGGCGCTGTCAGTCAGGTCGCGGATAATGCTTTCTACTTCCTTGCCGACATAACCGACCTCGGTAAACTTAGTCGCTTCTACCTTAATAAAGGGCGCATTGGCCAGCTTCGCCAGCCGACGGGCTATCTCGGTTTTACCCACCCCGGTTGGGCCTATCATCAGGATGTTTTTCGGCGTCACTTCCTGGCGCAGTGCTGCATCTAACTGCATGCGACGCCAGCGGTTGCGCAGGGCAATGGCGACGGCACGTTTAGCTTTGTTTTGGCCGATAATATGGCGGTCCAACTCGTGGACAATTTCTCTTGGCGTCATGTCAGACATAAGGCTACCTGCTTAGAGTTCTTCAATGGTCTGATGCTGATTGGTGTATACGCAGATATCACCGGCGATGGTCAGGCTTTTCTCCACGATGTCGCGGGCCTCAAGCTCTGTGTTTTGTAACAGCGCCAGGGCCGCTGCCTGGGCGTAAGGGCCACCGCTGCCAATGGCAATTAAGTCGTGCTCGGGTTGCACCACATCACCATTACCAGTGATGATGAGCGAGGTGTTAGCATCGGCTACGGCCAGCAGCGCTTCTAATTTGCGTAGCATACGGTCGGTACGCCAGTCCTTTGCCAGCTCTACTGCTGCCCGCATTAAATGGCCCTGGTGCAGTTCCAATTTGGCTTCAAAGCGCTCAAACAGGGTAAAGGCATCGGCGGTGCCGCCGGCGAAACCGGCGATAACCTTGTTGTTGTACAGCCGGCGAACTTTACGGGCGTTGCCTTTCATAACAGTGTTGCCAAGTGAAACCTGGCCATCGCCGCCAATGGCAACTTTACCATTGCGGCGCACAGAAACGATCGTTGTCATATTTTAGCCTTAGGGCGTCATTAACCTAGGCAATAAGTAAGGCTGGCTGGCGACTATTTCAAGACCAGTTCCAGATCTGGCAGGTATTAATGCTTTGTTGGCGTAGCCGGTTGCGGTCAGCAGTGGCCTGACGCTTTGACTCATAAGGCCCCAGTACTACCCGATACCACACGCCGTTATTGCCCTCTGTGCGGCGGATTTCAGAGCTAAAACCGACAAAGGCAATTTGTGCTTTCATCGCTTCGGCTTGTTTTTGCTCGCGGAACGAACCGCATTGCATCTGATAAGGGCCGGTAGACTGCGGTTGTTCAGTCACCTCTACGGTAACTTGTTTGTTCTCCAGCTCTTTAATGTACTGGTATGGCTCTTGTGTGGGCTTTGCCGGCAGCTCATCGGTTTTCACTGGCTTGGCGGCAGGTTTTTCTGCGGAAGTAGTGACTGCAGGCTGCTGGTTTAAAAACCATAAAAAGTAGATAAAGCCGGCAATTAAGCCTGCCGTAACGACTAACAACAGCCAGGGTTTGCGCCCGGGTGCTGCGGCTTTCGTGTTGGCGCGGCCTCGTCCCCGTGCGGGTTTGGCTTTGGGCCGGCTGGCTTTAACATAGTCTTTTTGTGGCATAACGGCTGGAATACTCTTACTACTGTGCTAGGCGCTATTCTACCCGGTTGTACTGAAAAAGAAACCGCGCCCTTGTTGTCAGCTCGTCTTAGGTAAGGTCGGTCGGGTCCACGTCAAGCTGCCATTTAATTTTACGGCTAAGTGGCCACTTACTTACGCAGTCTAACAAGGCAGTTAGCGCCTGATGCATAGCGGTGCGGTTTGCACTGTACAGCTGCAGCTGCCAGCGATATAAGCCGGCGCGCCGCTCCAGCGGTGCCGGTATGGGCCCGAGTAACTGCAATGCCGGATATTGTCTGGCCTGCTCGGCCAGTTGTGTCAGCCACTGCTGGCATAGTGTCGCCTGATGCGCCTGGGCACTAAACAGGCTTAAGTGCTGGTAAGGCGGCAGCCGGGTTTGCTCGCGCTCCAAAAGCGCACTGCGGGCAAAAGACGCATAGCCATTTTGAATAATGTCTTGCAGCAACGCATGTTCCGGATAATGGGTTTGTAGTAGCACTTTGCCTGTTTTATCACCACGCCCGGCGCGACCCGCTACCTGTGTAAGCAGCTGTGCCAGTTGCTCTGGGGCGCGGAAATCGCTGCTGTACAGCGCACCGTCCACATCAACTATCACCACCAGAGTTACATTGGGAAAGTGGTGGCCTTTTGCCAGCATCTGGGTGCCGACAATCAGCCTGGCACCATGCTGATGAATGTCGTCCAGCAGGCTGTTTAGCGAACCTTTACGCCGGGTGCTATCGCGATCCAGCCTCGTTATGGCGATATCGGGGAACAGCTGCTGCAGGTTTTCTTCCAGTTGTTCAGTACCCTGGCCCAGTGGCGTCAGTTTAGTGCTGCCACAATGGGCGCATTGGCGCGGAATAGCTTTACTGGCACCGCAGTGATGGCATACCAGTTGCCGGCTTTGCTTATGATAGGTGGTAAAGGCACTGCAGCGCTGACATTCGGTCAGCCAGCCGCATTCGTCACAGCACAGCGCTGGCGCAAAACCACGCCGGTTTAAAAACAGCATTACCTGATGGCCTGCATTCAGTTGTTGCCTGATCTGTGCCAGTGTTTGGCTAGCCAGACCATATTGCAGCACCTGCTGTTTTAAGTTTACCAGCTCAAATCCGGGTAAGGCCTGGCCTGCGGCACGGTCTGGCAGCGGTAAATGGATAAAACGTTTGTTCAGTGCATTATGCAGGCTTTCCAGGCTGGGGGTGGCTGAGCCCAGCACGATAGGGCAGTGCTGCAGCGCCGCGCGCTTTATCGCCAGGTCACGCGCATGGTAGCGAAAGCCATCCTGTTGCTTTAATGACTGGTCATGCTCTTCGTCAATAATAATCAGCCCCAGACGCCAGAAGGGTAAAAATAGCGCCGAGCGGGTACCGACGATAATGGCGGCTGCACCACTTTGCGCCTGCAAATAGCAATGTAAGCGTTCACTATCGCTAAGGTTCGAGTGCCAGCAAAGCACCGGCACATCAAAGCGGGCCTGAAACCGCGCCAGTGTTTGTGGGGTTAAACCAATTTCCGGCACGATCACCAACACTTGCTGCTGCTGACATAATAAACTGGCGATACTTTGCAGATAGACTTCGGTTTTACCCGAGCCGGTAACCCCTTCCAGCAACAAACGTTCGAAGCGGCCAAACGCCTGATGAATAGCGGTAACAGCCAGTGCCTGTGCTGTTGTCAGCTTTAAACCACCCGGCGCCGCTGCAGGGGCGGTGTAAGGCGAGGCGGGCACGACCACTTCTTCGGCCAGGCCTTTATCCATTAACTGCTTCAAGCTGGCTCGGCTGTACTGTTGCCCCAGCAAAGACTCGCTGATGCGGTGTTTCGCCAGTGCTTGCCAGAGTTCTGATTGTTTGGGGGCACGTTTTAGTGCGCTGGCATCCAGTGCCCGGCCTGCGGCTGTCAGCTGATAGGCTTTGGGTTGGTAATCGTTCAGATTCCGCCCTTCGCGCAGTAACAGCGGCAGGGCGCTAATTAATACTTCGCCCAGCGGATGGTGGTAATACTCAGCGGCAAAGCTGAGCAAACGGCAGAGTATTTCTGGCAACACCGGCGTGGTGTCCAGCAGGGCCTGCACCGGCTTCAGTTTGTCGGCGGTAAAGCTATTATCAGGGTCTATTTGCCAGACAATGCCCACCAGCGTGCGGTTGCCAAAGGGTACGCGCACCCGACAGCCTACCTGCGCCGGCTGGCTGGCATCGAGCAGATAGTCAAAATGTTGCCTAAGCGGCAGCGGCAGGGCCACACGTACAACTGTCACAGCAGGTTTCCGTTATCAAGCAGCGGTTAAGTGTAAGGAGGCCTTGGCCAAATGCCAAGTAAAACAAAATTTGCCTTCAAAGTGTTTGAACTGTTGCAACTTGGTTGGCTATCTATTAAGCTACGCGCCCTTAATTAACTGTAATTACGTATGGTGTCTGGCAATAGTTGACCAGATAGCGATACGGCCTAACGAGGTAAGCCATGAAACCAGGTATCCACCCAGAATACAAAGAAATTACTGCAACCTGTACTTGCGGTAATTCATTCAAAACTAAATCTGCACTGTGCAAAGACATCCACCTGGACGTTTGCTCAGCGTGCCACCCGTTCTACACAGGTAAGCAGAAAGTGTTAGACGTTGGCGGCCGTGTTGACCGCTTCAAAAAGCGTTTCTCTGTACTGGGCAGCCGTTAATCGGTTACTGCCAATACAGCAAAAAAGCACCTGCGGGTGCTTTTTTTGTCGCTGTCTGCTGGCTGTTTTTTGTGCAAATAGTCAGTATTTGCTGAAAAAATATATTTATGCCACCCCTCTCCTTAGCACCGCTTATCAACCTTAACTGTGGTTCGTTATTTTCAGCCTGTTATTTCATTGGCTTAGCATTGCTCTCTATCCATAATCCTCGCGCTGGCTAATGCAGCCATTTTGCAGTTGTGGGCATGGTTATGCTGCTGCTTTGGCATCTGTATTCAATGAACAGGTCGCCAATTAGTTTGGGTGGCTAGACGTCTCTTGGCGTGGGCGACTTTTATTGTTATAACACCTTGGTTACGACTAAAGTGGTATGGCATTTTTAACCACGACAGGCTGGTACGATCAGACCGATTCTGTTTCTCTTCTGCAGCTTGCCTCTTTAGAATATGCCGCCCACAGCGTAGTAACCCGATAACACTATAACAATACGCTTAGCCCTACAAAACAGCAGGATAGAACCGATGGCAGATTTCAGAGAGCAGGCACTGCGTTATCATGCAGAGCCGAAACCCGGCAAAATTAGTATCGAGATCAGTAAACCGGCCGAGACGGTAACTGATTTAGCGCTCGCTTACAGCCCGGGTGTGGCTGAGCCGGTGCGGGAAATTGCCGCCAACGTCGATAATGTTTACAAGTACACTGGCAAAGGCAACCTGGTCGCGGTGATTTCCAATGGTACCGCCATTTTAGGCCTGGGTAATCTGGGGCCTATGGCATCAAAGCCAGTAATGGAAGGTAAGGCGCTGTTATTTAAACGTTTTGCTAATCTCGACTCGATTGACATCGAGGTGTCTCACCGCAGTACAGAAGATTTTATCAATACGGTAGCGAACATCGCCGATACCTTTGGTGGCATTAATTTAGAAGATATTAAAGCGCCTGAGTGTTTTGAAATTGAGAAAGAGCTGATTAAGCGCTGCAATATCCCGGTGTTTCATGATGATCAGCATGGTACCGCTATTGTTACCGCCGCCGGCATGTTAAATGCGCTGGAGATTCAGGGTAAAGATATAAAAAACGCCATTATCGTTTGTATGGGCGCTGGCGCTGCTGCTATTGCCTGTATGGAGCTGCTGATTAAATGCGGTGCCCAGCGTGAGCATATTTATATGCTGGATACCAAGGGCGTCATTCATACCCGCCGTAACGATTTAAATGAATACAAAAAGCTGTTTGCCAATAATACCGATAAGCGCACTCTGGAAGATGCGCTGATGGGCGCTGATGTGTTTGTCGGTGTGTCAGGCCCGGACGTGCTGCCGGCCGAAGCATTAAGCTTGATGGCAGATAAGCCGGTGATTTTTGCCTGCTCCAACCCGGATCCGGAAATTAAACCTGAGCTGGCCCATGCCACGCGTAACGACATTATTATGGCTACCGGCCGCTCGGATTATCCGAATCAGGTCAATAATGTCTTGTGCTTCCCCTTTATCTTCCGCGGTGCATTGGATGTGCGTGCCAGTGTTATTAACGATGAGATGAAGCTTGCCGCGGTGCATGCTATACGTGCTATTGCCAAAGAGCCGGTACCGCAGGAAGTGCTAACCGCGGCCAAAGTAAGCGATTTGCAGTTCGGCAAACAGTACATTATTCCCAAGCCGATGGACCCGCGCTTATTACCACGTGTCGCGCGGGCGGTGGCAGAGGCAGCCGTTGAATCAGGTGTCGCGCGTATTAGCCTGCCAGAGGATTATTACCGTTAAACATTGGTAATGCGAAATAAAAAGCCGGCATTCTCGCCGGCGTTTTATTTTTAAAACTATAGATTATACCCGGAAAAGCCGGGTAATATTCTCCAGGCTTTGGGCCAGTGCAGCCAATTCACTGCTGGCTTTGGCAATATTGCCGGCACTTTCAGCGCTATGTTCGGTGTTGGTAAAAATTTCATCGACATGATGCACTATGCTGTTGGCCATTGTCTGCTGCTCATCAGTCGCATCGGCAATTTGCTGGTTCATCAGGCGTATTTGCGCAATGCTTCTGGTGATAAGCTGTAATGCATCCCCGGCCTGATTGGCCGATTGCACACTATTACCCGCCTGAGCTGTACTGTGCTGCATTTTTTGTACGGCTAAACGGGCGGCACTTTGCAATTGCTCTATGGTGCGCTGAATTTCTTCGGTCGATTTTTGCGTTCGCGAAGCCAGGGTGCGCACTTCATCAGCAACCACGGCAAAGCCACGGCCTTGCTCACCTGCGCGGGCAGCTTCGATAGCCGCATTTAACGCCAACAGGTTAGTTTGCTCTGCGATGCCTTTGATCACGCTAAGTACAGTGCCAACCTGATTAGCATCTTTTTCCAGTTGGGTAATAACATCTGAGGCTTCCTGTACGTTACCGGCCAGTTGTTGAATGTTTTCTACAGTCGAGGTCACAGTTTGCTGGCCTTGAGCCGCCGCATCGTTCGATTGTGTTGCAGCCACAGCGGCTTCGTTAGCGCTTTGAACTTCTGCCTGCACGCTGGCGCTCATGTCATCCACTGCATGTTTGGCTTGATTCGCCGCTTTACGCTGCTGCGCTATAGTTTTGTTGGTATCGTCAGTGAGTTCATGTAAGTCTTTTGCCAGTGCAGATAACGGCACTGCAGTATTAACGATGTCTTTTACAACGTGCTGCAGTTTCTGCATAAAGGTATTAAACCAATGGGCCAGATCGCCAAGCTCATCAACACTGTTGGTATGGATGCGGGCGGTAAGATCGCCATCTTCTTTCGCCAGGCTTTGCAGCGAGCGTATCATATTGGCCAGGCTGCTTTGGATGCCGCGTGCGACCGGAAAGGCGGTGGCGAACAACAACAGGGTGGTAATCACACCCATAATAATACCTACCGTAATAAGGGTACCGGCTTGTTCACTGGCGTCATCGATGCTGTGGGTAAACTGCTGTAAACGCTGATCGCGGAATTGGCTCAGTAAAAGCGCCGTGGTGTCATAATCGGCGTTCATTTTTTCGGAGCGTTGCGCCAAAGTACTAAAATCAGCGGTATCACTTATCATTTCCAGAGAAACTTGATAAGCCACTTTATAGTAGTTGTCATAGCTTTGTTTCACCTGACTGATGGCACCGGCGTAATCACGGTTTAACTGGGCAATGCGGTCTAAATCCTGACCAAATTGTTTACTGAAATTGGCCGCACCTGTCAGCGCTTCTTTGTCACCTGTGGTGACTGCACTGGCCAAAGAATCTTTTACCCGCTCCAATAACACCAATGAGCTTTGCGCCGCTTGCAACACCGGAAACTGCACGTCCCGGGTTTGCTCCAGGGTATGAACGTTGTTCAGTGCAGTGTTGCTGGCTAGCACCAAGTAAATAATAAAACTCAGTGTGCCGATAATGGGAATTAAGTAGATTTTTTTCGCGATAGACAGACGTCGTAACACATCCATACTGCAAGCCTCTGTGATTTTGAGATGTTATTATTAGTGCTTATTTAACTGCAGTATAGTGCTTTAGTTGAGCAAATGCTTGTAGTTAGCGTTGTTCTGTATAAAAAACAAAACCCGGACAAGCCGGGTTTTATTCGTTTAAACAACAGTTATTTCTTGGCGCGCTCAAACGAGGTTAAAATTTCAGCTTTAGCGGCGGCTGCATCACCCCAACCAATCACTTTAACCCATTTGCCTGGCTCTAACTCTTTGTAACGTTCGAAGAAGTGCTGAATTTGCTTTTTCAGCAGCTCGTCCACATCACCGATGTCTTTTACATGGTCATACAGCTTGGTCAGTTTGCTTACCGGTACTGCGATTACTTTGGCATCTTCACCTGACTCATCAGACATATGCAGTACACCAACCGGACGGCATTTAATCACAGCACCCGGTACCAATGGATAAGGTGTTGGCACCAATACGTCAACCGGGTCGCCGTCAAGCGACAGCGTTTGGTTAACAAAACCGTAGTTGCACGGATAAAACATTGGCGTTGCCATAAAACGGTCAACCCAAACGGTGCCAGTATCTTTGTCTACTTCGTACTTAATCGGATCGGCATTGGCCGGAATTTCAATGATTACATTAATCTCTTCTGGCAGGTTTTTACCTGCTGCAACATCGCTTAAGCTCATAGCCTTTCCCTTATCTGTGCAAAAAATTAGTATCTGTGCAAAAAAATTGGCGCTTATTATAACGCCACAGTTAAAAATGGCTATCGCTGATGATACGCCACACAGCTTTCCACTTCGTGTTTTGAACCCAGGATCACTGCCACCCGCTGATGAATGTCGGTTGGCACGATATCCATAATCCGCTCATAGCCGGTAGAGCTCATGCCGCCAGCTTGTTCTACCAGAAAACTCATCGGGTTGGCTTCATACATTAGTCGCAGTTTGTCTGGTTTGTTGGGGTCTTTGCTATCCCGCGGATAGGCAAAAATGCCGCCGCGACACAGCACCCGGTGTACATCACCCACCATGGCCGCTATCCACCGCATATTATAGTTTTTACCGCGCGGGCCTTCTTTGCCCTGCAGTAAATCGGCAATATAGGCCTGCATCGCAGGTTGCCAATAGCGCTGGTTCGACATATTAATGGCAAATTCGGCGGTGTATTTCGGAATAGCCGCCTGCTCTGCGGTTAGCAAAAAGCCGCCGTAGGTTTTATCCAGCGTATAAAGCCGGGTGCCTTTGCCGGTCGTCAGTGCCAGCATGGTTGATGGGCCATACAGCACATACCCGGCCGCCAGCTGAGCACTGCCCGGTTGTAAAAACTGGCCGGCATCTTCAGCTGACAGCTCAGCTTTAGCCGGCAGAATTGAAAAAATAGTACCAATTAAGCTGTTAATATCGGTGTTAGATGAGCCATCCAGGGGGTCAAAGGTGACCAGATATTTGCCGTTTGGGTTACCGGCAACGGTGTCATCCTCTTCTTCAGAGCTGATGGCTTTGACCACGCCGGTTTCCAGGATCACTTCCTTGAGTAGCTCGTTAGCAATAACATCAAGTTTTTTCTGCGTTTCCCCTTGAATATTCTCGGCCAGGGTAGAACCTAATACTCCTGCCAGCTCACCCTGGCTGACACGAAACGAAATTTCCCGGCAGGCTGCCAGAATGGTTTTTATCAGTGAAATCAGGTCGCTGTCGACTCCGTCCTGTTGCAGTACTGGCGAGATGCGGCGCATGCGGTGAGTTCCTTATTGGTAATATAGTTTTGCTTTAGGTATAGAGGCTGGCGTATTTTAAAGAATTTCTGCACAAATTGCAGGTGTTACTGTGTCGGTGGCCGTTTTTGCTACAATGGCGCAGGCTATTTTTCAGGACAAGTTATGCATATTCATATTCTAGGCATCTGCGGCACCTTTATGGGCGGTATTGCAGCCATTGCTAAAGCTTTGGGCCATAAGGTCACCGGCGCCGATGCTAACGTTTACCCGCCGATGAGCACCCAGTTGGAACAATTGGGTATTGAGTTGACTCAGGGGTGGGATCCGGCGCAGCTGGAACCCGCGCCGGACTTAGTCATTATCGGTAACGCTTTATCGCGTGGTAACCCGGCGGTAGAGTATGTACTTAATACCAACCTGCGCTATAGCTCTGGCCCGCAGTGGCTGGCCGAGCAGGTATTGTTTGACCGCTGGGTTCTGGCAGTGTCGGGCACGCACGGTAAAACCACCACCAGCACCATGCTGGCCTGGATTCTGGAATGTGCCGGTTTAAAGCCCGGCTTTTTAATTGGCGGCATACCGCAAAACTTTGATTGTTCGGCCCGTTTGGGTGAGTCACCGTTTTTTGTTATTGAAGCCGACGAATACGACACGGCCTTTTTTGATAAACGCTCTAAGTTTGTGCATTATCGGCCGCGCACGCTGGTGATTAATAATCTGGAGTATGACCACGCCGACATTTTTCCGGATCTGGCGGCTATTCAGCGGCAGTTCCATCATTTATTGCGCATGGTGCCGGCTAACGGCCTGGTGCTGTCACCGGAAGACACACCTGCAGTGCAGCAGACGCTGCAGATGGGGTGCTGGAGCGAGCGGCAAAGTTATGGCAAAAACTGGCACGCCGAGCTGATAAGCGCAGATGGCAGCCAGTTTGCGCTGTATTTACACGATCAGAAGCTGGGCGAGCTGCACTGGCAGCTCAGTGGCCAGCATAATGTCGATAATGCCGTGATGGCGATAGCCGCTGCGCGCCATGCCGGCGTGCCGGTTGAGGTAGCAATAGAGGCGCTGACACGTTTTATCGCACCTAAGCGGCGGATGGAGCTAAAAGCCGAAGTAGCCGGCATTAAGGTGTATGACGATTTTGCCCATCACCCCACTGCGATTAGCACTACCTTACAGGGCATTCGCAATAAAGTGGGCCAGCAGCGGGTTATTGCCGTATTGGAGCCACGTTCAAATACCATGCGTATGGGCGTGCACCAGGCTGCACTCCCTTTGGCGTTAGCGCTGGCCGATCAGGTTTTTTTATACGAGCCGGCCAACGCCAACTGGTCTTTAGAGTCATTAACCCGTGCGTTAGCGCCCAAAGCTAGCCTGAGCCAGAATATTGATGGCTTAGTTGGCGAGTTAACCGCGCAGGCGAGCGCAGGCGATAACATCGTGATTATGAGTAACGGCGGCTTTGGTGGCATTCACGACAAGCTAATTAGCGCACTTAAGCAAAAATGGGAGCCATAATGGCCAAACCTCAGGAAATTACACTGGCGTTTAGCGGCGCCTCAGGCGCGCCCTATGGCTGGCGCTTGCTACAAGTGTTACTGGCGCAAGGTATTAAGGTGCACTTACTGGTGTCGAGCGCGGCGCGGGTGGTGTTTGCCACCGAGCATGATATTAAGCTGCCGGCGGCGCCGGACAAGTGCACTGATATGCTGCAGCAACATTTTGCTTGCGCACCCGGCCAGTTGAAAGTTTACGGCAAAGACGACTGGTTCTCGCCGGTGGCTTCAGGCTCAGCCGCACCGAAGCAAATGGTAATTTGCCCGTGCTCTACCGGTACCGTATCGGCCATCGCCTGTGGCGCCAGCGACAACCTGATAGAGCGTGCCGCCGATGTGGTGATAAAAGAAGCTGGTCAGCTGATTTTAGTGCCCCGGGAAAGCCCGCTTAGCGCCATTCATCTGGAAAACCTGTTGAAGCTGGCCAAACTGGGCGTCACCATTATGCCGGCGGCGCCGGGTTTTTATCATCAGCCAAAACAAATCAGCGATTTAGTCGACTTTATGGTGGCGCGCATTTTAGACCACTTAAAACTGCCGCATCAGCTTACCCAACGCTGGGGCTATGGCCATAGTGGGCAAACAGGAGAGCAAGATTGAGTTTAGCGTTAGATATTAAAGGCCTGCACAAGGTGTATAAAAGCGGTACCGTGGCACTCAGCGGTATCGATTTAGCGGTAAAGCAGGGTGATTTTTTTGCGTTGTTAGGCCCCAACGGTGCCGGTAAAAGTACCACCATTGGTATTATCAGTTCGCTGGTGAATAAAACCGGCGGCAGCGTGAAGGTGTTTGGCCATGATATTGACACCGAGCTTGAAGCGGCAAAAAGTCAGCTGGGGCTGGTGCCGCAGGAGTTTAACTTTAATCAGTTTGAAACCCTGCTGCAGATCGTGGTGAATCAGGCTGGTTATTACGGCGTGCCGAAAAAACTGGCACTGGAGCGGGCAGAAAAATACCTGGGCCAGCTGGGGTTATGGGAAAAGCGCCATGCCCGCTCGCGAGAGCTGTCCGGCGGGATGAAGCGCCGGCTGATGATTGCCCGCGCCTTAATGCATGAACCTAAGTTGTTGATCCTGGATGAGCCTACCGCCGGTGTTGATATTGAGCTGCGCCGCTCCATGTGGGAATTCTTGCGCCAGATTAACCAGCAAGGCGTCACCATTATTCTGACCACCCATTATCTGGAAGAAGCCGAAATGCTGTGCCGCAATATCGCCATTATCGATAAAGGTCAGATCATCGAAAACACCAGCATGAAAGCGTTGCTCAGTAAGCTGACGCTTGAAACCTTTGTGCTGGATGTGGCGGGTGATATCGCCAAGGTACAACTGGATGGCTTTAACTGGCGCCGGCTGGACGATCACAGCCTTGAGGTGGATGTGGAAAAGTCGCAGGGTTTAAACCCGATTTTTGCCCAGCTCACGGCACAGGATATTAAGGTGTTATCGATGCGCAACAAAGCCAACCGGCTGGAAGAGTTGTTTGTCACCCTGGTGGAAAACGGCCGCGGAGGTGCCAAATGATCAAAGCAAATTATATGGTGGCACTGAAAAGCATTCTGGATAAAGAAACCAACCGCTTTTTACGTATTTGGGTGCAAACCCTGGTACCGCCCGCCATTACCATGACACTGTATTTTGTGATCTTTGGCAGCCTGATAGGCTCACGCATTGGTGATATGGGCGGCTTTAGTTATATGGAGTTTATTGTGCCGGGGCTGATTATGATGTCGGTCATTACTAACTCCTATGCCAACGTGGCGTCATCCTTTTTTAGTGCCAAATTTCAGCGCAACGTGGAAGAGCTGCTGGTCGCGCCGGTACCGAACTACATTATTGTGTTGGGGTTTGTCGGCGGCGGTATGGCGCGCGGCATGTTGGTGGGGTTAATTGTGACGATACTGTCGCTGTTTTTCGTCACCATTCAAATTCATAACCTGGCGGTGATTATTGTTACCGTTACGCTAACCTCCATGCTATTCGCTTTGGGCGGCCTAATTAACGCGGTGTACGCCAAAACCTTTGACGATATCAGCATTATTCCGACCTTTGTGTTAACGCCGCTCACTTATTTAGGCGGGGTGTTTTACTCGTTAACCTTGTTGCCAGGCTTTTGGCAGCAGGTGGCTGCGTTAAACCCGGTGGTGTATATGGTTAATGCGTTTCGTTATGGCTTTTTGGGCGTTACCGATGTCAGTCTTTGGTTGGCACTGGCGGTTGTGCTGGGCTTTATTGTGGTGCTGTTTAGCTATGCCATGTACCTGATTAACCGGGGTATAGGCCTGCGCAGCTGATACGCCACTTTTTTGCAGACATTTTTCGGCGCTTGCAGTAAAGTGAGCGCCATTTTCCGGCTGTTTTAGCCACTGCTAAAGTGAACAGGCAGAGTAATTAGTTGATGACAGAATCAAGCAAACGACAGGCAACCGCTTCTGAAGATGCACTATGGCGGATCTTTACCGTGCCCGAAGCCCCTGACTCTACGCTAAGTATTATCGAGCAAAACCTGTCGCAGAATCTGGCCGGCTTTTTGCGCGAAAGTATCGTCGCGGTAGAAAAACCACTGTGGCAAATTGAACGTGATTTTCAGGCGCATCAAATACCGCAGCAGCCCAATTTTGTTTCTGATTATGCCGAAGGCCTGATGCAAAAACTGGTCGCGCACTCGGTGCATACCGCAGCGCCTAGCTTTATCGGCCATATGACCTCGGCGTTGCCGTATTTTGTGTTGTCGCTGTCAAAAATGATGGTGGGGTTAAACCAGAACCTTGTCAAAATTGAAACCTCCAAAGCTTTTACACCAATGGAGCGTCAGGTGCTGGGCATGATGCACCACTTGGTATACGGCGAGAACGATGGCTTTTATAAAAAATGGATGCACAGTGCAAACCATTCGCTGGGGGCGTTTTGCTCCGGCGGCACCATCGCCAATATTACGGCACTGTGGATAGCACGTAACCGGTTACTTAAAGCAGATGGCAATTTTAAAGGTATTGCGCGCGAGGGCTTATTTCGCGCTATGCAGCACTATGGCTACAATGGTTTGGCGATCCTGGTGTCTGAGCGGGGCCATTACTCGCTGGGTAAAGCGGCTGATGTGTTAGGTATTGGCCGCGAGTCGCTGATTGCGATTAAAACCGATAGCGATAATAAAATTGACACGGCGCTTCTGGCAGAAAAAATGGCCGAGCTTAAAGCGGCCAATATCCGGCCGCTGGCGATAGTGGGTGTAGCGGGCACCACCGAAACCGGTAACGTTGACCCATTGCATCAGCTGGCCGATTTAGCCGAGCAGTACCAATGTCATTTCCATGTCGATGCGGCCTGGGGCGGCGCGACCTTATTATCAAACAAATACCGCCATCTGCTGTCTGGCATAGAACGCGCCGATTCGGTAACGATAGATGCACATAAACAAATGTACGTGCCGATGGGTGCTGGTATGGTGGTGTTTAAACACCCCTCTGCGGCGCATGCCATTGAGCATCATGCTGAGTATATTTTACGTAAAGGCTCCAAGGACCTGGGCAGCCAAACGCTGGAAGGCTCACGCCCTGGTATGGCCATGTTGGTTCATGCCTGCTTGCAGGTGATTGGCCGCGAAGGTTATGAAATTCTGATTAACCGCAGCCTGGAAAAAGCCCGCTATTTCGCTACTTTAATCGCCCATAATATCGACTTTGAGCTGATTACCGAGCCAGAGCTGTGCCTGCTGACCTACCGTTATGTACCGGCGCAGGTACAAAAAGCCATGGCTAAAGCCAGCCCCGAACAGCTGCAACGCTTTAATGAGCTGCTAAACGGCCTGACTAAGTTTATTCAGAAGCGTCAGCGCGAAGAAGGCAAGTCTTTTGTATCGCGTACCCGCTTAACGCCGGCGAAATATCAGCGCCAGGAAACGATAGTGTTCCGTGTGGTGTTGGCTAACCCGCTGACCACAGAGCAAATTTTGCATGATGTACTGGTAGAGCAAGATCAAATTGCCCAGCTGGATAAAGAGTTTTACCCAAAATTGCTACAGTTGGCGAAAGAGCTGGCAGCCTAAGCTGTCAGCGATACCACTTTGCATTTGTTCTGTCCGGCTTAAGCAGCTATTATCAGCCGATAATGTTAAAGCAACGGATTGAAATTATGCGCTATTTAACCCTGCTGTTACCCCTATTTTTAAGCCTCACTGCGTGTCAAAGCGCGTATTACTCCGCAATGGAAAAAGTGGGGGTGCACAAGCGCGACATTCTGGTAGATCGGGTAGAAGAAGCTCAGCAATCACAGCAAGAGGCACAGCAGCAGTTTAAATCGGCGCTGGAGCAATTCAGCAGCCTGATTAACTTTGATGGCGGCGATTTACAGCGCATGTACGAGGCCACCGACAGTGAGTATCAAGCGTGCAACAAAGCGGCAGAGGACGTCAGCTCACGCATTAACAGCATAGAAAATGTGGCTGAAGCGCTGTTTGACGAGTGGCAGGATGAGCTGGAGCAATACAGCAATGCCAAATTAAAGCAAGATAGTGCCCGCAAGCTGGCCAACACGCGCAAGCAATACGCCAGCCTGCTAAAAACTATGCGGCGTGCTGAGCAAAGTATGCAACCGGTTCTAGCGTCACTAAAAGATAATAGCCTGTATTTAAAACATAATTTAAATGCCAAGGCCATTGGCGCGCTGCAGGGCGAGTTTGACAGTATTCAGCGTGATATTAACCGGCTGATCAAAGAAATGAATCAGGCGATTGCCCAGTCAGAGCAATTTGTTGCCACCTTAAAACAATAACAGGAGAGCGTCATGTCAGGTCAGGGTTCAGGCGGTAATGTTATCGCTGCGCTATGTAATGTGTTTTTCCCTGGTTTAGGCCAGTTAGTTCAGGGCCGTATTTTGGCGGCGATTCTGTTCTTCCTGGTCTGTGCGGTGGGTTATGCGCTATTTTGGCTGGTGATCCCGGCCATTATTGCCGCCATTGTCCATCTGTGGGCTATTATCGACGCGGCTAAGTTCAGAGCTGTTTAAACCGCAGGCCGGGCGCTATGCCCGGCCCTGAGGGGTGTTACAACATCGTTTTTAGCACCTTATCTTTACGGATAACGTGGTGATGCAGCGCGCCGGCAATATGCAGCATAATTAACGCTACCAATCCTAATGCCAGGATGCTGTGTAGTTCGCGAAAGAGTGAGTACAGGCCGATATCAACGTCCAGGGCAGCAGGCAGGCGAAACCAGCCGAATACCTCAACCGGCCGGGCCGCAAAGTACTGCATGGCATAACCGGACAGTGGCATGGCAAACATGAGGCCGTACAGCAAATAATGCGACGCCCTGGCGATGGCTTTTTGTATTGCAGGTAAGTTGTCGGGCAATGCAGGTAGCTGCTGGCGCAAGCGGTTTATCAGCCTTAAGCTCACCAGCACCAGAGCCAGCAGGCCAAAAGCTTTATGCAGGCTCAACACGGTTAGCTGCCAGGGATCCAGTGACTTCACCATCAGAAGCCCTGCAGATAACATGGCCAGCATCAGCGTCGCCATACTCCAGTGAAACAGCCGCATAGATAACGAAAAGCGTGTTGGCTTAGTCATGGCTTGTCTCCTTTAGCGCGCCCTGAAACTGCTCTTTTGCCCGACGCCGGTAGGATTCGGCATAGGCGCCCGAGCGTGCCCGTAAAATCGGGTCGGCGGTAGCTTTAATGCCACTTGGCAGCACCAGCGGGTCAAAGTTAATGGCATGGCAGTTACCTTCAAGTTGTGCTGCTGTACCAGTAAGCACGATTTGCCCGGCGTTAACTTGCCTGCGGCTTGCTGGCCAGGCTTTAGTAGGGTTAGTTTCATCGTCGCTGGCATCGGCCAGGGTAAACACCCAGTCAAACACCACTGGCCCCTCTGCGATACGGGCGCTGATTTCCTGCTGCAGTGCATCGTCGCCTGCAAAGGTGATACTGTCCGCGGTAACGGTGGGCATCAGTGCCCAGCGCACCGCTTGCTGCTGGTCATCACTGTTAATCAGATAAAACGCATTGATGCTGTGATAGGTTTCGCCGGCAAAGCTGCCGCTGGGCTTGTATTGGGCGGCCCAGGTACGAAACTCGCTACTTTCAGGGTGTGCAGCAAAAAATTGCTTAATCGCTTCAGGGCCAGCCTGAATCGCCTGTATTTGCTGGTAAAAGGTGTGCGGGTCTGCCACGGCCATCACCGGCGGGGTGTTCATCGCTATGCGCCACTGCTCGGTACGGCTTAAACTAAAACTTAACGCCAGGCTGCGCACAGGCGCTTTTAGATCCGGTGCGGTGGGGTTATTGCCGGCAATAGACAAACGGCCAATAAAGGGCGTAACGCCACTGTTAAACAGAACGGCGGAGCTGAAGGGCGCCAGCTCGCCATTTGATCTGAACTCACCGCTTACGCACAGGCCTTTGGCATGGGCGCGGCGAAAACCGGCAAACAGGCTGTTGTCTTGTTGCAAATCGACAAACTGCTGCGCACTTACTTTGGGCGGGGGGGCGGCGGCTGCACTGCCGGCTGACAACATCAGCAGTGTCAGTAAAGCTGGCAGCACCAGGGTGTTAGGTTGCATCATACAATACTCGTTGTTAGCAGTGGTTATGGCAAAGATAGGTCAAAAACACCTTTCTGGTTCACCAAGACCCGGGTATTAGCAAAAATCTTTCCGGCGCTGAGAATAAGCGACGCATAAACGCAAAAGCCGCTGCGTGGCATAACATCACAGCGGCTTATTGGTCTTGTTGCATTAACTAAAAATGATAAGCGGATTACAGCTCCAGATTATCAATCAGCCGGGTGTTGCCCAGGCGGGCGGCGGCCAGAATAACCTTTGGCTCGGCTTCTGCAGTGGCAAGCGCCAAGCTGTGCTGATGGCTGATATTTACATAATCAGGTTCAAAGCCGGCAGCGCTTAGCTGTGCTTTGGTCTGAAGCTCCAGCGCGCGGTAGTCGTGATTGCCCGCCAGGATCTGCTGTTTGAGTTGCTGCAATAGCTGATACAGTTTGGGCGCAGTGGCACGCTGCTCAGCAGTTAAATAACCATTGCGCGAGCTAAGCGCCAGGCCATCGGTAGCACGCTCTGTTGGTACACCAATAATCTCAATCGGCATAGATAAATCAATCACCATCTGGCGGATAATGGCCAGCTGTTGATAGTCTTTCATGCCAAAGCAGGCGATATCGGGCTGCACCAGGTTAAACAGCTTGCAGACGATGGTAGAGACACCACGGAAATGGCCAGCCCGGCTGGCACCGCAGTGCAAATCGCCCAACAGTGGTACTTCAACATAGGTTTGCACATCCAGGCCGCGCGGGTACATCAGCTCGGGTGTTGGCGTAAACACCGCATCGGCGTGGTGCGCGCTTAAGCCTGCACAGTCAGCTTCGAGGGTGCGTGGGTATTTGTCCAAATCTTCATTTTTACCAAATTGCATCGGGTTAACAAAGATGCTGACAATCACTCTGTCGGCGCGGCTTTTTGCCACGTCGACCAGCTTTAAATGGCCGTTATGTAAATTGCCCATGGTAGGCACAAAGGCGATGGTTTCGCCCTTTTTGCGCCAGGTAGCAATTTGTGCCCGTAGCGCCTCAACAGTAGTAAGAATATTCATTTGCTTTAAAAACTGTGCTGTTCGGTCGGGAAGGTCTGGCTTTTCACTTCGCTGACATAGGCGGCTATCGCGCTTCTGATCTCGCCGGTTTGTGCCAGATAGTTTTTGGAAAACTTCGGAATATAGCCACTGCTAATGCCGAGTAAATCGTGCATGACCAGCACCTGGCCGTCGGTCACATTACCGGCGCCAATGCCAATAACCGGAATCGTCAGTGTTTCGGTAATGCGCTTAGCCAAGGCCGTTGGAATGCATTCCAGCACGAGTAGCTGCGCGCCGGCATCCTGCAAGGCTTTGGCCTGTGCAACCATCGCATCAGCGGCGGCGTCGGTTTTACCTTGCACCTTGTAACCGCCAAAAATATGCACTGACTGAGGTGTTAACCCTAAATGGCCACATACCGGCACACCGCGTTCCGTTAGCGCTTTTACCGTTGGCAGTAAAAAGTCGCCACCTTCCAGTTTGACCATATTGGCACCGGCTTGCATTAGCGGTACCACATTTTGCAGCGCCTGCTCCAGCGTACCGTAACTCATAAAGGGCATATCGGCTATGACAAAGGCATCCGGGGCACCGGCGCGTACAGCGCGGGTATGGTAGGCAATATCGCTAATGGTAACTGGCAGCGTATCGCTGTGGCCTTGCAGCACCATACCCAGCGAGTCGCCAATTAACAGCACCTCTACGCCTTGCTCGGCAAACAGTTTGGCAAAGCTGGCGTCGTAGGCGGTCAGCATGCTGATCTTGTCGCCTTGCTGTTTCATTTTTTGTAATACGGCAGTGGTGATCTTAGCCATAATAATCTCATCCGACCATTTAACGCAGGTGGCGCAAGATCGCACAAAGTGCCATCAGCTGCAACTGCTGTGAAGCTTTTGCAGGCCGTTAAGTCCCACCTGCTGAAGTAAAGAGGATAGTACAGTGCCATCAGGCAGCTGTAATTCGGCGGCAATTTCTGCCAGTGGGTACAAGACAAATTCGCGCAGTTTCAGGCCATAGTGCGGCACGGTAAGCCGCTCAGTGTTAATGATCTGCTCGCCATACAGCAAGATATCTAAGTCCAGCGTACGAGGGCCCCAGCGCTCTTCTTTGCGCTGCCGGCCTTGGCTTTGCTCTATGTTTTGCAGTGCATCGAGCAGCTGCTCCGGTAACAGGGTAGTGTCAAGCGCGGCAACAGCATTAACGTAGTCGGGCTGATCTTGCGGCCCCATAGGTTTGGAGCCGTATAAAGATGAGACTGCCACTAAGCGGCTGTGCGGCAGCTGACGTAAAGCCGTTATTGCCACTTCAAGCTGCTGTACCGGGTTGGCCAGGTTTGCCCCTAAGCCAATATAACAACGTACCGTTACCATTATTCGGCTGTGCGCTTACGTTTGTAGTTACGCCGCCGGCGAGGGCCTTTGTCGATACCGTCTTTACCCAGCTGGTTAATTAACTGCAGGCGGCCGGCTTCGTCAGCAAACTGGAAGCGCTCCCACCACAATGCCAACTCGGTCAGCTCGCCGCCTTCAGCCTGGGCGCGTAGCTGTAAAAAATCGAAGGCGCCGCGAAACTTAGGTTGTTCCAGCAGTTTAAAGGCACGGCGGCCCGCACGCTTGGTTAGGCGGCTTTGCAGTGCCCAGATATCGCGCATCGACAGCGTAAAGCGTTTAGGTATAGCAATAGTGCGCTGCACATCGTCCAGCACTTCGGTCATGGCGATATTCATTGCATCAATTTCGCTTAAACCGTCAATCACTAATGCCTGGCTACGCCGTTCTACCGGGTACCACAGTAAGGCTGCGAAGATAAAGGCCGGTGTCACCGGTTTATCTGCATCGACTCTGGCGTCTGTGTCTTGCAGCGCCTTGGTAGCCAATAAAAAGGCTTTACCTTCAGGCTCTTGTTTTAACAGCTTATCCAACTGTGGCAGCAGTTGTTTTAGTACGCGGGTATCGCGCATTAGCATAAAATTGTCGAAGGCTTTACCGGCCAACAGCAGTTTTACCATCTCGTCAAATAGCCGCGGTGCCGGAATGTTTTTCAGCAACACCGCCAGCTCCGTAATCGGTGCGGCGGTAGCTGGCGCGATTTGCATATTCAGCTTGGTGGCAAAGCGGATAGCGCGCAAAATACGCACCGGATCTTCGCGGTAACGCGTTTCTGGATCACCAATTAACTCAATTTTACGTTCGGCAATGGCTTTAAGGCCGTTGGCAAAATCGTAAACAGAAAAATCACTGACCGAGTAATACAGCGCATTAATGGTAAAGTCGCGCCGTTCGGCGTCTTCTTCGATAGTGCCATACACATTGTCGCGCAAAATCTGACCCTGCTCGGTGGCACTGGCGGTTTTGGCCTTAGGCGCGGTGTTTTCATCATCGTCGCTGCCACTGTGGTGGCCACGAAAAGTCGCTACTTCTATCACTTCACGGCCGAATAAGACATGGGCTAAGCGAAAGCGCCGGCCGATTAAACGGCAGTTACGAAATACCTGTTTTACCTGTTCTGGCTCGGCGTTGGTTACCACATCAAAATCTTTTGGTGTTAAACCCAGCAGTAAATCGCGGATACAACCGCCAACTAAATAGGCATCAAAGCCAGCATCATTCAGCCGATACAGCACTTTCAGCGCATTAGGGCTGATATCTTTACGGGAAATGCTGTGCTGGTCACGGCTTAAGCGTTGTACTGTTGGCAACAAGCTGGCGGCAGGCTTAGGCCGCGCTGCTTTGTGGCCTGATGCTTTATCGCGCCCTGGTTGGGCTCTTTGCGTAGTCGCTTTGTCCGAAGCCGTTTTGCCCGCTTTAGCTTGGTTTTTAGCGGGCTTTTTTGTTGCGCCTACGCTGCGGCGCAAAAAATCTAACACTCGAGAAATAATGATCCATCTCCTGCACGATACCGCCACGGGCGGCCGTTTAAAAAAACCGGCTAATAATACCGCAGCTGCGCTAAAAAAAGAACGCAGGCGCGCCGGGTTAAACAAATTCTGTGCCGGGTATTTCCAACTGACGTGGAATGGCGGCTAACTGCCACTTTGCAATCGCCCAGCGAAGTTGCTCTGCTACTTCTGCCTGCTGCAGCTCTGTCGGCAGCGGCTGGCCTAAAAAGGCTAACACTTTGGCCATTGCCTGATTGGCCGGCCATTGGCTAATGGCTGCAGCACGATTTTGTTTGCTTAATTTAAAGCCGGGCTTGGCCACCGCCAGCGGTAAATGGCCATAACCAGGTGGCTGCTGGCCCAGCAAACGGCATAATGCCTGCTGCCGCGGGGTCATTTGCAGTAAATCGGCGCCACGAATAACCTCCGTAATGCCCTGGTCAATATCGTCCACCACCACCACCAGCTGATAAGCAAACAAACCATCACGGCGTTTAATAATGTAGTCTTCGTTCGCCAGCGCTGTGTCAATCTGCTGCTGGCCAAAAACCAGATCGGTAAAGTGGCTGCTAACGCCCCGGCTGCGTAAACGCCATGCCAGCGGCGGCTGGGTAAGCCCCAGCGTAGCGCAATGGCCATTATACAGACCGCCCATTTCACTGATTTGCTTGCGGCTGCACTGACAGCCATAGATGAATTGCTGCTGATGTAGCTGGTTAAAAACCTGCTGATAACGTTCCAGCCGCTGGCTTTGATACAGCACACTGTCGTCCCAGTACAGGCCGAATTGCTCCAGCGTGCGCAAAATGTCGCTGTCGATACCGGCCACCATACGCGGTGTGTCGATATCTTCCATGCGTACCAACCATTTGCCGTGCTGACTTTTTGCTTGCAAGTAGCTGCCGACAGCAGCAATCAGGGAGCCGAAATGAAGCGGGCCGGAAGGCGAGGGTGCAAACCGGCCGATATAAGCAGGGGAGCCGGCCATGTTAGCCGCCGAGTTGCTTTTCCTTGATCTCTGCTAAGGTTTTGCAATCGATACACATATCTGCCGTAGGACGGGCTTCTAAGCGCTTGATACCAATTTCAATACCGCAGGTGTCGCAAAAACCGAAGTCTTCATCTTCAATTTTTTGCAGTGTTTTTTCAATTTTTTTCAGTAGCTTACGCTCGCGGTCGCGGGCGCGAAGCTCTAAACTGAACTCCTCTTCCTGAGCAGCACGGTCTACCGGATCCGGGAAGTTTGCCGCTTCGTCGGCCATATGGTTTTTGGTACGGTCAACTTCTTCGCGTAATTGCTGGCGCCAGGCATCCAGTATGCGGCGGAAATGTTCCAGTTGCTTCGGGTTCATATATTCTTCCCCGACAGCTTCCTGATATGGCGCTACGCCTGCAAGGGCCAGTAAGCCCAGCGTTTTGGTAGTATTGCCCTCTGGCATAATCATCTCCTGTATAATGCCAAGCAAAAAATATGGCGGCTATTGATAGCAGAATATCGCTGGCATCGCAATCAGATTTAAAAAAGACGCGGAAGTATACAGATTGCTGTGCTGGCCGTCATCTTATTTAAAGAACAGCTTTGCAGATGGCATGGTATGTGCCGCGGGCAGTGGTGCCGGCAAGTGCTTGTGGTACACTGGCTGCCACTTTTCGGTATTAACGAGAATAAGGAATACAGATGGCAGATGTGATCCAAGTAACGCTTCAGTTTAGTGCACCAGAGGCAAAGTGGGGCAAGGCTAGTGTGATCCCCAATACCACGGGATTTGTGCTCTGTGCCAATGAAAAAGACCCGTTACGCAGTGTGCAAAAAGCGGCGCGCAGCCTTGATGCACTGGGTATCAGCGAAGTAACGCTGACGGGAGATAACTGGACACTGGAGCTGCAATGGGCGTTTTATCAGGGCTTCTGTAATGCCAAACGTCATGGCGGCGTACAATTTTGTGGTGACGAAGCCACTCAGGTCCATCTGGCACATTTGCAGCAGTGTTTTAGCTTTGCCAAGCAGCTCACTAACCAGACACCGGATGAACTGTACCCAGAGCAATTAGCACAGCAGGCAGCCGATTTTATTAGCAGTATTGCCGCCAAAGGCACTGTACACAGCCAGATCCTGCTCGATCAGCAGTTGTTGGATGCCGGCTGGCACGGTTTACACGCCGTGGGCCGCGGCAGTGCCAGAAAACCTGCCATGCTGGTGCTGGATTACAACCCAACCGGCAACGCTGACGCACCGGTGTCGGCGGCGCTGGTGGGTAAAGGCATTACTTTTGACAGCGGCGGCTATTCGATTAAAGCCACCGAAAGCATGTTAACAATGAAATGTGATATGGGCGGTGCAGCCACGGTAACGGCGGCACTGGCACTGGCGATATTGCAGGGTCTGGATAAACGTGTACGGCTGATTTTGTGCTGTGCGGAAAACCTGATCAGCGGTAATGCCTATAAGCTGGGCGATATTATCCGCTATAAAAACGGCACTACAGTAGAGATTGTCAACACTGACGCTGAAGGGCGCTTAGTACTGGCCGACGGCTTACTGTGTGCCGGCGAGTCGGGCGCTGGCCTGATTATTGATGCCGCAACCCTAACCGGTGCAGCAATGACGGCGGTTGGCGGCGAATACAACGCCCTGTTTGCGCTGGACAAAGCGCTGGCACAGCGCACCCTGGGCTATGCGGCAAAGGTGCAGGAGCTCACCTGGCAATTACCGTTGGAGCTGTGGCATCAGCAGCAGTGTCCGTCGGCTTATGCCGATACCGCCAACAGCCGGCCGGTCAAAGGCGGCGGTGCCGGTGGCGCCAGCAACGCAGCTGGTTTCTTAAGCCGTTTTGTGCCAAACGACGGCCAGGGCTGGCTGCACTTTGATCTGGCAGCAGCCTTTAATAATAGTAACAACGCCTACTGGGCGGCCGGCGCAACCGGTCAGGGTATTCGCAGCATATGCCATACCTTACTTGCTGAATTAAGTTAAGGGTTATTGGCGCTGTGTTACGTGACTGGGGTAAATAGTGTTACCTGTTGCTGATATTCTGCCGCAGTTAACCGAACTGCTTGCCCGGCATAACCGGGTGGTGCTGTCGGCACCGCCTGGTGCTGGTAAATCAACCTACCTGCCGTTGTATTTGCTTCAGCATGCTGATTTTACTGGTAAAACCCTGTTGATGCTGGAGCCGCGCCGGCTGGCGGCAAAAAGCATCGCCGCCTATCTGGCCAGCCAGTTGGGCGAAGAGGTGGGCGTGACTGTCGGCTATCAGATCCGCCAGGAGCAAAAGCGCAGCAGTCAGACCCGTTTACTGATCGTTACCGAAGGCGTACTGACGCGAAAACTGCAGCAAGACCCCGAACTTAGCGGGGTTGACCTGCTGCTATTTGATGAATTTCATGAGCGATCGTTACATGCTGACCTGGCGCTGGCGCTGTGTTTGGAAGTGCAGCAGTTAAGGCCAGATCTTAAACTGCTGATTATGTCAGCCACGCTGGACACTGCGGAGCTGGCCACCGCACTTGAGGCGCCGGTGCTAAAAAGTGAAGGGCGTAGCTACCCGGTAAATATTGAGTATCTGCTGCCGGATCAGCGGCCGTTGGCGGTGCAAATCGCCAGCGCGGTGCAACAAGCCTTAGCTCAACATGCCGGCAATATACTGGTGTTTTTGCCCGGGCAGGCTGAAATAAACCAGACCGCGCAGTTGCTGGAGCAGCAAGGCTTGCCACCTCAGGTACAATTACACCGCCTGCTTGGCAGTTTAACGCTGCAGCAACAACAAGCTGCTATAGCCCCGCCGCCTGAAGGCCAGCGTAAAGTGGTGCTGTCGACCAACCTGGCAGAAACCAGCTTAACCATTGAAGGCATAACCGTCGTGATTGACAGCGGCCTGTGCCGGCAAAGCCGGTTTTATCCGCGCCATGGTATTAGCCTGCTGGAAACTGCTGCTATTAGCCAGGCCGCGGCTATTCAGCGTGCAGGCCGGGCTGGCCGTTTGGCGCCGGGGCATTGTTACCGGCTGGACAGCAGTGAAAAGTGGCAGCGGCGAGAGCGTTTTACCGCGCCAGAAATAGCGGTGGCGGATTTAACCGCACTGCGTTTAGAAGTGGCTGCCTGGGGCTGTCAGGTTGACGAACTGGCCTGGCTTACGCCACCGCCTGCGCCGCATCTGGCGGTAGCAGAACAGCTGCTGCAGCAACTGCAACTACTGGACAGTAAAGGCAATATTACAACGCTGGGCCGACAGGCCCATCAACTGGGCACTGAGCCAAGGCTGGCAGCCATGCTACTGCATGCCAGGCTGTTAGAGCAGCAAGGCAACACCGGCGCTATGGCGCTGGCCTGTATACTGGCCGCCGTGCTGGAAGATAGCCGGGTACTGCAGGGCGATATTGAACAGTTGCTGAGCCGGGTTAAGCACAGCCTGCCGCTGCAATGGCAGCAAGCACAGCGTTTTGCCGGTTTACTCGGTTGCAGCCTGACAGCACAGCTACCGCTGCAGCTTAGCGCCGTGCTGGCACTTAGGGCTTATCCGGACAGGCTGGCACGTCAGCGTGGTCAGGGTTATCAGCTGGCGAACGGCAGTGGTGCGGTGCTGGCGCCAGAGCATGCACTAAGCGGCCAGCCACTGTTAGTGGCGCTACATGTACAGCAAATTGGTCGGGAAAACCGTATTTACCACGCTTTGCCTATTAGCCTCACTGATGTGCTGAGCGATTGGCAGGACGAACTCAGTTGGCAAACACTGACCTTGTGGGATGACAACAGCGGCAGTTTTTACACCGAGCAGCAGCTACATTTTGGCCAACTGGTGCTAAATACCAAGCCGGCCACATTGGCACTGAGTGCTGAACAAAAGCAGCAGGCCTGGCAGCGTTATATTGCAACCAAAGGGCTAGGTTGCCTGCCGTGGAATGACGCCGCCAGTCAACTGTGCCACCGTATGCAGCTGCTGGTGCAGTTGCAACCGCAGGCCAACTGGCCCGACTTTAGTGATGATGCTTTGCTTAGCACGCTGGACAGCTGGCTTGGCCCTTATCTTGGTAATATCAGTAAAAGTGCTGCGCTGGCGCAGCTGCCGCTGTATGACGCCTTGCTGCAACGGCTGAGTTACCCGCAGCAGCAACAGCTACAACAGTTATTGCCAACCCATTGGCAGGCTCCTACCGGTTCTAGGCTGTCAATAGATTATGCTGGCGACGGTGGGCCGGGTATTTCAGTGCGGGTTCAGGAAATGTATGGCCAGATCAGCTCGCCCACCGTGCTACAGGGCCAACTGGCGGTGACAGTTGAACTGCTGTCGCCATCGCGCCAACCACTGCAGGTGACACAGAATTTGGCCAGTTTCTGGCAGAATGCCTGGGTTGAGGTACGCAAAGAGATGCGCGGCCGTTACCCGAAACATTATTGGCCGGACGATCCGGCCGCAGCAGTACCGACTACGAAAACCAAAAAAGCGATGGCGAGATGAGCAGTAAAACCGGGCAACTTAAAACGACAAAAACCACGACTAACCCCAAAGCCGCAGCTAAGCCCACATCAATCAAACGCTGGCTAAAAAACGCCGCACTGTTTTTGGTAAAGCTGGCATTGGTGTTAGTGCTGGTGCTGGTGTTTTATCTGGTGTACCTGGACAGTAAAATCAGCAAAAAATTTGCCGGGCAAAAATGGCAGGTGCCGGCACAAATTTATGCCCGTAGCCTGGAGTTGGTGCCGGGTAAAACACTCAGCCAACAGCAGCTGATTAGCCAGCTGGATAACTTACAATACCAGCGTAACCCCAAACTGGACGCGCCTGGCCAGTACAGTGTATCACGCAATCATGTCAGCATTTACCGGCGGCCGTTTACCTATATTGATGGTTTTGAGCCGGCACAACTGTTTAGTGTCGAATTTAATCGCAGCGGCATTAACCGCATTATGCAGCGCCAGCAAAAAGAGCCGCTGAACTTCGCCAGGTTAGAGCCGCAACTGATTGAGCACTTGGTGGCGGCCCAGCAGGAGGACCGCGAGTTGGTGCAACTGCAACAGGTACCTGAGCTATTTAAAGACACGCTATTGTTGGTAGAAGATCGTGAGTTTTATCATCACCACGGCGTATCCCCCTGGTCGGTGCTCAGAGCATTTTGGGTTAACCTGGTGGCAGGGCGTACGGTGCAGGGCGGCTCTACCTTAACGCAGCAGCTGGCTAAAAACATGTTCCTTAGCAGCGACCGTACTTTGTGGCGCAAAGCCAACGAGGCGCTAATCGCATTGGTACTGGATTATCGCTTTAACAAAGATCAAATTCTTGAAGCCTACTTAAACGAAGTCTTTGTCGGCCAGCATTATGCCAATGCCGTGCATGGCGTTGGCCTGGGCAGCCGGTTTTATTTCGGCAAGCCACTCTCAGAGTTACAACCTGCTGAATACGCCTTATTAATTGGCCTGTTAAAAGGTCCGTCTTATTTTGACCCGCGGCGTTTCCCCAAGCGGGCTCAGCAGCGGCGCGATCTGGTGCTGCGGTTAATGTTTGAGCAGCACTTGCTCAGCCGCCAACAGTATCAACAAGCTGTTGAGCAACCGGTTAAAGTAATAGCCCGGGAGCAATACCGGCGCACCGGCTCGGTGGCCTATCTGGATTTAGTAAAAAAAGAGCTGCGCCAACTGAGTATCGACAGCAAATACCAACATCAGGGTATTAAAGTATTCACCTATCTGGATCTGCAGGCACAACAGGCGGCAGAGCGAGCGCTACAGCAACAGCTTGCTAACCTTGATGCTGAGTTACAAGCGGCCATGGTGGTGGCTGATTATCAGCAGGCTGAGCTTATCGCACTGGTAGGTGGCAAAGAGGCACTGGCCGGCGGTTTTAACCGGGCGCTGGATGCCAGGCGGCAAATTGGCAGTATTGTTAAGCCGGTCATTTACTTAGAAGCCTTAGCGCAGCGAGGCCGTTACACGCTGGCCAGCCGGTTGCAGGACGAGCCGATTCGGCTGCGCAGTAACGATCAGGACTGGCAACCGCAGAATTTTGATAAGCAATTTCGCGGTGAAGTGAGTTTGCTGGACGCTTTGGCCAACTCGTTAAATGTGCCAACGGTGCGCTTGGGGTTGCAGCTGGGGTTGCCGGCACTGAATGACGGCTTGCGCAAGCTTGGCTTAAACCGCAAGGTAAAACTGCACCCGGCAGCACTGCTTGGTGCTGTGGAGTTAAGCCCGCTGGAGGTGACACAGCTGTACCAAACTATTGCAAACAATGGTCTGCATCAGCAGCTTACCACTTTACAGGCGGTTACCGACCATACCGGCTTTACCTTGTATCAACGCCAGCATCAGTTGACCCGGCGCTATGATGAACAAGAAGTGTACCTGCTGCAGTATGCGCTGATGCAAGCGGCGAAAACCGGCACCGCCAAGGCACTGAGTAACAGTTTTGCCGATATTATCTTTGCCGGTAAAACCGGGACTTCCAGTGATTATCGCGACAGCTGGTTTGCCGGTTTCGACCAGCGTTTAGTGAGTACTGTCTGGCTGGGGCGTGATGATAATAAAGCCATAGGCTTAACCGGCGCGAGTGGTGCCCTTGGCGTATTTAGCGGTTTTCATCGCAATTACGGCGCTGAATCATTGATCCGTGCCATGCCTGAACAGGTTTCTTTACAGGCGTTCTCGCGTAAAACCGGTTATCCGCTACCACAAAATTGTATTAACGTATTGTTATTGCCAGCGATTTCAGTTGAAATGCCGGTAATGTCCGAATGTACCGACGACTAGCCGCAATTAGCAGACTTTATGAACATAAAACCTGACAAGCCATTACAGGTTGGCGATTGGCAATATTTACCCGAGCAGGACAAACTGGTGCAGTTTGATGCAGCGGGTAAAATTGCTGTTACCGCTGAGCTGGATAACCTGTCACAGAAAGTTGCCAACTACTTTATCGCCAATGCCGGCAAGCTCATCACCAAAGACGAGTTACTGCAAGACGTCTGGGGCATACGCGATGTGTCCGATGGCCGCGTAACCCGCGTTATCCGGGTGCTACGCGTTGCCTTGGGTGATGACACCCGCGAACCAACCTACATTGAAACCATCCCCAAACGCGGCTACCGTTTTATTGCCCCGGTAACCGAGATAGTACAAGCCGAAGAAGTTGAACAGTCAGAATCTGCAGATCAGGGGGTATTAAAACAAACCCGCCGCCAAAATTGGCCCGCTGCAGCGGTGCTAAGTGCTGTCTTCAGTTTGTTTATCGCCGCTTCGGTGTGGTGGTTATGGCCTCAGGCTGAGGACGAGGCTGAACAGTCGATACCCTTATTGCGCTACAAGCCTGTTACGGCACTGGATGGGTTAGAGTTTTATCATAATGCTTCTGAGGACGGACGCTATTTGGTTTATAGCTATGCCAGCCCTCAAAATGAGAGTATCACAGTACTCATGCTGGAAGATCTGTTAGATCACAAACGAATTATAATAACCGATGATATCTACAGTAGCTTTGGAGCATCATTTAGTCCTGATGGTAAACAGATTGCATACCATAGGGCATACCAAGAGGGCGGCTGTAGTATCCGTTTGATCGACTTTGATCAACAAAGCTTTAGTGTCAGTAATGATATCGAGTTATCTAAGTGCGCTGAGAAATCCCCATCATCAAGGCCTGTTTGGTCCATGGATGGGAAATACATTGTTTACTCAGCGATGAATGCTAGCCGGAAAATGGTATTGATGATGACCCCAGTAGAAGGCGGTGGGGTAGAGCAACTTACCAATCCTCCACCTAGTACTATTGGTGACTATGCAGCAAGGTTTTCTTTTGATGGAAATAAGCTGGTATTTCTGCGAGCAACAGGTACTCATGCTCAGTTGTGGTTACTTGATATAGCAAGCCGGGAACTAAAGCTTCTACTAAATGTTCTGGGCACCTTACCCGGAAATGTGGCTTGGTCAGCAGATAGTCGTTATGTTATCTATCCCTCATCACCAACAGTTTTGAGTAAGGTAGATATTGTATCAGGTGTTTCGGAAGTCATTGCATACACAGATTTGTCGACAGAGGAAATTCAAACATTATCAAATGGTAGAACTTACTCTACGGTTGGTAACTTTTCTCACACAAATATAAAGGAGTTGGCAAATCCCTTAGTCTCGCCAGTACAGTCCAGTGCCGTTGTATACAGCTCTAACCGGAATGAAAGTCATGCCGAGGCTAATCCTGTTGCAGGAGGTCCATTGGCTGCGGTATCTAGGCGTTCTGGTTTACCTCAGGTTTGGTTGTTCTATCCAGAAGGCACACAGCGGCAATTGACATTTTTTGAAGAAAATAAACGGATTAGAACATTACTGTTTGCACCAAACGGAAAGGACTTGTTACTACAGTTACATAATGAACTGTGGTTGCTGTCAGACCAAGGGGTCTTGACCAAAATACCTCATAGCTCAGATAACATTCTATATTCACCTGCTTGGGGAAAATCCGGCAGATATATTTATTTTGCAGAGTCGCTAAATAGTCGTTGGCAGATTAGTCGCTATGACCTTGATAAACAGGTGGTGGAGCCTTTTGCTCTTGATCAGGAACTCTACCTTGAGAGTTATGATGGAAAATACTCATTTTGGAGAGACGGAATAACGAAGAAATTTTATGTAAAATTTAGTCAGTCAGGCCAGATTGAAGAAGTTCCAATAACCTTTCCTAACTACCAGCTATGGTTCCAATTTAGACTTAAAGACGATGGAGTGTACTTTACACATATCCTCGACGACATTTATTACGAACTCATGTTTTATAATTTTAAGACAAAACAAAAAGTTAACGTCTTAGAGGAACAAGTTCTGACACATAGTCGGTTTTCAGTTTCAGCTGACAGCTCTAAGTTATACATACTAGAAGCTGTCAGGGGTGACCTGGATATTGCAACATTAGAATTGCCATAGAGATTTTATAAAAACTTTATCTGATTCTCATAGAGAACAAGTTGACCATCAGTTCTAAGTTTGACCCGAAACACAAAACAACTAAGGGTAAATCATGAAGTCAACTTCTTTAATGGCGCTAAGCCTTGTAACAGCCAGTTTTATTTTCGGTGCGAACAGTGACAGTAATGCTGCAGTAGAACACTCTGTAGATGATCCATTAATCGCATGCTTCTGGGTGACGTATTGTGGTGATCCAGACAACTACAACCCAATCCTATCACCCAAGAGCGACAAAGCCGAAACTCAGGACACTAAAGACGAAAAACTAGCCTGATACATTGTCTTACAAATAGAAACGCTAAACATTTCCAAGGCTTAAGGTATAATCCGCCCAGATAACATGTTATCGGGCGGACCTTAATGTCACATCTGGACCCTGTGGTACAAATTGGTGACTGGTATTATCAGGTGATCTACGGTCAGCTGTGGCCTGCTGCTGTACCCATAAAGCCCGAACACATGGTGCGCTTGGAGCCACGACTACACAGCCTGCTCAATTTCTTTTTGCAACACCCCAACACCCTATTAGCCAAAGATACCCTGATTGAAAAAGTCTGGCCGGCTGATGAAGGTACCGATGCCGCCGTAATGCGTGCTGTCGGCGCGCTGAGAAAAGTGCTGGGTGATGATGTACGCGCGCCAGTTTACATTGCTACTGTATCGAAAAAAGGCTACTGCTGGCTGGCCGATATTAATCCCGTTGCACCGGGCACCCTGTTGCCCCATGTTGACCTGCCTGACACGGCGCAGCCGGAGCTTAATAAGCCTGATGTATTACCACCGCGCTGGCCCTGGCGTTTTATCAGTTTGACGGCTACAGCAATATTATTTGGCTGTGCCAGCGTCGCTTATGTGTTGGCGAGTCTCACTGCAACACCGCTGCTGAAGTTGCCTGATACGATTACACCAATTAGCGCGTTAAGCGGGCAGGAATACTGGCCTGTGCTAAATGACGTGCAAAGCCATGTGGTGTATCAACACCGGCCGCTGGATGCTAACAGCCTGAGCTGGAATCTCCAGAACCTAACTGATTTACGGGTAAGCTCATTACCGCAGCAGTTTAGTGTATTGTCACAACCACACTGGTTGGATACAGAGCAGGTGCTGTTTCGTGGCGAAAAACCGGGCGAGGCATGTCAATTTTACCGCCAGCAGGTGTTGCCGCAGCCGTCAGCGCCAGTCGCTTTGTGGTCTTGTACTGCTGTATTGCCGCAAGCGTTAGTGCGCTGGCAGCAACAGTGGCTTTGGTTAGATAATACTGCTGATGATACTACGCAGGCGCTGTGGAGTGCAGACATCCAGCGGTCACCGCAGAGACTGCGAAGCCTAACCAGCCTGTATTGGCCAGTGCAGCATATGCTGATTCAGGATGACATGCTGTACTTGCTGGTGCAGCAAACGCATAACAGCAGCAGCTTGTTTAGGTTGCAACTCCCTGATGGTGAGCCTGAAGTTATCCGGCAGTTTCCTTATCTGATAGAGCAGTTTTCCTGGTGGGATCCGCAGAGGTTGTTATTGTCACCCGCGCAGCACGAGCTACAACTGTATGATATTAAACATGGCACTAGTCAAAGCCTTGGCCCGTTAACGCGTGAGTTGACTCAGGCTCAGCGCTACGACAACCGTATCCTGGCTACGCAATATTTAGATTACACAACTGATATTTACCGGCTTGAGCCGTATGACAGCACAGTCACTGTCAGGCCCTGGCAAGTGTCAAACCGCAGCGAGCGCCTGGTGGCGCATAGCGACGCTGGCACTGCCTTTGTGTCAGACAGGGCGGGTATCAGCCAAATTTGGCTGGCTCAGGGGCGTGACAGCATTCAGCTTAGCCGCTTAACCGAGCAGCAGCAGATCCAACAACTGCTGTGGCACCAGGGCGAATTGCTGGTGCTGATAAACAGCCGGCTGTATCACATAACAAACAATAGCGAGTTAAACCTGCACGCCCAGCAAGCTGCCGCTCCCGGACGTTATGCCAGTTGTAATGACCAGCTATATTGGACCGAGCGACGTGAAAAGCGCTGGTGGTTAATGACGGTACAACAGCAGCAAGCTAAGCCTTTGCGTGCTGACGTGGTAGATGTGCGCTGCGGCCAGGGTGAAAGCTTGCTGTTGCAGCTAAGCGATAATCGCAATCTGCAGCTGCTGGAAGCCGATGGCACTGTCACTGCGCTGCCTGTTGAACTTGACTGGCGTTATGTTAAACCAGAGCACTGGTTTAGTGACCAAAGCGGCATTTACTGGTTAACTGCTCAAGGCACTGCGGTACAGGCTTATCTGTGGCAAGACCAGCACCTAACCACCTTTAAATTGCCGGTAGAACAGCGCGCCGTAGCCATTTATAGCAATGGCGCAGGTTGGGGTTATCTGGTGCGGCCAAGGCCGCACGATACAGACATTGTCTGGCTACACAACCGCCGTTAAAGCTGTTTAAAGCTATGTTCGGCCGCTGCGATAGTTTGGGCTAAATCTTCAGTTGAATGCGCCAGAGATAAAAAGCCCGCTTCATAGGCAGAGGGTGCCAGATAAATGCCTTGCTGCAGCATCAGGTGGAAAAAGTGCTTAAAGGCGTCAATATTGCACTGCGTGGCTTGGGCAAAGTTATTCACCTGTGGCTCGCTGGTAAAGAAGAAACCAAACATACCGCCAACCTGGTTCGTGGCCAACGGTACGCCGTGTTTGGCTGCAGCCTCACGCAAGCCGTTGACCAGTTGCGTCGTCTTAGCTGTAAGGGCGTCATAAACCCCTGGTTTGCTGATTTCAGTAAGCGCGGCTAAACCTGCCGCCATCGCAATCGGGTTGCCTGACAGTGTACCTGCCTGGTAAACCGGGCCTAATGGCGCAATAAACGACATAATCTCACGTTTGCCGCCAAAGGCACCTACAGGCATACCGCCACCGATAATTTTACCCAAGGTGGTTAAATCCGGTGTTACGTCATAAACAGCCTGGGCACCGCCTAATGCCACGCGAAAGCCAGTCATCACTTCATCAAAGATCAGCACAGCACCGTAGTCGTCGCAGAGCTTACGCAGGCCTTGTAAAAAGCCCTCAACCGGTGGAATGCAGTTCATGTTGCCGGCGACCGGCTCCACAATAATACAAGCAATGTCATGGCCGTGTTCGGCAAACATCTGTTCAAGCTGTGCCAGATTATTAAATTCGCTGGTCAGGGTGTATTTGGCAAAGTCAGCCGGTACGCCCGGTGAGTTCGGTACGCCCAACGTCAATGCGCCCGAACCGGCTTTTACCAGTAAAGAGTCAGCATGGCCGTGATAACAGCCTTCGAATTTAACAATCATATTACGGCCGGTATAGCCACGTGCCAAACGAATGGCACTCATGGTGGCTTCAGTACCTGAGCTTACCATCCGCACCATTTCCATACTGGGCACCAGCTTGCTCACCAGTTCCGCCATGGTAATTTCGGCCGGACAGGGGGCACCAAAGCTCAGGCCTTTGCTTGCCGCCTCAATTACTGCATGACGAATGGCCGGGTGGTTATGCCCAAGCAGCATTGGCCCCCAGGAGCCGATGTAATCGATATAACGTTTACCGTCTACATCAAACAAATAAGCGCCATCAGCGTGGTCGATAAACACGGGCGTGCCGCCCACGCTTTTAAAGGCACGTACTGGCGAGTTTACGCCACCGGGAATGGTGTGCTGGGCACGTTGAAATAATTCTGCAGATAAAGACATAAGGTAATTCCGCTTAAAAAGTTAACGCAAACAGCCGGCTTAACCGCTGTGCTTGTTGCTATACCAGGGCACAGCACATTCATAATGACTAACAATATTTTCTACCCCGAGTGTCAGTGCAAACAGCGCCATCCGTACCAGGATTCCGTTATCGGCCTGACGGAAAATCGCCAGGTTGGGGTTCAGGTTCAGATCGTTATCCAGCTCGTTGGCTTCCTGACGCGAGTCACGCGGCAGCGGGTGCATAATCACAGTATTGGATTTGCAGTAGCGGGTATAAATTTCCTGATTTAAGCGGAATTTGCCGCGATACAAATTCGCTTCAGCTTTAGACGGAAAGCGCTCTTCCTGGATGCGGGTCTGATAGACGATATCGGCATTAAGGTTGCCTTCCAGCACATCAGTTATTTTGACCTGATGGCCAGCGTTCTCGATAGCGCTGACAATCTCATCCGGCATCGCCAACTCTTTGGGCGAAATGAGCGTAAAACGCACATTTTTATATAGCTTTAATAGCTTAGACAGTGAGTGTACGGTGCGGCCAAATTTAAGGTCGCCCACCATAGCGATATGCATGCCGTCGATGCTCTGGCCACTGGCGGCCAGTTCGCGCTCTATGGTGAATAAATCCAACAGCGCCTGGGTAGGGTGTTCATTAGCGCCGTCACCGCCATTTAATACCGGCACCCGGCTACCCTCGGCAAACTCGGCAACCGAGCCAGCCTGTGGGTGCCGCATGGCAATCACATCACTGTAGCTACTGATCACGCGGGCAGTGTCAAACAGCGACTCACCCTTTGACAATGCAGAGGATTCCATACCGGTGGTTTCACGCACTTCACCGCCAAGCAAGTTAAAGGCACAACCAAAGCTGACCCGGGTGCGGGTACTGGGTTCAAAAAACAAATTGCCAAGAATTGCGCCTTCGAGCACCTTGGTGCGTTTTTGCCGGCTGGCATAAGGCTGCATATTGCGGGCTATCTGAAAAACCTGTTGGATGGCATCGCGGTCAAACTGGCTTACTGAGAGGATGTGTTCGCCTTTAAAGCTCATAATCTGTGCTCTTTACGCTGAGAGTTAAGCCGTGCCAGAGACCCCGGCGCCGGCAGTAGACGGCCGTTATTATACGGCAAAATCGCCGTTAAAAGCGAATCGGCTGCTAAATAGGTTTCAGGTAAGCCAGCAGTATCACCGCCAGTAAAACCAGTACTGGCAACTCATTAAAAATACGGTAAAAACGCGGGCTGCGCTTATTGCGGTTGTGTTTGAAATCGGCCAGCAGTTTAAAGCAGTAGGCGTGATAACCATACAACAAGCCTACCAGCACTAATTTGTAATGCAGCCAGCTACTGGCGGCAAACCAGGCGCGACCGTAGCTGTAGATTAGTAACAAGCCAAACACCAGGGTAAGCAGGGCAAACGGCGTGACAAAGTAGAGCAAGCGCCGTTCCATCACTTTGAATTCAGCGTCACAATCGGTGCTTTGAGTGGCTGCATGATAGACAAACAGCCTTGGCAGATAAAACATACCGGCAAACCAGGCCACCATAAAAAACACATGCAAAGCTTTGTATACAAGGATGGTTGTCATAATAAATTGTTCTGTTTGACTAATAAGCTGCGTACCTGGTCCCAGCGGATAATGCCAATCAGCTGATCAGGCTCTTGTTCACGGTAGATATAGACGGCGCCTTCGCGTTTATCTTCCAAAATGGCAAACACTTCCGCCATCGTGGCCTGATGGTTTAGGCCTTGAATCGGCTGATAATGCACGGCGCTGGCACCGGTCATCGATAACTGTACATCGTAGCTCGCCAGCACAAATTCAACACTGTCGGCATGCGTACGGCGGATAATCAGTTGCTGTGGAGGCTCCAACTGATCCAGCGTTTGAGTAATCTGTGGCTCGTCCGGGTTATCCAGCAGCTGGTATTGGTTATCCAGCACGGCCAATACCCCCACTTTTTGCAACACGTCATCTGCCGGTGACAGCTTGTAAGGCATTTGCAGAAAATCCAGCTGAAGTAAAAACAACGACTTATTATTGAAAAATTGCACACCAGTAATATAGGCAGTCGTTATTACCAGCATCGCCGGCACAATAATACCGGGGTTATGCGCCAGCTCCATCACCGCGACCAGTGCAGCTAATGGCGCATGCATAGTGGCGGCCATTAAACCGGCCATACCCAATACGGCATAGGTACCGGCAACACTGTTATCGCCCATAATGGCAGAGGGAATGATCGCTAAAATAGTGCCAAGCACTATGCCAATACCAAACACCGGGCCGATCACCCCGCCTGGCACGCCAAGACCCAGTGCAAACAGCGTTAACAGCATTTTGCCGATAAAAATGGTCAGCAGCAGGGCAATGTCGTTAGGTGCATTCACGGCATAATGAATGGCACCGGCCTCAGCTCCCATGGCATGAGGGATAACATAACCCACCGCCGCCGTTACCGCGCCGGCTAAGGCTAAACGCAGCAGCAAAGGCCAGTTACGAAACAGCTTAATCAGCCGCATCATATTGTTATTAAACACAAAAGCGATAGCGCCAAACACAATGCCGCACAGTACCAAATAAGGCAGATGCCAGCCGCTGATAGAGACGATATTCAGCAGAGCTAATTCTTTGCCACTGCCAAAAACGGTTTGCGTAACCAGTGCGCCTACGACAGAAGACAGCATAATCGGAATAAACACATGCACGCGGTATTCACGCAGTACCACTTCCATCACAAAAATCACCGCCGCTAACGGGGTGTTGAACGAAGCGGATATACCGGCGGCAATGCCACAGCCAGCCAGAATACGGATACTGTTATAGGGCAACTGTAAATACTTACCCAACGTACTGGCACCGTAGGCGCCTAAATGTACGGATGGGCCCTCGCGGCCAACCGAAAAGCCGCTGCTGAGCGCCAAAATACCACCAAAAAACTGATTTAACGTATTGCGCGTCGGCATCATGCCGTATTTAAGTTTCATACGGTGAATAACGAATGGAATGCCCAGCCGGTAATGTTTATACCCGGTTATCCAGGCAATCAGACCAATTAACAAGGCGCCAGCTAAGGGCAGCAACCAGCGGATGTCGCTTTCCACGCTGGAGAAGTCATCGGTTTTATCAAGAAAAAAGCTTTGCAGGCCAATAATGGCAAGGCGAAACAGGATTATCAGAATCGCAGCCGCTAAGCCGCCCAACATGCCTAATACGCACAATTGCAAAGACGTTTGCGGGAACGCCAAACGACGTTGTAACGACACAAGCCTGATCTGCCAGCGTTGCATAGTCAAAATACCTGTAAAAGTTAGCTCAAAGTTTAACATAAGTAGCTGAACTTTCAGCCTATAAATTAACGTTAGCGCTAACCTGCCGCCTAACCGGGCTAATACTTGAATAAATTACTCAGGTATTAGATAATTTGCCGCCCAGCGAAACCCTTGGAGTTGTTATGTCAGAGCCAGTTGTACCTATTGAATTTACTGAAGCCGCGGCCCGTAAAGTGGCGCTGTTGGTCAGTGAGGAAGAAAATCCGGATCTGAAACTCAGGGTATATATCACCGGCGGTGGTTGTTCAGGTTTTCAGTACGGTTTCACCTTTGATGAGAAAGTGAACGAGGGGGACTTCGTTGTCGAGAAGCAAGGCGTTGCTATGGTAGTCGACCCTATGAGTTTGCAATACCTGATGGGTGGCGTTGTTGATTACACCGAAGGTTTACAAGGCAGTCGCTTTATCGTACAAAACCCTAACGCCACGACGACCTGTGGTTGTGGCTCATCATTCTCTGTTTAAAATTATTGCTTAATGTAAATTAAACAATACATTAACAATGCCCTGTCTGCTGCACAGCTTAGCGCTGTGTCAGCAACAGGATCAGCCATAAACTGGCGGCAATCGCCAGATTAAACCCAATAATATACGCAAAGCCTCTCTTACCCTGCGTTATGCTCCAGCCGTGTTGTCTAAGGTACCAGTACCAGGCCAAGCACATTAACAGTGGCAGCAAAAATAACAATTTGACCATGTGAGCTCCCAATTTATCGCCGGTTATGCAGGCCAGCATAGCGGTATTTTTGGAATAGAAACAACAACTAAATGCTAATGTAAAGTAGCTATACAGTTTTTAACGCTTGTAGCTGTACGCTTGTCGCGTCCTGTGGTTTAATTAACCGATTTTTATTGCTTATTGCGCTGGCAATAAGGTTTGGATTTTATTTTGCAGGAAGTATTTTTGACATAATAAAAGCGTAACACGCTGGGAGAAGAAAAAACATGAAAGGTACCAAAAGCGTTACTTCTGATGAGAACAAGCGTTTGTGTGTTTGGCTGAAGCGTCAGCGTCAGGAAAAAGGCCATACTATGCGCAGCTTATCGGAGATTTTAGGGACGCCGCATTCCTTTATAGGCAAAGTAGAAAATCAGGAGCGCCGGCTGGATGTGGTTGAGTATGTCCGTTACTGCCAGGCGCTGGGTGTTGACCCCACGGAAGGGCTAAAACAGGTATTATCAGCCTGACATAAATGCAAACGCCGCTATCCAGCGGCGTTTTGTTTTGTTAAGCGTTGTTTTTCAATCAGCACAATTAATAGCAATGCCGGGATGCCCATGGCTGCTGTCATGGTAAAAAACGGGCTGTAGCCCATTTGTTCAACCCAACTGCCAGAAAAGCCGCCGACAAACTTTGGTAACAGCAACATTAATGAGCTGAACATTGCATACTGGGTAGCGGTAAAGGCCAGGTTAACCAGTGACGATAAATAGGCAATAAAGGCACTGGTGGCAATGCCGGCACTGAGGTTGTCTGCTGAGATAATTAAGGTTAACCAGGCCAAGTCATAACCAATCTGGCTAAGCATTGCGAACAACAGATTGGTGGCTGCACTTAATATGGCACCTAAAAACAATATCTTTGCTGTACCAAATTGGTTTATCAGCACGCCGCCCAGTGCTGCACCTGCCAGCGTCATCATTACACCATAAATTTTGGAGATGCTGGCCACTTCCTCTTTGCTGTAGCCCATATCGACGTAAAAGGCATTGGCCATCACGCCCATCACGATATCTGTTAACCGGTAGCAGGCGATCAGCGCCAGGATCAGGAGTGCCTGCCATTTATAGCGTTGGAAAAAGTCTATAAAAGGTGCGACCACTGCCTGGCGTAACCAATCAAGCAAACGCTGCCAGGCTGAGCCCCGCTTGCTACTGTGCTGCTGCAGCTGTGTCACCGGCTCCTGACACACTAAGGTAGTGATAATACCCGGCACCATGCACAGTGCCATCACCAAATAAGCGTACTGCCAGCCAGCCAGATCATAGTCCTCGGTGGCAGAAAACAGCGCTGCCAGCCACAAGGTGCCAGCCGATGCCAGGATCATTGCCAGCCGGTAGCCGGTTAAATAGGCGGCTGCCAGCGCGGCTTGCAGTTTTTCGGGTGCGCTTTCTATACGAAAAGCATCAACATTAATATCCTGAGTCGCTGAAGCAAAAGCGAGCAGCACAGCAAAGGCTGCCATCAAGGCCAGGTTTTGTTGCGGATCAGTCATCGCCATACACATCACTGCCAGTAATACCGCAAGTTGTGAACTGACCAGCCAACTGCGCCGACGCCCAAGTTTGGCGTGCAACAGCGGAATTTTTAATTGATCACACAGGGGGGACCACAACCACTTTACAGCGTAGGCCAGTGCTACCCAGCTAAAATAGCCGATATCAGCACGGGAAACGCCCGCCTCGCGCAGCCAAAACGATAATACACCAAACACCAACATCAGCGGCAGGCCGCTGGAGAAACCCAATATAAAGATAGCCAGCACTCTGCGCTGGAAGTAAATCGTCAGGCTGCTAAGCCAGGAGAGGGCGTGAGACAAAATAGTATCTTATAAAAGTAATAATAACCGTAGCTTACCTGGCGTTGGCGCGCAGTCAACCGATTATGGCCGGATACCAACGCAGTCGGGTGGTGCAATACCCAAGCCTTTAAGATAGCAAATGCAGTCCTGAATGCTGCGTCTTAGCTTTTTGTCTTGCCGCAGTCTCTGCTCAGGCCAATACTCCAACTGGTGAATTAAATGCCAGAATACCTGCTCGCGCCGGCTACAAGGTTGCTGTGGGGTAACATGAAGCTGCGCCCATTCTTCAAGGGTATCCCAGACAAACAGATGCAGTTCGCTGTGAGGTAAACGCCCGCGCAGATAACGCGAGATATAAAAAACCAGCTGCTGCGATTTATGCTCAATAAACAGCTCTGACATAGTATGGCTTAACAGCACCCTGTGGTTAGTTGTTAAGCCAAGTATAGCCGGTTTTATTGCTCTGGCAGGACGATAGCGGTTTTTAACAACACCTTTTCTACCGGTACATTAGGCCAGCCTAATTCGACAGAAGTATCTGTTTGAATTGCGCTGATTTTTTCAATCACCTCTGTGCCTTCGGTGACGTAACCAAATACCGCATACCCCCAGGTCCGGCCCGGATCTAAATGCGGATTATCTTTTAAATTAAAGTAAAACTGGCTGGTCGCGCTGTGCGGATCGTTCAACCTGGCCATGGCAACAGTGTACAGCTGGTTTTTCAGGCCATTGCCCGACTCGTTAAAGATAGGCTTGAGCTCTTCTATTGGTTTGTAGTTGGCATCATAGCCACCGCCCTGCAACACAAACTCCGGTTCCAGCCGGTGAAACAGCGTGTTGTCATACCGTTTATTCTTCACATAGCTTAAGAAATTATTCACGCTAATAGGCGCACGGCTACGGTCTAGTTCAATAACGATATCGCCCTGCGATGTCATCAGTTTTACTTTGGGAAATAAATTGTTTGGCTGCACAAACTGACCAGCCTGGCTGCAACAAGCAGCCAGCGCCAACAACAGCGTAATAGCAAAACGCATATTACCCCCTAACTGCTGCGTGCCAGCTGGTATCTTGCAGTAGCTGGGCCAGCACCTGTTCGGTTAACACCCGCAGTTCGCGCTCAACGGCGGCGATATCCATTTTAAACGGAGCAGTAAAGCTGCTGTCACCCGAGTAAGTTTTGCTAAAAGTGCCCTGATTGCTTTGAATAAACACGGTTAATGCCACCTGATTGGTTACCGCATGTTCCAGGGTGCGCTGCTCAACCAGCGCCTGCAGCTGGGCAATACGCACTGTCATTTGGGTGCTGCTGTTTGGGTTCAGACGTGCGCCTTGTTCCGTTAGCGCGGCGCTCAGCGTTTGCTCCAGCTGGGCGCGTACATCGTTACTGGTTTTAATTTGCTCTACTTTATCTGCGTTACGTAAGCGCAGCGTATAGCCTAACGGGCGCTCGTCCGACACGTTAAAAGCAAAACTACTTTGTTGCAGCTGGTTTGACTGTGGCCAAAACACCTGAGGCGCCAGGATAAAGCCTGGGGTAGGGCTGCTACAGCCGGTCAACAGCAATACAGCAATAAGTAAAGCGCGCATGGTTAACTCCTTTTTATCGTTTCTAGAATAACAAATTTCGGATCAGCTGCCAGTTGGCGACAGTTGCCAAACAAACGTCTCAGGCTGTCCTGATAGGCCAGATGCCGGTTAGCGACAATACGCAAGCGGCCGCCGGGCTTTAATACCCGTTTGGCGTCTATAAACATCTGGCTGGCAATATGGCTGGTAATGGCCTGCTGCTGATGAAACGGCGGGTTACATAATACCCAGTCACAGCTGTTATCTGAGTGGCGGGTTAAACAATCATCCACCACAAAATGGCATTGGCTCAGCTGCTGTGGCAGGTTGTGCTGTATGCTCAATTTGGCCGACTCAACGGCCATATAAGACTCATCATAGCACCATAGCGACACAGTTTTTGCCTGGTTTTCTTTTGCCTGGCTTAACAGGGCAAGAGACAAGACACCGTTTCCGCAGCCGAGATCGATGACAGTCTGGCCATCCTGTAGCCTGGGTAAATGTTGCAAGAAAAAGCGGGCACCCTGGTCGAGCTTTTCCCGGCTAAACACATTGGCGTGGTTAATTAGCGTAAACTGGCTCTGTTCCAGCGGCCATTGTAGTGGAAAGTTTTCTAACTGACGCGTTAAGGCCGGGTCAAACTGACACTGAATTAAGCGACACTTTTTTACTGTTAGTGACGCTGACGCCGGCCCCAGCGTGTGGTTAAAGCGGGCCAGTGCGTTACGGCTGATGTCTTTAGCCTTGGCGCTGGCCAGGATCAGCGTTTGGCTGCTGACCACCTTTGCCAATTGCTGCAAAATATACTGCAGGTAACTGTGGTTGTTGGGCAGCTTTAACAGCACAATATCGGGTTTATCCGGATAGGCCGCCAGGCTGGATTGTTGGCGAAAATGGCTGTTATCCAGCTGATTTTGCGCCCGGTTATGCCGGCTTGCCAGCTCGGCCAGCCAGGAGTCGTTTACCTGCACCTGCGGATAATCTGACAAAGCACACGACAAGGCACCAAAGCTGTCGTTTATCAGCAGTAACATGGGTTTGCGCTTGTTGCGATCACTAAACTGTGTTGCTGCCTCCAGCGTATGTGCAATTAGCAGCTCGTCGGCGGCATCCCAGGCTTGTAAACTGCCGTTGGGCTGGTTAAGCGGCCAGCGTTGTAATTGCCAGGTGCCGCTGGCGCAGGTAAAAGTTGTATTCATTAGAACAAGGCCAAAGCAAGAAGATGTGCATTTTGACACGCCAGACCGATAGCGACAACCAACAAAGCCCGCCACAGCAGTTTAACCTGCCGGATGCGCGTATCCGTTTCTGGCCAAACTGGCTAGACGGGGCTGAAGCGCAGCAGTTACTCGACCAGTTACAGCAGCAATTTCCTTGGCAGCAGGACAGTATTATGATGTTTGGTAAACCAGTGCTGATCCCCAGGCGACAGGTATGGATGGGCGATGCGCACTGTGCCTACACCTACTCGGGTACCCGCTTTGAGCCACAGCCATGGCAGCCACAGCTGAAAAGTCTGGCGACAGCGCTTAGCCGGTTTTTACGCCAACCATTTAACTGTGTGTTGCTGAATTTATACGCAGACGGGCAGCAACATATGGGCTGGCATGCTGACAATGAACCGGAACTTGGGCATGATCCGGTTATCGCTTCACTGAGCCTGGGCGCCAGCCGTCGCTTTGACCTTAAACATCGGCGGCAAGACTGGCAGCTGCAATTGGCGCTCGGCAGCGGCAGTTTGTTGGTAATGGACAGCGGTTGCCAGCAGCATTGGCTACACCGTTTACCGAAACAAACTAAAGTGCAAGATACGCGGCTTAATCTGACCTTTCGTTATATAGCAAAGCCGTCTTAGACAAATTTATTTTTTACAGCAGCGCCAGCTCTTTAGCCGAGTTTATTTTGCTTGACAGCAAAACGGGCTGGCAACTTTAACCGGCCCATCTAGAGTTAGAAACAGGGATAAAAAAAGGATTAGGACTATGTTGATTCATACCGCTATTGAACAGAAGTTACTTAGTGCATTTGATCCTGTGTTCCTGGAGGTGGTAAACGAGAGCCATCTGCACAATGTGGCACCGGGCTCAGAGTCTCACTTTAAAGTCGTCATTGTTACCAAAGAATTTGACGGTATGCGCCTGCTGCAGCGTCATCGCGCCGTGAATGCGGTAGTGGCTGTTGAGCTGGCAGAGAAAATTCATGCCTTAGCCCTGCACACCTACACGCCATCAGAATGGTATGAGTACTATGCCGAGAAGCCGCCGGTTTCGCCGCGCTGCTATGGCGGCAGCAAACTCGATAAGGCAGAAAAGGCGTCAGTGTGACGCTTTTTTTTGCACTCTTTTTCCCCTAATGCCGCACAATAAAGGCTTATTCTCTGATAAAACCGCTGATCAGACCTGTTTTCTGCGGTAAAGTTTTACACTATCGCCAATTTTGTTCAGATAACAGCAGGAGCTGTCATGGTTATCCAACCGAAAATTCGTGGTTTTATTTGTACTAACGCCCACCCTGTCGGCTGTGCCGAGCATGTAAAAGAACAAATCGAATATGTAAAACAGTTAGGTCCGGTGGCTAATGGGCCAAAAAACGTGTTAGTTATCGGTGCTTCTACCGGTTATGGCCTGGCGTCGCGTATTACCGCAGCGTTTGGCTCGGGCGCAAAAACCTTAGGTATCTTCTTTGAAAAAGAGCCCAGCGAGAGCAAAACCGCCTCAGCCGGTTGGTACAACACGGCAGCCTTCGAGCAGGCTGCAGATGCCGCGGGTCTGTGGAATAAGCACATCAACGGTGATGCCTTTACCGACGAGCTAAAAGCTCAGGCCATCGATATTATCCGTAGCGAAATGGGTAAAATTGACCTAGTGGTTTACAGCCTGGCAGCGCCACGGCGTAAAGATCCGGTTACCGGTGAGGTGTTCAGCTCGGTGCTAAAACCTATTGGCCAGGCATACACCGCCCGTACCCTAAACACCAGCAAGCGCGAAATTGAAGAAGTATCAGTAGAGCCTGCCAACGATGAAGAAATCTACCACACGGTAAAAGTCATGGGCGGTGAAGACTGGGAACGCTGGCTGGATCAGTTAAACGCCGCTGGTGTATTGGCGGATAATTGTCAGACCGTCGCCTATACCTATATTGGTAAAGAGTTAACCTGGCCAATATACGGTAAAGCCACTATCGGTCGGGCAAAAGAAGATTTAGACCGCGCGGCTGCGGCGATCACCGCTAAGTTAGCCGATAAAAAAGGTAAAGCTTATGTCGCATCGCTTAAAGCGCTGGTTACCCAGGCGAGCTCTGCCATTCCTATTATGCCGCTTTACATATCGCTGCTGTATCGCGTGATGAAAGAAGAAGGCAGTCATGAGGGCTGTATCGAGCAGATCAACGGCTTGTTCCGTCAGGGCCTGTATAGCGCCCATCCGGTGATGGATGAGGCTGGCCGTTTACGCCAGGATGGTAAAGAGTTAAGCGAGCATATTCAGCAGGCGGTGAAAGAATTATGGGGTCAGGTGACAACGGACACTATTGACAGCCTGACGGATTATAAAGGCTATCATAATGAATTTTTAAGATTATTTGGCTTTGGTTACAGCCACGTTGATTATGATGCAGACGTGTCGCCAATGGTGCCACTGCGTCATATCGCACAATAAAAATGTAAGCCGCCAGTTGGCGGCTTTTGTTTAGCTGAAAATGGACTAAAGTTGACTACACTTTGTGCTAAATGTTCGTTACAGTCGCGCCGTTTTTTAATCACGCTCGATGGCGGTTATCACGGGGTAGATTGTTGGAAAATTTAGCGAACAGCATAGATAGCCAGCGGGTTTAATGCTAGAATCCGCGACTTTAATACGTGTATCTGGTGTAAAAATAACCCGCTGTTGCGGCTGATAAAATAATACCGGATGCGCTGCGCACTAAGCAGCTGAAAAACTAGGCCCTGTTTCTTCCCAAAATAGTAGTGCAAGTACGTATGATAAAACTCAAAAAAGGCTTGGACATTCCCCTCGCGGGCAGTCCTAAACAAGAGATCAGTGCGGGCAATGCCATTACAACTGTCGCCGTTTTAGGCGAAGAGTTTCATGGTATGCGCCCGACAATGGCGGTTGAAGTTGGTGATACGGTAAAAAAAGGCCAGGTACTTTTCGAAGATAAGAAAAATCCGGGCGTTAAATTTACTGCGCCACTGGCGGGAACTGTTACTGAAATTAACCGCGGTGCTAAGCGGGTGCTGCAATCAGTGGTGATTAAAGCAGCTGGCACGGATGCAGTGCAGTTTGCTAAGTACTCTGCTGATCAGTTAGCCGGTTTAAGCCGCGAGCAGCGGGTACAAAATCTGGTCGACTCAGGTCTGTGGGTCGCACTGCGTACCCGACCATTTAGCCAGACGCCCGCTATTGACAGCACGCCTCGTGCCATTTTCGTTAACGCCATGGACACTAATCCGCTGGCGGCTGACCCGGCAGTGGTGATTGCGGCTGACAGCGAAGCCTTTACACAGGGCTTAACAGTACTGGCAGGCTTAACCGACGGTAAGTTATACCTGAGTAAAAAAGCCGGCGTTGCCATTCCGACAGTGGCCCAGGCACAAGTTGCTGAGTTTGATGGCCCGCACCCAGCCGGCCTGGTAGGCACGCATATCCATATGCTTGAGCCTGTCAGTGCGAAAAAAGTGGTATGGCACATTGGCTACCAGGACGTGATTGCCATTGGTAAGTTGTTTACTACCGGCGAGCTTCACAGCGAGCGCGTTATCGCTTTAGCCGGCCCTGCAGTGAAAAACCCACGTTTGGTTAAAACAGTACTGGGCGCTTCTACGCAGGAGCTCACCGCAGGTGAACTGCAAGATGGCAACAACCGTATTATTTCAGGCTCTGTGCTTGCGGGTGCTACGGCGCATGGTGTACACGGTTACATTGGCCGTTACCACAATCAGGTGTCTGTATTGGCAGAAGGGACAGAGAAAGAGTTTATGGGCTGGATTGCTCCAGGTGCCAAGAAGTTCTCGGTAACCCGCGCTTACTTGTCACATTTAAGCCCGAAACGCTTATTTAACATGACCACAACCACCAACGGCTCTGCCCGTGCCATGGTACCTATTGGTAACTATGAGCGCGTAATGCCACTGGATATCCTGCCAACTCTATTACTGCGCGACATGGTATCCGGAGACACTGACAGTGCGGTTTCGCTGGGTGTGCTGGAGCTGGATGAAGAAGATCTGGCGCTATGTACCTTTGTCTGTCCGGGTAAGTACGACTATGGCACGATTTTGCGCAACTGCCTGACGACCATTCAGAAGGAAGGCTAATCATGAGTTTAAAGCATTTTTTAGAGCGCATTGAGCCGTCATTCGAGAAAGGCGGTAAATATGAGAAGTGGTATGCGCTGTATGAAGCTATTGCCACTGTACTTTACACCCCGGGTCTGGTGACGAAAAACGGTACCCACGTTCGCGACAGTATCGATTTAAAACGTATCATGATCTTCGTGTGGCTGGCGTTATTCCCGGCATTGTTTTTCGGTATGTACAACATCGGTCATCAGGCGGTTATCGCATTGCAGGCTGGTTTTGGTACGCCGGATACCTGGCAGGTTGCCATATATCATGCGTTGGGCGGTGAGTTAACCGCTGACTCCGGTTGGGGTAGCAAAATGTGGTACGGCGCCGTCTGGTTCCTGCCTATTTATGCGGTGACCTTTGTGGTCGGTGGCTTCTGGGAAGTATTGTTCGCTTCTGTGCGTAAGCATGAAGTTAACGAAGGCTTCTTTGTTAGTTCTATTTTGTTCGCCTTAATTTTGCCAGCCACTATTCCGTTGTGGCAGGTAGCGTTGGGCATCACTTTCGGTGTGGTTGTGGCGAAGGAAGTGTTTGGCGGTACTGGCCGTAACTTCTTAAACCCAGCACTAGCTGGCCGCGCTTTCCTGTTCTTCGCTTACCCGGCGCAAATTTCTGGTGATTCAGTGTGGACTGTAGCTGACGGTTACTCAGGTGCGACTTGGTTAAGTAAAGCCGCCTCTGGCGATCTGGACTACAGTGCCAACATGGATCTGTGGTGGGATGCCTTCTACGGTTTTATTCCTGGCTCAGTCGGTGAAACCTCTGTGCTTGCACTATTAATTGGTGGTCTGGCGCTGATTTACTTCCGCATTGCCTCTTGGCGTATCGTTGCCGGTGTAATGGTGGGTATGGTTCTCACTGCCTATCTGTTCAACGGTATTGGCTCTGAATCTAATGCGATGTTCGCTATGCCGTGGCACTGGCATCTGGTATTGGGTGGTTTTGCAATCGGTATGTTTTTTATGGCAACCGATCCGGTATCAGCGTCTTTTACCAATCAGGGTAAGTGGGCTTACGGTATTCTAATTGGCTTTATGGTGGTGATGATCCGTGTGGCTAACCCGGCATACCCTGAAGGTATGATGTTAGCAATACTGTTCGCTAACCTGTTTGCGCCATTGTTCGATTTCTTCGTGGCTCAGGCCAATATTAAGCGGAGGCTGGCACGTAATGTCTAGTAATAACGATAGCATCAGCAAGACGCTGATTGTAGTCATCTCTTTATGTTTAGTGTGTGCGGTTATCGTATCAACTGCTGCCGTACAGTTACGGCCGCAGCAAACGGCCAATAAGCTGCTCGACTCGCAGAAGAACGTGTTAGCCGTCACTGGCTTATTGAGCGGTGGCAATATTGCGCAGCTGTACAGTGAGCACATTGTTGAGCGTTTTGTCGATTTGGACAGCGGTGAGTTCGTTGAAAAACCGGCAAATTACGATTATCGCAAGTTTATGAAAGATCCCAAAGAAAGTGTCCGTTTAAGCGGCGAAGAGGATTTAGCCTCAATCAAGAGTCGCGCCAATGTAGCACCAGTGTATCTGGCCTATGCTAATGGTGTTGAGTCAGGTGAACTGACGTCAATCGTGCTGCCAATCCATGGTTACGGTTTATGGTCTACCATGCACGCCTTCTTAGCGTTAGGGCCGGATGGTACAACTATTCAGGGCCTGAACTACTATGAGCAGGGCGAAACAGCTGGCTTAGGTGGTGAAGTGCAAAACCCTAACTGGGTGAAGCAGTTTGAAGGTAAAAAACTGTTAGACGCCTCAGGCGAACCAGCTATCAAAGTGGTCAAGCCTGGTAATGCCAGCCCTGAGTCAAATTATGAGGTTGATGGATTATCAGGCGCTACTCTGACCAGTAACGGTGTGCAGTACACTTTTGATTTCTGGGCGGGTTCTAAAGGGTTTGCCCCTTTCCTGGCTAAAGTTCGTGACGGAGCATTAAACAATGGCTAATGCAAAAGAAATTAAAACCGTACTGTTTGGGCCGGTTTTTGCCAACAACCCTATCGCATTACAGGTGCTGGGTATTTGTTCTGCGCTGGCGGTAACCACTAAGATGGATAAAGCGCTGGTAATGTGTATTGCACTTACCCTGGTAACCGCGTTTTCAAACTTCTTTATTTCGTTAATCCGTAATCATATTCCATCCAGTGTACGGATTATCGTGCAAATGACCATTATTGCGTCCTTGGTAATCGTGGTAGACCAGCTGTTAAAAGCCTTTGCCTATGATGTCGCCAAAGAGCTGTCAGTGTTCGTGGGTCTGATTATTACCAACTGTATCGTTATGGGCCGTGCTGAAGCCTTTGCTATGAAGAGCAAGCCTGGTATCAGCTTCCTGGACGGTATTGGTAATGGTTTGGGCTATAGCGTTGTATTAATGATCGTTGCCTTTATCCGTGAACTAGGCGGTTCTGGTACCGTGTTTGGCATAGAAATACTGCCTCTGGTAAAAGACGGTGGTTGGTATCAGCCAATGGGCCTATTGTTAATGCCGCCGAGTGCTTTCATCATTATCGCCGGCTTTATCTGGGTACTGCGCACCTTCCGTACTGAACAAGTCGAGAAGGCATAAGGAGCTATAGATGGAACATTATTTAAGCTTGTTTGTTCGCGCCGTATTTATCGAAAACCTGGCGCTGTCATTTTTCCTCGGTATGTGTACTTTTATTGCTGTATCGAAAAAGATCACCACTGCTTTTGGACTTGGTGTTGCAGTTACTGTAGTGCTTGGCATTTCTGTACCGGTAAATAATCTGGTCTTTCAGAACTTGTTGGCACCGGGTGCACTGGCTTGGGCTGGTTTTCCTGAAGCCGATTTAAGTTTCCTTGGTTTCTTAACCTATATCGGTGTTATTGCAGCCTTGGTACAAATCCTGGAAATGACGTTAGATAAGTTTTTCCCGGCGCTGTACAACGCTTTAGGTATCTTCCTGCCGTTAATTACGGTTAACTGCGCCATCTTCGGTGCCGTAGCCTTTATGGTGGAGCGGGATTACAACTTTGGCGAGAGTGTGGTGTTTGGCCTTGGCAGTGGTATCGGCTGGATGCTTGCGATCACACTTTTAGCAGGTATTCGTGAGAAGTTAAAATATGCAGATATTCCACACGGTTTACGTGGTCTGGGTATTACCTTTTTAATGGTGGGTTTGATGGGCTTTGGCTTTATGTCATTCTCTGGCGTATCACTGTAAGGGGGAAGGGAACACAAGATGGAAAATTTAGACATTATTCTTGGCGTTGCCATGTTCACTTTGGTGGTTTTAGCCTTGGTCGTCATCATTTTGGTGGCCAAATCTAAGTTGGTAGCATCAGGCGACATTACGATCAGCATTAACGGCGATCCGAGCAAAGCTATTAAAACCAAAGCCGGCGGTAAATTGCTGGGCGCCTTAGCAGACAACGGTATTTTCTTATCATCAGCCTGTGGTGGTGGTGGTTCTTGCGGTCAGTGTCGTGTGCATGTGCACTCAGGTGGCGGTGAAATTCTGCCGACTGAATTGGGTCACATTACCAAAGGCGAAGCCCGTGAGGGTTGCCGCTTATCCTGTCAGGTTAATGTAAAATCTGATATGGAAATTGAAGTTGAAGAAGAAATCTTCGGCATTAAGAAGTGGGAATGTACTGTTATCTCTAATGATAACAAAGCGACCTTTATTAAAGAGTTGAAGCTGCAGATCCCTGATGGCGAGTCAGTACCGTTCCGTGCGGGTGGTTACATTCAGATTGAAGCACCGGCGCACCATGTGAAGTACAAGGACTTTGATATTCCTGAGCAATTCCGTGGTGACTGGGAGCGCTTTAACTTTTTTAGTCTGGAATCAAAAGTAGACGAGGAGACCATCCGCGCTTACTCAATGGCAAACTATCCGGAAGAAGAAGGCATTATTATGCTGAACGTGCGTATTGCTACGCCGCCGCCAAATAACCTGAGCCTGCCTTGCGGTAAAATGTCGTCCTTTATCTGGAGCCTGAAAGAAGGCGACAAAGTAACTATCTCGGGCCCGTTTGGTGAGTTCTTCGCCAAAGACACTGATGCAGAGATGGTATTTATCGGTGGTGGTGCGGGTATGGCGCCCATGCGCTCGCACATTTTCGACCAGCTGCGCCGGTTAAAATCAAAGCGTAAAATTACCTTTTGGTACGGTGCCCGCTCTAAGCGCGAAATGTTCTATGTTGAAGATTTCGACATGCTGGCAGCAGAGAATGAAAATTTTGAGTGGCATGTAGCATTGTCAGACCCTCAGCCTGAGGACAACTGGACAGGTTACACCGGTTTTATTCATAACGTTATTTATGAAAACTACCTGAAAAACCACAAAGCACCGGAAGACTGCGAGTTTTATATGTGCGGTCCACCGATGATGAACAAAGCTGTTATCAATATGCTTAAAGACTTAGGCGTAGAAGATGACAACATCCTGTTAGACGACTTCGGCGGCTAACACAGTAAAACACCGCAGGGGCTCCTAACAGGCGCCCCTGCTGCTATCAGGAACCGCTATGCACGTTGTTTCTTTCCTGAAAATCTGGCTGGCCACTATAGTGCTGGCCGTTTTAGTTTCCTGTTCCCCGGCGAAACCGGTTAACCAGCAATATCAGCTGGATGGCAGCACCATGGGAACTTACTATGTGGTGAAGTTTTACAGCGACACCACACCAGATCTAACTGCGCTTAAACAGCAAATTGATACAGAGCTGGAACGGGTTAATGACTTAATGTCGACCTACCGGCCAGAGTCTGAATTGATGCGCTTTAACCGTCATACGGACAGCAGCGCGTTCGCCATTTCGGCGCAAACCCGTACTGTGATTGCCGAAGCCTTGCGTATCGCAGAGCAAACCGGCGGGGTGCTGGATGTTACGGTCGGCCCTTTGGTTGAACTGTGGGGTTTTGGTGCACGTGGCCGTATTGAGCATGCGCCTGATGACGCTGTAATTGCACAAACCCGTACCTGGGTCGGCTATGACAAGTTACACCTGACCGAGGCCGGTTTAAGCAAAGACATTGCCCAATTGGCAGTCGATTTATCACCGATCGCTAAGGGTTATGGTGTCGATCAGGTCGCTGAAGTACTGGAGCAGCAGGGCATTACTGATTATCTGGTGGAAATTGGCGGTGAAATGCGCTTAAAAGGCACGAAAGCCGGGCAGCAACCTTGGAAGATTGCCATCGAAAAGCCGGTAAGCGCTGAGCGTGCTGTGCAGCGTATACTGCTACCGGGCGACATGGGTGTGGCAACGTCGGGTGATTATCGCAACTATTTTGAAGAAGAGGGTGTGCGTTACTCACATTTACTCGACCCACGTACCGGCAAGCCGATTACTAACCGAACCGTATCAGTCACTGTATTACACCCGTCCTGTATGACAGCGGATGGTTACGCTACCGCATTAAATGTCATGACAGCGCAGGAAGCACTGGCTTTTGCTGAGCAGCATCAACTGGCGGTGTTAATCGTGACAAAAACTGATGAAGGTTTTAACGAGTTAACCTCGTCAGCCATGCTGCCTTATCTGGCCGAATAACGGAGTTGTTATGAGTATTTTCTTACTAACCTTTGGTTTGTTTTTACTGGTCGTGGTTGCTATGGCAATAGGGTATCTGGTGCAACGTAAAACCATTGCAGGTAGTTGCGGCGGCTTGGGCGAGATGGGCATTGAGAAAGCCTGTGACTGTGATAAGCCGTGCGAAAAGCGGCAAAAGCGTCTTGAGAAAGAAAAATTTTGGCAACAGAACAAAATTATTTAAGCTCACCGGGTTACTTTCTTTATCCAAAGCTGGCGTCTTGCCAGCTTTTAACTTTTCAGGAGACAGGCGTTGCTGGATAAATGGTTTTTACTGAGTGCTCGCGGCAGTTCGGTCAAACGCGAAATGATGGCCGGGCTGACGACCTTTATGGCGATGTCGTATGTGCTGTTTGTTAACCCCGCTATGCTGGCACAAGCTGGTATGGATCAGGGCGCGGTGTTTGTCGCCACCTGCTTAGCGGCAGCACTCGGCTGTTTGTTAATGGGGCTGCTTGCTAACTTACCGGTAGCATTGGCACCAGGTATGGGACTAAACGCATTTTTTACTTATGTGATTGTACTGGAGCAGGGGCATAACTGGCAAACCGCACTGGCCTGTGTGTTTTTTTCTGGCTGTCTGTTTTTATTGCTGAGCATTTTTAAAATACGCGAGTGGATTATTAACAGCATCCCATTGCCGCTGAAAATGGGTATTGCCGCCGGTATTGGTATGTTTCTGGCGCTGATAGCGCTTAAAACCGCCAATATTATTGTCGCCAGCCCAGCCACCCTGGTGACCTTGGGCGATTTGCACAACCCGCAAGTGGTGCTGGCACTTTGTGGCTTTTTCGTTATTTTTGCACTGGCCCATCGTGGTTGGCATGCTGCAGTGTTGATAAGTATCGTGTTGGTTACCCTAGGTGCCTGGTATCTGGGTGATACCAATTTTAATGGCATTATCGCCACACCGCCGTCCTTGGCCCCTACCTTCATGCAGCTGGATTTTGCCGCTGCGCTGCAGCTTAGCATGTTGCCGGTGATCTTAAGTTTGCTGTTTCTTGATCTGTTCGATACGTCGGGCACGCTGGTGGCGGTAAGTCATAAAGCTGGCTTAATGCAACAAGATGGCAAAGTGCCTGATTTAAACAAAGCCCTGATTGCCGATAGCAGCGCCACTATCGCCGGAGCCATGTTAGGCACATCCACCACCACCAGCTATGTTGAGAGTACCAGTGGTGTTGCAGCCGGTGGCCGTACTGGCTTAATGGCGGTGGTTACCGGTTTGTTATTTCTGGCAGCACTTTGGTTTTCGCCGCTGGCCGCTATGGTGCCAACTTATGCCACCGCCGGCGCGCTATTGTATGTGGCGACCCTGATGCTGGGTAGTTTACAGCATGTCGAGTGGGACGAAGTGATCCAGGCGGTGCCGGTCAGCGTTGTGTTGGTGATGATGCCACTGACCTTTTCCATCTCTGATGGTATAGGCATGGGGTTTATCAGTTACGCTGTGCTATGTTTAGTCACCGGTAACCTACACCGCACCACGTTCAGCGTTTGGCTGCTGACTCTGGTGTTTCTGGCCAAATTTATTTGGGGATAAGCCTAATGAAATTACAACTGTTTACTACGCTGGCGTTACTATTGGCTGTGGCACCGCTGCACGCCGATCGCTTTAAAGACGTACAGGTGCAAGACACCAAATTGACGGAAAACCTGTACATGCTGACCGGTGCTGGCGGCAATATGGCTACCGTGATTGCCGGTGAAAAGGTGCTGTTGGTCGACAGCCAGTATGCTGAACTGGCAGATAAAATTAAAGCCAAGCTTACTGAGCTGGGTGCAAGTTCTGGCGTTACTACGCTGGTCAACACACACCTGCACGGTGATCATGTTGGCGGTAACAGCCAGCTGGCAGCCGGCGTCGATATTATTGCCCATCACAATGTGTTAAGCCGCCTGGCGCAGGATAACAAGTTTCCGCGTAATGGCCTGCCCACCATCACCTTTAAAGAGCAGCTTAAGCTGAGCCTGGGCGGTCAGACCATCCGGCTGGATTACCTGCCACCCAGCCATACCGATGGCGATATAGTGGTATGGTTTGAAGAGGCCAACGTGGTGCATTTTGGCGACTTGTTATTTGAAGGTCGCTTTCCGTTTGTCGATACCAACAATGGTGGTTCGGTAAAAGGGTATATCGACAACACCCGTCAGCTGATTGGTATGCTTAATGAACAAACCCGTGTTATCCCAGGCCACGGCCAGCTGACTGACAAAGCCGGTGTGCAGCGTTCGCTGGACATGATGCAGGCCACCCTGGCCATAGTGCAGGGCTATAAAGCTGCAGGCATGACTGAGCAGCAGGCGGTAGAAAAAGGTCTGGGTGAGCAGTGGAAAAGCTGGCACTGGAATTTTATTACTGAAGAGCGCTGGATTAAGACACTTTATCAGGCTGATGTAAACTAGCACTTGTCGACATGTACTGCGCTGGTTATGCTGTAGGTATTATAGAGGCAGGGCTTAATTAGGCCCCATGCTGCGCAGGACACGGATGAGGCTACGCGAAACGCTTGTTGCTTATATGTTGCCATTACTGGTGTTGCCGGTAATGGCCTTTGGTTATATTGCTTATCAGTTCAGTAAGCAATATTGGCAACAGCAGGCGTATTATGGTGCAGAAAAAGCCCTAAGCCAGCAGCAATTGCAGCTGACCAGTTTTTTACAGTTGCAACAGGCCCGGTTAGCCCTACTGGCGCAGAACCCGCTGTTAGCACAGTATGTGCAGCAAGCGGACGACAGTCAGCTTAGCGCCTTGCAACAACAATTCCGCCAGTTTGCCAGCGCTGATAGAAACGTGCTGTCAGTCAAATTATTGAACCTAAATGGTGATTATCAGTTACAAGTACCACACCGGTCAGACTACTCCAGCATTCCAAACCGATTTCGCAATGAATATTTTTCTCAGCTGCAAGCTCAGGTAGACGAGGCTAGCTACTTCCTGGCGCAAGACACTGACAGCAAAAGTCACCAACTGTTTTTTGCCCACAAACTCTATGCCGGCAGTGTTAATGAATCACGTCGTTTGTGGGGGTACCTGGTTGTAGTGGTTAGCCCCAAACCGCTAGCTGATGTTGTCAGCTACCGGCATACCCCCAATAGCGTAACGTTATTAATCAGCAAAGCGGCTGCCATTACTTATGCTGACAATCCGGCGTTAATTGGCAGCGCCTTTGCGCCGACCAATTTTCGTGCTATCCAGCAAAGTATTGATGCTACAGGCTTTAGCGATGTTATTTTACTGGGCCAAAACCGCTTATTGTTAGGTAAAAGTTTACCCGGTGCGTATCAGCTACTGTATGGCATTGATGAGCAAGAACTGTTGCAACAACAGCGCACCTTATCCTTGGTGATCTTGCTGCTGACGTTATTAATGTGCGCTACGTTACCCCTGTTAGTTTATTGGCTGTTGATCCGCAATATTTTTGCACCGATAAAACAACTTACCGCGGCGAAGACAGCGGTCGGGCGCGGTGACTTATCGACCTTGCTGGAAGTCACCAAGCAGGATGAACTGGGGGACATGTTTGCTGCTTTTAATGTGATGGTACGCCAGCTCAGGGTCTACCGAGAGCGCGAACGCGCCTATAAGCAGCAACTGGAAGACAAAGTACTGCGTCGCACCCAAGATTTGGCCCGTGCCAACGACGACTTAGCCGCCGCGAACCAGGAGCTTATTCTGGCACGCGAAGCGGCCGAGCAAGCCAACCGGCTAAAAAGCGTGTTTTTAGCCAATATGAGTCACGAGATCCGTACGCCGCTGACGGCCATTATTGGTTTCTCCGAGCAGGCGTTAAATGAGCCGGATCACGAAAAGCTGCATAGCTACCTGCAGCGGGTGTTAAAAAGCGGCGATCATTTGCTCGGATTGATTAACGATATTCTTGATTTGTCGAAAATTGAGGCAGAAAAACTTGAGCTGGAACGTGAAGCATTTGATGTGCTTAGCGTCATTGAAGATGTGTTCCTGTTAACCCGCAGTCAGGCCGAGGCCAAAGGCTTGCAGTGTTTACTGCAGCTGAATTTTCCCCTGCCACGTCAGCTGTATAACGATGCGCTGCGTTTTCGCCAGGTGCTGTTAAACCTGACCAGTAACTCGGTAAAGTTTACCCAAAAAGGTAAAATAGTGCTCAGTGTTAGCTTTGATGTCCTGACACAACAGCTCAGCATCAAAGTAAAAGATAGCGGTATTGGCATGACACCTGATGAACTAAGCCGTATCTTTCAGCCCTTTGTCCAGGCGGATGCCACTGTCACTCGCCATTTTGGTGGTACGGGGCTTGGGCTTTGTATCTCGAAAAAGCTGATGCAACAAATGGATGGCGATATTCAGGTAGAGAGTGTTAAAGGTATCGGCAGCTGTTTTGAACTGCAGTTTGACTGTTCGCGCCAGCATCCGGAATTAGTCGATGATTTAGCTAACATTCCCTTGTTGCCTGCGACACCTACGGTTACGACAGAGCAAGCGCCACTACACATACTGGTGGCAGAAGACAACCCGGATAACCAGTTATTGCTGCAACTGATGCTGGAAAAAGCTAACGCCAGCTGCGTAATGGTAGATAACGGTCATAAAGCGGTTGAGCGTGCGTTGGTAGAGGATTTTGACCTGATCTTTATGGACATGCAAATGCCGTTAATGGGCGGTGAAGAAGCAACCAGACTGATCCGCCATGCCGGTATCGAAACACCGGTTATTGCTGTTACGGCTAACGTGATGTCAGAAGATTCTGAGCGCTATCGTCAGGCGGGCTGTCAGGGCTTGCTGGCAAAACCTGTGATGCACGCCCAGTTAGTGGCTATACTGAGCAAATACGGCAAATCGACAACGACTGATGTGGACAAGCTTACGCAGCAATTGGCGCATGATCCGCAAATGCAGGCGCTAAAGCAACAGTTTACTGCGCAATTGCCGGCGTTGCTAAAAGAGCTGCACCAGGCTTTTGCCAACACAGACTGGCATAGCCTGGCCTATGCTGCCCACAGTTTAAAAGGCAGTGCTGGCAGCATGGGGTATCCGTTATTAACAGAGCTGGCCGGCCAGTTGGAAGTCAGTGCCCGGCAGCAACTCAGTGACACTTGTGCCACTTTACTCCAGCAGATGCAGCAGCATATCGTTAAAGATCACGAATAACTAACGCCGGGCAGGGAGCTTTATGTCAGTACAGCAACGTTTGTTACAGCTTTTACAGTATAAAATTCAACATGATCAGTTGCTGTTACCCACCTTGCCTGATGTCGCGTTAAAAGTGCGTGAGCGCTCTTCTGAGCCTGATATTAGCCTGGCCGACATGGCTGATGTGATAGCACAGGATCCGGCGTTAGCGGCGCGCATGATCAAAGTGGCTAACAGTGCCTTCATGGGACGTTCGATTAAAGTGACGTCGCTTAGCCAGGCGGTTACCCGCATTGGTCTTAGTCAAATTCGTAATATTGCTATTGCTATGGCGCTGGAACAGGTGTTTTTTTCTAAACATAAACAAGTACAACAGCACTTGGACCAGCTGTGGCAACTGAGTGTGCAAACGGCTTGTGTGGCCACCGCCTGCCTCAGTGTTTATCAAACGGTGGAGCCACGCAGCGGTCTGAGTAAAGATGTGCTTAATCTGATGGCACTGGTACATAATATCGGTGCTTTGCCCATTATCAGTGAAGCTGAGCGCGAAACAGAGTTGCTGGGCGACCCACGTTTTTTATTGCATTTAGCCAACAGCCTGGCCAAAGACGTTAGCCTTCGCATTATGTATGCCTGGGGCTTTGCACAGGAGTTTTATCAGGTAAGCCAGAGCTGGCAAAAATTGCAGCCGGATAACCCTGGGCCGGGTTATGCCGATTTTATTCGGCTGGCCGTGATTGCCCGTGACGGTTATGATGATAAAGCACTGCAGCAGCGTTTATTGGACTACTATGTGTCTATTAACCTGGTGCCGCAGTCGCAGTTTATGCAACATCCTGATATCCGGCAGGTTTATCAGGATGTGCAAAGCGTGTTTCGTTAAAACTGCATTATTCCGCGGTGTTGTTCAGCTGCTGCTGTATGGCGCTTAGTGCCTGGTTTACTGTGCTGGCCATCAGCAGTAAGTCGGCATCCAGCCTGGCAAGCAAATCATCCCAACCCAGCTCGTCATTTTGTCCGGTTAGCAATTCGTGGAACTTAAGCCGCTTTAATGCGCCCTCGTCGGTGACAGCCAGTGACAAACGGTCGGGCTGTTCCAGGCCAATACTGGTTACCAGTTTATGTTGCAAATGGCTTTGTACTTCGTCGGCACTGAGTAAATGGTTACTAAATTTGACCTTGGCGCCTTCTTCATCCGGTGCTTTTAACTCAGCATCTGCACCCAGGCTAAAACCTTGCGGCAGTGCTTGATTTTGCAGCCATAACTGTAAGTGGGTGGTCAGTTTAGTGTTGTCAAGCCAGGGCAGGGCCGGTAAGGAGCCTAACGCCTTGCGCAATAGTGCCAACACATCTTCGGCTTTGCTGGCACTGCCGCTATTAATGACCAGCCATTGATGTTCCGGATCATAGTAACCCTGGGTCAAGGTTGAACGACTAAAGGCGCGTGGCAATAAGCTCAGTTGTAATTCTTCTTTCAGGCTTTGTTTTTCTTTACGGCTTAATGGCCGGCCTTTTTCCTGCTCCATCGCTTCCAGTTTTGGCTGCATCTCTTCATTGATAACCGCTGCAGGCAGGATTTTTTCCTGACGTTTAACGGCAAAAAACAGCAGATGCTGACAGGCATGACAGTACTGCTTCACACTGGCATGTAACGGGAAACTAAAGCCGGTTCTTACCGCTTCCTGTGCGCTTAACGGGCTGAATTTAAACTCAGCCAGTGCCTGTTCCCATACTGAAGGGTCGGTGCTCAGTGGCGCGCTGAGCTTATACACACGAACATTTTTAAACCACATAATCTACTCTACTTCAAACATCCGGTTGCGGAGTATAGCGTGGATCAGGCTGTAGGTTTGAGCTTTTTTGGAAAGCAAATATGGTAGTGCAGGCCTTTACCCGGCTCACTGCTAACACTAATGCTGCCGCCCAGTGTTTGTCTTACCAGGTTATAGGTAATGTGAGTGCCAAGACCACTGCCGCCCTGGTCGCGTTTGGTGGTAAAAAATGGATGAAACAGTTTTTCCAGTTGTTCCTGTGACAGGCCTTTACCGTTGTCGCTATATTTGATGTCGACGTTTTCATCTTCATCCAGCACTGTAATGCGGATAAGCCCGTTGTCCATCTCTTCAAAACCGTGGATCAGTGAGTTCATTAACAGGTTAGTGAAGATCTGCGAGATGGCGCCAGCCGGGCAGCTGAGCATAATGTTGTCCGGGCAATTCACCTCGACCTGGTGATGTGTCTTTTTAAAGTTCGGTTGTAACGAGCGGATCACCTCGTGCAGGTATTCTGACAAATTGATGGTTCGCACGGCTTCACTGGTTTGATCGACCGCGATTTGCTTAAAGCTGGCAATCAGTTCCGATGCCCGTACCAGGTTAGATTGCAATAGCTCAGTACCCTGTGTCGCTTCTTCAATAAAATGTTCCAGTGTTTTGGGTGTCAGTGTTTTGTCTTTGTAAGCTTGTTCCAGCGTTTGCAGTTTTTCTGCCAGGAAACTGGTCGCCGTAACGCCTATGCCCACCGGTGTATTCACCTCGTGGGTAATACCGGCCACCAAACCACCCAACGCAGCCATTTTCTCTGATTGCACCAAGCGATCTTGCGCCTGTTTTAAATCATCAACAATTTTTTCCAGTTCGCTTTGTTTGGTGCGTAGGGCATCTTCGGTATGACGGCGGCGCTCAATTTCTTCGCGTAAGCTTTGTTGTTTTACTTCCAGCTCTTGTTTTTGCTGCTGTAAGTCCATCATTGCCTGGCTGAGGCCGGACGTTTTACGCGCCACTTCCTGTTCCAGCATAAGGTTTTGCTGGTCTAGCTTTTCATTCGACAACATCAGTTGCTTTTGCGTGGTTTCCAGTTGGGTTTTATAGTCCTGCACCCGGCCAATCAGCCGGTTAAAGGCGTCAGCCATTACGCTTAGCTCTGAGCTGTCGCCATGCTGTATTTCCACTTTGGCGCCATCAAGTTGGTCCAGCTCTAAATCTTCAATCTGTTGAGTCAGCTCAGTTAAAGGTACGGTAAGTTGTTTACGAAACGCCAGTAAAAACAGGATGATCAAAAAGGTGGTTTTCAGCATGGCATTACCCACCAGAAAGTAAATGCCCACTTTTATCCGGTCGATGACCACGGCGCGGCTGGAGAATAAGGTAACATCACCCACCTGGGTGGCCCGGCCGGAAAACTCAAAAATCAGCGGGAAGGTGTAACCAAAAATACCGGATTGCTGCTCCGTTAAACGCACGCCTTCACGCACCAGTTGCGTGCTGAAGCGCTCCTGAATATTGATATACAAACCAAGCTGGGTAATCACAGCGCCACTGTCATCGCGCACAATAATGCCTTCAATCGCCGGTATCGCCAGCAGACCATCGGCAATGATCATTGCTTGCTGGGTATTAAGCTCCCAAATAGCCCTTGTCAGGCTGCCAGAAAACGTTTGCTGCAGGGTTTCCAGCTCACCATTAATGTGGTTTTTGGTATTAAAGTATTCTGCAACAATTTGGCCCAACGTCACGACAAAGGTCAGAATGAAATACACTGACAAAACCTTGGTTAACAGCTTACGGGACAAGCTTTTCTGCTGCATGAAATAACCTTGTGTGGCAACAATATTATGAGTGTTATTGCACTACCATAACCAATAACCGGCAGTTTGCAAATAGCTCTGGGGGTTCTGAGCTATTTATAGCGCAGATATTGCTTTATAGTGACGGTCTGTATATATTTTTTAGCCAACTTTGGCCCCAACGACAACAACAACACAGGCTGTAGTACATGGCGTTAACGGTTTTAATATGTGACGACTCTTTGTTGGCACGTAACCAATTAAAGAAGGCGTTGCCGGCAGATTTTGATGCCAGTATCGTCACTGCAACAAATGGTTTAGAGGCACTGGCCGTGCTGCAATCGCAGGAGATTGGCCTGGTGTTTTTAGATTTGACCATGCCCGAGCTTGATGGTGTCGGCGTGCTTGAAGCCATCAAAGCGCAACAACTGGATTGTCTCGTGATCGTGGTTTCTGCTGATATCCAACCGGAAATGCAAAAGCGGGTAATGGATTTAGGGGCACTGGCCTTTATTCAAAAACCGGCCAATGCCGACAAACTGGCTGCGGTGCTGCACAAGTATGGTTTGATATGACAACACTGCATTTCACGGAAGAACAGCGCGATTGCCTACAGGAGCTGGTGAATGTTGCTATGGGCCAGGCCAGTGACAAACTGGCGCGTTATCTGGAGACCATGGTGCACCTGCAAGTGCCGGCGATAAAACTGGTGGATACCCAGCAATTGCCTGAACATTTTGCCAACCGTTATCAGCAGCAGAGTGTCAGTCTGATAAGCCTGGGCTTTTTTGGTGATCAAGGATTGCGTGGTGAAACCATTATGCTGTATCAGTTAGCCAATGTCGGTGTGCTGGCTAAACTGTTAGGTTACAGCGACGATGACAGCTCAGAAGCTGAAATGCTGACTGACATCAGTTCGGTGCTCACTACCACCTTTTTAAATGGCCTGGCCGAGCAGCTGGATAACAGTTTCTCGTATGCCGCTCCACGCATTTTGTCGAGCCGCGATGAGCATTTCGCTGATAAGCTGGCCGCGACGGCTCAACAATGGCAACTGGCGCTGCAGGTCGATATTCGCTATCAACTGACAGACTACAGCTTTCACTGTGACATGATTTTACTGATTCCCGGCGAAGCTGTGCTGCGCTTGCGCCAGATGTTGGATCAGATCCTGGCGGATTTTTAATGCCGTTAGAGGGATTATTACAACCGTTACTGTCGCAGTTAAATTCAGGGGTAGTGCTACTGGATGCTGAGCTAAAGCTGGTGTTTATCAATCAGTTTATTGCCCGGCGAGCTGACCTTCAGCAAGACGATGTTAAAGGTAAAAGCCTGTTCGACGTGTTCAGCGACTTGCCGCAAGCCTGGCTACAACGCAAACTGCAAGGTGTATTAAGTTTGCAAGTCCCCGCGTTTAGTAGCTGGGAGCAGCGACAATACATTTTTAAATTGCCGCATTTGCGCCCGCTGAGTAGCGACAGTGCTTATATGGCGCAAAATTGCAGTATGTTTCCGCTCACTGCGCCTGATACGGGTGAGCGCTACATCTGTATTTTGGTGGAAGACGCCACCGATGCTTACGTCTACCAGCAGCAGTTACAGCAAAGTGTGACGCGCTTACAACTGGCAAACCGTACCGACGGCCTGACCGGGGTGTTTAACCGCAGCTATTGGCAGCAACAATTAGGTTATGAAATTCAGCGGGCTGAGCGATACCAGCATCCGTTGTCGTTGCTGTTATTTGATTTAGACAAATTTAAGCAGTTAAACGATCACTATGGCCATTTGGGTGGTGATGCAGTGTTAATCGAAGTATCGCGCTTAGTCGCGGCTTTGTTGCGTGATACTGATCTCCTTGGACGTTACGGTGGGGAAGAGTTTGGTATTATTCTGCCCGAAACCGATTTAACCGGCGCTATGCAAGTCGCTCAGCGGCTTTGCAGCGCGGTAGCCGCGCATAACATTACCTTTGAGCAACAACAGCTTACTGCCACCATTAGCGTAGGTGTCACCTGTTTCACCAGCGGTCTTGGCAGCGATCAGCTGATCCAACAAGCGGATGAAGCGTTGTACAGTGCAAAACGGCACGGGCGCAATCAGGCTGTTGCCTGGCGCGACAGTCAGAGTGCTTACCTTAAAAAGGTAAAGTGATCGCGTAGAAAATTTAGCCATTGACAGACGTCTATAAGTCTGTGCATAGTGTTGGCGATGAAAATAACAACGACAGTCCTCACCACCATTATTATTACCACCAACCCTGCGGGGTAGGAGGTCGGCGGTGTGTTGTCTGTAAAAAAGACCCGTGACCTCAAACGTCACGGGTCTTTTTTTTTGGCTTGGTATTACAAGGCCGGCATAACAACAAGCAAGCGTCACGGTAACGGAACATTACAGATACTTAATGCGCAAGGAGTAATACATGAGGGTGCTAAAATTTGGCGGCTCGTCGCTGGCATCGGTCGAGCGGTTTGTCAGCGTTGCCACTGTTGTGCAGCAGCAAGCCGCCGATGATACGATTTGTCTGGTGTTGTCGGCACCGCAGGGAGTAACCAATACCTTGGTTGAGCTGACAGATCTGGCCTATCTGGGCTCAGACTTTGCTGCACTGCTCAGTCAGTTATCAACGCGCTACCAGGCACTGGCCACTGAGGCCGCGACCTTGTTTCCCGGGGCAGATTTGGCGGGGCTTGAGCAAGTGATGACATCTCAGCTGGCGCAACTGCAAAACCAACTTACCGGTATTGCGCTACTGCGCCACTGTCCTGATCATATCAAGGCGCAAATTCTCGGTTTAGGCGAGCAGTTTAGCGTCGCCTTAATGACGGCCTTGTTAAACGCTAAGCAGCTGCCGGCATTGGCGCTGGATGCAGTAACACTGGTAAAAAGCACGGGGGATTATTTGAACGCCAGTGCCGATATTGCCGGCTGTGAGCAGACGCTGCCACAGGCGATTGCCGCCAGGCCTGCCAAGGTTTATGTGATTGCCGGTTTTGTCTCCAGCAATGCCGCTGGTGAAACCTGTTTGCTTGGCCGCAATGGTTCCGATTACTCTGCCGCTATTGTGGCGGCGGCCATCCGCGCGGCAGCCTGCGAAATATGGACTGATGTTGATGGTGTGTACAGTGCCGATCCGCGCCAGGTAAAAAATGCCAAGCTGATCGATCGCTTGTCTTATGATGAAGCGATGGAGTTGTCGTACTTTGGTGCTAAGGTGTTACACCCAAAAACCATTGGCCCGCTGGCGCGTTACAACATTCCGTGTTACATCAAAAATACGCTTAACCCGGTAGCGCCGGGTACCTGTATCGATAGTACCGGCGGTGGTGATGCGCTGGTAAAAGGTATCTCCAGTCTGGAGCATCTGGCGCTTATCACCGTGTCGGGGCCGGGTTTAAAAGGTGTGGTGGGTATGGCCAGCCGGGTGTTTGCCTCTATGGCACGCGCACAGATTTCGGTCAGCCTGATTACCCAGTCCTCGTCTGAATTCAGCATCAGTTTCTGTGTACCCCAGCTGCATTTGGCCGCTGCGAAAAAAGCCCTGCAACAAGAGTTTGAACTGGAGTTGCAAACCGGTTTGCTGCGCGAGCTCACCATTTTGTCGGATATGGCCATTGTCAGTCTGGTTGGCGATGGAATGCGCCAGCATCGTGGTGTGGCGGCGAAGTTTTTTGCCTCATTGGCACAGGCCCGGGTGAACGTGGTGGCCATAGCGCAAGACAGCAGTGAGCGCTCTATCTCGGCGGTTGTAGAGCAAAGTGCCTGTAAAAACGCTGTGAAGGTGTGCCATGAAAACTTCTTCAGCCATGTGCCCAGTATCGATGTATTTCTGGTTGGTTGTGGTGTGGTGGGCAGTGAGCTGTTGGCGCAAATTCAGCGCCAGCAAAGCTTTTTACAGCAGCGCCATGTCAGGTTAACGGTGTACGGTATCGCTAACAGCAAAACCTGTTTACTCAATGGTGAAGGCATTGCCTTAGCCGACTGGCCGGCGCAGTTGCAACAGGCACAAGGCAGTTTCTCTGTGGAAAAGCTAAGCCAGTTTGTGCAGCAGCAGCACCTGACTAATCCGGTACTGGTCGATTGCACCAGCTCAGAGCAGGTGGCGGCGCAGTATGCCGACTTTCTCGCAGCAGGCTTTCATGTAGTTACACCTAACAAAAAAGCCAATACCGCCAGTTACAGCTATTACCAGCAACTGCGCGCCCTGGCACAGCAAAACCGGCGCCGCTTTTTGTACGAAACCACAGTAGGCGCTGGCTTACCGGTCATCGATACCTTGCAGGGCCTGCTAAATGCCGGTGATGAATTGTTAGCGTTTGAAGGCATTTTATCCGGCTCCTTATCCTATATTTTTGGTGAGCTGGAGCAGGGTGTATCTCTGTCTGAGGTAACTAAAAAAGCCAAAACACTGGGCTTTACTGAACCCGATCCACGCGATGATCTCTCCGGTATGGACGTCGCGCGTAAGCTGCTGATCCTGGCGCGCGAAGCTGGCATGACGTTGGAGCTAAGCGATGTAGAAGTCGAGTCAGTGCTGCCGTCAGGCTTTGCCAACGAGGCCAGCGCTGAGCAGTTTATGGCAAAATTACCTGAGCTGGACCAGGCCTTTAGTCAGCGGGTGAGCCAGGCCAAAGCTGAAGGTAAGGTGCTTCGGTATATTGGTGAAATCAGCGGTGGTAAATGTAAAGTCGCCATTAAAGCACTGGACGTTGACCACCCACTGGCCAAAGTGAAAGACGGTGAAAACGCACTGGCAATTCATACCCGTTATTATCAGCCTATTCCTTTTGTGCTGCGCGGCTACGGTGCTGGTGCAGCAGTGACCTCAGCCGGAGTGTTTAGCGACATTATGCGCACTCTTGGCTGGCAGCAACAGGTGTAATAACGATGCAAGCAGAATTCGTGTATGAAAAACGCTACTATGCGCCAGCGTCTACCGGTAACTTTTCGGTTGGCTTTGATTTACTCGGTGCTGCCTTTGAACCCCTAAACGGCGAGCTGTTTGGTGATGTGCTGGATATTGTTGCACCAAGCAACACGCTGGAGCTGGACATAGTGGGCCGCTACCAGCACCAGCTGCCGGCAGATAGCAGTACTAATCTGGTGTTACTGTGTTTTGCGGCCTTTGAGCGAAAGCTGGGCCGGCTGTTACCTAAGCTGGCGCTTCGGTTGCACAAAAACCTGCCGGTTGGCAGCGGGCTTGGCTCCAGCGCCTGCTCTATCGTGGTGGCCTGTTATGCCTTTAATGATTACTTTGGCAAACCGCTATCGGATGCAGAACTGTTAACACTGATGGCCGAGGCTGAGGGCGGTGTCAGTGGCAGCGTGCATTATGACAATGTGGCGCCGTCTTTTTTTGGCGGCCTACAGCTGATGTTGCCGCAAAGTGCGCGCATCTGTCGCAGCCTGCCATGGTTTGAACACTGGCGGGTGGTGCTAAGTTACCCCGGCACTGTGCTGTCAACCAAGGCGGCGCGCTCAGTGCTGCCACAACAGCTTAACCTGGCGCACAGCATTAACTTTGCCGGCATGCTAAGCCGTTTTGTCAGTGCGCTTTATGCTGCTGATGAGGCTGATGCTGTTGCCGCACTGCAGGATCTGGTGGCAGAGCCGGCACGCACACCACTAATTCCAGAGTTGCCTCAGTTACGTAGCGCGCTTGAGGCGTTGGGCGTGTTACATCTGGGTATTTCTGGTGCCGGGCCAACCTTATTTGCCTTGTGCGCCGATGATACGCAGGCGCAGCTTGCTGCGGAATATTTATCACGGCATTATGAAAAAAATCAGGACGCGACCACGCAAATTTGTCGCTTGTCATTAGTCGGCGCCCGAGCGCTGTAGGAAGATTACCCATGTTGTTAACCAATATAAAAGTACCCCAAGAGCAGGTGAGTTTTTTACAAGCTGTGCGTCAGGGATTAGGCGCTGAACAGGGCTTATTTTTCCCCACCCAGTGGCCCAAGCTGGATATTGACGCCTTGTTAGCCATGCCGTTTGTAGCGCGTAGCAGCACCATTTTACAGGCGCTGATTGGCGATGAGTTAAGTGCTGCTGATGTCGATGCCATGGTCAGGAACGCCTTTACCTTTGCGGCACCGCTGGCCAGTGTTGCCGACGATATCAGCTGCCTTGAGCTGTTTCACGGCCCAACCCTGGCGTTTAAAGACTTTGGTGGCCGTTTTATGGCGCAGGCACTGGCCAAGGCGCAAGGGGAGAAGAAAACCACTATTGTTACTGCGACGTCGGGTGACACCGGTGCGGCTGTCGCACATGCGTTTTACCGTCAACCTGGCGTAGAGGTGGTGATCCTGTTTCCGAAAGGCAAAATAAGCCCATTACAGGAAAAGCTGTTTACTACGCTGGGAGACAATATTACGACGCTGGCGGTAGACGGTGATTTTGACCAGTGTCAGGCGCTGGTAAAACAGGTATTTGACGACAAGCCTCTGGTGCAGAAACTGGGAATTAACTCGGCTAACTCCATTAATATCAGCCGGTTATTTGCTCAGGTGTGTTATTACTTTGAGGCCGTTGCGCAGGTGCCGGCCGATAAGCGCCAGCAAGTTGTGATAGCGGTACCCAGCGGTAACTTTGGTAATTTAACCGCCGGCTTAATTGCTAAAGCCATGGGCTTGCCAATTAAGCGAATGGTTGCTGCCACCAACAGTAATGATACTGTGCCGCGTTATTGGCGCAGCGGTGACTGGCAGCCTAAAACCACGGTGGCCACCTTATCTAATGCCATGGATGTGGCCGCGCCAAATAACTGGCCACGGGTAGAGGCACTGCTGGCGCAGGGCGCTATTGGCCGGGATGCCATTGAAGCTGTGATGGTGGATGAAGACGACACCGTATTAGGCGTAAGACTATTGAATCAGCTGGGCTATTTAAGTGAGCCGCATGCGGCCGTGGCTTATAAAGCGTTAAAGCGCAGCCTGCAAAGCGGCGAGTACGGTATTTTCCTTGGCACCGCGCACCCAGCTAAGTTTAAAGAGCAGGTAGAAAACATTCTGGGTACACCGATAGCGCTGCCAGAAGCCTTAGCCCGCTGCGCGGCAGAGCAGAGCCTGAGCAAAGATTTGCCGGCCGATTTCAGCGCGCTTAAGCATGAGTTATTAACGCTGGAGCAGGCCTGATGTCCTGGCAGCAACTCCTGGGGCCGGAGAAAAGCCAGCCTTACTTTGTCGATACGCTAAACCAGGTAAAGCAGGCCAGGTTGGCCGGCCAGGTGATTTATCCGCCCGAGACTGATGTGTTTAACGCCTTTAAGCTCACTGAGCTTGATAACCTGAAAGTTGTGTTATTGGGGCAAGACCCATACCACGGGCCTAATCAAGCACATGGGTTGGCATTTTCAGTGCGTAAAGGTGTGCGGGTGCCGCCGTCTTTACAAAATATGTATAAAGAGCTGGCGCTGGAGTATCCGGACTTTCAGATCCCTCAGCATGGCTGTCTGGAAGACTGGGCAAAACAAGGTGTGCTGCTGCTCAATACGGTTTTGACCGTGGTGGCGACGCAGGCCAACTCGCACCGCCATTTGGGCTGGGAGCGTTTTACCGATCAGGTTATTGCTCAGATCAACAGCCATTGTAGCGGCATCGTGTTTTTACTCTGGGGCTCACATGCGCAAAAGAAAGGACGGCTGATCGAGCGTCAGCGCCACTTTGTATTGGAAGCACCGCATCCGTCACCGCTCTCAGCCCACCGCGGTTTTCTCGGTTGTGGTCATTTTAAGCAGGCGAACGAACTGCTGGTTAAGCAGGGCAAGGCCCCGATTAACTGGCAGCTTAGCTAAGCGATGTAAACAAAAAACGCCCACTGTTGCCAGTGGGCGTTTCTTTATAGTTCGATATCGGCCAGTTCCGGCTCTATCGTCCAGTCAATGTCGCTCAACTCCTTTTTCAGGCGCTGGCGCTCTTTTAACTGTTCAATTTCGCGCCATTTACGCTTAGCGGCCCGCGGTTTGGCGGCCGGGCGTTCCAACATGTTCAGTAAGTCTTCGAAGCTTTCCATAATAATGCCTCTCTGAGTGTTGTTGTTGTTATTTTCAACAAAGGGTTTACCACACTTTGCCTGAAAATAAAACAACTAAGTGACAACGCTATGACAGGTCGGCGCTGCTTAAGACTTTTTTTGCTGTAAAAATGCCGCGATTAACGCCTGGGTCGAACTGTCGAGCGCACTGGCATCCTTTCCGGCCAGCGCCTGATAAATTGGCCCCGACAACTGCTTACCCAGTTCGACACCCCATTGGTCGAACGAATTAATGCCCCACAGCACGCCCTGGCAAAATACCTTATGCTCGTAAAGGGCTATTAAAGCACCTAAATAATAGGGCGACAGCTCGGGCAGCAACAGCGTATTACTGGGTTTATTGCCCGGCGAAACCTTATGTGGCGCCAATACCTGCGCCTCTTGCTGGCTCATGCCGGCTGCGATGCATTCTGCGGTCGCTTCTGCCAGCGTTTTGCCCTGCATCAGTGCCTGGGTTTGCGCAAAGCAGTGTGCAGCTAAACGCTGATGCTGATCGCTAAGTGTATGTGCCGGTGCCAGCGGCAGAATAAAATCAGCCGGTACCGTTAAAGCGCTTTGGTGCAGCAGCTGATGGTAAGCGTGTTGGCCGTTAGTGCCGGCATCGCCCCAAATCACCGGTGCGGTAGCATAGGACAGTGGCGCGCCATCAGTGTCAACCGCTTTGCCGTTAGATTCCATATCCAGTTGCTGCACATAAGAAGGCAGCAGGCGCAGATAGTGGCTGTAGGGCAGTAACGCCTGCGCCTGGCAGCCAAAGCCATTAATATACCAAATGCCCAGCAGCGCCAGTGTTACTGGCATATTGTCGCTAAGCGGCGCACTGACAAAATGCTCATCCATCGCTTCGGCGCCTTTGAGCAACTGCGTAAACTGTGCGTTGCCTATCATCAGTGCCACTGGCAGGCCAATGGCAGACCACAGCGAGTAACGCCCGCCAACCCAGTCCCACATTGGCAGTATGTGCTCTGGCACTATGCCAAAATCAGTAGCAGCCTGGATATTGGATGAGGTGGCCCAAAAATGCCGGGCAACAGCGCGGCTGTCTGCACCATTTTCAGTGAACCAGTTACGCAGCGCCAGGGCGTTTTGTTTGGTTTCTTCGGTGCCGAACGATTTTGACGCCACAAACACCAGGGTGGTTTGTGGGCGTAGCGGTTTAATCACGTCGCTTACCACAGCGCCGTCGATATTACCGGCAAAGTGCAGTCGCACCGGGCTGCAATGGTAGGGCGTTAGCGCCTCTACGGCCATTTGCGGGCCCAATAATGAGCCGCCAATTCCCACCCAAATCACATCGGTAATGCGCTCGTCGCTATAGCCAGTGTATTGCCCGGTATGCAGCTGATTGACCAGCGCTGTCATTTTTTCGCGGCAATCTACAATAGCCGCACCGACAGCTTCACCGTCTAAGCTCAGGCCGGTAACCTCGCTTTTGCGCAGCATCATGTGCCAGACAGCGCGCTGTTCAGTATGGTTAATTTTCTCGCCAGCCAGCATTGCAGCAAGCCGCTGCTTAAGCGGGCTTGCTGCGGCAAGTTGTTGTAGCACCTGCCAGCTTGACTCATCAATCAGGTTTTTTGAGTAGTCCAGTGTAATACCGCAAGCACTGTGGCGATAACGGCTGGCACGGTCGGGATCAGTGGCAAAGGCCTGCCGTAATGACAACTGTTGCTCGCTGGCAAGCGCCGCCAGCCCCTCAAGGGTAACACCGGACATAATCTACTCCTGTAACGGTTAACGTTTATAATGCCTGCTTGATCAGTTGCTCCAGCTTACGCTGGTCAATAGCAAATTTACGGATCCCTTCCGCCAGCTTCTCTGTTGCCATAGCATCTTCATTCAGTGCCCAACGAAATTCGGTTTCGCTAAGCTGCGCTGGGGGGGGCGTTTTGCTGCCATCGTCACGCAGGTGCACCGTGAGCTCGCCCTGCATTTGGCTTAGTTCAGACAACAATGCCGGACTGATGGTTAAGCGGTCGCAACCGGCCAGTGCCAGTACTTCACCGGTATTGCGGAAACTGGCACCCATCACCACAGTATTAAAGCCATGTTGTTTGTAAAAGCGGTAAATTTCGCGCACTGACAACACACCAGGATCGGTTTCGCTGCTGTAGTCCTGGCCGGTATTGGCTTTGTACCAGTCGAGAATACGGCCAACAAAAGGCGAAATTAAATACACGCCGGCCTCAGCACAGGCGCGGGCTTGTGCCATATGAAACAGTAACGTCAGGTTACACTGAATGCCTTGCTGCTCCAGCAGGCGGGCGGCTTGAATGCCTTCCCAGGTCGAGGCGATTTTAATTAGGATGCGATCGGTAGCTACGCCGTTTTCCTGATATAACGTCACTAACTGTTTGGCTTTGGCAACGGTAGCATGGGTGTCAAATGACAAACGGGCATCAACTTCGGTTGACACGCGTCCCGGCACCAATTTGCTGATCGCCGTACCGACATCGACAGCAAATTTATCTGAAGCTAATGCCAGCTGGGCGGCGCTGTCACTGGCATGCTGTTTAGCATAAGCGATAGCACCCTGTAACATGGGTTTGGCAAAATCCAACTGGCTGGCATTTAACAGCAAGCTGGGATTAGTGGTGGCATCTACCGGGCGAAACTGCTCAATGGCAGTCAGATCACCACTGTCGACTACAACAGTCGTGACCGCTTTTAATTGGCTAAGTAAGTCGCTCATATTGTTTTATTACCATATTTTTGCTCACATTCTAGTGATGCAGGGTTAAATAAGCAATTAATGTAGGAATATTACAACAAAATTCGTTTTTGCCACATTAAGCTGGCGTAATTTGCATTGCAAGGCACAAAGTAAGTTACTATATTGCCAATTTTACCGGACAGGGTGGTCCGGTTATGTTTCAGATTAACTTATATTTAGACGTAACCTAGCACAGGATCACGATGATCTACCCAGCCAGCTTCTATAAAAGTAAAAAATTGCTGCTAATCGAAGACTGCGAGCCGGTGCGTGCCTCTATTAAAGGCATGCTACAGCAAATTGGTTTCGAAGATATTACCACTGTTAGTGATGCGGTGCAGGCCATGCCACTGGCAAAACAGGATAATTTCGACGTTATTCTGGCAGATTTCGACTTAGGCCCGGGTAAAGATGCCTTGCAGTTTTTTACCGAGTTATCGCAACAGGCGCTGTTAAGGCTGGGCTGCTGTTTTATCTTGATGAGTGCAGAGCCTCGCCGCTTGCCGGTGCTGGGCGTGTTGCAAGGCGCACCGGATGCCTTTATTTTAAAGCCGTTTTCTTATGTAGAGTTGGAAAAACGGCTGGCTAAAGCCTGGAGTATTCGCAGTAAATTGCGTAAGGCTTATCAGGCGCTGCGCGACAAAGACTACCCCAATGCGCAGCTGGAGTTGGATCAGCTGATTAACGCGATGAACTCCGCCTCGCTACCGGCGCTGAGAATTATGGCTGAAGTGCTGTTGCAGCAGGGCAGTTATGATGCGGCATTAAAACTGTACCAGCAGGTCATTCAACAACGTGACTTCAGTTGGGCGTTGTTAGGGCGGGCTGTGGTGTTACTGCAGCAGGAACAATACGCAGCCGCTGAAGCGCAGTTATTACCCCTTACCGAACAAGACGATACGCGGCCAGAAGCGCTGGAATGGCTCGCCTGTTTGTATTTACGTCAGCAGCAATATGATTTGGCCAACCAACAGCTGACTGAGCTGTTGCGTTTGCAGCCTAATCATTTCGCGGCTCACAAGGCTAAAGTCGTGGTCTTGCTGTTGCAACTACAGAGTGAAAGTGCGGAAAAATATTTGCAAAAGCTGATCCAGCAGTACCGCTTTTCTGGTTTTGATCAGGCTGATTATTATTTTGACCTGTGCCGAGTGTTGCTGCAGCAAGCTCAGCAAGCCGGTATGGCCGCAATGGCACCGCTGCTGAAAAAAGCCAGCGATGCGTTAGCCTCAATGCCACAGAAATTACAAACCGATGATAGTGATATCGAGCACAGTCTGCTCAAAGCCAGAATGCAGCTAATAAAAGGCCATGTGGCTGATGCTAAACAACAGTTTAGTCAGCTGTTGATGCCGGCTGATACGGCTAAACCGGCACTGCAGTTAGATTACGCCCGCTTAGCCTTTGCACTGGGTGAAGTGAAAGAAGCCGACAGCTGTCTGAACCGGCTTAAGCAGTATCAGCGCTCGGGGACTGATCTGCACAGCTGCTGCCTGCGTTTAATCACTCAGCACGCACTGCAGCAGGAGCTGGCGCTGCGTGAGCAAATTGCCCGCTGGAACCAGCAAGGCATGGCGCTGGCACAAAACGGTGAAGCCAAGGCAGCACTGCTGGAGCTAAGACAAGCCTTTTTGGTAATGCCGTGCAATGCCTCATTGGTATTGAATATGTTACAGGCACTCAGTCAGATAGCGGCTGACAAAACCCTGCTGCCGCTGGCAAAAGCTATGCTGGCTGCCTTGGAATTTAGTACAAAAACAGCCGCCAACCAGCAGCGGCTGGCACAATTGTTACCGCAGTTACCACAGCTGTACCTTGATTAACCCTAAGTTGTTACAGGAAAGCCTATGTTGTTGCTTGTCTCACCGGCGAAAGATCTTGATTATCAACCGCTGGCAAAAACGTTAGCCGTCACTCAACCGGCCTTGTTGGAACACAGCCAGCAGTTGGCCGAGATTTGTAAAACCCTGACGCCAGCCGATTTAAGTAGCCTGATGCATATCAGCGATAAGCTGGCTGGCTTAAACGCAGCCCGTTTTGCCCAGTGGCAGCCGCCGTTTACCGAGCAGAATGCCAAAGCGGCGCTGTTTGCCTTTAATGGTGACGTGTACCAGGGGCTGGATGCCGCAAGCTTAACTGATGACGATATTACCTTTGCCCAGCAGCATTTGCGTATTTTAAGTGGCCTGTACGGTGTGCTGCGCCCGCTGGATTTAATGCAGCCCTACCGGCTGGAAATGGGCACAAAATTAGCCAATGCTAAAGGCAAAGACTTATACGCTTTCTGGCAGGACACTGTTACACCCGTGCTGAACCAGCAGCTGGCCGCGTTGAATTCTGACGTTGTGGTAAACCTGGCGTCGCAGGAATATTTTAAGGCGGTGCAGCCGAAGCAGTTAACAGGCCGTGTGATTACGCCGGTATTTAAAGATTTTAAAAACGGCCAGTACAAAATTATCAGCTTTTTCGCCAAAAAAGCCCGCGGCCTGATGGCGCGTTATATTATTCAGCAGCGTCTTACGCGCAGCGAACAGCTAATGCAGTTTGATGTAGCGGGTTACCAATACAGCCCTGAGCAATCGTCTGCCAACGAGCTGGTATTTTTACGCCACAGCGCTGAATAAGCGCTGCGGCAACGCCGGTTTTTTTGCTACAATACGCGCTTTGCTTGCCTAGCCTAACAGCGGTATACCAGATGAAATTTCCCGGCCTGCGTAAAATTAAACACTACTTTCCGGTCTCTCAACCCAAGCCTCAGTTGCCCAGCTTTGAAGTAAGGCCGAAACTGGATACCTATATTGTTGGCCTGGATCAGACCATTGTTGATGTGGTGGCCAGTGTCAGTGATGAATTTCTGCAGAAATACGCCATCGGCAAAGGCTTATCAAATCTGGTGGAGCACGGCAAAGCTAACCAGATTTATCAGGAGCTGGTAGCACACAACGCCATCTCCGATCATTTTGCCGGCGGCACCATCGGCAATACTATTCACAATTATTCTGTGCTGGCCGACGATAAATCCGTGCTGCTGGGCGTCATGTCAGCCAATATTGCGCTTGGCTCACCAGCCTATCACTATGTGTGTCATACCAGCTCTAAAGTAGACATGAACCACCTGCAGGGAGTCGCTGGCGACATAGGCCGGGGCATTACTATGATTACCCCTGATGGTGAGCGCACCTTCGTGATTGACCCCAGTGATATGGACCAACTTAGTCCGGATTGTATTCCCACCGATATTATTGCCGGCGCAGCGGCCTTTGTGGTCAGTGCTTATCCGCTTCGGGCGGTTGGTCAGCCTATTCAGCAGGCGATGTTAAAGGCACTAAGCGATGCCAAAGCCCATCAGGTGCCGGTCGTCATGAGCCTGGGTACCCGCCATCTGGTAGAGGAAAACCGCGAGCAAATTCTGCGCACCATTCATGATTACGTTAACGTATTGGCGATGAACGAGCTGGAAGCGCAGGCGCTGACCGGTTTTGCTGATCCGCTAAAAGCCGCCGAGGCGATCCTGGATCATACCGATATGGTGCTGATTACGGCCGGGCCAGAAGGCTTATATTTGTGTGGTCACACCGATGACAGCGTAAAGCGCGAAAGCAGTAACCCAATTAAGTCAGCCAGTCTGGCCGATTTTAACCAGTACGAGTTTAGCCGGCCCATGCTGCGGGCACATTGCGACAAACCGTTAAAAGTGTACTCGCATATCGACCCTTATTTAGGTGGCCCTGAGCGCATTATGAACACCAATGGTGCCGGTGATGGGGCCTTATCAGCTATTTTGCATGATATGGCAGCGAATCATTACCATAAGCAGGTGCAGCCGTTATCCGGTAAGCACGAGCAGCCTTATTTGGCCTATTCGTCCTTTGCGCAAATTTGTAAGTATGCTAACCGGGTTAGTTATGAAATTCTGGTGCAGAACGCACCGCGTCTGTCCAAAGGCTTGCCCGAGCGCGAAGATAGCCTCGAAGAGGCCTACTGGGAGAGATAATAAAGCAGGCATAACGTAGTGGTGATGTTGCACAACGCGCTAAGCTGGTGTCCCGATAGCGCAGCCACAGAGTGTCTGAGCAAGCCATGGATGGCTTGCGAGTTGCTGTGGCGAGCACAGCGGGATTTCCAGCTTAGAAGTTCAGGAGTAAGAGGCTCCGCATTACTCACACCGACACGCCGTAAATACTTCCCTGTAGGCTCGATTCGGCCATCCTGGCCTGCAACGGTCGGCTTAGAGTAATCCGGCTCCTCTACTGGTAAGCATTAACCCTGAAATACGCTATCTAATAAGCGGAAGCTGCCGGCATCGGCGTCAAGCTCTACCCGGCCACCTACCGGCACAATGAACTGCTGTTTAATATGGCCAATCATGGCGCCGCGATAGGCGGGAATGTTCAGCGGCTTAATATGATCGTCAAAAATCTGATCCATCGTCAGCCAGCCATAGCCGCCGCTGGGGCGACAGGCGGTACACTCGCCGAAGATAAAACCAGCGATTTTGTCCAGCGCGCCCATCAGCTTTAACGTACTGAGCATACGGTCAACCCGATACGGCGCTTCTTCCACATCTTCTAGAAACAGAATTTTACCGCTAAAGTCGGGCAGGTAGGGCGACCCCGCCAGTGCGGTCAGCACAGTTAAATTGCCGCCAATCAGCTCGCCCTGCACCTTGCCGCCGTTAATGGTAATGGTGCGGTTTTGCCGTGGTACCAGTTCGTCTTTAGCGTCCAGTACATTTTGATACTGCATCAGCTCACGGTCGAAAAACAGCCGCTGAAATTGATCGGCGTTAAAGCTGTTCCAGCTGCCGGTACCATTTGGGCCATGAAAGGTGACTAAACCGGTTTTAGCATGGATAGCATTATGTAGCGCGGTAATGTCGGAGTAACCCAGCAACACTTTCGGGTTTTTGCTGATCAGATCGTAGTCCAGCAGTGGCAATAACCGTGCAGCGCCCGAGCCGCCGCGCAGACAAATAATGGCTTTTACGTCCTGGTCGGCGAACATAGCGTTAATGTCGCTGGCGCGCTCGGCGTCAGTGCCGGCTAAATGGCCGCGGCGCGCTGCCAGGTGTTTGCCGGTTTTTACTCTAAAGCCCAGTGCCTGCATCACTTCCTGCGCTATCTGCAGATCCAGTGCTTCGTCAGTGGCTTTAGACGGGCTAACCAGAGCTACGGTATCGCCTTTATTCAGCGCCTGCGGCAGCAAACGCGCGCCCTTTGGCGGCGCAGCGGCCAGTACTGAACTACAGCCAGCCAGCGGCAGCATGGCGGCGGTGAGGGCACAGGTTTTAAGAAATTGGCGTTTATCCATCGGGCGCTCCGGTTATTGCAATAAATAAATTATTCAAACTACCAATAGCATTGTTACTAAAAAATTCCAAGCGCCCTTAGTGAAAATGCCGTCAACTGTCGATAGACAGCAACGGCAATGCTGCGCTTAACCTGCCGCTTTCTTGGCTGGTTTTTTACTGCCGGCTTTTTTTGCCGCCACTTTGCCCGGCTTTTTCTTTTTCACCGGCACCTTGGCTTCTTTATTTTTCGGCCGCAGGCTATCCACCACGCGCCGTTTCAGCTTTTGTTCGGTATAGCGCTCTACTTTAGCCAGTATCGCCATGTCATGCGCTTCTACCAGCGATATTGCTGTGCCTTTTTTACCTGCGCGGCCGGTGCGGCCAATACGGTGCACATAGACATCGGCGCTGCGCGGCATATCAAAGTTAATCACATGGCTAATATCATCAATATCTAAACCGCGTGCCGCCACATCAGTGGCCAGTAAAATATTCACCCGGCCGCTACTAAAACGCTCCACCGCCTGCATGCGTTTATCCTGTGGCATTTCGCCCTGTAACCAGCCACAGCGCAGGCCGGCTGTTTCCAGCTGGCCGGTTAAACTGGCCAGGCGTTCACGGGTTTTCACAAACACTATGGCTTTGCTGACATCCTCTTGCTTTAACAGATGAATAAGCAGCGCCAGTTTATGCTGGGCATCATCGGCCAGGTGCACCCACTGCAGAATTTTGGCTTTTTCTTTGCGTGACGGAATGGCTTCTAAGCGCTCCGGCTCTTTTAACGCATGGCCGGCAAAACGCTCCAGATTATTGCCCTCCAGCGTGGCGGAAAATAAAAAGGTTTGGCGGCGACGGCGCGCCTCCAGCACGATGCGGTTCATCTCGCCAATAAAGCCCATGTCCAGCATGCGGTCGGCTTCATCCAGAATAAGTACTTCTACCTCATCGGCCTGAAAGCTTTCTTCATCCAGGTATTCGGTTAATCGGCCCGGCGTGGCAACTAAAATATCGTTGTTTTTCTCCAGCGTATCTTTATGGCTGCCGTAGTTTATGCCGCCGGTAATCACGCCGACATTCAGGCTGGTAAACTGGGTAAAGTGTTTAAACTCGTCATACACCTGATACGCCAGCTCGCGCGTTGGCGTCATGACCAATACGCGGGCAAAGCCGGGGTCTTTGCGGCCAAAATCGAGTAAGTACTGAATAGCCGGCAGCACAAAAGCCAGGGTTTTACCGGTGCCGGTAGGCGCACTGGCCAGAATATCTTTACCGTCCAGTGCCAGCGGGATCGCCATTTCCTGGATCAAAGTGGGTTTGTCATAACCGCGTAAACTAATGGCGCGGTTAATGTCATCGTCCAGTTGAAAATCTGCGAATGTTGTCATGGTGTCCTCAGCCTGATTGCCTGTACGGTGACACCCGGCCCGCTTCGCCGTAAACTGGCGGCGGAGGTAATGATGTCAGCCGGTTTTCAATGTAAAAAATTCTATGTTGCCCATGATCAGTGCGCGATGAAAGTGGGCACTGATGGTTTACTGCTGGGCGCCTTTGCACCGCTGCCTGCACCGGGCAGCGCTATGCTGGATATTGGTGCCGGCTCGGGTTTAGTCAGTCTGATGCTGGCACAGCGCAGCCAGGGCCTAAACCCGATAGATGCAGTAGAGCTGGACCATGCTGCCGCTTGCCAGGCAACTGCCAACGTGGCTGCCAGCCCATGGCCGCATGCGGTGCAGCTGATAAAGGGCGATATTCTAACCTATCAGCCGGGCAAACGTTACCGCTTAATTGTATCTAACCCGCCGTTTTTTCAGCAATCACTGCTATCAAAGGATGCCAGGCGCAGCCAGGCCCGTCATACCAGTAGTTTGCCCCTGCCCAAACTGCTGCAAAAAGCGGCTGAATTGGTAGACGAGGAGGGGGGATTCAGCCTGGTGTTACCGTTTAGCGAAGGTGAGCTACTGCTCAGATTGGCGACAGACCAAGGCTGGTATCTGGCACAGCGCTGCGAGGTAAAAAGCAAAGTGGACAAGCCGGTACAGCGTTTGTTGTTAACTTTACGTCGCACGCCTTGTCAGGCGCAGTTGTCTCAGCTGATTATTCATCAGGAAGACGGCAATTACAGTGACGAGTACCGCACACTGCTTAAAGATTTTTATCTGAAGTTTTAACCGCGTTGCACTATTACAGCCGCTCAGCAATCTCGGTAAGAATTTGGCTTACCCAGGTATTTAACCGCTCGTCGGTTTGTTCGTACTGGTTTTCATCGTCCAGTGCCAGGCCAACAAAATGCTCGCCATCCTCGGTTAAGGCCTTAGAGGCGATAAAGTCATAACCCGCTGTCGGCCAAAAGCCAATTCTGACTGGCTGCTGCGGTGCTATGGCGTCGTGCAGCATGCCCACGGCATCGATAAACCACTCGGCATAACCAATCTGGTCACCCATGCCGTAAATGGCGATAATTTTGCCGTGTAAATTCACACCGGCAATGTCGTCCCAGTGTGCTTCCCAGTCTTCTTGTATTTCACCAAAATCCCAGGTCGATAAGCCCAAAATAAGCACGTCATAGTTGGCCATATGGCTCAGCGGCACCTGCTTAATGTTATTAAGCTCTACCGTATCGGCACCTATCAGCGCCTGAATTTTCTCTGCCACCATTTCGGTATAGCAGGTAGTAGAGCCATAAAATAAACCGATTTTCATACTGTGCTCACAACAACTTTCGGACCAAAAAAGGGCGCTCAGTGTAGCAGAACTGGCGCAGTGGCAAAATGCCGGCTTTGCCAAAAGCAAGCGCTGCGTTACCATAACACAGCGTTTATCCGGAGCAGGTTATGGCCTTACCAGCACAGCAGCACAACAGCTTAGCAACCAGCGAGCAGGCGCTTATCAGCGCATTTTTAGATCAGTTATGGCTGGATAAAGGTGTCAGTCAGCACACGCTAAGTGCCTATGGTACAGACTTAACTAAATTTGCACTGTTTTTGGCCGCGCAGCAGCACAGTTTAGTCAGCTGTGACGGCCAGCTGATTAACCATTATCTAGCCACGCGCACCGACAATGGCTTTAGCCCGCGCAGCACCTCGCGGGCGCTGAGTAGCCTGCGCCGCTTCTACAGCTATCTGCACCAGCAAGGCACTATTGCGCAAAACCCGCTGGCCAGTGTGCAAAACCCCAAACTGGGCCAAAACCTGCCCAAAACTTTGTCTGAACAGGACGTTGAAGCACTGCTTAATGCGCCTGATATCGGCGATCCTATTCAATTCCGCGATAAAGCCATGTTGGAGCTGTTATACGCCAGCGGCCTTAGGGTGACTGAATTAGTTAGCTTAAGTATGCAACAAATTAACCTGCAACACGGTCTGGTAAGGGTAGTGGGTAAGGGGCAAAAAGAGCGGCTGGTGCCGATGGGCGAGGAGGCGGCCCATTGGCTGTTGCGTTATTTGCGTGAGGCGCGAGCACAGCTGTTAGGTGTACAGCAGCAAGATGTGGTGTTTCCCAGTAGTCGGTTGCAACAAATGACGCGGCAAACCTTCTGGCACCGCATTAAGTTTTATGCCAAAGTAGCGCACATACAGGCGCCGTTGTCGCCGCACACGCTGCGACATGCTTTTGCTACGCACTTGCTAAACCACGGTGCCGATTTACGGGTGGTGCAAATGTTGTTGGGCCACAGCGATTTATCGACAACACAAATTTATACTCATGTTGCCAAAGCCAGGTTGCAAAGCCTGCACAGGCAACATCACCCGCGCCCTTAGGCGCTGTTACAGGAAATGCTATGAAAAAGTCCGTGTTAGCGTTATGCAGTCTGGGTTTTATCGCCAGTGCCAGTGCCCAGTTAAAAGCACCAGAGGCCGATTACGAGCAGGTGCGTCAGCAGTTCAGTCAGTTAAATTTAACGGTAAAAGCGGTGTCTGAAGCGCCGTTGGATGGCTTACTGCAGGTGTTTACTAACCGTGGCTTGTTTTTTACCTCCAGCGATGGCCGCTATTTTATTGAGGGGAATATTTACGATTTGACCAACAAGGTGTTGGTAAACGACGAGCAAATGCGCCCTTACATTCAAAAAACTATCGAAGCTAATAAAGATGGTGTGATTGAATACAAAGCCAAAAATGAGCAGTACGTGATCAACGTCTTCACCGACCCAACCTGCGGTTATTGCCGCAAGCTGCATAATGAAATGAAAGACTACAATAACGCCGGCATTACCGTGCGTTATATGGCGTTTCCGCGCGGTGGGTTAGGCTCTGAAACCTACCTGCAGATGCAGCATATCTGGTGCAGCAAAGACAGCCGCGGCGCGATGGATGCGGCCAAAGCGGGAGATGATGTAAAGCCTGCTATGTGCAGCAATCCGGTAAAAACGCAGTACGAGCTGGGCCAGTCGTTTGGCATTAATGGCACGCCTGCCATCGTTTTACCCAGTGGCCGGCTAATTCCGGGCTATCAGCCCGCCAAAGCCTTACTGGCACAGTTACAGGCGGAATAATCAGCCCTTATGTCTGTTGTTAACCGCTTTATTCAGCGCCGGGCCTTACCCGGCGTTTTACCGTCATTAGACGGCATCAATCACCCGGTGCTGCAACGGCTTTATGCCAGCCGTGGCGTGAGTCATGCAGCAGAGCTAGACCGCAGTGCCGCCCGCTTATTGCCATTTACGGCGCTAAAAGATATCGATAAAGCTGTTGCCTTGTTGCTTGAGGCGCTACAACAGCAGCAGCAACTGGTGATTGTCGGTGACTTTGACGCTGACGGCGCCACCAGCACTGCCGTGTTGTTAACCGGCTTAAAAGCACTGGGCTTCAAACGGGTCGAATACCTGGTACCAAATCGCTTTGAATATGGTTATGGCTTAACGCCCGAGATGGCAGAACTGGCGGTCGCGCAGGGCGCCGAGCTCATTATTACCGTCGATAACGGCATCTCGGCCATTGACGGCATAGCGCTGGCGAAAAAGGCCGGGGTAAAGGTATTGGTCACTGACCACCATTTAGCCGGCAGCGAGTTGCCGGCAGCCGATGCGATAGTCAACCCTAACCAACCTGGGTGCAGTTTTCCAAGCAAAGCCTTGGCCGGCGTGGGGGTGGCGTTTTATGTGTTGCTGGCGCTGCGCGCCGCACTGCGCGAGCAGGGCTATTTTACCGCAGCACAACTTGAGCCCAATTTAGCTGAGCTGCTGGATTTAGTCGCGCTTGGCACCGTAGCCGACGTGGTACCGCTGGATGCCAATAACCGCATTTTGGTACATCAGGGCTTAATGCGCATTCGCAGTGGCAAATGCCGGCCGGGTATTCAGGCCTTGATTGATGTGGCCAACCGCAATGCGCAAAAGCTGACGGCAACGGACTTTGGCTTTGCCCTGGCTCCCAGATTAAATGCTGCCGGTCGCTTAGATGATATGTCGTTAGGTATTAGTTGTCTGTTGGCGCCGAATATTGCGCTGGCACGGCAATACGCGGCAGAGCTCGATAGTTTAAACGTCGAGCGCCGCGCGATAGAGCAAAGCATGCAAACTGAAGCGCAGGCGTTTTTAAGTCAGCTGTCGTTTGATGGCAGTGAACTGCCCGAATGCTTATGCTTGTACCGCCACGACTGGCATCAGGGCGTAATTGGTATTTTGGCCGGCCGGATTAAAGAGCAATTTCACCGGCCGACTATCGTGTTTGCGCAGGGCGATGAGGGTGAGTTAAAGGGCTCGGCCCGCTCTATTAACGGTTTGCATATCCGCGACTTGCTGGAAGAGATCTCAACGCAGTACCCAGGGCTGATTAAAAAGTTTGGCGGCCATGCGATGGCGGCGGGGTTAACCATCAGCGCAGAGCGGCTGGACACCTTCAAACTGGCGCTTAATTTAACGGCGAAAAAGCATTTAACGCCCGAGCAGCTCACTGCGGTGATTTACACTGACGGCGAGCTACCAGCCGAGTGTTTCGATTTAGGCTTTAGTACACTTTTGCAAAATGCCGGCCCCTGGGGCCAGGCCTTTCCTGAGCCGGTGTTTGACGGTGAATTTAGCCTGATAAGCCAAAAAATGCTGGCCGACCGCCACTTAAAAATGATGCTGCAACTGCCAAATGGCAATTTGGTTGATGCGATTTGGTTTAACGCCGACAACAAAGCCTGGCCTAATGTGAATGTGCAAAAGGTGCAGCTGGCCTATCAGCTGGACATAAACGAATATCGCGACAAGCAAAGTTTGCAGCTGATAGTGCGGCATATGCAGGCGCTGTAGCGCACACAGTGTCATGTTCTATAAGGGTGCCAGAGTATGCTGGCGCTTTTTTGTCAGCCTTTTGCTTTAGATGGCTGCACGTCCTGCGATAATTTTGCTACAATCGCCGCCTATTTTTTTATCGTGTCTTAAAGGTTACGGCGAGCAGCATGTTTGAAGTGAATCCGGTGTACAACAGCATTAAAGATTTGACTGAACGCACGAACGTGCTTCGGGGGTATCTTTGACTATGATGGCAAAAAAGAGCGCCTAGAAGAAGTTTCGCGCGAACTGGAAGACTCGGCCATCTGGAATACGCCGGATAAAGCCCAGGCACTGGGTAAAGAACGTTCTGCGCTGGAGCAGGTGGTTGGCACTATCGACAAGTTAGACCGCGGCCTGGAAGACGTTGAAGGCTTAATTGAGCTGGCGGTAGAAGCTGAAGACGAAGCCACCTTCGAAGAAGCTAAAGCGGAACTGGCCGATTTAGATAAACAGCTGAGCCTGCTGGAATTTCGCCGTATGTTCTCCGGCAAGCATGATCAGAACGACTGCTACCTGGATATTCAGGCCGGCTCGGGCGGTACAGAAGCGCAGGACTGGGCCAGTATGCTGATGCGTATGTACCTGCGCTGGGGCGAAGATAAAGGCTTTAAACCTGAGATTTATGAAGTGACTGATGGTGATGTCGCCGGCATTAAAGGCTGTACCATTAAATTCAGCGGCGAATATGCCTACGGCTGGCTGCGCACCGAAACCGGTGTGCACCGCTTAGTACGTAAGAGCCCGTTTGATAGCGGTAACCGCCGTCATACCTCGTTTGCGTCGGTGTTTGTCTCGCCAGAAATTGACGACGATATTGAAATTGAAATTAACCCGGCCGATTTACGTATCGACACCTACCGTGCGTCAGGCGCCGGTGGTCAGCACGTTAACCGGACCGACTCGGCGGTACGTATCACGCATATTCCAACCAATATTGTGGTGCAGTGCCAGAACGACCGTTCACAGCATAAAAACCGTGACAATGCTTACAAGCAACTGCGCGCCAAGCTGTACGAGTTTGAGCTGCAAAAGCAAAATGCGGAAAAACAAGCACTGGAAGATACCAAGTCGGATATCGGCTGGGGCAGCCAAATTCGCTCTTACGTGCTGGATGACTCGCGCATTAAAGATTTACGTACCGGTATTGAAACCCGCAACACCCAGTCGGTGTTAGACGGCGATCTGGACAAATTTATCGAAGCCAGCCTAAAAGCCGGTTTGTAAGCGCTGCAGTAATCACTTAACTAAAACTTCGACTTCAATCAGGAAATACACTATGTCTGACCAACAGCACCAACACGACGAAATTCAGGACGTAAACAAACTGATTGCTGAGCGAAAACATAAGCTGGCACAGCTGCGCGAAGACGGCTTTATGTTCCCGAACGATTTTCGCCGTGAACATATCTCTGATGAAGTGTTAGCGAAGTACAACCACTTAAGCAAAGAAGAGCTCGAAGCGCAGAAAATTGAAGTCAGCCTGGGCGGCCGCATGATGACACGCCGCATTATGGGTAAAGCCAGCTTCACAACCTTGCAGGATATGGGCGGCAAGTTCCAGGTGTACGTTGCGCGCGACAGCCTGCCAGAAGGTTTATACAACGACCAGTTTAAAAAGTGGGACTTAGGCGACATCCTAGGCGTAAAAGGCCACTTGTTTAAAACCCAAACCGGCGAGCTAACCGTGTGGGCGACGGAAATCCGTTTATTAACCAAAGCCCTGCGCCCGCTGCCGGATAAATTCCACGGCTTAACCGATAACGAAGCGCGTTACCGCCAGCGTTATTTAGATCTGATTTCAAACGAGCAGTCACGCCACACCTTTTTAGTGCGCAGTAAAACCGTGGCCTATATTCGTAAGTTCTTCAACGAAGAAGGCTTTTTGGAAGTTGAAACGCCAATGCTGCAGGCCATTCCTGGCGGCGCCTCAGCACGGCCGTTTGAAACCCACCACAATGCACTGGATATGCAAATGTTCCTGCGTATCGCGCCAGAGCTGTATTTAAAGCGTTTAGTGGTCGGTGGCTTTGAAAAAGTGTTCGAGCTTAACCGTAACTTCCGTAACGAGGGTGTATCTACGCGCCACAACCCGGAATTTACCATGCTCGAGTTCTACTGGGCCTACGCAGATTACAACGATCTGATGGATTTAACCGAAAAGTTATTCCGCGGTTTAGCACAGCATGTACTGGGCAGCACAGAAGTGCCGTATCAGGGCGAAGTGTTCGACTTTGGCAAACCGTTTGCGCGTATGTCAGTTACTGAGTCGATTCTGCACTACAACCCGCAAATTACCAAAGAGCAGCTGGCGACGCGTGAGTCGGTAGCGGCACTGGCAAAATCATTGGGTATTGAAGTAAAAGACAACTACGGCCACGGCCGTATTTTAATGGAAGTGTTTGACGAGCTGGTCGAAACCAAGCTGCGCCACCCAACCTTTATTACCGAATACCCGGCAGAAGTATCACCACTGGCACGCCGTAACGACCATAACCCGGAAATTACCGACCGCTTTGAATTCTTTATCGGCGGCCGTGAGCTGGGCAACGGCTTTAGCGAGCTTAACGATGCTGAAGATCAGGCCGAGCGTTTCCGTGAGCAGGTGGCGCAAAAAGACGCCGGTGACGATGAAGCCATGTTCTACGATGATGATTTCGTAACTGCACTGGAGCACGGCTTACCGCCAACCGCTGGTCAGGGTATCGGTATCGACCGTCTGGTGATGTTACTGGCCGACGCTGCCTCTATCCGTGATGTAATCCTGTTCCCGCATATGCGTTTACACCACGATAAGTAAGTTATCACTTACCCTAAAACAGCCAGGCAACGCCTGGCTTTTTTGTTTTTACAACATCCCTAATCAACATTAACCACTTACACGCTGTGTGTTTACCCAGTAGTTGTAAATACGCTGTCATATTTTGACTTGGCGGAAAATTTCCTGCTTTCACGCTAACTCCTAAACAGAAACATCCTGTAGCTGATTGATCAGCATGCACAAAACAGGTAATTTAACGAAATGTAAAAATAGATAGAAGCCTAAAAAGGTACGCGAATTGACCAAAGAAAGGATCGAGTTTTGCCAGTATTCCTGAACGCATTCCCACTCAAAATCCCCGATGCGGAGCTTGAGGCCCGCCAAGTCCCTTATGATAAGGAGACGCTGGATGGTCTTCGCGCGAAACACGGATCGACGCACTCCTTCCGTCGGCAGGGCGACAATATTCTGATCTTTTCATCAGACGGCACGTTTCCCGTTTCTGGTACGCCGGTCACCATTCATCTCAATGACAACTTTGGTATCTTCTGCTCACTGGTCAAGGACGGGTTGTCCCGTCACCTTACAGGGCTCGGACGCAATCCTCTTGGCTTCAATCCCATTGAGCTGGTAAGTACCAAACCGGAGGATAATCTCCTCGCTCCGATTCTCGGCGACGGCTATCCGTTTAAGGTCTGTGCCAAATATTCAATCAGCACTCGCTATGTGCATGACCATCCGTGCCTTGTTATTGACTGCACAACACGCAGGGTTCTCAAAGAGAACGGCCTGTTTTTCCTAAATGGTGGATTCGATCTCATAGGCCGCTACGTAGTCACAGAACAACAGGATGGGTACAGAAAGCTCGTAGGATCAGTGAGCGCGATCAAAGGCGAGACATTACAGGTCACCCAGCCTGACGGTCAGGTCGTGCAGGCAGATGCAAAGGATGTTTACCTTGAAGCCAGCCGGACAAACTTCGACGACTATATTCTGTATACGCACGGTGCTCAGAAGGACGCCATCGTCGAGCGTATCCGGCAGTCAGTCTCCATGTTTAATGGAGGTGAGAACAAGAAGGCCCGCATAGACACGCTCAAAAAGTACATCCAGTCGAAGGCTATTCCGCTGATTGACGGAACACTCATCGAGATTGAGGATGCGCCCGATATCCAGAAAGATTGTGGGCAGATGCAGAAACCCGTATTCGTCTTCAACGACAACGGCGAAGCGGATTGGGCTGAGAAGGGGCTCACGCAGAGCGGCCCCTATACGAAGCGCACATTCGACCGCAATGATCCTTCAATCTGCGTCATCTGCGCTCAGCACGATAAGGGCCGCGTCGAACAGTTCGTCCGCAAGCTCTTGAAAGGAATTTCAAGCAGCAAGTATTTAAGCAATGGCCTTGAAGGCAAGTTCGCCCTGGGAACCAGCCGCGTGGAAGTGTTCGCAACGGCTACCGACAGCGTGGAGGCATACAAAAACGCCATTGAGGCTGCGATCCGGAAAAAAGCAGATGACGGCGGACGATGGGACTTGGCCCTCGTGCAGGTCCGGCAATCCTTCAAGAAGCTCAAGGTCACGGAGAATCCATACTATCTAGGCAAGAGCCTGTTCTTCCTGCATCAGGTTCCCGTGCAGGATTTCACGATAGAGCTGTTGGCACAATCTGACTATTCGCTCGGTTATTCGCTCAACAATATGGCGCTGGCCTGCTACGCGAAAATGGGAGGCGTTCCTTGGCTACTCAAATCTTCTCCGACGCTCTCCCATGAACTCGTGATCGGCATCGGCAGCGCCAATATCGGGCAAGAGCGCGAAGCGGATAATCAGCGGATTATGGGCATTACTACGGTCTTCTCCGGAGACGGCAGCTATATCGTCTCGAATACCTCGAAGGCCGTCGTGCCGGAAGCCTATTGCGAGGCGTTGACCTCAGTTCTCGGTGAAACTATAGAGAAGATTCAAAAGCGCATGAACTGGCAGAAAGGCGACACGATCCGCCTGATCTTTCATGCGCAGGTCAAAAAGTTCAACAAGGAAGAAATTGAGGCGGTCCGAGCTGTCATCGACAAGTACCGGGAATATCAGATCGAGTATGCGTTCCTGAAAATCTCGGAAGACCACGGACTACATATGTTCGACTCCGCAACGGCAGGTGTGCAGAGAGGAAAGCTGGCTCCTCAGCGTGGAAAGACGTTCAAGCTCTCCAAGCATGAAATGCTTGTTTATTTGATCGGTCAGCGCGAATTGCGGCAGGACATCGACGGGCATCCGCGCGGTGTGATCCTCGATATTCATAGGGATTCGACCTTCAAGGACGTTAAGTATCTTAGCGCTCAGCTCTACAGTTTCGCCTCGCACTCCTGGCGCAGCTACTTCCCCAATCCCATGCCGGTGACGATCAGCTATTCCGACCTGATTGCACGAAACCTCGGTTGGCTAAATCAGCTTCCGGGATGGAATGACTCGGTGATGATCGGAAAGATTGGGCAGTCCCAATGGTTTCTGTAGAGAGGGAGAACGCGTACCAGTTACGCGAGTATCTGCACTGCAAGGTGATCGAGAACGCGCACGCCGCCCCTTTCAAATCCACCTTCCTGTATTTTCTGGGATTGTCGAAGGACGGTGCTCCGGCCTTCGATTTTGCGACGCTTTCCTTGTACCAGCGGTGCGCGATTGCGGGTCTTGGCGTTCTGGAGGAAACCGTCTCCAGCCAGGATGTCTCGCGCCTGCTCGGACAGGCCGCCAGAATAGACTCGACGCCGCGCCCGTGGGTTTCCGATATGTTTGGCGTCATGGCCGTGAAATGGTTGGCCGCGCAAGTGAACGATAGCCGCATCGCCGGCGAGTTCGAGAACTGGACATCCGGTTTTCTTGCGCAGCAGGCGGGCGGTGACCATCTCAATCTCTTCGAGAAAGATATCGCAGCGTATGTCCGTAGCGGGGAATCCGCCATCTACACCAGCGCGTGCGTGCCACTCTTTCTTCACTACCATGAGATTCGGCGGATCGAGAATCACCGGAGCCGCATGGCTCTGATCGACCGCTTTATGGGTGAGTTCCGGGCACAGGCGCAGGGGGACGCTTCGGCGGCGCTCTTGTCCCTGATGGTCTACGTTTTCGATCAAGTCAATCAGGATGTGGCTGTCGTGCCGCCGAAGGGCTGGAGCCTCGATGATCTCCTGGGATTTCTGGAGCACATCCCCGTCGGCCTAAAGCGGTGGACATGGGAGTTTACGGGCCGCACGCGAGGCGCGGAACCCGTCAAATGGCCGGTAGAGAACGAATACCATGTTCAGAACCTTCTTTATGTCCTGCTTGGGCCGATCTTCAACGACATCGCAGATGAAGTGAATCTCCAGCCCGTTGGACAGAAGAATCCGCGCATTGATCTCTATCTCCCGTCAATGCACACGATCATCGAGGTTAAGTACCGTAAGGATGCGAAGAAATCTTTCCCGACGCTGATCGGCGAGATTGCCGAAGACGCCTCGCTTTATCGCGCCGACTCGAAATACAAGGATGCTCAGATCGTCAGTTTTCTGTGGGATTGCACGCGCGCGACGCAGGAGCACACCAAGTTCAAAGAGGGTGTGTTGAAGATAGACGGCATTAACGGGTGCGTCGTGGTCAGTGCGCCATCCACTATGGATGGTCGGCCACAGGGCTAGATTAACGAGTTTAAACAGAATTAGGCTGCACCTAACGGCAGGAAAGTGTTAGCGGAATTAGAGACATTGTGAGAGCGGCGTTATAGGCTCAGTTTATAAATGGAGATTTTATGAAATATCTAGTTTTGGTAATGATTGCCTTTTTATCAGCATTTACCAATGCGTCAGAACCAACAAACAAAGTTGAATTAACTGGCAGAGTTTTAGGTTCTTACGTAAGTACGTCATCGGGATTACTTAAAGGGAATATCCTTCATCTCAACGACCCGGACTCAATCAAAAAGGTTTCGCAAATTGGCAAAGGTAAGGCCAATCAAATACTTCTCATACATGCTGAGCCAAGTAGCCTGAGTAAATTTGCAGGTAAACATGTGAAAATAAGTGGTGAAATTGGCTTGGAGCATACTGATGCTTTTCATACTGACTTTGTATTAAAAGTACTGGAAATAACTGAGCAGCAGTGATCGCATGTAACAAGCCTCATTGGACTCGCTGAGTGTCTTTCGTTGTGTCACTTAAAAAAAGCAAAGCAAAATGACATAAATAGGCAACCCAGCCTTTAGGGGAAAGTTCAGAATTACGTTGATATAAAAAGGAGCATTACACATGGTGAGTAATTCAGCCAGAAAACGGAATATTGTCGTGTTAGGTTTAGTGGGTATCGCAGTTGCCTGCGCTTGGGGCTACTCGAAATACCACTACGCTAAATCGGTAGCAGATGAAATAGACGCGCTAGCGCCTTTTGCCAATGAAAAAATTGAACTGATCGCGGTGGAAGCATCGGATAAGCATTTTACGCTGCAGCTAAGTATTGCCGGTGTTCACCCTGACGCTGAAAATATTCAGGCGTTAAAAGCCTATTACGACGATGTCGCGGTAAATTATGTCTGTGGCAGCGAACAGTTTAAGTCGCAGTTTGAAGACGGTTATCGAATTAGTTTTGATATCAGCTATTTAGACCAGCCAGAGTTGACCTTTAAAAAGACCTTTGTGGCAAAAGAGCAATGTGGCGGGGTTAAATCTTAACTAACTTATCAGGCAGTTAAACGGTGTAGGTAAAACCAGTTGCTATGCCGCTAAGAAAGGCTTTGTGTGTGAAAAGTGAGATTGTGTTTTGGATAGTGTTTTAGAAACCTTTATCAGAGGCTTCTTGCGCGTACTAGCGCTGTTGGTGGTCGAAATTATCTTCGGCAAGCTTTGTTATGTATTAGGCTGGCCGGTGTGTAAACTGCTGTCGTTGGGAAAATACCCCGCAGCCAGCCAAACTGTGTCGCCAGCAAGCCAACAGCGGCAGGAATATTGGTGCAGCTTTACCGGATTGGTGATCTTACTTATCGGTATTATTACCCTTATTTGGTTTTACCGTTAATAACATCAGGGAGCCGTAAATGACCGAACACCTGGGGTCTTGCCTGTGTGGCACGGTAACATTTAAAGTCACCGGGCAGTTTGACAGTTTTTATCTGTGCCACTGCCGGCACTGTCAGAAAGATACCGGCTCTGCCCATGCCGCCAATGTGTTTTCGCAATCGGCCACGATCACCTGGCTGGCGGGTGAGGAAGCACTAAGCCACTTTACCCTGGCGGGTACCCGGCACAGTAAAAGCTTTTGTCAGCATTGTGGTTCTGCCTTACCCAATACCCACACGCCCGGCCTATTGGTGGTACCGGCAGGTTGCCTGGATACCCCTTTAACGATGGCGCCAGATGCGCATATTTTTACCGCCAGCAAAGCCGCGTGGGATAGCGATTTAGCAATGCTACCTGCTTTTAAACAGCTACCACTTTAGTCAGTAGTTTAGGGCAGCGCGGCTAATACTTTACCCACCAGCTGGTTTAGCTCATCGCCATTACCAATCCAGCGCGTAACAATCAGTAAATCATTGTCTTTGTCGATATAAATAACATTACGGCCAGCACCCTGAAAGGTGACAGCGGTTTCTGGTGCGTTGGGCAGGGCTTTGCGGCCGGGGTTTAAAAACCAGTTGGCAAAGCCATATTCGGCATTGGCGCTGCCGCCGGTGCGTGCCATGGCTATCCAGTCTTTGCTGATTAACTGCTGATCTTGCCATGTGCCGTCACGCAAAAACAGATAGCCAAAACGGGCTAAATCCCAAGCGTTAATAAAGATGCCGCCGCCCCAGTGGCCACCGCCAGATACAGACTGTACTTTTTGGCCATCCAGTTCTATCCAGCTGTTGTCATAGCCATACCAGCGCCAGGTGGTTGAGGCGCCAATGGGCTGCATAATCTGTTCGTTTAACACCTCAGGTAAGGGCTTACGCCAGACATACAAGGTAGACAGTGCCAGCAGGTTAATGCGTACATCATTGTATTTGTAATAGCTGCCCGGGGTGCGCAGCGGCCGGTTCGGCCAGTCGGCCGGGGTGTTGCCTTCGGGGCGGTCGGCCCAGTCGGGTTTGCCCCACAGTGTGCCTTGCCAGTCACTGGTTTGGCGCAGTAGATGCTCCCAGCGAATTTGGCTGTTGTGCGTGCCCTCATATAGCGCTGTGCCATGCGGCATATAAGGGCCCACTTTATCGTTCAGGTCACGAATTAATCCCTGCTGCCAGGCCAGACCGGTAACGGTGGTTAGAAAGGTCTTGGCGATGCTGTGTGTCATATCAACACTGTCGACATCACCCCAGCGCGCGATCAGTTTGCCCTTATAAACAATAAGGCCGTTAGCGCCGGCACGCACACCTATTGGGCCAATGATCTGATCATAAGGCTCGCGGGCACCAAAGGTGGTGGCCTGCACAATGGCTTGATCACGCGAGGCCGGGTTTTCACTTTCAACCGCATAAGCGACGGCTGCTGCGAGTTTTTCACTATTCACACCCAGTGCCTGCGGCTGAGCGCTGGCCCAGTCGCCGCGGGGTGGGTAATACGTATTGGCCAGTATTGGCAGTGCACAAAGCGTTAGCATTAAGGTTAGGGTTAAGCGCACAGCATACTCCTATTGAAAATGACTGCAGGCAGTTTGGCTGGCGCGCCAGCTGCGGGCAAGAGGCCAGGGTTAAAATTGCGTCTGGCTAACCACTGGCTGCGATTGCACGCCCTGGATTACACCCTGTAAAGATTACCGCCGGCGGGTAACTTCTACAGCCGGTTTGGCAAACTGACGCGGGTGTTATGTAAATAATATTTCCTAGAGTGCTGTTTTAATTCGTTTTTTTATAGCTGGCATAGCCATTGCGTTTAGTGTAAATACGCGGCAGCCAAATGCTGCCATGAGATGTTACCAACATAAGGAGACATAGTATGGCCAGTGCAACCAGTACAAACAGTCAGGCAAACGGCAAAGCTAACAGCGGCTTAAACTCGCCGGTAACCGCTAAAGCCAGCGACGCGGCGCACCATGCGGTGGATGCCGTGGCGGCCAAAGCGGCTAACGCTGAAGACAGTCTGCGCAAAACGGCGGCCAGCTCGCAAGAAACGCTGGCACATAAGCAGGCAGAAATTAAGCAGCAACTGCACAGTTCGTACAGTAAAACCCGCGAGTTAGCCGCGCAAAACCCGCTGGCTACAGCCGGTATTGCCTTTGCTGCCGGTATGTTGGTAACCGCCTTACTGCGCCGGCGTTAGAGGTTGCTATGCAAAGCCGTGAAACTGCCGCTGCCCCAACGCAGCGGCCAGGCGATAGCGCAACAGAAACGCCGCAGGCCAATCAGAGTGCTACGCAGGGCGCGCCTGGCAGCAAACTGTCACCGGGTGCTAAGGCATTAGACGATATTACCGCGCTGGCAGCGCTCGGTTGGTCTGTTTCTGAGCTTTATGTTGCGCAGCTTAAACTGGCCGGCAAAACCGCCAAAGCCGAATGGCAGTTAAGTGGCCGTAGTTTGCTGCTTGCCGCTGCGCTGCTGGTGTGTTTTGGCGCTGGTCTAGTTTTGCTGTGGGCCGGATGTCTAATGTTACTGGGGGTTTTGCTGTGGCAGGCGTCTCAGTCACTTACTGTTACCGCTGCGACACTGATAACACTGCAACTTATCTTGCTGTGGTGGTGCTGGCGTAGCCTGGCTTATGTATTAGCGCAGGTGGGTTTTACGCAAAGCTGGCGTCAGTTACGCCGCTTGTTTGGCCACAGCACCAACGCCGACACCAGCAACAGCACAGCACAACAGGAGCAAGACAATGCTGATAGCCACACTGCTTAAGACAAAGCAACAACAGGTTCAAGCCCTGGCGGATCAGAGCCGCGAGCAGCAGAAGCTGCTGGGCGCTTACCCGTTTTTACTCAAGCAAAACACGCTGCATTTTTTAAGTTCAGCACCCGGGCTGGTGCTGAGCTTTAGTGCTGGCGTGTTATTTCAGCTGCGTCATCGCAGTCACATTAAAACGTTACGCAGCTTGATACGCTGGCGCCACCTTAGCGGCCTGTGGTAAAGCTGCTCTTAACTCTGCCGCGGCAACCTATAGCCGCGCACTTCACTTGCCGTATACTTTCACAAGCCTAAATAATTAAACATTTTAAAATCAATGCTTTGGATGTTTTGACGCAATTACTTGTGTTTATACCTTGCTTTTATACTGTGTGACACCTAGTATTTACTGTGTGTCGCACAGTATGTGGTGCATAGTATGCGAGGCACAGTATAAAACCAGAGACAGGAAAACACAGCATGACCGCTGCACAGTTAGACAAAATGCGCTTAGAGCTGCGCCGGGGCGTGCTGGTGCTGGCCGTACTGGCCTCGCTTAAGCAGCCACACTACGGCTATTCGCTGCGCCAGCAGTTGCGTCAGGACGGTATCGACATTGACGAGGGCACGCTGTACCCGCTGGTACGCCGGCTGGCGGAGCAGGAGCTGTTAAGCAGTGAATGGCGCCAGGGCGAAGGGCGTGAACGGCGCTACTACCAGCTGTCTGAGCTGGGAGCGCAGTTGCTTGGCCAGTTAACGGATGAATGGCAACAACTAAATGGTGCGCTTGGCAGTTTATTAGGCACCGCATCACAGGAGAAACCGTAATGGAATTGGTACAACGTTATATCGCCGCCGTGCAGCGTGAATTGCCGGAAGACAAACGCGATGAAATCGGCCGCGAGCTAAAAGCCAATATTCTTGACCAGTTAGATGCACTGGCAAACTATGCCGAGCCATCGCAGCAGCAGATCAGTCAGGTACTGCAACAGATGGGGCGCCCCTCAAAGGTGGCGCGCCAGTTTGTTCCGGCGCGGCCGCTGATTGAGGCCGAGCAAATGCAAACGTATTTATATACCTTGTATATCGTGCTGGGCGTGTTGTTTGTCATCCAGGTGCTGGGTAGCACGGTGGCCTGGCTGGATAATGACTTCGGTTTATTATTGTATATGAAAAGCGTGCTAAGTGGTTTTGTCGGCGATGCCTGTCTGGCGTTTACGGCAATCACACTGGGGTTTGCGTTTAGTCAGCAGCAAGGCACGTCGTTGGATAACAACAACTGGCAGCCGGAAAAGCTGCCGCCGGTAGACGCGCCCTGGCAATATATTTCACTGCAGGATATTTTTACCAATTTAGCCACCTATGCCTTTCTGCTGGTGGTAGTGTGGTATCCGGCAACGCTTAGCCCGGCTGACTTGGCAGAAAAAAGTGTCCGCCTGAGTGAGCATGCCCGCCTGGCGCTAAGCTGGTTTACGCCGGTGATGTTGGCCGGTGTTGCGTTTTGTCTCTGGCAGTTACGTGAGCGCTATTGGAATCGCACCATGCAGTGGCTGAATATCGGGCTAAACCTGCTGAGTGTTGCCATGCTGCTTTACCTGGCGGCAGCGGGGCCGCTGCTTGAGATGAATTCCGGGCGCTGGGTAGAGGCGATAGGCTGGGAACGGCTGCACCGGGCAATGACTTATGGCCTGCTGATCACTGCCTGCTTTCCAGCCTATGAGGTGCTGCGGGATGCACGCCGGCTGTGGCAAGCGCGCAGCTGAATTCACTCGTGTTGAAGCCATGGCATTTGCAAGGCCTGCTTGTTAGCAAAATCATCTGTGACAAAAAAACGCAAAAAAATATTTCGTCTGGAGAAAACTGGAGCGGGTGGCGGGAATCGAACCCGTGTCTAAAGCTTGGGAAGCTTTCGTTCTACCATTGAACTACACCCGCGAGGGTTGCGTGCTAAGATAAAGCCTGATTCTCGGTGGCGTCAACATCATTTAAACTAAGCTAAATGAGCTGCCATTACAGGACACAAACATGAAGCGTAAGATACTGGCGGGTCTGAGTGTTTTACTTGTTAGCTGGGCGCACGCCGCGCCGCAATTTAGCCAGGACGAGTGTATTACGCTAAACCAGCAGCGGCTGGAGCTGCGCAAACAGTTGCGCCAACCTTACGATGCCGCCCATGGCAAAAGGTTACAACAAGAGTTGCGCGAGTTAGAGCGGCTGTTATCCCGGCATTGTAAAAAGCCGGTGAAAACTCCGCCCTCTCATTAACGCTTCAGCTTAGCTGCTGCTTACCAAGCCGCGGGCCTGCATCAGCTGAGCAATTTCTGGCAGGCTGGCGGGGTCGTCAATGGTTGACGGCACGCTGTACTCACTGCCATCGGCTATTTGCCGCAGTAACTTACGTAGTATTTTTCCCGAGCGGGTTTTCGGTAAACGTTTAACAATAAGTGCTTTTTTAAAGCAGGCCAGGGCGCCAATTTCTTCGCGTACCATGGCGACCAGCTCGGCTTCTAAAATGGTTTCATCGACTTCTACACCGTTTTTAATCAGTACCAGCGCCATGGGCTGCTGGCCTTTAATCGGCTCGGGAATACCAATCACACAGCATTCGGCAATCGCAGGATGGCTGGCAACGATTTGTTCCATTTCACCGGTCGACAAACGATGGCCAGCCACGTTGATCACATCATCGGTGCGGCCCATCACAAACAGGTAACCGTCTTCGTCGATATAACCGCCATCACCGCTGGCGTAATAGCCGGGAAAGGTAGCCAGGTAGCCGTCGACAAAGCGTGCGTCGTTACCCCAAATGGTGGTTAAACAGCCTGGCGGCAGTGGCAGCTTCAAGGCAATATAGCCTTGTTCGTTGGCTTTTAGCGGCTGACCGGCCTCGTCGAGGATTTGCACATTAAAGCCCGGCACCGGCACGCTAGACGAGCCGGGTTTGGCCGGTAGCAAGGCAATGCCGGCCGGGTTGGCGGCGATGGGCCAGCCGGTTTCGGTTTGCCACCAATGGTCGATCACCGGCTTGTGCAGCTTATCGACCACCCATTGGTATGTTGCCGGGTCTAATCGCTCGCCGGCCATAAAAATGGTGCGCAGTGCCGATAAGTCATATTGCTGCAGCGCTGCTTCCGGGTCTTCCTTACGGATCGCGCGAAACGCAGTCGGTGCAGCAAATAAAATGTTGACCTTATACTCGGCACACACCCGCCAAAACGCGCCGGCGTCAGGGGTAAATACCGGCTTACCTTCATACAGTACAGTGGTGCAGCCAGCGATTAACGGTGCATACACAATATAAGAGTGGCCAACCACCCAGCCCACGTCAGACGCGGCCCAAAATACATCACCCGGTTTGGCGTTATACACCGCCTGCATGCTGTAATTCAGCGCCACCGCATGGCCACCGTTGTCGCGCACCACACCTTTGGGTTTGCCCGTGGTGCCCGAGGTATACAGCACATATAAGGGATCCGTGGCTTTTACCGGCACACAAGCAGCCGGCTCGGCTTTACTCAGTGCTTGCTGCCAATCCAGATCGCGGCCAGCTTTTAGCTCAGCCACACATTGTGGCCGCTGGTAAATAACGCAATGTTCAGGTTTATGTTCGGCTTTGTCGATAGCATCATCCAGTAGCGGTTTGTAGGCAATCAGTTTGCTAATTTCAATACCGCACGAGGCGCTGAGTACCACTTTGGGCTTGGCATCATCAATTCGCAGCGCCAATTCGTGGGCGGAAAAGCCACCAAAGACCACTGAGTGCACGGCGCCCAGACGCGCGACTGCCAGCATGGCAATAGCGGCCTGCGGGATCATAGGCATGTAAATGACTACGCGGTCGCCTTTTTGTACGCCCAGGTTTTTTAGTACGCCGGCAAATTGTGCCACCTCATCGCGCAATTCACGGTAACTAAAGCGTTGTTTGGTACTGGTTACCGGCGAGTCGTAAATCAGTGCGGTTTGCTCCCCCCGGCCTTGTTCAACCTGGTTGTCCAGTGCGAGGTAGGCGGTGTTTAACACGCCGTCGCTAAACCACTGATAATGCACAGCATCCTGCCTTTGCAAAATCTGTTGTGGCGCCTTATACCAATTCAGTTTTGCTGCCTGTTGTTGCCAAAAGGTTTCAGGCGCGCTGGTGGCTTGCTGGTACAGTTGTTGGTAGTCGTGTTTGGCTTGTGTTGTCATTGGAGATCTCCGCACCAATTAAAGCTCAGTTAATAATTACTACTGTAGCGAAAAACCGGTGTTAACGAACTTAGACTTAAGGTGCATAGACTTTAGGCTAAGGCGCTTGGCTTGTATCTGACCGCTGCTTGTGGTCAGATCCAGGTTAGCTTAGTAATGCAGCGGTTTCTGATGGCAATTGAGATTTCAAACAGTGTGGTGTTGGCCGATAACGAGCTGGAATGGCAGTTTATCCGCTCCAGTGGTGCTGGTGGCCAGCATGTGAATAAAGTGTCTACCGCTGCCCAGCTGATTTTTGATATTAAGGCGTCGAGTTTACCGGCGTTTTATAAAGATAGGCTGCTGACAAAAAGCGATCATCGGATTACACAAAGCGGCAAGATTATTATTAAATGCCAGCAAAGCCGTAGCCAGGAGATGAACCGAGAACAAGCCTTGACGCAGTTTATTGAGTTGGTGCAGTCGGTGGCGCGGGTGACAAAAAAGCGCATTGCTACCAAGGCGACTTACGGTAGCCAGCAGCGGCGGCTGGAGCAGAAAAAGCAGCGCGGTGCGACCAAGGCGCTGCGCCAGCAGAAGCCTCAAGTTTAGTTAAAGTTAACGCAAACTGTGGTGAAGTCGAGCCGGTTTGTCCACGCAAACACGCCGTGAATACGTCCCTGTAGGCTCGATTCAGGCATCCATGCCTTCAACGGTTCGCTTAGGGCAAACCGACTCTATAATGTCGTTCCTGCTTAGCCTAAAGTGCCCTGGCACGAATACTTTTACCTTTAATCTTGCCCTGTTGCAGTAACTGCAGCGCCAATTTAACTTTGCTGCGCTTTACCGCAACAAAGCTCCAGATATCGTGCAGCTGAATTTTGCCTAAATCGTCATTGGTTAGCTGTTTGCTGGCGGTAAGGGCACCGACAATGTCACCGGCGCGGATTTTGTGTTTTTTACCGCCGTCCAGCTGCAAGGTCGCCATAACCGGTTTGGCCGGCGTGAGTGTCGGGTTAATGGCCGGCAGCTCAGCCGGCGTAATCGTCATGCCAAGGCCATCTTCCAGTGTCACTAACTTGCCCGCATCGCTGGCAGTAAATAAACTCAGCGCCATACCACTTTGACCGGCGCGACCGGTGCGGCCAACACGATGGGTATGAGTATCGGCATCATGCGCCAGTTGGTAGTTAAATACGGCATCAACACTGCTGATGTCCAGCCCGCGGGCGGCAACGTCGGTGGCTACCAAAATACAGGCACTGCCATTGGCAAACTGCACCAGCGTTTGGTCACGGTCTTTTTGCTCCATATCACCATGCAGTGCCAACACACTAAAACCAGAATCGGCCAGGCTATCTGCCACATCTTGCGTTTCGCGTTTGGTATTACAAAACACCATACTACTTTGGCCCTGATAATGCAGCAGCAAAGTCTGCAGCGCTTGCAAGCGATCGTTAGTGTGGCTTAGCTGATAAAACGTCTGCTCGATACTGCTGCCGGTATGCTGCTCTTCTACGGTTACCCTAAGGGGCGAGCGCAGTAACCGCTCACTCAAGCTGGCAATGGCGCTGGGGTAAGTTGCACTAAACAGCAAGGTTTGCCGGGCAGCAGGCGCCATTGCGATAACGGCATCCAAATCGGCGCTAAAGCCCATCTCCAGCATACGGTCGGCTTCATCCAACACCAGGGTGGTTAAATCGTCCAGCTTCAGCCGGCCTTTTTCCAGGTGGTCTATCACCCGGCCCGGCGTGCCAACAATAATATGGGCGCCATGCTCTAACGAGCCAATTTGTGGGCCAATTGGCACGCCGCCACACAGCGTCAGAATTTTAATATTGTGAATGCTGCGCGCCAGTTTACGCAGCTCTGCCGCAACCTGATCGGCCAGCTCGCGGGTAGGGCACAGCACCAGGCTTTGTACGCGGAAATACTTAACATCCAGTTTGGCCAGCAGGCCTAAACCAAAGGCAGCCGTTTTGCCTGAGCCGGTTTTCGCCTGGGCGATAACATCTTTACCTGCAAGAATTGCCGGTAAAGCCTGTGCCTGAATGGCGGTCATGCTGCTGTAGCCTAAATCGTTCAGATTACTGACTAACGCCTGCGGTAAATTCAGGCTGGAAAATGGGGTATTGCTCATGCTGCGACTCCGCAAAATAACACACTGCGGGCCTGCGCCTGCAAAAGGGGCGGCATTGTAGCAGAAAGGTATAGTTTTGCATCTGTCTTGCTGAAAAAAACAGCAGCAAGCTGTTGCGTTCTGCTTGTTGGGATGGTCAGCCTGATTATACCGGTTCCGCAAAGTCACATAACCAGATTACGCCTTTGGCATTAAATCCAGCAGCGCTATTACTGTTGCCTCCACGCCTTTGGTTACTGCCGGCTGTGGGCTGATCTTAAACAGCGGGCTGTGATGGCTTGGTACGGCTGGGCCACCGGCTTTTTCTGCGGCAAAGGCTTCAGCGGGTGTACCGCCTACCGCAAAGTAGGTGCTGGGAATATAAGGCTCGGTGGTAAAAAACGGGAAGTCCTCGGCGCCCATGCCTAAGCGCTTATAGTTTTCGTCAAATACCGGTTGGCCCATGTTGGCCGCCCAGGCTTTTTTCAACCGCTGTGTCAGTGGAATATCATTCACGGTTGGCGGTGTTGGCTCGTCATCAATAATGACTTGCGGCAGTTTATCTTCCGGTAAACCTGCGGCACGGCCTAAGTTCTCCGCTACCCGTTTAATGGCCGCGATTAAATATTCGCGCGTCTCCCAACTGTCGTTACGTACGGTTAGTTGCAGGTGCGCTTTATCGGAAATAATATTGTGCTTGGTACCGCTATGAAAGGCACCAACGGTTATCAGTGCCGGCTCTTTCGGCGCAATTTCACGGCTAATGATGGTTTGTAGCGCCAATACAATTTGTGCGCCCAGCACGATAGGGTCTTTACCCCGGTGCGGGCTGGCACCGTGCGCGCCTACACCATGCACAATAATGTCGACGCTGTCGACACCAGAGTAGGGTGAACCCTCAACGGCGACAATTTTGCCCGCCTCAATTTCTGAAGAAACGTGAAACGCCAGCGCATAATCGGGTTGGCCAAAACGGCCCCAGATATTGTCTTCCATCATGCCTTTGGCACCCCCGACGCGCTCTTCAGCCGGTTGCCCTACCAGCATCAGCGTGCCAGACCATTGATCTTTCATCGCCGCCATACGCCTTGCTGTGCCGACCAGGCTGGTAATGTGCACATCGTGGCCGCAAGCATGCATCACATGCACCTCGTTACCATCCCAGTCTTTTTGTTTCGCTTTAGAGGCGTAGGGTAAACCCGACTTTTCTTCAACCGGCAGGCCATCCATATCGGCACGCATCATAACCAGTGGGCCTGGGCCATTTTTCATCATTGCCACAACACCGGTTTTACCTACGCCTTCGGTGACCTCAAACCCGGCCGCACGCAGCTCTTTGGCCAAACGTTTGGCGGTTTGAAACTCCATATGCGACAGTTCAGGGTTTTGATGAAAATGAGTAAATAAGGCACCCAAATGTTGCTGGTAATCTTGTTGGATCAGTGTGCTAAGGTTGTTGCTGTCAGCCGACACAGCAAAGCTGCTAAGGCTAATCAGGGCGGCAATAAGGGTTAGTTTCATAATTGGACTGCCATCGACTGTTGAGTACTGACTAAGCTACCCTGCTGGTGATGAAAACACCAGCCTTCGTCGTTACAGGCTGCGCCCGATGGCAGAAATAGCAAGTTAACCCGTCTGTTGACGGCTGCTACCTTGTTCCAGTGATTTGGTCGCCTGCTCTTCTTTAGGTAGGGCGACAACATGCTCTGCTGAGGTTGGCAGCGTGTTGCCTAAAAAGCTGCCGCCACGTTCAATGCTTAAATCGTCGCAATGAATGGTGCCATGGGCTTTACCCTGGGGCAGAATTTCTACGCTGTTGGCGTAACATTCACCGTCGAACAGGCCATTAATAATGACTTTGTCGGCGGTAACTTCGCCTTTAATACGGCCGGATGCACTGATAATTAACGTTTTGTCGCTGACCAGTTTGCCCTCGACGTAGCCGTCAACCTGCATATCGCAGCTTAGTCGGAGACTGCCGTTAATTGAGCATCCTTGTGCGATGACAGTTGTAACTGAGTGCTTGCTTTGGTTTCCAGCATGCTTACTAAAGAGTCCCATTTAATGCTCCTTTCCTTTTCAAACACCAGATCGAAGTTAGTGGCATCCCAGTCCATAAAGTGCTGAGGGTTAAGTGCCCGATCAAGGAAATGTACTTCATAATGCAAATGTGGTGCGGTAGACAGCCCGGTATTACCCGAGGTGGCAATTAACTGGCCCTTGTGCACAAAGTGGCCAGGTTTTACTTTAAAGTCCTGCAGATGGGCATACAGTGTAGAGAAACCAAAGGCGTGACGGATTTTTAACAGGTTGCCAAAACCTTGCTTGCTGGAGCGTACTACCTCAACCACACCATCGGCCGGGGCGTAAATTTCGGTGCCGCGGTTAGCCGATAAATCCACACCTTTATGGTGTTGCTGTTTGCCGACTATAGGGTGTTGGCGCAGGCCAAAGCGCGATGAGCGGCGGCTAAACTCCAGCGGTGAACCATTCGGAACTAGCTGCAACATGGCCATACGGGCGGCCGAGTTTACCGAAGCCGTATCCAGGCGCTCTTCCAGATTTTGCGGGTATTGCTGTTCCAGACCCAGTGCCAGTTCAATTTCACCAACGCGGTTAATCACCTGCAGCATTTCGTCCTGCTTCTGGTTCAGCTCGTGTTCCAGTTGATTTTTGTTGTCCTGCAGCAGCGCAATTTCGTCACGCAAGGCACTGGCCTGGCTGGCCAGATGAGCGCGCTGCGCCTGGCTTTGCTCTACGCTTTGCAGCAGGTACTCAATGACGGCAGCGGTAATAACCAGACCAAACAGTAACAGCCACATAGCAATAATAGCGTTACGTTTGAACAGCTTACTGACATTAAAATGGCGTGTACCATTGATTGTCGAAACAGAAATGATAATGCGATCTTTCATTCAGGCCGGTTTTCGCTCAATGGTTTTGGGTTGCTCAGGGGGCTAAAAATAGGGGGCTTTGAATACGCTGTCAAGAATTTACTGCGCTTGCTAATGCCGTGTTACCAACGGGCAAAATGGTCCTCTGCCAGGCCAGGCACTTGTTGTAGCGTAAGTTTCTCGCCGTTTGCTAAGGTAATTTCGCCGCAAAAAAAACCGCAATATTGCCGAAAATTACTCGCCAATATGCCCAGATTAAGTTTCTGCTGCCGCACTTGCTGCGGGGTAAATTGCAGTGCTATCCGGCCGTTGTCGTCGCGGTATTGCCAGGGTGCCTCTGGCTGTTGGCGGTTTAGCGCTATCGCGACGGGTGGCAGGCTTTGCCACTGACCATTTAGCCATAGGCCATTCTCTGTAGTGCCGGTTTCATTAACGCCACAGGCCAGGTTTAAACCAAAACGGCCCTGAGGTAGCACGGCGCTGATACTGCCCCAGCGCCAGCTGGTTTCGCGGCGCATAAAGCCGGCAGAAAAATCATAACCGGCCAGGGCAGCAGTTAAATCCAACGGCTTGCCTCGGTAGCTTAGTGTACCGTTAACCGCCAGGGCATTATGCTTTTGTGTGTAAGTCCAGCCGTTGTAACCGGTGGGCGTGCACAGCGCCAGCGGCGAGGCATCTGCTGCGCCATTCAGGCTAAACTCGCCCTGCAGCAAGGCGCCACTTAAGCGAACCTGCCAATTGTACTGCTGTAGTGTCAGGCTGATATGTTGCTTGCCACTGATGCGGGCTTCGCCCTTTACCGGGCTTGGGCTCATGTTTACGCCCAGGCTAAAGGGCTTTAACAGCTCCAGCTCGTCGAGTTGGCCGGTTTTACGGTCATAAAAATAACAAAACGCGCTGGCCAGGTAGCGGATATCAGCAATGGCAATACCAATTTGCCAGTCGGGGTGGCTTAGGCTGACAAACTGAAACTGTTTAAAATGCAGGTATTTACGTAGTGCACTGGCGGGTTTGTCCATCACAGTGCGATAGACAAAGCGCTCAAGGCCAAGCTCTGTGGGCGGCGTGGCATAATGGCCAAAACAGGGCTGGCCATCCTGGCCGATAACGGCGCTGGCAGAGGTGATAGTTGACATTAGCTGGGCGAGCAACGACACGGCAGACGGCAGTTCAGACACCGTCTGCCAGCAGCATTAATGACCAGCGTGACCGTCTATACCATGTACATGGCCGTGGTCGAGCTCTTCATCAGTGGCATCGCGCACCAGCACCACTTCCACGTCGAAGGTCAGGTCAATGCCAGACAGTGGATGGTTACCATCTACCACCACTTCATCTTCGGTGACTTCCAAAATAATAACCGACTGTTCACGGCCATCCGGGCCTGCCGCGCGAAAGCGCATACCTACGGCAACTTCCATACCGTCGAACATCGACTTAGGTACCGCTTGGGTTAACGCATCGTGACGCTCGCCATAAGCATCTGCGGCAGCAATGTTGGCAGTAAATTTATCGCCGGCACTTTTACCGGCTAATGCTTGTTCCAGACCTGGGATCAGCGAGCCGTGGCCAAACAGAAAGACTAAAGGCTCGCCACCTACGGAGCTGTCAAGTTGGTTACCTTTGCTGTCGGTAACGGTGTAGTGCATGGCGACGACTTTGTCTTGAGAAATGGTCATGAAAACCTCATTAAGTTAGCGAATAGGGTAACGGCATTAATTGCAACAGTGGCGCGCTGTCACTGTGCAGCCGTAACGTATCTGCCGCGGTTATGTCGTTCGGTAATACTGCGATTAACCATAATTCGTTATTAATGTTCGCAGCATTGACGACCTGGCCACTGCGGCGCCAGTTGTCTCCAAGTTGTATTTCAATATCGGTGCCGGTGGCAGGCAGCTCGTCGGTTTTCGCCGTTAAAATAAAGGCTGCCCGTTTATTGCCGCCACGGTATTTCAACCGCGCCACAGTCTCCTGGCCGATATAACAGCCTTTGGTAAAGCTGATGGCATCCAGCGCCTGTAAGTTAAGCATCTGTGGCACTAACTCGCCAATTACGCCCTGCTCCAGATAACTAAAACCTTGCTGAATATGGCGCACCAGCCAGGCATTGGGGCAGGCCAGTGGCAAGCCTTGTTGCATTAACTGCTGGGCCTGAGCTAACGGCGTTAGCAGTAAAAAATGCGTGTCGGTCAGTGCCAGTAACATCGCCTGCTGCTGTCGGCTAACAGTGCCTTTGGCCGGGCGTTCAAAGCCCAGTTGCTGGATAAGTGCGCTTAGGGCAGAGCTATCAGTGCCTTCACTGCAGCTTAAGCCAAACACGGCATAATGCTGCTGGCCGGCTTCAAAGCTCACTTTTGAGAATACACCAAATTTTTTCCACTGTGCGCTGGAGGCAGTTAGCTCATCACGAAATGCAATAACCACTAACTGCTCGCCGGCATCGGCCAGATAAAACTGCGACCACATTTTACCTTTGGCATCACAATGGGCGCCGTGTAAAAAGTTAGCATCGGTTAAGCTGTTTATATCGCAGGTGGTCTGCCCCTGCAGGTACTTGCGGTTGTCAACGCCACCAACCAACAGCGTATCAAAGGCCGGCAGCGGCGACAGGAAGGCGCCCTGAACTTTTGTGCTTAAACTGGCGTATTGCTCTGCGGTTAACCAGGATGTGTGCATAATACTGTGATGGTCGTTAAGGCTGATGAACAATAGCACTATGATTGGGGGTAAGCGGCAAAAGCTCAACCCCGCGGGCGGAATTTTGTTAGAATCAGCCGGCACTAACGCTGTACCCGGCAGCGCATTAACTAAAACAGGAAAGATAAAGCAGATATGGCAGAATTAATGAGTAAACCCCGGCTACGCTGGGCGTGTCGGCGCGGCATGCTGGAGCTGGATGTGCTGTTGGCACCGTTCGTGGAAGAGGGGTACGACGCCCTGGATTTACAACAGAAACACGATTTTGAGCGTCTGCTGGCCTGTGATGACCCGGATTTATTCGCCTGGTTTATGGGCCACGCCAAATCGTCGGATGCGGCTATTCAGGCTCTTATCCAACTGATCCTGGATCGTGTCCGCGTCTGAGCTGGTGCTGACGCCGTCGCGTTGGGCCCAATTCGCGCTCATGCTAACGGCCCTTTGGCCGCCGCTGTTGTTTTGGCTGGTGCCCATGCCCTGGTGGGCCTTATTGTTAGCAGTGCCTTTGCTACTAAGCAGTTATTGGCTGGGTGTCAGACAATATCAGCAGTTACGCCGGCAACAGGCTTTACTACTGCATAACGACGGCACTGTGCATTGGTTTTCGCTGCCAGCAAGCGCCGCTGTGGTCAGCGGCACGTTGTGTGGTGGCTTGGTTAGCCAGTGGGCCATAAAGTTGTGCTGGCAACAGGATAACACTAAGGCGATAAGCCAGCAGTGGGTGTTTGCCGATCAATGCCCGCCGGCGCAGTTTCGTGCACTGGCACGGGCGGTGAATCAGGCTAACTGGCAGCGGCAACCAGCAGATTAAGCTACAGCATTACGCCTTAGGCGTCAGGATGCTGGGGCCACTGCCTTCACGCTGCTGCGGGTAATCCAGATTGTAGTGCAGGCCCCGGCTTTCTTGTCGTTGCATGGCGCAGCGGATAATCAGCTCTGCTACCTGCACCAGATTACGCAGCTCAAGCAGGTTATGGCTGACACGGAAATGGCTGTAATAATCCTGAATTTCCCGTTGTAACAGTTCTACCCGGTGCAGTGCGCGCTCCAGCCGTTTATTGGTGCGCACTATGCCAACATAATCCCACATAAAAAGCCTAAGCTCATGCCAATTGTGCGTTATGACCACTTCTTCATCAGAATCACTGACCCGGCTATCATCCCAGGCAGGCAGTGCCGGCAGTGGGCTTTGTGTGTCAAGTTGCGCCAGTATATGTTGCGCTGCGGCGCGGGCAAATACCACGCACTCCAGCAATGAGTTACTGGCCATGCGGTTAGCACCATGCAAACCCGTGTAGGCAACTTCACCAACAGCGTATAAGTTATCTAAGTCGGTTTTGCCGTTTAAGTCAGTCATCACGCCGCCACAGGTATAATGGGCGGCCGGTACCACAGGTATCGGCTGTTTGGTAATGTCGATGCCAACACTTAAGCATTTGGCATAGATAGTGGGGAAGTGCTCAATAATAAAATCTTTTGGCTTGTGGCTGATATCCAGATATACGCAGTTCGCGCCCAGGCGCTTCATTTCATAGTCGATGGCACGGGCAACAATGTCGCGTGGTGCCAGCTCAGCGCGGGTATCAAATTCGGGCATAAAGCGGCTGCCATCTGGCCGTTTTAAATAGGCACCTTCGCCGCGCATGGCTTCGGTAATTAAAAAGTTAGGCGCATCCGGGTGATACAAGCTGGTCGGGTGAAACTGGTTAAACTCCATATTGGCTACCCGGCAGCCAGCGCGCCAGGCCATAGCAATGCCATCACCACTGGCGACATCGGGGTTACTGGTGTACAGATACACCTTACTGGCGCCGCCGGTGGCCAGTGCGGTAAAGCGCGCTTTAACCAGCTCTACCTTGGCCGCGCTTTTATTCCAGACATAGGCGCCATAGCAGCGTTTGGGGTCCAGCCCCAGCTTGCGGCCGTTAATCAAATCTATCGCGTTATAGTTTTCCAGCAAGCGGATATTCGGGTGTGCTTTCACCTGATCGACCAGTGTAATTTGCACGGCCTGGCCGGTGGCATCAGCCGCATGCAATATACGGCGGTGGCTGTGGCCGCCCTCGCGGGTTAAATGATACTTTAAGCTGCCATCCTCATCTTTGTACTGGTCAAAGGGTACGCCTTGCGCAATCAGCCATTCCATCGCCGCTTTTGCATTGCCTGCGGTGAACTGCACGGCAGTTTTATCGCACAAGCCGGCGCCGGCAATCAGCGTATCTTCTACATGAGAAGCAATGCTGTCGTTTTCATCAAATACGGCAGCAATACCACCCTGGGCATACAGGGTCGAGCCCTCGCGCAGCGGGCCCTTGCTTAACACCAGCACCTTTGCCTGCTCTGCCAGCTGCAACGCCAGCGACAGCCCGGCGGCACCACTACCGATAATTAAAACGTCACACAGATGTTCATTTGCTTGCGTCATGCGATACACTTGCCATCAATGAAAGTGCGGCTATTGTAGCTTTTTTGTCAAACTTAGCAGAACTATTTCTCAGACCCAGAGTCCTAACTGCACGCGAGATAAGCGCCAGTTAGCATAAAGACGAGTATTACAGGGGATAAGCTCAGATATGAGCGAGCAAGAATTGGACTGGCAGATTGTCCAGCGCGTACAGCAAGGCGATAAAGCCGCGTTTAATGTATTGGTGCGAAAATATCAGCACCGTATTGCGAACTTAATTTCACGCTACGTTTCTAACCACGGAGACGTAGCCGATGTGGCACAGGAAGCTTTTATTAAAGCCTACCGGGCGATACCGGGGTTTCGTGGTGAAAGCGCGTTTTATACCTGGCTGTATCGCATCGCCGTGAACAGTGCGAAAAATTACTTGGTTGCCAATGGTCGTAAGCCGCCGGCAACCGATGTAGACGCAGAAGATGCCGAATATTTTGAAGGTAGCGATGCGTTAAAAGAACAGGACTCACCGGAAAAACTGCTGTTATCCGACGAGATCCGTCATGTGGTGTTTAGCACCATAGAAAAACTGCCGGACGAGCTGCGCACGGCCATTACGCTGCGAGAGCTGGAAGGGTTAAGTTACGAGGAAATTGCAGAGGTGATGGGGTGCCCGATAGGTACTGTCCGCAGCCGCATTTTTCGCGCCAGGGAAGCAATTGATCTGCAGCTTAAGCCGTTAATAAGCTAGCGGGCAGGGCAACAACCAGTAATTAAGACAGGAAACATTATGTCGTTAGAAAATCAGGATTGGCTTTCAGCTGCCAGCGACAACCAGCCTCTGAGTAAAGCTCAGCTTGATAGCTTGCTCAGTTCTGCGCAGTTGCAGCAAACACTGGAGCGCTATCAGATGCTAGGTGCTGTGTTACGCCACGAGACGCAAAGCCCGTTGCCGGCCAGTTTTGCCGATGACTTTGCCGCCGCACTGGAAAACGAACCTACCTATCAGCTAAAAAGCAGCCAAAGCCTGTTCAGCCGGATTAAAGGCGGTGTGGCACAGGCGGCGAATGGCCGCTGGTTGCAACCTGTGGCGCAGGGTGCTGTGGCAGCCGGTGTCGCGCTGATTGCGGTACTGGGTGTGCAGCAGTATCAAAAGCCCGGTGAAGAGATGCTGACACCTCAACCTATGTTGCAAACCCAGCCCATTGCCGGTTTTGCCACCCCGGTTAGTTTAAGCCAAACCACAGTGTCTGACCGTTTTGCTGAGCAAGAGCAGCAAGCGATGTTGGAGCAGCAAAAGCGGTTACAGGCGCTTTTAAATGCTCATCGTCAGCAAGTACGGGTAATGGAGCAGGCGCAGCAAGCCAAACAGCAAAACAATGACGGACCCAAACCTAACGAGCCTTAATGATGCGAACCTCTGGCGTATGTAGTGCCATTGTATTCATGCTGCTGTCTGCCCTGGCGCACGCCGAGCAGACTGCCTGGCAGCTGTTTGATAAAGTGCAGTACGCAGTTAAGCACTATAATTTTGACACCTCTTTTGTCGTGTTAAAAGGTAGCAAAGTTGACACCTACCGCTGGTTACATGGCCAGACAGCCGAGCAGGAAATAGAGCATCTTATTCCGCTGGATACCAGTGGTGTAGACATTCTGCGCCGCGATGCACTGGTGTATTATTTGCTGACTGACCGGCCGGCTTTTGTTACCCGCGCCAGCCATATCCCTGAACTGCCTGCGCTATTGTTTGAGGACAAAGACACCATTAGTCAGCTTTACCATGCGGTCGCTGGCAGTAGCTCAGTGATGTCGGGTCGCAGCGCTCAGTTATTGCGCCTTACCGCGAAAGAAAGTGGGCGCTACCATTACTGGTTATGGTTAGACGCGCAAACCGGTTTTCCGCTTCGCATCGATACGATGTCAGATAATCAGAACGCGCTGGAGCGTTGGCTGGTTACCCACATGCAAATCAGCCCGGAGTTGCCGGAAAATTTACGTGCCTTAATGGCAGCGGAGTTGCCACAACCGGCCGACAACGGTATTGCCACGGCTTTTAACAGCAGCCATCAGTTAACCTGGTTGCCTCAGGGCTACGCGGCGGTAGCACAGCCCGCCAGCATACCGCAGCTGGAAGGTAGCTTGTTAAGTTACTGGTTACTCAGCGATGGCCTGCATCAGGTATCGGTATTTGTGCAAAACGCCCAGCGTTTACCTACCCAGGCGTACCGAGATGGTGCCACCACCATTTATGTGCAAACCAATGCCCAGCTGGAAGTGACAGTAATCGGCCCGGTGAGTATTGATACTGCCCGGCAACTGGCGGCAGCAGTACGTTGATGGTCGAGCAAATTGCCACCGTACTGCGGGTTGAGCAAGACGGCGTCTGGTTAAGTTCAACGCCGGTGGCCAGCTGTAATGCCTGTCAGGTGTCCAGTGATTGCGGCACCGGCATCGTCGCCAAAACCTTAACCGCGCGCAGCCAGCAGTTTTTTGTCCCTACAAGGTTAAACTTATTGCCCGGCGAGCAGGTAAAAGTCGGCCTGAGCGAACAGCAACTGATTGTCGCCGCCCTGATGGTGTATTTACTGCCACTGGTATTGCTGTTAACGCTGGCATTAGCCGGCGCGGCTGCCGGACTTAGTGAGGGTTACCTGATGCTACTGGGGCTGTTAGGGGCTGCTGCGGGGTTTATGCTGGCACGTCGTTATGGCAAACAGCAAGAGCAGCATAGTCAGGTCGTGATCCTGCAGGTGCTGCCATCGGTTGGCGTGCAGCAATAACACATAGCAAGCGCGCGCCGGATAGAGTACAATTCGCGCTAATTTATCGGAATAACCCGCGTTGCACTGCTGCAGGTTCTGGTTAACCAACACCATAGCGCCCTGTGTTACGCCTACTGTTTTTTGCGGACAAGATGCCTAAACTCACTCATATCAGAAACTTTTCTATCATCGCCCACATTGACCATGGTAAATCGACACTGTCTGATCGGTTAATTCAATACTGTGGTGGCCTGTCTGACCGCGAGATGCAGCAGCAGGTACTGGACTCGATGGACTTAGAACGCGAGCGCGGTATTACCATTAAGGCGCAAAGCGTCACCCTGCATTACAAAGCCGATGACGGCGAAACCTACCAGCTGAACTTCATCGACACACCGGGCCACGTCGATTTTACCTATGAAGTGAGCCGCTCGCTGGCCGCCTGTGAGGGTGCACTGCTGGTTGTCGATGCCGGTCAGGGTGTAGAAGCACAAACGGTAGCCAACTGCTACACCGCGCTGGATATGAACTTAGAGGTACTGCCGGTACTAAACAAAATCGACTTACCGCAGGCTGATCCGGATCGTGTATCGCAGGAAATTGAAGATATTATCGGTATTGAAGCAGTAGGCGCAGTGCAGTGCTCAGCCAAAACCGGTCTGGGCATTAAAGACGTGCTGGAAACCATCGTGAAGAAAATTCCGCCACCGGAAGGCGAACCGGAGCAGCCTACTCAGGCACTGATTATTGACTCCTGGTTTGACTCTTATCAGGGCGTGGTGTCTTTGGTGCGGGTCAAGCATGGCAGCATTAAAGCCAAAGATAAAATTAAAGTGATGTCGACCGGGCAAACCTACGAGGTGGATAAAGTCGGGGTGTTTAGTCCTAAAGCCACCAACACCGGTGAGCTGAAAACCGGTGAAGTAGGCTTTGTTATCGCCGGTATTAAAGAAATTAAAGGTGCGCCGGTGGGCGATACCCTCACACTGGCGAAAAACCCGGCCGAAAAGCCGTTACCTGGTTTCAAACGCATTAAACCGCAGGTATATGCCGGTGTATTCCCGGTGTCGAGCGATGACTATGAAGATTTTCGTGATGCGCTGGCCAAACTGAGCCTGAATGACTCTTCGCTGTTTTACGAGCCAGAGAACTCCGGTGCACTGGGCTTTGGTTTCCGTATCGGTTTCCTTGGCATGTTGCACATGGAAATTATTCAGGAGCGTTTAGAGCGCGAATATGATCTGGATCTGATTACCACAGCGCCGACGGTGGTGTATGAAGTGGTGAAGAAAAACGGCGATATCGTCATGGTAGACAACCCCAGTAGCCTGCCACCGACCAACGATATTGACGAAATTCGTGAGCCAATTGTCGAAGCCCATATCCTGGTGCCGCAGGAATATCTGGGTAACGTGATCACCCTGTGTATCGAAAAGCGCGGTGTGCAAACCAATATGCTGTACCACGGCCGTCAGGTCGCGGTGACCTACGAGCTGCCAATGGCAGAAGTGGTCATGGACTTCTTTGACCGCTTAAAGTCAACCAGCCGTGGTTATGCCTCGCTGGATTACAGCTTTAAGCGCTTCCAAACCTCGAACATGCAACGGGTAGATATTCTGATTAACGGTGAGCGTGTTGATGCGCTGGCCATTATCAGCCATATCGATTTTGCCCAGGGCCGTGGCCGTGAGCTGGCCGAGAAGCTCAAAGAGCTGATACCGCGCCAGATGTTTGATATTGCTATTCAGGCCGCCATCGGTAACCACGTAATTGCCCGTACCACCATTAAGCAAATGCGTAAAAACGTATTAGCCAAGTGTTACGGCGGTGACGTTAGCCGGAAGAAAAAGCTGCTGCAAAAGCAAAAAGAAGGTAAGAAACGCATGAAGCAGGTGGGTAACGTGGAAGTGCCGCAAGAAGCCTTCCTGGCCATATTGAAAGTGGGTAAATAAAAGGGTTTAGCATGGCGGGTTATTTTGCAATTTTTCTGGTACTGCTGACGCTGGCCAGTGGCTTAATCTGGTTGCTCGATGCGCTGGTGCTGGCACCTAAGCGCCAGCAAAAACTGGCGCTGGCACAAAGCTCTGCGGCTGGTCAGTTGCCACTCGAGGCCACCGAAGAGCTCGCCAAAGAGCCACAAATTGTTGAAACCGCCAAGTCCATCTTCCCGGTAATTGCGCTTATCACCATTTTCCGCTCGTTTATTTATGAGCCGTTTCAAATTCCGTCAGGCTCTATGATGCCAACCTTACTGGTGGGCGACTTTATTCTGGTGGAAAAATTCTCATACGATGTTAAAGATCCGGTCTGGCGCACGACGCTGTTCAGCAACAACAAGCCGCAGCGTGGCGATGTGGCGGTGTTTAAATACCCCGAACAGCCCACCGTAGATTACATTAAACGGGTTATCGGCGTACCGGGCGACAGGATCATTTATCGTAACAAACAGCTGTTTATTGAAAAAGCCTGTCAGGCAGGCCAAAGCACTGACTGCGGCACGCTGGAAATGGTGCCACAAACACTGAAAAATGAAGGTGAGTTTTATCAGGAGCAGTACCCGCAGCGCCGCTACACCGAGCAGTTAGGCGAGGCCAGCTTTGATATCCTGCAAACACCCGCCCGGCGCGAGCATACCGAATTCTTCTTTAAGCAGCGTGGCACAGCGATAGACGAATTTATCGTGCCAGAAGGCCACTATTTTGTGCTGGGCGATAACCGTGATAACAGCCGCGATGGCCGCTTCTGGGGCTTTGTGCCCGAACACAATATGGTCGGTAAAGCGGTGTTTATCTGGATGAGTTTTGAATTTAGCGACGATCCGGACAGCTGGTTACCCGGCTGGGTACCGACAGGTGTGCGTTTTGAGCGGCTGGGCGCTATTCACTAAGCCGCGCTAACAGCAGACACGAGACAGTAATGCAAAAATCGTTAACCCCACTGATGGCCCGTTTGGGCTATCAGTTTTCTGATATTAGCCTGCTGGAGCAGGCGCTGACACACCGCAGCTGCAAAGGCCAACACAACGAACGCTTAGAGTTTTTAGGCGATGCGGTGCTTAGCCTGGTCATTGCCGAAACCCTGTATAGCCATTTTCCCAAAGCACGCGAGGGCGACCTTACCCGTATGCGCGCGACCTTGGTAAAAGGCGTTACCCTGGCCGAGATTGCCCAAGAGCTGCGCTTGTCAGAGTATTTGCGCTTAGGGCCGGGCGAGTTGAAAAGCGGCGGTTTTCGTCGGGAGTCAATTTTAGCCGATGCGGTAGAAGCCATTTTGGGCGCCATATACCTCGATAGTGGTATGGAAGCCTGTAAAGCGCGCATTTTACTTTGGTTTGGCAGCCGGCTGGAGACCATTACCCCAGGCGAGCAGAAAGACTCCAAGACTCGCTTGCAGGAATATCTGCAGGGGCTACGCTTAGCCTTGCCGGTGTACGATGTCATCGCCACTGTTGGCGAGGCGCATCAGCAAACCTTCACCGTGCGCTGCAGTATTGCCGGCATGGCCCCAATAACCGCTACCGGCAGTTCACGCCGCAAGGCAGAGCAGGACGCCGCTCACATGGCGCTGGAACAGTTAAAAAATGACAGATAACACCACCTTACCCACTTATGCTGCGCTGGTTGCCATTGTCGGGCGGCCCAATGTTGGCAAGTCCACCTTATTGAATAAACTGGTGGGGCAAAAGGTCAGCATTACGTCGAAAAAGCCGCAAACCACGCGCCACCGTATTGTCGGTATTGATACGCGCGACAATTATCAGACGGTCTATGTCGACACGCCGGGCCTGCACAGCGAAGAAAAACGCGCCATTAACCGCTTAATGAACAAAGCCGCTGCCAGCTCGATTTTAGATGTGGAATTTGTGCTGTTTGTGGTCGAGGGCACACGCTGGACTGACGATGACCAAATGGTATTAAACCGACTTATCGCCGCGAAAAAGCCGGTGGTGCTGGTGGTGAATAAAGTTGATTTATATCGCGATAAAGACACCCTGTTGCCGCATTTACAGTGGCTCGGCAGCCAACTGAACTTTGTTGATGTGGTGCCGCTGTCGGCCGAAACCGGCGACAATATTGATGCACTGCGCGCGGTGGTGCAAAAGCACCTGCCGCCTTGTGAGTTTTTCTTCCCGGATGATTATGTCACCGATCGCTCAATGCGTTTTATGGCGGCAGAAATTGTGCGCGAAAAGCTGATGCGCTTTTTAGGCGACGAGCTGCCTTATTCCGTGACGGTAGAGATTGAACGCTTTAAATGGGAAGAAAAACACTACCATATCGCAGCTCTGGTATTGGTTGAGCGCGACAGCCAGAAAAAAATGGTTATTGGTAATAAAGGCGAGCGTATTAAAACCATTGCCACCGAAGCGCGGCTGGATATGGCCAATATGCTGGAGCAGCCGGTGTTTTTACAAATATGGGTCAAGGTTAAGTCTGGTTGGGCAGATGATGAACGTGCGCTGCGCAGCCTGGGTTATGGCGAAGACTAAACCCTTATGCAAGCAGCGCTTTGGCCAGGCTACATTTTACACAGCAGGCCGCTGGGCGAAGATAAACTGATCCTGCAGTTATTGCTGCCGCAGCTCGGGCGTTTATCGGCAGTGGTGCGTAAACGGCAGGGTAAAGCCCGCCAGGCATTACAGCCGTTTCAACTATATAACCTGCAGCTGGTGGGCCGCAGTGAGCTTAAAACCGTAAAAAGCCTGGACGAAGCCGGCCCACCTTGTCTGCTAAATGGCAAGGTGTTGTACAGCGGCCTTTATATCAATGAACTGGTGTGCCGGCTGTGGCCAGATAACCTGGCGGCTGAGCAGTTGTTTCAGCTGTATCAGCAGTGTCTTACGCAGTTACAGGTTGTGCAGCAAGGCAAAGCCGGGCTTGAGCCCTGTTTGCGTGAGTTTGAATTTGCCTTGCTGTCAGAGCTGGGCCAACCGGTAGACTGGCAGTACGATGCGCTGGGTGAACTCATAGCGCCAAACGCCTGCTATCAGTGGCAACATGAGCAGGGTTTTGTACCCGCATCTACCGGCTTTTCTGGTGCGCAGCTACTGAATATCGGCGCGGGTAATTGGCAGGATACGGCCACGCTGCTGAGCGCTAAGCAGCTTAGCCGCCAACTGCTGGCACCTTTATTAGGAAACAAGCCATTGGCCAGCCGCGCGCTGTTTGCTGGCTATTAATTTTACGCTGGAGTAAGCATGCATAATCCTATTTTTCTTGGTGTTAACATTGACCACGTTGCCACATTACGCCAGGCCCGCGGCACCTATTACCCTGAGCCGGTGCATGCCGCTCTGGTCGCTGAGCAAGCCGGCGCCGATGGCATTACTGTGCACCTGCGCGAAGATCGTCGGCACATTATTGACCGTGATGTGTTTGTGCTGCGCCAGACTATTGCCACCCGGCTGAATTTTGAAATGGCGGTGACTGACGAAATGCTGGGCATTGCCAGCGAGTTAAAGCCCCATTTTGCCTGCTTTGTACCGGAAAAGCGCCAGGAATTGACCACCGAAGGTGGCCTGGAAGTGGCCGGCCAGTTAAGCCGTATTACCGATGCGGTAACACAAATGCGTGAGCACAATATTCTGGTGTCGCTGTTTATTGATGCCGACCACCAGCAGATTGAAGCCGCTGCCAAAGCCGGTGCGCCCTATATCGAAATTCACACCGGCAAGTATGCTGAAACGCAAGATGCCGCTGTGGCACAAGCTGAATTAAAGCGCATTAGTGAAGCGGCGGCTTTTGCGGCGTCGCTTGGGCTGATTGTTAACGCCGGCCACGGTTTGCACTACCATAACGTGCAGCCGATTGCCGCGATACCGCAGATGCATGAGCTGAACATTGGTCATGCCATCGTTGCGCGCGCGGTGTTTAGTGGCTTAGATGCCGCGGTACGTGAAATGAAGCGTTTGATGGTCGAGGCGCGCCGCTAATATGGCGATAGTGGGCCTTGGCACTGACATTGTTGAAATAAGCCGGATAAGCCAAAGCTTAAACCGCAGCCCGGCGCTGGTAAAGCGGGTGCTGACCACAGCAGAGCAGGCGATATACCACGAATTGGCGCAGGCAAATGTGGATAATGGTGCCCGTTATTTTGCCAAGCGTTTTGCCGTAAAAGAAGCCGCGGCCAAGGCGCTGGGTACCGGCATCGGCCGCGGCGTGTCGTTTCAGCACTTTCATGTCAGTAATAACAGCGATGGCGCGCCACAGCTTAGTCTGAGTGATGGCGCTGCCGAGCGCGCCGCTCAGCTGGGTGTTAATCACATCTGGCTGTCGCTGAGCGATGAGCAGGCCTATGCCGTGGCCACGGTGATCCTGGAGCGGCAATAAGGCCGCTCGAGGCCCGCGTTACCACTGAGGCCATTGGCGGCTTTCGCTGAGTAAGGCATGCATAATATCGTCCAGCTCTAATAATTCCGGCTCCAGCGCTGTCAGGTTTTTGCCCTGTTTTAGCTGTGTTTCTATCAGCTCGGCCAACTGCTTTAATCGCGGTACGCCGGTATAACAGCAGGCACCGTGTAATTTGTGGATCTGCTGCAGCAGGGCGGCCGCGTCATTGGCTGCCAGCGCTTGCTGCAGAGCCTGTTGGCTGGCGGGTAAACTGGCCAGCAACATCTGTAGCATGTCTTTCATCAACTGGCATTTACCACCGGCACGCTCCAGCGCTTGCGGCCAATCGACCAGTTTACTGGCCGGCCATTGCTGCACGGGCGCACTCTGCCTGCTGCTGGGGCAGAACTCCTGCAGGCTGCAATGCAGCATTTTTTCATCCAGTGGTTTGGTTAAGAATTCATTAAAACCCAGTGTCAGCAGGCGGGCACGCTCACCGTCAACGGCATGGGCGGTTACGGCAACAATCGGCGTGTGTTCGTTTAATGAACTTTGCCGGATGCGCTGACAGGCGGTTACGCCGTCCATCACTGGCATATTAATGTCCATAAAAATTATGTCGTAAGCGTGCTGTGTGGCTTTGTGCCAGGCCTCGGCGCCATCACGCGCAGAGTCAATATGCTCTACCTGCTCAGCCAGCAGGGTGTTGATCAGCTTCAGGTTGGCATCGTTGTCATCTACCGTCAGCACCTTTAAACTGGCCGGCCGTGGGGCTTGCTGCTCATGCTGGGCCGTTTTCGCCTGTAAATAAGGCTGCGCCAGGGTAGCGGCCAGTTTGCGTTGCTGTGGCGGTTTAGATAAACAAGCATCGGCTCCGGATTTTAGTAAGGTTTCGCGCAAGTGTGGTGACAGCGTATTGACCAGTAAATAGGTATAGCGGCACTGTGCTTTTACCTGCGGGATCAGCGCCATGACCTGATTTACCTGATTAATCGCCACGGTGCGGCCAATTAAGCCGATGTCGTAGTGTTGCTGATGGGCCAGCGCTTGTTGCAGCTGGCCTTTGGTGGCGCAGGCCGTCACCTGCAGACCCCAGCTGTGCAGCAGATTCAACGTGGCTTCGCGTGAATACTGCTGCGGCTCAAAGTACAGCAGTTGTTTGTTTTCCAGCACCTCCAGCGGCAGCGGCTCGGCGACGCTAAGCTGATGGCGCAGGCATTTAATGGTAAACCAGAAGGTTGAGCCTTCGGCAGGTTTGCTTTCGAAGCCTATATTGCCGCCCATGGCTTTTACCAGCCGCTGTGAGATCATCAGGCCCAGGCCAGAACCACTCTGATGGCTGCGCGGCTCATGCGCGGTAAAACCTAAAAACAGCTCTTGCTGTTGCTCTTCGCTGATGCCACGGCCGGTATCCTGTACTGAGCAGTGCAGGCTAAGCTGATCTTCATTTAACAAGGTCGCTGACACCCGCACCACTATGCTACCGTGATCGGTAAACTTAATCGCATTACCGGCAATGTTCATCAGTACCTGGATAAAGCGTGCCGGATCGGCCACCAAATCATCCGGGCAGGACGGATCGACCATCAGCACCAGCTCGAGTTGTTTATCAAAGGCATTGGCCGCCAGCAGCTCAATGGCATCATTGAGTAAATCGCGCAGGGAAAAAGGCTCGGGGTTAATCGATAGCCGGCCTTCTTCCAGCTTGGAAAAATCCAGCACGTCGTTGACCAGATGCAACAAGCTGTTGGCCGATTTTTGAATGGTGGTCAGGTAATCATGCTGGCTGGCTGACAGCTGGGTTTTTAGTAGCTGACGGGTAAAGCCGATGACGCCATTCAGTGGCGTGCGAAGTTCATGACTCATCTTGGCCAAAAATTCGGATTTTTGCCGGTTTTCTTCCTGTGCTTTACGCCTAGCAAAATCTAGCTGGATATTCTGCACTTCCAGCTGCTCCATACTTTGCTGCAAGTCGCCGGTAACCTGCTCAATCTGGTTTTGCATGTCTTGCTCTTGCTGCAGGCGGCGCTGGCCTAATTGCACTAGCCCTTGTTGTAGCTCGTTAAATTCGCGTATGGCGCTATGGTGGGCAGCCTGCACCGGGCTGTCGGATAACAATTGCTGCAATTGTCGGCGGCTACTGTGCAGTTGCGGGTATACCAGGCGCAGCAGCAAAAATAACGGTAAACCAATACAGAGCAGGCAGGCCAAAGCTACCAGCAATGCCTGCAGCAGCAACTGCTGTTTTGCCAGCGCCAGCGTGGTCAAGGGCAGTTGCAGCACCAGATAGCCAGCAGCCTGCTGTGCTTGGGGCAGTTGCTGATACAGCAGCAAATACTCTGCATTATCATCAGGGTAAAGCTGGTGCTGGCTTGGTGCTTTAGTAAGTGGTGCCGGCGGGGCTATCGGTTGCTGCGGGTTGGTTTGCAGCACAAGCTGATGCGATGCAGTAAACAGACTGATGTTACTCAGGGTTGGCGAATGCAGGCGATGGGCAGTGCTAAGCAATTCAGTCAGCTCGGTCAGCTGCTCACGCTGTAGTAAATCCTGGCTGCTTATCGCCAGCGGCAGAGCGATATCCTGAGCGCGGTGTTGAAAAGAAAGTACTAACTCCTGGTAGCGAACATAGCTAAAATAACCGGCACAGCTTACACTAACCAGCAAGGCTGGCAGCAAGCTCAAAAGCAGTAACCAAGAACGTAAACTCATTGTCGTCACCGGCTGACAGAATACGAAAAACCCAAGACCGGATAATGACATAAGACATCGCGCTTGCCTACACGCCACGCACGCAAAACAGCAACAGAGAGCTCATGGTTAACATATACAAAGCCAAACCCAAGGCCAGTCTGCAGGGTAAAATCTTGCCTTTTACCATCACTGATCACGATTACGAAGTGCACGGTATCAGCCAGCAAGGCAATAAAATTGCCTTTATCAGTGCTGCCTTGCCCGGTGAGCAGGTGCAGGCTCGTATTAGTGAAGATAAAGCCGGTTATATCAAAGCTAACACGGTTAACGTAGTAAACGCCTCTACGTTACGCATTACGCCGCTTTGCTCTTATGCCGCCAGCTGCGGCGGCTGTCAGCTGCAACATATCAACCCGGATAATCAACGGCAGTTAAAGCAGCAGGGCATTGATAAGCTGGTTCGCCATCAGACCGGGCTGAATGCCTTGCCCTGGCAGCCGATGTTAGTGGCAGATGACAGCGGCTATAGGCGCCGCGCCCGCATTGGTGTCTGGTATGACAAAAAGCAGCGCCGCTTAAGTGTCGGGTTTCGCCAGCAGGGCGATAAACAGATTACCAATGTGGCCAGCTGCATGGTGCTGGCGGTGCCACTGCAGCCAATTTTTACGGTGTTACAGCAGGTGGTGCCGACACTACCTGATCCGACTATCATTACCCATGCCGAAGTGCTGCTGACAGACCAGCAGCCGGTGGTGATTTTACGCCATACCAAAGCGCTCTCCACCGAACAGCGTCAGCGCTTTATCGCCGCCTGGCCAGAAGCGCTGTGGCTGGGCGAAGCGCAAAGTGGTCAGTTTGATTATTGGCAGGAACCTAAAGCGCTCAGCTACCGACTAAACCAGGGGCTGCAGCTGGAATTTGCGCCGGACGATTTTATTCAGGTTAACGCTGCGGTTAATCAGCTGATGGTTGATCAGGCGCTGGACTGGCTGAACCCGGGGCCCAACGATAACGTACTGGAGCTGTATGCAGGCATGGGCAATTTTACCCTGGCACTGGCGCAGCGGGCCAAAACAGTGCATGCCTTGGAAGGCATGGCCAAAATGGTGCAACAGCTGGCAACCAATGCTAAGGTAAACGGTCTTAGCAACGTGGTGGCACAGCAGGCCGATTTGCATTTAGCCTGGCCTAAAGCTGACTGGAACAGGCCGCAGTACAGCAAAGCGCTGTTAGATCCGGCCCGGGCCGGTGCAGTGGGCGCCGTAGAGCAATTATGCCGTTTAAAGCCGGCACAGATATTGTACGTGTCGTGCAACGCGGCCACCTTCGCCCGTGACGCCAAAGTGTTGTTGCAGCAGGGTTATCAGCTGCAAAAGATCGGCGGGGCCGATATGTTTAGTTACACCAGCCATCTTGAAGTCATGGCCTTATTCAGCCGGTAGTACAGAGGAAAGCGCACATGGTTAGGGTTCGTCAGTCGCATACAACAGACTATAACAGCGGAGAAACGCTGGAGTGGCTTTGCTCGCTTGGACTGACAGAGAAAAAAATCAGCGGCCTGATGCAGGCAGCCGAGTTTTTAAAACAGCATCAACTGACCGACAGTGAAACCGCAGTGCGCCACGGCTGGGAGATGGTCGAAATTCTCGCTGAGCTGAAAATGGACAGTGACTCGCTGCAAGCCGCACTGTTATTCCCGCTGCTGGAGTCCGCGCTTGTCAGCAGTGTGCAGGTAGAGGCAGCCTTTAGTAGCCAGGTGGTAAGCCTGCTGCGCTCAGTGCAGCAAATGGAAGCCATTCGCACCATTCCCACCGGGCCTAATCAGAGTGTTAACCCGCAGCAAGCCGACAATTTACGCCGCATGCTACTGGCGATGGTGGAAGATGTGCGCGCTGTGGTGATTAAGCTGGCGGCGCAGATTTGTTATTTACGCGAAGTGAAAAACGCCGATGAAGAAACCCGGGTACTGGCCGCCAAAGAAACCAACGCCATCTTTGCACCCCTGGCCAACCGTTTGGGCATCGGCCAGTTAAAGTGGGAACTGGAAGATTTAGCCTTTCGCTATCTGCACCCGCAACTGTATAAACAAATTGCCAGCCTGCTGGAAGAAAAGCGGCTGGACCGCGAGCAGTACATGCAGGACTTTGTCGCCAGTGTGCGGCAAAAAATGACTGACGCCAACCTGCAGGCTGAAGTGTACGGCCGGCCAAAACATATTTTCAGTATCTGGAAAAAAATGCAGAAAAAGCAGCTGGCGTTTGATCAGTTGTACGACATTCGCGCGGTACGGGTTATTACCGAGCGGGTGCAAGACTGCTATGCCGCTTTAGGTCTGGTGCACACCAGCTGGCGCCACCTGCCCAAAGAGTTTGACGATTATATCGCCACGCCCAAGCAAAATGGCTATCAGTCTATTCATACCGTGGTGTTAGGCCCGCAGGGCCGGCCGGTAGAAATTCAGATCCGCACCCGGCAAATGCACGAAGACTCCGAGCTGGGCGTTGCGGCGCACTGGCGCTACAAAGAAGGCGCCGCCGCCGGTAAAGACGGCGCTAACGATGAAAAAATTGGCTGGCTGCGTAAAATTCTGCAGTGGCAGGAAGATGTGGTCGACAGCAGTGACTTAGCCGAAGAGCTGCGTAATCAGGTTATTGAAGACAGGGTCTATGTGTTTACCCCCAAAGGCGACATTGTCGATTTACCGATGGGCTCCACACCGCTGGATTTTGCTTATTATGTGCACTCTAACGTGGGCCATCGCTGTATCGGCGCCAAGGTGTCCGGCCGTATTGTGCCCTTTACCTATCAGCTTAAAACCGGCGATCAGGTGGAAATTCTGACCGGGCGCGAGCCCAACCCCAGCCGCGACTGGTTAAACCCGCATCTGGGCTATTTAAAATCCAGCCGGGCGCGCTCTAAAGTGCAGTACTGGTTCCGCCTGCAGGACAGAGATAAAAACCTGGCTGCCGGTAAAGAGCTGCTGGATACCGAACTGACCCGGCTAAACCTGGTGATGGAATATCCGGCCAAGGTGTTAAGCCGCTTTAACGTCAATAGCATGGAAGAGCTACTGGTCGGCATTGGCGGTGGCGAAATAAAAGTGACTCAGGTGGTGCACTTTATTCAAAGCCAGTATGCCAAAGCGGAAGAGCCGGAAATTGATCCGCGTTTAATCACTAAGCCGTTGGCACCTGCCAAGGCGAAAAGCGACGTGGTGGTGCAGGGCGTGGGTAACCTGCTAACCCATATGGCCGGTTGTTGTCACCCGCTGCCGGGCGATGCCATTATCGGTTACATTACCCAGGGCCGCGGTATTGCCATTCACCGCGACGACTGTGATCAGTTTAAAACCCTGCAGGACAGCCACCCCGAGCGGGTGGTCGATGCCACCTGGGGCGATAAATATGCCTCGGGTTATGAGGTGGATATCCGCATCGTCGCGCACGATCGCAACGGCTTGCTGCGCGATATCACCAGCATATTGGCCAATGAAAAGGCCAACGTGACCAAGATGAGCAGCAGCTCGGATATTAAAGCGCAAACAGCGGTGATTAATATGACGCTGGAGCTGTATAACCTCGACTCGTTAAACAAACTGCTGAGTAAAATCAGCCAGATAGATGATGTAGTGGAAGCCAAACGCTTTCACCACTAAGTGTAAAGGCCTGCAGTGTCAGACAATATTCAACGTTTACTTAATATTATGAGCCGCCTGCGCGACCCGCAAGGCGGCTGCCCGTGGGATCTCAAGCAAACTTATGCCACCATCGTGCCTTACACGCTGGAAGAGGCCTACGAAGTGGCCGACGCTATTGCCCGCGAAAGCTTTGACGAGCTAAAAGACGAGCTGGGTGACTTGCTGTTTCAGGTGGTGTTTTACGCCCAAATGGCTAAAGAACAAGGCCGCTTTGAATTTGATGACTGCGTAGCGGCAATTTGCGACAAATTAGAGCGGCGCCACCCGCATGTATTTGGTGATGTCAGCGCCGACAATGCCGAAACGGTGCTAAAGAACTGGGAAGCACTGAAAAGCGCCGAGCGTAAAGATGTCGGCCAGCACAGCGTGCTCGATAACATCCCGCAGGCCATGCCGGCGCTTAGCCGTGCTTATAAACTACAAAAGCGCTGCGCCAATGTCGGCTTCGACTGGCCAGACGTAGAAGGCTGCTGGGATAAAGTGAAAGAAGAAATCATCGAAGTAGAACAGTGTGAAAGCGGCAGTGAGGAACTCGCCGAAGAGCTGGGTGATTTAATGTTTGCTTTAGTTAACGTGGTACGTAAACACAAACTCGACCCCGAAGCCGTGCTACGCGCCGCCAACAGCAAGTTTGAAAAACGCTTTCGCGCCGTAGAGCAAGCTTTAGCCGAGCAGGGCAAAAGCCCCGAGCAGTCAGATTTGGCCGAAATGGATGCGCTGTGGAATGAAGTAAAAAAGCGTTAAAGCCAGGGTTGCTGTCTTTAATTGTTCAAAAATCAATCATCTGGCGGTAATAAACCAATTTCATGATGCCTTGTTAATCAACAAGAGGCATCAAAATGAAATTGAAAATAATCAGTGCTTTAGCATTAATCTGCACCATACACACCGGCGTGGCCGCTGCGGCCAACTGCGTTTACGGTTGCCCGACAGGAAAAGCCGGCCAAACTATCGAGCGGCCTATTTATACCCTGCACAACAACAGTTCAACCAAGTTCGCCAATTGGGTGGCCTACAAAGTCACCAAAAATACCATAGATGGCCCAAGCCGAACCCGTACCTGGAAAGCCGATCCTAATATCAACCCGGCTTATACGCTGGAACCAGCAGACTATACCGATGCGGCTGCGGTGCTGGGCACCGATCGCGGCCATCAAGTACCTTTGGCGGCGTTTAGCAATACGGCGTATTGGGCGATGACCAATTATTTATCTAATATCACCCCGCAGGCAGCCAACTTAAACCAGGGCGCCTGGGTAAAACTGGAAACCGCGGTACGCAATCTTGCCCGCAGCGGGCAGGATGTTTATGTGGTGTCTGGCCCGTTGTACGAATGGTACTTTGGTAGTTTGCCGGGTGCAGATGAAAGCCATACCATCCCGTCAGGCTACTTTAAAGTGGTGATTACCGATAATGCCGGCTGGGTAGAAGCATCGGCCTACATTATGGAGCAAAACCTCAGCCGCTCCGCCAGTTACTGCCCGCGTGAAGTGACGGTTAATCAGGTTGAGTCACGCAGCGGGCTGAATATCATGCCGTCTTTACCCTCGTACAAAGAGCCTGCAGTAGAGGAGCAGGTTGGCGGCTTAAAAGCTGAATTGGGCTGTTAATTAAAGCTATTCATTCAGACAGCGGTGCAGCTAGTAAGCACCGCTATTGAAAAGCGGGGCGGGGGTGCCTTTCTTGTTATTTGTCTCTAATTTGTTGCTGCCGCCACACGATCTTTGTTAAGCGGGTTAAGCCGTACTTGTCCTCTGCACACATATAGTCTGTACCGATAACTTATTGTAAGTTTTACAGAAGCGGTGTAGTGTTCTGTACATTAAATTTACAAAGGCAGATCGACCCGTGTTTAAAAGCGGGTCGAACTGTCGAATAAGCGTTATGCAAAATTAAGTAGAGATTAATAAATATGGCATTTTCATGGAATTGCCCCTTCTGTAATCATCACGCGACTATTACTGACAAGAATACTAGTTCATCGCGATATGAGTTCGGATTCGATAATAAATATGGGTATCAAGCAGTTCTAACGCGAGCGGTTGTCTGCCCGAATCCTAACTGTAAAGAATATACACTTAGCGTTACTCTACATGACCATAAAGAGGTGCATGGGCAATACAGAGACCTTGAGGCAAAAAGAACTTGGAGTCTCATTCCTCAAGCTAAAGTAAAAGTTTTCCCTGATTATGTACCGAAGGCGATTATTGATGACTACGAAGAAGCGTGTGCGATAAGGGATTTATCCCCAAAAGCCTCTGCTACATTAGCCAGGCGTTGTCTACAAGGGATGATTAGAGACTATTGGGGTGTTAAAAAAGGCCGATTGGTTGATGAGATAGATGCTATACAAGACAAAGTAGATCCCATGACCTGGGCAGCCATAGATGCAATAAGAAGGATCGGAAATATCGGCGCTCATATGGAAAAGGACATCAATTTAATCATCGAAGTGGATCCCGAAGAAGCAACTTTGCTAATTAGTCTGATTGAAACATTAATTAACGATTGGTATGTAGTCCGCGAAGAAAGGAAGAAAAGGCTTGAATCTATAGTCGGTATTGCGGAAAAAAAAACCAATGCCAAGAAAAATGCATAACAAAGCAATTAACTTCACGCCTTCGGCACCGGACACTCGTACCTCGCGCCGGTTATTGCTGCGTTACATTTCTTAAGAGGGTTTCGTGGTAGATCTGAAAGACTTTTTGAAGCACGTTGATGCGGCGCACCTACACGACAAGATATGTAGGTTTCGTGATTTAGATTTTAAGTGTATGTCGTATCAAGAGGTGCAGTCAGCAGTCATGGATGTGATTGTTTTCGATACACCTCAAGGAAGCCGCAGCATTTTGACTCCAATGAATGCCAGCTACCCAGCAGGAACACGTTTCTATCGAGTCCGTGCTTTACCCGAGGATGATAGGCACCTACCATTGCGTACGATGTCGAAGGTGACTGATTGCTGGGAGCCTCCCGAGAGTGTTGTACGCGCAGGTAGATTGAATCGAGATAATGAGTCTTTGCTGTATACAGCTCCACAGTCCCCGGTTGTAGCAGTAGATGAAATGAAGATACCGGACAACCAGCTTTTTTCGCTTATTGTTTATGAATCAACCGACCCCATTTCTGTCACTATGATTGGTGCTGCGCCAAGCGTTGAGGGGCTTAGTGGTGAAGAAGCTCTGAAGGTAAGGATGATTCAAGACTTTTTGAAGCATGAGTTTATCCGCGACGTAGGAGTTGGAACTGAATATTTGTATAGAATCTCGGAGTCGATTACAAAGGACTACTTTGATCTTCCGCCGGATTTTCAAGACGCTTGGTGTTATCCATCTATTGCGAAAAAGGGCTCATTTAATGTCTGCTTTCGTAAAGGGAATCGTTCAAAACTGAAATTGATCGGTGTGCAGATCGCCAGCGTTGTTCGTGAAGGAGATAATTATCTATTCGGTGCGAAAGTTATAGCTGTGGAATCGGGAGATGGATTAAACCTTGCCTATCACGAGATTGGCTCGAATGTACAACAAAAGATTTTCCCTGAAATGTCGAGACAAAAAATGTAACAAGTGGCTGCATATGGCGCCGCAAAGCGGCGCAAATGAGCCAAGCGTTAGAGCAATAGAGTATGAATGAGCAGATACCTCCATCCAGACAAGCGCTGAGAGAAGCATTGGCATTGTCTGAAGACATATTAAGAAATATTGAGCTATGTGAAATGCCATTAGCCAATATTTTGTTGAAAGCATCAAGGCTGGCGCGGCTATTAAATGATTTTGATAGCCAAAAAATAATGGAGTTAGAAGCCAGTGGATATCCTTCAACACCAGACGGTGTATCTCAGGATATTTATCGCTTAGCCGTTATTGCTGGAAGGGAGTCGCAACAAAAAAATGAAAAAACAGGCGAAATAAAAACCTACATATACACAACTTCGGTTGAGGAATTGGAACAGGAAGTAAAGTCTGCAGATTCTGCTCTGGCCGCAGCTCGCGATCCGGACGTTTCAGTATCATCAGCGAATCCAAACCAGATGGTTTGGAATCCAGTTGGAAATAAGTTTGAGAGGGACACTATCCGGACAAATGCGGCTCGAGCTCAGCGCCGCCTTTCATCACGGCGTTCGTTCATCTATTCGTATACCCTTAAGCGGCATCATGAGCTTAAATTTTCTGGAATTGCTGATGATATTTTTTCGAGAATTCGTGAGAGTGTGGATGGAGCTATTGGCGAAAGAGTTCCGGTTGCAGCTCAAAAACTTGTGGCAGTCTATGAAAATTTGAAATCCGAAAATCCAGAAGACTGGGCTAATGCGGTTCATAGTTGCCGAAGAATACTCCAAGATTTGGCTGACTCATTGTATCCACCGAGAGAAGATATTGAGAAAGAAATCGGTGGCAAAAAACGCACAATAAAGCTTGGTCCTGACAATTACATAAACCGACTGATAGCCTTTCTCGAGGAAAATTCAAATTCCGAGCGGTTTGAAGAGATTGTTGGCAGCCACTTGGGATTCGTAGGCGACAGGTTAGATAGTGTATTCAAAGCTGCTCAGAAAGGTTCGCATGCTGGAGTTTCTAAGGACGAGGCAGACCGATATGTGGTTTATACATACTTGGTCGTTGGAGACATACTGAGCCTACTGTGAATAATTGCTCTAACAAATCAATCAACTTCGCGCCTTCGGCGCCGGACGCAGCAAAGCTGCGCCGGTTATTGAAGCGTTAAATGCTGAAAATGGGTCGGCGCACTTTTCGGGTTAATCAGCTCCCCCCTTTTACACTAACGAGCTTAGGCATCTATGCACAACAAATTTGGTTATTTTGCTTTTGCATTGTTTATTTTATCTACATTATTTCAATCCACAGCACACAGCAAGGAACAGCACATGTCAGGGCCAGCGCAAAACGGTGTTCTTATCTACTCTGGCGATTTGAGCAACCTATCAGAGTTTTATGAAAAGCTTTTTGGTATGCGGATTGTTCGCAAAACCAAAGATTTTATTAGCCTGGAAACGAATGGTTTCAACGTAATCATTCACACACCGCCATTCGAATTGCCTAATACAGCCTTCAGCCCCATCAAGCTTTTTCTCACGGTAGAAGATATGGCGATGTCGCGTGAGCAGGCGGTTAAATTAGGCGGCCAGGCATTCGAGGGCGAGTGGAGTAATCCACTATTTAAAGTGTCGAATATCGCAGATCGTGATGGTAACCATATTCAACTGCGTCAATTTAACCAGTGAAAATCAAACGATTGTGTTAATGTTGGTTAATTGATATAACAGCAGCGACAGATACAACAAAACCCGCCTGATGGCGGGTTTTGTTGTATCTGCATGGAAGAATAATAACCACAAGGTCATGATATGTTTAAAAAAATGATTGCGTCATTTTGTTGCCTGGTGCTAACCGCTTGCGCCAGCAATACGATAAAAACCACCCGTATCGATCAGGTTAAGCAACTCAGTGATGGACACGGTGTTGTTGCCTTGCAACTGGTAAATAACACTGAGCGTTTATCACGCTATCACGCTGATTGGACCGAGGTGCTGGCCGTTAGGCTGGATAACCGTGAACAGCTGCGCGAACAAGCTATTGCGGCGGCAAAAGCAAAAGCTGAAGCAGAAAAAAAACGTTTTGATGAAGCTAAAGTAGATTGGAGCCCGGATATTTATACGCTGGCGCCTTCAGCTGAAGGCGTAGTGAGTAGCCAGCTGTTTGTCGGCACTATGCCAGCCGGTGAATATATGATTGCCGGGCTTTATGCGCATTATTCTGACGGTAATGTATCCGCCTGGATCCAGATGCCGGTAAGGCATGCCGCGGGCGTGTTTCACATTAAACCGGCTGAGCTTACCAGCCTGGGTACCTTAGTTTTTCAACCCTTACTGGATGTAAAGTCTGAGAGTTTCTGGAGTAATTCGAGCTCACAAAAGGCTTTTGTGACAAGAGTGCCGGAGCAGGCGCTGACGGATTACGTGCTGGCAAAATATCCACATTTGCGGCCATCACTGAATGTTGCGCAGCCGCTGACCTGGCAACCCGATGGCTTTGATAACCTGCGCCAGCAACTGGCTGAAGAGGCACAGAAAAATGCCTGGGGTAATCTGGCATTACCCTTGTCGCATCATGGCCATGCGGCACTGATGTCGCGCTTTGGCTTACTGCATTATCTGGACAAACAAGGCGACTGGCACAGTACCAAACTGGATACTAATGCCCAGCTAACGTCCGTTGTGGATACGCCGGATTACATTGCAGTCGGCGCTGAGCGGGGGCAGTTGTTTGTGGCATCGTCATGGCAAAGCGGTTGGCAGAAATATACGCCGGTGTCATCTGCTGAAGCTATCGTTTGGCTGCGCAAAGGGGCGGATCGTTATTACGCGATGACGCAGTCTTCATCGGCCTTTACGGTGTATCAAACCACCTCTTTGCAGCAGGGCTGGCAACAGATCGGTCAGTTTAAGCGCAAAGAGTTTAGCTTCTTAGTGCAATATGGTGGTGTGTTTGCATTTATCGACCGGCAAGGCCAGCTCAAAGTGCTTAATGACAGCGAGCTTAACCACTATGACGAAACCTCCGGGCAATGGCGCAAAAATAAAGCGCAAGCCATGGTGAAACTGACACAGTTAGTTGACGGCAGTCTGCTTGGTGTCGCCGTGAGCCAATGGGATGGTATTGGCGACCAGCAACTGAGTGTCGATGATGGCGCAAGTTGGCAGCCGCTGCGGCGAAATCTTGGTATCTTTGGTGACAGAGCCGCTGAAGCCGGGTTAGCAGCTAAACTGGCTGACGGTACTCTGGTTACGCTCAGTCGGGAGCGGGATAGCGCAAAACAAAGCAGCCAAATGTACCTAATGAGTGCTGCCGGAGATAAGCTGAACGTTAAAAGCAGCTGGCAACGGCGAGGTGCGGTGCGTGAAGATTGCAATATATTGCTGCCTGAGCTGACCTATCAGCAAACCCTACATTTGCTGTGTACTGAAGGCGATATCATCAGTACCAGCGATTTTGGTCAAAACTGGCAAACGGTAAGAGACGTCGATGTAAGTGCATTGCAGCACAGGTTTGAACAACTGGTAGAGGCGATGCAACAACAATCAAAGCAAGCAGAAAACAGCTTATAAAGCGCAGGCCATTATAGGCAGAAACGGTTTACCGTTTCTGCCTGGTACAGTTAGCTCAACTCACTCTCAGTAACCTGATTGACGTTACTGCTGCGAATATGTTTATCACGCAGTTTACCGGTAACAGTCGCCAGCTTGCGCTGTAGTTTATCCGCCGCGCCGGTAATGGCCTGGCTTACATTGGCTGCGTGTTCGGTAACGGCCACCGGGTCTAAACCTTCAAAGCGGGCTTCTAACAAACAACGCTTATCGGCGCTGTCGCGTTTTTGTTGGCCATTCTCATCGCCTAAATGCACTTCGATACGGGTGAGATGATCGGTAAAACGGCTAAGTTTAGTGTGCAGAGTGTCGCGGATAAATTCAGCTAGCCGTTCGTCTGACTGAATATGACGGTCTGTATGAACTTGAACTTGCATAGGCTACTCCTGTGTTGACTAAAGTCGGCAGTTTGTACCATTAAGCAGACCCTGCCGGCGTCGAAAGGTTTCCATCTGCTAATGAATATCTGGCGACGTTAAGCTGTGACATCAAGGCCTGTGGCTAACTTTATTCGTTAAAATAGCGCTTAGCTGAAGCTTTACGTTGAGCGGTGCCAGACGCTTTGCTATACTTGCCTCCCGTCCTGATACCAATTCTTGTACAACCGTTATCTCCCAGTGTTTTCCGCACCGGGCGCTGACTTTTTGCAGTTTTGGTATTCACTTATTGATTAACAAGGTCTCAGGGGTCTTATGACTACAAGATATATCTTTGTGACGGGTGGCGTGGTTTCCTCCTTAGGTAAAGGCATTGCTGCAGCATCTTTAGCCGCCATTTTAGAAGCGCGTGGTCTAAAGGTGACCATCCTTAAACTTGACCCCTACATTAACGTCGATCCGGGCACGATGAGCCCCATTCAGCATGGTGAAGTGTTCGTTACCGAAGACGGTGCTGAAACCGACCTGGATTTAGGCCACTACGAGCGCTTTATCCGCACCAAGATGAGCAAGCTGAATAACTTCACCCAAGGCCGTATTTACGCCGACGTGCTGCGCCGTGAGCGCCGTGGCGATTACCTGGGCGCCACTATTCAGGTTATTCCGCATATTACCAACGAGATTAAAAGCCGTGTCGTTGCCGGTGCCGAAGGCTATGACATTGCTATCGTCGAAATTGGCGGTACGGTAGGTGATATCGAATCACTGCCGTTCTTAGAAGCCATTCGCCAGTTAGGCACTGAAGTGGGCCGCGAGCGTACGCTGTTTATGCATTTAACGCTGGTGCCGTACTTAGGCACGGCCGGTGAGATTAAAACCAAGCCAACCCAGCACTCGGTAAAAGAGCTACGCTCTATCGGTATTCAGCCGGATATTCTGGTGTGCCGTTCAGACCGCGCTATACCATCAAATGAGCGGGCGAAAATTGCACTCTTTACTAACGTAGAAGAAAAAGCGGTTATTTCGTTAAAAGACGTCTCCAGCATTTACCAGATCCCGGCGCTGTTAAAATCACAGGGCCTGGACGATTTAGTCTGCCGCCGGTTCTACATAGACGCACCGGAAGCCGATTTATCTGAGTGGGAACAGGTGCTGTATCAAGAGTCGAACCCAACGGGTGAGATCACTATCGGTATGGTCGGTAAATACGTTGAGCTGCCAGATGCGTATAAGTCAGTTAACGAAGCCTTAGGCCATGCTGGCTTGAAAAACCGTGTTACGGTAAACATTAAGTACATCGACTCGCAGGATGTCGAAAGCAAAGGCGTTGGTATCCTTGCCGGTGTAGACGGCATTTTAGTGCCCGGTGGCTTTGGTGAGCGCGGCGTAGAAGGCAAAATTCTGGCGGCGCAATATGCCCGTGAGAACAAGGTGCCTTACTTAGGCATCTGTTTAGGTATGCAGGTGGCGCTGATTGAGTACGCCCGTAACGTGGCAGGCATGGCTGGCGCGCATTCAACCGAATTTAATAAAGACACCGATTATCCGGTCGTGGGCTTAATTACCGAATGGCGCGATGCCGATGGCTCGGTAGAAAAACGCACTGATAAGTCTGACCTGGGCGGTACCATGCGCTTAGGCAGCCAGAACTGTAACCTGATTGATAATACCAAGGCCCGGGAAATTTATGGCAAAGCGGTTATTCAGGAGCGGCATCGTCACCGCTATGAAGTAAATAACCACTTACGGCCAAAATTAGAAGAGGCAGGATTAGTGGTATCGGGTTTGTCGGCCGACAACCAGCTGGTTGAGATGATTGAAATACCGTCGCACCCGTTTTTTGTCGCTGGCCAGTTCCACCCGGAATTTAACTCGACACCGCGCGATGGTCACCCGCTGTTTCAGGCCTTCGTTGCCGCAGCGTTTAAAGCGCAGAAACAGCAACGCGTATAACTTTGCTAAGCCGTGCCCTCCAGTACGGCTTTTTTCGTTTTAACAGGGAAAATTAAGCATGTCTGAAATCGTAAAAATTATCGCCCGTGAAATCATGGATTCTCGTGGCAACCCCACTGTCGAAGCCGATGTGTATTTAGCCAGCGGCGCTATGGGCCGGGGCTGTGCGCCATCAGGTGCCTCTACCGGTTCGCGTGAAGCCTTAGAGCTGCGCGACGGTGACAAGAGCCGTTACCTGGGCAAAGGTGTAACCAAAGCGGTTGCCAATATTGATGGCCCTATTCAGGCAGCCTTAAAAGGCAAGAGCGCCTATAACCAGGCTGAAATCGACCAGATCATGATCGATTTAGACGGCACTGACATGAAAACCAAGCTGGGCGCGAACGCGATTCTGGCAGTATCACTGGCCGTAGCACGCGCTGCTGCTGCCGATAAGAAAATCCCTTTGTATCAGCACATTGCCGACTTAAACGGTACGCCAGGTGTGTATAGCATGCCAGTGCCGATGATGAACATCATCAACGGGGGTGAGCACGCCGATAACAACGTGGATATTCAGGAGTTTATGGTACAGCCAGTTGGCGCTAAAACCTTTGCTGAAGCGCTGCGTATGGGCGCGGAAATCTTCCACAGCCTGAAAAAAGAGCTGCAAAAGCGCGGCCTGAACACGGCTGTAGGTGACGAAGGTGGTTTTGCACCGGATCTGAAATCAAACGAAGAAGCGCTGTCTGTTATCGTTGAAGCGGTAAAAGCGGCCGGTTACGAAATGAATAAAGACGTGACGCTGGCGCTGGACTGTGCTGCCTCTGAGTTCTACAAAGACGGCAAGTACGTTTTAAGCGGCGAGAACAAGAGCTTCGACTCTTTCGGCTTTAACGACTACCTGGCGGGTTTAACCCAGCGTTACCCCATCGTATCGATTGAAGATGGTTTAGATGAGAGCGACTGGGATGGCTGGAAAGATTTAACCAATAAAATCGGTGACAAGGTACAGCTGGTTGGCGACGATTTGTTTGTAACCAACACCAAGATTTTAACCCGCGGTATTGAGCAGGGTATTGGTAACTCTATTTTGATTAAATTCAACCAGATCGGCTCATTAACCGAAACCTTAGCCGCGATTAAAATGGCCAAAGATGCTGGCTTTACTGCCGTTATCTCGCACCGTAGCGGCGAAACAGAAGATGCCTTTATCGCTGATTTAGCGGTAGGTACTGCTGCAGGCCAGATCAAAACCGGTTCACTGTGCCGCTCAGATCGCGTGTCTAAGTACAATCAGTTACTGCGTATCGAGCAGGAATTAGCTGGCAAGGTGCCTTACAAAGGCCGCAGCGAAATTAAAGGCCAGTAATTAAAGGTCAGTAAGACTCAGTTAACAAAGCCACCGCAGGGTGGCTTTGTTGTGTAATACGCGAGAGGGAAGGCATTTGGACAAAATTTGCGCTGTGCCGGCATTTGTCATATCGTGATAAGGAGATAGCAAGAGGCTAATATAACGTAAGCTAGCGGAAAGGATAATGCTAAACAAGTTATATCGATATAGTGTTGCACTGCTGGGTATCAGCTTTGTGCTTAATGTGCGGCCAGCGATGGCTGAGCCGGTATTTAAGGTGGCCATTTATTACCCTCAGGTGCCACCTTATATGTATGCCAGCGACGATAATACGCCCAAGGGCGTCATCCCTGAATTATTAAACGCTTTTTTCGCACAACAACCCTATACCTTGCAATACGTTTATGAAAACCGCTATCGGGCTGAAATAGGTCTGTATGATGGCAAGTATGATGCATCAGTGCTATCCGCTAAATGGACTATGCAACCTGAAGATCTGTTGTTTTCCCAGCCGGTGCTGGAGCATCAAGACTATTTATATGCCACCAGCCCGTTTAATGAAAAAACCGACAGTTTGACCGGCAAAACCATTTGCCTGCGCCGGCACTACATTTACAGTGCGATTAACGCAGCGCTGCAAAGTGGTGAGCTGATTAGAATTGATGCAGAATCCGAGTTCGACCAGTTTAATATGCTGGCGAATAACCGCTGTCAGCTGGCGTATATGAATGAGCATGTTGCCAGCTGGCTGGCCAACAACCGGTTTGCTGAGTACACCTTTTACCGTCGCCATAAGGCTGCCGATAAAACCGATCTTACGTTGGCATTACACCCGAAATGGGCGCAGTTAAAACCGCAGTTGGATGCCTTTATCCGCGAGGCTCACCGCACCGGTGTTATTGACCGCGCCTTAGCCCTGCATATCAACACGTCTGAGTAGGTCGTGTAATTATCAATTTCAAGACAAGCTAAGTTGCTCTAAGTGGTTTTGGATATGCAAATAATGCGCGCTGTAATACTGCTGTTTGCTCAGATGACCATAAGCAAAGTGTGGTGCTAAATCACCTTGCCAACTGATAAACAGCTCCAGTTCGTGAATAAGCTCGGCCAGCGCCACATCAGCTGGCACCGCCTTAACTAACGCCGGTGCGCCAGGGATGGCTTCATCTAACGGGTGCTGCATAGTGCCTGCGGCCGCAAAAGCATTAAAGGCTAAACTTCCGGCGGTATATTGAAACAAGGTGCTGTTGGCCAGGGGATAACCCAGGCGGGAGTAGCGTACACTTTGCGCCAGGTGCTGAAAAATTTCGCTGACGCTCCAGCTTCCGCTGCTGGATAGCTTATCCGCGGGCAGGCGTTTTAGTGACAAAACCATCTGCTCCAGTGAATAGTGGCGCGCCATAGCCACCACTTTGGTGCCACTGAGCAACACCAGCGGTGCTACCACGCTGAGCTTTAAAAAAGTGCGTTTATCCATATCCCCGCCAGTTATTGCTATAGCATTGCGACAAATTAACATAAAAAGGTGTTGTCAGTATGTCGTTGTCCAAGGGGTTAGCACAAAAATGCTATTTAGCAAGGCAAATAGGGAAATAATTGCTGTAAAAATCAGCGCATGTTAAATTCGTTTAACAAAACATAAGCGCAGTTGGCTTTTTATATGCAACATGAAGCAGTACTTACTGAGAGTGAAATCGGATTTTTATCAGAAGTATTTGATGAACCCACACCGGCGTTATCGTCGGCCGATGGTTATCATCATATGATCTCGGTGACAACAGAGGTGCCACAACTGGTTGCCTCGTTGCTGGGGCAGGCTAAATTTACCTTGCTGGCCGAGGTCGGCCAATACAAGCTGTGGTTTCCGTTAGAGATGTCATTAGGTGAGTTTGGCCAGCCCAACCCGGTGTTGGGCATTCCCGAGGTGGTAGAGTACAGTGGCAACGAGCGCAGCTGGCGTTTGGCTGCTGCCGGGGATATCAGGTTGCAGGACGACTGTTTTGCCGAAAAAGTGCAAGTGCTGTCCCTTTCCAGCACTGGGGTATCGCTGGGGTTGGCTTGCGACGAGATTGCCCGGCAATTATTGCAGCGCAAAGAACTGCGGCTAATGTTACCCGACGGACAAGCGCTTAAAGTAGAAATTGAACCGGTAAGGCAGCATGACAAGATGTTAGCCGCCCGCATCAGCACCTGCAGCCAACAGCGTGAGTTATTGCGCCGCTTTTTATTTCAGCGCCACCGTCAGTACTTTCCGGCCTTGTATAAAGACTTAAGTTAGTCTGGTGTTGGCATAGGATTTTGCTAGGAAAATACGGTCTTCTTGGCTAACATCAGCTGATGTCCGATATGACTCACCTTCAACCACATTTCTGGCAGGTGTCCAGAGAAAACCAGACTTATACTGAGCTGTGCAACGCTTTGTATGAGCGAGAACTGCTGCGCCTGTCACAGCTGAGCACCGAGCAGCTATTGCGTTTGCCCAATCGGCTGGCCAGTTTGCCGTTTTATATTCGCCGCGCCGCCAGTAATATCTTACAGCAGCAGACCGAGCTGCAATTAGACAGCCAGAATGCGTCCTGGTTTGCCAAACAGGCGGCCACGTGCCCGGCGCGCAAGCAGCAGGCCGACCCCATAGATGCGTTCTACCGCAAATATGCTAAGCCCGGTTTAATAGTGCCGGTGTATATCACCCAGCTGACACATGAGCAAATCGTACTCGACAGCGTAGATGAAGTAGACAGCCAAGGTATGCGTCTGCACTGTAACGAACATGGCTGGTTTAGCTTTGGCGGTACACCGCTGGAAAGCGGTAACAGCGACAAATTTTTGCTCAAACCGGCCAAAGCCATTATTACCGCGGCCTGTTGTGGCCATCAGTGGTTAAATGGTGACAAAAAGCCTCCGCGTTTACTTAGCCTGCGTGAACTGTTACTGGCCAGTCGCATTAACTGGCACAATTTTGCCAAGCCGTTGCCGGCGTTGTTGAGCTGATGTGCGGTTTCGGGCTTTGCAATCGCCGGCTCAGGCTTCATAATAGCTCCATCCTGTCAACTGAAGCGGTGTTATGCGCTTACTTACTGCCCTGTTATTGATTTTATTGGCACTGCTGCAATACCGACTGTGGTTTGGTCAGCACAGTATTGCCGACTACTTTCGCCAGCAAGAAGAGCTGCGTAGCCAACAAGCCAGTAATCTGGAGCTGGAAAAGCGTAACCGCGTGCTGCGCGCCGATGTGAAAGACTTACAACAAGGCCTGGAGGCGGTTGAAGAGCGCGCCCGCAACGAGCTGGGGCTTATTCGCCAGGACGAAGTGTTTTTCCGTGTATTTAGCCAAAGCGCCGGGGGCAGTGATGCAAAACCCTGAGTGGCCAGCGATTGCTGCGGTTATGCCGGCGGCAGGTGTTGGCAGTCGTATGCAGGCTGCGCTGCCAAAGCAGTATCTGCAGCTGCATGGTAAAACCCTGCTGGAACACAGTGTCGACCGCTTGCGTGCCGTGCCGGCCGTCTCGGCCATTTGGTTGGCACTGGCAGCGGATGATCCCTATTTTGCTGATACGCCGCTGGCACACAGCGACATTCAGCGCGTAAAAGGCGGCGCCGAAAGAATGCACTCGGTATTAAATGCGCTGCAGTTTGTTGATGAGCACCGTTACCCCTGGGTATTGGTGCATGACGCTGCCCGCCCTTTGGTCTACGCCGACGACATTGAAAAGCTTATCGCACAGTGTTTAGCGGCTAATGAGGGCGGCATTTTAGCCTGCCGGGTGCGCGACACCATGAAGCGCGGTGAGCTGTGTGTAGCCGAAACCGTCAGCCGCGAGCATTTATGGCATGCCCTGACACCGCAGTTTTTCCCCACCGCCATGTTAAGAGCAGCGCTGAAAGATGCCATTCAGGCCGGTGTGGCGGTTACCGATGAAGCTTCTGCCATGGAGTGGGCCGGGCATAAGGTGTTGCTGGTCGAGGGACGCAGCGACAATATCAAAATTACGCAGCCGGCCGATTTAGCGCTGGCCGCATTTTATCTGGAGCAGTTAGCACAATGACAATGCGCATTGGTCATGGCTTTGATGTCCATGCCTTCGGTGGCGAAGGCCCAATTACGCTGGGCGGTGTAAAAATTGCCTGTGAACAGGGTTTAGTGGCGCACTCTGACGGCGATGTGCTGCTACATGCCTTAGCCGATGCGCTACTGGGTGCTTTGGCACTGGGCGATATTGGCCATCATTTTCCTGATACCGACGCTGCGTTTAAAGGCATAGACAGCCGGATTTTGCTGCGTAAAGTATTCAGCGACGTTAAAGCACGCGGTTTTGTCATTGGTAATGTCGACATGACCATTATGGCGCAGGCACCGAAAATGGCGCCGCATATTCAGGCAATGCGCCAATGTATCGCTGAGGATTTAGCCTGTGATATTAGCCAGGTCAATGTAAAAGCCACGACCACCGAAAAGCTGGGTTTTGTTGGCCGTAAAGAGGGTATCGCAGCTGAAGCTGTGGTACTGCTGGTTGGCGCATGAGTGTAGCGCCATTAGCCTATTTGTATGCCAAGCCGGAGGCCACCGCCTTACTGCGCCAGCAGCCCAATGATTTTATTGTTGAAGAACAGTTGAATTTTACCCCCAGCGGCAGTGGCGAGCATGTGCTGCTGTATATCGAGAAAACCGGCCAGAATACGCAATTCGTTGCCAAACAACTGGCCGAGCTCACCGGTTTGCGTGCCCGTGATATCAGTTATGCCGGCCTAAAAGACCGCCATGCAGTAACCCGGCAGTGGTTTTGTTTTAAATGGCCAATTAAAGCGGAGCTGAATACCGCGCACTGGGTGTTGCCTGGCTGTCAGATCCTGCAGCTACAGCGCCACTACCGCAAACTGCGCTTAGGCGCGCTCAAAGCTAACCGGTTTCAAATCAGGCTGCGTCAGGTGTCTGATACACAAAGTGTGCTTAAGCGGATAGAGCAGGTAAGCCAGGGCGTGCCGAATTATTATGGTGAGCAGCGCTTTGGCATCAACGGCGGCAACCTTGAGTTGGCCCGCCAGCTGTTTGCCGGCCAGGGCATTAGCGATAGAAAACTGCGTGGTCTGGCGCTATCGGCCGCGCGCTCTTTTGTATTTAACCAGCAGGTCGCAAGCCGTATTGAGGCCGGTATCTTTAACAGCGTAATAAATGGCGACGTGTTGCAGTTAAATGGCTCAGGCTCGGTATTTAAAGTACCAGAGGCTGACCCCGCTTTGCAGCAGCGGCTGAACGAACGGGATGTGCACCCAACAGCCTCTTTGCCGGGCTTGGGCGAGCCTATGGTAAGCGCCGACGCCTTAGTATTTGAGCAACAGGTACTGGCGCAGCATCCGGCGCTGGTACAAGGGCTGATTGATTACCGTTTACGTGCAGAGCGTCGTGCTATCAGGCTGCTGCCGCAGCAACTGACGGCCAGCGTGCAGGGCAGTGATATGGTACTGAGCTTTGCTTTGCCCTCAGGTTGCTTTGCCACCAGTGTACTGCGCGAGTTAGTGCAGTACCGCGATTGCAGCAAAACGCAGGATCTGGAGTAACAAATGCGAATTCTTTTAAGTAACGATGATGGTGTGCATGCCAAAGGCATACAGGTGTTGCAGCAAGCGCTAAGCCAGATTGCTGAAGTAACCACGGTCGGGCCGGACCGTAATTGCAGCGGTGCCAGTAATTCACTGACGCTGATTAACCCACTTAGGGTGCAACAGCTGGACAACGGTTTTATGGCGGTAAACGGCACACCGACCGATTGCGTGCATCTGGCGATCAGTCAGTTACTGAATTTCACCCCGGATTTGGTGGTGGCCGGCATTAACCATGGCGCTAACCTCGGCGATGATGTGCTTTACTCGGGCACCGTGGCCGCGGCAACCGAAGGCCGCCATCTGGGGCTACCGGCGCTGGCGGTGTCGTTGGCCGGGCGCGATGAAACGCATTTTACCACGGCCGCCTATGTTACCGTGCAGGTGATCAAAAAGCTGAAATCGCACCCGCTACCGGCCGATCAGATCCTGAATATCAATGTACCTGCCGTGCCGATTGAGCAATTAAAAGGTATACAGGTAACCCGGCTTGGCCGGCGCCACAAAGCCGAAACCATGACCAGCGCGACCGATCCCTGGGGGCGTAAGATCTACTGGTATGGCTCTTTGGGGCCTGAGCTGGATGCCGGTGAAGGTACCGATTTTTATGCCATTGCCAATGGCTATGCGTCTATTACACCACTGCAAATTGATATGACGGCCTATAAAAGTATGGACAGACTACAAAACTGGTTAGAGGGGATCCGGCTGTAACATGGCAGTAGCAACATCACGCAGCGCCGCGGTACTGGCGCAAAAGCTTCAAAGCGAAGGCATTAAACAGCAACAGGTATTAGCCGCTATTGCCAACACCCCAAGGCACCTGTTTGTCGAAGCGGTGCTGGCGCATAAAGCCTATGAAAATACTGCCCTGCCAATCGGCCAGGGCCAGACCATTTCCCAGCCTTATATTGTGGCACGCATGACCGAGTTGCTATTGCAAGATAAAGCGCCAGGCAAATTACTGGAAATTGGCACCGGCTCAGGCTACCAAACGGCGATATTGGCACGTCTGTTCCCGCATGTCTGCACGGTAGAGCGGATTAAAGCACTGCAGTTTCAGGCAAAAAGACGGCTACAGCAGCTGGATTTACACAATGTGTCGATGAAGCATGGTGATGGTTGGCAAGGCTGGCCCAGTAAAGCACCGTTTGACAGTATTATTGTTACCGCCGCGCCTACTGAAGTGCCGGTAGCCTTGCTGCAGCAATTAAGTGATGGTGGCCGGCTGGTGATCCCGGTAGGCGCGCAGGAGCAGGTGCTACGGGTGTACCAGCGTAGCGGTGATGATATTAGCTCGCAGGACATTGAAGCGGTGCGTTTTGTGCCGCTGGTGCCGGGTAGTTTGGCCTAACGCTGGAGTCGCAATGCAGTATCTACAATGGATTATCAAAGGGCTGGCCATGGGCGCAGCTGATGTGGTGCCGGGTGTCTCTGGCGGCACCCTGGCGTTTATTTTAGGCATTTATGAGCGCTTACTGGCGGCCATCAGCCGGTGTGATATACAGGCACTACAGCTTTTGGGTCGCGGCCGCCTGCTGGCATTCTGGCAGCATATTGATGGTACCTTTTTGCTCTGTTTGTTTGGCGGTATCCTGGCCAGTATCTTTTCGCTGGCTGGGCTTATCAGTTATTTTCTGCAATATAGGCCCATTCCTCTGTGGGCGTTATTTTGTGCCTTAATTGTGACTGCCTTGCCTCATTTATGCCGCACTTTACGCTGGACGCTCTGGCGTCTGCTGTTGTGTGCCCTGGGCATTGTATTCGCCGTCTTGGTGGGCATGCTGACCCCGCGTGAGCTGGAGCCGCAGGCCTGGATGTTTTTTGTTGCTGGCGCTATCGCCATTTGCGCCATGATTTTGCCCGGCATTTCCGGCAGCTTTATTTTACTGATGTCAGGCATGTACGCGCCGGTGCTGTTGGCGGTAACACAGCTGCAAGTTGGGGTGTTGTTATTGTTTATGCTGGGCTGTATTGTCGGTTTGCTGAGCTTTTCGCGTTTACTTAACTGGCTGCTCGCGCATTACCATGATGCCAGCCTGGCGCTACTGATTGGCGTTGTAATAGGCGCTTTGTATCGTATCTGGCCGTGGCAGAGCGAACAGCAATGGTATTTGCCCTGGCAGTATGCAGCTGAGGTGGCGCCGGCAGATGGCGTGGCGGCGTTTGCCAGCGCTGTGCTTGGCATGGTAATAATGTTGCTGTTACTGAATATGGAAAAGTGGCTTAAAACCCGTACCCCTGCAAGCGGGCAATAGCAGGTGGGTTAAAGCTTAGGCCCAGCGTCGTTGTGCTGGAAAAGGAGTGCGTTATCCGTTGCGTTGTTAATCTGATAACTGGCTGGTACAAGAACGCTGCCTGGCTTTGCTATGGTAAGGGTGTGTTATTAGCCGTGTTATTAGTGCTAACGGGCTGCTCATCGCGCACTGCGCCGGCACCGGTAACAACACTGGAGCTGAGAGAAAATTTTTATCAGGAACGTAATCGCGGCAGTTTAAGTGGCAGCAGTTACACCGTACAGCGTGGCGATACCCTGTATTCAATCGCCTTTCGTGCCGGCAAAGACGTGCGGCAACTGGCCAGCATTAATGGCATTGCCAATCCTTACACTATTTACCCTGGCCAGCGTTTAAAATTATCCGGCCCGGCGGCAAAGACCAATAGCAAAACCAAACCGGCTATCGCCAAAACAACACCGACCAAAAATACAAATAAGAATAGTTCAAGCCAAGCAAAATCAAATAGTTCGGTAAAACCGGCTAAACCTGTTGCGCCAAAAAATCAAACGGGTTATGTTCAGACAACAACAAAAAAGCCAGAAAAAAACGCGAATCCTACCTTAAACAGGGACTTGGTGCAATGGCAGTGGCCGGTGAAAGGTAAAATTATTTCCGGTTTTTCCAGCCAGCAACATGGCAATAAAGGCATCGATATTGCCGGAAGAGAAGGCGCCAGGGTTAATGCGGCAGCAAGTGGGCAGGTAGTCTATGCCGGCAATGCCTTACGAGGCTATGGTAATCTGATCATCATAAAACATAACGATGATTACCTCAGTGCCTATGCCCACAACCGTAAATTGCTGGTGAAAGAGAAACAAATGGTAACAGCCGGTCAGCAGATCGCCGAATTGGGCAGTACTGATGCGACAGATCCCCGTTTACATTTTGAGATCCGTTTTCGTGGCAGTTCAGTAAACCCATTGAAGTATTTGCCAAAATAATAAGATCGACAACAAGTAATATCAGGAATGGATGCGATAGCGCTTGCAAAGCCCCAACACCCTGTAGACGTGGGAGAAAGGATATGGGACAAAAAAGTGACGATGAAGTATTAGAATTTAAAGAAGATGAATTGTCAGAAGACGCCCTGCTGGAAGATGACATAGAGCCGGATGCGGCGGCACTGGCCAGTGAAGACAGCAGTTCTGACGATATTTTCACCCGCGACGACAGCCAGAAAACCATGGATGCGACGCAGATTTATCTCGGCGAAATTGGCTTTTCGCCGCTGTTGTCTGCTGAAGAAGAAGTGTATTTCTCCCGTCTGGCGTTAAAAGGCGACCAGGCAGCACGTAAGCGTATGATTGAAAGCAACTTACGCTTAGTGGTGAAAATTGCCCGCCGTTATATCAATCGTGGTCTGGCCCTGCTGGACTTGATTGAAGAAGGTAACCTGGGTCTTATTCGCGCGGTGGAAAAGTTCGATCCCGAGCGAGGCTTTCGTTTTTCAACTTATGCAACCTGGTGGATCCGCCAAACCATTGAGCGGGCCATTATGAACCAAACCCGCACCATTCGCTTGCCTATTCATGTGGTTAAAGAGCTGAATATCTACCTGCGCGCCGCCCGGGAGTTGTCGCAAAAGCTTGACCACGAGCCCACACCGGAAGAAATTGCTTCCGCACTGGACCGGCCGGTCGATGAAGTGCGCAAAATGCTCAAACTTAATGAAAAAATCACCTCGGTTGATACGCCGGTGGCCGGTGCTTCAGAGAAACAATTGCTGGACGTGATTGCCGATGAAAAAGAGCTGGGGCCAGAAACTGAGTTGCAGGATGAAGATATTCGGCAGCATCTGGTGGTGTGGTTAAACGAGCTTAACCCAAAGCAGCGTGAAGTATTAGCCCGCCGCTTTGGCTTATTGGGTTATGAGCCCTCAACGCTGGAAGATGTTGGCCATGAAATTGGTTTAACCCGCGAGCGGGTGCGGCAAATTCAGGTAGAAGCGCTGCGGCGGCTTAGAGAAATTGTCACCCATCAGGGGTTGAATATCGAAACTCTGTTTCAGGAATAGCGCAGTGATGGCTTAAACCACCATATTCACTTGCTCGAACAAAAAGGCGCTTTCAGGCGCCTTTTGTATTTTTCAGATATTGGACCAACAGGACATTGGCATTGCTGATATGTTCGGTTAGTACGTCGCAAGCCGCCGCTGTGTTGCCAGTGCGTAACAGCGCAACCAGCTGCTGATGTTCCAACGCACTGGTATCGGTGTAGGCCAGGGCCTGCTCCTGATAACCCAGATAGCGCGCCACCTGTTGGTGTAATAAGTCCAGTAAACGCAGTAAATGCGGCTTACCGCAGCTTTGATACAGCAGGCGGTGAAATTGCCAGTTTAACTCGCCACGCTGATAAGCGGGTAACGCCGTTTGCGCCGCTAATTGTTTAAGCAGATCTTCAGCCTGACCCAGCTGGCTAAAGCTAAGTGCCGGCGCAGCTAACTTCAGGGCTAATGGCTCCAGTTGCAGGCGCAGTAAGCACAGCTCTTCGGCTTCCGCCGCACTAAAGCCGGCCACCTGCATCCCGGCTTTGCCATGGGCGCTTAGCCAGCCTTCGCTCATTAGTTGCTGCTGCACATCGCGCACGACAATACGGCTTACCGCATAATGCGCTGCCAGTTGTTGCTGTGTCAGTACCTGCTCCGGGGCCCAGTGTTGCAGCTGAATATCCTGCTTTAACAGCTGATAAAGCTGCTGTTTTTTTAACATGCTTTACTCCGGCGCAGGCCATTCACGATCAGCATAGTGAATACGCCGCCAAGCAGGCCCCAGAATGCCGCCGCTATGCCATAGAAGCTGACACCACTGGCAGTAACCAGCAGGGTAACGACGGCGGCTTCACGGTACTCGCCATCACTGCTAGCTACAGCCAGATTAGCGCCTATGGTGCCAAGCAGCGCCAGCCCGGCCAGGGCGGCAATCATCTCTTTGGGAAAGGCAGCAAATAGCGCCACCACAGTCGCGCCCGCCAGACCCCCCAGCAGGTAAAATATGCCGGCTGCGATACCGGCGATATAGCGCTTGCTTTGCTGTGGGTGGGCTTCCGGCCCGGTGCAGATAGCCGCCGTAATCGCGGCTAAGTTAATAGAAAAAGCGCCCCAGGGCGCCAGCAGCAGGGTGGCCAGCGCTGTGCTGCTAATAAGCGGTGACACCGGTGTTTGATAACCGCTGGTGCGGATAACGGCCACACCGGGGATATTTTGTGACGCCATGGTGACCAGCAGTAGCGGTAAACCCACCCCCAACAGGGCACTGACAGACCAGTGCGGTGTGACCCACACCGGCGTGGTCAAGGTGAACGTTATCGCGCTGTAGTGAAATTGCCCTTGCAGGACGACACAGACCAGACCGGTAACTAACACCCATAAAATAGCGTAACGGGGGGATTGCCGTTTCGCCAGCAGGTAACTGAGGCACATTATGCCAACCAATACCGTCTGGCTTTGCAGTGAACTAAAGATGCTCAGACCAAACTGCAGCAAAATGCCGGCCAGCATGGCGCTGGCCAGGGGCAGCGGAATAAGCCGGGTTAATTTATCAAACCAGCCACTTAGACCAATAACCACACCCAGGGCAGCAGTAAAAATAAACACGCCAACCGCTTCGTTGATGGTTAGCCCTTGCAGACTGGTGGCGAGCAGGGCAGCACCCGGCGTAGACCAGGCGGTAATTATGGGCGCTTTGTAATACCATGACAGGCCAATGCAGGTAGCGGCCATGCCTATACCCAGTGCCAACAGCCAGGAAGCCATCATATCCTGACTGGCGCCGGCTGCACTGGCTGCTTGCAGCACTATCGCTACCGAACTAGCAAAGCCCACCAACACGGCGACAAAGCCGGCGACAATGGCCGACAGACTCAGATCTTTGCCTCGCATAGCAACTCTCAATGATAAAAAGTATACCTAATTTAAAATGTATACATTTTATGTCAAGTTATAACTGCTGTTTTAACTGGTACAACAGGTCTAATGCCTGACGGGCACTAAGATCATCCGGATTTAGCATGCGTAGCTTTTCCAACACAGGGTGCTCAGCCGGCAGCAGTTCAAGCTGGGGTTGTACTGCTGTGGCACTGGGGCGCGGAGTGTCGTTATGACTATGCTGCTCCAACAGGCTAAGTTTATGCCGTGCGCGCTGAATGACCGCTTTAGGCACCCCCGCCAACTGCGCGACCTGCAAGCCAAAACTTTTACTGGCCGCGCCTTCCTGTACGTGGTGCATAAACACAATATCATCACCATGCTCTACCGCATCTAAGTGCACGTTAGCCAGACCGGGTAGCTGGCTGGCCAGCTCGGTAAGCTCAAAATAATGGGTAGCAAACAGGGTTAAGGCTTTGATCTGGCTGGCGAGGTAATCGGCACAGGCCCAGGCTAAACTCAAGCCATCGTAGGTGCTGGTGCCGCGGCCAATTTCGTCCATCAGTACCAGGCTGTGCTCGGTGGCATGGTGCAAAATGGTCGCGGTTTCGGTCATTTCTACCATAAAGGTCGAGCGGCCAGAAGCTAAATCATCCGAGGCACCAATGCGGGTAAAAATACGGTCAACCGGGCCAATTTCAGCACTGTCGGCCGGTACAAAGCAGCCAATATAAGCCATTAACACAATAAGCGCGGTTTGGCGCATATAGGTTGATTTACCGCCCATATTCGGCCCAGTAATCATCAGCATACGCCGGCTGCTGTTGAGCGTTAGCGGGTTGGCAATAAAAGGCTCGGTTAACACCTGCTCTACCACCGGGTGGCGCGCCTGCTCAAGCTTAATGCCGGTTTGGCTGACCAGTGTCGGCCGGCAATAACGCAAGCTGTCGGCCCGCTCGCTAAAGCAGCACAACACGTCCAGCTCAGCAAGTGCCTGCGCCAACTGCTGCAGCGCGGCCAAATAAGGCGCCGTTAGGTCAAACAGCTGCTCATATAATTGTTTTTCCAGCGCTAAGGCTTTGCTTTGGCTGCCCAGTACCTTGTCTTCGTACTGTTTTAACTCGGGAATAATATAACGCTCGTTATTTTTCAGCGTCTGGCGGCGCACATAGTCTGCCGGCACCTTAGTATCAGCGCTGCGGCCGGTTTCAATGTAATAGCCATGAATTTTATTAAACCCCACCTTTAATGAGGCAATACCGGTGCGCTCGCGTTCGCGCAGCTCCAGTTGCTGCAAATAATCTGTGGCACCGCTGGCCAGTGCTCGCCATTGATCCAGCTCCGCGTTATAGCCCGGCGCAATCACGCCGCCATCACGAATAAGCACCGGCGGTGTTTCAACAATGGCCTGTTGCAACAGTTGTTGCAAATCGGGCAACGGCTGACTGTGCTGACAGATCTGCTGCAGTAAGCGGCTTTGCTGTGGCTGTAATAACGGCGCCAACTCAGGCAGCTGGCTTAATGCCTGACGCAGCCTGGCAAAATCGCGTGGTCTGGCGCTACGCAATGCTAAACGGGCAATAACCCGCTCAATGTCACCAATCTGTTTTAGCAGTGGCTGCAGTTCATCGTAATGCTGTTGTAATTCGGCTACCGCGTCTAAGCGGGCATTTACCTGAGCTTGTTGGCGAAGTGGCGCGTGGATCCAGCGCTTTAACAGGCGCGAGCCCATCGCCGTCTGGCTGCGATCGAGCACCGCAGCCAGTGTATGTTCATAGTTACCCGCCAGGTTTTGCGTCAGCTCAAGGTTACGCCGGGTCGCGGCATCCAGCACGATATTGTCCTGGCTGCGCTCCAGTGCGATGGCGCGAATATGCGGTAGCGCCGCGCGTTGGGTGTCTTTCACATACTCCATCACGCAGCCGGCAGCCATCAGTGCTACAGGGGCATCCTCTACGCCAAAGCTGAGTAAGTCTTTGGTGGCAAATTGCTGACACAATAAACGCTTGGCACTGGCCAGCTCAAACTCCCATTCTGGCCGGCGCCGCGCACCTTTGCGTTTTTCTACAAGGTAACTGTCACTGAAATCTTCCGGGTACAACAGCTCTGCCGGGTTTAACCGCTGTAGCAAGGCGGCTAAGTCGTCGCTGTTATCCACCTGGTTTAATAAAAACCGGCCGCTGGTTAAATCCAGCTGTGCCAAACCATACTGGCCGCGCTGCTGATAAATAGCACATAGCAGGTTGTCCTGGCGCTCATTGAGCAGCGCCTCATCGGTTACCGTGCCCGGCGTAACAATGCGCACCACTTTGCGCTCAACCGGGCCTTTGCTGGTCGCCGGATCGCCAATCTGCTCGCAAATAGCGACCGACTCGCCTAATTGCACCAGCCGTGCCAGATAACCTTCCACTGCATGATAGGGCACACCTGCCATTGGGATCGGCATGCCGGCACTTTGGCCGCGTTTGGTCAGCGAGATATCCAACAGCGCTGCAGCGCGTTTTGCATCGTCGTAAAACAGCTCATAAAAATCACCCATACGATAAAACAGTAAAATGTCCGGGTGCTGGGCTTTTAAGCCCAGGTATTGCTGCATCATCGGGGTATGTGCGCTTAAGGCTTGCTCCGTTTTCATCTCTGACGGCATAATGGCGTTGTGTATTCCCTGTTGGATAAGCTATGACGGTCGCAGCAGACAGCCTGCAGCTGGCGACAGATTTAGGCCAGCTATTATTACGGAAAAAGTACAGTATCACCACTGCTGAATCCTGCACCGGCGGCGGTATTGCTTACAGTTTAACCGCCGTGCCCGGTAGCTCGGCGTATGTCGATCGTGGTTTTATTACCTACAGCAACAAAGCCAAGCAGCAGTTACTGGCGGTGCGCAGTGCCACCTTATTGCAATACGGCGCCGTAAGCGAGCAAACAGTGCGCGAAATGGCGCAGGGCGCGGCTAACGCAGCGGGTGCGGATATGGCGATTGCGGTGTCCGGCATCGCCGGGCCAGATGGTGGCTCGGCTTATAAGCCAGTGGGGACTGTTTGCTTTGGTTTTTATCTTAACGGCCAGTTGGCCAGCAGCCAGCTGGTGTTTGCCGGCGACCGGGCTGCCGTGCGAGAGCAAGCCATTCATTATGCGCTGAAACAGAGTATTGCGCTGTTGACAGCAGAAGCAAACTAGACTACTGTACGAGCATACAGTGTTAATTGTCCGGTGACGCCGGCGCAACCATGGATATAAAAATGGACGACAATAAACAAAAAGCTCTCGCTGCCGCCTTAGGCCAGATTGAACGTCAGTTTGGTAAAGGCTCTATTATGCGCCTTGGTGACAGCACCGCCCTGGATATCGAAGCCGTATCGACCGGTTCATTGGGGCTGGATATTGCCCTCGGCATTGGCGGTTTACCTTATGGCCGTATTGTTGAGATCTATGGCCCAGAGTCATCCGGTAAAACCACTTTAACACTGCAGGTGATTGCTGAAGCGCAGCGCTCTGGCAAAACCTGTGCCTTTATTGATGCCGAGCACGCGCTAGACCCGGTATACGCGAAAAAACTGGGTGTAGATGTAGATGCTCTTTTGGTATCACAACCCGACACCGGTGAGCAGGCCTTAGAAATTTGTGACATGTTGGTACGCTCTGCAGCGGTAGACGTGGTTATTGTCGACTCGGTAGCGGCGTTAACGCCTAAAGCTGAAATTGAAGGCGACATGGGTGACAGCCACATGGGCTTACAGGCACGCTTAATGTCACAGGCACTGCGCAAGTTAACTGCTAATATCAAGCGTTCTAACACCTTATGTATTTTCATCAACCAGATCCGCATGAAAATTGGTGTGATGTTCGGTAACCCTGAAACCACCACCGGTGGTAATGCGCTGAAGTTCTATGCTTCGGTGCGCTTAGACATCCGCCGTATTGGCTCGGTGAAAGAAGGCGATGAAATTACCGGTAACGAAACCCGCGTGAAAGTGGTGAAAAACAAAGTCGCACCGCCGTTTAAACAAGCAGAGTTTATTATTCAGTACGGCGCCGGCATTAATAAGCTCGGTGAGTTGATTGATTTAGGTGTAGCGCAAGGTTTAGTGGATAAGGCCGGCGCCTGGTATGCCTATCAGGGTAATAAAATTGGCCAGGGTAAAGCTAATGCGATGAAGTTTTTACAGGATAACCCAGCCGTAGCAGATGAAATTGAAAAAGAGCTGCGAGCGAGGTTGTTGCTTAAACCGGGTGAAAAACCGATAGAGCAAGCTATTCCTGAGGCATTTGAAGCTGATTTATAACAGCTGTTCATCTAAGGTTAATAAAGCCAGCTTATGCTGGCTTTTTTTGTAATAAATTTTATCTTGCTGTGTTGTTAAACCAGCGATAAGCTGTGAGCAAGTTCAGTTAACATGTTGCACCATCCTGCCGTCGCAGTATAAGCAAGCTGGTATCAAAAATGATAATAATAACAAGGGCATGCGTTGTTGCAGTGTGTCTGTATCTGCTGGGCTGTAAAGCCGACATCAGTGTGCAGCAAGAGCCTGTTGACCCTGTGGTTCAGGAAATTGCGCTGGCGTTTGTTGAGCGTCCGCTACTCATTAGCGAAGATGAACCCTTCCAGCCAGCATTATTTGACCCCAGTGCCTTTAACCCTGGTGCCCGCCTGCTGTTAAAGCAAAATGCGTTTGCCGACTCACCCGAGCGTGATTTAACCAGTGCGTTATTCCCTGACGATGCGTTATACGATGTAAAAGATCTGGTGGCATCACCGGATGGCAAAACACTGGTTTTTGCGCTGCGTGCGCCAGAGCTTGAAAATGTACCAGATGAGCTACAGCCGAAGTGGGACCTGTGGCGGTATGACGTGGCGACTGCCAGTTTAAGTCCGTTAATTGCAGATCCGCAGCAAGCACAGCGTGGCCATGATGTCAGCCCGGCATTTTTAGCCGATGGCCGCATTATTTTTAGCTCTACCCGCCAGCTGAAATCCCGACAAATTCTGCTTGATGAATTTAAGCCACAGTACACTGCTTTAGATGAAGATTTAAATGCCCCAGCGTTTAACTTACATGTGATCAATGCCGATGGTACTGGCCTGGAACAGTTAACCTTTAACCTCAGCCACGACCTGTACCCGACACTGCTACCGGATGGGCATATTCTTTACAGTCGCTGGGACAATCAAAGCGACCGAAACATGTTGAACTGGTATCAAATGCGCCCGGATGGCAGTGAAAATCAGTTAATCTATGGCTGGCATTCGCATGATAGCGGTGCAGAACAAAGCCGGGTTGAGTTTGGCAAGGCCATTGTATTAGATGATGGCAGCATATCGCTGGCACTGAGCAGCGTTGATGCGCCTTACTACAACAGCTGGCCGCAACGTGTGGCTATTGATATTGCCAGTGACAATAGCCAGCCGTTGGCAGGGCAGAGTCTGGTTGAACCGGCACAAACACCATTGTTTCCCTGGGCTTTTGATAATACCGGCCGCACTGAGCGTGCCGGTGCAATTAACAGCTATATTCCATTAAAAGATGGCAGCGGCCGGTACCTGGTGAGTTGGTCGCCTTGCCGGCTGGTCGTCGAAGAGCAAGTGCTCAGCTGTGCGCAGGTGGAAGACAGCAGTGAGCTCGAGTTGGCGCAGCCGCTTTACGGCCTGTGGCTGTTTGATACGCAAAAGCAAACTCAGGTGCCGGTAAGGCCGGGGCAGGAAGGGTTTTTGGTTAGCGAGCCGGTGGTGCTGCAGGCTTATGCTGAGGGTGCTTTTTTACCGCCTAATCCAACACTGGATACCAGTCTGATTGACGAAAACGCCGCCATTTTGCATATCCGTAGCGTGTACGATTTTGCCGGCAGCAGCAGTGTCGACCTTGCCAGCCTGGCGGACCCCATGCAGAACAGCGCCAGCGACAGACCCGTCAGATATTTACGTTTAGTACGCGGTGTGCCCTTACCCCCCGAAGAGGTGTTAGACACACCCAATTTTGCTTTTGGCGTCAGCCGGCGTCAGTTAATGCGCGAAATTCTCGGCACTGTTGCGGTGGAGCCAGACGGTTCTGTGCTGGTAAAAGTGCCGGCCGATGTGCCGTTTAATTTAGCGCTGTTAAATGCTCAGGGCCAGGCAGTATCACCGCTGCACCAGCAATGGATAAGTTTACGGCCGGGTGAAACCCGGAGTTGTAATGGCTGCCATACCGCGGACAGCACCGCACCCCATGGCCGGGTAGAAGGGGCTGGCGAGGCGGATGCTGCCAATACCGGCGCCAGTGCTGCAGCGCCTTTTGCCAATGCTAATCCTGAACTGATTGCCCTGCCGGGGGAAACCATGGCGCAAACCGCAGCGCGTATTAATGGTGTGCCAGAGCTTGATGAGGCGCTCCGCTACTTTGATATCTGGACCGACCCGGCCCGGCGCGCGCCGGATACCGCGGAGCAAGTCAGTTATCAGGACTTAACGACAGAGCCTCCTGTGGGCGTAGCCTGCTTTGAACAGTGGCTGGCCAGTTGCCGGCTGCGCATTGACTACCCGACACATATCCAGCCGTTGTGGAGTCTGGACAGACGCAGCTTTGATAGCCAAAGCAATGAGCTGATCGCCGATAATACCTGTGTCAGCTGTCACAGCCGCACCGATGCTGATGGCAATGCCCGGGTGCCGGTAGCGCAGCTGGAGCTGGACGCTGAACCTTCAGATTTGGAAGCTGAACACTACCGCAGTTACCGCGAGCTGCTCAGTAATGATAATGAACAAGAGTTGGTCGGTGGTGTCTTGGTTGACCGTCTGGTGCAGGCCACAGACGCGGACGGTAACCTGCTGTTTGTCACCGACGAAGATGGCAATCTGGTGCTGGATGATAATGGCAATCCAATCCCGCTGATGGTCACCGTGGCGGTAAACGCCAGCATGCGCGCGGGCAGCGCCCTGCAAAGTACGGCGTTTTTCAGCCGCTTTGGCCAGGGCGGCAGCCATCAGGGCTATCTGACTGCAGCAGAACTCAAACTACTGGCGGACTGGTTAGATATTGGCGCCCAGTATTACAACTCACCTTTTGCGGTACCGGAGCAATAGATGCGCAGTGTTATTTTAGCGCTGTTGATGTTGCTCAGTGCGCCGCTTCTGGCAGAGCCGTTACAGGTCACGGTGCAGACGGATTTTGTCAATTTACATTCTGGCCCCGGCCGCGGGTACCCGATAGTGCAGGTGGCAATAAAGCAAGAACGGCTAACCTTATTAACCCGGCGGCATGATTGGGTGCAGGTTGAATTTAAACAACAGCGTTACTGGCTGGCGCGCAGCGATCTGGTGGCGCTGCAAAACGAGGACGGTGCGCGGTTTAGCATCAGCGATGACAAACTGGATGCCTACCGGCAGCGGCAGTTTGAAGCGGGCGTGGCGTTCGGTGATTTTAATGGCAGCAGTTACTATCAGCTGTCGGTATCTTATCTGTTTAGCGAGTTTGTGCAGGCTGAGCTGGCGCTTGGCCAGGCTAATGGTCAGCAGGCGGATAACCTATCGGCAGAGCTGAGTATTTACCTAAGCCCCATGCCACACTGGCGCTTATCACCTTATTTTGGCATTGGCGGCGGTGTGCTGCGCACTACACCGCGCACTGTACTGGTACAAACGCCGGATCGCAATAATACCCTGGCCAGCAGTGAACTGGGCCTGCGTTATTATATCAGCCGCAACTTTATTGCCCGTGCCGGCTACCGGCGCAGTGTGATCGTCACCGACCGTAACGACAACGAAGAGATTGATACATGGAAACTTGGCTTCAGCGTATTTTTTTAGTGCTGTGTTTGGCCCCCGTTTGGGCGGGCGCACAAGAAGTCACGCCGGATATCCCGCGTAGTGACATCAGTGAAGACCTGCTGGATAGCGAGAACTGGCTGCTGGGTGTGCGTGCAGGTGTAATCAGTATTGAAGACTTTGGCAGCAGTGCACTGGGCGCGGTACAGCTGAGTTACCAGATTAACGAAGATGTTTATCTCAGTGCCGAGTATGCCTTTGCTAAAGCTGGCCTGACTTCATTTGAAGAATTAAGCGGCGCCGCACCGCTGTTAACCGATGAGCAGCGCAAATGGCAGTATTACGGTGCGCATGTTGGTTACATGCTGTTGCCGGGCGAAGTTTTTTTAACCCGTGACTTTGCCCTAAACAGTGGTTTGGCGGTGTTTGCCGGCGGCGGTAATGTCGATTTTGCCGGTGATAAAGTGTTTGCGCTGCACCTGGGCAGCCAGTTCAGGTTGTATGCCACCGACTGGCTGGCCGTAGATCTGACGTTTAGTGATTATATTTTTGAAACCACCATTTTGGCGCGCAGCAAAACGACGCATAACTTAAGTTTGTCGCTCGGGCTGGCGCTGTATTTTTAGCGGTAAACAGAAGGTAATAACGTATGACATTTCGCATCATTACTGTATTGCTGGCAGCGCTGGCTCTGCCACTACAGGCGGCGCAGGCGCCCGATTTTACCCTTAAGGCCTTAGATGGCAACAATCTGCGGCTGGCTGAACAGCGTGGGGACATTATGCTGATCAACTTCTGGGCCAGCTGGTGTGGGCCTTGTATTCAGGAAATGCCGGCGCTGGATAAACTGGCGCAAAAATATCAGATGCTGGGTGTGCAGGTCTGGGGCGTGAATGTCGAAAACGACAGTAAAGCGGCGCTGGCTTATCTCAATAAAGTGCCGGTTGGTTTTCCGGTGCTGTTTGATGTGGATAACAGCGTGTCTAAGGCGTTTCAGGTAGAAGCGATGCCGACCACCGTTATTATTGACAAAAACGGTGCTGTGCGCAGCGTGCATCGCGGTTATCAGCCGGGCTATGAGAAAAAATATGAAAATGATATCAAAGGCTTACTGCGTGAATAAGCGAGTGCTGAGTTTGGTGCCTGTTTTACTGCTTAGTGGCTGTGCCAGCCTAGAGCCCTGGGTAAAACCCTATGAGCGCGACAAACTGGCCGACCCTATCATGGCATTTGGCCGTCACCCGGTGGCATTGCAGCATATTGTGCACGTACAGGACTCCCGCGAGGCAGCTAAAGGGGCTAATGGCAGTGGCGGAGGCGGCTGTGGTTGTAACTAAAAGGCTTGATGCGATAAAGACGCTTAGCGTCATTATCGTGTTAATGCTGCTAAGCCCGCTGCTGCAGGCTGCGGTATTACCACAGGACAGAGCTGACGTGATGTATCACGGTTATCAGGGCGGCGGTGTCTCGATAGATGGCCCGGCGCTGATGCTGCGTAAAAAAGTCGGTCAGACGGTGTCGCTGTCCGGCTATTACTACATTGATACGGTGTCAGGCGCCTCTATTGATGTGCAGGCAACCGCCTCGGCGTATACCGAAACCCGGCACGAAAAACGTGTCGGTGTCGATTATCTGGCAGGCAACAGCATTCTTAGCCTGAATTATGCGCAAAGCGATGAAGATGATTACAACGCTAAATCAATGTCTTTTGCTATCGCCCATGACACCTTTGGCGGCATGACTACGCTAAGCCTGGAAGCCGGCTTTGGTGATGACACCGTGGGCCGTAACGGTGACGAGAGCTTCACGGCCGACGTTAAGCGCTACAACTACAAACTCGGCTGGACACAGGTACTTAGCAGCAGCTGGATAGCAGCGCTGAATATGCAGGTCGATTTAGACGAAGGCTTTTTAAATAACCCTTATCGCAGCGTGCGTTATCGCGACAATACCGCTCCGTTGGGCTACAGCTACCAGAGTGAAGTGTACCCCGACACCCGCAATGCGCTGGCTATCTCGCTGGTAAACAAAGTGTATTTGCCTTATCGCGCGGCGCTGAGTTTAAACCTAAGACATTATCAGGACAGTTGGGATATTCGCGCACTGGACGCTGAGCTTGAATACGTGCACCCGCTGACAGCCGACTGGACACTGGAAGCCAAGCTACGCTGGTATGCCCAGGGGCAGGCCGAGTTTTACCGCGATTTGTTCGATTTTGCCAATCAGCAAAACTTTATGGCGCGTGATAAAGAGCTCAGTGAATTTAGCAATATCACCCTGGGGCTGGGGGCCAGTTATGCGCTGCCGCTGTGGTCGTTCTGGCCCGGCGCTAAGCCCGAGCTGAATGTACAGTGGGATCATATCCGTTTTAGCTATAAGAATTTTCGTAATGTCACGATAACCGACGCGCAGCCGGGGCTGGAGCCGTTATACCGGTTAGACGCTAATGTGGTGCGGGCCTTTTTCAGCCTTTATTTTTAACAGGATAACCAGATGAAAGTGTTAGTGTGTTTTGCCTTGTTGTTTGCCAGTCTGCTGGCCCGCGCTGAGCCGCCGGTAGCCACCGAGCTTGAGCAGCTAAAGCAGCAGGTTATCCAGTTAAACCGCGAATTATTCCTATTGGAAGAGGAACTACTGTTTCCACCGCAAACCCAGCTGGCGGTGTTTGTCTCGGCCGATGCCGGCCAGTTTTTCCAGCTGGACAGTGTACAGCTGCTGTTAAACGACACGCCGGTTGAGTCGCATTTGTATACGGCGCAGCAGTGGGATGCGATAAAGCGCGGCGCCATACAGCCGTTGTATAAAGGCAACATTAAAGCCGGCGAGCATAGCCTGACTGCCGTCTTTGTTGGCAAAGGGCCGGATAACCGCGATTATCGCCGTGCGGTAAGCCATACATTTACCAAAACGGAAGACGCGGTGCTGCTGGAGCTGCAGATCAATGATCGCAGCAGTGATTATCAACCTGATTTTGTCGTTAAGCCATGGTCCAACGACTAAGCCGCACCCTGTTGCTAACGCTGCTACTGCCATCCTCACTGCTAGCGGCGGCACCCGTTATCCCGGATAACTGGCATTACCGCCAGGCCGCCTGGGCGTTTTATTTACAACAGCCCGCGCAGGCGCTGGAAACCTTACAGTTGGCAAAAGTGCAAGACCCACGCACGGCGCTGCTGGAAGCCGGTTTGTACCTGCAACTGGGCATGCCACAGCACGCCGCCGGTATTTTACAGCGCTTGTTAAACCAAGACGATGTTGGCGACAACGCTTTACCGCGCGCGCTGCGTAATGTGGCGCTATTGCAGTTTGCCCGTTACCAGCTGGAGCTGGGTAATAAAGCGCTGGCGCAGCAATACCTGGCGCAGGTGCAAATAGGCACCGATGGTCAGTGGCTGGGTGAGCAACAGTTGTTAAGCCAGTTAGTTTCCTGGCCTGACATCAGCCTGCCGGAGGCGCCGCCTGTTGCTGCGTTAGCGGGTTACAGTGAAATGCCTTATATCGTCAGCAATCAGGCACTGGCACTGGCGCGGGCAGGCCAGTCAGATGTGGCGCTTAACTGGCTTAAGCAGTTAGAGCAACAGCTTAGCGTACCCGAGCAAAAGAGCTTTTGGGCGCTGCTGTTTAGTGGGCAATGGCGTTTATTGGGTGCACCAACAGGTTTTATTTACCCCACCGAGGAAAAGGCTGCACTGGGCGATTACATTACCTTGCTCAAAGCCCAGTTGCACATCGACCGACAAGAGCTGGCAGATGCCGAAGCCCTGCTGGCGAGCTTTCCACTAGACAGCGTGCTAAGTGATACTGCACTGGGTTTGTACAGCCATATTCTGACCGAGCAGCGTCATATTCCAACCCTACTGGCTGTACTACAGCAGCAAATTAAGCAGCAGCCATTTAGTCTAACCGCCTGGCAAGGGGCCACCCGTCTGGGCGAGCAGCTTGAGCGACAAGCCGATTTTTCTGGCGCGCTAGCCGCTTACCAGTGGGCCGAGCAGTATTATCAGCAGCAAAGTAACTTAGTTAACCAACAAGCCAGGCCGTTACAGGTTAGCCAGTTACAACAGGGGTTGTCAGGCTGGCAACAGCTACAGCTTAGCGAGAACAATGACTTGTACCGGCTGAGCCAGGACATCTTAACCGTTGAGCAGCAACTGGCGGCAGCGCCGCAGCGCCAGCAACGTTTACAGCGGCTTGCCCAGGTGGTGCAGTTTAAACTAGACCAGCAGCAACAATTGCTCAGTAGCCGCTTACCTCAGCTGTCAGGCGATGCGGCGACACTTGCCCAGCGTTTTGACAACTTGCAACAGCACATTGCTGACGCTGAACAGCAACCCTTAGCGCTTAGCCTGACCGACGGCGAGACGTATCAGCAACTGCGCCGTTTAGAGCAGGCAGAGCAGCGTTTTGCCAGCATTAACAGCACGCTTAACAGCGACAACGACTATGCCCAGCGCCTGGCGCGGCTGCGGGGCTTATTGCACTGGCAATACAGTGACAATAGTGCTCAGGGGCGTTATCAGCGTCGTGAGCAGTTAGAGGCAATAAAAACGGCTTTGCTCGCGGCAGAGCAGCAACTGGCCCAGCTCGCAGCACAGGGCAGCAGCACCGAAAGGTTAAAAGCCCAGCAGCAACGGCTGGTGGAGTTAAGCGCGTCGCAGCAGCAACTCAATCTGGCACTGCTTAGCCAGCAGCAACAGTTACTGGCACGGTTAAATCAGCAATTACAGCAGCAGCGCAGTGCGCAATTGGCGCAGTTAACTGAATTACAGCGCCATAATAAGCAGGCAATGGCACGCATGATGGAGCGGCTGTTGCCCGCCGCACTGACACAAGCTGGGGTGGGCCGATGAGCGTATTTCAGCTACGTCAGTCGCGGTTATTGGTATCGCTTAGCCTGTGCAGTGCGCTGCTGGCCGGCTGTGCCAGCGAGCCGCGTTTGGTTGTGCGGCCGGGGCTGGCCGATTTACCAGCCTTTGATCAAAGCATTTTGCAAGACGTTCCTGCAGTGAGTGAGCAGCAACTGGATAAGCTGTATCAGCAAATACTGGCGTTAGCGCCGGCTGAAACAACGCGGCAGAAAATTTTATACCGGCTATCGCAGTTGCACACTGCCCGGTTGGATCGTCAGGAACTGCCGGCAGCAGAGGAGCAAGACGCGTTAAGGCAGTTGGTACAGCGCTATCAGCAGTTACTTAGCGATTATCCGCAGGATCCGAATAATGAGCTTATCCGTTATCAGCTGGCACGTAGCTACGATTTACTCGGTGAGCAGCAGGCTTGTCTTGATCAGCTAACAATACTGCTACAGCAATACCCTGATTCAGCTTTCGCCGCCGAGGCCTGGTTTCGGCTGGCCGACATTTATTACAGCCGTGCTGACTATGAGCAGGCGCTGCAGGGCTATCTGGCCGTGCTGCAAACCAGTGATGAGAGTTTGCAGACACAAGCACGCTACATGGCAGGCTGGAGCTACTTTAAACAGCAGCAGTTTGAGCGCGCCGATGAGCAGTTTTTACAGCTGTTAGACAGCTTGTACAGCGATGCTATTGTGCCTGCAGACGACAGCCGTCAGAGCATGCAACAGGAAGTGCTGCGCACCCTAAGCATTTCGCTCAGTTATCAGCAGCAGGCTGAAAGCTTAACGGCACTGATTGACAGAGTCAGTTTTAAAGGCAACCAGCGCCCCCTGGCGATGGTGGCGCAGCTGCATCAGGCATTAGCAGATTTTCTGCTGGAGAAACAACTGGCGGCGGCCGCGCTGACAAGCTATGCCGCCTTTGTTGAACACTACCCAGGCTCAGTGCTGGCGGCGCGGATGCAGCTGAATATCATCAATTACCATTTGTCAGACGCTAACGCCAGTGCGGCATTGGCGGCGCAGCAGCAGTATGTCAGCTTGTTTGGCCCGGCAGCTGGCTTCTGGCAGCAGGCTGACAGCACGGAACTTAGCGAAGTGCAGCCTTATTTGCTGCAATATCTGGATTATTTTGCCCGCAGTGGTTATGCCAAAGCGCAGTCGTTAGCACAGCCAGAGCAAGTGAAAGTCTATGCCGCTGTGGTGCCGCTATGGCAGCAAATGCTACAGGTGCTCGAAGAGCCCCGTCTTCAGGGTGCTGTGGCAGCGAACGGTTATCAAGCTGATGATCTACGCTATTTACTGGCCGAGTCGCACTTTGGTGCCGAGCAGTGGCAAGCGGCATTAACGCTGTACACTGCGCTGGGTTATGCCCAGCAGCTTAACGCTAGCCTGTTCAGTGCCCCCGATGCCGCCTATAAAGCCTTGTTACTTAGCGAACAGCTGGCACAGAGTGCAGCAGCCAGTGAGCTGGAAATACAGCAATGGCTGCGCCAGCAAAACGACTTTGTCCGCTACCACAGTGCGCATCCCGCCGCGCAGCAGGTCGCCTTGCAGCAGGTGCAGCAAGCCTATCAGGCAAAAGACTACCAGACTGTGCTCGCGCTGAGCAGTGTGGTAACGCAGTGGCCAGCGTCCAGCACGCCGGCATTAGTGGCCGAGGCGCAGTTTTTACACAGTCAAAGTGAATTGGCCCTGGCACAATACCGCGCTGCTGAGCAAAGCATCAGCGCCTTATTGCAAGGCAGCCTGAGCGCGGCGCGCCGCCAGCTGTTAACCGAGCAACTGGCGTCCAGTATTTATCAGCAGGCCCAGCTGCCAGCACAAAGCCTTGAGCAAATCTTAAACCATTTGCAGCGCCTGCAAAGCGCGCTGCCAGACTCGGCTTATCATCAGGCGGCTGCTTTTGAGCAAATTACCTTGCTGCGCCAGCAAGGTCAGCATCAGGACGCTATCATAGCGCTTAAACAGTTTATGCAGCGTTACCCGCAAAGTGAGCGGCTGTTAAGCGCCCGCGCTATGCTGCTTGATAGCTACGAGCAGGCAGAGCAGTGGCAAGCTGCTGCGGACGAGCTGAGCACTCTGTCAGCAAATAGCACTGCACCAGAGCAGCAGCGCGAGGCCTTGTACCTGGCCGCGCAGTATTATCAGCGCGCCGGTGCACAGCAGCAGGCCCTTAACAGCTGGCGCAGTTATGCCAACCGTTACCCGCAGCCGCATCTGCTGGCGCAGGAAGCCCGGGCTCAGTTAGTGGCGCTGTATCAACAGCAGCAGGACGTATACCGGCAAAACTTCTGGCGGGAAAAAATTGCCAGTTTTGAGCAGCAATATGCCGGCGACGGTAATAGCCGCAGCCAGCAACTGGCGGCGCAGGCGCTGTTAGAGCTGGGCCGGCACAACAGTATGCTGTTCCGCGGTGTGGCGCTTAGCCACCCACTGAGTAAAAGCCTGAAGACCAAACAGCAACATATGAGTACGGCCATTAAGCAATACCAGCAAAGTATGCAGTTTGGTGTGGCAGAGCTGGTCAGTGAAGCGCAGTTTCAGGTGGCAGAGCTTTATCAGCAGATGGCCAAAGCCATTTTGGCGTCAGACCGGCCCAAGGGGTTGGACGAGCTGGCGCTGGAAGAATACGAGCTCTTGCTGGAAGAGCAGGCTTACCCGTTTGAAGAGCAGGCCATTGCCATTTATCAGCAAAACACCCGGCTGACGCAGCAGCAATTGTGGGACCGCTGGATAGCGCAGAGTTTCGAACGCCTGGCGCAGTTATTGCCAGCGAAATTTGATAAACCAGAAGCCTATAGCGGAGCTGCCGATGCGGCCTATTAATCGCAGTCTCATCCTGTACCCGACGCTGTTGTTGGCGATGTTGCTAACAGCCTGTAGCCAGACAGCACCTGTGGCACCTACTGCAGTTGACGCGGCAGCCACCCAAGCGCTAGCCACCGAGAAGCTAGCCGCTGAGGGCGCCCCTTTGCCGACCCAGCAGGCAGCCGTTGTACCGAGCTTAACCGATGCCGAGCAGGCGCAATTTGCCTCCGCCGCGGCGCTGCTGCGTCAGGGCGACTTTGTTGGCGCATCCGAGGCGTTTCAGCAATTGCAGCAGCTACTGCCAGCGGCGCCCGGTGTGGCTTATAACCTGGCATTAAGCCAGTGGCGCGCCGGTGACGTTGACAGCGCCGAGCAGACCTTAACCACGCAGCCAGCCATACAGCAATATGCGCCGGCACTGAATTTGGCCGGTGTGCTGGCACGTCAGCAGGGCCACTTCGCCAAAGCGGAGCAGTATTTTAGCGCAGCGCTTAACGCCGACAGCCGGTATGCGCCGGCCCATAAAAACCTGGCGTTTTTATACGAGCTGTATTTAGGCCAGTTATTACAGGCGCGTTATCACTATCAGCAATATGAAGCGTTAAGCCAGGATCCGGCTGTGGCCGGTTGGCTGGCGCTGCTGGAGCAACAATTAGCGCAGGAGCAAACCGATGCACGCTAAATTCTGGCTATTACTGCTGGCTGCCGGCACGGCAGGGGCACAGCAAACTGCCGACGTGCGAATTGACAGCACCATCAGTGGTAATCAGGAGCAGCCGAAAACGATTTATGTACTGCCCTGGCAAAGCCCGGTGGGTGAAATTCGCATTGCCGCCGAGCCTTTGCCGGCACAAAAAATTACCTTGTCGCCGCTCGATCGGCCGCAATTTTTACGCTTTATCGCGCTTAAGCAAGACAGCAACAGCGCGTCACCATCAACAACAGTTAACGAAAAACAGCAATAAGAGGACAGGTTTCATGGAGTTGTTCAACGGCATCGTTCGGTTTTTACAGGAAGGCGGCGTGTTTATTTACCCCATTGCTTTCATTTTAGTCTTGGGTATCGTTATTGCTGTTGAGCGTTGGTGGTTTTTACGCTCAGTCTATGCGGTTAACCAACGCGCTCTGGCGCAGGTGCAGCCGGCACTGGCACAAGCCGATACCAGCAAAATTCTGCAGTTAGCGCAGCAAAGCAGTGCGCCATTAATTGCCATGCTAGCCAGCGGCATACACCGGTTACGTTCGTCTACACGGCGTGAAGATATGGAATACGCCATGGAAGAGGTGGTGCTGGAGTATAGCCTGCGTCTGCAAAAGCGCACGCCGTTTCTGGCAACCTTGGCCAACGTGGCCACCCTGCTGGGACTGCTCGGTACCATTATGGGCCTTATTGCCGCCTTTTCGGCCGTGGCTAATGCCGACCCGTCAGAAAAAGCCAGTTTGTTATCGTCCAGTATTTCGGTCGCGATGAACACCACCGCCTTTGGTTTGATCACCGCGATACCCTTGGTATTTGTGCATGCATTGCTACAGGGCAAAACCGCGACCATTATCGACACCATGGAAATGGTCGGCATTAAACTGATGAACAGTATCGCCAAGCAAACAGACGGTGGGCGGGATGATAAAGCGGCGTAAAACCCTGCTCACGGAAGCTGAGCTAGACATCACGTCTTTTATGAACCTGATGATCGTGCTGGTGCCGGTGTTATTGCTAAGCCTGGTGTTTGCGCAAATCCGGGTGCTGAATATTCAGCTGCCGCCGTTAACCGAACAGCAATTGCAGCAGGAGCAGGAACAGCCACAGCTCCTGGAGTTGGAAATTCACCCTGACCGGTTAAGGTTGAATTATCCGGCGGGGCAGCCGCTGCGGGTGTTTGAGCTGACGGCTGAGGGCCACTACGATTTTGCCGCCTTAAGCCTGTTTTTACAGGATTTGAAGCTGACGTTGCAGCAAAAAAATATCGATAAGCAAGATATCAGTATTCTGGCTGCCGACGATCTGGACTATCAAACCCTGGTCAGTGCCATGGACACCGTGCGTTCGTTTAAAGCTGTCGTGGCCGCTCAGTTGGTTGATGCGGAGCTGTTTCCGCAAATTTCACTGGGACAGTTGCCGGCGGAGGTGAGCGAATGAAAATGTCATTTCGCGCTAAGCGCCTGGAGCGGCAAAATCAGCGCCTGGCGCAGGCCAGTAAGCTTAATCTGGTGGCACTGATGGACATTTTTACCATACTGGTGTTTTTCTTGATGGTGAATCAGTCTGAAGTCAAGGTGCTGCAAAGCAATAAAGATATCAGCCTGCCGCGCTCGGTGTCCGAGCAGCTGCCGACAGAAAAAGTCATGCTGACCATTACCGGTAGCGCTATCTTGGTGCAGGGTAAACCGGTATGGCAGGGCGACTGGCAACAGGACAGCAGCCTGTGGCTGCCCGAATTAACCCAGGCATTAACCACTGAGCTGAATTATCTGGCCAGCCGCGCCGGTGCGCTTGATGAGACCCAGCAGGCTCTGGGCCGGCCGCTGACAATTTTAGGCGATGCGGCCACACCTTATGGTGTGCTGCGCCAGCTGATGGCCATTTGTGCGGCCACCGAATACCGTGACTTGTCGCTGGCGGTAGAAGCGATGGCGCCGGCCAGGGCGGAGGCGCCATGACAACGGCAGTAGTAAACCAGCATAGCTGGCAAACAGAAGATAGACGCTTTTACCAACTGCTGTGGCTGGGGCTATTGTTATGGCTGGTATTTGCCGTACTGGTGCCGGCACTGCAGGTGCCCGAGCGTAGCCGCGAAGTGCAGGAGCAGCTACCACCAACGCTGGCGCGGGTCATGTTAGAGCAAAAACAAATACCGCCACCGCCTGAACCTGAGCCGCTGCCAGAGCAAAAAGCTGAGCCGCTGCCCGAACCTGAAACCAAGCCCGAGCCGGTAGAGGCGCGTGCTGACACGGTAAAACCCGACCCGCAGCAAGCACGCAAGCAGGCAGAGCAGGCGGGCTTAATGGCGATGCGTGATGAGCTGGCGGCACTTAGACAAAGTTTTCAGCTGGATAACAGCGCGCCGCAGCTAAAAAGCCGTGGTGAACAGCAGGCCACACAGGTAGAGCGTACTTTACTGCGCAACGAAGCTAACAAGCAATTTGCGGCAGCAGAAGCGGCGGCGGCCACCGGCGATATCGTGCGCTCAGAGCTGGCCGACACCGGCAGCGTTGCACTGGCTGAAACCGAGCTAAAAGGCTTATCTGCTGTGGGCAGAAAAGAGGCTGGTAACACCTCGGCCGGCAGCAGTAGCCAGGGCAGTAGTGCGGGGCAAGGCCGTTCAGAGGCGCAGATCCGTCGTGTGTTGGAGGCGAATAAAAGCAGCCTGTACACCCTATACAGTCGGGCACTGCGAGCTAACCCGCTGTTAAAAGGTAAAGTAGTGTTTGAACTGGTGATAAACCCGGACGGCAGTCTGGCCGATGTCAGCATTAAAAGCAGTGAGCTGAACGATGCCAAACTGGAACGCTCATTAGTGCTGCGGTTACGTTCGGTTAATTTTGGCGCCGAAGCGGCGGCCGTAACCCGTTCGCAGTGGACGGTGGAATTTTTACCGGGCTAAACCGGAGGATATTTATGCGTAACGTGATAATGATATCCAGCGTGTTGCTGGCACTGTTGCAGGGCGCGCCGGCACAGGCCAGCGCGCTGGAGCAGGCAAAACGCTTGCACGAGCGGTTGGCAGGCGTACCAGCTGATGCTGGCACCTTAAGCCAGATGCAAACGCTGATTGAGCAGGGCAATGCCCGTGGCGCTGCTGAGCTTGCCATGCAACACCCGGACTTTTACCGCACCACGTTAAAGTTGTTTGCAGCCCCTGCAACCAACCGCGACCTGGACGTGTTTGAGCCATTAAATGACTACACGGCGACCGTGATTGGCCTGGTGCGTGATGAAGTGGATTTTCGCCAGTTGCTGCAAACCGATATTTTATACGTGGGTGCCGACAGCCTTGGTCTGCCGCCGTATCAGAGCGATAACAATGCCCATTATCTGGCGTTGGAGCAACAAGCCGTCGACCTGGCGCAGTATTTGGAGCCGCGCTCACAAAGCAGTTTAAATGGCATTCCGGCGGAGGCGGCTGCTGGTGTGATGACCAGTCGCGCCGCTGCCAAAGCGTTTTTTTATCTTGGCACTAACCGCGCTATGTTCCGCTTTACGCTGATGAGCCAGCTTTGCACTGACCTGGAGCCGCTGCAGGACATTAGCCGGCCGACTGATCGTATTCGTCAGGATGTCAGCCGCAGCCCGGGCGGCGACAGCCGCATCTTCAACAACCGCTGTGTTGGTTGCCACGCCGGTATGGACCCGCTGGCCCAAGCCTTTGCTTATTACGATTATCAGTTTACCGATGAAGATGGCAGCAATGGCCGCATTTTTTATCAGCAAAGCGGCACGCAAAACGCACAAACGCAAAGCCGGGTACAACCGAAATATCATATTAACGCTGGCAGCTTTCCCTATGGTTACCGTACGCCGGACGACAGCTGGGTGAACTATTGGCGTCAGGGGCAGAATATGGCGCTGGGCTGGGATAACAGCCTGCCCGGTGAAGGCAATGGCGCCAAAAGCTTAGGCCAGGAACTGGCCCATACGGAGGCATTTGCCCAGTGTCAGGTGAAAAAGGTGTTTCGCACTGTGTGTCTGCGTGAGCCGGAGAACCTGACCGATGTCAGCACCTTACATAGCATTACCGCCAGCTTTCAAACGGGTGGCTACAAACTAAAACAGGTGTTCGCCGACACGGCCACCTACTGCATGGGAGACTAAGCCATGAAGCATTTACTGTTGCCCGTGCTGTTTACCTTGTTGCTGGCCGGTTGTGGTGGCGCTGAAGTAGAGCAAAATCCGCCACCACCGGTGCAGGAAGACAACACCAACTACACAGGCCCGGCACCGCAAACGGCGGATATTCAGCTGTTTAAACTTACGCTGTGGGACAATGTTGCCAGCGCCAACCGCTGCGGCGCCTGCCATGTGCAGGGCAATACTGCGCCCTTTTTTGCCCGTAACGACGATATTAATCAGGCTTATGCCGCCGCGACAGCCTTAGTTAATCTGGCCGACCCGGCGCAATCACTGCTGGTCACTAAACTGGCGGGTGGTCATAACTGCTGGCAGGCCAGTGACAGTGCCTGCGCCGACACCATGGCGCAGTGGATCCGCAACTGGGCCAACAGTAGCGAAACGGAAGCGGCCACCGTTACCCTGGTGGCACCGCCTATCCGCGAGCCGGGCGCCAGCAAAGTGTTACCGGAGGACCCGGCGTTATTCGGCAGCACCGTTTACCCGCTGCTGCGCCAGTATTGTGTTAACTGTCACGCACCGGACGCGGCGCAAACCCAGTCGCCATTTTTTGCCAGCAGCGACTTGGCAGTCGCCTACGAGGCCAGCCGCAAGCTGATTAATTTGGATACGCCGGAGTTGTCACGCTTTGTGGCCCGTTTAGGTGGCGAGTTTCACAACTGCTGGTCAGATTGCGCTGCAGATGCCGCGCAAATGCTGTCTGCCATTGAGCAAATTGCCGCCAGTGTTGAATTAACCTCACTCGACCCTGCGTTGGTGGTGTCAAAAGCGCTGCGGCTGGAAGATGGCGTGGTTGCCTCCAGTGGTGGCCGCTTTGAAGCAAACCAGATTGCGTTTTACCAATTTAAAACCGGCAGCGGCGCCATTGCTTACGATACCTCAGGTGTGGAGCCTGCGGCGAATTTAAGCCTGCAAGGTGACATTAGCTGGGTAACGGGCTGGGGTATTCAAATTAACAGTGGCCGGGCACAAGCCAGTACGCAAAACAGCAGTAAACTGGCCAATTTAATTACTGCCACCGGCGAGATGAGCGTTGAAGCCTGGCTGGTACCGGCGAATGTCACGCAGGAAGGACCGGCGGCTATTGTCAGTTATGCTGGTAGCAGCAACGAGCGCAATATCACGCTGGGGCAAAGTCAGTATAACTATGACTTTTTGCTACGCAGTGATCAAAGCGATCTGGCGGGCTTACCCGCGGTGAGTACCGCCGATGCAGACGAGGTACTGCAGGCGACGTTACAGCATGTGGTGCTCACGCAGGACCCGGTGAATGGCCAGCGTATCTACGTTAATGGTGAAGATACCGGCGTACGCGCCCCGGCTGTGGCGATCCGCAACTGGGATAATAGCTTTGCCCTGATGCTGGGCAATGAAGCCAACGGTAACCGGCAATGGCAAGGCACAGTGCGGCTACTCGCTGTGCACAACAAAGCGCTGAATGCAGCGCAGGTACAGCAGAATTACGAGGTGGGGGTAGGACAGAAGTTTTATCTGCTGTTCGCCATTGGCGAGCTGATAAACCTGCCTGATAGCTACATCGTATTCGAAGTCGCGCAGTTTGATAATTACTCCTATCTGTTTAACGCGCCTTATCTGGTCAATTTGGAGGGCCGTGCGCTGTCACAGCCACTGAACATCAGTGGTATGGCGCTGGGGTTAAACGGTAAAGAGGTGGTCACTGGTCAGGCCTGGATCAAGCAGCAATTTGAGCTTGGCACTAATGCTGACCTGGCCGGCGGTGCTGTACTGTCTCAGCAGGGCACCATTATTGGTAGCGAGTTAGGTGCTCAGGCTGATGAGTTTTTCTTATCTTTTGCCCGCATCGGCGAGCTGACCAATGTGCGCACCGACAGCACGGCCCCGGTGCAGCAAATTATCGCCAGCAGCACGAACAGCAGCGATATTGGCCTTAAAACCTTTGCTGAAATTCATGCCAGTATGAGTGCGCTAACCGGCGTGCCGCAGCAGAATGTTGCTGTGGCGCAGGTGTATCAGACCATTCAGCGTCAGCTGCCATCCTCCGACAGCCTGGATACTTTTGTCTCTGCACAACAAATGGCCATTACTCAGCTGGGTATTGCTTACTGTAACGCAGCGATTGAAGATAACGCTATCCGGCAAAGCTGGTTTGCCGGTATCGATTTTACTGCGACGCCTGCGACCACATACAGTGTTGCAAACCGGCCGCTGTTTATTGATGCATTGCTTAACCGGCTGATGCCATTGGCCCCGTTAAGCTCGGCGCCGCGCGCTGAAGTAGAGACTGAACTGGATGCGCTGATCAGCCGCTTAAGTAACTGTGGCGGCAGCTGCAGTAGCGATCGCAGTCGCACCATTGCCAAAGCGGCCTGCACGGCCGTGTTGGCCAGTGCTGAGCTGGTATTGCAGTAGGAGAGCAAAATGAAACGACATAAAACCTTACATCCTGATAGCCCGTTACTGCATGCCTGTCACAGCAAACCGATAAGCCGGCGCGATTTTATTGCCTGTGGCTTAAGCTATGGTGCTGCTGTGCTCACCACCGGCTCAGTGTTTGGCTTGTTTGCTAACCCGAACAAAGCTCATGCTGAACTCTCACCGGATTTAGAAGCGTTAAAACAGCTGTGTGGTATTAATGTGCAGGGCGCCGGTAAAATTCCGTTTATCTGCTTTGATTTGGCCGGCGGCGCCAATATTGCCGGCTCTAATGTGCTGGTGGGAGGCGCAGGTGGTCAGCGCGACTTTTTATCGGTGCAGGGCTATAGCAAGCTGGGTTTGCCTGCCGACATGGTGCCGCAGGCGGTAAACAGCGCCGATCCAGCGGCAGGCTTTGTTAATGATCAGCTGGGGTTGGCGTTTCACAGTGACTCGCAAATGCTGGCCGGTATTTTAGAGCGCACCAGCCTGGCTACTCAGGCCATGACCAATGGTGCTGTGATGCCGTCGCGCTCAGAAAACGACACCGGTAACAACCCACATAACCCGATGTATGCCATTGCCAAAGCCGGCGCCAGCGGCTCCCTGATGCCACTTATCGGTTCGCGAAACTCTGATTCTGGCGCCAATTCAATGATGCCGATGGAGTTTTATAACCCCGAGCTTAGGCCTACAAAAATAGACAGACCCAGCGATGTCACCGGCCTGGTAGATGTGGGGGATTTATTTGGTCTGCTTAACCAGAATGATGCGGTAGCAGTAATGGAAGCAGTGCAGCGCATCAGTGATAGTAAACTGGGCCGGGTCAACACTAACATTAGCCGTGATGCGGTGCTCAAAGAGTTGGTCCGCTGTGGTTATGTGAAAAGTGCCGATTTAGCCGACCGCTTTGGTAACCCCGCCACCTTAGATCCGGCTGCCGATCCGGACATTGTCGGCGCAGCGGGCATTTTTAGCGCCGAAGAATTTAATAGCGACGGTGAGTTTCGTAAAACGGCGTCGGTCATGAAGCTGGTGGTGAACGGTTTTGCCGGTGCGGGTTCAATTACGATAGGCGGCTACGATTACCATACCGGCGAACGGGGCACCGGTGAGCTGCGTGACCTGCGCGCCGGCCGCTGCATAGGGGCTTGTCTGGAATATGCCGCCCGGATGAATCAGCCGCTGATGATCTATGTCTACAGCGATGGCTCTGTGGCCAGCAATGGCCGAATTGATGACTCAGAGTTTGGCCGGGGCAAAGGCGAGTGGACCGGGGATAACTCATCCACGGCGGCGTCTTTTATGCTGGTATACAGCCCCAATGGCCGGCCTACGCTGTTAGGTGGTAGTGCTGAGCAGCAAGCCCGGCATCAGCAAATCGGCTTTATGCGGCCAGATGCCTCGGTAGAAACCGGCTCGTCGGTGGCGGCAAATAACGTGAACTTGCTGGTGCAAACGGTACTGCTGAATTATCTGGCACTGCATGGTGAACAGGGGCGCTTAGCAGAAGTGGCACCTTTTCATGGTCTGGGTAATGCGGCCAGCCTGGATCGACTTACGGCTTTTGCGCCTATCGTCTGACGCGACAGAGTTTTTCTGTCGCCGGCAGGTAAGTTAGCGCTGGCGGGTATATAGTTGATTAGGTTGCAGCTTAATCGCTGCCGTTAATTGGCGTTAACGCTATCGGAGCTTAAGTGATGAGATGGTTATGGCTTGCACTGCTGGGCCTGCTGCTAAGTTTTCCGGCGAAAAGTTGTGTCTGGCGTATGGGCGTTGAAACCAGTTTTGCGCCCTATATTATGCAGCAGGGCGATAGCTGGCGTGGTCTGAACGTTGATTTACTCTCTGCGCTGGCAGCAGAGATGGGCTGTCAGCTGGAGTTTATTCACAGCCCCTGGCTTCGGGCATTAAAGCTGATGGAGCAGGGCCAGTTAGATGTGGTAACCCATCTCACCTACAATACCGAGCGCAGCCGCCAGTTTGCCTTTATTGGCCCACACCATCAGGAAGTGATTTATCTGGTGGGGATACCACAAGCGTTTCCTAATCTTACCGAGTTGTCTGAACTCAAACGCACTGGCACTAACGGCATTATTGCCCTGCTAAATGGTGCTTATTATGGTGATGAGCTGGACAGCATCTTAAGTGATGCGAAAAACCGCACCCGTTTTGTTTTTATTCGTGGCAATGAGGATAAGCAGGCTTTGCTGCTTAACGGCCGGGTGCATGGCGTACTGGAAGACATTGCGGCTTATCATTACTGGAAAAAACGCGCCAGCCTGCCAACAGCAGATTATCAACCGCTGTTTGAAGTATTTCAAAGTCCGGTCTATTTTGGTTTTAATTTAAACACCTTTAACGCGCAGCAGCTCACTGCAATGGCAGCGGCCTGGCAGAAGTTGTACGACAATGGCACCTTAAAACAGGTTATGCAGCCATATCAGCTGGACGACTATCAGTTTAGCTTACCGGCACCACAGCCGAGACTGGCGCCCTAGCCGGGTAGGGTGTAAAGCTTACAGCAGCGGCGCAGGTACCAGCTTTTCGTCGGCTGCTATCTGGTATTTCTGATAAATAGCGTTAAGCTCACCCTGCTGATAGAGGCGCTGCCAGGTATCAGCGATGTGTTTAAGTTGCTTTTCGCTTAGGGAGGCTTTACTAAAACCAAAATACACCGGGCTTTCGTATACTTTGAGCAAGGGCTGATAACGCTCAGCGTCCGGGTAGTTATGTTGCTGCCAGTACTGCAGTACGCTGATGTCTTCTAAAATGGTGTTAACCCGTTTTGCCCGCAGCAGCGCCAGTTTATCCTGAATACTGCTGATGCTTACCAACTGACGGGCAAAAGTGGGTTGCTGGCTTAGGCGGCTAAACTCTTCACCATAATAAGCACCATGCAAGGTAGCGATGCTACCCAGGTCAACGCCTTCAGCCAGCTGTTGTAAGCTTGCCGGAGCGCTAATTTCGCTCGGGTCGCCCACCAGATAAATGCTTTCGATATGATGCGGGCCGATAAAAGCAAATTGCGCTTTGCGCTCGCTACTTACCGACAAGTGGCTCAATACATCCAGCTCGCCCTGTGCACTCATTTGCAGAGCCCTGAGCCAGGGACTATTAATAAACACCAGGTCACAGCTAAGCTCTTTTGCCAACCGCTGCATTAGCTCGACACTTAAACCGGTCCATTGTTGTTGCTGTTGAATCAAATGCGGCGGAAAATCGGTTTCGGCTGACATCCGTAAGGAGCAGTCAGGCTCAGTAGCACTGACCAGCAAGGGGCTAAGACTAAACAACAGGCTTAGTGCCAACTTACGTAACATAAGGCGCTCCATGCACATTAAACTTTGCTAATGAATGTACAACAGCATACTTAGCCTGTACAGCAACAAATGCAGGGTAACTTACCTTGCATAAACACGCCTTAGGGCGTTAAGCCGCTGGAGAAATACATCTTACGCTCAGCATCGATAAAAATCGCTTCATAGCCATCAATTTGCTCAATTAATGCCATGCCTTGTTTAAGCCCCAGGACAAATAAGGTGGTCGACAGCGCGTCGGTTTGGGTGGTATCGGCGCCAATCACTGACACGCTTAACGCGCCAGCTGCACTTTTACCGGTTTTAGGGTCCAAAATATGGTGATAACGCACACCATCTTCAATAAAAAAGCGCTCGTAATCGCCAGAAGTACTAATGGCACTATCTGCCAATGGCAGGGTGACCGCGTATTTGTCATCCTGTCGTGGGTGCTTTACGCCCACCAGCCAGGGCTTGCCGGTTTTATCACCGAGTAAACGGCTATCGCCACCGGCGGTAAGCTGGGCATGCTTAATACCTTGTGTTGCTAACAAGCCAATGGCGCGCTCTACCGCATAGCCTTTAGCAATACCGCCTAAATCAATTTTAATGCCGGGCTGGCTGTATTTAACCTGGTTGTTTGCCAGTAGTTCAACGCTTTGGTAATTCACTAACTGCCGGCCTTGCTCAAGCTGACGTGCATCCGGCTTTTGGCCGCTGCGATAATCGTAGTAAAAACCCACCGAAGCGAAGGTAATATCAAAGGCACCGTGGCTTAGCATCGAAATATGCCGCGCCCGCTGCAGCAACTGATACATCTCAGCCGAGACTGTCACTGGCGCCCTGGACGCCTCACGGTTAAGCAAGCTTAACTCACTACTGGCGATATAGGGGCTCATCAACTGGTTAATCCGTTCAAACTCGGCCTGTACCTCGCTGATTAACCGCTGTGCCTTGCTGCTATCGTCACACCACAGCTCAATATAGGCCTGGGTGCCAAGCGTTTCAAAGGCTTGACGGTGCCACTGGGCCTGTGCAGTAGAGATCATCATAAAACAGCCAAACAGAGCAAGACAGCCTAGGTAAACACAACGGCATAGGGTACGCACAGATAAAATCCAAAGCTAAATAGTGACATCGCATTGTTGCAGAGTCGTTAGCTTTACTCAATGTTAGCGCTTAACTTTTAACAACCTAATGCCTGGTTGTGAATGACGCGACTGACTGTAATTTAACGCTGACACTAATCATTTGCTTATTTAGCCATCTAAACGTATAGAAGTTGACTTTGCCGCCGCTTTTGCGCAAAGTAGCGGCTATGTCAGTTAAGCGGGTGTGGCTATGCCTATTAAAGTGATCGATCAGTTGCCGGCGGTAGAAGCGCTGTCGGCAGAAAATGTGTTTGTGATGACCGAGAGCCGGGCGCAGTCGCAGGATATCCGGCCGCTGAAAATCGCTATTTTAAATTTAATGCCAAATAAAATTGCCACGGAAATTCAGTTGCTGCGCTTGCTGGCCAATAGCCCGTTGCAGGTGGATGTCGATTTACTGCGCATTGACGACCATGTCAGTAAAAACACGCCGCCCAGCCATTTAAACTGCTTTTACCGCTATTTCTCTGAAGTGCAACAGCAAAAGTACGATGGCTTAATTATTACCGGCGCGCCGCTCGGGTTAGTGGACTATGAGGATGTGACTTACTGGGCACAGTTTGGCGATATATTGCGCTGGGCCGATCATAACGTCACCTCTACCTTATTCTTGTGCTGGGCGGCGCATGCGGCGCTGTATCAGTATTATGGTTTGCAGCGTGAAATTCGGGGTGAGAAATTATCCGGTGTGTACTGGCAGCAGGTTACCCAGCCGTTGTGCCCGCTGGTGCGCGGCTTTGACGATCAGTTTTTAGTGCCACATTCGCGCTATGCCCAGGTGCCAAAGCAAAAATACCAGCAGCATGATGACTTACATATCCTGGCCGAGGCTGATGTGACGGGGGCTTATTTACTGCAAAACAGCAGTGGCAGCCGGGTGTTTGTCACCGGCCATCCGGAGTATGATCTCACCACTTTGGATGAGGAATATCAGCGCGATCTGGCGGCAGGGCTTAACCCCAGGTTGCCGGAAAACTATTACCGCAATAACGACCCACTGCAAGGGCCGCAAAAGCTGTGGCAAAGCCATGCCTTTTTACTGTTTAGCAACTGGCTGAACTACTATGTGTATCAGGCCACGCCGTTTGAACTAAGCCAGATTGGCCAAAGCGCCTAAACCCTTGGGCAACCTAAAGAGCATTTTATGACCGCAAGACTAACGCCTGAACAATTCCGTCAGTTACTTTCACAGCGTATTGTTATTCTCGATGGCGCCATGGGCACCATGATCCAGCAACACCGGCTGGAAGAAGCTGATTATCGCGGCAGCGAGTTTGCCAACTGGCCTTGTGATGTGAAAGGTAACAACGATTTGCTGGTACTGACCCAGCCGGATCTCATTGCCGATATTCACCGCCAGTATTTACTGGCTGGCGCTGATATTGTTGAAACCAACAGCTTTAACGCTACCACTATTGCGATGGCGGATTATCAGATGGAAGGGTTGTCGGCACGTATTAACCGCGAAGCGGCCGCGCTGGCGCGTAAAGTCTGTGATGAAGTGACCGCACTTGAACCAGACAAACCGCGTTATGTTGCCGGTGTGTTAGGGCCGACTAACCGTACCGCATCCATTTCACCGGATGTGAATGATCCGGGTTTTCGTAATGTCAGCTTTGATGAGTTAGTGGCGGCTTATACCGAGTCGACCCGCGCCTTAATTGAAGGCGGTGCCGACATTATTATGCTGGAAACCATCTTCGATACGCTAAACGCCAAAGCCGCGGCTTTTGCGGTGCTACAGGTGTTTGACGAAATGGGCGTTAAACTGCCGGTGATGATTTCAGGCACCATCACTGATGCCTCTGGCCGTACTTTATCCGGCCAAACCACCGAAGCCTTTTACCATAGCCTGGCCCATGTTGAGCCGGTATGCTTTGGCCTGAACTGCGCCCTGGGGCCAGATTTACTGCGCCCTTATGTCGAAACTTTGTCTGGGGTGTCTGAGGCCTATGTTTCAGTACACCCCAATGCCGGCTTACCGAATGAATTTGGCGAATACGATTTAGGCGCCACTGAGATGGCCGCCGAAATTGCTGATTGGGCCAAACAGGGCTTTTTAAATATCGTCGGCGGCTGCTGTGGCACCACGCCAGAGCACATTAAAGCCATCGCAGCGGCGGTAAAAGACGCGCCGCCACGGCAGCCTAAAGCGGCCAGCCATAGTTTTCATTTAGCCGGCCTTGAAGCCTTTTCTCTGGAGTGGTAATGCAGCAACAGGCCAGATTTATTAATGTCGGCGAGCGGACTAACGTTACCGGCTCGGCGAAATTTAAAAAACTGATTTTAAACGGCGATTTTGAAGCGGCGCTTGATGTCGCGCGGCAGCAGGTAGAGAACGGCGCGCAAATTATCGACATCAATATGGACGAGGCGATGCTCGACAGCAAAGCTGCTATGGTGCGCTATCTGCAGCTGTTAGCGTCAGAGCCGGATATTTCGCGGGTGCCCATTATGGTCGACTCGTCGAAATGGGAGGTGATTGAAGCGGCGCTAAAATGCATTCAGGGCAAGGCGGTGGTCAACTCCATCTCGCTTAAAGAAGGCGAGGCGCCGTTTTTGCAACAAGCCCGTTTATTACGCCGCTACGGTGCCGCTGTGGTGGTAATGGCCTTTGACGAACAAGGCCAGGCTGATACCAAAGCGCGCAAGGTGGAAATTTGTGTTCGCGCCTACCAGTTACTGACAGAGCAGATTGGTTTTCCGCCACAAGATATTATCTTTGACCCGAATATTTTTGCTGTAGCGACCGGTATTGAAGAGCACAACAACTACGCGGTGGATTTTATCGAGGCCACCCGCGAGATAAAGCGGCTGTGTCCTTACGCCAAAATTTCCGGCGGCGTATCTAACGTGTCGTTTTCGTTTCGCGGCAACGATGCGGTACGCGAAGCCATTCACTCGGTATTTTTATACCATGCCATCGCCGCCGGCATGGATATGGGTATTGTCAATGCCGGCCAGCTGGCGGTGTATGACGATATTCCTGACTTGCTGCGCGAGCGGGTAGAGGATGTGATTTTAAACCGCCGTGATGATGCCACCGAGCGCTTGCTGGATATTGCTGCCCAGTTTAAAGGCGATGGCAGCGTGGCGGAGAAGCAGGACGATGCCTGGCGCAGCCTGCCGGTGAATAAGCGGCTCGAACATGCCCTGGTAAAAGGCATTACCGACTTTATTGATATCGACACCGAGGAAGCCCGGCAGGAAGCGGAAAAACCGCTGCATGTGATTGAAGGCCCGTTAATGGACGGCATGAACGTGGTTGGCGACTTGTTTGGTGAAGGCAAGATGTTTCTGCCGCAGGTAGTAAAGTCGGCCCGGGTAATGAAAAAGGCCGTCGCCTATTTGCAGCCTTTTATCGAGCAGGAAAAAGAAGGCGGTCAGGCGCAGGGCAAAGTGCTGTTGGCGACCGTGAAGGGCGATGTACACGATATCGGTAAAAACATCGTCGGTGTGGTGCTGCAGTGCAATAACTTTGAAGTAATCGATTTGGGCGTGATGGTGCCGTGCGCGGAATTGCTGCGCGTAGCCAAAGAGCAAAACGTTGATGTGATTGGTTTATCCGGCCTGATTACGCCCTCTTTAGATGAAATGGTGCATGTGGCCAAAGAAATGACGCGCTTAGGCTTTACCCAGCCGCTGCTGATTGGTGGCGCCACCACCTCCAAAGCCCATACGGCAGTGAAAATTGAGCCGCATTATCAGCATGGTGTGGTCTATGTGCCCAATGCCTCGCGCAGCGTGTCGGTGGTGCAATCCTTAATTGGTAAAGACAGCAAAGCCGATTATTTAGCCCGCATTAAACAGGAATATGTCGTCGCTCGCGAGCAACATGCCCGTTCGCGCCCGGGGGAAAAACTGCTGAGTTTCGCGGAGGCTAAAGCGAATAAATTCCAGCTTGATTTAAGCAAGGTGGCACCGGCGCCTAAACAGCCCGGTGTGCATCTGTGGCTGGATGTTGATTTAAACATTCTGCGCGATTACATCGACTGGACACCGTTTTTCTTAACCTGGCAGTTATCCGGTAAATATCCGGCGATATTAAACCATGCGGAAGTGGGCATTGAAGCGCGTAAGCTGTTTAAAGACGCCAATGCCATGCTGGATCGGATGATTAACGAAGGCCATGTCAAAGGCAAAGCGGTGTTTGGCCTGTTCCCGGCCAATAGTGTTGGGGAAGATATTATTGTTTACACCGATGAGAGCCGAACGACTGAAAAAGCCCGTTTGTATAACCTGCGTCAGCAATTGCAGCTTAGAAACAATGCGCCCAACTGCAGCCTGGCCGATTTTATCGCGCCGGTCCAAAGCGGCGTAAAAGATTATATCGGCGGCTTTGCGGTGAGCACCGGCTTTGGCGCGGATGAATTTGCCGCACAATTTGCCGCCGAGCATGATGATTACAACAGCATTATGGTAAAAGCGCTGGCCGATCGTTTAGCCGAAGCCTTAGCCGAATACCTGCATTTGAAAGTGCGCCGTCAGTATTGGGGCTATGCCAGCGATGAAAGCCTGGATAATGAGCAGCTAATACGTGAGCTGTATCAGGGCATACGGCCGGCACCCGGTTACCCGGCCTGCCCGGAGCACACGGAAAAAGGCACCTTGTGGCAGTTGTTAGACGTTGAAGCCCAAACCGGCATTACCCTGACCGAAAGCTATGCCATGTGGCCGGGCGCGGCGGTGAGTGGCTGGTATTTTGCACACCCGGACAGCAAGTATTTTGCTGTCAGCAAAATAGGCGAAGATCAGCTCAGCGACTATGCGGCGAAAAAAGGCTGGAGCCAGACAGAGGCAGAAAGCTGGCTGGCGCCGAATTTGCGCTAATCCTTTTCAGTTGCCTAACTAGAGCGGCTAAGTGATTGTTATAGGTGGAAGATTTATGTTCCTGCTACAGCAAAACACTTGCTTTATAATGTTGCATTCAGGTAAAACCATCTACACTAGATACAACAAGCAGGTGCTGGAGCGTATTATGGTCAGGTGGGTATTGTTGGTGTGGCTGACGCTATCGGCGCTGCTGTCGGCCCAGCAAACGCTTGCGGCACCACTGAATGTGCTGGTAGGGCAAAACAAACCGCCTTATATCAGGCTGGAAACGGTCAGTGGTTATGAGATAGAGCTGTTACGTGAAGTAGTGCGCCGCATGGGGCATGAAGCGGTATTTGTGTTTGTACCTAATTCACGTATCAGAGGTTTGCTGGAAAGCGGTAATGGCGACATTGCTACCCTGCAACCCAATGAGCCAGATGAACCCGGTTTGTTCTTTTCTCAGCCTTATATCCGCTATCAGAACGTGGCGGTGAGTCGGGCTCAGGATGAGTTTACCTTGCAGCACCCGGCTGATCTTGCGGCGAAGCGTGTTATTGCTTTTCAGGGCGCCACTAAGGTTCTGGGGCCGGACTATCGCGACACTATGGCGCAAAACCCTGCCTATCAGGAAATGGTTGATCAACGCGCCCAGGTGGATATGCTGCTGTATGGTCGCACCCAGGTGGTGGTGTTAGACCGTAATATTTTTACCTTTCATATGCAAAATGCGGCCGAACCGGTTGAAGTAAGTATTCACCCACTGTTTGGCTCAACGCTTTACCGGGCAGCATTTCGCGATCCGGTATTGCAACGCAGTTTTGATAAAGCCCTGCTTAGCGTGTTACTGGACAACTGGTATCAGCAACTGCAGTTAACCTACTTTTTGCAGGTTAACCAGCAGCTGCCAAACCGCTTTTATTGCCCAGAGCAGGCCGCAGCGCCGTCAAACTCACTTTAGTCAGGCGTGTTCAGCCTTTGTTTAACCAAAGCGCCAGTTTGTCGGCCAGCAACTGCGTTTCTATGGGTTTGGTAATCAGATCGTTAATACCGGCCTCATCGCATTGTTGACGTACTGAGTCTGTTTGATGCGCTGTCATGGCAATAACCGGCAGCTGCGCTAACGCTGGCTGTTGTCTTATCGTCTGACAGCAGGCATAGCCATTCATGCCAGGCAGCTCAATATCCAGCAGTACCAGGGCGACTGACTGCGTTGCTAACAGGTCAAGGGCTTGCTCGGCACTGTCTGCGGTTAGTACCTGATAGCCGAGTTTTTTCAGTAAAATCACTGCCAGTGTCTGATTAAAGTAGTTGTCTTCGACCAGCAAAATGGTGCTGCTTGAGTCAGAGCTGCTGGCTAAATAGGGGCTGTGATTAATCGCTTGCTGCGGCGCAGGCGTTGCCAGGGGCAGTTGCAGGCTAAAGCTAAACACGGTACCGACACCAGGCTGGCTTTGCACACTCAGCTCACTGTGCATAAGGTGCAGCAAGCGCTGACAAATTGCCAGCCCCAAGCCGGTGCCGCCGTATTTGCGGCTGATAGAGTTGTCGGCCTGGCTGAACGCCTGAAAAAGTTGCTGTTGCTGTGCAGCGCTTATGCCGATGCCTGTGTCACTGATAGCAAAACTCAGCTGGCAAACGCCACTGCTGGTTTGTGCCTGTAGCCTAAGCCCGATACGGCCTTTTTCGGTAAATTTCACCGCGTTACCTAACAGATTAATCAGTACCTGCGATAAACGCAGTGCATCCCCCATCAGCAGTGCGGGCAACTTGTCATCAACTTCCAGTGTAAAGGCCAGTTTTTTTTGCGCCAACTGCGCACTGAACATATCTGTTACCTGGTTTAGCATCTCCCGGGGGGCAAAGGGGTCTGTGTCCAGCTCCAGTTTGCCGGCTTCAATTTTGGAGAAATCCAGAATGTCGTTAATGATGCTGAGCAGAAGTTTGCCCGCCGCGCGGATCTTGGCCAGATAACGTTGTTGGCTGGCGAAGTCGTTGCTGTGCTGTGCCAGTTCAGCAAAGCCCAGCACAGCATTTAATGGGGTGCGCAGTTCATGGCTCATATTGGCCAGAAACTCACTTTTTGCCGCAGTGGCAGACTCTGCTGCCTGCTTGGCGTGTTGTAGCTGTTGCATGGTGTGTTGTAAGTGGGCTGTGCGTTGCTGTACCTGGGTTGTCAGGTAGAGTTTTTCTGCTAACAGTTGCCGGGTACGCCATTTAAGTAACAGATACAACAACACAACGACAGCGCCCAGGTAAATAAACCAGGCTAATGGGCTGGCGTACCAGGCGTGAGGTATATGGATGTTTAGCGGAGCCGAAAGTTGCTCGTTACCCTGTTGGTCGCGGCTTCTGACCATAAACTGATAATCGCCGGCGGGCAGATTGGTGTAGTCCCGATACAACTCTTTGCTCAGGGCAGACCACTGAGTGTCATAACCAATCAGCTTTGTTTGAAACTGCATACCAAATACATGGCTGAAGTTGGCACTGGCGTAGTCAAAGCGCAGGCTACTGTCGGTTGGCTCGAGCGCAAGGCGTGCTGGTAAAGCGCCTCCCTGATAAAACAGCCTGCCATCGAGGGTGCGCAGTTGTCGCAGCAGCGGTGGTTTAGGGGCCAGTTGGCGGTGCTCATCCGGGGCAAAGCGAAAAATGCCTTCGGCACCACCAAACCAAATTACCTGTTGCTCGTCAACCAGTACCGTATCCAGCGGGATATCCTGCAGCGGCGCCAGCGCTGCGTCATGCCAGCGATATTGGGCACTGTGATCCAGATATAACACACCGGCGCGGCGGCTGCCGTTGTCGTTATCCCAGGTCAATAACCACAGGTTATTATCAGCATCGGCTTGTGGATAACGTACCCAGGGTTGGCTGGTGCCGAATGCCTGCGCCATCGCCTCATCGAGGAAAAAGGTGTCGTCTGCTGCGTTAAAACGGTAAAACCCCGCCACAGTTGCCAGCAGTAACTGATTATTGTGCCAGTAAACAGCGTTACGGTTGTTACTCGGCAAGCCCTGAGCTTTACTAAAACGTTGAACCGGCAGCGGCACGCCACCGGGCCAGTTAGCCGGCAGTTGCAGCCGGTAAACGCCATGTGCCAAGGTGCCTAACCACAACTCGCCATGCTCAGTTTCGACAATGCTATTGAGGTTACCACTGACACCGGGTACCCGACCTTCGTCCAGCCATTGGCCATCTACCCAGCGCATGCTGGCCAGGCCATCCTGCAGGCCAACATAAACCCGCTCTGGTGTTAGCCTCGAGCGATACAACACTTTGCTGGCAAGCTCAGATTGACGCACTAAGTTCAGCTGCTGTTGTTGCAATCGGTAGACACCATTGCTGTTTGCCAGCAGCAACTGGTTATCAAACTGCATAAAATCCCAGGTTTGTTTTTGCACGGCGCTAAGTGCATCAAAGCGGTTTGTGGCATTTTTGATGAATAATCCCAGGCTGGTACCGGCGTAGAAGTGGCCCTGATGTTGAAACAGTGCCAACACATTGCCCTGTAAGCCATTTGCGCTGTTGTAATAAGTCAGGGCTGATGCCAGATCGATGCGGCTTAAGCCGTGATCCAATGCCAGCCAGATACCTTGCTGATGGTCCTGATACAGTGCGCGTACGTTCTGATCGACCAGGCCATACTGGCTGTTAATATGGCTTTTTAACGTACCGTCTGGCTTTAGGATAAACAGGCCATTCTGACTGGTACCCAAGGCAAAGTCACCGTTGTGTAGCCTAAGGCCAGTATACAGGGTTGCCTGCGCCAGGAGTGCGTCAATAGTGGTATGCCAGCGCCTTGCGCCCTGAGCCGTGAGCAAAAACAGCTGGCCTTCGCGGCTACCGGCCAATAAGGTATCGTTATCATAGTGTTCCAGCATAAAAACACTGGTGTTGGCGAAGAACTCTGAGCCAGGCAGCAAGGTAAAACTGCCGTCTGTAAGCTCCAGCAGGCCGGTACCTTCTTCACGGACGATCAGGCGGTTATTCAGCCAAAACGCTTTGTGAAAAGCGCTGTTGGTGGTCCAAACCTGCACATCGTCCTTGCCCAGCCAGAAAATATAATCCCGACTAATAAAATACACACCGGTATCGGTAGCGAAGGTTTGGCGGACATCCTGAAACTGACGGTAATGTTCGGGAATGCGTGACAATAAGGAGACATATTGGCTGCCGGTGCTGCTGTTGGTGTCCAGGTAACCTATTTCACCTTTTGAACCCACATAAATGCGCCCGTCTGGCGCGGTTGCCAGTGACCGTACCACGGCCTTATTGCGGGTAGGGATCATGCGCCAGTTGGCGCCGTCATATTCCAACACACCCACATTATTACCCACATACAACAGGCCGCGAGGGTCTTGCACCACGGCCCAGTTTTGCGTGCCGCCGTTGTAGTCTTTAGGTTTAAAATTGGCCAGTAGCGGTGTGCCGTGTTGGCCCTGTGCAAAAGCAGCGCCACACAGGCATATCAGCCAAAGCACAGTAATACGCAGCAGTAAGGTATTCACTATGCTAACCTCCTGTTGGCACAGTTGCACCGGCCCAGGCTGCTGTTAGACGCGCAGCCCGGCCAGTATTAAATTATTTGCGCAGCACCTTATCAAGGTAACCCATAGCAAAGGCGGACAGCACAAAGGTGATGTGGATAAGCAAGTACCACATAATTTTGTCATTGGCGATAATTTCGGTATTCATAAACACCTTCAGCAGGTGAATAGAAGAGATGGCAACGATAGAGGCCGCGACCTTATTTTTTAGTGAACCTGAGTCTAATTTGCCCAGCCAGCTTAGTTTGTCATCGTTACCCTCTAAATCCAGCCGCGAAACAAAGTTTTCATAGCCGGAGAACATCACCATCACAATTAAACCACCTACCAGCGCGATATCAATCAATGACAGTACGACCAGAATAAGCTCCACTTCTTTCATGGTCAAAAGCACTGGCACGATATGAAATACTTCCTGAAAAAATTTTACGCCCAGCGCCAGTAATGCCAGGCTCAGGCCCAGATAAATTGGCGCCATGATCCAGCGCGACGCATACATCAGTTTTTCGATAAAGTTTTCCATAGCCACCCCATAACAGCCGAGGCAGTATTATGCGGCGTCACTGCCAGATATCAAGATCTGCGCAGGCTTTTTATCGTAAAACTGACCTGAGCGCAGGGAGAGTTAACGCATAAATTGGCACTTTGCCGCAACCTTCCCCAATGCTGGCGGGCTTTGTGTTAGCCTGCGCGCAAAGTGCAACGCCACAAAAAGTGCGATACTACAGATCGTTATGAATAAAATTGTCGGTTTAGCCTTAAGTTTTGGCCTGCTTGGTAGTGTGCAAAGCCAGGCTTATGAAGGTTTTTGGTCCGCTTATCAATTACAGCACAACAGCCCGATACTGGCGCAGTTAGACCTGACAGAGCAGGAGCGCGCCCGTGGCTTACCCCTGACGCAATTACACCAGACGGTTGTGCGCATAGGGCGTTGCACAGGCGCTTTTGTTTCAGCTACAGGCTTGCTGCTCACCAGTGCCGACTGTGTGGCAGACTATTTACCGCCAGCCGCTTTAACGACATATACTGCCGGGCGGCAAAACGCCACCCATCGCGCTGCTGAGCAGCCATTGCCGGGCCTTAGCGCCAAGCTGCTGTTGCAAAGCCGTGATGTCAGCAACCAGGTGCAACGGGCGCTTGGTGTGGCGGTAGATGCACAGGATAAAGCCGCGCGCCTGGCGCAGCTTAAATCTGCCATGCTTACTGGCTGTCAGAGTGGCGCCGACATCCACTGCCAACTGGTGGCAGAGCATCATGGCTTGCTCTACCGCTTAGAGCAGTACCGGTTGCTGAACGATATTCGCCTGGTGTATTTACCGCCGCCAGCCACTGACGACGCCCGTGGTTGGCCGCGATATGCAGCTAACTATGTGCTGTTGCGGGTTTATGGCAATAAGCAAGGTGTAAGCTTGGCTTATGATGCAACACATCAGCCATGGCAAAGCCATTTTGCCCGCTTAAGTAACGCCGCCTTAACTGAGCAGCAGTTAATACTGACAGCGATGTTTCCCGGCCAAACCCGGCGTTATCGCCCGGTCAGTGAGCTGAAATTCCAGTTTGACAGTGCCCATCCGCAGGCTCTGGCGTATCAGCAGCAAATGCTACAGCTACTGCGTGAGCTGGTGCCTGAAGACTCGGCACGTTCGTTGCGTTATGCCGGCCTGCTGACCCAGCTGCAACAGCAGTTTGACCAGCAACACGCCAGGCTGCAGCAATATCAGCGCAGTGCTCTTTTTAGCCATAAATTGGCGGCACAGCAGGCGTTAAGCCAGTGGATAAACACTAGCCCGGTGCGGCAACAACTGTATGAGCCGATACTGCAACAGCTGGAATCGCTGCTGATGCAACAACAGCAACTGGCGCTCAGAGATCTGGTACTGAACTATTTGCAGTATGCCCGTTTACCGGCACTGGCACGTGAGTTATATCAGCTGGCACAATTGCCTTACAACGAACGGGTGCAGGCTGCCAAAGCTTTCTTACCCGAGCTTGAGGCGTTTGAACAACAATTTGATGCCAGAGTCGATATGGAACTGGCACTGCATTTTCTCGGCCAGTACGCCCGTTTGCCTGCTGAGCTGCGCCTGGCGGCACTGGATCAGTATTTTGCCTTAAACGACGGCTTTAATCGTGACATTGTTAGACACAAATTATCTGCCATCTATCGCGGCACCGGCTTAACCCGGGCTGACATGCGTCAGTATTGGCTTGGCCGGCCAGCCAGCGATTTTGTGCAAAGCCAGGATCCGCTGCTAAGTTTTACCGTTGCAATCGCCCCGACACTGACACAATTGGCTAGGCAGCGCCAACAGCTGGCGATTGAGTTGGAGCAAGCCAGAGCTGCAGCGATGGAAGTGGTAGTGGCTTATAACGACGCGCATAATATTGCCAGCTACACCGATGCCAACGGCAGTTTTCGCATCAGCCTGGGCCGGGTGAGCGGTTTCGCGCCAGATGATGCGGTGTGGTATCAGCCTTTTAGCCGTTTGGCCGCCTGGCTTGGCCGCCAAAGCCCACTACAGCTGGCTGAAACCGTGCCTGATATTGCAGTTAACTTTTTAGCCAGTAATGATAGTTGCCATAGCAACCCTTCGGGTATCAGCTTTAATCAGCAGGGTGAACTGGTCGGCGTGATGTTTGGCGCAGTGCCGGCCAACTTGTTGTCAGACTGGCAGTATCAGGCACAAACCGGCCGTACAGTGCAGGTAGATGCGCGCTTTATCCGCTGGCAGCTTAAACAGGCCGGCCAAACGGCCATTTTGGCCGAACTTGATAACCTTGCTGCCACTACAAAATAAGGCTTTAACAGACACTCTCTTAATTTCAACGCTTTTGCAGTATCATAGCGGCGCAGTAACGGCAGACCCTTGTCTGTTGTGGTTATATTAGCCGGAGTGGTTGTGAATAAAGCGTTTAAGTTAAAACTGATTATCCGCCGGGCCCCCGCCCAGGCCGCCTTGGGCTGGCTAAAGCAAGCCTGGGGTATTTTTATGCAGGCGCCTCTGGTCTGGTTATTCATCTATCTGCATATGCTGGGTTTTCTGCTGCTGAGCATGCTGCTGCCACCGATTAGCAGTTTTATCGTCGCTTTGCTGATGCCTTTTCTTACCGCTGGCATTTATAAAACCGTGGTAGCACTGCAACAGGGTAAACCAATTAGTGTGACCGGCTTATATCAGGTATTTAAAGAGCCGCAGTATCGGGTGGTATTTATCCGTTTAGCCTTGGCCGAGCTGGTAGCTACTTTGCCGCTGGTGTTTATGTACGCCTTGATGGTAGAGCAGGCAGAAGCCGGTGAGTTCAGTATGTCACTGGCGCTGATGTTTGCTATCTGGTTTACGCTGAGCAAAATGGCGTTTGCCTACACCATAGCGGTGGCGTACTTTCTGCAGCAGTACAGCGTGTTGGTGGTGATGCAAGCCAGTCTGGTGGCGTGCTGGCGCAATATAACGCCGCTGGCATTATACAGCCTCTTGAGTCTGGTGCTGATAATGCTTACCATGCCAACCTTGTTTATCGGCTTAATTGTGGTCTTTCCACTACTGCATATCGCGTTCTTTTTATCCTTTAATGAGTTTTTTGCGTTGCAGGTAAAAAGCACGCATGACGGCGTGCTGGAAGTGTGAGTGTGACTGCGCCTGATGACAGCAAGCTAAAGCAGGCTGCCTTAAACTGGCTTAGCCGGCGCGATTACAGTGAGGCGCAGCTAAAAACGCGGCTGCAGCGTATCGGCGGCGAGCCATCGCAGGTACAGGCGGTGCTGGATTGGTGCAAAGCGCAAAATTATTTAAACCAGCAGCGTTTTGTGCAAATGTTAGTGCGTAGCCGCGCCAATAAAGGCTATGGCCTGGCGTACATTATTCAGGAGTGCCGCCAGCAGCAAATTAGCCGCCAGCAGGTGCTGGACAGTGCCGGTGAACTGGCGCTGGACTGGTTTGCGCTGGCGCGCCAGCAATACCTGAAAAAATACGGCTTAAGCGCCGTGACAGACTATAAAGACAAGTTAAAGCGGATGGCCTATCTACAGCGCCGTGGCTTTAGCGGTGAACAGATCGAATTTGCCATTAACCAAACTGAGTAACACCCAAGCGGACAGGATTTCTTCATGACTATGACATCGGCCAGTATCAGGCGTGCTTTTTTAGACTTTTTTGCCAGCAAACAGCACCAGGTGGTGCCGAGCAGTTCGCTCATTCCGGGTAACGATGCCACCTTGTTATTCACCAATGCCGGCATGGTACAGTTTAAAGATGTATTTTTAGGTCAGGACCCACGTAGCTACAACCGCGCTGTGTCAGCCCAGCGTTGTGTGCGGGCCGGTGGTAAGCATAACGATTTGGAAAACGTCGGCTACACCGCACGGCACCATACCTTCTTTGAAATGCTGGGTAACTTCAGTTTTGGCGATTACTTCAAGCAAGACGCTATTGCCTACGCCTGGGAGTTTTTAACCGAAGTCGTCAAGCTACCGAAAGAAAAGTTGTGGGTGACGGTATACCAAACCGATGATGAAGCTTACAACATCTGGAGAGACACTATAGGTGTGCCGGCCGAGCGTATTATCCGTATTGGTGATAATAAAGGTGCGCCTTACGCGTCAGACAACTTCTGGGCGATGGGCGATACTGGTCCTTGTGGCCCTTGCACCGAAATCTTCTACGATCACGGCGAGCATATCTGGGGTGGTCCACCGGGTTCAGCGGAAGAAGATGGCGACCGCTACATCGAGATCTGGAACATCGTCTTTATGCAGTTTAACCGCCACAGCGATGGCCGGATGGAAAAACTGCCCAAGCCCAGCGTCGACACTGGCATGGGGTTGGAGCGTATTGCCGCTATTTTGCAGCATGTACACAGCAACTATGAAATTGATACTTTTGTTGCACTGATTAAAGCGGCAGCAGAAGCCACCGGCGCCACCGATTTAACCGATAAATCGCTGCGCGTGGTCGCTGACCATATCCGTAGTTGTGCTTTCTTAATTGTCGATGGTGTGCAACCGTCGAACGAAGGCCGTGGCTACGTGCTGCGCCGTATCGTGCGCCGCGCCGTGCGCCATGGTAACAAACTGGGCGCCCAAGGCGCCTTCTTCTACAAGCTGGTGCCGGCCTTGGTAGCACAAATGGGTGAGGCTTACCCGGAGCTTGCTGCCAAGCAGGCGGTAGTGGAAAAAATCCTCAAACTGGAAGAAGAGCAATTTGGCAAAACGCTGGAGCGTGGCCTGGCTATTTTAGAAGAAGCGCTGGCATCATTAGAGGGTACGGTACTGCCCGGCGAGCTGGTATTTAAGCTGTATGACACCTATGGCTTCCCGGTTGATTTAACCAATGACGTGGCGCGTGAGCGCAACCTGACAATCGACCAGGCTGGCTTTGATGCCGCCATGGCGGAGCAGCGCAAAAGAGCACAGCAGGCGTCCAACTTTGGTACTGACTACAACGCCCAGTTAAGCTCAAGCCAGCATACTGAATTTACTGGTTACCAGCAGGAATTCGGCAATGCCACGGTAGTCGAAATTCTGCAGCAGGGCCAGGCGGTTGAGACGCTTAACGATGGCGCAGAGGCACTGCTGATTCTTGATAAAACGCCATTTTATGCCGAGTCTGGCGGTCAGGTCGGTGATACCGGCCGGTTAACGCTGGCCAATGGCGCCGTGTTCGTGGTGGAAGACACTATTAAACTGGCAAAAGCCTTTGCCCACAAAGGTCGTCTGCAAGGCATGCTTAAGCTGGGTGATAAAGTGGATGCGCAGATCGACAGCGCCCGTCGTGCGGCCATTAAACAAAACCACTCTGCTACCCATTTGCTGCATGCGGCACTGCGTAAGGTGCTGGGTGAGCATGTCACACAAAAAGGCTCCTTGGTTGGGCCGGAGCGGCTGCGTTTCGACTTTAGCCATTTTGAAGCAGTAAAACCTGAGCAGCTACGCCAGATAGAGCAATTAGTTAACGAGCAAATTCAGCAAAACAATGCGTTAGATACCCGTTTAATGCCCATTGAGCAGGCTAAAGCCGCCGGTGCTATGGCACTGTTTGGTGAAAAGTACGATGACGAAGTGCGGGTACTGTCGATGGGCGACTTCTCTATCGAGCTGTGTGGTGGCACCCATGTTAGCCGCACCGGCGATATTGGCCTGTTTAAAATCGTCTCTGAAGGGGGTATCGCTTCGGGTGTGCGCCGGATTGAAGCGGTTAGCGGTGCCGGAGCCATCAGTTTTATTCAGCAATTAGAGCAGCAGGCGCAAAGTGTTGCCGCCGCGCTGAAAGGCGATGTGCTAAGCATTGCCGAGCGAGTGCAACAGGCACTGGAGCGCAGCAAGCAGCTGGAAAAAGACATTGAGCAGCTAAAAGCTAAGCTGGCTAGTCAGGCAGGGGCTTCTCTGCTGGAGCAAGCTGAGCAACATGGCGGTGCCACGGTGTTGGTGGCGCAGTTGCCTGCCACTGAGCCCAAAGCATTGCGTACCACCTTGGATGAGCTGAAAAACAAACTCAGCAGCGGTGTGGTGCTGCTGGCCACCGTGAATGATGACAAAATTAGTCTTATCGCAGGCGTAACCGATGATTTGACTGCCAAGGTGCATGCCGGCCAGTTAGTGGGCTGGGCAGCTGGTAAATTAGGCGGTAAAGGCGGCGGACGGCCAGATATGGCGCAGGCGGGTGGCGTCGATGTTGCCGCCTTGTCAGCGGTGTTAACTGAAGCAAAAACACATATTAGCAGTAAATTAAGCTAAACTGCTTGGGTGAGCCAGTGTGGCAGGTGTTGTCTGCCTGCTGGCTGATCGCTCTGTAAGCTGTGGGCGTAACACTGAAGCGCACTTTGCCGTGTCGTGCGGGTGGAATATCGCGTATTGGGCGGTAACAGGCGGCAGAATGCTACACTGGCAGCGTTTTGCGGCGAATATGCCGGTAATTATGACCAATTATTTAAACGCCTGACTTTTAATCAGCCAAGCAGCTGAGTTATGATACGGCGCTTTCGTGTACACCGGTGTCGCTGGCGCTGGATTAAAGGATAAAGGAGCAAACGAATGCTAATTCTTACTCGTCGTGTTGGTGAGACACTGATGATCGGTGATGAAGTTACCGTAACGGTGCTGGGTGTGAAAGGCAACCAGGTTCGTATCGGCGTGAATGCACCTAAAGAGGTTTCGGTGCATCGTGAAGAAATCTATATGCGCATCCAGGCCGAAAAAGGCTCTGCAGATTCAACTTATGGTGAAGACGACTAATTTCTACGTTTTTACCGCGACTTGCTGACCATTTGTGCCGTTTTTGTACGTTTTATAACTTAATCACGGCGAATTGCTTAAAAGGTCGGCAAACGCACTTTTCAGTTCCAAAAATTGTTTGACTTATTTTCCTGAGACATTAATATACACGCCGCAACACAGCGCGGAGATGTGGCCGAGTGGCTGAAGGCGCACCCCTGCTAAGGGTGTATAGGGGAAACTCTATCGAGGGTTCGAATCCCTCCATCTCCGCCATTTCTCGGAATGGACGCGTAGCTCAGCTGGATAGAGTACTCGGCTACGAACCGAGCGGTCGGAGGTTCGAATCCTCCCGCGTCCGCCATACACGAAGAACCCGCTAAGGTTAACACCAAAGCGGGTTTTTTATTGCCATCACGACGCTTCTTAGACGCGGGCGGGTGAGAAGCTCCGCAGGTTCGACCAATTTGCCCGGAGCAAATTGGCACAGCGTTAGCTGGCCCGCAGGGCAGGCGGCAGGATAGCCGCCTGCAATCCTCCCGCGTCCGCCATATACGAAGAACCCGCTAAGGTTAACACCAAAGCGGGTTTTTTTATTGGCTGCGTAAAGCTAAGTGGTTGTGATTGTGCTATAAATTGCATCTTCACCCGGCTGTTTGCTGGCAACTTGCTCAGGCACTGTTCAGCCAGACTCAGCTATAAGCCCGTTAAGGCATTATTACGGATACACCGGCATGCTGTCGTCAACCTCAGCGGATAATTCAGCGCAACACAGCGCAGCGGAAGATGAACTGGCGTTGTGTCCACATTGCGATCTGGTGCAGCTCCTGCCTGCATTACAGCCCGGCGAGGAAGCTGCGTGTATACGCTGTGGTCATCATCTGGATGCCTGCCATATTGAGTCGGTCATGCGGCCAATGCTTTACGCCGGTTCTGCCTTGTTTATGTTGCTGTTGGCTAATCTGTTTCCTTTTGTCAGTATGTTTGCTGCCGGTAACAGCAGTGAAATGAACTTCTTTGATACCTCCTCAGTGCTGTTTCAGCAACATCACCAGTGGCTGGCCATTTTGGTCTGGTTGTTTATTCAGGCCGTGCCCGCCGCTTGTATGCTGGCGATTATTTATCTGAAGCTTGGCATGTTGTACCGATTGCCGGCGCGCACCTGGGTGGCACGGGTACTGTATATGCTAAAACCCTGGAGTATGGTCGATATCTTTTTAATGGGGTTGATTATCAGCTTTGTGAAGCTGGTGGCCGATGCCGATATCTCACTGGGGCCCAGTTTTTGGGCGTTTTGCGTGTTTTGTCTGTTGCATTTGCGCGCTTTTCAGGTGGTAGACCGACGCGAGCTGTGGTCGAAAATTGCACCTCACCCCAAACCGCAGCTGGCGGCGCATGCCGGTAAAAGCGGCTTAGCGCAAAATCTAAAGCTGTGTAAAGTCTGTACTGCCATGGTGCCCGTAACGCAAACCCATTGCAGCCGTTGTCATACCAAGGTGCCGCTTAGGCGCAAAACCAGTGTACAAAATACGCTGGCGCTGCTGCTGGCGGCAACGCTGCTGTATATCCCGGCCAATTTGTTGCCGATCATGCGCACTGTCTCCTTTGGTGAAACTATAGATTCGACTATCATCAGCGGCCTGATATTAATGTGGCAGGACGGCGCTTATCCGGTGGCGATTATTATTCTGATCGCCAGCGTGCTGGTGCCGGTGGCTAAAATTATTATTATGTTTTGGCTATGCTATTTAACCCGTTTACCGTTGGCGCAGCGGCAACGTTATTCGACACAAATTTATCGGCTGGTTGACTGGGTAGGGCGCTGGTCAATGGTGGATGTGCTGGTGGTAGCCATTATGGCCGCGCTGGTGCGGTTTGATTTATTAATGAGTGTCTACCCTGGTGTTGGGGCGCTAGTGTTTGCTGCGGTGGTGATCCTGACCATGCTGGCCGCACTGAGTTTTGACCCCAGATTACTGTGGGACCCATTACCCGAACAACAAAAGGGAGTTCGTTTTGACGCAGCAACAGAGCGCTAAAGTTAGCCGGATCAAGCAATGGTCACCGATTTGGGTGGTGCCCATAGCGGCAGTGCTGATAGGTATGTGGATGCTTTACAACCACTATCAGCAGCAGGGAGCCTTGCTGACCTTACTGGCTGGCGACGCCGAGGGCATTATTGCCGGAAAAACGCAAATTAAAAGCCGCAGTGTTGATGTTGGCCAGGTGGTGTCGGTTGAATTAAGTGATGATTTAAAACAGGTAATCATTAAAGCGCGGATGAAACCGGCGGTAACACCGCTGTTAAATGCCGACTCGCAATTTTGGGTGGTAAAACCACAAATTGGCCGCGGTGGCATTACCGGCTTAAATACCTTGTTATCCGGCGTCTATATTGAACTGCAGCCTGGCGAGTCAACTGCTCAGCAGCTCGAGCATCAGCTGCTGGATGCGCCACCAGTGGCGCCGCCGGATGCACCCGGTATTCGCGTTAGTCTTACTACGGCCAACAGTGGCGGCTTAGCGGTGGGCGATCCGGTGTTGTACCGCGGTTACGAAGTGGGCACGGTAGAGCACAGCGAATTTGAGCTGGCCAGCCGGCGTACCCGTTATCAGCTGTATATTCGCGAACCCTTCGATGTGCTGGTAACCGAAAATGTGCGGTTTTGGCTCAGCAGTGGCTTTTCGTTGGATTTATCTGCCGAAGGTTTGCAGGTCGATGTTGGCTCGGCTACCACGCTATTAAGTGGTGGCGTCAGTTTCGATTTAATGCAAGGCTGGCCGCCGGGCGGCGCAGCGGCCGATGGCACTGAGTTTCAACTGTTTCCGAACCAGCAAAGTATTCAGGATGGCCTGTACAGCGAATTTGTCGAGTACCTGCTGTTTTTTGACGAGTCAGTACGTGGTTTAAAAGCCGGTGCGCCGGTTGAGTATCGCGGCGTGCGGGTAGGCACTGTCGCCAGCGTGCCGTTTTTCTTCTCTATCGATAAACCTTTTGAAGTGTCGCTGCAACAGGGCATACCGGTACTTATTCGTATTGAAGCTGGCCGGCTGTATGAAAACCTCAGCCTGGCGCAGCTAAAGCAGGAGCTCGATAAAGCCGTAGCCCGCGGTATGCACGCCGCGCTAAAAACCGGCAACCTGCTCACCGGTGCGCTGTATATCGATTTAGATGTTAATATCGATGCAGCTACTCCAGCGCCAACAGAGCTGCAATTACAGCGGCTGGCGTTAAGCCAGAGTGCTGGCTATCCACTTTTGCCAACGGCGCGCAGTGGTCTGAGTAATATTGAGCAGAAAGTGCTGATGGCGCTGGATAAAATAAACAACCTGCCGGTAGAGCAGCTGCTAACGCAAAGTGAGCAAACCATGCAAAGTGCCGATCAGCTGCTGCAATCGGCCAATGCTATGCTGGCGCAGCTGGATAAACTGCTGGGCGACCCTAAGGTGCAGCAATTACCATCGCAGTTACACAGCAGCTTACAACAGCTGCAGCAGATGCTGGCCGGATTAAGCCCGGGCTCAGCGGCTTATGATAAGTTAAGTGGTAATTTGCAAACGCTGGATCAGGTGCTGCGCGAGCTGCAACCGGTATTACAAACCCTGAACCAGCAAAGTAATGCACTGGTGTTTGAAGCCAAAGCGCCCGCCGACCCCGAGCCAACCCGCGCCAGACAGTAACGGAGATAAACACGATGACATTACGTCTTGCCAACAGTTTATTGAGCGCCACAGTGCTGCTAGTGTTAACGGCTTGCAGTAGTCCGAGCAGCAGCTATTTTTACCAGTTACCGGCGCCATCACAAAACCAGTTGGCGCCTGGCGTGACCATGGATAAGCAGGCTGCAGATAACAGCCATGCCGACAAAAGCTTATTTATCGAACCGGTCAAGGTCGCATCTTACTTAAGTGGCCGTGGTCTGGTGTTGCAAACCTCTGCAGTAGAGCTGGTCATGGCGCGCCAGCATCTGTGGGCCGAGGCGCTGGACCAGCAGTTGCAGCGCCAACTGCGGCAGCATTTAAGTCAGCTGGCCCCCGCTTATGCGGTGCAGTTGCAGCCGGGCGCGCACAGTACCCGCTTGTGGCTACAACTGGATAGCTTTCATGGCAGCGCCGATGGTTATGCGCTATTAAGCGGGCATTTTTTGTTAAGTGGCCAGCCGTTAAGCCAACCTTTTAGCTACAGGGTGCCACTGACAGATGATGGTTATCCGGCGTTGGTTGCTGCGCTGGGCCAGGGTGTGCAGCAGCTTAGCCAGCAAATCGCCGCCCAGCTTACGCCTTAACAGCTTTACTTTACCCATCCTCAACAATAACGTTTTAATGTATCAGCGCAGTGGCCAATGCCGGTCACTGCGCCTTAGGTTTTGGCCGTACACTTCAACGCGACCTTGGTCTGGTACTTTTGTGGCTGGATGGCTAGACATTCGAATGTCTTTGCATGTACTGTAGCTGCGTTATGCACATTGTTAGCATAAATAGCAGTTATCACGCCAGGTTATTTATCTGATGCGGGCTTACTGCGCATAATGTTGGGTCGTCCGGCTAAACACTGTCCGACAGAGACAAATCTACTATGCTGAAGGTGCCGGTTGCTGCCGGTACCCAAACAGACGGAGCGCACCGCTATGGTTGCAGAATTATTACTCGAAGCCGCCAGCCTGATGTTGATAGGTATGGGGGCGGTATTCGCCTTTTTGTTGCTGCTAGTGTTTATCGTGCAACTGATAAGCCGTGTTATGCAGCGCTATTTTCCTACTAAGGCTACTGTCAGTACTACAGTGACGACGCCAGGCAGCTCAGGGCCATCGCCTGCGGTGATTGCCGCCATTTCAACCGCGATACACCAGTATCGGCAACAACAATAAGAGGACTCAGGCATGAGCAAACCATTATTACTAACAGAGTTGGTGCTACGTGACGCCCACCAGTCATTACTCGCCACCCGGCTTCGGCTGGAGGATATGCTGCCGATTGCTGCCAAACTGGATAAGGTAGGGTATTGGTCAATGGAGTCCTGGGGCGGCGCCACCTTTGATGCTTGTATCCGCTATTTAGGCGAAGATCCCTGGCATCGGATCCGCGAGCTGAAAAAAGCCATGCCAAATACCAAACAGCAAATGCTGTTGCGCGGTCAGAATTTGCTCGGTTACCGCCATTATGCTGATGACGTGGTGACGAAGTTTGTTGAACGCGCGCATGAAAACGGCGTAGATGTGTTTCGTATTTTCGATGCGATGAACGATATCCGTAACCTGCAAACGGCAGTGCAGGCCGCGATAAAGGTTGGTGCTCATGCTCAGGGCACCATCTCGTACACCGTAAGCCCGGTGCATACTATCGATATGTGGGTAGACATGGCGCGCCAACTGGAAGACATGGGCTGCCACTCTATTTGTATTAAAGATATGGCCGGCCTGCTTAAACCCTATGAGTGTGAAGAGCTGGTTAGCCGCATTAAAGAAGCGACCAAAATTCCGCTGGCGATGCAATGCCACGCTACTACCGGGCTTAGCACAGCAAGCTATCAAAAAGCCATCGACGCCGGTATTGATATGCTCGACACGGCCATTTCCTCCATGAGCATGACGTATGGCCACAGCGCCACCGAAACGATGGTGGCAATCACCGAGGGCACCGAGCGTGATACCGGGCTTAACATGGAGCTGCTGACCGAGATTGCCGCTTATTTTCGCGATATCAGAAAGAAATACGCCCAGTTTGAAGGTTCATTAAAAGGTGTCGATGCGCGTATTTTATTGGCGCAGGTGCCAGGAGGCATGCTCACCAACATGGAAAGCCAGCTAAAAGAGCAGGGCGCTTTGGATAAATTGGATGCCGTATTAAAAGAAATACCGCAGGTGCGCCAGGATTTAGGCTATCTGCCACTGGTCACGCCAACGTCACAAATTGTTGGCACCCAGGCAGTGCTGAATGTGCTGACCGGCGAGCGTTACAAAAGCATCACCAAAGAGACGGCCGGTGTATTAAAAGGCGAATACGGTGCTACGCCAGCGCCAATGAACACTGAGTTACAACAGCGGGTACTTGCCGGTGAAACTGCTATTACCTGCCGGCCTGCCGATTTGCTAGCGCCCGAGCTGGATAAACTGCAGCAGGAGCTGGGCAGCCTGGCGCAAAGCGAGAGCATTCGTTTGGCCGAGCAGCAAATTGATGACGTGCTGACCTATGCTTTGTTCCCACAAGTCGGGCTAAAGTTTTTGAAAAACCGCGATAACCCGGCAGCATTTGAACCGGCCCCTGATGCACCGGCGGCGGCAACCGCAGCCAAGCCGGCAGCAAGCAGTGCAAAACCCGCGCAAACCGGCCCTGCCAGTTACAGTGTGCGGGTGGATGGCAAGGTGTATGAAGTCGAAGTTGCCCCTACCGGCGAGCTTAGTTCAGTAAAGCCTGTGGTGTCAGAAAATATCCCGGGCAGTGCGTCAGTAACCGGTGCTGCCACCCTTAATGCGCCGCTGGCAGGCAATATCTGGAAAGTGGTGACCAAGGTGGGGGCCAGCGTAAAACGCGGCGATGTGGTCATTATTATGGAAGCGATGAAAATGGAAACAGAAGTGCGTGCCGTGGCCGATGGCCAGGTGGCGAATATTCATGTCGCGGCCGGTGATGCCGTCAGCACCGGTGATGTGCTGATCAGTTTTAACTAGGCACCGGGGATAATCAATGGATGCTGTAACAACCTTAATTGCCTCGACCGGCCTGGTGAATTTCACCGCCGGCCAGGCTGTAATGATGCTGGTCGGTTTTACCCTATTGTATCTGGCCATAGCACGTGGTTTTGAGCCATTGCTGCTATTGCCAATCGGCTTTGGTGCTGTGCTGACCAATATTCCGCTCGCCAGCATGGGTGAGCCGGGCGGCCTGCTGTACATGATTTATGAAGTGGGCATTGGCACCGGCATTTTCCCATTGCTGATTTTTATGGGCGTCGGCGCCATGACCGACTTTGGCGCCTTAATTGCCAACCCGCGCATGCTGCTGTTAGGTGCTGCTGCGCAGTTTGGTATTTTTGCCACCTTGCTCGGCGCCATTGCCCTTAATGCGGTGCCCGGCTTAAGTTTTACCTTAAAAGAAGCCTCAGCCATTGCCATTATCGGCGGTGCTGATGGCCCGACGGCCATTTTCCTGGCCTCGAAACTGGCACCGGATCTGCTGGGCGCCATTGCAGTGGCAGCCTACTCTTATATGGCGCTGGTGCCGATTATTCAGCCACCGATCATGCGGGCGCTGACCAGCAAAGCAGAGCGCAATATTGAAATGGTGCAGCTTAGAACCGTGAGTAAAAAAGAGAAAATTGTTTTTCCGCTGGCGGTACTGCTACTGACCATTTTGCTGCTACCCAGCGCGGCGCCGCTTATTGGCATGTTTTGTTTAGGTAACCTGATGCGTGAATGTGGCGTGGTCGAGCGGTTAAGTAAAACCTCGCAAAACGAACTGATAAACATTGTCACCATCTTTCTCGGGTTGGCGGTTGGGTCGCGCCTCAGTGCTGATAAGTTTCTCACCATGCAAACCCTGGGTATTTTGGTACTCGGCGCCGTCGCCTTTGCTATTGGCACTGCTTCAGGTGTGTTGATGGCCAAGCTGATGGGTAAGTTTTCTAAACAACCGATTAACCCACTGATTGGCGCTGCCGGTGTGTCGGCGGTACCTATGGCTGCGCGGGTGGTGAATAAAGTGGGCTTAGAAGCTAACCCGCATAACTTTCTGCTGATGCATGCGATGGGGCCGAACGTGGCCGGTGTGATTGGCTCAGCCGTTGCTGCCGGTATCTTGCTGGCGCTGGTGGGCTAGTCGGTTACTTTTATCTGAATTAAAAAAGCCCGCGTTATAACGCGGGCTTTTGCTATTTTGGTAAGCGGTTTACGGTGCTGCGGTCGCTGCAGGCACTGCATCGTCAGCTTTAGCTAACAACACCCGCTCTTTGGTTTGCAGCTGGGTTAACACCTGCTGCGCCTTGGCAGTGAACTGTACTTTATCGTTGCCCTGCAGCGGCGTAGCTTGTGGTAATTTTACGGTTCTGGGGTTACGGTGTACGCCATCTACCACGAATTCATAGTGTAAGTGTGCACCGGTAACGCGGCCGGTAGCGCCTAAACGCCCGATAGCTTCGCCCTGGCGTACTTTATCGCCTTTAGCCACTAAACGCTTAGACAGGTGCAGGTACTTGGTCACGATATTATTGGCGTGTTGAATAAACACATAATGACCGTTTACATTGTTATAGGCTGATGCCACTACACGGCCATCGCCGGCAGCCATAATAGGCGTGCCCACCGGTGCCACATAATCAACACCGTTATGTGGCCGTACGGTTTTTAACACCGGGTGTAGCCGGCGTGGGTTAAAGTTAGAACTCACGTACTGAAAGCTCACCGGGGCGCGTAAAAACGCCTGGCGCATACTGGCACCGTCTGGCTTATAGTAATTACCGTCGCTGTGCAGCACGGCCTGATATAAATGGCCCTGATTGGAGAACTGCGCCGCAATAATATTGCCGTTACCGATAAACTCGCCGTCAACATATTGGGTTTCATACAGCACGCTAAAGCTATCTCCAGCGCGGATATCTAAACCAAAGTCGATATCCCAGCCAAAAATACCGGCCAGGTTCATGATCTGTGCTTCGCTTAAGCCTGCCTCAATACCGGCACTCCAGAAGTTGCTGCGAATGGCCGCGCTGGCAAATTGGTTGCGCAGTTCAACTTCTTTTTTCAGCTCTTCGGCAACAAAGCCGCCGTCATTGTTGCGGCTAATGCGCAGTGTCGTCAGGTGGTTTAACGCATAACGCAGCTCTTGCAGCTCGCCTTGGTCATCAACGCCAAACTCCAGCTGTTCGCCGGGGAATAGACGGGTTAAGGTTTTTACTTGTTTGCCCAGCGCCAGGATGTCCAGCATCACCTGCTGGCTGACATTAGCTTGTTTAAACAGTGCCGATAGGGCATCGCCTTTGCGCACCTGTAATACCGACCAGTTTAATGAGATATCTTCTTCTGGCAGCGGCGCCAGCTCAGTGAGACTCTGCTCGGGAAGTAATACATCAGCTTGCTCAGGTAATGCCAGGCTGTAACGCTTACCAATTTCCAGGCTGTCGGCTTTGCTGCTTTTAGAGGCAGCAGCCTGCTCTGACGGTAATAGCAATACTACGGATAAGAACACTGAGGTTGCGGCAATGAGCACCCGGTGCTGTTTTGGGATCTTAGTGACGAATTGACGCATAATTCTGTTCTTGGCTCAACAAACGCACAAAAACCGAGCATATACCGTTTTTTTCACTGACACCAGACTTTTGTGCGTTTCCCCTGGGCTAAACATGCTATAGAATGCGGCTTCAACGGGTAAACAGGTGAAAAATCAGGAGGCCAGAATGGCGGATTGGGAGCAGGCTTTAGCTGAGCTAAAACGCGGTTGCGAAGAAATTCTGCTGGAAGAAGAGCTAATTGCCAAACTCAAAGAGGGTAAGCCGTTAAAAATTAAGGCTGGCTTTGACCCAACAGCACCTGATTTACACCTGGGCCATACGGTACTGATCAACAAGCTGCGCACCTTTCAGCAGCTGGGTCATGAAGTCATTTTTCTTATCGGTGACTTTACCGGCCTAATTGGCGACCCAACCGGTAAAAACGTCACCCGTAAACCACTTAGCCGCGAAGATGTATTAGCAAACGCGCAAACCTATAAAGATCAGGTGTTTAAGATTCTTGATCCGGCGAAAACACGCGTGGCTTTTAACTCGCAGTGGATGGAAAAGCTCGGCGCCGCTGGCATGATTAAACTGGCTGCCCGCCAAACTGTCGCCCGGATGCTGGAGCGTGACGATTTTAAAAAACGTTATGCCAATAATCAGTCTATTGCGATTCACGAGTTTTTATACCCACTGGTGCAGGGCTGGGACTCTGTCGCGCTTGAAGCCGATGTGGAAATGGGCGGTACCGACCAGCGCTTTAACCTGCTGATGGGCCGCGAACTGCAAAAAGACGAAGGCCAGCGCCCGCAAACCGTCATGATGGTGCCGCTGCTGGAAGGTCTGGACGGCGTGCAGAAGATGTCCAAGTCGCTGGGTAACTATGTTGGCATTACCGATGCGCCAAATGAGATGTTTGGCAAAATTATGTCAATTTCCGATGAGTTGATGTGGCGTTACTACGACTTGTTAAGCTTCCGCCCGCTGGAAGAGGTTGCGGCGCTGAAACAGCAGGTGGCAGAAGGCGCTAACCCGCGTGACATTAAAATTCTGCTGGCAAAAGAAATCATCGCCCGCTTTCATGACGAGGCCGCAGCAGAAGCTGCACATCAGGACTTTATTCAGCGCTTTAGTAAAAACGCGCTGCCGGATGAGATCCCTGAGCTTACGATCAGCTGTGAAGGCAACAGCATGCCGATTGCTAACCTGCTCAAAGAGGCCGGTTTGGTCGACAGTACCTCAGAGGCGATCCGCATGATCAAGCAAGGTGCGGTAAAGCTAAATGGTGAGCAAAAGATTGACGACACCAAGCTGGAAATTGCCAAAGGCAGCAGCGAGATTTATCAGGTGGGCAAGCGTAAATTTGCCAAAATCAGTCTGGTTTAAGCAAAGTTAGAAGCTAAAAAAAACGCCGTGTCAGCTTAGCTGACACGGCGTTTTTATTTGTCTTGACTAGGATGGCAGGGTAGGTAAACCGGATTTAATATGCAAATCACGCTGTGGATAAGGAATGGTAATACCGGCCTGTTTAAAGGCACGCCAGATAGCGATATTAATGTCTGAGCGCACGGTGTCTGCACCATATTCCGGATCGGCTATCCATACTCTTAGCTCCAGCTCTATGCCGCTATCGGCAAAATTTTTCAGCGTTACCGTGGGTGCAGGGTCGTTTAATACCCGGGGAGAGCTATTGGCGCATTCTAGCATTAGTGCCATGGCCTGCTCGGGATCGTCATCATAGCTAACCTGTACCAGAATTTTGACCCGCACATTGCGGTCTTCATAGCTCCAGTTAATCACTTCTGACGTGATCAGGTTTTCGTTCGGGATCAAGGTATCCACGCCTTCGCGGTTGCGCACCACCACATAACGGGCTTTGAGCTCATGTACCCAACCAAAACTGTCGCCCACCGAAATAACATCGCCCGGTTTTACGCTGCGGTCGAGTACTAAAATAAAGCCACTGATAAAATTTGACGCTATACGCTGTAAACCAAACCCCAGGCCAACACCCAGGGCGCCGCCAAATACTGCCAGCGAGCTTAGGTTAATACCTACTGCGTTTAGTGCCACCAGAAATGCCAGGGTAATCAGCGCCACTTTGGCCACTTTGCTAAAGCCAACCTGCATACTGGGGCTGATATGTTTGGCTTTTCTCAGTTGTTGGTTTAACAGCTCGGCCAGCCACAGTGCCAGTGTAAAAGCCAGAATAATCACCAGCAGCAATTTAACCACGCTGAGCAGCGACAGCCGGCTGTCGCCCAGGGTGAACGCCAGCGCATCCATCATCTGCAGCAGTGGCTGCAGCCAGCCGGCCAGGTGCAACACGACCAGCAGCCACACTGTAGTGGTGATTACCGGTTCGGCCGATTTTACGATCGGGCTGGATAAAAAGGCTTTACGCAGGATATACACCAGCAAGCGAATTACGCCCAGCGCCAGGGCAATAGGCACTAAAAACTGTAATAACTGCGCTGGTAACTGATAGCTGGCAAAGGCTTCTGCTGTTATCGCCAGCAGTGCGGCCAGGCTAAAGGGCAGCACTATGCGTTGTGAGCTATGCAGCGCCACATGGCGCAACCCTTTGCCGCCACTGTCATTTAGCCGTTTAGCCAGTACCCGGTTAAGCAACCTGGCCAGGGTTAAGGCAGCCGCCACGGCAACCAATTGGTACCACATTGCTGGTTGTTGTAAAAAACTTACCAATTGCTGCCACAGCAGCATTATCTTGTCGCTCATCATATTTAATCTAACATATTGATTGAATTGGGCTTAGCATCAGGCTATCAGTGTAGCTGGATAAGCATGCGTTTGCAGCACAGAATAACGGTTTAACCGGCACATTGCTGTAGCCAAATCCAATCTTGAGGCTTAATGCCCAGCTCAGTAGCAGTTTGCGCAAAGGCATCGCACTGTGCTTTGGCCGGGGTGTTACTGCGAGCCAGCAGCCAGGCGTAATCGAGTGATGGCCCAATCACCAGCGCCATGCTGTAATCGTCACTTAAGCGCGCCACGTTATAGCTGCCGTAAAACGGGCCAAAAAAAGACACCTTAAGCGCGCCGGTATTAGTATCGCCAACAAAGTAGGCTTTGCCTTCTGCTTCACGCCATTCATTGTCCTCGGCATTAAAGCCACGGTTAATCACTTTTACGCCGCCATCCTCACGCATACTGTAGTTAGCAGTGACTTGCGTTAAACCGCGCTCAAAGCGGTGATCCAGCCGGGCAATTTCATGCCACTGGCCTAAATAGCGTTCTAATTCAAATGGCGTCACCGGTTTTACGCCCTCGGGGGTGCCGGTACAGCCACTTAATGTGGCAATGCAGACGAGAAGAGCGGGCAACAAGTAGCGAAGCATGTGCATGTCATAACTCCTTGGTGTAGTAGTCATCAGATCTTATTAGTCTCAATCGGGTTGGCATAAGTTAACTTAAGTGTACCTTAAGCAGTATTGCTGAATGGCAAATATATCGTTGGTTGGTATTTACGTGCCAAGACAGAAAAAGGCGCATGAGAAACTCAACGTTGGTTTGTAACAAAGTTGAAGCAGAAGAAGGCTTCTTAGGAGGCTTGCAGCAAAACCTATTGTTTTACCCATGGCGAGGTTAAACCACTGTCTTTAACAGCACTTTATGCTAATTGCTGCTACGTTTAAATGTGTCTTGCCAAACAAAAGTTGTATTTACTAACGGGATGCATGATGAAACTACTTAATGTGTTGCAGCAGTTTAAGATGACGAATGTCCTGATCAGCATAGTGACCATTCTGGTGCTGTTAATTACCGGCGTGCTGGCCTATTCATCACTTAATGCCCTGCAAAAAATGTCAAAAACTGCTGAACTACGCGAACTTGGTCAATTGTATAACGCAGTATTGTCAGAAATTGCCTCAGAAGGGCGTCTGGCTACTGCGTTATCAGAAAGCTTTGCCAAGTCCCCCTTAATACAGGCCCGTTTTGCCGAGCAAGACCGGGCTGGTCTGCAAGAGCTGACCTTGCCATTTTTTCGCAGTGCCAAAGACAGCTTTGGTGTAAAGCAAGGTCAGTTTCATCTCCCTCCGGCAACCTCATTTTTGCGGCTAAACGACACAGCAAAATATGGCGATGATTTAAGTGGTTTCCGGCAAACCGTGCTGGATGTGAATAACAATAAAAACTACGTTTCAGGCATTGAGAAAGGTGTGTCGGGCTTTGCTATTCGTGGTTTAGCGCCTATCGCTTATCAGGGGCGCCATGTCGGCAGTATCGAGTTTGGTATGTCTCTGGATGAGGCGTTTTTAAACATCATAAAAGACAAATACGGTATCGATGTCACTGTGCATGCTTACGATGGCAGTAGTTTTAAATTATTGGCTACCACTAATTCAGCCCTTGCCGTACTAGATAGCACCCAGTTAAGGCAGGCGCTTAGCCAAACCGTGACCACTACCACTAAATTGAAGGGCGATAATTTTGCCCTCTACGCCGGCAAGCTCACCGACTACAACAATACCACTATCGGTGTAATTGAACTGGCGATGGATCGCTCAGCTTATGTGCAAAGCATTAGTGCAACGAAGACCTTTATTTCTGCTATCGGCCTGGTGTTAGTGTTAGCGGGTATTGGCCTGGCGTTTGTGCTGGCGAAGCTTATTACTACGCCGCTTTGCAGCGCAGTAAATGCCATGCGTGAGATTGCTCGGGGTGAGGGTGATTTAACGCAACGTTTGGCAGTGGAAGGTAATAATGAATTCACGCAATTAGCTCTGGCATTTAATGAGTTTGCCGAAAAAGTACGACAGTCGATTAGTCAGGTGAGGGATTCAAGCACAGAACTTAGCCACGCCACTAAAGATGTGACGGCGATGATGAATACCATTACCGAACATACCGCTAAGCAGCGCGATGAAATCACTTCGGTGGCGACAGCGATTACCGAGATGACTACCACTATTCACGATGTGTCGAAAAACAGTAACAGCGCAGCCCGCGCGGCCGACAAAGTAGAGGCTGAAGCGACCGAGAGCAAAAAGTTACTGACAAATACCACCACTGCCATTGAGCAACTGGATGCCTCTATCATTCAGGCCAGTGAGGTGATTTCCAAGGTAAACGATGAAAGCGGCAACATCGGTAAAGTTATCGATGTGATAAAAAGTATTGCAGAGCAAACCAATTTACTGGCATTAAATGCGGCAATTGAAGCGGCGCGGGCTGGTGATCAGGGGCGTGGCTTCGCCGTGGTTGCCGACGAGGTACGAACCCTGGCCAGTCGCACTCAGGCCTCTACCGAAGAAATAAACGCTATGATTGCCAGCTTGCAAAAGCGCGTAACCGAAGCGGTTAGCATCGTCAGCGACAGCCGTGAGAAAGCCAAATTAGGCGTGGATTTAACCCGCACCACCTCCGCCTCCATCGATTCGGTAAAAACCTCTGCCAGCGAAATTAAAGATATGAATTATCAGATTGCCACCGCGGTGGAAGAGCAGTCTTATGTCTCGGAAGAGATAAATAAAAATACCACCACGGTTGATGAGTTAGCCACGTCATCGATGGAAAATGTGTCCGGCGCCATGCAGGCCACGCAAACCGTGCATAAGATGACGACCCGCCTAGACAGTATTGTTGGCCGGTTTAAAATTTAGCGAGTTATTGTTTGGGGATGTGTGTAAGGCGAACGCAATCTAAAGTGGCTTTGCGCTAATAGGTGGGAATTAAGGCGCTTTGGCGAAAACCGCAATAAGCGCCTTTTCATGCATCGAAGCTTAAAACTGGTTCACGTTCACGACGACACGCCCGCGCACTTTACCATCGAGTAAGCGCTGTGCGGTGTCACACACCTGCGCTAAGCCTATCTCATTGGCCACGTTTTCAAACGTACTGGCGTCTAACACTTCTGCTAATTTGTCCCAGGCGTCAATACGGTCTTTAAGTGGGCGCATTACGCTGTCGATGCCGGCTAAGGTTACGCCGCGCAGGATAAAGGGCGCGACAGTGCCGGGTAAGTCCATGCCCTGGGCCAGGCCACAAGCCGCCACCACGCCGCCGTATTTGGTGCTGGCACAGGCATTCACCAAAGTATGGCTGCCGACAGAGTCGACCACGCCGGCCCAGCGCTCTTTCGCCAGCGGCTTACCGGGTTCAGACAGCGTGTGGCGGTCAAGAATGTCGCTGGCACCAAGAGTTTTTAAGTAGTCGGCCTCGTCAACCCGGCCAGTGGCGGCAACAACGCTGTAGCCCAGTTTGGCCAGTATGGCGATAGCGTAGCTACCCACGCCGCCATTGGCACCAGTCACTAAAATCTCACCTGAGTCTGGTGTTACACCATGCTTTTGCAGTGCCATGACGCACAGCATCGCAGTGTAACCGGCGGTGCCAATCGCCATCGCTTGTTTGGCCGATAAACCCTTGGGTAGGGCAATTAACCAGTCGCTGTTCAGTCGGGCTTGTTGCGCCAGGCCGCCGCAGTGCACTTCACCGACACCAAAGCCGTTTAGCAGTACTTCGTCACCGGTTTTAAATTTACCCGAGCTGCAGCTGATTACCGTACCAGCTAAATCAATACCCGGGATCAGCGGGAATTTGCGTACCACCGGTGCTTTACCGCTAATGGCCAGTGCATCTTTGTAATTCAGCGTGCTATAGGCCACTTTTATCAGCGTATCGCCATCCATCAGCACGCTGTCGTCTAGGTCTTTAAGCGCAGCACGATAGCCTTGCTCGTCTTTTTCAATTAATACGCCTTTAAACATAACGTCTCCCAGCTAAAACGGTGTGGTGCAGGGCGTCAGGCGAACAGCCTGTGCGAAGCCTGCTAACGGATGTTGTCATGGACAAAAGCATAGGCTTATCGGCGGTATAGCAACATAAGACAAAGGTCGCACAGTAATAAAGACGGTTTCTTTATTGGCTGGCGCTGGTGCTAATCAATTTCAATCAGCACTTCATTGCGCCTTAGCATGGGCAGCGTCAGGGGGCCGTTGTAACCGGCTTCAACCGGCCCACCGATGGCGGTGTAGCCATTAGCGGTTATCCACTCTTGTAATAGCGAGGTGTGTTTTGCCACGTTGCTGCGACTTAGTGTGCCACTAAACTGAATAGCAGCGACTTTGTAATTCTTAACTTCTGTTACCACTAAATCGGGGTTAGTCGGTTTAGGCGTGGTTTGCAGGGTAAACTCTTTTGGCATCACAAAAGACATCATCGACCCACCCGGGCGGTTATTCATAAAAACCGGCGCTGTCATGGCTATTTTTTGGCTTTTGCCGGTGTTATCCATTATCACCGGCGCTGTCATGGCAATAGCAGCCGACGCTTCATTTTCGCCATCGATATAACGAAATAGCTTCCTAAAGGCGCTATTGCGGCCATCGCCTGCCATATCGGTAGACACCAGAATCATGCTGTCGTAGTTACGCACTTCAATGTTTTGGCTGACATCGGCTTTAACTAAGGTGTAAGGCGCACTTTCAACGCCGTTATCGCCAAGCACAGAGCAGCCAGCGGTTAGCAGCACAGTAAATAGTGGCAGCCAAACACGGTGGAGTAATGCGTTCACAGGAGATCCTTTAATCGTTGATAAGGTTACGGCTAATACGGCTAAAAACGCATAACAGTGCAATCTATGGGGAGATTTTTGTATCAAAACGCTGATTGGAAGAGCAGGGGGACGAAGGGACAGCAAAAGCGCAAATACTTGAGTTATTATCAATTTATTTACATTAAAACAGTCGGTTAGCTCAAAAAACAGCCGAAAATCGGCAATATCAGTAAGAAATCAGAAGTTCGTTGGTAGAGTGCTAACCTAAACTGGCAGAATGTTACTAACATCCAAAGGGTTAAATGTGGAAATGGCTACTTTTGATAACGCGGCTAAGCATATTAGAAAACAAATTTCGAACTTTGAAACCGCCTCATTAATTGGCGAGTTAATTAAGTATCTCCAACAGACACCAGAAATGAAACGCAAGGGCGAAATATCTGCACCTTGGGTTGTACTTTTGGCTATTGATTGGGTGTTAGAGCTGCATCCTAGTTCAGGAAAATATAATGCGACACAGAAAGATGTTCATAACATTTTGAATAATATTTGGCGAACGCAGCACATAGCAGTTGATTCGGAGAGTTCGCCAATTTCTGTACAAATAAGAGCTTTACTTGCTCCACAAGTTATATTTCAGAGAAGCGCCAAACGGATGGCTTATTTTTTCCTAAGAATGAAAAAAATTATTAGTGCAGATAAGGAAAATAGCGCGTTGTTTGAGAAGTGTTTTTTTGGAAGATACCGCTTAAATCTGGAAACCTTTTACGAAATAACATTCATTATTTGCATTTATAGTATGAATGAAAAGACCAAGTTTTTTAACTTCTCGTTTTTTGTTGAGTGCATAATGCCATATTACAAACTCAGTGATGTGGCAAATACGATAAATATATTAGCTAGTACTGTATCAGATCTTGTGAATAAAGCTGAGAAAGATATTGATAGAGAAGTACCTAAAAAAGAATATTTTAGGGAGTCTTTATTTTTGGAAACACCATTCCTTCTTATGGAATCCGGGTTATTAGTTATACATCCCACAGTCGTCATGATAGGGATTTCTGAGTGCATCATTCGACGATTTATCCGAGAGGATGAGCAAAATAGAACCCTTTTTACAAAATGTTTTGAAGAGTATTTAAACGAAATCCATGAAGAATTTAACGTAGCTTCGTTACGAGAAAGTGAACTGAAATCCTTTTACAAGGAGAAATCCGCTGAAAATAGAAAGGTTGTAGACTTCTTGCTATTAAGTGAGGATTTTAATGTATTTCTTGATGCTAAGGGAGTTGACCCCACAAATCCAATATTGTCAGCAGTAACAAGGCATGACATTTCCCGTCGGATTAAAGGGCAACATTTGAAAGCAATTCGGCAGATCATTGATACAATTGATGTGCTAATTACTCACAATCATAAAGAAATAAGAAGCTTAGATAACAGATATGGATTAGTTGTAACTAATCAGGATTTCTTTCTTGGTACTGGCGACAGGATTTTAAGCTTTATCAGCGATGATTTAAATCAGGAGCTGATAAATCTTGCAGAGAATAAAATACTTTTTAGTAATATCCATTTTATGACTGTAGAGCAGTATGAAATTCTCAACTGCATTTTGAGCGAGACAGGTAAAACATTTAAAGATTTCTTCGAATACGTGAAAGATTGTGAGCGTGATTCTCATAAAATTAAATTGGTTATGGACCAATATATTGAGAGCTTTAGCATTTCTGCTTACGAAAAACCCGTTATTCCGAATGGGGCTCCATCATTGATTGCAGACAAAGACAGAATGTTTGATTTTGCTTTAAAAGTATTATCATCTAATCATGCTTTTTGGCAAAAAGTCGGAAAAACTGGTGATCTCGGGATAGAGTATTTTATGCAACAGCATAATAAGTTGGTCCGCTCGACATTTCACAAAGATAGAAATCAAAAGGGTCAGAGTCATTGATTTCTGAAACTTGCGCTTATCTTCTAATAATTTCCACATCGACAAGCCTGGCAGGGGAGAATCTTTCCCCGGCTAGGCAGTTTAAGCCAGCCGGAAACAACGCTGCACAAATTAGTAATGGCTTAAAGCTCTTCAAACTGTTTCAGACAAACCGCTGATCACGAGACTATAAAATCTTCTGTGTAAGTGGCTGTTTATCATAACGATACTCGGTCACCGTACATGATCATAAACTGCGTCATGGCAGGCTTCCAATCTCGCAGTGGCATTGTCCACTTTTTTGCAATCTGGTGTAAAGCCA